>CAVWCW010000006.1:0-254831 GCA_963753615.1 uncultured Gammaproteobacteria bacterium
AGGTACCTGCACCTACCAACATGCTTCCCAGCAGCTTTCGTCGAGTTACAGAAAATCGCTGCATAAAGTTATTATTCTGTGTAGGTTCCATTCTTTTCGTCTCCTCTGTTGGTTGTGTTTGCGCCTAACGTGGTAGGCTTCAGGTTTGGCGACAAGTCAGGTTGCGCTGGCGTTTAGCATCAAGGAAGACCTGGCCGCGATACCCGATCAAATCATATCGCCCGAGAAACTGCCTGTTGTGTGATTGTCACCTTTCGTGGATCGAGGAGCCGCTGGACTTTCCGGGCGAGATGCTTGGCTTCGCCCCTTGCCGCATAAAAAACTCCCGGCAACCGAGGTGTCATGCCCATAAACCACAATCCTTCGTAGTATGGATGGGGTATAGGACCCGGATGAGTCGGATGGCCGGTCTCATCCAGGACCCCGAGATGCCCCACCAGCCCCTCCAATCCTGGTCGATAACCGGTGGCGCATATTACTGCATCCGGCCTGATGGCTGAGCCGTCGGTAAAATAGACCGCATCACCGTCCATTTTTTCCACTGACGGCAGCACCGTCACCCGTCCGGCCCTGAGCGCAGCGGCAAAGCCGTCATCAAAAGCAGGGGCGACCCCTTCCTGAATCAGCCGGGTTGCCACACCATTCGGGTGTTTTGGCAGGCCATATTTGCGTAAATCCCCCAGGAAGAGTCGCCTCGGTAGCGGCCATCAGAATATCAACCACCCGGGCCGGCAATGGGTCCATCAGCGGCGACAGAAGCTGGAGCGGCATGCCCAAGCCTTGGTCGGCAGGACCGTCGGGCCGTTCCGGACCGAGACCCACAGTGCATTTGTTCTTATCCGTACTAGATGATTGAGTACATCGGTTCCCGAATTACCGGCACCTACCACAAGCACACGCTTATCCTCATAATGATTTACCCGACCGAAATGGGCCGTATGCACCAGTTCGCCGGTAAATTCGTAGCGTCCCGGCCATTCCGGGACGACGGGCACTCGTTCGTGTCCAGTGGCGATGATAACATGTCGCGTTTGCCAAATTCCATCCGATGCCGTCAGTCGCCAACCCTGCCTTACCGGATCGATGCGTTTGACGTGCACATTGCGAAAAATGGGTACATCCAAGAACTGCTCGTAATCTTCCAGATACCTCACCATATCGTCCCGGGATGGGAAGGGACCAAAGCGTCTTGGAATCTGCATTCCGGGAAGATGTGAGATCAGTCGATGCGTGTTGAGCCTCAGCTGATTGTGCCGGTCTCGCCACGTCGCCGCCATTTTATTGGTTCCATCCAAAATTACCGGTTTTGCCCCGATTTTCTTTAGTTCGTAAGCTGCGGCCAATCCGTTAAGACCTGCACCGAGAATCAGTATTTTGTGCTCGCGGTTTGACGGGTTTGTTTCATCGTTCTTAATGTTATTTAGTGTTCTCATGGATATCTCCTCGATATCATATGATATATTTATTTGGTGTAATCTGATGCCGGCCTGCACTTTGAAAAAAACTCCCGGAAAACCATCTTTCATTGGATACCACCACCTATATTTTGAAGAGCCTAACCTATCCTTTTCAGCCGCCAAATTACGGTTTCGCTTAGCGTCGGCCATATCGATGGCTGAAAATTCAGGACGCAGGGCACGGTGTTCCAAAGACAGGAAAATCCGGTCGCCAAAGTCGCTCTTTCGATATGTTTCGATGAGTTCGTTTCATTATTCACATCCATCATTCGTCTCCTTAAACGGCCCGAAGGCCATGATTTTCAGTTATAATTTTCTAACATTGCCATTGGTCTTCAGCCGGTAAAACCGGAAGAAGAAATTATCGATGGGCAAAATTTCCACCTCATGAAAACCCGCTTCACGGGCGTATTCGCGCAAGGTGTCGGGCCGCATAACGGTGCCGGTTCCTGCCGATGGGGATTCGGACCGGCCTGCGGGCAGGCAACTCAGAATGCTGAAACCGTACAAAATGCGTTCGATCTCGTTGCCCTCTGGTGTGAACCGCTCCGCCGTGCGTTCATCCATGACGATGACGCTACCTGTCGGACCAGCCAGCCTCAACATGTTCCGTAGCGAATTGACCGGATCGGCCATGTCGTGGATGGCCTCGAATGCCGTGACCAAATCGTATCGCCCGGAAAGCGATGGATCTCCCGCGTCCCTCAAATCAAACCGTACCCGGTCCGAGAGACCGCCTTCTGGGCGTGATCTGGGCCTCCTCCACGGACGCTGGATCGAGATCGAAGCCGTCCACGTGGATCTTGGGATAAGATTTGGCCATGCCGATGGAAGACCAGCCCGTGCCGCAGCCGACATCGGCCACTCGCGCCGGCGGATCGGCTGATAACCGACGGTGGATATCGGGAATGGACGGCAGGTATTCATCACCGAGCTGCTTCATGAACAGCGGGCGGTTAAGCGCTCCCAGCCCCTGGCGCAAATCGGTACCGTATTCGGCGAAGGACACGCCCTCACCGGTGCGAAAGGCCGAAACAATGGCTTCAAGTGGCAGGGCTGCGCCCATTGCAGCTCGGGCTACCGGAGCCAGATAGTTAACGCTCTCCGGTTCAGTCAATAACTCCGTGTGTCCAACGGGTAAACTGAAACGCCGTTTCCGGGCCGGGGCGTTCGCGTCTTCTACTTCCAGGATACCCGACACCGTCTGGGCTTCCAGCCACTCACGCACATATCTTTCGTCGGTTCCCATGCGGGCCGCCAGTTCGTCAGCCGTCAAGGCCGTGGGGCCGGCCAGGGGTTTGTAGAGGCCAAGACGGTTTCCCAGGTAGATGGTATGGATATCGAAAAATCCGTTGAGGGCTTCAAGCATTTTTCCCATAAAGGCCTCTTGCTGACGGGCCGTAATTTCCTGGTTGAATTGAATGGCTGTATTCATGTCATGCTCCTTTTTTTTATGTCGGGGACGGTTGTTCATCCCACTGGATTAATGGGTTTCGGATCGTTTCTGTGACTCGTCCGTTTCCCATGTCATTGAGCAGAAAGCATGCCACGGCGGAAGGAATGCATTTAATCTGTATTATTACAAATCGTTAAATACCATTGGATCGATTGGGGTACTGTCGGGAATAGGCGGAATCCCGCAGAAAGGGCTGGCGAGATGTCATGAAATGGCGAAATGTCGCTAAAAATAAATGAGGGATAAAAGGTAAAATCAGGAACGGAACTGTTTCAAATTCAAGGCCTTCATTCGGGAGTTGAGGGTGGACGGCGGCAAGCCTAAAAGGCGTGCCGCACCCTTTTCGCCGGAAACTTGCCATCCGGTGGCGGTAAGGGCTCGGCGAAGGTTCTCCCGTTCCATATCGATCATCTGTGCAGCAGTGCGGATGTGCGGTGAGTCGGCGTTGCCGACGCTGGTGGATTCATGTGCCGAAGGCATGTCCGTGCTGCCATCGCTGGCAGTTTCGGGCAGAGCGCGGCCAAAATTGAGCCGTCCCCCTTCAGCGGTGATAACAGCCCGTTCGATGACGTTTTGCAGTTCTCGAACATTGCCAGGCCAAGCATAGTTTTTCAGGCGTCGCATATCTTCGCCGGAGAGCGGCGCGATGGTGCGGCCCAATTGCCTGGCCAATTTCTCAACGAATGCACGGGCTAAAAGGACGATATCGTCTCCGCGTTCGCGCAGCGGTGGAAGATTGATCGGAAACACGTTCAGCCGGTAGTAAAGATCTTCCCTGAATTCCCCCCGATCAACGGCTTTTTGAAGATCGCGGTTAGTCGCTGCGATCACACGTACATTTACCTTGTGTGTCCGGGAACTGCCCACAGGTTCGTACTCGCCCTCCTGAAGGACCCGCAACAGTTTGGCCTGTAGATCCGCCGGCAACTCTGCGACTTCGTCCATGAAAATGGTGCCGCCGTCGGCCAGAGAAAATCGTCCGGCTCGCTTTTGGGTGGCCCCGGTAAAGGCACCTTTTTCATGGCCAAAAAATTCGCTCTCCATGAGGCCTGACGGTATGGCCGCGCAATTAACCGTGACCAGCGAGCGATCGCGTTTTTGACTGGCTTCGTGAATAGCCCTGGCAATCAGCTCCTTTCCCGTGCCGGTCTCCCCGTGAATCAGGACACTGGCGTCGGTCGGGGCCACCTGATCCACATCCTTTAAGACTTTCATGAGCGGGATGCTCGTGCCGATAATATCGTCAAAATTGCCCAGGACACGGATCTCCTCTTTTAAACGTTCGGCCTCGATGCTCAGTGAACGAATTTTTTCCTCTGCGGCCAGCCGGTCGTTGATGTTGCGCAAGATCAGCGTAAAGGAGATGCGGCCGTGATCTCCTGAACGCGAAAGCGTCGCCTCGGCCGGAAAGGTGGATCCGTCGACACAAACGGCCGTCAGGATTTCCGCAACCCATCTATGGGCGACTCCTTTTTTGACAGTGGACAATTCCTGGGTCAGATTGCGCAGGTGGTGAAACGAGTCCTGAGACAAAAAGTCGGAGAAGTGACGCCCCAATACTTCTTTTGCTTTTACTTGGAAGGCTTTTTCAGCCACTGAATTCAATAATACGAGGTTAAGATCACTGTCCAGTTCCACAATGGCATCCGGCGCAGTGTTCAGCAGACGCGAGAGTTTTTCTTCTCTTTCGCGCACCAGCGCTTCGGCCCTGATGCGGCGTAGCTCGGAGGCGGCCCGGGCAGCGAAGATTCGAATGATGGCTAATTTTTCTTCGGATTCGGGCATGGGTCGACGATCGAATACCGCCAAGTGGCCGAGGACATGACCGTCCTTGTCCTTAAATGGCACCCCCACGTAGCTTTTGATGCCCAGCGGCTCCAAATCTGGATCATTAGGGAAGACCTCTTCGATTTGATAGGCCACATGCACGATGTGTCCTTCAACCACCACCGCCTCGCAAGGGGTTCCTTCGAGAGCAAGGTCTACATTCTCCATCAATTTGCCGTCCAGCCAGAAGGCCAGCGCCCGGAGTTGGCGGTATTTGTCGATGTATTCGGTCACCCAGGCCGCTGGAACATCCAGGGCCAGAGCCAGATTTTTTACCAACGCACTAAAAAATCCTTCGCCTGTTTCAGTGGCTGTTCCTTCCACGATTTTTTTTAATATCGTATCCATAAGCTGAAGTGTTTGTTTGTGGGAATTCACATTTATGAAATAGTTTTACAACCCGCTCATTCAGTTTCACTAGGTTGCGCAAACCATCAAGGGGATATTCGTGCTATTGACATTTTTGACAATTGGCTACTCTGGTTGAAAAACTATTATTTTGGACGACGCCAATATTAGTCTGCTTGAGAGTAACTTAGGCCATCAATTCTTGTCAAACTATGGGACATCGATTTCTGACCCAGTTGCCAAAATCTAAATAACGAGGAAAGTACGCTATGGCTATCCCCCAAAAACGGACCTCATCGATTCGTGTGGTTACTTGCCATCGAATTTAAGTATCAGGGATCTCGCCGAATTTGCATTTAGCAACTGGATATCATAGGCTTACCTTGGGTGCTGCCCATATCGTTAACCCTTTAACCCAAGGAGGCCTACCATGAAACTTTCCAAAGCAGCCAAAATCTGGATCGATTACCACAAGATCCATTCTAAAAAATATACCTGACCACCATCGAACGGTATATCCGGAAATTTGGTGATCGTCCCGTTGATCAGGTTACACCAGTGCAGATTCTAACCTTTTTTAATCGTCTCACCTACAGCAACAAGCCATACACCAAGCGGGTTGTTATTCCCAACAATCATCATCAATTATGTGTGAAACAATATCGATACCGATGTAAGGAGTTTATGAGATATTCCCATGATCCGAAAATTGTATTGGGAGGGTTACTGTTCTGCCCGCTTGAGCTCTTCGTTTTGGGTTTCAAGTTTCGCCTGCCTCCGGAGCTGGTCGAATTAGCTTGATGTCATGGCTGCCGGGCACTTCGTACTTTTCATTTAAAGTTATCCGGATCTCTATGAAGCTCCAGTTTAATCGGGTGTGACCGTATCTGTCACAACCCGATGTTATAAAGGCCCCATAAACCTACCAAAGGAGGCCTTTATGACAGACTTTACGATCACTGAAGATTTCCCGAAATCTGAAATCGAGTTTGAGTTAAGGTTTTCTAATCCAAAAGCTTGCTACGATTATCTGTTCAAGCAAAAATGGCCAAATGGCTTTGTCTGTTCGCGATGTGGTCATGATCATTACTGGTTCAGTTCACGAAAGCTGTACATTTGCACCCAATGCCAGTTCCAGAATTCATTGACCGCCGGGACTATCATGGACAGTTCCAAAAAGCCGATCACGTATTGGTTCAAAGCCATGTGGTGGTTCACCACCCGCAAATCTGGTGTCAATGCGGTGAACCTGAAGGAACTGTTAGGCTTTGGCAGCTACGGCACCGCATGGACCTGGCTCCAAAAGCTCAGACGCTGCACCATCCGTGACAATCGCGAAAAACTGTCCGGACGCGTCGAGGTGGATGAGTTTTTCATCGGCGCTGCCCGGTCCGGCAAGCGTGGCCGGGGTGCAGAAGGCAAGACGATCGTTGCTGTAGCTGTGGAACGATGAAACGTGGAAAAACGAATGGGTCGCATTCGCCTGCACGTTGCCTTGGACTGTTCAGCATATTCATTGGAGACTTTCGCTTGGGATAATATCGAGCCCGGCGCAACCATCGCCACCGATAAATGGAAAGGCTACGATTTCATTGATGAAGAGCAGCATCGGCGCGAAGTAACGAACCAGAGCAAAAGCGCCAATTTCGAGAATCTATACGGTGTCCATCTGGTGACGACCCTGATCAAACGGCTCATCAGAGGAACCTATCACGGACGATTCGAACCGAAATATCTTCAAAATTATCTTGATGAGTATGTTTTTCGATTCAATCGTCGCAAATCGAATAACATCGGCAAAAAGTTCATGAGGATTGTCCAGCAGGTGGTACGATCAACCAAGATCACCTGGCCGTCAATCCCGTGGGATATGGACCCCATATCCGAGTACTTCTTGGCAACTGGAGTTTCATAGAGATCCGGATTTTTTTTTACTATTTATCTGAGAAAATCCCTCCATACCATCCAGTTCAGGATAGATCTTGAAAACAAAAGCTATCTGCCCATGACTTAACGGCAGACAGCTTGCCATCCACATAAGTATCAGACAATAAATAGGATTTGCATTTAGCAATTGGATATCGTAAGCATATTTTAGGTGCTGCTCAAATGGTTGACCTTTTTAATTCCGTAAAAGCCAAAGTTTTTGTAGCCCCATTAACCCTATTCGGTTGAGATTAAATTTTGAGTCCGTGGCTTTATTGCATTGTCTGGACGGTAGGGCTGAAATTATAATAAATTAAGACACCAGGTAGGAGTATCAAAAATTCGGAACCGAAGTCGTGAGGATGCAAATTTAACAGGTATGCAGGGAGGGGACTTTCAGGTCAGGGGTTAACCTCAGCGGACAAAGTTTCGGCACAGTTACAACAGTTGGGTTCCACTTTTCTGCAACTATCCATTTGGTCTACAAACCTGAATTTCACGATCGGTATTTCGAGGATATCCAGTAGTGACCAATGCGGCTAACGGGGCGTCCAATATTTGCCGTACTTTATTAGAAAATTCTGAAAGGGTGAACGGTTTTTGGATGAAGCCATTACATCCCTTGTCAATTATATCTTCTGCTTGACCGGAAAGGGTATATCCACTGGAAAGGATCACTGGAATTTCTGGATAAAGATCATGAATGCGATCGAATGTTTTCCCTCCATCCATACCTGGCATAATCATATCCAGGATAATTAGATCAATCTTTGATCCATTATGACGAACAATGTCCAACGCCTCTTCACCGCTTTTTGCATCAATCACCCTGTAACCCAACTTTTCCAGTAATGACCTACCCACATCAATGATCATTGTTTCATCGTCAACCAATAAGATTGTCTCTGAACCCGTGCATATTGTTCGGTTGGGGGTGATTTCATCGGGCACGGGCTTTTCTGATACCGGCAAATAGATGTGAAATGTCGTTCCACGATTAATTACACTATCAACGCTGATTCTTCCGCCATGATTCTTGATGATTCCGTATGCTGATGCCAAACCCAACCCGGTTCCCCGGCCCTTCTGTTTGGTGGTGAAAAATGGGTCAAAGATTCGTCGGATGGTGGATTGACTCATGCCCACCCCGGTATCCTGAACCATCAAATGAACATAATTCCCCAGTGTCAGACCATAATTTTGAGGTGCTTCTTCGTCTAAAACAATCATCTGGGTTTCCAAACGCAAATGTCCCCCGTGGGGCATCGCTTGCCAGGCGTTGACATACAAGTTCAGCAATACCTGCTCGATTTGTCCCCGATCGATCTCGGTAACAATGGTGTCGTCATGGAATTTAGTCTCGATAACGATTTCTTTCCTCGTACGGCCAAACATTTCGGCGCTTTCATGGATCAATTTGTTGATGTCTGTTGGCGAAACATCATATTGCCCACCACGTGCAAAACCCAGCAACTGCTTTGTTAAGTGTGAACCACTGCGGATGTGTTCATCTATCGCCCGCAGGTGTTCTTGAATTGGATGCGACGGTTCCAGATCCATTGTAATCAATGCCGATCGTCCCTGAATGCCCATCAACAGGTTATTGAAGTCATGGGCAATTCCACCGGCAAGCGTGCCAAGGGATTCCATCCGTTCCGCTTTTCTTAGCTTGGATTGCAGTCGTAGTCTTTCGCTGATATTTCTAATGACGCCATGAATGCCAATAAACCGATTGCCACCATTGGCGGATGTCCCCTCTAAAATCCCGATGGATTTGATCTCTGCGGTGATGTATTTGGCGCCGTAACTTTCTCTTTTTTCGTCGCCATTTAAACTGAGCCGCAATTCAACTTCGGAAGATATACGAGTTAACGTTTTGTGTTCTGAAAAACACGATCGAGCTTTCTCTTGGTCTTCCTCCCAGACCATCGTAGTAAAACATTTTCCGATCAGGTCATCGGCCTTGAATCCCAGCAAGTGCACAATGGCGTCATTTAAAAAGGTGAATTTGCCATTGGCGTCCAATGTGTAGATGATATCCGGGCTGTTTTGAACCAGATAACGGTACCTTTCTTCGGTAAGGACCAATTGTTCTTTTATTTGATCTTTTTCTTGTTTCAGCGCCTTCTGACTGAGGGCATTTTCCATAGTGGTAAGCAGCTCTTCAAATTCGAAAGGTTTTCTTAAGTAGTCATAAGCACCGCATTTCAGTGCCGCTACGGCTGAGTCGACATCTGCATCGCCGGTGATAATGATAAAAATGGTGTTAGGGTGCTGAGTTTTGATATCACCCATCAGTTGGGTTCCCAGCATGTCGGGGAGGTGGACATCTAAAATGGCTAAGTCGAATGTGTTATCAGCTATTAAATCTAACGCGTCCTGACCGCAAGCAGCGGTAACGACTTCATAATTCTTGGCTTTAAGTAAATATGTAACACTTTGACAGATGCGTGACTCGTCATCAACAAGCAGGACTTTCGTTGTCGCCATAGCAAACGTTCCTTGTGAAAAGTCTGTGTTCAGTTATCTACAGCTTGCCAATACAACGTAACAACGTCATCGGCATTTTATTGAATGTCTACAGCCTGTATGAAGTAGTCTATATTTTGCTGATTATGAAATTGATGTTTTTTATTTTTATTGATGAACTCCTATGCCCTTTTCTTGGTATCTTTCAATAATACGATCTCTTCGTTTTGGACTGAAGTCGGCGCGGCTTCGGTTTCTATCGGCAATAAACAGAAACAAAGAATTCCGACCACATTGACGTTTGCCTGAACATCCATCATTTGACGATTTATAACCATGATCAAGTCAAGTTTGCTCTTGGAAAGAATGTTTTTTTATTGATTTAAATAAAAGAAATTTTGAGAAAACTAATTGACAATATCGTTTTTGTCAAGAAATTAATTGGTTACGTTGGTGTTAGCCGACATGTAATCCCTAATTCATTTATCATGTACTTGAAGTAGATGTGTTGGGAGAAGGGCGGTTGGTGGAAAAAGGTGGCATTGATTCTGTTTTATCAATTTATCCGAACTGCCTTGCTGGAAAATGCTTTCACCTGGTTTATACTTTCTGATTTTGCTCATCGATAAAATAAATTGAGGAATTATTCGTCCTGAAATGGGTCAAAGATTTCCAACTTTTTAATGTCCTTCAAGGCCCTTTGGTTTTCATTTAAAAAGCTGGTCTCTTGCATAACACTATTTCCTATTTTTGGCAGTCACCGAGCAACTTGAGTGGGCCAAATTTATAAACAGCGCTCTTAGATTTTAGGCAATATCGTCGATAGGCTTTTTTTCTCGGGGCACCCGAATAATGACATTGCCATTTTTATCGTATTTTTCATAGAAAATACCGCCACTCTCTAAATTGTAGCCATCTGTCTTTTGTCCAGCGCTCGATTCAATAGTTGCCGATTCCTTAACATTATCGAGTGGCCGCTTTTCGACTACCTTCTCTGCTTTGTGTATAGCTAAATCTCGGCTTCCTGTCGTCTGGTAGCCATCTGTACGTATCGTCATTCTGACGTCAACTTTACCAAGTGGGTCTAACATGGCAGTCCTCCTTTTTTTTCTGCAAACGTCGGTTTCTATCTGAATACGTTACTGGCTGAACTTGGTATTACCGACAAGTGAATTCAAGGCGGCACCGGCTGCAGTTTTTGTAATTCCTGCATCTATGGCCATTTGTTCAAGCAGTTTAGCTTTGGTCATGTGATGTTCTTCTTAGTTTGTTTTTCCCCATCTGATTGCCGCAATTCGTTCAATTCTCACTTAGAATAAGACACCACCAAATCGGAAACAATGACGTCAAGTGATTACTACTACAGATAATACCAAAAAAGGCCAGGCAAGGAAGAAAACCTTGCCTGGCTTTTAAGGGTTAAGCATTTTTATTCATCGCGAATTACAGATTTAACTTTTTCAACCATTTCATTGGTAAGCTCGGTAACACCATGTGCAGACTTTGCATGTTCTGCGGCTAACTTCAAAACTTCCTGAGCGCTGTTAGCTCGTACAACGCCATCACAGTCGAATCCCACATCTTTACAATGTAAAACCTTTTCCATGAAATGCCTCCTTTCAATCTTATTTTCCTGAAGCATCCATCATCACAGGATGTGACCAATTTACGGTAAAGAAGCAATGATCTCTCTATATTCATTTTCCGTAAATGCCTTAAGGGTCTCAGAACGGACGGCTCCCGCAGCACCAATTGCAAGCATGGTAGTAGCGTATACCGCGTCATTGGGTGCTTCACTGATAACCACCATGTCATAATGGCCCATTGTTAGATAAAACGCCTTGAATTCGCCTCCGGCGGCTTTCATGGCCTTTTTGACTTTGTCCAGTCTCGCAGGGCTTTCTTTGATATTCTCGATGCCTTTTTGGGTATAGTTGACTAATGTGATGTATGTCGGCATGTTCCTATCTCCTTGTCTAAATGGGTTGATGTTGATTTATAATTTGAGACGCCTTGTTTTTCCTTCACTTGGCGGGCCTCACCTCCTTTAAACGCACCAAATAGTTCTTGATCGGATACCTTCGGCTTCCTTTGGTCGTAGCCAAATCCTTTACAAACAGCGGCAATTTCAATTCTTGGCGGAAAAGTTACGTCGAGCGTGATGCTCAACTAAATGGATATAGGGATATTCATGAGCTTAGTTAGAAGAAAGGCTTGGCTCAGGAGTGGAAAAGAATGTCATTTGAGATTTTTGATATCTACAGTAGCAATTTCCCTAATTTTTAAAATATGACCTTAATATTGGGTTGTCAAAAAAATGAAAGGAATATAAAAAAGCGTTGAAAAGCGTGCACCCCAATATCTTGTCCCAACGGTTTTACCGGTGGGATTGTGATACCAATTTTTCCAATGAGCTTCTATTTTTTTGTGCCGAATCTAATTGGGACCAGCAGGCATTTTGGAATTGTAAATAGATGGATGATTTTGATGTAACCTTCACTTTTGAATCGGCAAATAATGTTGGAATACCTTGCCAGCCTCCATAAGTATCGAAGAAGACGTCTAATTTGCATTTAGCATCTGGATATCATAGGCTTACCTTGGGCAAGGAGCCCAGAACATCAACCCTTTTACCGAAGGAGGTAGGCCATGAAACTTTCCAAAGCAGCCAAAATCTGGATCGATTACCACAAGACCCATTCGAAAAAAAAATACGGTGCGATCCTACCGGGCCATCATCGAGCGGTATATCAAAGAATTCGGTGATGGACCTGTCGACCAAGTCGCGCCGGAACACATCCTCACCTTCCTGAATCGCCTCACCGAGGGAAACAAACCCTACACCCAACGGATCCGCTTTTCCCAACTCTCGTCCTTTTTTAATTTCGTCCGCAACAATATCGATCCCAAGCTTAGGAACCCATGCGACAGGCCCATGATCCGAAAACTCTATCGCGAGAGGGTGCCGTTGAGGTGGAAAATCATCGAGAAAGAAACCATCGACGAAATCATCTTCCGCACCACCAAGGTCCGCAATCGATTGATTCTTGAATTGATGGCCCGTGGTGGTATGCGGATCGGTGAAGTGCTAAAGCTGCGACTGGGAGATCTGCAAGACCGAAAACTGATTCTTCGTGAGCCTAAAAGCGGCAAGGAATACGAATTCGTGTTCATCCCCCAAAAAGTAGCGGATCGACTGCGCGAATACGCGCTGAAGGTGTGCAATGCGTCCAGCGATCGGATATTTCCGATTTCCTATGAGGCAGCCCGAATGATGGTGATCAAATCTGGAAAACTGGTTGGCATCAAACTGCGGCCACATGATCTACGTCGGCATTCGGCAACTTTTGCATCTCGATCTGGCGTACCCATTGAATTCATTTCAAAAGTTATCCTCCGGCACGCGAATCTTTCGACCACACAAAGGTATCTGGGAACCATTAGTGATGTAGAAGCTATTCGTTGGATTGAGAACATTTACCGCTAAAGCAAAGGGGTGAAGCCAGTTGTCGGTTTCACCCCATTCAGATTTGCCAGTAAAGATACGCAGAACTAACCTTTGATTTTATCGAGAAATGGGAGCCACAACATGTTGGTGCGCCACGAGGGCGTAAGATGCCAGCGGGTGGAAGTCCCGCCCGGGAAATTATCGGTTCATCCCGGTAGCTACCCAGACAGTGGGCTGGAGAGATCCTCCTGCTGAAGCTCTGGGGACAGATGTAAGTCTTTAGGACTGCAGCAACCTGGCAGGCCGTAACGCGAGTGAACCCTGAGAAGGCCTCGAAAGGACAGTCGTGGATGCCGACCCGCCCTATATTCGGGGAAGGCCGCAGCGGAACAGGGCCGTAACCGATCCACCTGTTCCGGTCCACCGGGGTAATGGGGACAGCATGTCAGGAAGGTATCTTGGGTAACGTGGGAGACCCGTCCCGGATGCGGGGTCGCGCCCCGCAACAGCGTGTTTGACGTTGGTTCGGGCGGGAGTCGGAGAGGGCCATAGTACCGGTGATGCCGGGTAATGCCGGTGGAGGGAAGGGCCCTTACTTCTGGCGTGCTTTTGAAGGAAACGAGAAGCGGTGATTGGCCTTTGGGCCTACTAAACACCAGATAGCTTCGGACTTTCCGGAGAAAGCTTTACCGTAAGGCGAAGGTGCAATGGCATTTGATGCACTCGCGAGGCATCCAACGAAGAATGCCTCCCGCCGTGTGCCTTACAGTGAAGCCAGTCGGAAAGCCGGATGCGGTAGCTCCGCATGTCCGGTTGTGCGTCCAGCAAAGGCTGGCATGTTCAGCAGGAGACAGTCCTGCCAGGGTAAAAATCAGACCCCCTGTAGCTTGGATGGCGAGTACGAGGGAAACCGACTACTTGAAGCCCATCGACAAAGCAATCCATTAGAGAAGTGAGCGAGTCACCGGGCCGTAACGAAAGTGAACGCATAGGTGGCCCCGAAAGTGCGGAGCCCCAGAGGCCGAGCCCGCAACCGTAGGGCGAAGGCAGCATGAATGGCCGAAAACTGATTGATACGACCATGAACTCTGGCGGGGTGATAGCGACAGCACGGTGACAAGGACATGCCGAGCAACTGGAGAAGCCCTCCTCGCCCCAGAAAGAAATTTCTGGAGCAAGGTAGGCTCTATAACCGTTACAGCGGGAAGTGAGCCGAAAGGCGAGAGGGTGGCGGATGGGTTCGTAAGAGCAATGAACCGGAGTAACGTCCGGGGAGCAAAGGAACCCTGCTGTTAACTATCTTCCAACAACATGGAAGGCAGGGACGGGATGACAAAGACGTCCATTGGTTTGCAGGACCTGAGAAGGAAGATATACCTGAAGGCGAAGGCTGATAAAACCTGGCGCTTTTGGGGGCTGTACGTTCATGTCTGTAAGCTGGAAACGGTTCACTGGGCCTATCAAGATGCCAAAGCCAACAATGGAGCGCCGGGAATTGACGGCGTAACATTTGTGGACATCGAAAAGGCTGGTGTGGAGGTGTTCCTTGAGCAGATCCAGGACGAACTGGCCTCCGGTACTTATCGCCCTATGCGGAACCGGGAAAAGGCAATACCTAAAGGACCTGACAGCTTTAGGATTTTAGGCATACCCTGTATTCGGGACCGTGTGGTGCAAGGAGCACTCAAACTTATTTTAGAGCCGCTATTCGAGGCCGATTTTCAACCAGGATCTTTTGGTTACCGGCCAAAGCGTACCGCTCATGAAGCCGTTGATCGTGTGGCCGAAGCGGTCGTAAAGAACAAGACCCGGGTTATTGACCTGGACCTCAAAGCCTATTTTGATAATGTTCGGCACGACATCTTGCTGAAGAAGGTGGCCGAGCGCGTCAATGACGACAAGGTGATGGGGTTGCTGAAGCTGATCTTGAAGGCCAGCGGCAAGCGGGGGGTTCCCCAGGGAGGCGTGATATCGCCGCTCCTCAGTAATATTTACCTAAATGAGGTAGATAAGATGCTGGAGCGAGCCAAGCAGGTTACCCGAAGGGCCCAATTTGGCTATATTGAATATGCCCGATTTGCCGACGATATAGTGGTGCTGGTGGATGGCTTTCAGAAATGGAAGTGGTTGTTCAATGCTGCCTACAAAAGGCTTTTAGATGAGTTCGAGAAGCTTGATGTTCAAGTGAACCTGGACAAGACCCGCACAGTGGACCTTACCCAAGACCAGACCTTCAGTTTTCTGGGGTTTGATTTCCGTCGGGTTAAAACGCTCCGCGGTGTGTGGGGTGTACGGATTACGCCCAAGATGAAAGCGCGAACCGCCTTGTTGCGAAGGCTCAAGGATGTGTTCCGTTGCCATAGATCACAACCGGTGGACCGGATAATACACCTGATTAACCCAATACTTAGGGGATGGACCAACTATTTTCGGGTTGGAAACTCCAGTCGATGTTTTGGATATGTCAAAGACTGGGTGGAGAGGAAGATCAGGCGTCACTTGATGAGTGCAAGAAAACGACGGGGCTTCGGCTGGAACAGATGGAGTAGGGCTTGGCTATACGAGACTCTGGGATTATTCAATGATTACGGGGTCCGCCAAAACCAAGTCGGAAAATGCTGCCAGTCCTGATAGGTCCCATAAACCTTCAGATGAAGTTAACAGGGAAAGCGCAGTGCGGGAAATCCGCATGCTGCGTTTGACGAGGCGGGAACTGGAAACGGATCTATGGAGCGGATTGAGGCACCGGCGAAGGGCTAAAGCCGTCGGAAACAGCTACTCCCCAAATTCCTAAGGACACTGCGCCAGTTCTCGACCCTACTGATGAGCGGGGATGGGAAACGGGGCTTTATGCTACCGCGCCCATCCTCGACTCTACTATGAAGTGGCTTATTATTCTGATTTTATTTACATAAATGTCATAGCAGATACATGGACTTTGAGTTAATCTGAGGTTTGTTTTGGCTAAACGCTTGGGACGCTTTCTGGATGGCGGATACGTCCTCGGCATGGGTTGATGCCAAGGCCGAATGAAAACATGAGAGACAAAGAACCAGAACAACTAAAGACAAAGATGTTTTGGTCATTTTCTTTTTCATTTGGTCCATCCGCTTTTCAGATGCGTAATGACCAATAGGAGACCCGATGCCAGTGAGCTCGGGTCTCCAGGTCGCAAGAAATTATCCAGCGGTTACCGCAATCTGGCGGGGGATCGCCTTTTCGGCCTTAGGCAATGTCAGTCGCAGGACCCCGTCCTCAAGCTTGGCTTCGATCTTGCTCTGATCCACCACCTCGGAAAGAGTGAATTGTCGGTAATACCGGCCGATTTCAAATTCGGTGAGCACATCCGATTCATCTTTGCCTTCAAACGGTTGCACCTCCCCGGAGATGCTCAACACGCCATCATTTAGATCAATTTTTACATCGTTGGGGGCCACACCAGGCATATCTGCCAGCAGGTTGATTTGCTGTTCGTTCTCGAATATATCAACTTCGGGCGTGAAGACTACGCCAGGTCTGGTTTGTTCGGCAGGACTGGCCACCTCATGTTTGTCCTTTACCTGAAGTTCTTTGGATTCAGCCATTTTTCAATCCTCCTTTACACAAGCGGTTATCAGTTGACGGTTATCTGTTTTGGCTTGGATGTTTCAGCCTTGGCAATGGTCACCGTCAATATACCATTGACCATTTGCGCATTAACTTGGTCCGCATCAATATCACCGGGCATACCGATTAGACGCGAAAACTTACCGGCCTCACGCTCCTTACGGTGATACCGAATGTTTTCGCCTTCAGAAGGGATCGTGCGTTCGCCAGCAATGGTCAGGTTTCTGCCGACGACCTGAATATCCAGAGCGTTCGCTTTGAAACCGGGAAGTTCGGTGCGGATATAGTATTTGTCCTTATCTTCGGTTAGGTTGACCGCCGGAAATACCCTGGCAGACAGCCAATTCACCCCCGGTCTACCCGATACGGCTTGAGTCAGTCGATCCATCTGGCGGGACATGCGTTCCAGATCGGCAATTGGATGTTGCCAGCCTAATGACGGAAAATCGAAAAGTCTTCTTGCAAACATGGCTCATTCCTCCTTAAATTTTGGTTCATTAATAATGGTAAGCGTGTCCTTTGAACGAATTCAATAATGCTAATCATGCGCTTTTCACTTCGATCTGCCTTACATTGGCCTGCTGTGCAGCCATCCTGGGCATGGTGACCGTCAATACGCCATTTTTGAAAGTTGCCGCTACACCCGCTTGATCAGCATCTTCCGGAAGCGAAAGCACCCGCTGAAAAGCCCCGTAGCTGCATTCCATACGATAATAATTTTTGTCTTTCTCTTCCTTTTCATGCTTCTTTTCGCCCCGGATGGTCAAGGTGTCGTTATCGACCTCTACTTTGACATCTTTTTCATCCACGCCGGGTACCTCCACAAGCAATCCGTAAGCGTGGCCATGGCCTTGTTATCATCTACTGGCTCAGTTACGTATTGCTTAACCATTATTTCCCTAAAACTATTCCTGATAAGAATATGGAAAGAAGAAGCAAAAATGTGTAGTCCGTCATAAAATCCTGAGCAGGTATTATTAAATTTCAATATAATGAGAATATTCTACCGATACAAATGCCTTATATTTCATTATTTTGGATAATGATATAGAAACAATTGAAGAGATAAATACCCGTTCCACTGTTTTCGGTATCGATTTTACAATCTTAAACAGTACAAAAAAGATATCTATGCAATAACTATTCCCGTCTTGAGCAATTTTTTTTTTTTTTATTGTCATTCTACTGACTCATACATATACTTTTCGGTACTTGGCAGGGCAAGTTCACTATTGCTCGTCAGCACCTCCAAGGTGATGCTTTGAGAGTTTTCAACGCCACTGCAGCTACTTGTTTGGACGTCGACGATAACCCTCAAGTGGATCGAGAGTCGTTTAACAAGTCTATTGCAGCGGTGTCTCGACATGTTTTTCCAAGGAATGCTCTGGCTACACAGAAACGTTGGATGCGAAAATGGATGCGTAAGCCATTGACGATGACTGTTCGGCAATACATTGCGAGGGTCCTGGAGATGGTTCAGCAGTTCAAATATTATCCTGATTACAAGCCCGAGTTTGCAGTACCGAGGACGAGGTTGCAGATATTGTGGTGAGCTCATGTCCCCACGATTGGGAAAGAGCTATGATCTTATACTCGCCACAGACTGCTTGGCGCGCGGTACGCTGTCGATCACGCCGTAGGGTTTTCGTTACTCCCGCGATCTCCCCCAGAGCCATACCGAATATCCTAGCCAGTAGGGCAGATGATTTTCGAGGCAAGAAGTCCATTCATCGGCAGAGGTCTCAATTTCTTCGAAGACAGAGGCCAACCGGGTGGCCCGCGGTTAGAGATTAGCCGGCAACTCGGGCTGCAGGGATTGCACCGGAGCCTCCGGGGCATTGGTCTCCTCGCGGTAGGACGCGAAGCCGGTTACCAGAATCGCCCCGCTCAATCACCCCCGGACAATTGGAACATCGCTTCCAAGCCCTCGGCATCGCCGCCGTTCGGGTACCGGGTATAGCAGGACAGGAGAAAATAGTTGTCGCCATTGGTGCGCAGAAAGCAGCGCCCCTGCAGCGACCCTCGGGGCGTGGCCAGCGAGAACATCAATACCGGGTAGCGGTCCGGTGAGCAATACTCGACCCAGGCGGCGCCTTCCGCAGCTTCGCCGCCCAGGCTCCGCTGCAGCCGATACCCCTGATCCCCCGGAGCGAGGCGCGAGCGCCCCGCGTAGGCGACCGCAGATCCCGGCGCCCGGCCGATCAGTTCGTAATCGCCGACGAGCCCCGGTAGCCCATCCGGATCGAAGGCCTCCGGTCGCTCACACAACCCACCGGCGCTAGTGGCACCAATCCAGGCTGACGCGACCAGGCAAACCACGGCACGTTTGGATTGCCGAAGCCTTGTGAACCTCATGCCCGGCCTGCCCGCGCCGGCGGCTATTCTCGACACCATTGCCTATCCCTCCACCACAGCCGAAGCCCCTGATACAGGGGCAGGGAAGCTGGTCGCCATCACGGACCGAAGTAATACCGGGATAGCGAGCTGGCAGGCGGCAGAAGTTGCCGCAACTGCTTGTAGGCGCCGCGACACAAGGCTATCGGACCCTGTCAGCGCCGCCTTCCGGCGCCGATCCTAGTCTAGAGCCGCCCCCCGAATCTGCTCTACCCGCGTGCGCATCACCGCATAGTAAACCACCGGGATCACCACCAGGGTCAGAGCGGTGGAGACCAGCAGACCGAAGATCAGGGCCACGGCGAGACCGGAGAAGATCGGGTCGTCGAGGATAAAGAATGCTCCGGCCATGGCAGCCAGCCCGGTCAGGGCGATGGGCTTGACGCGCACCGCAGCGGACTCGACCACCGCGCGCTCCAGGCTCATGCCGGCCCGCACCTGCTGGTTGACGAAGTCCACCAGCAGGATGCTGTTGCGCACGATAATGCCGGCCAGGGCGATCATGCCGATCATGGAGGTGGCGGTGAACTGGGCCCCGAGCAGCGCATGGCCCGGCAGGATGCCGATCACGGTGAGGGGGATCGGCGCCATGATCACCAGCGGCACCAGATAGGAGCGGAACTGGGCCACCACCAGCAGGTAGATCAACAGCAGGCCGATGCTGTAGGCCAGGCCCATGTCGCGGAAGGTCTCGTAGGTGACCTGCCATTCGCCGTCCCACTTCAGACTGTACTCGTAGGGGTTCTCGGGCTGGCCGAGGAACCACTGCGGGAAGCCCTCCTGGCGCAGCCCGGCAGCGATATCGAACAGCCCATACAGCGGGCTGTCGGTGCTCCCCGCCATGTCGGCGGTGACATAGACCACCGGCAACAGGTCCTTGTGGTGGCGGGCGTACTCTCGGCTGGCATCAAGCGACAGCAGGATCTCAGACAAGGCCACCAGATCTCCGGACCGGCTCTTCAGGCGCAGGGCCAGCAACTGGTCCAGGTTGGCACGATCGGGCTCGGCAAAAGCGAGGCGGATCGGCACCGCGTACTTGAGGTTCTCGCCATGCAGGTAACCCAGGTCTTCGCCGCCGAGCACGCTGGCCAGGGCGTCCACCACTGCGCCCTGGGACAGGCCCAGTCGGGCGGCCTTGGCGCGGTCGATCTGCAACACCAGCTTCTCCGACGGGTATTCCACCGAATCGTCCACGTCGACGATATCGGCGGTGGCCTCGAACTGCTGACGCATCCGCTTGGCGGCGGCGATCTGGCCCTTGTAGTCGATGCCGTAGACCTCGGCCACCAGGGGCGCCATTACCGGCGGCCCCGGCGGCAACTCCACCATCTTGGCGTTGCCGCCGTACTCGCGGGCAATGGCCTGCAGGGGCGCGCGCAGGGCCAAAGCGATCTCGTGGCTGCTGCGCTCGCGGTCGTGCTTGTCGACCAGATTGACCTGGATGTCGCCTTGGTGGGCGCCCTGGCGCAGGTAGTACTGGCGGACCAGGCCATTGAAGCTGATCGGCGCGGCGCTGCCGGCGTAGACCTGGTAGTCGCTCACCTCGGGCACCTGGGCCAAGTGCTCGGCCATCTCGTCGAGCACGCGGGCGGTCTGCTCCAGGGCGGTGCCCTCGGGCATGTCGAGCACCACCTGAAACTCGGACTTGTTGTCGAACGGCAGCATCTTGAGCACCACTTGCTTGCCCGCCACCAGGGCGCCGGAGGCGGCGATCAGCAACAGGATGCCGCCGAGCAGCAGCCAGCGGTTGCGGTTCCCGCGGGGCCCATTCAGAAACGGGGTGATGACGGCCTTCAACAGCCGCCCTGCGCGAGTCGCGGTGGCCTGCTCCCCGCCCGCGCCGTGGGCGGCGCCGACTCCAGCCAGCAGCCGATTGCTGAGCCAGGGGGTGAACACGAAGGCCACCGCCAGGGAGATCAACATGCCGAGGGAGGCATTGATCGGGATCGGGCTCATATAGGGCCCCATCAGGCCGCTGACGAAGGCCATCGGCAACAGCGCGGCGATCACGGTGAAGGTGGCCAGGATTGTGGGGCCGCCCACCTCATCCACCGCCCGCGGGATGGCCTCGGCCAGGTTCTTGGCCCCCAGGGCCAGGTGGCGATGGATGTTCTCCACCACCACGATGGCATCATCCACCAGGATGCCGATGGAGAAGATCAGGGCGAACAGGGACACCCGGTTGAGGGTGAAGCCCCAGGCCCAGGAGGCAAACAGGGTGATGGCCAAGGTCACCACCACCGCGGCGCCGACGATCAGGGCCTCGCGCCGGCCCAGGGCCAGCAGCACCAGCAGCACCACCGAGGCGGTGGCGAAAGCCAGCTTGGTGATCAGCTTCTTGGCCTTGGCGTCGGCGGTCGCACCGTAGTTGCGCGTGACCGTGACCTGCACCCCGTCGGGGATGAAGATGCCCTGTAGCTGCTCGAAGCGCTCGATCACCCGCTCGGCGATCTGAACCGCGTTGGTGCCTGGCTTCTTGGCCACGGCCAGGGTTACCGCCGGAAAACTGCCGGCGACGCCGATGCCCTTGGCCTGGGCCTCGGGACCGGTGCCGAACCAGACGTACTGTTCGGGCTGGTCCGGGCCCTCGCTCACCTGGGCCACATCGCGCAGGAACACCGGACGCCCCTGGTGGGCTCCGACCACCAGGTCGCCGATTTCCTCGGCGCTGCTGAGAAAACTGCCGGCCTGCACCAGCACCTCGCGGTTGTCGCGGGTCAGGGCCAACTGGTCCTGGCTGCGGTTGGCGGTCTGCAAAGCAAGGCGCAGGTCGCCGAGATCGATGCCGTGGCCGGCCAGGGCCTGGGGGTCCAGGTGCACGCTGACCACCCGCTCGGGCACGCCGATGGTATAGATGTCGCGGGTTCCGGGCACCCGCTTCAGCTCGGCCTCGATGGCATGGGCCACCTGCCCCAGTTCGAAGGCGCCGTAGGCCGGATCCTCGGACCACAGCGTGACGCTGACGATCGGCACGTCGTCGATGCCCTTGGGTTTGACGATGGGCTGGCCCACGCCCAGGTTCGGCGGCAGCCAGTCCTGGTTCGAGTAGACCTTCGAGAACAGGCGCACGATGGCGTCCTCCCGGTCCTCACCGACCTGGAACTGCACGGTAATCACCGCCATCCCGGGTTGGGAGCTGGAGTAGATGTGCTCGATCCCCTCGATCTCGGACAGCACCTGTTCCGCCGGCCCCGCTACCAGGTGCTCGGTCTCGCTGGCACTGGCGCCGGGAAAGGGGATGAACACATTGGCAAAGGTGACGTTGATCTGGGGTTCTTCTTCGCGCGGGGTGACCAGTACCGCGAACACCCCCAGCAACAGGCCCACCAGGGCCAGCAACGGAGTGATCTGCGTCGACTGGAAGCGCGCGGCAATACGTCCGGAGATGCCGAGCTTACTCATCGATCCGGCCCTCCCGCTGACGCTTCAAAAGCACCCCGGCCGACACCGGTTCCAGGGCCACCCGCTCGCCGGCCTCCAGGCCCGCCAGCACCTCGACCAGGCTATCGTCGAGCCGAGACCCGGCGCGGATACGGCGAAACCAGACCTTGCCCTGCTCGTCCACAACGTATACCGCGGTCACCTCGGATCGGTAGACCAGCGCCCGCGCAGGCACTACCAGCCGCTCCTGGCTGCCGACACGAAAAGCGGTTTTCACCAGCATGCCGGGGAACAGTTCCGACGCCCCCTGCGGCAGTTCCAGCCGCACTCGAAAGCTGTTG
This sequence comes from uncultured Gammaproteobacteria bacterium, assembly GCA_963753615.1. Classification (GTDB taxonomy): domain Bacteria; phylum Pseudomonadota; class Gammaproteobacteria; order Chromatiales; family Chromatiaceae; genus CAVWCW01. The sequence goes on from CAVWCW010000006.1 coordinate 22,654, forward strand.
GAGCCCTGATCAGCGAACGGGAACACCGTCTGCTCGCCCGCATCCACCCAGGTCCCGTCGGGCAGCCGCACCCGGGCCCCACCCAAGGCGCGAACCGGCACTACCAGGCTTTGGGGAACGTCCACGCTAACCCGCAGACGTTCCAGTGAGATGCCGCTCATCAACGCCTGGCCAGGCTGAGCCATGGAGCCCACTTCCAGGTGGCGCTCGGTGACGATACCGGAATACGGCGCCCGCACCTGGGTGTATTCAAGCTGTTGCCGCGCCTCCGCCAGTCCCGCCCCGGCGGCCTGGGCGCGGGCGCGGGCGCTCTTTAGCGCCGCCTCTGCCTTGTCCATGGCCGACGCTGACACCAATTGCTTGGCAAACAGATCGCGCGCTCGCTGATGTTCGTCCCGGGCCTCCTGCATGCGGGCCCTGGCCTCGTCCAGATCGGCGGCGGCCCGGTCCACTCGGGCCTGGTGCTCGGCATCCGCCAATTCGACGATGACCTGGCCCTTTTCCACATAGTCGTCCACGTCGAACAACACTTGCTCCACCTGACCGCTGGTCTGGGCCGAGACAGTCGTCTGCTGGACCGCCTCCACCAACCCGTCGAGCTGGAATTCCCGCGCCAGCTCGCGCTGTTCCGCCAGTGCGGTGGCGAAAGGCGCCTCGGCCGCAGCGGTGGCGCCGGCAATTGCCAGCGTCGAGGCTGCGAGGAGGCGACTGAGTCGTGAATTCTGCATGGGATATGCTCCTGAACCTATATATTAGATTTCACTAATATATCACATAACGATGAATAATCAACTTTTCTTATCGGCATATATGTAAATTGGATGGCAAACCTGGGACTGCCGGGGATGGATCGCCCCAGCCGATTCGGGTATGTTACGGGATGCGGAAAGTCCGCCCGCAATCCGGCACCAAGACCGGGTGTGGTCACGGGGGTATTCAGCGCTTGCGGTCGCTAAACTGGAAACGCTCCATCGGCAACGAAGATCAGCCGCGTCCGACTTGCCCGCAACAACAATATATTGCGGCCTGGATGGGTCAAGTGCGCCGCTGGGGTAGGTCGACTGGAAAAACGGGAGAAACTAGAGATGGGTTTCAAGAATCGCTGGGTAGGCGACAATCTGGTGGTGACAGTCTCCAACAAAGACTTGGATTCGAGCGTGGCCACTGCCTTTAAGGAACACTTGCTCGACGTCTTCGAGAACAACTCGGACCGCATCGTGATCCTGGACTTTTCGAAGGTGCGCTTTTTCGACAGCAGTTGCCTGGGGGCCCTGTTCGCGGCCTTTCGCCAGACCGGCAGCAACGCCAAGGTGGTGTTGGCGGGGGCCAAGGACTCGGTGGAGCACGTGTTCGAGGTTTCGAGGGTGACCAAGGTGATGCCAGTCGTGGCGTCGATCGATCAGGCAACCCGAATCAACCTTTCCGAATGGCCCTTGGCCGCCGGCTGAGCGGCAAACAGATAACCGGCTCCCGGCGTCCGAGGGCCAACCCGGTGTCCGCCAAGCAAGTCCGTATTCATGTCGAGGGAATGCCGGAGTCCTTGGTACTGGTACGCGCTGCCCTGCGCGGCTTGGGCCAGGAGGCGGAACTGAGCCCGGCGGCAATCGGAGACATCGAGCTCTGCGTAACCGAGGCCGCCAACAACTGCATCGAGCATGCCCTGGCGAACCGGGCCGAGCGCGACGTGCGCATCGACTGGGTGGAATACCCGGACCGGCTGGAACTGGCGGTTTGCGACCACGGGAGCACCCTGCAACCGGAACTGCTGGCACGAGCCGACGAATCCCTGCTTGAAATCGACCCCACCGACCCTCGGACCTTGCGCATCGGCGGCCGCGGCCTGGCTCTGATCAAGACCCTGATGGACGAGGTCTCCTACTCCACCGAAAACGGCTGGAACCGCTTGGTCATGGTGTTGCGGAGACCGCCCGCCGACCCCGGCTAATTCAGACGCTGGAAGCCAGGGTCCTCTCTTTAAGCCCGGATATTTCACCAGGCCGCCAGGCGGTTGCGCGTAAGCGAGTGGAAATTCGAGACCTTGAATAGGACTGCGGCGGCGTCGGCAGCGCCCCCCTTGTATAACGCCCCCTGGCTACCGAACCCATGGCTGATTCCTGCACGCCTGGGCTTGCGCCTCACTCAAGCGGTAGTTACGGCTATCGATTTCGCCCCACAGCGGCGCCCAGCCGCACCGGCCATGCGCAGGGACGCCTTACCCGGCGAAATACCGGGTTAGAACTCCGCCTTGGCCACCACCAGGGTGATGTCGTCGCGCCCGGGTACGCCCTGTCCGAATGCCTGCAGATCGCCCAAGATCCGCTGTCGAATCTCCAGCGCCGGCAGAGTGGCGGCGGACTGCAGGCAGGCGCGCAGGCGCTCTGGACCATAGCATTCCTGGTACGGGTTCTGAGCGTCGGTAGCCCCGTCCGAATACGACAGCAGCACGTCCCCCGGCCGCCAGTCGACTCTTCTACCCGCGTACTCGGACTCGGGCAGAAACGGCATGAGCCCGAGCGGCGCAAACTGGGAGGCCAACTCCTCGATCTCGCCGCTTTCGGCCCGGTACAGCAGCATCGGAGGATTGCCCGCGTTGGCGTACTCCAGATACCCAGCCGCCGGCTCGAACACCAGGTAACAGCAGGTCAGGTAGATGAAGATACCCACCTGCTTGTCGGCGATGCGGTGCGCCGCACGCAGCACCCCGTTGACCGAGGCGTCGTGCTCGATCTTGATCTGCAGCCCGCTCTTGAGCATGGCCATGAGCATCGCCGAATGCAGGCCGTGGTCCATCACGTCTGCCATAAACACCGCCTGGCGGCCGTCCGGCAGTCCCAGATAGTCGTAATAGTCGCCGCCGACCACATCCGCAGGCCGACAGTAGCCGGCGGTGCACAGCCCCGGCATCTGCACCTCCCCGGCCGGCAGCAGGGAGCGCTGCACCTCGCCGGCCATGCGCATCGACTCCTTGCGCGCGATCTCGCGGCGTTCGACCTGCATCGTGTAAAGCAGATTGTTGCGCAGTTTGTGGTTGAGGGCACTGAACACGCCGCGGCCGATGGACGCATCCTTCTCCAGGGCCTGATAGAAGTGCTCGCGGCCGATCTGGAGAAAACAGCTGGGCTCCAGGGTCTCCACCGTGGCACTACGCTGGTCGTCGCTGACCAGGGCCATTTCGCCGACCGGAGTACCCGGCCCGCTGAGGCTGATCAGGGGGGTATTGTCTTTCAACAGCCGCACCCGGCCGCTCACTAGCAAGTAAAGGGAGTCTCCGGTCTCACCTTCGCGAAACAGCACGGCCTTGGCCGGAAAATGCACCTCCCGGGCGCAGCGGCAGATCAACCCCAGACCGGCGCTGTCCGGCGACAACCGGGAGAAGATGGGCGCCTTCCGGAACACCTCCAGCATTTGTTGTTCAGTCAGCATCGGAAAGCCGAAAGCAGCGGAGCGACGGCCCACCCTGGACACAGCCCCAAGACTGCAGTCTAGCTCAAAAGCGGGAGAGAAAACGCAAACAAACTTCACCGAATCGAGAAATACATGCCCTGGCCTACCCTCGGCCTGAGCGGGTAACAAAGAGCCCTCTGCGAAACCGTCATTGAACCCGGGAAGAGAAGCGACATACTCTGCGGAAGGAGGAGATGCGGACCCTGGTTCGCGCGATCGTTATGAAGAGCAGGCCGCGCAAATAGACGAAATGCGCCAGCGCCTGAGGAAGCGGTCTTGGCATGGCACCCGGAATTACAAAGCAATGCTCGTTTGTGAGCGCACCCTATCGCCTGGGCGTAGCCGACGATCAGCGTTCCAACTAACAGTTTAGGGCGCGCACCAGGTGATGGTACGCTTCTTTTTCCCCCATTCCCGCGCGGCCTTGACGTCCTTCCCCATATAGATATCGACTCTCTTCGACCAGCGTTTGGGCATTTTGTCCAACACCAGGTACTCCCCCTTCAGGCCTTCAATGCGAACCGGTGTCTTGTGACGCAACCCCCGCTTGATCAGGTCCCGGGATACTGCGACCGCCTTCATACCGGGCTTCAGGGTGTCGCCCCAGGCGGTCTCCGCGGCGTTTCCGGAGGTCTGGCTCGGTACCGAGTTGTAGGCCGAAACGCTGACCTCGAGTTTCTTATTATCACCTTCTTCACAAGCTTGAGCAGGGGATACCGCAAGCCACAAGGCAATATATGCGGGGGCAAGGGCTTTCGTTTGTGCTGGTAGGTTCATCATGATTCACCCAGTTTGGTGGTGAAAGCTATTGTCAAGAGATGCGGCGCCTCGCGTCTCGCAGGCCAGGAATCCCGCCATGGCCTGATTAACGTAATTTGGCTATCTGAACGGGCCATCCGGCCCCGCCCCTCACGATTCGATGACGGCTTCTCAACAGATCAGATTCGAAAACCGGCTGGTCCCGCCGAGTCGAAGAGCACCGAAACGGGTGGCCTGCGCCTCTGAAACCAATACTATCGCTTCGCCGGACACCTGCAGCTAGCAGAGAAAGGCTGAACGCAAACCCGGCGCCGGACTCCGACATCAACTGCTCGTTGCTGCTCGGCGGACCCCCCCAAACATTACAGAGAGTCATTGCTTCCCCGATGCGGCAAACATAAAGGTGCGGAACGTGGACGCGTCCCGGTTCGGCCACCAGGGCACCTTCGGCGGGGCGATTTGAATCCAACCCTCCCGCTCCTTCTGGTCCCGGTCGACGACGATCACGTTCAGCCGGATACCTTCGACCAAGATGGCATCGGTTATACCAAGGCGGGAAAACGGGAGTTTGATATCGTACCGCAGCGCGCCGTCACGCGGTGTGGTTATTACGTCGATCTGTGGCGACTCCCTGCTACGGGTCGACCCGAGCACCTTGCCCATGCTCCGGCCCTGATTCGAGCGGGCGCAATAGATCACCCAATTCGTCTTGGTCTGCGGAAGGTAGAGGACGAGTCCCACGCTGTCGGCGTCGCCGAGGTTGTCGAGATTGGCATTGTGTCTATCGTCCCGGACGTCGACGCGCACTCGCAGATTGGTCGCGTCCCGCCCGAGCCAGATCCGTGCGCTGAGATCGTCGGTCCCCTGCCAGGTAAGGTGCATGCGTTCCGGCGCGTTTTCGTGGAGGTTGGTGACGTAGCGGTCGTCTTCGAGCACCACGTCGGGCGGGCGCTCATCCATGCCCCGTTCAGGGACGAGCACCGCCGGCTCGATCGGCACACGAATTGCCCCCGACCAGTTGGCACCAGGCACGGTATAGCTGAGCGTCATCGGATGCAGGTCACCGTATGGCAGGCGGAAATCCGCGGGAACCGCTATCGCGAAGATCTGCTCGTTTGAACGCCTGCCTGCTCTGGTCGGCGTCGCCGGTGGCCCCGAAGCCTTGCCAGGGAGATTAGACAAGGACACATTTATCTTCGCGTCCGCCCGGAGCGGATTGTGCAGTTGGACCGGCAGTTCGAAGGGTCTACCCGGCACGGCAATCGGCAGCGGACTGTCCATGGCGACGAGCGGCTTCAAGAGGGTCGGAGCCTTCGCGGCACCTTCGACCAGGAGGAAGCGGGGATACAGGCCCGAGTGGATCACAGCGACGCCGTCGGTCACTGCGAGCGGCCTGCGGTTTCCCATCAAGTCGACTGCAAAGGCTTTTGTACCGCTTCCCACCGCGAAGGCGACGGGCTCCTCGTTCAACTTTTCGCTTTCATCCCACAGGCCGACAACGTACTGGCCGCCGCCATCGCGTTGTCTGAACACAAAGCCATAGCGATCGGCGCCACGATTCAGTTCCGCGGCGAAGTCCTTGTCGTCCAACAAAAGAACCAGCGTATTATAGGCGCCGTACGCATATTTTGGTTCCAGACCCTGGGACATCAGCCCCCAGCGTTCTTTCGAGTCAATTTCCAGCGTACCGGCGCGCATCTCGTACCACGTATAACCCATGGCACCTCGAGACCAGGCGAACAGCAGTTTTCGCGCCAGCGCTGCCGCTTGGTAGCGATAGCCGTCCTTTGGGTTGCTGTCGGCGGTCTCGTTGAACCAGAGCGGCGCCGGGGGATCGAGCCGTTTCCGAATCTCGGCCAAGCCGCCGTCGACCGCCCGATAGAATTCATCGGTCCGACCGTGTTGGTGATGCGCGAGGATATCGTAGAAAGGACGGCCCTGGATGCAGACCTTCTTCTGGAAGTCTTCTTCATGGTGCCCACCATGGCCGCCGATCAGTGCGAAGCCTGACGTCATCACCCGGTGGTCGGGACTGTGCGACTTGATCGTTTTGGACGTTGCTTCGAGCAAGGTCAGGTAGTCGCCGGACGATCCATGCCAAAAACCCCACAAATCGGCTTCGTTCCAAACCTCCCAGTACCGCACGCGATCTCCGAAGGTTTGCACCATCTTGTTCACATAGCCCAGCCAGCGTTGCATATCGCCTTTCTGCGGCGGATTGAACTGCCACTGGCTTTGTTCCGGGTGTTTCCCGATTCCCGGAGGCATGTTCCACGGCGTGTTGTAGCCCAGCAGCATCTGTACCTCGATACCATTTTCCTTCAGGATGTCCAGAATACGGCTGAAGTCGTCGATCCTTTTTTGTACCCAGCGGTTCGGGCCACGATACTGAAGGGCTTCCCAGTAGAGAGCCCCCCGCATCACCTTGATGCCAGCCAGAGCCATGGCTCTGGCGGCGTTGCGGAGGTCTTCCTCTTCACTGCCTATTTCCGCACCGCCATTGACACCGAAAAGAAAACCTTCGCGGCGGTAGGGCGTCGGCCCGGCCGGTTGCATGTAGCAGAACGACTTGAAGCCCCGCGCGGTGTCGCCAGTGGCGCGATCCGTAAGCGTGTAGTCGATCGTATAGACGCCATACGTCTTGCCGTCGAACAGCGGCGCGACACTGGCCGTGGATCCGGCACCGAGGCTGATCTCGCGGGCCAGCGTGCGCTCATTGTGATGGTAGTCGTCGATGACTAGGCGGATTGCCAAATCCATCCGTTGACCGCCGGGATTGGTCAGTACCAACGCGACAGCACCCTCGTTCCCGGGCGCAACCACAGGAATAGAGTTGCCGGTTGCGAGCTCTACTTTGACCTGTTGCACCGTCAAGGGCGGCAAGGGTTCGTTCTTTACGACCGCATTTTGGGTGGACGCCGGAGTCTTGGGTTTCCCTGCACCAAGGCGGATCTCGTCAATCTTCGCAACGCCCCTGGGGTTCTTAGCATGGCGAAAAAGGAGCGAGAAATGGGTCGCTTGCGCATTTAGATGCTTCAGATCGGCGACAAGAGCGCCCGGCCCACCCTGTATTGTGCCAACCGCGGATTGCGCGAGTCGTTTGTTTTCTCGGTAGAACACGGCGTAAACGACCACCGCCGTTCCAGGTGCACTGAATTTGCCGAAGCGAATGGACAGCCAGCGGTTGGCGTCCGTAAGCGGCATTGGCTTCGATGGCTCCATGCTCCAGCGGGAAAAACCGTCGCCGGGCTTGGACTTGCGCAGCTCGACCATGCCGTCCATGCTCGTTGGCGCCGACACGCTCTTCTCGCCCGGAAATAGAAAGAAATTGTCCGCCGTGTCGCAGCCGTCGACCCTGTCTTCTGCCGCGCGGACAAGCCCAGCCGACCCGCTCAAGATCGCAAGGAAAAGGAGCAAGATCTTCGTTTGCAGCATTAGCGTTACCCTTGTTACGAGGAACGGCCAACGATCTCTCATCGCGGACCTTGTCCTCACTCCGATTAGTATTGCGCAGCCAGATCTTGATCGTCGTTGAGGACGATATTCGCTTTTCGCAGGCCTAAGAGGATCGCGATTTGTTTTCTGCGTGCGCCTCCGACGGCGCCGTCCGCAGCGCCAATAGGCCCGCCGTTCGCGCTCTCCCATAACGCCTATTCATCGGCAGGGTTCGTCCCGCCCCCGTCTGATGCGAATATTCCACGGCGCTACTGGAGATTGGCTCTTTCCGGGGCCGCTTTCAAGCTTAATCCGCATCGCCGGCACGCGGAAACCCAAAGCCGGCGGCAAGCGGTTCATATAGAAATTGGAGTTGGGAAAGATGAGTGGGACCTGGCTGTGGTACGGCCGGACTTCCTCGTCGTGTAACGGCCGTTTCGGTGTTCGACCACAGCGGCGACCAATCGCGACGCTCAGCTCGACCAATTGAACCGCTAGCGTCTAACCGCAACCTGAACGGCTTGCCACGGCTCCTGTGCGAGAACGACGTTCCCTGCCCCACGTCACCTGCAGAACACGCCGGTGGCCATGGGTCGGGACATTACACGGGGCTCGCTCGGAAGACACCGGGGCGCCGCCTCCTGCCAGGCATCTGTATCGGAGAGGCGGCGCCCCAGCAAGAGGTGCGAACGGGCCGCTGGCGTCTACGGGCGGATATAGAGATACCCTTGCTGCTGCAGCTCGGCGATTCGCACGACGCCCCCTTGATCCACGCGCACAAACCCTGGCAGCAAGTCCCCCAGCTCCACGTCTTGGGCCCGCATGGTATTTCCACACATATCGAACTGGACGCCTTCGTCTTGTAACGACTTGACCATTGTTCTGACCCGGTCCGTGGCCTCGATGTCCTGGAACGTCTTGCCGGCAGGCCCGTGCACCACAAGGATGATTTCCACGTTCTCCGGCCCGCCGACACCTTCGATGTGGTTCCGGATATTGCCGAGTGCGAACTGCACCTTCTCAGCATCGGCCACATGGTAGACCACCTTCTGTTTTTCCCCCGCAAAAATGGGGGTTGCTACGGCGGTGATCAACAGCAGCGCGAAAACCCTGTAGCGGGAGGATCTAAATGCTTTCATGGGGAATTGACTCCTGGTTGGGGGTAGTTGAAGGGGCATCTGCGTCGGGGTCCCGCCGGTCAAGCACGTGCCGCGACCTCTGTTGAGATAACAAGTATAGACCGCCGCTTTGCGTGCGTTAAAACCCGAGCCGACAGGTGATGGAAAGCGGTTCAACCCCCTGGGGCCAGGCGCGCTGAGTTCCGCCGGGCGAACTGCGCGGAACCCACTACCCCCGTACTGCAACGTTGTGGCCGGTTCCGTCCGGCTACCCTGGCGAACCCCGCCGAAAACGCTCGAGCCCCGATGCCTTGCTTTCGGTGCTCTTTCGGTCCGACCAAGCCCCGGATAGTCGCACTGCGGGCTTAGCGCAGGGTTTTTCTCACCCACCTCGTTGCTCCAATCGCTGGACCAGGAATGATCTCCCGGCGCTTCCACCCTAGCCAGACGCACCGGATTCAGCGGTTCGCCGACCCCATTTTGTCCCACCGGCCAACTCCGGGCCGGCCGCTCCGGCGCACTTGCAAGCGGCCGGAGTGTCACCCCAATAAAACCTTTTCATTTCTTATACACAAATAGTACTTGACATGATTACTTGGTTAGACTTTAATCGAACCATGCCGGCAACGAACGGTCCGGTATCAGACCAGCCAACCAGGAGAAAGATGCCATGAGCGTTGACGAAATGATCAAAGAAATCGAAGAAAATTCAGAGGTTTTGTACAGCTACGTGCCGGATAGCCGGGTCCACGAGCTGATTAACAACCCCTACGACGAGGGGATAGCCGAAGGCTGATGCAGTACTTGTACAGATAAACTGTTACACGAAGGCAAACCAAACCGAGCAGTAGTGATAGAGCGGGGATTCAAGGCTTTTCTTGGTACAGACAAGCCGCCCCAACATCAACTAAGCATGAGGATACGAGCATGAAAGCCATCATCACCACATTTGCACTGACCATCTTCGCCGGCACCGCAATGGCCGCGAGCGACCAGGACGTCTACGCGGGCTTTGCTAAGAACCCGGATCTGGGACACGATATGACGCACATGCAGTTGCCGGGCGCGTCCCATGGCGGCATGGGTGACGACGGTGCCATGACGAACTCGCGCGGCACCACCCGCGCGGACATCTACCGCGGGTTCGAGGAAGGTAACCCGGACCTCTGAGAAGTCGTAATACTGGCACTTCACGCCCACCCCACGCGCGCTATCTGCGCCGTGGGGCGTTCCAATATTGGGTAGCGGGAATTGCGGTATCGGGCAGTAGAACTTCCCAGAGTCGTTCGGGGACATCTCGATCTACTCGCAACCTTGCGCTCTCCCTTGGTAGCCCCTCTGTGCATTTTACTTGGGGGCCCAGACGAGCAGAAGCGTCTCATTGCTTGTATACCATCCACGGCATTTACTCCTGCTCCTGCAAGTAGCGGCTGCAGGTTCGGCAAAGCTTCGACCGATAATGGGGCTCGACGGCCCTTCCTGTCCCGAAAACCCTCATTCAGAATCCCTTGAGCGAGTCACCAGCCCGCCCAACAGCTCGTTGTGGCCCTCCAGGCGCTTCTAGACGATGAGGTTGAGCAGGCGCGATCAATATCGCGTATAACAAGCTAAGGTTCCAGGCTCGAACAAATTTCGGCGTTCCGCACCAGGGCCTCGGCGCCGCCATCTTAGAACAATCCGACCCTGGCCCTGTCATATCAAACTGGTCGCCAAGCTCGCAAACGCCGCAGACACACTCGTCCGCCCTGGTTGTGGCGCGGCGCCGACGGAGGTAGGATTCTGCTGGAGGGACCACGCGAAGAGGCCGCAGGAACCGGGCAGGATTCTGCAACCAGCGCCGCGTTGTGGTAGGTTCTCGCCGGAAAATCCCCACCTCCGCCCGGATCGCGCAGCAGGCAAGAGATACGCAAGCGAGGGCTTCTTCGCGATGCCGTAAGCCACGACGATGCAACTTGCCTTGACAAGCCGTCGCGTGAAGGCTCGCGAGGCCGCGCATTCCTCAACGCAGGCTCAGGCGATGCCTACCGGGCAGAGTCCTTCGCGGAATACCCCGCTGCGCAGGTACTGTGCGACGGTATCCGCGGACATTGGTTTGGCAAAATAGAATCCCTGCATCTGTTGGCAGCCCCGGGAGCGCAGGAACCGGAGTTGCTCGACCGTCTCCACGCCCTCCGCCACCACCTCCATACCTAGGCCGGCCGTCATCGCGATGATGGTGTCCACGATCGCCGCGTCGCCCGGGTCCGCGCTGATATCGCGCACGAATTCCTGTGCCACCTTGATTCGATCGATAGGGAAGTCTTTCAGATAGTGCAGGGAAGAATAGCCGGTTCCGAAATCGTCGATGGTCAAACGAAGCCCCATGGCCTTGAGCTTGCGCAGGGTTCCTACCGTCGCCTGCGCGTGATCCATCAACATGCTTTCCGTGAGTTCCAACTCCAGGGAACTCGGCGCAAGCCCGGTTGCTGCCAGTACCCGATGCACCGTTTCGGCGATATCGCCCTGCTTGAGCTGGAATCCAGACAGATTCACCGCCACTGTGAGCCAGGGAACTCCGGCAGCCTGCCACGCCTTGGCCTGAGCACAGGCCTTGAACAAGACCATCTCCCCCAGTGGAAGGATCAATCCGGTTTCTTCGGCCAACGGAATGAAGCGACGCGGTGGAATCATCCCATACTCCGGGTCGCGCCAACGCACGAGCGCCTCGACCCCGGTGACCTTTCCCCGCGCCACATCGAGCTGCGGCTGATAGAACACACGGATTTCCTGCTCTCGAAGTGCCTTGCGCAATCGGGTCTCCATCTCGAGACGTTCGGTCGCTCGCCGATTCATCTCCGCGGAAAAGAACTGATAATTGTTGCGCCCCCGTTCTTTCGCCGCGTACATCGCCATATCGGCGTTGCTGATCAAGGTACCCGCCTCAGTGCCGTCCATGGGAAACAGGGCGATCCCGATGCTGCAACTGGTATAGATTTCCCGGTGATCGAACTCCATGGGTTCGGCGACACGATCCATAATGGTCTTGGCTACCCGAACCGCGTCCAGCCCATGCTGGATCATCGGGAGGATCACGACGAACTCATCTCCCCCCAGGCGACCGACGGTGTCGGACTCACGGACACACAGCTCGAGGCGATTGCCGATCGCCTTGAGCATACCGTCCCCCACCGCATGCCCCATCGAATCGTTGATTGTTTTGAAGCGATCGAGGTCGAGAAACAGCACGGCCACCCGATAGTCCTCGCGCGCCGAGATCGTCAGGGCCTCCCGCAGTCGGTCCTGCAGCAGGGTACGGTTTGGCAAACCGGTGAGGGTATCGAAGAACGCCAGCCGGTGGACCTCCTTCTCGACCCTCTTCCGTTCGCTGATGTCATCGAAAACGGTTGCGAATCTGAGCGGTGCAGGGGAAAAGACCGAGACACTGAACACCCTGCCCATGGGCTCGAAATCGGCCTCGAACGATGCCGGAGTGCCGGAATTCGCCACCCGCGCGAACTGCGTCAGGTAGGGGGGTTCACCGGTCCCGTACACATCGGAAGCCTTGCGTCCCACTACGGACTCCCGCGGCAGACCCAGAATCGATTCATAGGACGGGTTGACGTCGAGGATCCGGTAATCGACCGGGCGATTGTCCGCGTCCAGGATCAGCTCGTGGAGGGCTACGCCTTCCCGCATGGTATTGTAGAGGGAGCGATACCTTTGTTCGCTTTCCACCAGCGCCTGCTCGGCGAGTTTCCGCTCGCTGAGGTCGATAAAGCTCTCCAGGTAATGCGTCCTTCCATTCAATTCGATGGAGGTCACGGTCTTGAGGATCGGAATCGAGTCGCCGTTCGGCCGCAGGAGACGACGCTCCGAGTTGTCCCCGCGGCATTCGCAGTGCTCGATCGGGCACTGTCCGCGCTCCGCCCGGCATACATAATCGTGACACACAGACCCTATCAGGTTCTCCCGGGTCTCCTGGATCATAGACACGGCGCTGTCGTTGACGTCCCGAATGATGTGGGTCTCGGCATCGACAACGAGGATGCCGGCCTGAACCGAATTGACGATAGTGGTCAACCGCGACTCCGCCTCACGCAACGACTGCTCGATCCCGCGCCGCTCGGTGATGTCCGTGAAAACCAGCATCACCTTTGAAAGCTTTCCCGCCTTATCCCTAACCGGAGTGCCGACGACATGGAAGTGGAAGTCGCCGAAGCTGAAGTCGCTCTTTTCCACCGACTTGCCATCGCGGCAGACCTCACCCAGAAGGTCCGCTATGTCGGACGAGCCGCCATGGTCGAGGAGCCCTGGAAGGTCGCCCTGCTCCACTAGCGGCGTGTCACCAACGAAAAAGACGCGGCTTTGGGCGTTGCAGGACTGCAATCGGAAGCTGCGGTCCACCACGAGGATCGCGGCCCCCGCAGAATCGAAGATCGCGTGAATTTCGTCCCTTGCCAGAACCAGGTCATCGTTGGTGTCCTGCAGGTGTTCCAGAACCTGCACGAAGGCGTCGGCAACGATGCCAATGGGATCGAGGGAGATGAGGGACTCGTCGTCCAGTTCTTCCGGTTTCAGCGGCCAGGTGCCAATCACCTTCAACAGCTGATCGACTTTCTCCCGGATATAGGAAAACGCGCTTTGCTCTCGGGCCTCGAGCAGCCGGGTGCCTTCCCGCAGGCGTTCGATTTCCCGATGCGCCGCGGAAAGCGCCTCCGGAAGTGAGGCTCGCGCTTTTCTATTGGTCGATTCCATTGGCGGGTTGCGAACTCCTGCAGTTGCCCCGGACTAGCGGTCGCTAGCCCGACCGCGAACCTCGACCAGGTAATACCCTTCGTTCTTGGTTACCTCAACCGCATAACCCATGTTGGAGAGCGCGTCGGGAATGGTGATCGTCGAATCCCGGTTGTCGGTTCGCACGCGCAGACGCGTCGAACCCGCCCTCAGCTCCTGTTTGTGCTGATTTACCTCGCGCAGGGTAATCAGTAGCGCCGAGGGACAGATCTGCCCGCGAATATCGAACTCAATCACCGCGCCAACGGCCAAGTTGTCGGCCAAGGGTTTTGTGTCCGCATCGGTCATCGGGGGGCTCCATGGCGCAATACCACACGCGCCAAGACGCGGCTGCCAAGCCAGGCTCCGGGAAACAAACCGGCGAGAAACAACAGGCTCTGCATGGCGAGGATTGGCAAGCCGCCGAACAGATGCCATACGTTGCACGCGGGCGTCATGCGCGCTGCCAACCCCATTATCAGGCCACCGCCGAATGCCATCAGGTACTGGCTTGGCGGCACCTTGAAGTAGAAACGGAACTCTCGAACCAAGAGCGCGGAAACGCCCCCTCCGAGAACGATCCCCACGATCAAAGGGAACTGGATGGCTGCGATGGCGTCCAGTCTCGGTCCGGCTCCACCCTGCACCGCAGCGTGCGCCAACGGTGGGACATAGTCGAGTGGCTGTGCCTGGAAGTAGGCGAGATTGGCCACATGACCCGGCCAAAACAGGTTTTCGATGTAGGCGCCGATTTTTGCGTAGGCGGTGGTAATCCCTAGCGGCATTCCCACCAATACGTACGACAGGAAACCAATGGCGGCGAGCAGCAGGGCCGCCTTCCAGGGTTGAAGATAGCCTTGAGCAGGCGAGCGACGCACCCAGGACCGGCGGCGGAAGCGGAGCAATAATACGCAAGCAATGCCCGCAACGCAGATCAAAATCAGCGGCAGCGGCGATGCCCCGACGGCCTGGGGAAGTGTAATCCGCTCTTCGGCGAATCTGCTCGCCTCGGCGAGCATGCTCCACCAGGGATGGATCTCGGCATAGAACACACTCCCCGCGATCAAGCCAATGAGCGCAGTCAAGCTCAGCACGCTTCCCGCGCCAAGCTTGTACAGGGTCCCCACGACACAGCCTCCAGCAAGAACCATGCCAAACCCGAAGAGCACGCCGCCCAGGATGTTGATCAGGGCCGGGGGGCCGAGCAGAGGAAACGGCTGCGGCGCTATCAGACCGAGCAATGCACCCGCTTCGAAAAGAACCATGCTCGCCGCGACCAGCAGCAGCAACATGCTCAGCATGTAGGTCTGGCGAAACAGAAACAGGTCGCGAAACATGCCGGCAACGCAGAAATCCGAGCGGTGCATGACATAACCGGCCGCCACCCCGAGGAGGAGTGACGCGGGGACAACGACCAGATAAGCGCTGTCGAGCATCGTTTGGACAGAATTGTCGGGCAGCCTCTACACGGCCTCAAGGGATCTTCCGGAGGACGACATCCCTCCGCTGCAAACCGGCTTGGCCTTCTACTCCCGACGCTACCGGTATGATAGACAACTATCACAGGTCTCTGTGGGATACCATCGCAAAACCGCCGCTGGCGCTGTTCGCAACAGATGTTAACCCGATCACCCCTGAAGCCCAGCCTGGCTTCGCGGCTCGAGTAGCCGGTAACGAGTCAGCGTATCCGCGATCGGCTTGCAGGACAAGGGATACGAATTTGCTTTCGGCGAACGCTTCCGACAGCGCCACGTGCGAAGACTACAAGCCCGCCTCCCTATGCTTGACATAACCCTCGCTCTGCGCGCTGGCCATCCCGCCCCCTCCTGTTGCGAGAAATCTCTACATTCATAACAGTTTCAGCCGTTTCGGGGCCATTTTCAAGCTGACAAAACCGCTCGGAGCGATTTTGACCAGCGCCCGCTGGCCCGGAGGCGAGCCGCAAGGATGTGGCGAGTATAACGCGCCTCGCCAGCGCAGGGAGACCCTCGCCCGAACGCTGCTGGCTCAGGCGAGAGCCACCACGTCCTGCTATCGCTCATTACCTACATCCCTGTAGGCAATATCGGGGACAGGATGGCAGGTGAGCGGAGGAGCGGCACAGAGATGTGCCGATAGCGAACCTAAGGAAGGAGGAGTGGCACAGGGATGTGCCGTTGGCGTACCTAAGGATGGAGGAGCGGCACAGGGATGTGCCGTTGGCGAACCTAAGGATGGACTCTGGCTATAGTCCGGCCAGTCATCCTCGTCGGGTGGGGCCCGCAGTGGAGGGCATGGGTTGCACACCCCAGGTGGCGCAGAATCCGCGCACTTGCGGCGGCTTCCTCAATGATCGTCTGGAATCGCATCTCACCGCCGCGGTGGGGGCAGACGAGCGTGTCTATTTCGTACACCTTCTTGATCAGGCGAGTCCAGCCGTTTCGGGCGGCTTGGCTGTACTCGGTATCCGGTTCGACTGTTTCCTTGGCCGGTAGACAGCGGTGAAAGGCGTTCCTTTAATAAAATCCACTATGCGTGCTCGTCCTTAGCGCAAGTACCGCCCGCAGGTTCAGGGATGTTATTCCGACTGCGGAACTGAAGGGTACCGCCCCTACCGAAAATCCCGCGACCGGGTCACCAGTCCCCCCAGCAACTCGCTGTGATCCTCCAGGCGCTGGGCGATGACGTGGATCACTCTGCCCTCGCGCTGCAGTTCCCCCACCACCCCCAGCAGCCGCGCCCCGAGCATGGTCTTGCGCTGGCGCTCGGCCAGGCGCTTCCAGACGATCAGGTTGAGCTGCTCGGTCTCGTCCTCCAGGGTGATAAAGGTGACGCTGTTGGCGGAGGACGGGCGCTGGCGGTTGATCACCAGCCCGGCGGTGCGTACCCGGGTGCCGTGGGGCAGGCGCCGCACCTGCTCGGCGGGGAGCAGCCGGCGCCGGTTCAAGTGCCCGCGCAGCAGGGCCAGGGGATGGCGGCCCAGGCTCAGCCCCAGACTGGCGTAGTCGGCGACGATCGTCTCGCCCTCGCTGGGGCTGGGCAGCAGGGGGACGGGCTCCGGGACCCCTGCCGGCAGGCCGGCGAACAGGGGTAGCTGGGGCTCCACCCCCGCCACCTGCCAGCCGGCCTGGTGGCGGTTGCCGGCCAGCCCGACCAAGGCATCGGCGGCGGCCAGGGCCTGCAGGTCCCGGCGCCCAAGCCCGGCGCGCTCGCCCAGGTCCTGCACCGAGTTCAGGGACGCGACCCGGCGCGCCGCCAGCAGCCGCTCAGCCCCCTGCACCGACAGCCCCTTAACCATGCGCAGACCCAGGCGCAGGGCCGGAGCGGTCTGCGCATCCGGCTCCAGGCTGCAGTCCCAGGCGCTGTGGCGGACGTCCACCGGGCGCACCTCCACCCCCTGGCGCCGGACCTCCCGCACCAGTTGGGCCGGGGCGTAGAAGCCCATCGGCTGACTGTTGAGCAGGGCGGCGCAGAAAGCCGCTGGGTGATGGCACTTGAGCCAGGCCGAGACATACACCAGCAGGGCAAAGCTCGCAGCATGGGACTCGGGAAAGCCGTACTCGCCGAAGCCCAGGATCTGCTGGTAGATCTGGCGTGCAAAGCCCTCCTCGTAGCCGCGCGCCAGCATGCCCTGCACCAGCCGTTGCTCGAACTGCTGCAGGCTGCCGCGGCGGCGCCAGGCGGCAATGGAACGGCGCAATCGGTCGGCTTCGCCGGGGCTGAAGCCGGCGGCCACCATGGCCACCTTGATCACCTGCTCCTGGAAGATGGGCACCCCCAGGGTGCGCCCCAGCACCTCGCGCACCTCGTCCGACGGATAGCTGACCGGCTCCAGGCCCTGGCGCCGGCGCAGGTAGGGGTGCACCATGTCGCCCTGGATCGGTCCCGGGCGCACGATCGCCACCTCGATCACCAGGTCGTAGAAGCAGGCCGGCTTGAGCCGCGGCAGCATCGCCATCTGGGCCCGGGATTCGATCTGAAACACCCCCACGGTCTCGGCGCGCTGAATCATGGCGTAGACCCGAGGATCCTCCGCCGGCACCGAGTCCAGGCCTAGATGGCCGCCGTGAAAGCCGTTGATCAAGCCGAAGGCACGGCGGATGGCGCTCAGCATGCCGAGCGCCAGGCAGTCCACCTTGAGCAGGCCCAGGGCGTCCAGGTCGTCCTTGTCCCATTGGATCAGGGTGCGTTCGGGCATGGCCGCGTTTTCGATCGGCACCAGCTGGCTCAGGGGCTGTTCGGAGATGACGAAGCCCCCCACGTGCTGGGACAGATGGCGCGGAAAGCCGAGGATCTCCCGCACCCGCTCCAGCAGCAGTCCCAGACGCGGGTTGTCCGGATCGAAACCGGCCTCGCGCAACCGCTCGTCGGCAATGGTCTGGCCGTCCCACCAAGTGATATTGCGCGCCAGGCGGTCGACCTGGTCCAGATCCAGGCCCAGAGCCTTGCCCAGGTCGCGGATCGCGCTCTTGGGGCGGTAGCTGATTACCGTCGCGGCCAGGGCGGCGCGCTCGCGGCCGTACTTGGCGTAGAGGTACTGGATCACCTCCTCGCGCCGCTGGTGTTCGAAGTCGACATCGATATCCGGCGGCTCGTTGCGCTCCCTGGAGATAAAGCGCTCGAACAGCAGCTGCATGCGGGCCGGGTCCACCTCGGTGATGCCCAGCGCGTAGCAGACCGCGGAGTTGGCGGCCGAGCCCCGGCCCTGGCAGAGGATGCCGCGCCCGCGGGCGAAGCGCACGATGTCATGCACGGTCAGAAAATAGGGCTCGTAGGCCAGCTCGGCGATCAGCGCCAGCTCGTGCTCGATCAGGCGCCGCACCCGGGGCGGCGCGCCGTCCGGCCAGCGCCGGGCCAGGCCGGCCTCGGTCAG
This sequence comes from uncultured Gammaproteobacteria bacterium, assembly GCA_963753615.1. Classification (GTDB taxonomy): domain Bacteria; phylum Pseudomonadota; class Gammaproteobacteria; order Chromatiales; family Chromatiaceae; genus CAVWCW01. The sequence continues at coordinate 41,014 of CAVWCW010000006.1, forward strand.
CGCCCGCAGATGCGCGCTCGGTGTCAGGCCCGGGGGCACCAGCTCTGAGGGATAGCGGTAGCGCAGTTGCTCCAGGGAAAACCGGCAGCGCGCCGCGAGCACCAGGGTCTCGGCCAGCAGTTCCCGCGGGTAGAAACGGGCCAGGCGCGCCCGGCTGCGCAGATGGCGCTCGCCGTTGGACTGGGCGGCATAGCCCAGCTCCGCTACCGGCTTGCCGAGGCGAATGGCAGTCAGGCAATCCAGCAGGGGTCGGCGCCCGGCATCGTGCATCAGCACCCCGCCTGCGGCCACCAAAGGCAGGCCGCAGGCCGCCCCCAGGGTCCGCAGCCGGACCAGGCGCTCGCGGTCGCCGCCGCTGCGGTGCAGTTCCACCCCGATCCAGGCCCGGCCGGGAAAACGCTCCGCCAGCCAGCGGCCCGTATCCGCATCCGCTTGTTCCCCGGGCAGCCAGAGCGCCAGGCAGCCGGGCAGGCCGGCCGCCAGGTCGACCCGTTCGAGCCGGTACTCGCCTTTGGCCGCCGCCCGCCGGCCGCGGGTGATCAGCTTCGACAGCCCCGCATAACCGGCGGCATCGGCGGCCAGCAGCACCAGCCGCGGGCCGTCCGCCAGTTCGATCTCGCTGCCGATAATCAGCTGCAGCCCGCAGGCCCGGGCCCGGCCGTGGGCCCGCACCACCCCGGCCAGGGAGCAGACATCGGTCAGGGCCAGGGCCCGGTAGCCCAATTCACTGGGCCCGCTCCACCAGCTCCTCCGGGTGGGAGGCGGCGCGCAAAAAACTGAAATTGGAACGGCAGTGCAGTTCCGCGTAATCGGGCACGGATATACTGTTCATAAAAACAGTATACGCAGGACATGAAGGCAGCACCAAGGACCCGAATGCCGGCGGGTAACCAAAGCTTCTTGATCCCCATCAAGAGCAATGCTTATTCCCTACATCACGCCTAGGCGCCAGCCGGCGACGGTTGCTAAGCTTTTTGCGAAGTACGAACCGAGCCGCAACCGCTTTCCTATTTCGAAGGAACCAAGCCATGGCGCCTCCCTCCCCGGTTTCCGCAACCGCCTGGGCGCAGGAGCTGGCCGCCGCCGACGGCAACCGCCCGCCGCAGCTGCTGCAGTACCTGTGCGCCCTGCAACAGCGCTATGCCCATGTGCCCGCGGCGGCCCAGGCCCAGCTCGCCAGGAGTCTGGTCTTGACCAGGGCCGAGGTCAGCGCGGTGGTGGATTTTTATGCTTTTTTGCACCACCAGCCCCGAGGCGACTACGAGCTTCTGGTCAGCGACTGCATCAGCGACCGTATGAAAGGCAGCCGCGGGCTGTACCAGGATCTGTGCCGGCGCCTGGGGGTGGCCCCCGGAACCACGCGGAACGATGGCCGGGTCAGCCTGGAGCTCGCATCCTGCACCGGGATGTGCGACCAGGGCCCGGCGCTGCTGATCAACGGCCTGGCACTGACCCGCCTGGACGCGGCCCGCTGCGCCGCCATCGCCGCGCTGGTGGAGGCCGACACGCCGCTCGCGGACTGGCCCCGCCCTTGGTTCCAGGTCGACGACCAGATCCGCCGCCGGGACCTGCTGCTGGCCCACAACCTGGAGCCGGGCAGCGCCCTGGCGGCGTTGTTCGAGCAAGGGCCCGATCGTCTGCTCGGAGAGCTGGAGGCGGCTAACCTTCGCGGCCGGGGTGGCGCCGGCTTCTGTGCCGCCCGCAAATGGCAGGCCTGCCGCCAGACCCCGGCCGAGCGCCGGGTGGTTGTGTGCAACGCCGACGAGGGCGAACCCGGCACCTTCAAAGACCGGGTGTTGCTGGGTACCTGTGCCGACCAGCTCATCGAGGGTATGACCCTGTGCGCCGGCTGCATCGGCGCCGACCGGGGCTTCATCTACCTGCGTGGCGAATACCGTTACCTGCTTCCGCAGCTGGAGGCGGCGTTGCAGCGCCGCCGACGCGGCGGGCTGCTGGGGCGCGCCATCGCCGGCCGCACCGGCTTCGACTTCGACATCGAGATCCACCTCGGGGCCGGGGCCTATGTCTGCGGCGAGGAATCCGCCCTGCTGGAGTCGCTGGAGGGACGCCGAGGCATCCCCCGCAAGCGCCCGCCCTTCCCCACCGGAAGCGGCTACCTGGGGCTGCCGACCGTGGTCAACAACGTGGAGACCCTGGTGGCCGCGGCCCAGATCGCGGTGCACGGCGCCGACTGGTTCCGCAGCGTCGGCAGCGCGGAATCGGCCGGTAGCAAACTGCTCAGCATCAGCGGCGACTGCGCCCGCCCCGGGGTCTACGAGTACCCGTTCGGCGTCAGCCTGGCCCGGGTGCTGGCCGACTGCGGCGGCGCCCAGGCCCAGGCGGTGCAAGTGTCCGGGCCGGCCGGCCGGCTGCTGGGGCGGCGCGACTTCGAGCGCCGCCTGGGCTTCGAGGACCTGGCCACCGGCGGCTCCCTGATCGTCTTCGGGCCCGAGCGCGACCTGCTGGACGCGGTGCAGAACTTCGCCCATTTCTTCGCCCACGAGAGCTGCGGCTTCTGCACCCCCTGCCGGGTCGGCACGGTGCTGCTGAGGGACCTGGTGGACAAGCTCCGGGCCGGGCGCGGCAGCCAGGCTGACCTGGAGCAGATGCGCCGCACCGGCGAGCTGATGCAGGCGACCAGCCATTGCGGCCTCGGACAGACCGCCCCCAACCCGGTGCTGGACAGCCTCGCAGGCGTTCCCGGAGATCTACCGCGAGCGCCTGGGCACGGAGGGCTACGGTCCCGCCTTCGACCTCGACCAGGCCCTGGCCGAGGCGCGCCAGCTGCGCGCCGAGGAGCCAACCCCATGAACGCCCCGGCAAGCTTCTGGCTCGACGGCCGCGAGATCCCGTTCCGCGAAGGCGACACCATCATGGACGCCGCCCTGCGGGCCGAGGCCTATATCCCCCATCTCTGCCACCATCCGGAGCTGGCCCCGGTGGGGAACTGCCGGATCTGCGTGGTGGGCATCAACGGCCGCGCGCGCGCCGCCTGCACGCACCCGGCAGCGCCGGGGCTGCGGGTGGACAACGGCTCGGAGCAGATCCGCGCCTACCGCAGGGGCCTGCTGCAGATGCTGTTCGTGGAGGGCAACCACGTCTGCCCCGGATGCGAAAAGAGCGGCGACTGCCAGCTCCAGGCACTGGCCTACTACTGCGGAATGCTGGCCCCGGAGCTGCCGCATCAGTACCCGCGCAGGCCCCTGGACGCCTCCCACCCCGACACCTTGATCGACTTCGATCGCTGCATCCTGTGCGGCCTGTGCGTGCGCGCCAGCGCCGAGATCGACCACAAGGGAGTATTCGTCATCGCCGGACGCGGAGCGGACAGCCGGCTGATCGTCGACGCCGCCGACGGGCGCCTGGGCAGCAGCCGCTTTGCGGCCTCCGACCGGGCGGCGAGCATCTGCCCGGTGGGGGCGATCCTGCCCAAGCATCGGGGCTACGAGGTACCCCTCGGCACTCGCCGTTACGACCGCCGGCCGATCGATCGCGCCGACCAACCCGAACCCGAGGCAGGCCCCGATGACTGACAAGCTGCGCCTGGCCACCGTCTCCCTTGCCGGCTGCTTCGGCTGCCACATGTCCCTGCTGGATATCGACGAGCGGATCATCGAGCTGGTGCAACTGGTGGAACTGGACCGTTGCCCGCTGAACGACATCAAGACCCTGGGGGACTGCGACCTCGGACTGGTGGAAGGGGCGGTGGCCAACAGCGAGAACCTGGAGGTGCTGCGGGAATTTCGCCGCCGCTGCCGGCTGTTGGCGGCCGTGGGGGCCTGCGCCATCAACGGCGGAGTGCCGGCTATGCGCAACCACTACAGCCTGCGCGAATGCCTGGAGGAGGCCTATGTACGGGGCCCCAACCTCTACGAGCCCGGGATCCCCAATGACCCCGAGCTGCCGCTGCTGCTAAACCGGGTGCACCCGATACACGAACTGGTGCGAATAGACTACTTCGTGCCCGGCTGCCCGCCCTCGGCGGACACCCTATGGAGCTTCCTGAGCGCCTTGCTCGCCGGGCGCCCGCCCGCATTCGAATACCATCAGATCCACTTCGACTGAGAACCCAATGACCGCTCCCCTGGAAACCGCCCAACACCCAGAACGCCTGCAGCGCGTGGTGATCGAACCGCTGACCCGGGTCGAAGGACACGGCAAGGTGACCCTGCTGCGGGACGACCAGGGCCATATCCGCCAGGCCCGCCTGCACATCGCCGAGTTCCGCGGCTTCGAGAAATTCATCCAGGGCCGGCCCTACTGGGAACTGCCGGTGGTGGTGCAGCGCCTGTGCGGGATCTGCCCGGTCAGCCACCACCTGGCGGCAGCCAAGGCCACCGACATGCTGGTGGGGGTGGACCGGCTCACACCCAGCGCCGAGAAGATCCGCCGCCTGATGCACTTCGGCCAGACCCTGCAGTCCCATGCCCTGCACTTCTTCCACCTGTGCGCGCCGGACCTGCTGTTCGGCTTCGACGACCGGGTGCGCCACCGCAATATCGTCGGCCTGATCGAAGACGAACCCGAGATCGCCCGCCAGGGGGTGCTGCTGCGCCGCTTCGGCCAGGAGGTGATTCGGGCCACCGCCGGCAAGCGGGTGCACGGCACCGGCGCCCTGCCGGGCGGGGTCAACCAGCACCTCAGCCCCGAGGACCGGGACGCACTGCTGGCCGAGGCCGACCAAACGGTGGCCTGGGCCGAGGCGGCGGTCGGCTGGTCCGGCGCATTCTCGGCCAGCACCCGGACTACCATCGGGAATTCGGCCGCATCGACAGCAATATGCTCAGCCTGGTGGGCCCGGACGGGACCTTCGAACTCTACGAGGGCCGGCTGCGCGCCCGCGCCGCGGATGGCCGCGACCTGCTCGATCAGGTCGAGTGCCGGGACTATGACCGGCACCTGCGCGAGGAGGTCAAGCCCTGGAGCTATATGAAGTTCCCATTCCTTGCCGCTCTCGGCCCGGAGGCCGGCTGGTACCGGGTCGGCCCCCTGGCCCGAGTCAACAACTGCGAGCGCTTCCCAACCCCGCTGGCGGAGCGCGCGCGCCGGCAGTTCCGCAGCGAAAACGGCGGGCGCCCGGTGCAATCCCCGCTGGCCTATCACTGGGCGCGCATGATCGAGCTGCTGCACTGTGCCGAGGCCATCCGCGCCCTGCTGCCGGACCCGGACCTGGTAGCCGGCGAACTGCGCCTGCAGGGCAGCCCCCGGCAGCGCGGCATCGGCGTCATCGAGGCCCCCAGGGGCACCCTGTTCCACGACTACGAGATCGACCGCGACGGCCTGGTGACCCGGGCCAACCTGATCGTCTCCACCACCAACAACAACCAGGCCATGAACGAGTCGATCCGCCAGGTCGCGAGCCGGTACCTGGACGGCGAGACGCTGAGCGAGCCCCTGCTCAACCAGATCGAGGTGGCGATCCGAGCCTACGACCCCTGCCTGTCCTGCGCCACCCACGCCCTGGGCCAGATGCCCCTGGAGGTGGAACTGGTGGACAGCGCCGGGCACCGGCTGGCAAGCCGTTTGCGGCGCGCCGGCGGGATCAAAGCTTGAGCCAAGCCCCCCTGCTGGTGTTCGGCTACGGCAACCCGTCCCGGGGCGACGATGCCCTGGGTCCGGCCCTGGTCGACTGGTTGGGGGGACAGGAGGCGCTGGTCGCAGCGGTTGATCTGCTGACCGACTTTCAGCTGCAGATCGAGCACGCCCTGGACCTTGCCGAGCGTCGGCTGGTCCTGTTCGCCGACGCCAGCCTGGAGGTCCCGGCCCCCTGGGGCCTGCGCCGGCTGCATCCCCGGCCCGAGCAGCGCCCGTTCAGCCACGCCATGAACCCGGCCGGGGTACTGGAGGTATACCGCCGGGTCCAGGGCCGGGAGCCGCCCCCCTGCTACCTGCTGGCGATCCGCGGCTACGGCTTCGAATTGGGCCACCCCCTGTCGGCCCCGGCCCGTCGCAATCTCTCCGACGCGCAAAGCCTGGTGACCAAGCTGGTGAGCCGGCAAGAAGAAGTCGCCTGGGAGCGGCTCGCCGCAGCGGGCCCGGCACCGGGCTGAGCACCCAAAAAACGACGCGCTGGTTTACAATGGGTCCCGGCGCCGGAGCGCCCGGGAGCACCCTATTGACCGCCGTCCTGATCAAACTGGTCCTGCGCTTCGGCGCCCTGCTGCCGCTGCCCCTGCTCAGCCTGCTCGGCAGCCTGGCCGGATTCGGCTTCTATTGGGTGCCGAACCGTCACCGGCGGGTCACCGACATCAACCTGCGCCTTTGCTTCCCCGAACTGAGCCCGCGCCAGCGCCGGCGCCTCGCGCGCCTGAGCCTGATCGAGACCGCCAAGACCTTCGTCGAATCGCCCAAGATTCTGCTTGCCTCGCCCCAGCGAATCATGGCGCTGATCCGTTCCGTGGAAGGTCTCGAGGCCTTGGAGCAGGGGGTCGCCGCCGGCAAGGGGGCGGTTATTATGGGTCCGCACCTCGGCAACTGGGAGATCGGCGCCCTCTACTGCTCCTACCGCTTCCCGATTACCAGCATGTACCGGCCCCAGCGCAACGCCACCATCAACCACCTGATGCTGGCCGGCCGCCGGGGCTTCCAGGCCCACCTGGTGAGCGCCGACGCCCAGGGGCTCAAGGCCCAGCTCCAAGCCCTGCGCCGAGGTGAACTGATCGGCACCCTGCCCGACCACAGCCCGGCCAAGGGCAGCGGGGTATTCGCCCCCCTGTTTGGGCTGCCGGCCTACTCGCCGGTAATCGCGGCGCGCCTGGCCCGCAAGACCGGGGCGGCGGTGTTCTACGGGTTCGCCGAACGCCGTCCCTGGGGCGGCGGCTTCGATGTCGTCTTTCGCCAGGCCGACCCGGATATCTACCACCCGGAGGTGGAGCAGGCGGTAGCGTCCATGAACCGGGATCTCGAATCGCTGATCCGCGCCCGTCCGGAGCAGTATTGGTGGAGTTACAAGCGATTTCGCCGGCGGCCGGAGGGGGAACCCAGGGTTTATGACTGAGCGATGCCTTTGCCGTCACGCGACCCCTTTGAACCTAGAAAGAGCAGTTGGACGGGGTGTAGGGTGTGCTTGCGGGGGTGTAGGGCAACGACTGCATGGGTGCAGGAGGTAGGGCGACGCAGGAAGCCAAAGCCGAGGCGCAACGACGCGGAATCGTCAATCCTATTCCAAGGAGTTGCAACGCAGCGACCCACAGGGATGTGGGAAATGTCAGGTTCCGTCTGGAACAGGACCGGACCATACGCCGCCGCAAGCGTGCCATGCGCCCCGTAGCCTGGATCACCGAATCGGTGAAGCGATAGATCGAAGGCTTGTTCCTGCATTTCAGTACCTTACTGTCAGAATGGAGCGGTCAACTGCTCTTTCTAGGGTGAAGTATCCGGGCTGGATCAGCGCCGTCGGCTGGCTGTTTTCTCGTCTCCGCCGGTCTACAGCAGGAGCCAGGTTGCCAACCCGAGAAAGCTGAGAAAGCCCACCACGTCGGTGACCGTGGTCAGCACCACCGCGCCGGCCAGGGCCGGGTCGATGCCGAGGCGATCCATCGCCAGGGGGATGAATACCCCGGCGAAGGCCGCCGCTAGCAGGTTGATCACCATGGCCGCGCCCAGCACCATGCCGATGCCCGGGTTGCCGAACCAGAGATAGGCGATCAGCCCCACCACCAGGGCCCAAAGCACCCCGTTGAGCAAGGCGATGGCGAGCTCCTTGCGACCCAGCCAGAGGCGATTGGCCACCCCGACCTGACCCAGGGCCAGGCCGCGGATCACCAGGGTGAGGGTCTGGCTGCCGGCGATGCCGCCCATACTGGCGACGATCGGCATCAGTACCGCCAGGGCCACCAACTGGGCCAGGGTATCCTCGAAGCGCCCGATCACCCAGGAGGCGAGGAAGGCGGTGCCAAGATTGACCCCGAGCCACAGGGCCCGGCGCTTGGCGCTCGGCAGCACCGGGGCGAACAGGTCTTCCTCCTCGTCCAGGCCGGCCATGTTCATCAGCGGGCGCTCGGCTTCGGCGCGGATCAGGTCCACCACGTCGTCGATCGTAATGCGCCCGAGCAGCAGGCCGGTGTCGTCCACTACCGCGACCGACACCAGGTCTCGGCGCTGGAACAGGTGCGCAACCTCCTCCTCTGCCAAGGCCACCGGCACCTGATCTGCCCCGGCGCTCATCACCGCCGAGACCTGCTCTTCGGGCTGGCGGGTCAGCAGCACCCCCAGGGGCAGCTTGCCGAGGTAGCGGCCATCGCGGTCCACCACCATCAAACCGTCCGTTTGATCGGGCAGGCCCTCGCGCCGGCGCAGGTAGCGCAGTACCACCTCCAGGCTGACGTCGGCCCGCACCGCCACCGCCCGGGTATCCATCAAACGCCCGGCGCTGCCCTCGGGTAGGCCAGGGTCGCCTCCAGGCGCTCCCGACCTTCCGGGTCCAGGGACTCGCGGATGGCATCGCCTAGGTCGTCGGGCAGATTCTCGACCAGGTCCACCAGGTCGTCCAATTCCATGGCCCCGGCAGCGTTGGTCAGGGCCTCTGGCGCCAACTCCTCGACCAGGCTCTCCCGAGCCACGTCGCCCAGGTTGGCCATTACCTCGGCCGCCTGCTCCTCGGGAACAAAACCCCAGAGGTATTCCCGGTCCCGCTCCGGGATCGATTCCACCAGATTGGCGCTCTCCGCCGGGTGCAGATCCGCCAGCGCGGCGCGCAATCCTCTCCGTCGCCCTGGCCAATGGCCTGGATCACCTCGCCGACCAACTGCTCTTCCGGGCTCAGGTCTTGTCCGACATATTCATACTCCACCAACAGCGGCATTGAACCGCCGAGACGCCATGAATTCTGGTTTCCGCCGCCGCCCGCCGCGACGCTCAGTCCTCAGTCCTCAGTCCTCAGTCCTCAGTCCTCAGTCCTCGAGTCCTCAGTCCTCAGTCCTACAACACCTTACTCCTCACCCCTCTCGCGGAGGCCCACCCTCGGGCGGCCAGCCCTTTACATATACATCCTGTTGCGGGAACGGAATCTGGATGCCCTTGGCGCGGAACGCGGCGTCGATCGCGTAGTTGAGTTCGCTGCGCACCGTCAGCCGGCTGTTGACGTCGCTGATGAAACAGCGCAAGTCGAACAACAGAGCACTGTCCCCAAAGGCCAGAAACATCACCTTCGGAGGCGGGGCTCGGCCGTCCGTGATGACCTGAGGGTGTCGCTCGGCCACCTCCAGCAACACCTTTCGCACCAGCTGCACGTCGCTGCCGTAGGCCACCCCGACCGGGCATATTACCCGGCCGTAAGGATCGCGATAGGTCCAGTTGGTTACCTGGCCCGAGATCAACTCGGAGTTGGGCACGATCACATCGGATCGATCAAAGGTCTGGATCTCGGTGGCGCGCACCCGCACCTTTTTTACGTAGCCTTCGGTGTTGCCCACCACGATCCAGTCGCCGGGGCGAATCGGGCGTTCGAACAACAGGATGATCCCGGATACGAAATTGTTGACGATATTCTGCAGGCCGAAACCGATGCCGACCGAAAGGGCGCCGGCGATAATGGCGATATTGGATAGGTCGACCCCGGCCATCGAAAGGCCGACCAGGATCGCCAGGGCAAACCCGACGTAGCCGCTGACCGACACCATGGCGTCTCGAGAACCGGCGTCGAGACGGCTGCTGCTGCGAAGCTTCTGGTCCATGCGGTCGCGGCCCCAGGTCACCAGCATCAGCAGCAGCGCGAACAGCCCCAACCCCAGCAACACCTTGAAGGAACGATTCGCAAACCGCCGACATCGAAGCCGTCCACCAGGTATTCGAACCCAGCGCGAAACCGGCCTCCGAAAGCCCCCCAGACACTGAGCGCCAACAACGCCGCAGAACCCCAGATCAGGATCCACAGCAGCAGGCGCACCCGATCAGGCCCGGCACCGGGTCGTCGACCCCCAGCCCGATGCTGGTGTGAAAGCGGCCCCCCAACCGACCCCGCCCCGGTCGAGCCGATCCAGGACCTCGCGAACCAAGACGCCAAGGACCCAAAACACCCCACCAATCAGCAGGGTGCCCAACATTCCGGTCAACAGGTACGCGGAAAGGTTACGATAACCCAGCCATTCGGCGCCCAGGATCACCAGCAACACCAGCAACAGCAGAAAGCGCAAGCGCCGGCCCATGCGCAAGCGTTCCACGCGACCGAGCAGCCACAACAGCCAGACGCTGTTGATCACCAACAGGCTGACCACCGCCGCACCGGCCAGCTGGGACAGCTCCGGCGGCGGCAGCTCGCCGGCCCCCAGGGAGTGGCCCAGGAGCCCTCCCAACAGCAGCAGCAGCGCCAGCATCTGCAGGCGCCGCCCCAGGGCCTTGGCGACTCATCCAAGAGCGGGGTGATCTGGCGCGCCGGTTTCGGCGGCCGCAGGGCGCTGCGGATCAGGATCATCGCCAATAAGTAGGCCACCAGCCCATAGCCCGCCACTGCCAGCAACGGCGGTGTCTCGGCAGGTCCCGGAACAGCCAGGCCAGCATCAGATCGGCTCCGACGAGGGTCGCCAGGGGCACGCAGTAGAAGGCCAGGCCCGACAACACCGCGCCGGGGATGCGCCCGGTCAGTCCCAAGTGTCTCGTCCGGCGGCCGCACCCGCCGGCGCAGCCAGGACCGGGCCAAGACCCCGACAGCAGGAACCCCAGCGCGCCGCCGGCGGCGATCAGCAGCAGACCCTCCGGGTCGAGCCGGCCCGCGGCGCCGCTGCCCTCGATCAGGAAACTCCTCCACCGAGAGCCAGAGCCCGACCGGGTCGAGCAGACTGCCCGAGAACAGAAGCTGGCCGAGATTGTGCTCTTTCTCCACCAGGGTCTGGCGCAACATCCGCTGCTGCAGTTTGGGTGAGGCGCTCCACCAGCTCGTCGGCACGGGCAGCCAGCAGCCGGCACTTGGTGAGGGTGGCCTCCACCCCCAGCTTGCGCTGCCGTATCTCGCTCAGGTCACGCCTCAGCTCGGGGCTCTGAGCAGCGGCCTGCCCGCTGCCGGATCGGTGGCTTTGGCCTCCCCCCCCGGCCGCCGCATCGGTCTGCCTCCCGCTCGCCGACTGCGGACAAAGTCTTGGAGATGCGGGCCAGCTCAGACTCGGCCTGGCCCACACATTGGATACTGCGGCTGCGGGCATTGGCCGCATCGCGGATCGCCTCGCCGATGGTATCGGCGTTGAGCGAGGCGTCGGCCAGTTCCTTGGCCAGGCGCTCGACCGTCAGCCGAGTCTGAGCGATCAGCGGGTCGGAATCGTCCTGGGCCGACCGCGGGCAAGTACCAAGAGCCCCAGCACCAAACCGAGCAGCCAGGCATCGACTCAGGCGCCCGCGCAACGTCCGACCACGGGAATTTCATCCGTGCGCCGGCCTCGAACCGTCCACCGCCGAGGGTGCGCAACACGCTGGCGGAGGCCGGTGCTCACAGGCGGGGGATATAGGGAGAAGTGCATCCATCGGTGTCTGGGCTCGCTCAGGGCTTCGGCCCCGCCATAGAATTGGCTCGGTACCAGGGGAGGCAATTTGGCACGGAATCGCGCGCCACGCAACAGCCTAGCGAGGATTTACTGCAACGCTTTCCAGCCAGCCGCAGGACCTTCCGTTCGGGCCGCTGGCACCGGTTCAACGAAATCAGGGTTGGGTACGCGTCTGATCTGGTCTGAAGCGGAGCACCCAGCGGTCAGGAGCTGGATTCGTTGAGGTACTGGTAGAGTAGACGGAAGCGGTTTGGATCGCGTTCGCCGAACACCGGGTCGTCATGTTTCGGTACGTCGCCCTCGATGCGTTCCCAATCCTCCGTATTCAGGCAGGCGTCCAAGGCGGGAACATTTCCTGCTCCTCCCAATCGAGGTGCTGGCGCTGAAGCGCGATAAACTCCCGGCCCTCGATTCTCCAGCTCCTCGCGGCCGATAACCGCCCCCTGCACCACACCCTCGAGATTCTTCCGGAATTTCCTCGACAACCCGACCAGCAGGCCATGCTGTTGGTGCAACTTGTCGAGCAGCGCCTGCTTATCGCCCAAACGCCCGCGGGGCGGCTTCGAAGATCCTGTCTTCGGTGGGATGGTGGATCAGCTCGGCATAGCACTCGATATACTCGAGCATCTCTACCTTGAGGTCGAAATCGGATTCGCGCCCGGCGTAGAACTCGTTCAGCTCGCGCTCGAGCAGGTCGAGCAGGCGCGCCAAATTGATATGATCCCGGTGCAGGCGTTCCAGCAAGACTGTGCATCCAATACCCCCGTTGGCTGAGCTGGTGGTCGGCAGCGGTCCGGCCGCGACCGCTTTCTCTACAGTAGTACAGCGGCAGGGAATCGGCAAAAGCTGCTGAGGGGTGGGGTTACCAATCCCCGGGGCCACGGCCCCCGCTTCTGGGTCCCCGTCGACGCCCGGGAGCTCCAAGACCGCGCCCCCTGCAGCGCCTGGCGGACCGGAACGGGAGTGCTTCGAGCGCCGGCGGGACGCGATTCCACCCCGCTGCATTCCTCAGCCCTCAGCCATCAGTCCTCAGTCCTCAGTCCTCAGTCCTCAGCCCTCAGTCCTCAGTCCTCAGTCCTCAGCCCTCAGTCCTCAGTCCTCAGCCCTCAGTCCTCAGCCCTCAGTCCTCAGTCCTCAGTCCTCAGTCCTCAGTCCTCAGTCCTCAGTCCTCAGCCCCGACGCGACCGACGCCGCGGCTGCCCTCCCCTTATCGAACTGGCGCCAAATCCACCCTTTGGAGATGGAGCCCCCGGTCAGCACGTAGACCAGGGTATGCTCGTTGAGCAAGGTCCACTCCATACGCGGCTGGGCCGAGTGACGCCCGCAGAACAGAATGCGGTCTCCGGGATGCAATTCCTTGTCCTGCCGCAGGCAGCAGATCCCGGCTGCCCTTGCGGTGCAGCAACAGCGGAATGCAGGCCAGTCGGCTTTCTCGGTCCCTCGGATGGGCGAGCAGATGGGCGATCTTTATGGTCTTCCCGGCGGCCAGGGCATCGGCCACCGCCCCCGCGTGCTCCGGGCCGATCTCCAGTTCCCAGGTATGGCGGCACCTCGACATCGACAACGCCGATAATGCGGCTCACCAGCTCGCAGGCCCACTCGTCGTCCTGGAACAGCGCCAGGTGCAGAAACTCGGACAACAGGGGCCGGGCCAGCAGCACCCGAATCTTGTTGGCTATGATGGAACTGGGATGCATCACCATATCGGCCTGCACCGCCTCGGCGATAGCCTCATTGCTCTTGAGGATTCTGGCGCAGGATCACGAACAACTTGGAGTTGATTTCACGGGCGGTCATGATGATGGAGAGATTGTTGACGTCATGGTCGGTGCCCGCCACCAGGCCCACCGCTTCTTCGATATTGGCCTGGAGCAAGGTCTCAGCCTCGGTGCCCGGGCCCACTACGGTGTCGGCGGGAGCGCCGGTCGAGCCCGGGCTTCGCCTCCACGATCACCGTCTCCAGGCCTTCATCCTGCAACCGCTCGTAGATCGCCTTGCCGAAACGGCCATAGCCGCACAGCACCCAGTGCCCGTCCTTCGGGGGATACAGCGGCTCCGGCAGGCTTTCGTGCATCAGCCCGGTCAGCCACTGGTAGAGCAGGTACAGGCTGGGAGCCTGCAAGGCGGTGGCCAGATGGGTGGCGAAGGTGTCGAAAGGATCGACGATGTGATTGGTGCCGAAAGAATCCATATTGGCCTCCACCTCCCGCGAGTCGGCACGGCAGATGACCTTGACCTCCTTATGCATCAGCTTGGCGGCGATGGCGATCTTGAGATTGGTCTCGTTGACGTTGGTCAGGGCCACCACACCGCGCAAAGGCGGTGTTTGAGCCCGGCTTCCAAGAGATGCTCCGGGCGGCGCCATCGGCATAGAAAGCGGAACGTATTCGCGCAAATTCTCCAGCTTGAGCAGATTGATCCGTTGTCGGATGATATCCATGGTGACGGCATGCCGATTTCGATCCGTCAGGGCGCGCACCAGGACGCTGCCCGTCTCGCCATAACCGCAAACCAGATAGAAGGGCTCGCGCAGGCGGCGAATGCGGCGCGCGAACCGGCTCGGTCAGCGCCTGCTGAAAGGTCTTGTCCTGGAACAGGGCGATCAGGGTGCCGATGGAGTAAAACCAGACCACCACCGTGGCATAGATGCTGACCGTCACCCATAACCGCTGGGCACCGGTGAACTGGTAGGGAATCTCGCCAAAACCGATGGTGGTGGACGTGAAGCTGACGAAGTAAAAGGCATGGAAGAAGCCCATGTGCCAGACATTGCCGTCGCCGTCCTGCCCCGGGATCAGCACCAGGCCAAGGATCGCCACCGTGATAGGTGACGATCAGCGTCAGCAGCGGCGCGCGCATGCGCCGAAAGATCGAGGAAGACGATGTTTTCCATGGCCGGAGTAGCGCCCGATGCGATCAGCCGCCGGAGCATCACCGTCTCGATCACCAGGAGCACCACCGAGACCACGTTGGCGATCATGGCGCCGCCGGACAGGGACACGATACTGGCGGTCACCGCCGGGGTAAGCCCGGTGCCGGTGACGTGGACCGCCACGCCCCAGACCAGCACGGCGGCGATCAGCTGCAGCATGGCCACCAGGCTGGTGGCCAACAGCACCGCGCCCATCTGGGTGCGGTCACCGAACTTGAGCACGGTGGCGATCAGATTGACCACCACAACGGCGAACAGCTCCCAGACATTGTGGTGGTCAGGGTTCTCGATTTCCCCGACGAAGAAGCCGAAGTTCAGGGTAAGCGCGAGGACGATGAAGAAGCCGAAGACGACCTTTTCCGGATTCATGGCGGACTCCTGGGGGCCGTTATTGTGGTTTTGATTCGGCCCGGCGCGGGCCGAACGGTCATCAACCCATAGTAGCAGGGGTGAGCGGCGAGGGGTGAGGACTCGCCGCGGCAAATAATGCTAACCTTTTCCGCATGTCCGAGCGTCCCGCCGACGATTCCCGTTTCGACCTGGTGCTGCTGCTGGCGGCCCTCGCATTGCTGCTGTTCGCTTCGCCGTTGACCGCCTGGTGGAGCGCCCTGGGCGCCCCCTGGTACTTCCCCTATCTGCTGTGGTTGCTGCTGATCCTGCTCGCAGCCCTGAGAATCCACGGCCACCATGACCCATGAACTGCCGGTCCTTTTCGGGGCCGGCGTGGTTTACCTGCTGCTGCTGTTCCTGATCGCGTACGCTACCGAGCAGGGCAAACTGCCGGAACGCTGGGTCAACAACCCTTGGGTCTACACCCTGTCGCTGGGTGTCTATGCCACCTCCTGGAGCTTTTATGGCAGTGTCGGTTATGCCGCAGAACAGGGATATTCCTGACCATTATATTGTGTCACCTCCTGGCTTTCTGCTAACCCCTGTCCTGCTACGCCCTATCATGACGCTGTGCAGGGAATACCAGCTGACATCGGTAGCGGACCTGATGAGCTTTCGCTACCCCAGTCGCCTGACGGGCGTACTGGTCACCATCTTCATGCTGGTTGGTACCCTGCCCTATATTGCGCTGCAGATACGTGCGGTTACCGAATCCATTAAAATTCTTACGCAGGAAGACACCCCGGATGTTATTGCCATTAGTATCTGTGTCGGCCTGACGATCTTCGCCATCCTGTTTGGCGCACGTCATATATCACCGCGTGAAAAACATGAAGGCCTGGTGGTTGCCATTGCCTTCGAGTCGGTTGTCAAACTGCTGGCGCTGCTGGCATCGGGCTGTTTGCCGTATTTGGCATCTTCGGCGGTCCTGCTGACATGAACCAATGGCTTGCGCAAAACCCGGAGGCACTGGAACGGCTTTACCAGCCGGTGGGGAGATGCATGGTATACGCTGATCATATTGTCATTCGCCGCTGCCTTCCTGCTGCCAAGACAGTTCCATATGATCTTCACGGAAAATATCAACGCCGGCGCACTTCGCTCACAGGCAAGCTGGGCCTTCCCGTTATTCCTGTTAATACTGAACCTGGCTATTCCCCCGGTACTGTGGGCGGGTATTGCGGGCCGAACGCCGGTTTCTGCTGATTACTACGTTCTCGGTATTACTCTGAATGCTGAATCCTCCTGGCTACCTCTACTGACGTTTATCGGTGGTATCTCGGCCGCCAGCGCCATGGTGATTGTTACCACGCTCGCCCTGTCTGCCATGTGCCTTAACCATATCCTGTTACCATCGGTTATCCGAACCCGCGCGTCAATCTTTACTACTGGCTGCTATGGGGCCGGCGTTTTCTGCTAGGGCTGATTATTTATGCCGGTTACGGCTTCTTCATGCTACTCAAACATCGCCAGGGACTGGTGGAGATGGGACTGATTTCGTTCGTCGCCGTGGCCCAGTTATTGCCAGGGATCTTCGGCGTGCTCTACTGGCCCCGGGCCACATGGCAGGGCTTCGTCTGCGGCTTGCTGGCGGGCATCGGCTTCTGGTCCCTGAGCCTGTTGCTGCCGCTGCTGGAAACCTCGGGGTTGATAAACGCCGGGGTCGATCTGAGTGGCCTGCGCGAGCTTTCCGGCGACCTGGGACGCTGGGAGTTGCCAGCTTCTGGTCGCTGGCCGCCAACGGGCTGGTATTCGTAATCGTATCCCTGTACACGCGCCAACGCCCGGAAGAGACGCAGGCGGCCCAGGCGTGCAGCTCGGGGCTGCGCTCGCCCTTGGTCGGAGTGGTAAGCGCGGCCTCGCCGGAGGAGTTCAGCGCCGGCCTGGCAGCCACCCTGGGCGTCGCTACGGCGGAGAGGGAAGTCGGCCAGGCCCTGGCCGACCTGGCCATGGATCCCGACGAGCGCCGCCCCAGCGAGCTCCGGCGGCTGCGCGAGCGCATCGAACGCAACCTGTCGGGGCTGATCGGTCCCCAGATGGCGCACATGGTGATCAACCAGCAACTGCGGCTCGACCCCCAGGCCCGCACCGCCTTGGCCGATTCCATGCGCTTTCTGGAAGAGCGCCTGGCGGATTCCCATTCGCGCCTGGAGGGGCTGACCGCGGACCTCGACCGCCAGCGCCGTTATCATCGCCGAATCCTGCTGGACCTGCCGCTGGGGGTCTGCTCCCTCAGTGGTGACGGACGCGTGGTGATCTGGAACCTGGCGATGGAGGTAATGACGCGAGTCAAGGCCAGCCAGGCCCTTGGGCAACAGGTGGACCGCCTGCCGGCACCCTGGGGCCGGCTCCTGGCGGGGTTTGCAGCCGCGGTCGACGACCACCTGCACCATCAAGAGGTGGCCGGTGCGGTACGCCCCCAATGGTTTAATCTGCACAAGGCGCAGGTGCTGGACCCGGACCCGGAGCTGCGGGGGGACCGCACCGAGACCGGCTTGGTAATGCTGCTGGAAGACCTCACCGACCTGGAGACCCTGGAGTCCGAGCTGGCCCACAGCGAGCGCCTGGCCGCGGTAGGCCGCCTGGCCGCCGGAGTGGCCCACGAGATCGGCAATCCGGTAACCGGCATTGCTTCCCTGGCCCAGAACCTGCTCGCCGGAAAGCTGCCGAAACCCGCCCGCGCCGACATCGACGAGATCCTGCAGCAAACCCGGCGCATCGCCAATATTCTCGGCACCCTGATCGAATTTAGCCGCAGCGGCCCCCGGGCCAGGCCTGCGAGCGCTTCCGGCTTCACGACAGCATCGCCGACGCCGTCCGCTTGGTGCGGCTGACCCACCACGCCAAACAGGTAGACTGCGACAATCTATGTCCGCCGGAGCTGGAGCTGTGCGCCAACCGCCAGCAGCTGTCGCAGGTCCTGGTCAATCTTTTCACCAACGCCTGCGACGCCTCCCGGCCCGGGGACCGGGTGGAAATCTTCGCCTTCGCCGCTGACGGCTGGCTGCAACTGGAGGTACAGGACCAGGGCAGCGGCATCCCCGAACACCGCGCGAGCGGGTTTTCGAGCCCTTCTTCACCACCAAGCTTCCGGGGGAAGGCACCGGTCTGGGCTTGTCCCTGGTATACAAAATCGTCGAAGATCACGGGGGTACTGTGGAGATCGAATCGGTACCCGGCACCGGCACCCGGGCGGTGATCCGCCTGCCCCTGGAGCAGACATGAGGCACATCCTGCTGATCGAAGACGAGGCGGTGATCCGCGGCGCGGTGGCCCAGCTGCTGGAGCGCCAAGGCTACCGGGTGACCGCCGCCGGCTCGCTGGAGGAGGCCGATGCGGCTACCGGCTTCCGGGACTGCGACCTGATCATCGCGGACTTGCGGCTGCCCGGGCTGCCCGGCACCGAGGCGATCGCCCGCGCCCCCGGGGTGCCGGTGCTGATAGTCACCAGCTACGCCAGCGTGCGCTCCGCCGTGGAGGCGATGAAGCTGGGTGCGGTGGACTATATCGCCAAGCCCTTCGACCACGACCAACTGCTGCGTCCAGGTGGCCCGCATCCTGAAACGCGGCGCCGATGCGGAGGCGCCGATCGCGGCGGAACCGGAGCCGGCCCCGGAACTCGCCGAACCGGTGGCCGGCATGGTGGGCAACTGCCCCGCCATGCAGGAGATCCGCCGCCGCATCGCCAAGGTCGCGCCTACCGCAAGCACCGTATTGATTCTGGGCGAATCGGGTACCGGCAAGGAGCTGGTGGCCCGCGCCCTGCACCAACAAAGCCCGCGCCAGGAAGCCCCCTTCGTCACCGTCAACTGCGCGGCGATCCCGGAACACCGGGTCGAGAGCGAGATTTCGGCAATGAACCGACCGACGCCGGGGGCCCGCGACCGGGGTTGGTGGAGAGCGCCGACGGCGGCACCCTGTTCCTGGACGAGATCGGCGACCTGCCCGCGCCCTCCCAGGCCCGCCTACTGCGCCTGCTCCAGGACGGCGAGGTGCGAAGTCTGGGCAGCGAGCGGGTCCGTCATCTGGACCTCCGGCTGATCGCTTCCAGCAACCACGACCTGAAACAGCTGGTACAGGACGGCCGCTTCCGCAGCGACCTGTATTTCCGCCTGCGGGTGATGGAGATCCAGCTCCCGCCCCTGCGCGAGCGCGGCGAAGACCTGCCGGAGCTTGCCCGTTATCTGCTTGCCAAGGCTTGCTCAACCCTCGCCCGGCCGGAGCTGGCGCTGTCCGCCAGAGGCCTTGGAGGCGATCCGCCGCCATCCCTGGCCGGGTAATGTGCGGGAACTGGAGAACAGTATGCACAGAGCCGCCATTCTGGCCGAAGACCAGGGTCCCATCACGCCAGAACTGCTGGCGATCGAACCGCAGGCCGCCGATGAGCAGGCCGCCGAGACCGACAAGCTGTCGCTGGAAGAATATTTCCGCCGCTTCCTGTTGCAGCATCAGGAGCAGATGACCGAGACCGAACTGGCCCGGCATCTGGGCATCAGCCGCAAGACCCTGTGGGAGCGCCGCCAGCGTTTCGGCATTCCGCGCAGCAAGGGCTCGGCTTGAGCGCCGACGCGGCTCCGGAGCAGCGCGGGAAACAGCCACCTCTGGCGTTTCGCAGCGCGGCCTGCGAACGCCCTCGTTTCCGATCGCTCAATGCAATCCAGATATGGAATAGAATAACGGGTCTCCGTCGCCGAGCCCCGCCCCACAGTTCCACAGGCGAAGCCCCCCGTCGGAACCAGCTACGGACTCGAGGCTACACAGCCGCCAACTCAGCCAATGAAACTAAAACTCAACAGACACTATAAAACCCTGCTCATTCTCGCCCTGGTGGTGGGCCCTTTTTTTTGGCTGGTAATCAGCGCAGACGGCCAGCGCCGCAGCGACCTGGTGATGCTGTCCCTGTTCACCGACCGCGAACCGATGAATCTGGCCTTCGACAATCTGCAGGCGGGATTCGGCGAGGCGGAATTTCGCCGCAATCTGCCGGAGATCCCCTTCCAGTGCGCCGATCGGCCGGGACATTTCGGCACCCGGGTATGCACCGCGCCCATTGCCGCGGTCAACGGCGCCCCCGCGCAGGCGGTAAGCCTGTACTTTGACGACGGCGCCCTCAACGCCCTGAAGCTTGTATACCAACCGGCCCATCAGGAATACCTGTTGCAGCGTTTGGCCTACGACCTGGGGGCGCCCAGCCGCAGCGGCAGCGCCCTCGATGACCACGGGGTACGCACCTGGGATACCGCTCACGGGCGGGTGCTGCTGCCGCTGGACCCGGGCGCCGCAGAAGCGCCGGACCTGCTCTGGCTGTCGGACCGCTATCTTCGACAAACCGGCAGCGGGGGCGAAGACAACGCTGATTAACTGCGCACCCTCACCGCCGCTTTGCAGGATTCCCACAACTCGCCGGGGCCTGCGGTACGTGCGGAAATGCGAGAAATATCAGAGCAAGTAACGCGCAGGAGCCCAGCCCGGATATTTCACCAGGAATCGCGTCGCTGGCGCGGGGCCTGTGCGGCTGGGCGCCGCTGTGGAGCGAAGTCGATAGCCGTAGCTATCGGTTAAGTGAAGCGCAAGCCCAGGCGTGCAGGAACCAGCCAGGGGTGCGAAAGCCAGGCGGCGTGATACAGGGTGTTTCGCTGCAGACGCCTTCCGAGTTCTATTCAAGGTCTCGAATTTCCTCGCGCTTATGCGCAGCCGCGTTGCGGCCTGGCGAAATATCCGGGCCCCTCGCACCGACCGCGGTGCGTCGCCCCGGCCCCATGCTTTGCCGCGCCCACGACGGAAGGCGGCGCGGCGAGTGGCTGTCCAAAAGGCTTGACCGAGGCCCGGGCCGGTTCCACCCTGGGCCGAATCCTGGCAAAGTCGCGCCGATGAAGAAGTGGTTCGCTTTGTTCCGAAAATGGGGTCCTGGGTCCGATTCAATTCCCCGCCCAAGCGTTACCAAAGGTAACAGATTATCCCCGCGAGGCCAGCGCAAATCGCCGAAGGTGTTACCCAACACCCCAAACCCAGCCCCGCGCAGGCTCCATCGAAAAACGCGCAACTGCTTATCAAGCAAACAAAAATTTGACAGCCTCCAATTCGGGAGGCACAGTAGCCGTGCCGCAGTATGGGCGCATAAACCAAATTATATGCAGCGCGCCCTCTCCTGGCCTGGCAGCCGGGAAACCGGGGGTAATACCCGGTCCGGAAGCGGATTCCGGAACTTCAGCGGCTCGCCGGGCAGCCGGCCGACAGGGTCTTTAAATCTGGTCCCAATCTCTGAGGGGAGAAAAAAACTATGTCCAATACCAACGCCTCCGACTATTGGAAGGCGAATGTTCGCCTTCTGACCGGCAGTCTAGTGATCTGGTTCGTGGTGTCGTTCGGCTTCGGAATCATGCTGGTCGACCCGCTCAACAACATCATGCTCGGCGGTTACAAGCTGGGCTTCTGGTTCGCCCAGCAGGGCTCCATCTACACCTTCGTGGCGCTGATCTTTTTCTACGTGTGGCGCATGAAGCAGTTGGACCGCAAGTTCGACTTGCACGAAGAATAATCATCGAAACGGGGGAGAAACCTTATGGATCTGCAAATCATGACCTACCTGGTGGTAGGCGCTACCTTTGCCCTGTATATCGGCATCGCGATCTGGGCCCGGGCCGCTACCACCGGTGAATTCTACGTCGCCGGTAAGGGCATTCACCCGGTGGCCAACGGCATGGCCACCGCCGCCGACTGGATGTCGGCCGCGTCCTTCATCTCCATGGCCGGCCTGATCGCCTTCAATGGCTACGGGGCCTCGGTGTTCCTGATGGGCTGGACCGGCGGTTACGTGCTGCTGGCCATGCTCCTGGCGCCCTACCTGCGCAAGTTCGGTAAGTTCACGGTTCCGGAGTTTATCGGCGACCGCTACTATTCCCGTACTGCTCGCATCGTGGCGGTTGTCTGCCTGATCCTGGCCTCGATTACCTATGTAATCGGTCAGATGAAGGGTATCGGCGTCGCCTTCTCGCGCTTCCTGGAGACTGAGTACGACACCGGCTTGTACATCGGCATGGGCATCGTCTTCATCTACGCCGTGCTCGGTGGCATGAAAGGCATCACCTATACCCAGATCGCTCAATATGTCGTGCTGATCTTCGCCTACACGGTGCCGGCGATCTTTATCTCAATGAATCTCACCGGCAACCCGGTGCCCCAACTCGGCCTCGGCGACACCCATCTGCAAAGCGGCATGAGCCTGCTCGACAAACTCGACCAGGTGGTGACGGAGCTTGGTTTCAAGGAGTACACCACCCAGGTGATGGGCAACTCGCTCAACATGTGGGTCTACACCCTGTCGCTGATGATCGGCACCGCCGGCCTGCCGCACGTGATCATCCGCTTCTTCACCGTGCCCAAGGTGGCCGACGCCCGCTCCTCCGCCGGCTGGGCCCTGGTATTCATCGCCATTCTCTACACCACCGCCCCGGCGGTCGGCGCCATGGCTCGCCTGAACCTGATGGAAACCATCCAGATCGGTCCGGTGGGCGAAGAAACCGGAAACCTGGCGTACGAGGACCGGCCCCAGTGGTTCAAGAACTGGGAAAAGACCGGCCTGCTGACGTTTGAAGACAAGAACGGCGACGGCCGCATCCAGTACTACGACGAGGAAGGCATGGGCGACAAGGCCGCCGAGTACGGCTGGAACGGCAACGAGATGACCAAGGTCGACCGTGACATCATGGTGCTGGCCAATCCGGAGATCGCCAAGCTGCCCAATTGGGTGATCGCCTTGGTGGTGGCCGGCGGTCTAGCCGCCGCGCTCTCGACCGCAGCCGGCCTGCTGCTGGCCATCTCCTCGTCCATCTCCCATGACCTGCTCAAGGGCGTGTTCATGCCGTCGATCTCGGAAAAGGCCGAGCTCATGGCCAGCCGCGTCGCCATGGCCTTCGCGATCGTGGCCGCCGGCTTCCTTGGGCTCCATCCACCCGGGTTCGCGGCGGGCACGGTGGCGATCGCCTTCGGTCTGGCCGCCTCGTCGATCTTCCCGGTGCTGATGATGGGCATCTTCAACAAGAAGATGAACCGCTCCGGCGCCATCTGGGGCATGATCGCCGGTATCGGCGTTACCATGCTGTACGTGTTCCAGCACAAGGGCATCATGTTCATCCCCGGCACCGAGTTCCTGGGCAGCATGGGTAAGGACTGGTTCTTCGGCATCTCCCCCAACGCCTTCGGGGCGGTCGGAGCCCTGGTCAACTTCCTGGTGGCCTGGGGCGTGTCGAAGGTGACCGCCGCACCGCCGGAGCACATCCAGCACTTGGTGGAAGACATCCGCGTACCGCGCGGGGCCTCCGCCGCCGTCGATCACTGATCGGCGTTTGAACGGCCGGCCGCAGGGGACCAGTCCCCTGCGGCCACTGCGCCGTCATTCCTGAGCCCGGCACGCCGGGCTGACGAATGCCGACGACCCCTTTCGTCCAAAACCCAGCTTAGCCGCCCCATGGACGTAGAACTGATCGAAATCCGCGACTTTCTAGCCTCGCATCCCCCCTTCGACCGGCTGCCGGAGCCGTTGCTGGAGCAGCTGCCGCGGCAGATCTCGGTTCGCTATCTGCGCCGCGGCTCTCCGTTTCCGCCTCCCGAGATAGACGAACCACACCACTTTCTAGTGCGCAGCGGCGCCTTGGACGTGCGTAACACCCGGGGAGACCTGGTGGAGAAATACGCCGAGGGCGATCTCTATACCGGCCTTTGCGGGGGCACTCAGGAGGCCGGCACCGCCGTCGCCGCCGAGGACACCCTGGTCTACCAAATCCCCTGCGCCCGCATCGAAGGCCTGCGCGAGCAGTCCAAGACCTTCAACCATCAGTTCGAGGCATCGGTCACCGCACGCCTGCGCAATGCGCTTTACTCGCTGCAACAGGGCTCCGGCGGCAACAATACCCTGATGCAGGTGGACGTTGAGGAACTGCTGACCCGGGAACCGGTCACCGTGCCCGACACAACATCGATCCAGCAGGCGGCGGCGATCATGACCGAGCACCGCGTCTCGGCCCTGTTGATCGAAAACGATGGCCGCCTGCTGGGCCTGATCACCGACCGCGACCTGCGCTCCCGCTGCCTGGCGAAGGGTCTGCCGGTCGAGCGCCCGGTGAGCGAGATCATGACCCGCGATATCCACTGTATCGCCAAGGACACCCCGGGGTTCGAGGCCCTGGTCACCATGACCCGGCTGAATGTCCATCACCTGCCGGTCATGCACCGAGAACGCTTGGTGGGGCTCGTCTCCACCACCGACCTGATCCGCCACCAGAGCGCCAATGCCCTGTTCCTCGTGGGCGACGTATACAGGGCGAAGGACAGCGCCCGGCTGGTGGAGATCAGCCGGCAACTGCCCGAGGCACAGGCTCAGATGGCCCTGGCCGGGGCTACCGCCACCCACATCGGCCAGGCGGTGACCGCCATTACCGACGCCGTGACCAACCGCCTGCTGGCGCTCGCCGAGCAAGAGCTGGGGCCGCCTCCGGTGCCTTATGCCTGGGTGGTGGGGGGCTCCCAGGCGCGGCGGGAGCAGTCCAGCCATTCCGACCAGGACAACGCCCTGATCCTGTCCAACGAATTTGATCCGGAGACCCACGACGCCTACTTCGCTGCCCTGGCGACCCGGGTGTGCGACGGGCTCAACGACTGCGGGTTTATTTACTGCCCAGGCGACGTCATGGCCACCAACCCCAAGTGGCGCCAGCCGCTACGGGTCTGGCACAAGTATTTCGAGACCTGGATCAACCGGCCCGAACCCATGGCCCTGATGCTCTCGAGCGTCTTCTTCGACCTGCGCCATCTCCACGGCGATGCCGCCCTGTTGCGGCAGCTACAGGAACGGGTGCTGAAACAAAGTCGCAAAAATCGAATTTTTCTCGCCTACCTTACCGCCAATGCACTCAAGCACAGGCCGCCGCTCGGATTTTTCCGCAACTTCGTGCTGATCAGCGGAGGCGAGCACGATAATACCCTGGACCTCAAGCACCGGGGCCTGGTGCCGATCATCGATATCGCCCGGGTGGCCGCCCTGTCCGCCGGCATCGGCGAGATCAACACCTTGGAACGCCTGCGAGCCGCCGGCAAGGTTAACGCCCTGAGCCGAGACGGCGCGGCCAATCTGGAGGACGCCTTCGAATTGATCGGCACCCTGCGGGTGCAGCACCAGGTGCGCCAGATGCGCGCCAGTGAGGCCGCCGACAATTACCTCAAACCGGAGGAGCTGTCGAGTCTGGAGCGCCGCCACCTCAAGGACGCATTTGGCATCATCAACACCGTGCAGGAGGCCCTCGGCGCACGCTACCAGGCCGGCCGCTTCGTATGAAACAGCGAGCCCACTGAGACTCCATGTGGTGGCCGTTTTCCGATCCCGAACGCCGCCGCCGGCGCCTCCTCGGGTCCGCCCCGCCGGGCCCGTACCGGGACTATCTGGCCCAGCCGCTGCCGGATCCCAAGACGGATTTCCGCCAGGCGGACTACCTCGCCCTGGACCTGGAAACCACCGGGCTGGACCCGGCGCAGGACCAGATCCTGAGCGTAGGGATGCTGGTGGTGCATGGCGGCAGCTGGATAGATTTGGGCAGCGCTCAGCATCGACTGGTGCGCCCGGAGGGCGAGATCCCGGAACAAAGTGCGGTGATTCACCGCATAACCGACGATCGAGCGGCCACCGGGGAGGGCATCAAGGAGGTAATGGCGGGCGTGTTGCAGGCCCTGGCCGGGCGCGTGCTGCTGGCCCATCACGTGCGGGTCGAGTACGGTTTTCTGGACCGGGCCTGCCGGCGCCTGTATGGCCAGCCGCTGCTGGTGCGGGTAGCCGACACCCAGGTGCTCGCCCGGCGCGCCCTGGAGCGGGGCAACCAGAGTTACGGCGGCAGCGACCTGCGTCTGGGGGCCCTGCGCAGCCGCTACCACCTGCCGCGCTACCCGGCCCACAACGCGCTAAGTGACGCGTTGGCGGCGGCGGAGCTGTTTCTGGCCCTGACTGCGCGCCACAGGCCCGGCCACAGGGTGCCCCTGAAGCAGGTAACGTATAGGATACGAGGCTAGCCCCGGGCACCGGGGCGAGCAGAGTTCATCATCGCGTTGGGGGAAACGACAAGGCCCGGTAACAGGGCCGCGCCCGCAACGCCACCATCAAGCAGCGAGGAGCGAGAAAACATGTCCGAGTCCAAGGTCTACCCCGTACCCCAAGACTTCGCCGCCAAGGCCCATATCAGCGCTGAGCAGTACGCTGCCATGTACCAGCGCTCGGTGGATGACCCCGAGGGCTTCTGGGGCGAATACGCCGAAAAGTTCGTGACTTGGTCGAAGAAATGGGACCAAGTGAGCGACTACAGCTTCGATACCAGCGACCTGCATATCAAGTGGTTCGTCGGCGGCAAGCTGAACGTCAGCTATAACTGCCTGGACCGCCACCTGGAGACCCGAGGCGATCAGACCGCCCTGATCTGGGAGGGCGACAACCCCGAAGAAGACAAGAAGATCAGCTACCGGGAACTGCACGCCGAGGTGTGTAAACTGTCGAACGTGCTCAAGTCCCGCGGCGTCGGTAAGGGCGACCGGGTGTGCATCTACATGCCGATGATCCCGGAGGCAGCGGTGGCCATGCTGGCCTGCACCCGCATCGGCGCGGTGCACTCCATTGTGTTCGGCGGCTTCTCGCCGGACTCCCTGCGCGACCGCATCCTGGACTCCGACTGCCAGACCCTGATCACCGCCGACTACGGCGTGCGCGGGGGCAAGCAGGTGCCGTTGAAGAAGAATGCCGACACCGCCCTCGGCGAATGCCCCAATGTAAGTACCGTGGTGGTGGTCAAGCGAACCGGCGGAGAGGTGGCTTGGAGCGACGGCCGCGACATCTGGTACGACGAGGCGATGGCGGCGGCCTCCACCGACTGCCCGCCAGAGGAGATGGACGCGGAAGATCCCCTGTTCATCCTCTACACCTCCGGGTCCACCGGCAAACCCAAGGGCGTACTGCACACCACCGGCGGCTACCTGGTGTTTGCCGCCATGACTCACAAGTACACCTTCGACTACCGCGACGGCGAGGTCTACTGGTGCACCGCCGATGTGGGCTGGGTCACCGGCCACACCTATATCGTCTACGGGCCGCTGGCCAATGGCGCCATCTCCCTGATGTTCGAAGGTATCCCCAACTACCCGGATGTATCGCGCTTCTGGCAGGTGGTGGACAAGCACAAGGTCGCCAGCTTCTATACCGCCCCCACCGCCATCCGCGCCCTGATGCGGGCGGGAGAGGAGCCGGTGAAGAAAACCTCGAGGCAGTCCCTGCGCCTGCTCGGCACGGTCGGCGAGCCGATCAATCCGGAGGCCTGGGAGTGGTATTACCGAGTGGTGGGCGACGAACGCTGCCCGATCGTCGACACCTGGTGGCAGACCGAAACCGGCGGCCACCTGATCACCCCGCTGCCGGGCGCTACCGCCCTCAAGCCCGGCTCCGCCAGCAAGCCCTTCTTCGGGGTTACGCCGGCGATCGTCGACGCCGCCACCGGCGAGGTGCTGGATGGCGCCACCGAAGGCGCCCTGGTGATCACCCGCCCCTGGCCGGCCATGATGCGTACCTTGTACGGCGACCACAAACGCTTTGCCGATACCTACTTCACCCAGTACCCCGGCAACTACTTCACCGGAGACGGTGCGCGCCGGGACGAGGACGGCTACTACTGGATCACCGGCCGCATCGACGATGTGCTGAACGTGTCCGGCCACCGTCTGGGTACCGCCGAGATCGAGTCCGCGCTGGTGCTGCATCCGCAGGTGGCCGAGGCGGCTGTGGTAGGCTACCCGCACGACATTAAGGGCCAGGGCATCTATGCCTACGTCACCCCGATGGCCGGCGTCGAGCCCACTGACGACCTCAAGAAGGAACTAGTGACCCTGGTGCGGAGCGAGATCGGCCCGATCGCCACCGTCGACGTCATCCAGTGGGCCCCGGGCCTGCCCAAGACCCGCTCCGGCAAGATCATGCGCCGCATCCTGCGCAAGGTGGCCGCCAACGAGATCGACACCCTGGGCGATACCTCGACCCTGGCCGATCCCGGGGTGGTCGACGACCTGATTGACAACCGGGCCAACAAGTAGCCCAAGCCGGTCCGGCCCCGCCTGGGGCCGGACTCCTGACAGTCACCCGAGGAGCAAACCTAGATTTTGAATGACAACCTGAAACTCGGGGTCTTCGTCGACGCCGAAAACGTCAAATGCAACGGCGGTTACCAGTTGCGCTACGACGTCCTGCGCCGCTTCGCCGCCCGCAACGGGGGCACCCTGCTGCGACTCAATACCTACCTCGCCTTCGACCAGGAACGCGCCCGGGAGGACGCGGACTACGCCAAGCGCTCCTACATCTACCAGCAGACCGTGCGGGACTTCGGCTGGAAGGTGATCATCAAGAACGTGCGTCGTTATACCGACGAAGAAGGCAATGTCACCAGCAAGGCCAACGCCGACCTGGACCTTGCGGTGGACGCGATGCTGCAAGCGGAAAATCTGGACCAGATCCTCCTGGTAACCGGTGACGGCGACTTCCTGCAACTGGTCAGCGCCCTGCAAAACCGCGGCTGCCGGGTAGAACTGCTGGGTTTCCGAAATGTCTCCCGGCGCCTGCAGCGCCAAGTCGACGACTACTTCTCCGGATTTCTGATTCCTGACCTGCTGCCCTTCAGCTACGAGCCGCGCAACGATTGGGGCGTCCCCGGGTCCTGCGTGCGCGGAATCTGCACCAAGTGGTTTCCGGAAAAGGGCTATGGGTTTCTGCGCTTCGTAAACAGGATCGACGGCAATCTCTGGATCACCGATCCGCGGGACCAGGGCTCGCCCTACGACAGCGCCTTCTGTCACGTCAACGAACTGGCCGACGACGTCAGCCAGGAAGATCTGCTCCATCGCGAGACCATCGTCGAGTTCTACCTCAAGGAGAGCGAGCAGAAAGACGACGGCCTGATCGCCACCAACGTGCGCATGGTGCAGCCGGTCGGGCGTTGAGTTGCGAGCGCCTCAGGGTGCCAGAAGCGGCGAGCGTTCCTGCACGCGGCGGACAATAAACTCCGCCAACATCCGATTTCCGTGCCGGTTGAGGTGGCAACAGGAGTCCTCGTAGAGGGTCTCGGTTTCATCCGAAAACAAGGCCGTGGCATCACCGTATTGGATTCTCCCCAACCCCTGGTCGGCGGCGGCCTGCAGCAACCGGGGATAACCGGCGCGGGCATAGCGCCCGTAGCGACCCTCGGGCCGGTAAAAGTGGGCCAGCTCTTCGGCCGACAGGGGTTTGCTGCCTTCCAGGTACTGATTCGGTTGCAGAAAATGGAAATACTCGATTCCCCGCTGGGCCAGCAAGTCCGCCAGCAGTAGCGAGGCGCGGGCCCATAGCCGGGCCGATTCGGCCAACACCTGGTCGGGTGCAAACTCCCTGGGCTCCCCCCCCCGCTGCTCCAAAGACAGCTCGCCGGCGGGCACGCTCAGGCGCTCCTGGAGCGCGACAATGCGGCCCTCGGCGTCGCTGTAGCTCAGGGCCGCCGCCAGGCGCACCGTAGCCAGGGCGCCGAGGGGACTGGCGGCCACCCAGCCGAGCATGCTGCGCTGGCGCTCCCGCAGCGCGGCGATCTCGCCCACTACCAGGGGGTCCAACTCGCCGCTGCGCATGGCGAGCCGCTTGGACCAGGCCCGGGGGTAGAAAGGGTCCACCCCCAGGCGCGCGTTGTCCGCGTAGGGCAGCACCACCTCGTTGAAGCCGTCGAGGTTGATCACCAGGTCGATAGGGGCGCCCAAGGCCAGCAGATAACTCACCAACAGCAGTTGCTGGGGCTGTTTGTAGCCGCCGTTGGCTCCGTTGAACAGGCGCAGGCGGCGGCCGCTCCCGGCCGCCGCCTCCAGTTCCCTCTTGAACCCAGCCTCCAACTGGCCCCAACGGTTCAGCCCGTCGGCCACCGAACCGCCTACCACCAGCGCCCAAAGCTCGCCGTCGGGCTTGGGTCCCGCCACAGCGGCGAACAGATCCTGGAAGGCCTCGCGCTTGAGGTAACCGACATAGGGATGGAGCGCATCGTCCCCCAGCACCCCGGCCTTGCGGGCCTGGCGATCGGCCGCCGTCGCCGCCTCCAGCCGCTGCGCGGCGGAGGCCCGCACGTCTAGCCCGGCGAACAGCAGGCGCAGGCCAACCGAGGCTCCCAGCTCGACGGCGCCGAACACGAGCAGCGCCAACAGTGCCGAGTAGACGAGCGTCCTCAGCTTGCCGCGGCGCGGGGCGCCGTCCTCCGCCATCGGCCGCCTCAGGCCTGATAAGTGGACGAGGCGGCCCCGGCACCGCCCTCGATCCAATCGGTATGGAAGAACTCGCCCCGGGGCCGGTCCACCCGCTCGTAGCTGTGGGCGCCGAAGTAGTCGCGCTGGGCCTGCAGCAGATTGGCCGGCAGGCGGCCGCAGCGATAGCCGTCGTAAAAGCTTAGCGCGGCGCCGAAGGCCGGGGCCGGCAGCCCCAGTTGCACCGCCAGCCCCACCACCCGCCGCCAGCCCGGCAAAGCAGAGCCGACGGCATCCCGGAAGAACGGGGCCAACAGCAGGTTGTCGAGTTCCGGTTCGGCGGCGTAGGCCTGGTGGATGTCGTTGAGAAAGCGCGAGCGGATGATGCAGCCGCCACGCCAGATCAGGGCGATCGCCCCGTAGTCGAGAGCCCAGCCGTACTCCTTGGCGGCCTCGCGCATCAACATGTAGCCTTGGGCGTAGGAGACGATCTTGGAGGCATAGAGGGCATCCCGGATCGCCTCGACATAGGCGCCGCGGTCGCCCTCGAAGCGGGCCTCGGGTCCGGGCAAGAGCTCGGCAGCGCGGAGTCGCTCCGCTTTCATAGCCGACAGACAGCGGGCGAACACCGCCTCGGCGATCAGGGTAAGCGGGATGCCCAGTTCCAGGGCGCTGATGCCGGTCCACTTGCCGGTGCCTTTCTGGCCGGCAGCATCGAGGATCTTGTCCAGCAGGGGTGCGCCGTCGGTGTCTCTGCGGGCCAGGATGTCGGCGGTGATCTCGATCAGGTAAGAGTCGAGCAGCCCCCGATTCCATTCGGCGAATACCGTCTGGATCTCATCCACCTCCATGCCCAGGCCCTCGCGCATCAGGAAATAGGCCTCGGCGATCAGCTGCATGTCGCCGTACTCGATACCATTGTGCACCATTTTGACGTAATGCCCGGCGCCGCCGTCGCCCACCCACTGGCAGCAGGGCACCCCGTCCACCACCGCGGCGATCGATTGGAACAGCGGGCGCACCAGGGGCCAGGCCTCCGGGTCGCCCCCTGGCATGATGGCAGGCCCGTGGCGCGCCCCTTCTTCGCCGCCGGAGATGCCGGCGCCGAGAAAGCGCAGCCCCGCCGACGCCAGGCGCTCGGCCCGGCGCATCGTGTCCGTATACAGGGAGTTGCCGCCGTCGATGATCAGGTCGCCGGGGCTGAGCAGAGGGACCAGGGCATCGATGAACTGGTCCACCACCTCACCGGCGCGCACCATCATCATCAGCTTGCGCGGCGGCTCCAGAGCCGCCACCAGTCGTTCCAGGGAGTGGCAGCCCAGCACCCGCGTACCCGCCGCCGGTCCTGCGAGAAAGGCGTCGACCTTGCTGGTGGTGCGATTGTAGACCGCGACGCGGTAACCGTGGTCGTCCATATTCAGCACCAGATTCTGGCCCATCACCGCCAGTCCGATCAGCCCGATGTCCGCTTGCGCCATACTGCCCTCCCCCTCGATTCGGCTTCGCCCGGCCCCATGCCGGTTCCAGAGGCGGACCTTACCCCATGGTGCCGCCGTCTGCTAGAGTAGCGCCAAGCCAAACCCCCGAGCCACGCCCAATGGACGAGCTGCACGATCTGCACCTGATGCTGAGCGGGCATGTCCCGATCATCGCCATCGAGACCCTGGAAGAACCGCGCCTGCTGCAGCAACTCACCCGCCTTGGCCTGCGCCTGCCCCACCCGATGTACCAATGGAGCCTGACCGAGGGCATCAGCCCCCTGGGGGCGAAGCTGGAGGCCCAGCCCCAGACCGCCGAGCCCCGCGACGCCCTGAGCCACATCAAAGCAGTCTCTCGGCCCGGCTATTTCGTGCTGCTCGACCTGCATCCGTTTCTCGGCGACCCGCTTCACGTGCGCCTGCTCAAGGAGATCGGCCAACAGCAGGCGGTCCTGGCCAAGACCCTGGTGCTGGTCAGCCACCGGCTGGAGATCCCACCGGAGCTGCGTCACCTGAGCGCGCGCTTCGAGCTGCACCTGCCGGACCGGGCGGGCCTGCTGCACTTGATTCGGGAAGAGGCCGAGGCCTGGCGAACCCGCAACCGGCGCCCGCCCCGCATCGACCAGACGGCGGTGGATCTGCTGGCGGATAACCTGCTCGGGGTCAGCGCCACCGATGCCCGGCGCATCGTGCGCAGCGCCATCGAGGACGACGGAGCCATCACCCGCAGCGACCTGCCCGAGGTAACCAAGGCGAAGTATGAGCTGATCGGCCAGGATGGCCTGATCGCGTTCGAGTACGATACCGCCCGCTTCAAGGACGTCGCCGGCTTGGCGCACCTCAAGGAATGGCTGCTGCAGCGCCGCCAGGCCCTGCTCGGCCCGCGGGGGACGCTCGACCCGCCGCGCGGCATTATGCTGCTCGGCGTCCAGGGCTGCGGCAAAAGCCTGGCGGCCAAGGCGGTGGCCGGCACCTTCGGCCTGCCCCTGCTGCGGCTGGACTTCGCCGGACTCTATGACAAGTACATCGGCGAGACCGAAAAGAATCTGCGCCGGGCCCTGCAGACCGCCGAAGTGATGGCCCCCTGCGTGCTCTGGCTGGACGAGATGGAAAAGGGCATCTCCGGCGGCAGCGCCGACGAGGGCTTGGCCCTCCGCATCCTCGGGACCCTGCTCACCTGGATGGCCGAGCGCAGCGCCAATGTGTTCATCGTCGCCACCTCCAACGCCATCGAACAGCTGCCGCCGGAGCTGGTGCGCAAGGGCCGGCTGGACGAGATCTTCTTCGTCGACCTTCCGGACCAGGCGACCCGGGAGGCCATCTTCTCCATCCACCTGCGGCGCCGCAATCTGGCCCCCAGCGGCTTCGGCCTGGCCGAGCTGGCGGCTATCGCCGAGGGCTTCAGCGGCGCTGAGATCGAGCAGGCCATCGTCTCCGGCCTGTACCTGGCCCAGTCGCGCAACGACCGCCTGGACGACCGCCACCTGCGCGAAGAGCTGGAACGCACCCGCCCGCTCTCCGTCACCATGGCCG
This sequence comes from uncultured Gammaproteobacteria bacterium, assembly GCA_963753615.1. GTDB lineage: Bacteria > Pseudomonadota > Gammaproteobacteria > Chromatiales > Chromatiaceae > CAVWCW01. The sequence continues at coordinate 74,085 of CAVWCW010000006.1, forward strand.
AGCGGATCGCAAGACTGCGCGCCTGGGCCGCGGAACGCACGGTACCGGCGGGCTAAGCCCTTGTCATCACCAGCTCCAGCCCCAATCTCGCTGGGGTAATCAACCAGGGCACATGAGCATGGAATACAAGGATTACTACAAGATACTCGGGGTCTCACGGGACGCCAGCCGAGAAGAGATAAAGCGCGCCTATCGCAAGCTGGCTCGCAAGTACCACCCAGACGTAAGCAAGGAAGCAAACGCCGAGGCCCGCTTCAAGGAGATCAACGAGGCCCACGAGGTACTGCATGACCCGGAAAAGCGCGCCGCCTATGACCAGCTGGGCAGCGGCTGGCACGCTGGCCAGGAATTTCGGCCGCCCCCTGACGGCGCTCACTATCGAAGCGCCGGCGCCGGCAGTGGACCGGACGACCTGTCCGGCTTCAGCGACTTCTTCGCCTCGATCTTCGGCGGCAGGGGCTTCGCGGGCGGCTTCGGTAACGGCGCCGACTTTCGCGGCTTCGACGCCCAGGGCCAGGACCAGCACGCGCGCATCCGCCTGAGCCTGGAAGAAGCCTACCAAGGCGTTACCCGCAGCCTGCAGCTGGAGAGCACCGAGGTGGATTCCCAGGGCCGGGTCAGCCGCAAGCCGCGCTCGCTCAAGGTACGCATCCCGGCCGGGGCCACCGAGGGCCGCCGCATTCGCCTCGCCGGCCAGGGCGGGCGCGGGCGCGAAGGGCACCCCAACGGCGACCTTTACCTGGAGGTCGAACTGCTGCCGCACCGCTTCTTCCGCACCGAGGGCCGGGACGTCTATCTGGAGCTGCCGGTGGCGCCCTGGGAGGCCGCGCTAGGCGCCAACGTGCCGGTACCGACCCTCGGCGGCACGGTCAACCTGCGGATCCCTGCCGGTTCCCAGTCCGGCAACAAGTTACGCCTCAAGGGCCGCGGCCTGCCCGGGAAACCGCCGGGGGACGAGTACGTGATCCTGCAGGTACGGGTTCCTGAGGCGAGCGGTGAAGCGGCACGCCGGCTGTACCAGGAGATGGCGGAACAGCTGGCTTTCAACCCACGCGCCGAGCTGGGGGTGTGAGATGACACGAGAGCTAACCATCGTTACCGGCGTCATCCTCGACGAACAATGCCAGCTCGACCTGCGCGAACTCACCCATAGCTGCCGCCTGAGCCGCGAGCTGCTGCTGCAGATGGTGGCCGAGGGGCTGCTTCAACCCCAGGGCCCGGCCCCCGAGGACTGGCGCTTTCCAGGCCCCCAGGTGCGGCGGGCCCAACGCGCGGCGCGCCTGATGCGGGACTTGGAACTCGACCTGCCCGCCGCCGCCCTGGTGCTGGAGCTGCTGGAGGAGGTGGAGCGGCTGCGGGCCCGGGTGCGCCAGCTCAGAACCTGAAGGGCCTCGCCCCGCCGCCCGACGGTTTTTCCGCGCCACCGGATCGGCTACCATAGCCGCCCCGCGGCTCCCAACGGCAACCGGAAAACAGCCATGACCTCGCCCCAGATCCTCGGCCCGCTGAGCGCGATCCACCAGATGCTGATGCAACTGGTGGAATCCCTGCCCGAGGTCGAAGCCAGCCGCCAGTTCCATCCCGAGCTGGGCTCGCTCAACTGGTACCTGGGGCGCAGCGTCTATCAGGAACTCCACTGGCTGCGCGAGACCGTATCTGGCGATGCCGATCTCAGCAATCGGGTCAAACACCTGTTCACCCCCGGCTTCCTGCCCCTGGCCGAGCAATGCGCCCAGTTGCCGCCGGCCGACCATCTGCTGAACTGGGCCCACGAAGCCCTGGACCAGCACCTGACCCTTCTGGCCAACCCCGGCCAGCTGCCAAGCCACCCGCTGCTGGCGGGAGACCGCCTGGCCTGGTTTCTACTCCAGGAGCACGGCCGCAATTACGAGGCGATGCTGGCGGTGCTGGTGCAGCGCAGCCTGCAGACTCAGCGCTTCGGCTTCCGGGTGCGCGACGCTCTGCAGCCGCGGCAACCCAACGGTTTGGCCAAGGACATGCCCCAAGGCCACTACCGCATCGGTGCCCGGGATCTCCCCGCCGCTTACGACAACGAGCTGCCACCCCAGGCGGTGGAGCTGAGCAGTTTCCGCATCGGCGTCAACCCGGTCAGCAACGGCGAATACCTGTGCTTCATGCAAGCCGGCGGCTACTCGGACCAGGCGCTGTGGGACACCGGCGGCTGGCAGTGGCGGCAGGCGCAGAATATCACCCAGCCAGACCATTGGTGTCAGGACGCTGCGGGCCACTGGTACGGGGTTGGCATCAACGGCCCGACCGATCTGCCCCAGGACGAGCCGGCGTTGGGCATCAGCCGCCACGAGGCCCAGGCCTTCGCCAACTGGGCCGCAGCCCAGGGGGGGGGCACCGCGGGCGCCGTGCTGCCCCACGAGTACCAGTGGGAGCTGGCCGCCCGCACCGGCCTCCTGAAGGGATTCGGTCGCGCCTGGGAGTGGTGCGCCAACCCGTTCCACCCCTACGACGGCTTCGAGCCCTTTCCCTCACGCGAGACCTCCCAGCGCGCCTTCGCGCGTGGGCATTACAGCCTCAAGGGCGGAAGCCTTCACACCCAGCCCAGCCTGCGCCGCCCAAGCTTTCGCAACCACGCCCCGGCGGCCCACCGCCACTTGTTCGCTGGGGCCCGGCTGATACTCCCGCCGGCCTGAGCCGAACTCTGCAACCCATTCCAATGCGGGCTTTCTGACCACCGGCAAGGCCCCTTTTCGGTTCCGGCTCTATTCGTTGTGGTTGGAAGGCGATTTTGCGGAACCCACTGTCTTCCAGCGCCTTTTCCCGTGCCAGCGAGGCCTGCCGTGCTCCGCTGTGAGATTCTATTGTCCCTGGTGCTGCTTTTCTGGGCGGGCAATGAGATCCTGGGCACCTGCGCAGGCAACGCCCAAACACTCTGCCTGCAGGGTGGATGATCCGGGACCAAGACGCCGGCTTGCCCGATACCGGTGCGAAGGCTATCCTTCCGGACTAACTCTGTCCGACGCGGACGATTTCGTCGATCCCTGAAGCGCGATCACTGGTCGTGGTTGCGCCTAATGGCTTGGGTTCTCCCGCGCACCCCATGGACCGCTGACTCAGGCGGGATTTCGTCGCGGCGAGCGCGGAAACACAACTGCAAAACTGCCCGGGAGGGATGCCAAGGGCGTGATCCGGCACCGCCCAAGGGGGGGCAATGGCTCTGCAAAAAAAACAAGTTCAAGTACCCGTAGGCGCCCTGAAACTGGGGATGTTCGTCTCTCGCCTCGATCGGCCCTGGCTGGATACCCCCTATCCCATCCAAGGGTTCTGGATCAAATCCGTGGAAGACATCGAAAGACTCAAAAGGCATTGCCGCTACGTCTACGTCGACACCCATAAAGGCCCGGCCCCCACCATGACGCCCACGGGGGCAGCAATCAAAGGGCCTATCGGCGTTCAGGCCGGGCTCGGCAGCAGCGCGCCGGCCCGGCGCCCGACCGCCGCTCCGTCGGCGTCCCGCAAAACCAAGACTGCGAACGACTACGCGGATTTGCGCGAACGGACGTACACCGATCAGCGCTCGTTCGAGGAAGAACTGCCACAAGCCAGGAAGATGTACCGGGACTTGGACGCCAACGTACGCGAACTAGTCTCGCAACTGTCCATAGGCGACACCTTCGACAGCGAATCTCTGCGTGTCAGCGTGCGCATGATGATCAAGAGCCTGCATCAAACGCCGTCCGCGTTTCTCTGGGTCAATCGGGTCAAGCATGCTGACCCTTATACCTACCGGCACCTCATCGGGACCTCCATCTGGTGTGGCGTCCTGGGCCGTCACATAGGCCTCGGCCAACAGGAACTGGAAGACCTGGCGTTGGGTGGGCTGTTGCTTGACATCGGCAAAGCCAAGCTGCCCCGGGAGTTGCTGGACAAGACGACGACGCTGACCGAGAAGGAGTTCGATCTGATCCGAACCCATGTGGACGCGAGCGTTCGCATCCTGGCGCAAGATCGCAACATATCTCGCAGCGTGATGCGCATCGTAGCCACCCATCACGAGCGCTGGGACGGTAGCGGCTATCCCCAGGGTTTGGCCCGGGATCAGATCCCGGTCCTTGGGCGCATCGCAGGGTTGATCGACAGTTTCGATGCCATGACCAACGCGCGCCCCTTTCAGGCGGCGCTGTCACCCCACCAAGCGATCGGCCAGCTCTACGAATGCCGGGGTACGCTGTTTCAAGCGGAACTGGTGGAACAACTGATCCAAGCGTGCGGGATCTTCCCCACCGGATCTCTGGTCGAGCTCAGTACCGACGAGGTCGCCGTGGTCGTGGGCATGAACGGTACCCGGCGACTGCGCCCCAAGCTCATGATGATTCTCGATGCCGAGAAGAAGCCGGTGCCCCAATTCAAGACCGTCGATCTGGCCACCGAGCACCCCGAAATCACGGTGCGGAAGGGCCTGCCGCCGGATGCGTATGGCATCGAGATGGACGACCTGTTCTTAAAGACCGGTTGAGATCGGGCCCCGCGCCTTGGCGCCGACCGGCTTCACCCATACCCCGGCTGACACCGGAACAGCGGGAACCAGACCGTCGCCGCTACTGCCGTGGATCCGGAACGAATTTCGCCAAGCATCGACCTGGCGAGAACCTCGCTATAAAGTCTGCTATGCCGCAATAGACGATGCGGAGCACCTGGCCCATGATTGCTGGACGACTGGCGAACAGGAAACGCAAGGGATACGGAAGGCGCAGCACCCTCGGCAATTGCTCCTGCATTGCCCTACTACACGCCATCCCTGGCGCTAATTGGCGCACCGGCTGCTCGGGAAACACCTTAGTCGGAAGCCGCACTTAGGGAAATGCTGATTTAATCGCGTTTCCCAAGCGGGGCGGGATGCCCCGCCGTTTTCAGGCGCCCAACCGCCTGGAAATGAAGGCTTTCGGAAACCGCGTTTTCCAAAGCCGTGCTGCAAAAAGCCAGGGAGGGCTTTTTTCAGCGTCTCCATTAGTGGAAAAGGCGGGTTCTTTTACGGGATTTGTTGCCACCGCCACAACGACTTTCTCGAATAATCGCGCAACACGCTTCACCAAATCAGGTATATCCCCAGGAAATCGGATAAAAAGGTTCCGCGATACACGACAAAAATATTCATATCGCTTCCTGCCATGGCTTCTTGTTATCAGGCCACAATGTACGAATCCTTTCGAATAACGTATCGTTATTGGGATTACTCTAGGACTATACGGTTATGAGATACTGAATTGCTGGCTATTGATTCGCCCAAGGGAACCATGTTTTCCTGGCTTTTGCTGGAATTCAGAATACGGGTAATCTCGAACGCATATTTGCTTAAGGACAGATGGTCCGAAGACGTATAGGTCCCGGCTTTACGGCCACACCAGCGCATGGCTTTGCCTGGCCATTTGTATTTCAGGCTTTTGATATCCGGCATTGAACCGGTACGTTCCATTTTATCGTTGACCTTGGCACTGAAACGGGCAATCTTGATGCTGTAAAAATCAGCGATGGGATTCTTCTGGTCTGCTGCGCTGATACATGCCGCAATCGCAGGATGATGCTGCATGCTCTGCATTACCGCAAGTTGTTGCTCCGACAATCGATTGCGCCAGGTAATGCTTTCTTCATCAGAGCGTTTACTTCTTTCCTTCTCAGGTGAAACCTTTTCCGACAGTATAAAGCTTAATAACGTGGAAACAGGATCCGCCATGACAGGAGGAGCACTGAGCACCAGTGCTATAAGCAACAAAATTGTATGTTGGATACGCAGCATCGTAATGACCATAAACAATCAATCTGTAGTAAGAACAATACGACATTTTCCACGTGAGCTTAATACCCTGTCACAATCATTGACGTTGGAGTATAAGTAGCATCAACGCCCTTTTCACCAGGTTCCGCGACTACTCTCCGGTCGTCAGACAGCCATCAACCCGCCTGCGACGCGATATCGGGGGGAATCCCAGCCTGCCGAGCCGGGAAATTGTTCCCAGGCGAAGGCGATTCTCGGAGGCTTTCTGCCCCTCAGGCCAAGCGCTGCACTGCCGCGCCCATCCGGGTCGCAGCCGCATGTAGGAATCGGGAGTGAGCGGTTGATCCGAACAAACCCGCCAGCGGTGGCGCCCGAGATGGGGGCAACTGGGCGGGTGCTGCGCAGGCGTCTTTGGGGTCAGCTGGGCGAGAGGAGTGGTGCAAGGATGCACCTTTTACGGACCTAAGGATGGAATCTTCATGATCACCGCCGGGTATTCGATGCAGACGATGATTCCCAGCGCGCCGTCCCAAGCCGGACAGGTCTCGATGTCGATGCCGAAGACTTCGGGCGTCGCGCCCAGTTCATCCAGCCGCCTGCGGTAAGCGGGGGTCTGCTTTGCCGTGCGGATTCAACCGGTCGACGCAACACCTAACCTTAAACGACAGGGGGTGTTGACTATCAAGATGCGACCGAGAATCAATTACACCGAAGAGCAAAAGTCCCTGATGTGGGATCGCTGGCAGCGGGGGGAGTCCCTGGCTTCGATCGCTCGACTCTTTGATCGAGGCCACTCATCGATCCAGAGAATCCTTGCGGAGAGCGGAGGGGTTCGTCCTGCACGCCACCAACGTTCATGCCGCTCGCTAACGCTGGCGGTGCAGGAATGGCGCTGCTCCGAGTGCGGGGCGGCACACGACCGGAATCTCAACGCAGCCCGCAACATCGGGCGCGAGGGTCGGCAGCAATTGCAGCAACCGGACGACATCGGGGAAGCGCTTGCCTTTGGCGGCGAGGGGGCTTGCCCTGGGGCCGTGTCGGCTATTCGCTCAGGCGCCTAGCCTCGGTCTGGAACCGGCGCGAGGGCGACCTTGGCCAATTCCGACTTGTGCTAAGTTAAGGGCTGTATATCCTCGTTCAGCAGGCAAGACGCCTATTCCCTTCCAGCGAATCATGAGCAACGACGAGAAACAGATACGGCGACATTCCAACCAGTCCGAAGTCGATCGCTTTCTGCGAAAAGTGGCGTCTACGCCCACATCCCGTAGCACAGGCGACCGAGGCCGGCTGATCTTCGCGCTGGACGCGACCGCGAGCCGCGAACCCACCTGGGACCAAGCGATGCACATTCAGTCGGAGATGTTCGACGAGACCCGATCCCTGGGTGGACTGGAAATCCAGCTCGTCTATTACCGGGGCTTCCGCGAGTTCGAGACTTCGCCCTGGTGCAGCCAACCGCAGGACCTGCTGCCCCGGATGACTGGCGTGTCCTGTGTCGCCGGGCAGACCCAGATCGGCCGAGTGCTGCGGCATGCGTTGGACGAGACCCGGAAAAAGAAGGTCAATGCGCTGGTATTCGTCGGGGACTGCATGGAGGAAGATCCTGACGCGCTGGCTCGCCTCGCGGGTGAACTGGGCCTGCTGGCAGTGCCCGCATTCTTCTTCCACGAGGGGATGGACCCGGTCGCCGAAAAAAACTTCCGGCACATGGCCCGATTGAGCGGTGGTGCCTACTGCCGTTTCGATTCAAGGAGTGCAAAACAATTGCGGGACCTGCTGAGCGCGGTCGCCGTGTACGCGGCGGGCGGGCGCAAGGCGCTGGAGTCCCTTGGTCAACGCCAAGGCGGAATCGTGCTGCAGCTGACTCGTCGGCTCGGCAAGAAGACCTGACTCAGATGTACGGCCGTTTTGTCATCCTTGCGGCCGCATTGGTCACGCTCTTTTGGCTGCTACGTTGGTTTCAGCGTACGCCACCGGAAGAGGTGGCGCGCGTTCTACGCAAGACCGCACTGTTCGCCGCCATCGGCTTTTTCATCCTGCTGGCCGTCACCGGGCGGCTGCATTGGGTGTTCGCAGCCGCCGCCGCTATTCCAGTACTGCTGCGCTTGTTGGCGAAAGGATTGCGCTTCGGGCGACCGGAATCCCCACCCGGCGGTCGCGGGCAAACCTCGTCCATCCGCACCCGGTTTCTGGATATGCGGCTGGAACACGACAGCGGGGACCTTGACGGCAGCGTACTCAAGGGGCCCTATCAAGGGCTGCGTCTGAGCGAACTGGGCCTCGACCAGCTGATCGAACTGCTCGATTGTTGCCGCCACGAGGACGAGCAGTCGGCGGCCGTGCTCGAGGCCTACCTGGACCGCAATTTCGAAGATGATTGGCGGGAAGCTGCGGAATCTCCGCCCGGCGGGGGCGCCAAGGACGGGACCGGTCCCATGACGGCATCCGAAGCCTGGGCGGTGCTGGGACTCGAACCCGGAGCCGACGAGAACGAAATTCGTGAAGCCCACCGCCGCCTGATGCAAAAGCTGCATCCCGACCGAGGCGGCTCTACCTATCTTGCGGCCAAGATCAACCAAGCGAAAGACCTACTCCTCGGGTAAGGTAGAAACCCAGGCCTGAAGTCGGCATGGGTTTTAAGAGCGATGGGACGGTAGCGGCTATCCCCAGGGTTTGGCCCAGGATCAGATCCCGGTCCTTGGGTGCATCGCAGGGTTGATCGACAGTTTCGATGCCATGACCAACCCGCGCCCCCCGCGCCCCTTTCAGGCAGCGCTGTCACCCCACCAGGCCAGCTCTACGAAGGCCGGGAGGCGCTGTTTCAGGCGGAACTGGTGGAACAACTGATCCAGGCGTGCGGGATCTTCCCCAGGGGTTAAGCGGATATTTTTTCAATAGAGTGGTGAAGTGCTGCCATAGTTTCACTGGTTTCTTGGAAAAGTGGTAATTGCGAGCCGATTTTTTCTCTAAATACGTTGCGGCGGGACATTGAGAAATGCCCGTGGCGTAACTTGACACTTCCTTCTCGCGCAATGATTCTTTCCAGCACCCCTTGAGCGCAGCGATGCCGACCACGAAACCGAAAGCGTCGCCCTACTTGGTGCTCTCCGATTCATGCCGCACCAGGGCGTAATCCGCGCGGCGCACGCCCTGTAGCAACAGATCCGTATCCTCGGTGGCCACACCCAGGGCATTCAGGGCCTCTGCCGCCAGCCGCAGACTGGCCTCCACGGCCTCCGGAAAGGCCTCGTTCGCCCCGGCCTGCAGAAGGAGATTGCTGGTCTCCAGGTCGCGAGCCCGCGCCACGATGATGGTTCTGGGGGCGAGGTCGCGGATCAGCCTTGTCGCCCGCACGGCGGCGCGTCGATCATCGATGGTCAACACTACCAGATCGGCTTTCTCGATATGCGCCGCCGCGAGCAGATCGGCATCGGCGATGTCTCCGTAGTAAACGTGATGGCCCAGATTCCGGAACTCGTCCACCCGAATCGGGCTGGTGTCGAAGGCGATGAAGGGGATGCCGCTGCTCTTGAGGATGGTCCCGACCGCGTGACCCACGCGTCCATAGCCTGCCACCACCGCGCGAGCGCCGGACTCGGCCCCTTCGATCGAGAACTTGAAGCGCTCGCCAGATTGATCGGCGTCGGAGGACACACGCGCCGCCAGGCCGTCGCCGATCCGCACCAGGACGGGCGTCACCAACATACTGAGCGAGATGACGCCGACGGCGAGCACGAAGGTATCGCTGTCGATGATCGCCAATGCCTTGGCCGCACCGAACAGGACGAAACCGAACTCCCCGCTCTGGGCGAGCAGGAATGCGACCCGCGTGGCCACGGCCCGCGCCTCCCCGAATAGGAGACAGAGCGCGAACAGCACCGCGACCTTGATCGCCAGGATGATCACCACGTGGCGCGCAAACAGCAGTGGATCCTCCGAAAGGGCCCTGAGATCCAACGACATGCCCACCGCTACGAAGAAGAGGCTCATCAGCAGCCCCTTGTGGGGCTCGACGCTGGCTTGGACCTGAACGTTGTAACGCGACCCGGATAGTGCGACCCCCATAAGGAAGGCCCCCAGCGCCATGGACATGCCTGCAAGATCCATGGCCCAGGCGGAGGTGAAGACCGCCGCCATGGAGACCAGAAAGAATGCCTCGCGGTTGCCCTGGCGGGCCAGGAGATCGAGGACCCAAGGTACCAGGTAGCGCCCCGCGAGGATGACCAGGGCGACAGCCGCCACCACGATAACCACCTGCTCGACAAGCGGCACCTCGCTGGAAAGAGGGCCCACGTCTGCCAGGATGGGAATCAGCGCGAGCAAGGGCACGACGGCTAGGTCCTGCATCAGCAGAATGGCGAAGGTGGTCCGGCCGTGAGGGCTGGCGATCTCGCCCCGTTCCTGCAGGATCTGGATCACGAAGGCGGTGGATGAGAGGGCGAGGGTGAGGCCCGCAAGCAGGTCGATCCCCCAGCGCGGCTCGAACAGGTGCAGGTAGAGGGCAATGGCGAGCCCGGAGACCAGGATCTGCAGGGAGCCGAGGCCGAACATGGATCGGCGCAGAGACCACAGGCGACGCGGCTGCATCTCCAGGCCGATGAGGAACAGCAACAGCACCACACCAAGCTCGGTGAAGTGTCTGACATCCTCGACATGAGTCGTCATGGAAGGGCCGGGCGTGTGAGGGCCGATGAAGACGCCGGCCACCAGCAGGCCGAGTATCGAGCCGAGCCCGAAGCGGCGGAAGACTGCCACGGCGATCGAAGTGGCCACCAGCAGCAACACAGCGGAGTAGACAAAGGATTTCGGGTCCATGGGGGCTCTCTGAGAATAAGTGGTCGCATTCGTCCGCGATTGCGGGGCGATCCGGGCTCGGCGATGACGGCCAGCATACTCATAACGGCATGCGAGCGTTAGCTCCGAGGGGATTGTCGGATCCCATCCACCCACCCCTGCGCGCTGCTGAGCTCGTGACGGCGTCGAATCGGGCCCTGAGCATCTTCGACTTTAGCGCAAGAAAGGCCGGCGGTTCCGACACGGGCCAGGGGGCAGAATATCCGTTAGTCTAGTATGCTTAGTAAGGCGAGCTGTCGATTGGTTGAAGCGAAGATCCAACCGATGTCTCGGGCAATGTTCTTGTCACGACGGCGGTGGCTCGTGGCGACAGGAGGACGGATATGTCTGACAGCGACAATATCTCCTTCGACCTTGCAGTTCTGGAATGGCTGATCGCGTTTGCAGGAGTGGCGGTTCTCGGGCTCGTGGGCGCCTGGGTCGGCTGGCGGCGCCATCAGGCGTTTCAGGCCACTCAGACCCGGACCACTTCATCCGCCGAAACCGAGCATTGGCACACCCTGGGTGTCGGGGAGACGCTGGAGAGGCTAGAAAGCATCCGGGATGGACTCGCTGACGGCGAGGCCCGACGCCGTCTCGCCCGCCATGGACCCAACAGCTTGCCCGAGGCGAAGCCGCGCAGTGCCCTGGTGCGTTTCCTATCCCAATTCCATAACGTGCTCATTTATGTGCTCGTCGCCGCCGGGGCGGTGACGGCGTTGCTGCACCACTGGGTGGACGCCGGCGTCATCCTCGGTGTGGTGCTCATCAACTCGTTCATCGGGTTCGTGCAGGAGGGCAAGGCGGAAGACGCCCTTCAGGCCATTCGCCAGATGCTCTCGTTACACGCGATGGTCTGGCGAAGCGGCCACCTGGTCACCGTCAATGCGCAGGAGTTGGTTCCGGGCGACGTGGTGTCGCTGCAGTGCGGTGACAAGATACCGGCCGACCTGCGCCTGTTGCGGACCAAGAGCTTGCAGGTCGAGGAGGCGGCCCTGACGGGCGAGTCGTTGCCGGTGGAGAAGGTCATCGACCCCTTGCCTCGCGAAACCGTTCTCGCGGATCGCCGTTGTATGGCCTATTCGGGAACGCTTGTGACCCACGGTCAAGGTACGGGCGTCGTAGTGGTTACCGGCGCGCACACCGAGATCGGCCGCATCAGCGCCCTGGTGGCCGGCGTGCAGCAACTGACGACCCCGCTGCTGCGCCAGATGGCTCAGTTCGGCCGCTGGCTGACGGCTGCCATCCTGCTGGTGGCTGCGGGCAGCTTCGCCTTCGGCGTGCTCATCAGGAACTATACCGCCGCCGAGATGTTTCTCGCTTCCGTGGGGCTGGCGGTCGCCGCCATCCCCGAGGGACTGCCCGCCATCATGACCATTACGCTCGCCATCGGCGTGCAGCGCATGGCCGGGCGGAGCGCCATCATCCGGCGCCTGCCGGCGGTCGAGACCCTGGGCACCGTAGGGGTCATCTGCTCCGACAAGACCGGCACCCTGACCCGCAACGAAATGACGGTGAGCACCATCGCCACCACCGAGCGCCGGCTGGCGCTCACGGGCACCGGCTATGATCCTCACGGCGGCTTTGTGCTCGACGGTCAGGCCTATTCGCCGCAGGATGACCCGGTGCTGCTGCAGGCGCTTCGCGCAGTGCTGCTGTGCAACGACACCGCCCTGGAGCACAGCGAGGGCGATTGGCGCGTTCACGGGGATCCTATGGAAGGTGCCCTGCTGATCGCCGGCGTCAAAGCGGGCTTGGACCCGGAGACCATCGGCAAGGAATACCCCCGCACCGACCTCATCCCCTTCGAGTCCGAGCATAAGTTCATGGCCACGCTGCATCACAGCCATACCGGCGAGTCCTTCATCTTCGTGAAGGGGGCGCCCGAGTCCGTGCTGGACATGTGTGCTCAGCAGCGCACCGCTGCCGGGTTAGAGCCCCTAGACCGACAACGCTGGCATAACCGCATCGAGGCACTGGCGGACAGCGGGCAGCGGGTGCTCGCGGTAGCGGCCAAGCCCGGGCGCAGCCACAGGACGGAGCTTGATTTCGCGGACGTGGACGACGATTTGGCGCTGCTCGCGTTGTTTGGCCTAATGGACCCACCCCGTGAGGAGGCCATCAAGGCGGTGCGCGAGTGCTCGGATGCGGGCATCCGGGTGAAGATGATCACCGGCGATCATGCGGCAACGGCGGGTGCCATCGCCCGGCAGGTGGGTTTGGCGAACCCCGGTTCCGTCCTCACCGGACACGAGCTCGACGCCATGGACGACGAGGCGCTGCGGCGGCGGGTGGCGGAGGTCAACGTCTATGCGCGGGTCGCGCCCGAGCACAAGCTTCGGCTCGTTCAGCTGCTGCAGGAGGAGGGGATGGTCGTCGCCATGACCGGCGACGGAGTCAATGATGCGCCCGCGCTGAAGCGTGCCGACGTGGGGATTGCCATGGGACTGAAAGGAACGGAGGCGGCAAAGGATGCCTCGGAGATGGTGCTGACCGATGACAACTTCGCTTCCATCGTCAATGCAGTGGAGGAGGGGCGAACCGTCTACGACAATCTCAAGAAGGCAATCCTGTTCATCCTGCCCACGAACGGCGGCGAGGCCCTCATCGTCCTCGGCGCCATCCTCTTCGGCTTCCACCAGTTTCCGCTGACCCCCGTGCAGATCCTGTGGGTCAACATGATCACAGCGGTCACCCTGGCGCTGGCGCTGGCCTTCGAGCCGCCAGAACCCGGTGTGATGCGCCGCCCGCCGCGCGATCCGCGGGAGCCCGTGCTCACCGGCTTGTTCCTGTGGCGCATCGCCTTTGTCGCGCTGATCCTGACCGGCGGCACCTTCGGCCTGTTCCTGTGGGAGATGGAGCGAGGCGTGAGCATCGAGCACGCACGGACCGTTGCGGTGAACACGCTGGTCATGTTCGAGATCTTCTACCTCTTCAACTCCCGCTACATCACCGCGCCGGTGCTGAACCGCACTGGACTGCTGGGGAACCGCTACGTCCTTTTCGCCGTTGGTATCCTGATTCTGTTCCAGCTCGCATTCACCTACTTCGGACCACTGCAGGCGCTGTTCGGTACGGCGCCTATCGAACCCACGATCTGGGTGCGCATCGTCCTCGTTGCGGCGTCCGTTTTGCTGCTAGTCGAGCTCGAGAAGGCGCTGGTACGGCGTCGGGGATGGGTGCGGTGAACTGCGGGATTTGCGGCTGAGGCTGGTGCCGGATGATTCCTCGTGCTGAACCTTTCGATCGTCCGCTAACAGCATACTGCTGGCTTCGGTCGCAGCAACGCTGGAGTGCGGGGTATGTGCTCGGCGATTCGACTTCCCCTAAGGTGCCCCGCCGCCGATTGCACAGGCTCGTCGGGTCGACCAGGGATTGTATGCGCAATGCGGCAAATCTATCGACCAGACCCGCGACGGACTTCTCGCGGTCAACCCGGAACGCTGGCTGTATTACACTATCCCGCCGTGCCCGCATGCGTGCGATCTCTCGGTCCCCACTCAACAACCTGGCCGGCGGTGTTTGTTGAATTGGCAGCCTTGCCATTCGCGGGGCCCCGGAGCTCCAACACCGAGAGTCCGGTCATCGTCGCACGCAGAAGACTCGGCAGCGGGCGGATCGATTTCAATATCGGTCCGATCCCCTGGCGGCGGCCATGCTTGGGATTATCAGAGTTCCGAGATTACCGCCGAACGGGCAGACGCGCAGCCAGGAAGAGCGTCTCTGTGCCGATCCCACCGCGCTAGACGAAGCGCATCGACAAGTCGATGGCTTGAAGGTCTTTTGTCAGAGCGCCTACCGAGATATCGTCCACTCCGGTCTCGGCGATCCCGCGTACGGTTTGCAAATCGACTCCACCGGAGGCCTCGAGCCGAGCTCGGCCTGCGTTTAAGATCACGGCCCGTCGCAATTCTTCGAGCGAGAAGTTGTCCAGCAACAGGTGCCGGGCACCGACATCGAGGGCCTGTTCCATCTGGGTCAGGGTTTCCACCTCGATTTCGATGTCTACACCGGGGGCCGCGAGTTCCCGAGCCGCTGCCAGAGCGAGCGCCACCGAACCCGCAGCGGCGATATGGTTCTCCTTGATCAGGACGGCGTCGTACAGGCCGATTCGGTGGTTGTGGCCGCCACCGCAGCGAACTGCGTATTTCTGCTGCAGCCGCAGGCCGGGGATGGTCTTGCGGGTGTCGAGGATGCGCACGCCGGTCCCGAGCACCGCATCGGCGTAACGCCGGGCCAAGCTGGCGGTGCCGGACAGCGTCTGCAGATAGTTCATTGCCGTGCGCTCGCCGGTAAGCAGAGCACGGGCGGGGCCTTGCAGGGTGCATAGCTGATGATCCGCGCTCACCCCCTGACCTTCCGTCACCTCCCAATCGATGACGATCTCCGGGGCAAGCTGCCGAAACACCTGGTCGAACCATGGGCGACCGCAGATCACCGCCGGCTGGCGGCAGATAAGCTGCACCGACAGCCGCTGCTCGGCCGGGATCAGGCCCGCCGTAAGGTCGCCGTCGCCCAGGTCCTCCGCCAGGGCGAGCGCCACCTGAGCGGCGACCTGCTCGTGCAAGACCTCCACTCAGAGGATATCCAGCAACTCGACTTCGAAAACCAGGGTGGCATTGGGCGGGATCACCCCGCCGGCTCCGGCCGCCCCGTAGCCCAGGTGCGGCGGCAGCGTCAGCTTGCGGGTACCCCCCACCTGCATACCCTGTACCCCTTCGTCCCAACCTCGGATCACGCGGCCACCGCCGAGGGGGAAACGGAAGGGGTCATTGCGGTCCCGGCTGGAATCGAACTTGGTGCCATCCAGCAGCCAGCCGGTGTAGTGAACAGAAACGGTCTGCCCGGCGGCAGCGAAAGCGCCGTCGCCGACCTTGACGTCTTCGTATTTGAGGCCGGAATCGGTGATTTTTTCACTCATTTAAGATGCTCCAGATGGTTGACCCCGGCCCCTGGCCGAAGCGGATGCTGAACGGTTATTGCAACGGCGTTTGCAGAGAGGTATCGATCGGTTTCAGGGGATGTGCCTACCCCTGGGCCTTCAGTCCTCAAGAGGGTGAAAATCACGCTCAGTGTCCATGCCCGCACAGGTGCACATGCCCATGCCGAATCTCCTCCTCGCTCGCCTCCCGCACCTCAAGAATCGAGCCGCTGAACCGCAACGAGTGGCCGGCCAGGGGATGGTTGGCGTCGATGGTGATCTGATCGCCGTCGACCGCGGTAACGGTGACGATCTCGATGCCGCGCTCGGTCTGGGCCTGGAACTGGGTACCCACCTTGGGCTCCATGCCTTCGAACAGATCGCGGCTGACGGTTTGGGTGCGCAGGCTCTCTCCAGTGCCGTAACCCTGCTCCGGCGGGATGGTCGCCTCGAAGCGGTCGCCTCTCGATTTTCCGAGCAGGGCCTGCTCCATGCCGGGAGAAAGGTCACCGTGCCCGAGCAGGGCCTGCATTGGATCGAAGCCCTTGGTGGACTCGATCAACTCGTTGCTCTCGGCGTCGAACAGGTCGAACTCCAGGGTAACTACGCGGTTAATGGCGGCTTGCATCGACGGGGTTCCTCGAAACTGCGGACTGCCGTAAGGTTCCGGATTTGAGCCGCGAGCGTCAAGCCGCGGCGTTCCTGAATGACCCTCTGGCAAACCCTGAATTGCAGGGCCAATATTCTGCTAGAATCGTGGCCATTTATCCAATCAGGAAGCACATTCAATGATCTTGAAAGCCTTACGCGAGGGACTTGGCCGTCTGATCGTATTCATCGACTTGGCTACCCGCCCCAAGCCCATGACCCGCTCCGCCGAAGAGCAGCAGGCGGTCGACCAAGCCACCCACAGCATGTCGCTCTACCAGTTCTATGCCTGCCCCTTTTGCGTGCGCACCCGGCGCGCGATGCACCGTCTGAACCTCAATCTCGAGGTGCGCGATGCCCAGAACGATCCAGAACACCGCCAATCGCTGACCGAGGAGGGAGGTGCCTTGCAGGTGCCCTGCCTGCGCATCGACGAGGGAGAGGACAGCACCTGGCTGTACGAATCGGCCGAGATCATCGCCTTTCTAGAAAAGCGCTTCGGCAGCGCAACGGGCGAGGCCCAATCGTCCGGCGCCAAGGCCGGCTAGCTGCCCTTATCTTCGGGCAGCGCCTGCTCCAGCAAACGCAGGGTTTGCTCCAATTCCAAGCGCAGCAGACGCGCCAGCTTTCGACGCAGTTGTCGCTGGGCACAGAGGTCCTGGCGCACCGCGCTGACCAGCTCTGGCTGGGATTCGGGCGCCCCCGTGGGAGCGGGCTCCGGTTTGGGCCCTTCGGCGAAGAAATCGAAAAGCGCCTGGTAGCCCTCTTGCTCCTCGTCGACTAATTTCAAACGGATGCCGCGCTTTTTCCCGTTCATCTCTCAACCCGATCGGCCCGAGCGCCTCCGGCTGCGCCGGCCCAGGGTTTGAGCGCGATTGCGCCGGCTGCAGGGCCACGAGGATGGCTGCCTGAAATGTCTGAAGGATACCACAGGGCCCGGCTCCGGGAGCGACGATGAGCCCGCGCGAAAAAGGCATCGAGCAACTCGATCAGTTCGACTATCACCATCGGCTGGAGGCTACCCGCGGACCCGCCCTGGTGTTCTTCACCGGCCCCCACTGCGGCGCCTGCCGCCAATTGCGCCAAGCGCTCACCGAGTACCAGGCGGCCCACGGCCGCATTCGGCTGTTCGAAGTCGACGCCGAGCGCGACCTCGCCTTGGCAAGAGCCCTGAGCGTATTCCACCTGCCGTCGATGTTTCTTTATCGGGACGGCGAGTTTCATTGCCAACTGCACAGCCAGCCCGTGCCGGAGCGGTTGCACCAAGCGATCGACCGGGCCTTGCGCCAACCCGCGGAAGAGGAGCCCTGAGCGATCCCCGGCCTCGGACCTCGGCGCTTGTTTCGCCCCGCCCTTCGGGTTCGGGCGTCAGCGGGAGGAATACCTAGGCTGCACGTCTCCCCGCAGAACACCATAAAGTCTCCTCACAATCGCGCCAAGCCGCCGCAGTGCCGAAAGTCGGGCGGAAACGGCTCAGCGTTCCAGAAGCTGGCGTCCAGCCGGAACCCGCCGTTTTCCAGACCTAGAACCCGGATGCGCGGCTAGTTCAGCGCCGGCGCGGGGCGCGTTTTGCACGGGCCGGGCCCTTGCGTGGGCCATGCCCCGGTTTGGCAAGCCGCCGTGTCGGCCTGGCGGCTGAGGTACCGCCGGGGCGATCCGAGCCCGGCGAGCGGGCTCCCTCGGGCCGCCTGCCGGTGCCCGCCGGCTGCCAGGCCGGCACCAAGTGGCGCTTGCCGTTGCCGATCAGGTCGGCCCGACCCATGCGTTTGAGGGCATCGCGCAGCAGGGGCCAGTTCTCCGGGTCGTGGTAGCGCAGAAAGGCCTTGTGCAGTTGGCGCTGGCGCTTGCCCCTGGGAACAGGAACCTCGTCGCTATCGCGGCGAACCCGGGCGAGCGGATTCTTGCCGCTGTGGTACATGCCGGTGGCGATGGCCAGGGGGGTGGGCAGGAAGGCCTGGACCTGGTCCAGACGGAATTTGTTGCGCTTGAGCCAGAGCGCCAACTCGAGCATGTCCTCGTCCCGCGTGCCGGGATGGGCGGCGATAAAATACGGGATCAGGTACTGCTCCTTGCCGGCCTCTCGGGAGAAGCGCTCGAACATCGCGCGGAAGCGGTCGTAGGCGTCCATGCCCGGCTTCATCATCTTGCTCAGGGGGCCGGCTTCGGTGTGCTCCGGGGCGATCTTGAGGTAGCCGCCCACGTGGTGGGTAACCAGCTCGCGCACGTATTCCGGGGACCGCACCGCCAGGTCGTAGCGCAAGCCGGAGGCGATCAGCACCTTGCGGATGCCGGGCAGCGCCCGGGTGCGGCGGTACAGCCGCACCAGCGGGCCGTGGTCGGTGCCCAGATTCTTGCAGATGTCCGGATAGACGCAGGACAGGCGGCGGCAGGCGGACTCGATCTGTTCGCTCTTGCAACGCAGCCGGTACATATTGGCGGTGGGCCCACCGAGGTCCGAGATCACGCCGGTGAAGCCGGGGGTGCTGTCGCGGATGCTCTCGACCTCGCGGATAACGGAATCCTCGCTGCGGCTCTGGATAATTCGCCCCTCGTGCTCGGTAATCGAGCAGAAGGTACAGCCGCCGAAGCAGCCGCGCATGATATTGACCGAGAACCGGATCATCTCCCAGGCCGGGTTGCGGGTCTGGCCATAGGCCGGGTGCGGCACCCGCGCATAGGGCAGCTCGTAGATGCGATCCAACTCGGCGCTGGTGAGCGGTATCGGCGGCGGATTCAGCCATACCAAGCGATCGCCGTGGGCCTGGACCAGGGCTCGGGCGTTGCCCGGATTGGTCTCCAGGTGGAACACCCGGGAGCTGTGGGCATAGAGCACCGGGTCGTCCTTCACCTGTTCGTAGGCAGGCAGCCGGATCAGGGTCCTGGCTCGGTCCAGGTCTTTGGGCCGACGGTGCAGGGTCACGACCCGGGCGCCGTCAGGGGCTTTGGGCCCGGTCGGGCAGGCCGGCTCGGCGGCGTAGGGATCGGGGTGGCGGATCAGTTCCCCGGGGCGGTCGACGCTGGTCGAATCGATTTCGCTCCAGCCCCCGGGGATGTTCCGACGCATAAAGCCGGTGCCGCGCACGTCCCGGATCGCCGCGATCGGTTCGCCGCGGGCCAGGCGATGGGCTACTTCCACCAGAGCGCGCTCGGCATTACCGTAGATCAGCAGATCGGCCTTGGCATCCGCCAGCACCGAACGACGCACCTTGTCGGACCAATAGTCATAGTGGGCGATGCGGCGCAGGCTGGCCTCGATGCCGCCGATAACAAGGGGCACCTCCCGGTAGGCCTCGCGACAGCGCTGGGCATACACCAGCACCGAGCGGTCCGGGCGCCGGCCGGGCTCCCCTTCCGGGGTGTAGGCATCGTTGCTGCGGATGCGCCGGTCCGCGGTGTAGCGGTTGACCATGGAGTCCATGTTGCCGGCGGTGACGCCGAAGAACAGGTTGGGCCGGCCCAGACGCTGGAAGTCGCGCTTTTCGGTCCAATCCGGCTGGGCAATGATGCCGACCCGAAACCCCTGTGCCTCCAGCAGCCGGCCCATCAGGGCCATGCCGAAGCTGGGGTGATCCACATAGGCGTCGCCGGTGACGATAATGATGTCGCAGCTATCCCAGCCCAACTGCTCCATCTCCTCCCGAGACATCGGCAGGAACGGCGCGGTGCCAAAGCGCTCGGCCCAATAGGGGCGGTAGGAAAAGATGTCCTTGGCGGCTTGCATGATCGGGGGTCAGGGGGAACCGGGCGCCTAGGCAACCGAAGTCAGGCCCCGGTGCCGCATTCCGAAACTATTTCTGGCCGCTGTGGACCAAGCGCAGGTCACGTTCGGCGGTCTCGAGTTCCTGCTCCGCCTGGCGCACACGCTCCTGGTACTCAGGCTTGAGTTGGCCACTGCCGGGCCCGTTCCACCAATCGCTGGGACGGATTGCCTTGGCCTCATCCACCCGCGTTCGGGCGTCTTCAACTGCCTGCGTGGCCTCATCCAGAGCGCTCTCGCGAGGGGCCTCCTCGCCCTGTTCCTCTTCGTCGTGGGTGACCAGATCGATCAGCTTCCGCTGACGTGCCTCAGCCGCCTTGCGGCGCTCCTCGGAAACCGGCGCTAACAGATTCACCGTCTCTGAGGACTCCGCGTCCGGCGGCGGCGTGTCGGAAAAGATGACCTGCCCGTCCGCATTCACCGAGCGATACACCGTCTCCGCCCCTGCCTGCAGGACCAGCCCCAGCAACAGTACTCCGATCCAAACCCGCAAAAGTCTCATGTTCTCTCCCAATCTCCAGCAGCTGGTCGGCCCGACACCGCCAGGCAATGCAGGGATTCTAGCGAAAAACGGCTGCCAAAGGGGCGCGCCGGTTCGGAATTTTTCCCACTGGCAGGCGCCGATATCCCATACCGAGCAAGCGGCTAGCGCGGCGGTCCCTATAAAAAGCTTGTATTGATGCCATATTACAAATGTATAATATAGCGTCCGGTTGCGTTCCCGCTTCGGGCCGCCTTTCCTCACCCCTGTCCCGAGCCAACAATGGTCAGCCATTGCGACGATGAAATACTACACCGACGATCTCCGCATTAAGAACATCAAGAAGGTAGCCCCGCCCAGCGAGGTGCACGAGGCCTTCCCAATTACCGAGGAAGCGACCCGCACCGTGTTCGAGACGCGGCGCGACATTCACAACATCCTGGAGGGCACGGACGACCGTCTCCTAGTGGTGGTGGGCCCCTGCTCGGTGCACGACCCGGACGCCGCCCGCGACTATGCCGGGCGACTGAAGCTGCTGCGTGAGGAACTGGCGGAGGACCTGCTGATTGTAATGCGGGTGTATTTCGAAAAGCCGCGCACCACCGTTGGCTGGAAGGGGCTGATCAACGACCCCAACCTGGACGGCAGCTTCAAGATCAACAAAGGCCTGCGCCTGGCCCGCCAATTGCTGCTCGACATCAACGATCTCGGAGTTCCGGCGGGCACCGAATACCTGGACCTGATCAGCCCCCAGTACGTGGCAGATCTAATCAGCTGGGGTGCCATCGGCGCCCGCACCACCGAAAGCCAGGTGCACCGGGAGCTGGCTTCGGGGCTGTCCTGCCCGGTCGGGTTCAAGAACAGCACCGACGGCTCCCTGCAGGTGGCGACCGACGCCATCCGCGCCGCCGCCCAACCCCACCACTTCCTGTCCCTGACCAAGGCCGGACACTCGGCGATCTTCCACACTACCGGCAACCCGGACACCCATGTGATCCTGCGCGGCGGCAAGCGACCCAACTACGATACCGAGAGCGTCAACATCGCCGCCGAGGAACTGGAGCAGGCCGGCCTGCCGGTGCGCATGATGATCGACTTCAGCCATGCCAACAGCCGCAAAAAGCACCAGAAACAACTCGACGTCTGCCGTGACGTCGGCAGCCAGATCGTCCGCGGCGAGCGGCGCATCATCGGCGCAATGGTAGAGAGTTTCATACTCCCGGGCCGGCAAGACCTGGTGGATGGCGAGGAACTGACCTACGGCCAGAGCGTCACCGACGCCTGCATCGGCTGGGACGACAGCACCGAGCTTTTGCGGCACTTGGCCGAGGCGGTAAGCAAGCGGCGCAGCCTGGGCTGAAATCCAGTAGGGCATGCGGGAGACGCTGGAGCCGGCGGACCCGGCTGCGGAGAAGTCCAGTGACTGCGCGCGGGCGCCAGCGGTAAAGCGGGCGCACGATTACCTAGGAAAGCAATCCATGGGAGCCTTACGTGCGTCGGCTCGGCGACATTGCCAACGCCTCGAAGCGCAGCCTGCAACGGGCGCTTCTATAACACTTCCGGGTCGGTCCCCAGGCCTCTACGGGATCGGGCCCAAGGCCTACGCCTGCCGCCCCGCGAGCTGCCGAAACCGAGAACTCAGAAAAAGCTCATGGCCACGAACAGGGTCGGACCATAGAGGTCGCCATCGATTTTGGTCTTGTCGCCGTCGCTCTTTTCTTCCAGGTCGGTATCCAGGTAATCGTAACCGGCCCCGAATCCAACGTGCTTGAAAGGTTGGTAAATCGAACGATCCACCGAACCGCCAAAGTCGGCCGTCGATGTCGCCAATATTGGCTGAAATCCAATCGACGCGCCCCTGCAACATCCAGCGCTCGTTGAACGCGAAGCCGCCGAACAAGGCCAGGTTTGGCGCCCATCCGTTCACCGAGCCCTTTTGGCTGGCCGAAAGCACCGGCTCGCCATCGACAGTGGCGTTCCCCGATAGCTTGACCTCCCAGTCGAGGTAATGGACGCCGACACCGGCACCCAGTTCGACCCGGTCGCTCTTGATAAACGAATAGCCGAGGGCGAGCCGGGTGATACTGGTTTCGGTTTTCGCCTTGATTCTAGCCCCGACCTCGAACTCCAGGTCTCCCCAGTCGATTTGCTCGTTGGCCTGGAACCCACCGCTGTCGTCGATGGAAAAATAATTCCCTTCGAAGCGCCAGCGATCGGTGAAGCGCCAACGCAGAGAGCCGAAGGGCTTGGTCTTGCTCTCTTCAAAACCCAGGTCGCCAGGATCGAGTTCGGTGCCTGAACCGTCGGCCGAAGTCAACCGCACCGTGTTGTCGGAATTGCTGAAGAACGCGCCGCCCGTTAGATACAGCCCCGATTTCATGTAGGGATGAATGCCGGTGTAGGTCTCGACGGCCATGGCGGCGCCTCCCCAAGCGGCCAAAACCGGGAACGTCGCTGCGCAGAGCAGGAATGCTTTTATTCTCATTGTTTTCACTCGCTCGATTTCAAACCTAAATCGGCATTGTAGAAGATCCTCCACAACGTCGGTATCAATAAACCGACATCGGGTTTATCGGCGGTTTCTCGGAAGCAAGACGCGAGACTCAGGACACCGAAACCGACCCAGGGCGAGCCTTCAGGGCTCAGCTATCGAACCCCGCCATCTTGTACCAACGTTGGGCCTCCTCCAGGTCCTTCTCCACCCCCTTGCCCTCTTCGTAGAGCATGGCCAGGGTGGTTTGGGACCCCACCAGACCCTGCTCTGCCGCCTTGCGGAACCACTCCACCGCCTTGGCCTCGTTCTTCTCCACGCATTCTCCCTCCAGATACATGAAACCCAGCCCGTGTTGAGCCAGGGCAAAGCCGTTCTCGGCGGCGCTGCGCATGAACTTATAAGCCAACAGCTCGTTGGGGGCCATGCCGAGGCCGTTCTGGGCCATGATCGCCATCCGGTACTGGGCGTCCGGGTGCCCCGCCTCGGCCAGGGGCGACAGCAGATGGCTGGCCTGCGAAAAGTGCTTGGCCTCGAAGGCGGAGATGCCGCTGGTCAGGTCCATCTGCAGGTTGTCGTCTTGCTTACTCATGCTGATTCATCCTCTTTCTCGATCGGTTGCACGCCGGCGCGTCCAGGGGTTGCCGGCGGCGACTCCGGCAGCTTGCCCCGGCCCAGGGCGCCGCCGCTTTGGTGGCGGTGATGGGTACGGATAGCCACGGTATTGTGCACCAGGGCGCAGGGCTCGCCGTCGCTGGAAAAATAGGCGTATTCGAAGCTCGGAGTGGCACGATCGCGCTGGACCAACTCATCCCGAACCCGTTGTTCCAGCGCCGGATCAAAATCGAAACGCAGTTCCAGGTCGCCGCGCCCCTCGCGCCGAAAATCCAGGCTCATGGCCCGGGTCCATACCGCGTAGCCGGGAAACACCCGGGAACAGGCCAGGGCCGCGATGGGGTCCGCCAGCGACGCCATACAGCCCCCGAACATGCTGCCCCCCGGGTTGCGGGTACGCCAATTCAGCGGCAACAGCAGGCGGACTTGACGCCAATCGTCGCTCAGCGCCAGCACCCGTACCCCCATGCACAGGAACGGCGGGTACCATTCCAGGCCCTTGGCGGAGGAGAGCAGGCCCTTGCGGCGCAGCCAGTGAACCCAATCCATCCAGACATTATCCGCGATTGCTCGCGGCGACGCCCGGGTTTTGCCCGTGGTTATTGCCGAGAGCGCTTGGCTTGAGTGCCAAACCTGAGCAGAATAACGAATCCGAGGCTAGCCAGAACCCGACGCCGCCCATGCAAACCCAGCTCGCCGAGTTTATACGCGACACCGCCGAGGGCCAAGAGGCCGACCGCATCCTGCGTGCCTGCGTCCACTGCGGATTCTGCACCGCCACCTGCCCTACCTATCAGCTGCTGGGCGACGAGCTGGACGGCCCCCGCGGGCGCATCTACCAGATCAAGCAGGTTCTGGAGGGGGAGCCGGCCACGCCCCGTATCCAGCAGCACCTGGACCGCTGCCTGACCTGCCGCTCCTGCGAGACCACCTGTCCTTCCGGGGTGGAATACGCCCGCCTGCTGGAGATCGGCCGCGAACAGGTCGACCGCCAGGTGCCGCGCGGTCTGTCTCAGCGCCTCCTGCGCAAGGCCCTGCTCGGGGTGCTTCCGCACCGTGGTCGCTTCGGCCTGTTCGTGCGCGCGGGGAGCCTAGTGCGCGGCCTGCTGCCGGCTCACCTGGCCCGGCCGCTGCCGAAGTCGAGCCAGGCGGCACCCTGGCCCCAGCGCAGCCAAGCCCGGCGCATGCTGCTGTTCGAAGGCTGCGCCCAGCCGGCCCTGGCGCCGAGCATCAATGCCGCAGCCGCTAGGGTGCTAGACCAACTGGGCATCCAACCCCTGCGCGCGCCGGAGGCCGGCTGTTGCGGCCTGCTGCCCCAGCACCTGGGCGAGCCCGAAACCGCCCGCACCTATGCCCGGCGCAATATCGACGCCTGGTGGCCAGCTCTCGAACAGGGCGCGGAGGCCATCGTGGTGACCGCCAGCGCCTGCGCGGGAATGCTCAAAGCATACCGGGAAATCCTCAGCGCCGACCCGGGTTACGCGGCCAAGGCCGAGCGGGTGGCGAAGCTTTGCCTGGACATTTCCGAGGTATTGGAAAAGGAGGATCTGGGCCCGCTTCGGAACCTCGGACGGGGCACCCGGATCGCCTTCCACAGCCCCTGTACGCTGCAACACGGTCTCGGCCTGGGAGGCCGGGTCGAGGCGCTGCTGGGCCGCCTGGGATTCGAGTTGGCGCCAGTGCCGGACGCCCATCTTTGTTGCGGCTCGGCCGGCACCTACTCGCTGCTCCAGCCGGAGCTGTCGGAGCGCCTGCGCGCCAACAAGCGCCGGGCCCTGACTTCCGGCCAACCGCAGGCCATCGCCACCGCCAATATCGGCTGCCTCAGCCACCTGCGCGAGGATCATGGGCCACCGGTAATACATTGGATCGAACTGCTGGCCCAGCACGCCGCGTGATCGAATCGACGAAACGCTCCATCGGCGCTTGCACAGGCGCCAGCCAACACTTAAGCTTTCACTTTAATCAACTCCAATAATAATCGGCCGCTTCAGGAGATAAGGATGCCCCCCGCCCCCCGCTGGCAGCTCAATGCCTGGTTCTTGCCGCTATTGCTTGTGGCGGCGAATCTTGGCGCCAAGACTCTGGACGAAAACGTTTGGGTCGCGCAACGCAGCGAATTCGTGGCTGCCGAACAGGCCCTGCAGCGGGGCAAAACCCAAGAATACCGCCGTCTCAAGGCCCAGCTGCGGGACTATCCGCTGTATCCCTATCTCGAGTATGAAGCGCTACGCAAACACCTGAGCTGGACCAAGCGCGGGGAGGTAGACCGCTTTCTAGTCGAGTACGACGACACGCCGCTCGCCGGCCGGCTGCGCGGCGCCTGGCTCAACCTCCTGGCCAAGCAGCACCGTTGGTCGGAGTTCTTGGACTATTACCGGCCGACCACCCAGACCAAGCGCAACTGTCAGCGCCTGCAGGCCCTGATCGAGACCGGCCGTCGGACAGAGGCGTTTGCCGAAGTGCCCCCTATTTGGCTGCATGGCAAGTCCCAACCCGAGGCTTGCGATCCGGTCTTCAACGCCTGGCGCCAGGCCGGCCGCCTGACCCCGGACCTCACCTGGGGTCGCATCGCCCTGGCCATGGACCGCAACCAGATCCGCCTGGCGCGCTATTTGAAACGCTACCTCCCAAGCGCGGAACAGCCCTGGGTGGAGCGCTGGTTGCGCGCCCACCGGGATCCGCAGTCGGTGCTTCGCGACCCGGCCCTGGCCCAGGCACACCCCAAGCGAGGCGCGATCCTGTTGCACGCACTGCGGCGCCAGGTCCGAAAGGACCCCGCAAAGGCGGTGGAAATGTGGGCCCAGTTGGAACGCAAGCACGCCTTCGACCCGGCCCAAAGCCGGGCCGCCGAACGCAGCCTGGCCCTAGGCCTGGCCCGAGCGGAACATCCACAGGCCCTGCGCTGGCTAGAGGCGTCCGAGCCCGCGGCGGACGACGAGCGGCTGCAGGAAAAGCGCATTCTTACCGCGTTGCGAAGCGGCGACTGGCAGCGCGCCATCGGCTGGATCGACGCCCTGCCGCCCGAGCAACGAGGCGCTGAGCGCTGGCGTTATTGGAAGGCCCGCAGCCTGGCCGAGTTGGGGCGCCAGCCGGAAGCCGAGGCGCTATACCGTGCCTTGGCCGAGGAACGGAGCTACTATGGCTTCCTGGCCGCTGACCGCATCGGCGCCCCTTACAATCTTTACCACGCCGAGGTGCCGGCAAGCGCCGCCGAGTTGGCCGAGATGCGCCGCCAGCCGGGCATCCAACGGGCTCACGAGCTTTACCGATTGGGTCGCATGACCGACGCCCGCCGCGAGTGGCATTTTCTGACCCGCACCTTGGACCGGCGAGACCTGCAGTTGGCAGCCAAACTGGCGGACCGCTGGGGTTGGCACGATCGGGCCATCTTTACCCTCGCCAAGACTGATTACTGGGACGACCTGGAACTGAGATTCCCCCTCACCCACCGCAGGCAGATCGAAGCCCAGGCCGGGGACGCAGCGGTCGAGAGTGCTTGGGTGTTCGCCGTAGTGCGCCAGGAGAGCGCCTTCATGCCCGACGCCCGCTCCCACGCCGGCGCCCTCGGCCTGATGCAGTTGATGCCGGCCACCGCCAAGGACCAGGCCCGGCGCATGCAACCGCGGCCGGCCTGGCAGCGCCGCCACCTGGTCGAACCGGACAACAACATCCGCCTGGGCGCCGCCTATTTGAGCCGGGTCTACCAGGACCTGTACCGACACCCCGTGCTGGCCACCGCCGCCTATAACGCCGGTCCCAACCGCGTCAAAGGCTGGCTGCCGGAGTCCGAGCTGCCGGCCGACCTTTGGATCGAGATGATCCCCTTCTCCGAGACCCGCACCTACGTGCGCCGTGTGATGACGTATACCGTAATCTACGAACACCGGCTGCACAGCGAGCCGACCCGCATTAGCGAACGCCTGCGGCCGATCGGCACCCCCGCCAACCTGGCGGCCAGCGAGGCAGCCGCCAAGGGCTCTCGAGGCTGAGCCGGATGCAGCAGGAACACACCCGCGCCGACTCGGCGCGGAGAGTGAAACCGTAACTGGACGATTGCCGAGACCGACATTCCCGCGCAAACACCCTCCGCGCAGGGTGGCCCGCCAAGTCCTCAGTCCTCAGTCCGCTGAAGCCTAAAACCTTGATCAAGGCCGACACACGCCGGCCTCACTGCCGCGCCATCTCGTTGAAACGCTCGCGCAGCTGGGCCAGGATAGCGCGGTCAGTAACCACCTCAAAGAAGCGCCGACCCCGTTGCTCCACGGTGCTGAAGTCGTTGCCGATCCAGATCCGGATCGGTGCCTCGCGAATGGCCAGCAGGTGCATATTGCCATTGCGGTCAGGGTAGCGCCCGACGTGGAGATGTTGCGGCTCCTGGCCATCGCCGCTTGACAGCTGCATTTGCTTGAGGGCCAGCTCCAATTTGAGCTTGAAGAATGCGGGCGCCTCCAGCTCGACGCCACCCACGTTGTAGCGCAGCAGCTTCTCGCCGCCATCGGCTCCACCCTCCAGGGCGGCCACCAGTTCGACCCCGTTGCCCCCGCGCAACTCGTGCAGTCGACTATTGCGCAATTGCGGGGCGCAGGACGAAAGACGGTCTGCACGGTTGATGGCGGGCGAGATCATGATCTGATGCTCGTCATCGTAGAGGAACATAGGGGCCCCGTCAGAGAAGGCAATACCGATCCCCACCTCGAGTTCCGGCAGCTGGTGCCGGCGATTCTGAGCATTCTGAGCCTCGATAACGCCCAGGATCTTGCGCGCCAGGCCGCAGGCGTGCGCCACGCTTAGCCAGCGGTAGGATACGTCCTCGCGTTCGTAGAAGGTGAGGATGATGGCGTCCCCCTCGACGAACACCTTGCGCGCCCCGAACTCCTCGATCAGCGCGTTGATGGGCCCGAAAAAGTTGAGGCTGAAGTAAGACGCCGGGTTCAGGTTTTTTTCCACCAGGCTGGCGGTGATCTCGGTGGACCCCCGCAGATCCGCTTTGATCACCACGTGGTTGCGGATGCGCTCCCGCTTGGGGGCGCTCTCTGCAGCAGCCCCGAACTCCTGCAGACTGCGGTTGGCCCTGGAGAGCTGGATCTCCTCGTCGCCGCTCACAAGGCGAATTCGATCCATGGCCCGATGAGCCACCAAGGCATACTTGAGGTCGCGGCGCATGCGCACGAAATCCCGCAAATACCGCTGCACACGTCCCTGCTGCTCCAGCTTTGGCAGGCGATCGATGCGCTTGAACTCAATCTTGAGCATCTTGATCAGCGTCGGCACCTCCTCGCCCAGTTGCAGGCCTCGCAAACGCTGCTGCAGACGTGCCGCTGTGATCGTGCCACCGAGGTAGCGCAAAATGTCGCGCGGCGGCACCTTGCCGAGCAGGGCCTTGTGCACCCGCTGGGTTTCGTAGGCGGCCAGGATCGGACGCCAGAGGCCGGCACGCCGGCAGCTCTGCAGCAGGGCCAGAACCTGGCGTTGCTGAAACCCGGCCCAGCGTTTCTCTTCCGGCGTATCGGCATGGGCCGGGGCGCTTGCATGGCGCTCGGATTCCGCCGGCCCGACGCGCGAGGAGGCACCGGTTTGGAAAAACAGGCGATCGAGATTCTCCGGGACGTCCAACCAGCAATATTTCGGCTCGCGAAACTCCTCTTCGCGCAGACAACCGGCGAGCCTGCGCTCCACCTCCAGATAACCCGGCAATCCACCCTGATCGACCCGATCGGTGACGCCCAAGCCCGGTGCCTCGCCGGAGCCGTTACCGGCCGCCGCGCCGGCCCCCTCCCGACCGCCGCCCTCCGGAGTCTTGGCCCAATCCGGCAGATAGGCGGCGAACTGCGTAGTAATCATCTGGTTGCAAAGGGCGAAGCCGTCCGTTCCCTCCCGCTCGGTGAGCAGCAATGGGTAGGCCTCCATCAACTGCTCATCGGACTCCACGCCAGGCAGCAGCAACAGGGGGTTAAACAGAACTTCCCGCGGCAGTGGCCAGGCCATGCCAATGATCGACTGACGTAGCTTGTGCATCTCCGAGGTTTCGAGCTTGCGCAACTCCCGGAACAGCTGGTGAGTCAGATTGTTGAGCATGGTATCGCGGCCGCGCGCCAGCACCACCCGGCGATGGTGCAACTGCATTGCCTGCCCGGAAGAGTGTTTCGGGTCAAGACCAAGGCGCTCGATCAATTCGCCCCGGATATCGTCGATCTGTTTGCGGATTTCGAGCAGTAGAAACTTCCAGGCCGCGAACTGTAGCAGCTGGATATACTCGGGGCGCGAGGTCTTGCGGGCCCGGTCCAGGGCCAGCTCGCACATCTCCCGATAGGCCTTGAGAAAGGCCTTGGTGTCCCTCCGGTCCGGGGGCTGGATGGCGTGCAGCCCCTGAGACTTGGAGATCTCGTAGCTGAGCCGGCCACTCACCAAGGCCCGTACCCGCGCCACAAAAAGGGGGCTCAGCGTAACGTCGATATGGGCGTTGTCGATGCCGCAACTAAAGCGGTCCAGGCGCACCGGCGGGATCACCGGCTGCTGCAGGTGGGCCAGAAACTCCTCGGTGTCCGGAACCCACCGCCGCAACAACCCCCCGAATCCGGCCCCGTTCACTGCGGACAATGCTCCAGCAGCAGCCTGAGCACCCGATCCTCCAGCTCGATGCGCACGGCGATGCGCTCACCCAACAACGACAGGTCCCGGGGCAGGTGATCCAGGTTCAGAGCATGGTCCGAGGCATCGTAGCGATCGTTGAAGGCCACCGCGGCCGCTGTGGTTTCCGAGATTCCCGGATAGACCTGGTCCAGCAATCGTTCGGCCCGCGGCACTGCGTCCGGCTTTTCAGCCCTTTCAGCAAAACCTCGCAGCATCTCGAAATGCCCGAACGCCGTGTAATCGATCAGGGACTGGCAGAACTCCTGCAAATGACGCACCATCGGGACCTGGCGGCTGTATGGCTCCAGCCCGGCCAGGGTGCAAAACTTCACCAGCATCTCCTGACGCATGGCAAGCAGCTTTTCGACCAACTCGCAGCCGCTCACTGCCCCGAACTCAACGGTGCCCGATTGACTCATGGCTGAAACCTTCCCCTCCCCGCCTCGATCCCTGCTTCGGCGCTATTGTTTTTCCCGCAGTCTAACCTATCCCGGTACCATGCTACTATATTTTGGGTGGAGTCGGCCCAGCGCCCCGGCCAGCACAAGACGAGCGGCTCGCGATTCGGTAGTCGAGTGGTTGCCCGGTCCCCGTGCGCTCACCGAGCGCAGGTTTCGTACCCCTCGTATCGATCGCTGAACCGAAATGCCCGCACCTACGCAACGTCCCCGACACGCCTACCGAGCCGCGGCCGCCCTGCTGCTGACCTGGCTGAACGCCACCGCCCTCGCCGCAGACGGCTTTCAGGACTACAGCCAATATGGCGGCCAGCACCCGTTCGTTGAATCCATGCAGCTGATGATGGACGCCATGGGCGTAAACAAGGGGGACTCGGCCGGCGTCTTCAATTCGCCCTGGTCCCAGTTCGGTCAGATGCCCGGCGGCAATATGCCTTCGCCGATGGGCGGCATGGATCAGCTGGGCCAATACGGCCGACAATGGATGCAGGCACCGCAAAGCCTGCCGTTCCTGGGCTCAGATCTGAACGGCGTCTGGCTCGGACGCAGTGGGGAGATGCTGGTGATCCGCGGAAACCACTACCGTATCCAGGCCGATCGCGACCGCGCCGTTCAGGGTCAGCTGAGGGTGCAGGGCAACCACCTTTGGCTGCAGAACGCGCAAACCAACACGGTCAACGAGTATGAATTCGCTAACCATGAAGGACGCCTGGTGCTGCGCGACAGCTACGGCCAGCTATTGCTCTACCGGCGGGTCAAAGACCAGAACACGCGGGGCTGGAACTGACCCGCGGCCTCACGGAGCTTCAGCGCACCGGCGATTTCGCGGGACACATGGCGGGATTCGCGTCAATCGGCGCCAGGAGGTTCGAGGACGAAGTTCAGAATCGCAGCCCCCCCGGAAGCCAGAACTTTCCCGGATGAAGAGCCAAGCGATTGGATGTCGGAGAACACCCGCTTCGGCGAATCCTCAGCCCAACAACAGCTTCAACCCAACCGCCAGCAGCAGCAGGGCGAACACCCGTTTCAGCACTTCCAACGGCAGGCTGTGGGCCAGGCGGGCCCCGACCGGCGCAAGTAGCGTGCTGGTGAGGACAATACCGGCGAACGCCGGCCAGTAAACGAAGCCGCTGCTGAGCGGCGGCAACTGGGAATGACCCCATCCGGCCCAGACGAAACCAAGAGCCCCGGACACAGCGATCGGCAAGCCGCAGGCGCTCGAAGTGGCCACTGCCTGACGCATACCGACCCGGCAGGCGTGCAGAAAGGGCACGGTCATGCTGCCGCCGCCGATGCCGACGATAGCAGACACGGCGCCAATCAGGGTACCGGCCAGCCCCATTCCCAGACGGCCAGGCAGCGCCCAGCGCGCCTCGTCGCTTGCGCCCAGCAACATGCGGCTGCCCACCGTCAGCGCGAATACGGCAAACACCCGGCGCAGCCAGAGCTCGGGCAGGCTCTCGGCGACCCAAGCCCCCAGCCAGGCGCCTATCAGAATCCCCGGGGTGAGCCGCCAGAACAGCGGCCAGAGGATGGCACCGCGGCGCTGATGGGCACGGATCGACGAGATCGATGTGATCACAATGGTCGCCAGCGAGGTACCGATCGCCAGGTGGACCATGATCTCCGGCGCGAAGCCGAGCCAGGCGAACACCCCCAGCAGCACCGGCACGATCACGAGTCCGCCGCCCACCCCGAGCAGTCCGGCCATGACCCCAGCCAGGGCGCCAAGGGCGAGATAGACCGCGAATTCCTGCCAAAGAAAGATGTCCGGCATGCCGCTCCTGGTAGCCCGCGTCAGGGGCCGATATAATCCAACGCAAAAAGAAGGTTCCGCCAACCTGGAACCCGTGACTCTAAGGAGCGTCGGTACGCATGCAGATTAGCAAGGTTTGTATTCTCGGGGGAACAGGTTTTGTCGGCCGCCACCTGAGCGCCCGCCTGGCGGCCCAGGGCGTGGCCTGCCGCATCCCCAGCCGCCGTCCGCATCGCCACCGCGACCTCAAGCTGCTGCCCGGCTGCGAACCGCTGGCGGCCGATATCTTCGACTCGCAGGCGCTGGCTCGGGCCCTCGACGGGTGCCAGGCCGCCATCAATCTGGTCGGTATCCTCAATCCGAGCGGCGCCGGAGGCTTCCGCCGCATGCACATCGAACTGGTGGACATACTGGTCGATGCCTGCCGCCTTGCGGGGGTCCGGCGGCTGCTGCACATGAGCGCCCTGAACGCCGACGCCAGTCACGGTAAGAGCGAGTACCTGCGCAGCAAGGGCGAGGGCGAGAACCGGGCCCACACCGCGGGCGGGGCCATAGCGGCCGTGACGAGCTTCCGACCATCGGTGATCTTCGGCCCCGGCGACAGCTTCTTCAACCGCTTCGCCGGCCTGCTGCGGCTCTCGCCCGGGGTCTTTCCCCTGGCATGCCCGGACGCCCGCTTTGCCCCGGTCTACGTTGGAGACGTAGCCGCGGCCTTTGCCCGCGCTCTCAACGACCCGGCCACCTTCGGCCAACACTACGACCTGTGCGGACCCCGCGCCTTCACGCTGCGCGAGCTGGTGGCCTACACCGCCGACAACGTCGGACGCCCGACCCGGATTCTGGGGCTGGGGGATGCCGCTTCACGGATGCAGGCGCGCTTACTGGGGCTAGTGCCGGGCAAGCCGTTCACGCCCGACAACTACCTGTCGCTGCAAACCGACAGCCTTTGCGCCGACAACGGCCTGCTGGGCCTTGGCATCAGCCCGCGGGATATCGACGCCGTGGTGCCCCTGTACCTGGGCGGACAAGCCCAACGGCAACGCTATCAGGCCCTGCGGCGACCGCTGTAATCTTGTTCTCCGGCCGGTGGGCTGGGCTGCCCGCCCCCAACGCCCGGCGCCGCTGTGCCGGGTCCAATTGCTCTAGCTCGCCGCAAGCTTGGTAGAAGGCCTCCAGGTCTCCGCCCCGGTCAGCCAGCAGTGCCTCCAGGGCGGGGATCAGCGCCTGGTAGGTGGCCATCGAGGCCAGTCGGGCGTTGTTCAATGGCGCCCGGGCGAACCAGGGGTCAAACCCCGCATAGCCGCCCCAATCCCGCCTCAACGCCCGATACTCCCGGCGCAGCCGCGCAAACTCCGCAGCCTTGCGCGCCCGCATCGGCTCCGGCGCCAGGTCGCCGGCGTACAAGGCCTGCAGGCGGCCGCGGCTGGCCAACAGCAGCTCGACGAAGGCGGCTCGGCGTTCCCGCATCAGACGCTGGCGAACCAACGCCTGTGGGCCGCCGCGGGCGGCCAGCCAGCGCTCCACCCCGACCTGCTCCACCAGACTGGCAAAGGCCTCGTTGAAACCACTGTCGCCGGGGAAATACAGCCGTTGATGGGCCAACTCGTGGAATAACAACCCCGCCAGCTCGGGCTCGGGCCAATCGATCACGGTGCTCGGCAAGGGGTCGTCGAACCAACCCAGGGTGGAATAGGCGGACACCGGCTCCAGGGTTACATCCAAGCCCTCGGCGGCCAGCGCGGCCCCCGCCTGCTCGGCGGCGCTGCGCCGATAGTAGCCCCGGTAGCTGGCACAGCCGATCACCGGATAGCACCACTGGTGGGGCTGCAAGGAAAATTCGGGGGCCGCCACCAGGCTCCAGACGACGGCCGGGCGCTCCAGTTCAACGTAGCTCCGGTAGCTGGCATTGTCCGGCAGCCCAAGCTCCCGGCTGGCGAAGGCGCGCAGTTCCAATACCAGTTCCAAGCGCCCCCGGCGCGCGGTGGACGTGGCCGGGTCGGCGATCAGCGTCTCGATGTCCTGGCGCCGGGCCAGCAGGTCCAGGTGGCCTTGCACCGCCTGACCGTAGTAGCCGAGATTGGCGCAGCCCGGCAGGAGCAGCCAGAGCAAGACCCAGGCGCGACCGCGAAGGAATCGCCCGTCTAATCGCTTTTCCTGCGCCGGGCAGAATGCTCCGCCATTTGCAGACGTCCGGACGCATGAAAAAAGAGCCATTCGGAAACCGCTTTCTCAAGCGTCGTGCTGGAAGTAACCAGGGAAGGCCATTTTCAGCATATCCCTAGAGGCGGCCGCGCAGATCCTGGAAGGAGAAGCCGATCAGCGGTTGGTGCAGCCCCCGGCCGAGGGCCAGCACCTTGAACGCCTCGCCCATCTCGTTGGGCAGCGTCAGGCGGCGCACACCCTGCACCTGGGTCAGGTGATTGGCCACGTCCGCCGGGTCCGAACGGGCCAGCAGCGCCTCCAGCCCGCTGCCGAACAGGAAGTGGGCCTGGGTGGTATAGCCCGCCAATGCCAGGCCGGCGGCGGTGCCGGCCTCCGCCACCGCCGTAAAGTCCACGTGAGCGGTAATGTCCTGCAGCCCGAGCAAGCGGTAAGGGTCGGCATGCGCCCGGTGGCGGTAATGGCACATCAGGGTGCCCATGGTCCGCTGGGGGTGCAACAGCTCGCGACGTGGATAGCCGTAGTCGATAAGCAGAGCCGCGCCCTCGTCCATGCTGGAAGCCAAGGCTCGCAGCCAGGCTCCCAGACGCAGATTGATCTCGGCATGGTAGCCGGGCTCCAGCGCCACCCCCTCCGCCTGGAGTTCCTGAATCGCCTGACGCAACCCGGGGCTGGCCGGGGGCCCGAAGCGGGCCGCCGGACCCTGTCCGTCCCAGCCGACGAACTCTTCTTCCGGGCCCTCCGGGCCGATGCGGAAGCGATGGACCGGCATGGCATCCAGCAGTTCGTTGGCCAGCACCAGGCCGCGCAGCCGCTCTGGCATGCGCTCCAGCCAGTGCACCCGCTCGCACAGCCCGGGCAGTTCCCGGGCCAGCAACTGCTGCTGGCGCTGGCGCAGCTCCGGGCTCAGCTCCAGGATCAAATAGCGCCCCGGCAACCCGCCCCGGCGCTCCAGCTCGGCGAGCAGATCCGCTGCCAGACGTCCGCTGCCGGCGCCGAACTCCAGGATGTCGCCGCCACCCAGCTCGCCCAGCACCTGCTCGCACTGGGCGGCCAGGCACTGGCCAAACAGGGGCGAGACCTCGGGGGCGGTGACGAAGTCCCCCTCGGACCCGAACTTGCGGCTACCCGCCACGTAGTAACCGAGCCCGGGGGCATACAGGGCCAGTTCCATAAAGCGGTCGAAGGGGATGCGGCCGCCGGCGGCCTGGATCTCGGCGCGAATCAGCGCCCCCAGGCGGGCGCTGTGTTCGCGGGCGGCGGCATCCGGCGGCGGCAGGCCGTCCGGGGCATCGGCAGGCGGGGGGGGCGGGCTCGGCACGGGGCTAAATCTCGGCTCGGGGTTGCTCGGTCGGGGAACATTGAAGCATGGCGCCTCTGCGGGAAGCAAAAACACCAACCGTCCCGATCCCGGCGCAGCGGCTTTCGGGTACACTCCG
Source organism: uncultured Gammaproteobacteria bacterium (assembly GCA_963753615.1). GTDB lineage: Bacteria > Pseudomonadota > Gammaproteobacteria > Chromatiales > Chromatiaceae > CAVWCW01. The sequence goes on from CAVWCW010000006.1 coordinate 110,023, forward strand.
AGACCCCGGACCAGCTTTCAAAGAGGAACCAGCGCATGAGCCAAACCGCCCCCAGTCTCTCCGGCAAGGTCGGCCTGGTCACCGGCGCCGCCCACCGCATCGGTGCCGAAATCCTGCGCCACCTGCATGGCGCGGGAATGGACCTGGGCCTGCATTATCGCAGCTCCCGGGCCCCGGCCGAATCCCTGCAGGCCGAGTTGGAGGCGAAGCGCCCGGGCTCGGTGCTGCTGATCCAGGCCGATCTGCACCGGATCGACGCCTTCCCGGGAATAATTCAGAAGATCGAGTCCCGTTTCGGCCGCCTGGACCTGCTGGTCAACAACGCCTCCAGCTTCTATCCGACCCCCCTGGAAAGCGCCAGCGAGGCCGAGTGGGACGACCTTATGGGCAGCAACCTGAAGGCCCCCTTCTTCCTGGCCCAGGCCGCCGCCCCCCTGCTGCGCGCCGCCGGCGGCTGCATCGTCAACCTGGTGGACATCCATGCCGAACGCCCGCTAGAGGGCTACCCGATCTATTCCGCCGCCAAGGCCGGCAATGCCATGCTGGTGAAGGCCCTGGCCCGGGAACTGGGGCCGGAGGTGCGGGTCAACGGGGTGGCCCCGGGGGCGATCCTCTGGCCGGAGCAGGGTCTGGACCAAGCAGGCAAGCAGGAGATCCTCGACCGCACCGCCCTCAAGCGGCCGGGGGCGCCGGAAGACATCGCCCGGACCGTTCTGTTCCTGGCCCGGGACGCGGATTACATCACCGGTCAGATCATCGCCGTGGACGGCGGCCGCAGCACCCAGCATTGAGATCTGCCCGGCCTAGGGCTCGCGTTCCACCGGCCGCAGCGGTTGGGCGGCTTGATCGAAGGCGGCCCATAGCTCGGCGTAGCTGCGGCCGTCCAGGGGGTGGCGCTCCGCACCAGCCACCTCGGCCAGGGGGCCGAGCACGAAGGCATACTTGAGGATCTCGTCGCGCGGCAGCCGCAGCGGGCCCTCCTCCAGCACCGTGTCGCCGTAGGTAAGGAGATCGATATCGAGGGTGCGGGGGGCGAACTTGTCGACCCCGCGGGTACGGCCGTGGGCGTCTTCGATGGCCCGCGTGGCGCGGGCCAGTTCCAGCGGCGGGAGCTGGCTGTCGATGCCCACCACCAAGTTATAGAAAGGGTCGCCGTCGAAGCCCACCGCCTCGCATTCGTAGACCCGCGACACCACCAACTCGCCAAACTCGGCAGCCAAGTCGCGCAATGCGCCACGGATGTTGCGCTCGCGGTCGATATTACTGCCCAGGCTAAGCCAGGCGCGCACCTCAGGACCGCTCGCCGCGCTCGATCAACACCCCGACGTCGCGGGCACCGCTCACCGCACCGATCTTGTTCAAGCTCAGGCGCACCCAGGGGATGCCGAATTCCCGCAGCAGGATCTCGGCGCAGCGCTCGGCCAGGGTCTCCACCAACTGGAACTCGCTCGCGCCGACGAAGGCAATCAGCCGCTTGGCTACCGCCTTGTAGTCGAGCGCATCTTCGATGCGTTCGCTGGCGGCGGCCTTGCGTATGTCGCACCCCATCTCCAGGTCCAGGATCACCTCCTGGCGAATCTTGCGTTCCCAGTCATAGATGCCGATCACCGTCTCGACGCGCAGGTCGCGCAGAAAAACTATATCCATAGGGGGTAAAAACCTGTGCAGGGAAATTTCTGTTGCTATACTGTGCCGGCTTTCCGGCGCCAACCATGGCCCGACAGTTTGCCTCACATCGCCGGGAAACTGAACCCCGGCCCACACGAAACCAGCCAGCGCCAGCCAACGTGACCTTCGACCTGCTCCTGATTGCCGCCGCCTACCTCCTGGGGTCGGTCTCCAGCGCCATCCTGGTGTGCCGGATAATGGGTCTGCCCGATCCGCGCACCGAGGGATCCAACAATCCGGGCGCCACCAACGTGCTGCGTATCGGCGGCAAAAAGGCGGCGGCCATCGCGCTTCTGGGAGACAGCCTCAAGGGCTTCATCCCCGTGTTCGCGGCCAAGCTGCTGGGCAGCTCGGAGCCGGTGCTGGCGCTGGTGGCGATGGCTGCCTTTCTCGGCCACCTGTATCCCCTGTTCTTCCGCTTCCAGGGCGGCAAGGGGGTAGCCACCGCCCTCGGGGTACAGTTCGGCCTGAGCTGGCAGATCGGTGGCGGGGTGGCCGCCATCTGGCTGCTGATGGCCTACGGGCTGAAGATCTCGTCCCTGGCAGCCCTGGTCTCCATGGCGCTGGCACCGCTGATGGTCTGGTTTTTCTGGCCGTCACCCGAGCTGGTAGCGATGTCGGTGCTGATGACCCTGCTGTTGTTCTGGCGCCACCGCAGCAATATCCGCAACCTGGTGCGGGGTGAGGAAGGGGCGATCCGCAGCGACGGGGACTAGCCCGGATATTTCACCGGGTATGGCGTCCCTGGCGCAGGGCCTGTGCGGCTGGGCGCCGCTCTGGAGCGAAATCGGTAGCCGTAGCTACCGATTGAGTGAAGAGCAAGGCCGGGCGTGCAGGAACCAGCCAGGGGTGCGATAGCCAGGCGGCGTTATACAGGGTGTTTCGCTGCAGACGCCTCCGCAGTCCTATTCAAGGTCTTGAATTCCCAGTCGCTTATACGCAGCCGCCTGGCGGCCTGGTGAAATATGCGGGCTAGCGGCTAGGGACCGGTCGGCTGCGTTGAGCCACCAATTGCGTTCATGCATCTCAGGTAGCGCGGGGGCCAACCGGCTGTAGCCGACCCGTCGCCCGGCGCCAACCCAGAAGCGTCAGCGCACCTACAGCGCCGGCAGGCTCTCCAGGTGCCAGCGCGGGGTGGCGCTGAAACGCAGGGCATCGTGTTGGCCGGCCGCCAGCCGGCAGGCCCCGGCATAGGCGATCATGGCGCCGTTGTCGGTACAGAAGGCCGGGCGCGGAAAGTACACCCGGGCCCCTGCCTCGGCCACCATCTTCTGCATCCGCTCGCGCAACCGCTGGTTGGCGCTCACCCCTCCGGCGATCACCAGGCTGGAGCAAGCACTGGCCTCCAGGGCACGCCGGCACTTGATCACCAGCGTATCCACCACCGCTTCTTCGAAGGCACGGGCGACGTCGGCGCGCAGGACCTGCTCGGCCACTGCGTCGCCAGCCGCCGCCTGCATGCCCTGCTGTATGGTGTTCAGTGCAAAAGTTTTGAGACCGCTAAAACTGAACGCCAGGCCCGGGCGGTCGGTCATCGGCCGCGGGAAACGGAAGCGCTTGGGGTCGCCGGTGGTGGCCAAACGCGCCAGCTCGGGGCCGCCGGGATAAGGCAGACCGAGCAGCTTGGCGGTCTTGTCGAAGGCCTCGCCGGCGGCATCATCGAGTGAATCACCGAGCATCCGATACCGGCCGATGGCGCCCACCTCAACCAACTGGGTATGGCCACCGGACACCAGCAGCGCGACAAAGGGGAACTGGGGCGCCTCCTCCTCCAGCATCGGCGCCAGCAAGTGCCCCTCCATATGGTGCACCCCCAGTGCCGGCACCCCCCAGGCCCAGGCCAGGCTGCGGCCGATAGCCGCCCCCACCAGCAGGGCGCCGACCAAACCAGGGCCGGCGGTGTAGGCGACGCCGTCGACCTGGTTGCGCTCCACCCCTGCCTGACGCAGCACCTGCTCCACCAAGGGTATGGTCTTGCGGATGTGGTCCCGGGAGGCCAGCTCCGGCACCACTCCGCCGTACTCGGCATGGATGCCGATCTGGCTGTAGAGCGCGTCGGCGAGGATGCCGGACGCGCTGTCGTAGAGCGCCACCCCGGTCTCGTCGCACGAGGTCTCGATTCCCAACACAAGCATGACGTCAAACTCCGGTCGACCCAAAACCCAGGGCAATTCGCCCGAGAATTCAGCTTTACCCCCGTAGGAGCGCCGCCCACGGCGCGATTCGGCGCCAAGGTTCGCTTGAGCGCTTGTTCGGCGCGGGGGCGCGCCTCCTACGGGACTTGGACGCAGCTTCCAGATCCAGCCGCCTGGGGACAGCTGAAACACAAGGCTGATCACTAACCCCATTGCAGGCCTGCCGGGGCACGCTGTTCAAGCCGCCCCCGGCGGCTTTCGCACGGCTTTCGGAAACGCGGCCCCCAAAAAATCTTCAATTTCAACCCGTTGGAGAAACCGCGAATGACGGAACGCGCGGCTGCCCGCAGCAAACGCCAGCAACCCTCGATGACGCCCGCAGCATAGGCTAACCCGCAACCCGCCGTGTGCCAACGCCGGCCGCATGCCTGCTTTGCAAAAGCCCAGCCAAAGGCTTAGAATATCCGGCTTTTCACCCAAACAAACAGCGGCCAGCGGGCCAAATTGAGGTCAAAACAGCAATGCCAAACGTGCGTGTCCGGGAAAACGAACCCTTCGAAGTCGCCATGCGTCGCTTCAAGCGCTCCTGCGAAAAGGCCGGCGTGCTCGCCGAAGTGCGCCGCCGCGAGTTCTACGAGAAGCCGACCGCTGAGCGCAAGCGCAGAGCCGCCGCGGCGGTCAAGCGCCACTTGAAGAAGGTGCATCGCGAGAACCGACGCTGGGAACGCAATTACTGAGCGACCTCACGCAATGCTCAAACAACGCCTGCAGGATGACATGAAGGCCAGCATGAAGGCCGGCGACAAGCCCAGGCTTGGCGTCATTCGGCTGATGCTGGCAGCGGTAAAACAGCGCGAGGTCGATGAGCGCATTGAATTGACCGACGAGCAGGTGTTGGCGGTGCTGGACAAGATGCTCAAGCAGCGCCGCGAATCAATAAAGCAGTATGAGCAGGCCGGGCGCCAGGAACTGGCCGATCAGGAAGCGTTCGAGGTCGGCGTAATCCAGACCTACCTGCCGGCCGCCCTGTCGGAGGCGGAGATCGCGACGCTGGTGAGCGAGGCCATCGCGACCGCCGGCGCCAGCTCGATCCGCGACATGGGCAAGGTCATGGGCCAGCTCAAACCCAAGCTGCAAGGCCGCGCAGACATCGGAGCGGTCAGCGCCCTGGTCAAACAGCAACTGGCTGGCTGACCCCCCGCCACCCCCTGCGAGCGTGGCGAACGGCTATGCTTATGCCCCATGGCCGGCAAAATCCCCCGCCCGTTTATCGATGACCTGCTGTCCCGGGTCGACATCGTCGAGCTCATCGGCAGCCGAGTGCCTTTAAGAAAAGCCGGCAAGGACTTCCAGGCCCGCTGCCCCTTCCACGACGAGAAGACGCCCTCCTTCACCGTCAGCCGCGACAAACAGTTTTACCATTGTTTCGGCTGCGGGGCCCACGGCAGCGCCATCGGCTTTTTGATGGACTACGACCATCTGGGTTTCGTCGACGCCATCGAGACCCTGGCCCAGCAAGCCGGCGTGGAGGTCCCACACGAGGCCGGCGCCCGACAGGGCCCGGACAGCCGCCCGCTGTATGAACTGATGGCCAGTGCCCAAGGCTATTTCCAAGAGCAGTTGCGCCGCCACCCCGCGGCCCGGCGCGCTGGCGACTATCTGAAGCGGCGCGGGCTGAGCGGTGAGATCGCCAATGCCTACGCCATCGGCTACGCCCCGCCGGGCTGGGACAACCTGCTCAAACACTTCGGCAACGACCCGGAGTCAGTCAAACGGATGACCCTCACCGGCCTGCTGGCAGAAAACGAGTCCGGGCGCCGCTACGATCGCTTCCGCGACCGCATCATATTCCCCATCCGCGACCCGCGCGGACGAACCATCGGCTTCGGCGGACGAGTGCTCGACGACAGCAAGCCCAAGTATCTGAACTCCCCGGAGACCCCCCTGTTCCACAAGGGGCGGGAGGTTTACGGCCTGTTCGAGGCCCGCCAGGCCGGGCGCCAGCTCGACCGGCTGCTGGTCACCGAGGGTTACATGGACGTCATCGCCCTGGCGCAGTTCGGCATCCGCTATGCAGTGGCCACCCTGGGCACGGCCGCCACCGGCGACCATCTGGAGCGGCTGTTCCGCACCACGCCGGAGCTTGTGTTCTGCTTCGATGGCGACCAGGCGGGTCGCGACGCCGCTTGGAAGGCGCTCGAGCAAGCCCTGCCCCTGATGCGCGAGGGACGCGAAGCGCGCTTCCTTTTCCTGCCCCAGGGCGAGGACCCGGACAGCCTGATCCGGCGCGAGGGCCAAGTCGCCTTCGAGAAGCGGCTGGAACAGGCCCGACCCTTGTCGACATTCCTGTTCGACAAGCTGGCCGAGGGGCTGGACATGGGCAGCGACGAAGGCCGAGCTCGGTTATTCGAGCTGGCGCGCCCGCGCCTGCAACGACTGCCGGAGGGTGTGTTCCGCGAGATGATGCTGCAGCGCTTGGCGCAGCTGATCGAGCTGCCCCGCGACCGATTGGGGGTGGGCGCCGCGCCCCGTGCCGCTCCCAGGCCCCGCCGCCCCCAAGGGCCGCAACGGATTACACCACTGCGGCTGGCCATCGGCCTGCTGGTGCAACATCCAGGGCTCGCCGAACCCTGCCGGGCCCTGCCCGAGGACTGGCGCTGCCTGGCAATACCCGGTGTCGAGTTGCTGGGGCAAATACTTGATTTAATGTGGATAGAACCTAACCTTACAACAGCAGCGCTCATCGAGCGCTGGCGCGAAAGCCCACACTTCACGGCCCTGAACCGGCTCGCAGCACATCCGTTCCAGGTGCCGGAGGGGGGCGAAGAAACCGAGTTGCGCGGCGCCATCTTGCGACTCAACGAGCAGCAGCAGGAATCCGAGCTGGAGCAGTTGTTGTCTAAAGCGCAGACCACACAGATTTCGGGGCCGGACAAGCAACGATTGATCGAGCTTTTGGCGTCACGCTCCGAGCGCAGAGGGAATGGGGATTCGGCCTCGTAACGGACAGACTTAGATGCTAGAATAACCGGTTCCCGTTAAATTGCGTCTATCAGCCTTTAGGGTAGGAAATGGATCAGCAACAGCAGCAATCTCAGATCAAACAATTGATTGCGAAAGGTAAGGAGCAAGGCTTCCTGACCTATGCGGAAGTCAACGATCACCTGCCCGACGAGATCGTCGAACCCGAACAGATCGAAGACATCATTCGCATGATCAACGACATGGGCATCTCGGTGCATGAGGCCGCGCCGGATGCCGATGAGCAAGTGATGTCGGACGCCGCTTCCCCCGACGACGACGCCGCCGAAGCCGCGGCTGCCGCGTTGGCCAGCGTCGACAGCGAATTCGGCCGCACCACCGACCCGGTACGCATGTACATGCGCGAGATGGGTTCGGTGGAACTGCTTACCCGCGAGGGCGAGTTGAAAATCGCCAAGCGCATCGAAGACGGCCTCAACCAGGTGTTGGCAGCCCTGGCGACCTTTCCTAACAGCACCACGGTTATCCTGGACGCCTTCGAGCGGGTCCAGGGTGGCGAGATGCGCCTCACCGACTTCATCAGCGGCTTCCATACTGCTGACGAGGACGAAGCCCCTGCCTCCAGCGCACAAGCAAGCGATAGCGATGAAGATGAGGACGAGGAAGAAGTGGACACCGGCCCGGACGCCGAAGAGACCGCGAAGCATATCGCCAAACTCCGCGCGCAGCATGCAACCTGGGTCAAGTGCCTGAAGCAGCACGGGAAGGACGATCCCCGCACCGTAGAGCAGCGTGAAAAGGTCAGCGAACTGTTCCTGGAGCTCAAGTTCGTGCCAGCCATCTTTGCCAGCCTGGTAGCGGGCCTGCGGGCCACCATCGACCGCATTCGCAACCAGGAGCACAATGTAATGCAACTCTGCGTCCGCCAGTGCGGCATGCCGCGGCGCGAGTTCATCACCTCGTTTCCGGAAAACGAGACCAACCTGGACTGGCTGCAGGGCTGGATCGATGCCGGCAAGCCTTATTCCGCGCGCCTGCCGGAAGCGGCAGAGGAAGTGGCCCGGGCGCAAAAGCGGCTGCGCAACATCGAGCGCGACAACCATCTCATGATCAGCGAGATCAAGGACGTCAACCGCCGCATGTCGATCGGCGAAGCCAAGGCCCGGCGCGCCAAAAAGGAGATGGTCGAGGCCAACCTGCGGCTGGTGATCTCCATCGCCAAGAAGTACACCAACCGGGGCCTGCAGTTCCTGGACCTGATCCAGGAGGGAAACATCGGCCTGATGAAAGCGGTGGACAAGTTCGAATACCGCCGCGGCTACAAGTTTTCCACCTATGCCACCTGGTGGATTCGCCAGGCCATTACCCGCTCGATCGCCGACCAAGCGCGCACCATTCGCATCCCGGTGCACATGATCGAGACCATCAACAAGCTGAACCGGATCTCGCGCCAGATGATTCAGGAGATGGGGCGCGAGGCCACCCCGGAAGAACTGGCCGAGCGCATGGAGATGCCGGAAGACAAGGTGCGCAAGGTGCTCAAGATCGCCAAGGAGCCGATCTCCATGGAGACCCCCATCGGCGACGACGAAGACTCCCATTTGGGCGACTTCATCGAGGACTCCGGCGTGATCTCCCCGGTGGACTCCGCCACCGCGGAAGGCCTGCGTGAATCCACCCAGAACATGCTGGCCGGCCTGACCTCGCGCGAGGCCAAGGTGCTGCGCATGCGCTTCGGCATCGACATGAACACCGACCACACCCTGGAAGAGGTGGGCAAGCAATTCGACGTCACCCGCGAGCGCATCCGCCAGATCGAGGCCAAGGCCCTGCGCAAGCTGCGCCACCCCACCCGCTCGGAACGCCTGCGCAGCTTCCTCGACACCGAATGAGGCAGTCCGCCGCCGGGAGGCTTTCTGCTATAATTCGCGCGTTTCCGGGCCCTTAGCTCAGTTGGTTAGAGCAGGGGACTCATAATCCCTTGGTCGAAGGTTCAAGTCCTTCAGGGCCCACCAGAAAAAGCCAAGTAGTTAGGAATATCCTAGCCACTTTTTTCATTTTCCCAAGGCGCGCTGATGGCGCAGGCCCCGCACGCTTATGGCGTTTATGGGCCAGGCTCGAATTGTTTTCGACAGAATCTCGATCTGCAGCGACTATTCGAGCCTGGCCAATCAGATTGCGACTCTATGGAGCCGACTGCAGGTTCGCCTTTTCCTTCGCCGCCTGAGCCCTCTTTAGGGTTGCACCGCTCCCACCCAGCCCGAAGCCAACGGCGCCACGCCACCGACGATCAACCTCCTCCAGGCTTTATCGATGGGGTGGAGCTCGGCGACGACAGGGTATGACCGTTCCGAGCCGGTTGTTGGTTGCTTCCCGCGTCGGAATTCTACGCACTAAGGTTAGCGGGACATCAGCCAACACCGATTCAGGAAATCCAATGATCAGATACATTCAATGTTTGCGCCGGAAACAGGGGCTTCCGGTTGATGAGTTTCGCCGGCATTGGCGTCGCTACCAGACCCAAGTGCAATCGCTCGCAAAGCTCGCCAACGCGAAAAGGGCGTCGGTGAGTTTTAGTCTGGAAATCGCCGAGAATGCTGAGCTTCAGAAGCTTCGGGGTACGGCGAAAAAGTACGACTCCATACTCGAGGTTTGGTGGGAGAGCGGCTCTGAAGTTGAGACCATCGCCCACCAACCTGAATTGGAGAAGGCTATGAATGGAATCCAGCAGATGCAGGAAGAGTTTATGAGTCTGCCGGAGTCTGGCTTCTTTTTTGCGTCGGATGAGGAAGCGTTAGACCTTTCTCAGCAATAAGCTGGCAAAGCACCAGCCCCTCGGAGATCAAGGGTCAGATCCTCCCTTTCGCCTTATGTTTCGGCGCAGGCATCCAGCGTCCGGTTACGGCAGGGCCCTTCCTCGTCGACTCGCCCCTACCACCAGCCGAGCGCGCGGAGACCAGCCATCAGCGCCAGCACCAGGAACACGACGCCCGCCAGCCGGCGTAGCACGGGCAAGGAAATCCGCTGCAGCAGCGTACGCCCGAACCAGACCCCGAGCGCCGACACCAGAATGAGCGCCAGGGTGGCGCCCAGCCAGACGGGCGCGGGCGCTGAGGTGCCGGCGAGGCCTGCCACTGCGAGCTGGGTCTTGTCGCCGAACTCGGCCAACAGGATCATCAGGAAGGTGGTAAGAAAGATGCCGTGCCCGGAGCGCTCCTGGAGCGGTTCCCCGTCCTCTTCGTGGTTGCCGCGCAGGGCATGAATCCCGAATCCAGCAAACAATAGGGCCACGAGCCCGGCAGTCACCCGCTCCGGGAGCCAGGCCGCGACGCCCGCTCCGAACACGACCGCCAACAGGTTGAGCAAGGCGAACGCCAGGGCGGCGCCGGCGACGATGGGCAATCCGCGGTGGCGGGCCGCCAGCGTCATGCATACGAGTTGGCTCTTGTCGCCGATCTCGGCCAGCCCGATCAGCGAGAAGGCATAAGCAAAGTTACCCAGGGAGATGCTGTCGAACATGGATGCCCCCGCACTCACCGGAGTCTAAAACCCCTACCAGGCAGGCCCGCGACTTGGCCACCGAATGGGCCGTCAGCCTTGAGCCGCCAGGATTACCGGCTGACCCACTTCCAGCCCGAGCCGGGCCACCGCGGAGGCGCCGTTCACCGCCACCTCTACCAAGCCGCAGGAGTTCTGGTACCAAAACGCCTGGCCCTGGGTCACCTCACTGAAGGTGCGCGCATAGGCGAGACGGTGCGAACCGACGCGCAGCTCCTGGCTGCGGTCCAAGCCCGCCGCCCGCAACCCGGTATAGGCGTTGCCGTAGTGGTCGATGAACAGGACTTCGGCCAGGTCCTCCGGCCAATCCCAGCCCACCATGGTATGCAACGAACAGCTGCGGCCGGCCGGCGCCTCGCCGCGTGCGATCGCAGCCGCCACCGGCGCAAACAGGTCCCGACCATGAAAGCTCGACGACAGCTGGTCCGGACGCCAGTCGATCTCCCACACCCTGGCCTCGGGCTGGCGCCGGGCCGCCACTGCAAGCAGGCCATTGTCCGGACCTACGTAGCAATAGTCTTCCGTTTGCAGCACCAGTCCCCGCCTGCCGCTGCCCACCCCGGGGTCGACTACGCACAGGAACAGGCTCCGCTCTGGCATTCGGCTCGCCAGGGCGGCCAGCAGGTAGGCGGCCGGTTTGGGAGCGAACCCAGGCGCCAGGCTGAGGAGATCGACCACCGGCGTGCCTGGGGCTTGCGTGATCAATACCGCCTGCATCTGCCCGGTGTATGGCCCGCCGGGGCCGAAGTCAGTGAAGGTGGCGATGAGTCCTGGCAAGGGGATGGATGACAATGCTGGGTCCTTCGGGCTGCCCCGCTCGGCTTCAGAGCGGGCACAAAAAAACCGGAGAAAATCCGGTTTCTTTGTCGGCTATGGAAGCGGAGATCAGGCCTCGGCGGTGGCCGCCTCCCCTTCTAGCTCGTCTTCTTCCGGTTCCGGAAGCGGCCGGTCCACCAGTTCGACGAAGGCCATGGGGGCCTTATCACCTATCCGATAGCCGCATTTTAGGATGCGTAGGTAGCCGCCATTGCGCTCTTGATAGCGCGGGCCAAGCTCCTGAAACAGCTTGCCGACCGCCGCATCATCGCGCAAACGGTCGAATGCCAGGCGTCGCTGGGCAACCCCGTCGGTCTTGGCCAAGGTAATCAGAGGCTCGGCAACCCGCCGCAGTTCCTTGGCTTTGGGGAGGGTGGTCTTGATCATCTCATGCTGGAACAGAGACGCCGCCATATTGCGGAACATCGCATTTCGGTGGCTGCTGGTTCGACTGAGATGCCTTCCGGATTTGCGGTGGCGCATGGGTCGACTTCCTTACAAACTGAATCGTTGAAACAAATAGGTTGTTAAGTTGACCGCTCGGGTCTAACCGTTGCTGACTTCGCTCTGGCCTTCGGGCGGCCAATTCTCCAGCCGCATCCCCAGCGATAGGCCGCGGGTCGCCAGCACGTCCTTAATCTCCGTCAGGGACTTCTTGCCGAGGTTGGGCGTCTTCAGCAGTTCCACCTCTGTCCTTTGGATGAGATCTCCGATCAGGAAGATATTCTCCGCCTTCAGGCAGTTCGCGGAACGCACCGTAAGTTCCAGGTCGTCCACTGGACGCAGCAGGATCGGATCGACCTGTGGCGTCGGTTTGGTATCCGGCTTGCCGGGATCCGCAGGCTCCTGCAGATCGACGAAGATCGACAACTGCTCCTTGAGGATGTTGGCCGCGCGACGGATCGCCTCTTCCGGATCGATGGTACCGTCGGTCTCCAAGTCAATCACCAGGCGATCGAGATCGGTGCGCTGTTCGACACGTGCCGACTCGACGGTGTAGGCCACACGGCGCACCGGGCTGAAGCTGGCGTCTAGTTGCAGCTTGCCTATGACGCGGTCTTCGCCGGCAGCGCCCGCACGGGTGGCGGCGGGTTCATAGCCACGTCCGCGCGCCACTTCGAGCACCATGTTCAACTCACCCGACTTCGTCAGATTGGCAATGACGTGATCCGGGTTGGCGATTTCGATGTCGTGACTCAGCTCGATGTCGCTGGCAAGAACCGGACCCGGCCCTTTCTTCTTCAGAGACAGGCTGGCGTTGTCGCGGGAGTGCATCTTGAGCGCCAGATCCTTGAGGTTGAGCAGGATATCGAGCACATCCTCCTGCACGCCTTCAATCGTGGTGTACTCATGCAACACGCCCTGAATTTCGACCTGCACCACCGCCGCGCCCGGCATCGAGGACAGCAGGATTCGGCGCAGGGCATTGCCAAGCGTATGGCCGAAGCCACGCTCCAGGGGCTCCAGCGAAATCCGCGCATGACGCTCACTCTGCGCCTGCACGTTGACCACCCTGGGCTTTAAGAACTCGGTGACAGAATCCGCCATGAAGGAACCTCTTAGCTCGGGGCTTACTTGGAGTAGAGCTCGACGATCAGCTGCTCACTGATATCGGCCTGCAGATCGGAGCGTTCGGGCAGCCGTTTAAAGACGCCTTTCATGCTCTTGATGTCTACCTCCACCCAGTCCGCGAAGCCATACTGCTCGGCCAGACCCATGGCATTGGTAATGCGGGACTGCTTCTTCGCCTTCTCGCGCACGGCAACTTCGTCATCCGGCGAGACCTGGTAGGACGGCACATTGACCACCTTGCCGTTCACCTCGATCGCTTTGTGGGAAACCAACTGGCGCGCCTCGGCGCGAGTGGCCCCGAAACCCATGCGATAGACGACGTTGTCTAAGCGGCTCTCCAGCAGAGACAGCAGCACCTCGCCGGTATTACCGCTGGCCCCGGCCGCGCTCTTGTAATAGTTGCGGAACTGCTTTTCCAATACGCCGTAAATGCGGCGGACCTTCTGCTTTTCGCGCAGCTGGACCGCGTAATCGGAGATCCGGCGCCGGCGGTCAGTGCTCTGTCCCGGGACTTTCTCCAGGTTACACTTGGAGTCGAGCGAACGCACCCGGCTCTTCAGAAACAGGTCGGTGCCCTCGCGGCGAGCCAGCTTACAACTGGGTCCAGTATACCTTGCCATTATGCCACTCCGTATCTTATACGCGCCGCTTCTTGGGCGGACGGCAACCGTTATGGGGAATCGGGGTCACGTCGCTGATGCTCGTGATCTTGAAACCCGCATTATTGAGCCCGCGCACCGCGGATTCCCGGCCCGGACCGGGTCCATTGACGTTCACATCGAGGTTCTTGACCCCGTAGTCCTTGGCTACCGTGCCGACCCGATCGGCCGCAACCTGAGCGGCAAAGGGCGTGCTCTTGCGCGAACCACGGAAGCCGGAGCCGCCGGCGGTCGCCCAGGCCAACGTATTACCTTGGCGGTCGGAGATCGTGATAATCGTATTATTGAAAGAGGCATGCACATGGGCCACGCCATCGGTGACCTGCTTTTTGACCTTCTTCCGGGGACGACTGGTCGGTTTTGCCATTGAGTTTTCCTGGAGCTAAATAAGACGCGAAAAACGTTAGCGCCTGGGCGCTGATTACCTGCGGATCGGGCGCCGCGGACCCTTGCGGGTACGTGCATTGGTCCGGGTGCGTTGACCGCGCAGCGGCAGCCCACGTCGGTGACGGATTCCGCGGTAGCAACCGAGGTCCATCAGACGCTTGATGTTCATGGACACTTCGCGACGGAGATCACCTTCCACCGCATACTTAGTTACCTCACTACGCAACGCATCCACCTGCGCCTCGGTCAGATCCCGAATCTTTTCGACCGGATTTACGCCGGCATCGGCGCAAATCTTGACCGCGCGGGTCCGGCCGATGCCGTAAATCGACGTCAGGGCGATGACGGCATGCTTGCGGTCGGGAATATTGACGCCTGCAATTCGGGCCATCTGAAGCTATCTCCTGCACAAAAATGCGGATACCGCGTAGCGCGGAAAACCAGCTATATTAGCGGTATCCTAGTTGAAATTCAAGGGCTATCAGCCCTGACGCTGCTTGTGCCGCGCGTCCTTGCAGATCACGCGTACCACGCCTTTACGGCGTACCACTTTGCAGTGGCGGCAAATCTTTTTGACGGAAGCCCGAACTTTCATGGCTGTGTCTCCAAAAATGTATTGCTTACGAACCAGGTCGTCGATCAGCGCAGCAGACCGCTACCCGGACCTTTCAGGTTGGCCTTCTTCATCAGGCCCTCGTATTGATGTGACATCAAGTGGGCCTGTATCTGGGCCATGAAGTCCATCACCACCACGACAATAATCAGCAGCGAAGTGCCACCGAAATAAAACGGCACCTGCCAACCCACGATCAGGAACTCGGGTAGGAGACAGACACCAGTGATATAAATGGCGCCGGCCAAGGTCAGGCGCGACATCACCGCATCGATATAGCGGGCGGTCTGTTCACCCGGGCGGATGCCTGGAATGAAGGCGCCAGAGCGCTTGAGGTTGTCAGCGGTCTCCTTCGAATTGAACACCAAAGCGGTGTAGAAAAAGCAGAAGAAAATGATCGCCAGGGCATACATGAGCACATATACCGGTTCGCCCGGGGCGATCTTGCCAACGATTTCCTGCAACCAGCGCATAGATTCGGACGTGCCCAGCCATTGCGCTATCGTCGTCGGGAACAGAATGATACTGGAGGCGAAAATCGGCGGAATCACACCGGCCATGTTCAGTTTCAGCGGCAAATGGGTGCTCTGGGCCGCGTACATACGCCGACCCTGCTGGCGCTTGGCATAGTTGACCGTAATGCGGCGCTGGCCCCGCTCCACAAAAACCACGAAGCCCGTCACCGCCACCGCGAGCACGAACAGCGCCAGGATCGCCAGCGGGTTGAGTTCTCCGGTGCGCGCGAGTTCCAGCGTTCCACCCACCGCCGACGGCAGCCCGGCCACGATGCCGGCAAAGATGATCAGCGAGATGCCGTTACCGATACCGCGCTCGGTGATCTGCTCGCCGAGCCACATCAGAAACATCGTACCGGTGACCAGCGACACCGCCGCGGTGATCACGAAGCCCACACCGGAGTGAATTACCACCGCCATTCCCGAAACGTTCTGGCTCTGCAGGGCGATGGAGATACCGACCGCCTGAAAGGTGGCCAGCACCACGGTGCCGTAGCGCGTGTACTGGGTGATCTTGCGCCGGCCGCTTTCCCCTTCCTTCTTCAACTGCTCCAGTTTGGGGATCACCGCCGACATTAGCTGCATGATGATCGACGCCGAAATGTAAGGCATGATTCCCAACGCCAGCAGGCTGGCGCGCTCCAAGGCGCCCCCCGAGAACATATTGAACATGTCCAGGATGGTGCCCTGCTGCTGATCGAACAGGGCTGCCAGCGCCACCGGGTTGACCCCGGGAACCGGTATGAAGGTTCCGATGCGGAACACCAACAGCGCTCCGACCACGAACAGCAGGCGCTGGCGCAGTTCGGTCAGCCTGCCCAGCCCACCGAGCCCTCCGGCCAATGTCGATCCGCCGGCGGCCATTTAAGCCTCTATCGTCCCGCCGGCAGCCTCGATGGCTGCGCGGGCGCCTTTGGTGACACCTAGGCCTTTCAGGGTCACGGCCTTGTCGATGCTGCCGGAGGCGATCACTTTAGCGCGGCGCACGTTGTCGGATACCAGATCGGCCGCCTGCAGGGCAGCCAGGTCGATCACGTCGGCAGACACCTTGCTCAGTTCGCTGAGCCGGATTTCCGCCACAAAGCGGCCGACACGGGACTGGAAACCGACTTTCGGCAGGCGCCGCTGCAGCGGCATCTGGCCGCCTTCGAATCCCACCTTGTGGAATCCACCGGAGCGTGCCTTCTGGCCCTTGTGACCGCGTCCGCCGGTCTTGCCGATTCCACTGCCAATGCCGCGCCCAGGGCGTTTGCGGTCGCGTTTTGCGCCGTCCCCAGGTTGTAGATTGTTAAGGCGCATCTCAGGCCCCCTCCACTTCAACCATATAGGACACCTTGTTGACCATGCCGCGGGTCTTTTCGGTGTCTTCCACTTCGACGGTCTGATGCATGCGCCGCAGACCCAGGCCGCGTACGCAGGCCTGGTGGCTCTTCAGGCGCCCGTTCATGCTGCGCACCAACCGCACCTTCATCATCTGCTTGTCCGCCATGTCTTACCCCTGGATCTCTTCCGCGCTCTTACCGCGCTTGGCGGCCACCGATTCGGCATCCGCCATCTCGGCCAGGCCACGGACGGTGGCGCGAATAACATTGATCGGATTGTTGGTGCCAATGCACTTCGCCAGTACGTTTTGCACGCCTACCACTTCGAACACGGCGCGCATGGCGCCACCGGCAATAATGCCGGTACCTTCGGAAGCGGGTTTCATGAATACCTTGGCCGCGCCGTGCCGGGCGGTCACCGGATATTGCAACGTGCTTCCTTTGAGTCTGACATCGACCATGTTGCGGCGGGCATTCTCCATCGCCTTCTGAATCGCTACCGGCACCTCCCGCGCCTTGCCGCGGCCAAAGCCGACCTTGCCATTGCCATCACCTACTACCGTCAGGGCAGCGAACCCGAACTGCCGCCCACCTTTGACCACCTTGGCCACCCGGTTTACGGCTACCAGCTTTTCCAGCAGCCCGTCGCCTTCCGGCTTTGCGTTGAAACTTGCCATTGCGTTAACCCCTAGAATTGCAGCCCATTTTCCCGGGCGGCTTCGGCAAGCGCCTTGACCCGGCCGTGGTACCTGAAGCCCGAGCGGTCGAACGCGACCGTTTCGATCCCGGCCTCCTTGGCCCGCTCCGCTATCGCTTTGCCTACCAACTTGGCCGCTTGGACGTTGCCGCTGGACCCGCTGATTTCGGTCCGCAACCCCTTATCCAGTGTCGAGGCGCTGGCCAGCACCCTGTCGCCGGCCGGTGCAATCAGCTGCGCATAGATATGGCGCGGGGTACGGAACACCGACAGACGATGCACCCCCAACTCCCGAATCTTGGCGCGAGCCTTGG
This sequence comes from uncultured Gammaproteobacteria bacterium, assembly GCA_963753615.1. Taxonomy (GTDB): domain Bacteria; phylum Pseudomonadota; class Gammaproteobacteria; order Chromatiales; family Chromatiaceae; genus CAVWCW01. The sequence continues at coordinate 127,261 of CAVWCW010000006.1, forward strand.
TAGCCCGACGTATACGTGCAGTTTTCTTGTCCATCGATCTACCCTACTTCTTCTTCGCTTCTTTACGGACGACATGCTCGTCCGAATAGCGGACGCCCTTGCCTTTGTAAGGCTCGGGCGGACGGTAGCTGCGAATCTCGGCAGCCACTTGCCCCACCCGCTGCTTGTCGTACCCACTGACCATAATCTCGGTCGGTGAAGGCGTCGCGATCTCGATTCCTTCCGGCACCGGATACGCTACCGGGTGCGAAAAGCCGAGGCTTAGATTCAGCACCTTGCCCGCAGCTTGGGCGCGGTAGCCGACCCCAACCAGTTCCAGCTTGCGCTGAAAACCGGAGGACACACCGACCACCATATTGTTGATCTGGGCCCGGGTCGTGCCCGCCATGGCCCAGTTCGGATCGGCTTCGCTACTCGGGCTGATCTTAACTTGCTTGTCTTCCATCTCGACCTTAACGTCCGGGTGTACGGAAAACTCCATGCTGCCCTTGCCACCCTTGACGGTGACTCGTTGGCCGTCGAGCTTCAGATCGACGCCGGAGGGAAGATCGATCGGACTTTTTGCGATTCTTGACATGCCGTCCTCCGATTACGCCACGTAGGCGATAATTTCACCGCCCTGCCCCGCGGAGCGCGCCGCACGGTCGCTCATAACGCCTCGGGACGTGGATATGATCGCCACACCCAGACCGTCGCGCACGGTAGGAAGTTCGTCCTTCCCCTTATACACCCGAAGTCCGGGCCGGCTTACGCGCTGGATCTTTTCGATGACGGGCTTGCCCTCGAAGTACTTGAGGTCAACCACCATAACCGGCTTACCGTCGACGGTTTCGACAGAGAACGAGGAGATGTAGCCTTCCTGCTGCAGCACCTTGGCGACGGACTGCTTCATCTTCGAGGAAGGCATTCGGACCGCGGCCTTGTTGGCCGACTGGCCATTACGAATACGCGTTAGCATATCCGCGATGGGATCTGACATGCTCATATTGCTTACTCCAGGGTCAGGCCGTCTTCGGCGACGCGATACCCTTGTTCGAGGGATCCAGATGGACCCCGAGTTTTACCAGCTGGCTTTCACCACGCCCGGAACATGGCCCTGCATCACGTTTTCGCGCAGCTTGTTGCGGGCAAGACCGAACTTACGGTAGAAACCGTGCGGACGGCCACTAATGGCACAACGGTTGCGCTGACGCGAGCGACTGGAGTCGCGCGGCAGCTTCTGCAGCTTGACGACCGCGACCTCCTTCTCCTCCATGGAGACATTCGGATCGCTGATTACCTTCTTCAGCTCGGCGCGCCTGGTTGCATACTTAGCGGCCAGGCGCGTGCGCTTGACGTCGCGCGCGATCATGCTCTTTTTTGCCATAGTCTATCTCAGCTCTTGAAGGGAAAGCGGAAGGCCTCGAGCAGGGCCCGACCTTCTTCGTCCGTCTTTGCCGTGGTGGTGATGGTGATATCCATGCCACGCAGGGTATCGACCTTGTCGTAATCGATCTCTGGAAAGATGATCTGCTCGCGCACACCCATATTGTAGTTACCGCGACCATCGAACGACTTCGCGTTCAGACCACGGAAGTCCCGGATACGGGGGATCGACACGTTGATCAGCCGGTCAAGGAATTCGTACATCCGCTCGCGGCGCAGCGTCACCTTGCAGCCGCACGGCCAGCCCTCGCGAACCTTGAACCCGGCGACCGATTTGCGGGCCTTGGTGACCACCGGCTGTTGTCCGGCAATCTTGCGCATGTCGCCGACCGCGAATTCCATCACCTTCTTGTCAGCCGTCGCCTCGCCAACACCCATGTTTAGCGTAATCTTGGTGATACGCGGCACCTCCATGACGCTATGGTAGCCAAAGCGCTCCTTGAGCTGGCTTGCGATCGTGCCGCGGTAGAGTTCCTGTAATCTTGCCATCGGTCTCTCCGCCTCAGATATCTACGACTTCTTGGTTTGACTTGAAAACGCGAACCTTGCGTCCATCGTCAAGAATCTTGAAGCCCACGCGATCCCCGGATCCGGAGGCCGGATTGTACAGGGCAATATTGGAAATATGAACCGGCATTTCTTTGTCCAGGATGCCGCCGGGTTCGCCGCGCTGCGGATTTCCCTTGGTGTGGCGCTTGACCATGTTAATGTTCTCCACCACCACCCGATCGTCGCCGACGGTACGTATAACGGTGCCACGTTTGCCCCGGTCCTTGCCGGTCAGGACGATGACGTCGTCGCCTTTTTTGATCTTACGCATGATGTTACCGCCTTAAAGTACTTCCGGAGCCAGCGAGATGATCTTCATGAACTTCTCGCTGCGCAGCTCGCGGGTAACCGGGCCAAAAATACGGGTGCCGATGGGCTGCAGCTGGTTGTTCAGCAGCACCGCTGCATTGCCGTCGAAGCGAATCACGGAACCGTCCGGGCGCCGCACGCCCTTGCGGGTACGCACCACCACCGCATTGAAGACATCGCCTTTCTTCGCCTTGCCGCGAGGAATAGCATCCTTCACGCTCACCTTGATGACGTCGCCGATTCCGGCGTAATGACGGTGCGAGCCGCCGAGCACCTTGATGCACTGAACGCGCTTCGCGCCGCTGTTGTCGGCTACGTTCAGCATTGTCTGCATCTGAATCATCGTTCTATCCCGCGCAATTAGTTAATTCGTCGAATCCCGGCCCTGCAGCCCCGGCTCAGCCGGCTCGCTCCAGCACCTTCACCAGGCGCCAGGTCTTCGTCTTGGACAACGGGCGGCACTGTTCCACCGTCACTACATCACCCTGGTTGCACTCGTTCGCCTCGTCGTGGGCATGCACCTTGGTGGAGCGTCGGATGAACTTGCCGTACAACGGGTGTTTGACCCGACGCTCGATCAGTACCGTGATCGTCTTGTCCATCTTGTTGCTCACCACCCTACCGGTAAGCGCTCGGTTTGCAGCTTGTTCCTCACTCATGATGACTTACCCGCCGGTCGATTCGTGCAATATGGTCTTGATCCGGGCGATGTCACGCCGGACCTGGCGCATTTGCGAAGGCCGTTGCATCTGCCCGGTACCCTGTTGCATGCGCAGGCTGAATTGTTCCTTCCGCAGCTCCAGCAAAGTTTCCTGGAGTTCGGCCGGATTCTTGGACCGCAGTTCGTTAGCCTTCATCACAATACCGTCCGTCTTGCAAAGGCGGTACCTATAGGGAGCTTGGCCGCCGCCAGCCCGAAGGCCTCGCGCGCCAACTCTTCGGTAACACCCTCGATTTCATATAACATGCGGCCGGGCTGAATCTGCGCCACCCAGTATTCTACGTTGCCCTTGCCCTTACCCTGGCGAACTTCCAGCGGCTTCTTGGTGACTGGCTTATCCGGAAATACACGGATCCAGAGCTTACCGCCGCGCTTCACCCGACGGGTGATGGTACGACGGGCAGCCTCGATCTGACGCGAGGTTAGGCGCCCGCGGCCAGTAGCTTTGAGGCCGAACTCTCCAAAACTCACCGAGCTGCCGGCGAACGCAAGGCCGCGGTTGCGCCCCTTCTGCTGTTTCCTGAATTTGGTTCTCTTCGGTTGCAACATCGCTTAAGCCCTCTTCGCTCCGGCCTTTTTCGGAGCCGGCTCGGCCTCCGGCTCGTCCCCGAAAACCTCGCCCTTGAAGATCCAACACTTGACGCCGAGCACCCCGTAAGTGGTGGCCGCCTCCGCAAACCCGTAGTCGATATCGGCGCGCAACGTGTGCAGCGGAACGCGACCCTCGCGGTACCACTCGCTACGGGCGATTTCCGCCCCGTTCAGGCGTCCGGCAATGTTCACCCTGATGCCCTCGGCACCGATGCGCATCGCATTCTGAACCGCCCGCTTCATGGCGCGACGAAACATGATACGGCGCTCCAGCTGCTGGGCAATGCTCTCGGCGACCAGTTGGGCATCGACTTCCGGCTTGCGGATCTCTTCGATGCTGATGTGCACGGGTACACCCATAAGCCGGGCCACATCGCTGCGCAGCGCGTCGATGTCTTCACCCTTCTTGCCGATCACGATACCGGGCCGCGCTGTGTGCACGGTGATATGCGCATTCTTCGCCGGGCGATCGATCTGGATGCGGCTGACCGAAGCTTGAGACAGGCGTTTCTTGAGAAACGCCCGTACCTGCAGATCGGTATTCAGCATTTCCGGAAAATTCTTCGAATCCGCGTACCACTTGGACTTCCAGTCCTGAACGATACCGAGACGAATACCGGTGGGATGTACTTTCTGACCCATTCTGGCCTCTCTTGCCTGTTACTTGTCCGCCACCGTCAAGGTGATGTGGCTGGTTCTTTTCAGAATTCGCGACGCCCGGCCCTTGGCGCGGGCACGGATGCGCTTCATGGTCGGGCCTTCATCCACCATTACCGCGGACACCCGCAGTTCGTCGATGTCGGCGCCTTCGTTGTTTTCGGCATTTGCGATCGCCGATTCCAGCACCTTCTTGACGATACCCGCCGCCTTCTTGTTGCTGAAACTGAGCACGTCGAGCGCCTGCTCGACCGGCAGACCCCTAACTTGGTCCGCCACCAGACGGCCTTTTTGTGCCGAGATGCGGGCGTGCCGCAATTTGGCCAATGCTTGCATGACGAAACTCCGACTATCGCTTACTGACTTTTCTGTCCGCCGCGTGACCCCTGAAGGTCCGGGTGATCGCGAATTCGCCCAGCTTGTGACCAACCATGTTCTCGCTGATCAGCACCGGGACGTGCTGGCGCCCGTTGTGTACGGCTATGGTAAGCCCCACCATTTCGGGCAGGACCATGGAGCGTCGCGACCAGGTCTTGATCGGGCGCTTGATATTCTGTTGGACCGCCTCACTGACCTTCTGCGCCAGGTGGTGATCGACAAACGGGCCTTTCTTGATTGAACGTGGCACTCGTATACCCTCGCCTGCTTATTTCCGGTTGCGTCGGCGCACGATCATATGATCGGTGCGTTTATTGGTGCGCGTCTTGTGACCCTTGGTGGCCACGCCCCAAGGGCTTACCGGATGACGCCCACCGGAGGTGCGTCCTTCGCCACCGCCGTGGGGATGGTCGACCGGATTCATGGCCACACCTCGGACCGTGGGCCGCACACCGCGCCAGCGGCTGGCCCCGGCTTTGCCCAGCGAACGCAGGCTGTGTTCCGCATTCCCGACTTCGCCGATAACGCCACGGCAGTCCGAGGGCACCTTGCGCATTTCGCCCGAGCGCAGGCGCAAGGTGGCAAACTGACCTTCGCGCGCCACCAACTGGGCGGCGGCGCCGGCAGCGCGGGCAATCTGGGCGCCCTTGCCGGGCTTGAGCTCAACGCAATGCACGGTGGTGCCGAGCGGCACATTTCTCAGCGGCATGCAGTTGCCGACGCTGATTGGTGCATCGTTGCCGGAAACAACCCGGTCGCCCGCCTTCAACCCGCGCGGCGCGATAATATAACTGCGCTCGCCATCTAGATAGAGAATCAAGGCAATGTGCGCACTCCGATTGGGATCGTATTCCAGACGCTCGACGATCGCAGGCACACCAGCCTTGTTGCGCTTGAAGTCGATGATCCGATAGCGCTGCTTGTGGCCGCCGCCCTGGTGCCGGGTGGTAATTCGGCCCTGGTTGTTGCGTCCGCCGGATTTGCTCTTTTTAGCCAACAGCGGCGAATACGGCTTGCCCTTGTGCAGGTCCGCTGTGACTACCTTGACCACAAAACGGCGGCCCGCCGAGGTCGGATTGGTTTTTACGATTGCCATTTGACTGATCCTAAATCTTGCCGTTGCCCGTGCCTGGTTTGATCAAGCGCCGGTACCCAGCTGGATATCCTGGCCTGGTTTCAGAGTTACGTACGCCTTGCGCCAGTCGGAGCGGGTGCCGGCGATTCGTCCAAAGCGTTTGTTCTTGCCCTTGATGTTGAGCACGCGAACCTTTTGGACCTCGACCTCAAACAAGCTTTCCACGGCCTGCGCGATCTCGCGCTTGCTGGCATCTTTCAACACCTTGAAGGCATACTGGCGACCGCTGTCTGCCAGCAGCGTGCTCTTTTCCGACACAATCGGGCTGAGCAGCACCGTCATCAAGCGTTCTTTGTTCATGCCAACCGCCCCTCCAGGCTTTTGATTGCACCCGTGGTCATCAGTACCTTGTCGAATCCGACCAGGCTCACCGGGTCCAACTGGTCGGCCGGGCAAACCTCTACCTTGTGGAGATTACGGGCCGCCAGGTACAAATTCTCGTCCGGGTTCTCGGTGACCAGCAACACGTTGTCGAGCGCCAGTTCGCGCAGGTTGGACACCAGGTCCTTGGTCCTGGGCGTCGCGACACTGAATTCGTCGACGGCAACCAAGCGCTCCTGGCGAACCAGCTCGGACAGGATCGAACGCAGCGCACCGCGGTACATCTTGCGGTTGACCTTCTGGCCATAATCCCGCGGACTGGCCGCGAAAGTAACGCCGCCGCTGCGCCATATGGGGCTGCGGATGGTGCCGGCGCGCGCCCGCCCGGTCCCCTTCTGACGCCATGGTTTCGCCCCACCGCCACGCACTGCCGAGCGGTTCTTGTTCGCCTTGGTACCGGCGCGCGCCGCCGCAAGGTAGGCGGTTACCACCTGGTGAATCAGGGGCTGATTGTAGTCGGCTCCGAACACCTGGTCGGCAACCTCTAGCGCAGCGGCAGAACCACCGGCTTTGGTTTGAACATTCAAATCCATTGCTTACCCCTTTCTCGCCTGCTTTACCGCCGGCAGCACCATCAGGTCGCCGCCGCTGGCCCCAGGCACCGCGCCACGCACCAACAGTAAATTACGCTCGGTATCGACCCGCACCACTTCCAGATTCTGGGCGCTGCGGTTGACATTACCCATTTGGCCTGCCATGCGCTTGCCCTTGAACACGCGCCCCGGGGTCTGGCATTGCCCGATCGACCCGGCCGCTCTATGGGACAAGGAGTTACCATGAGTGGCGTCCTGCATGCGGAAGTTGTGCCGCTTCACACCGCCCGCGAAGCCCTTACCCTTGGTGCGACCGCGCACGTCCACTTTCTGGCCGGCGGAGAACATGTCTAGAGGCAACATCGAGCCCACCTCGAACTCTTCGCCTTCTCCGGCATCGAGGCGGCATTCGGCCATACCAGCGCCTGCTTCCACGCCAGCCTTGGCGAAGTGACCCGCCTCCGGCTTGCTCACCCGGGAGACCTTTCGGCTGCCTGAGGTGATTTGGATGGCGCGGTAGCCATCACGCTCGTCGGTCTTGACCTGGGTCACCCGATTCGGTTCGACATGAATCACCGTCACCGGGACGGACGCACCGTCCTCGGTGAACACCCGGGTCATGCCGGCCTTTTTTCCAATCAGTCCGATCGCCATCGCTCATTCACCTCAGTTCAGCTTGATCTGAACGTCGACGCCGGCCGCCAAATCCAGCTTCATCAACGCATCCACCGTCTTGTCGGTGGGATCGACGATATCCATCAGCCGCTTGTGGGTACGCAACTCGTACTGGTCGCGCGCGTCCTTATTGACGTGCGGCGAGATCAGCACGGTGAAGCGCTCCTTCTTGGTCGGTAGCGGGATCGGGCCGAGCACCTGGGCGCCAGTGCGCTTGGCGGTGTCGACGATCTCGCGGGCTGACTGATCGATCAGGCGATGATCGAACGCCTTGAGCCGTATACGGATTCTTTGGCTAGCCATGTTTCTATTACTCGATAATCTTGGACACCACGCCGGCGCCGACAGTGCGGCCGCCTTCGCGGATGGCAAAACGCAGACCGTCTTCCATGGCAATCGGCGCAATCAGCTTCACCACCATCTTTACGTTGTCGCCCGGCATCACCATCTCCACACCCTCGGGCAGGTCGCAGGCGCCGGTAACGTCCGTGGTCCGGAAGTAAAACTGCGGACGGTAGCCATTGAAGAACGGGGTGTGACGTCCACCCTCTTCCTTGCTCAGTACGTACACTTCGGCCTCAAAGTGGGTGTGCGGGGTGATGCTGCCGGGCTTGGCCAACACCTGGCCGCGCTCGACTTCGTCACGCTTGGTGCCGCGCAGCAACACGCCGACGTTGTCACCGGCCACACCTTCGTCGAGCAGCTTGCGGAACATCTCCACGCCCGTGCAGGTCGTCTTGGTGGTGTCGTGGATACCCACGATCTCGATTTCCTCGCCCACCTTGACCCGACCGCGCTCCACACGCCCGGTCACCACGGTGCCGCGACCGGAGATCGAGAACACGTCCTCGATCGGCATCAGGAACGGCTGATCCACGTCGCGCTCGGGCTCCGGGATGTAGCTGTCCATCGCCTCGACCAACTTCAGGATCGAGCCGGCGCCCATCTCGCCGTCGTCGCCTTCCAGCGCCTTGAGCGCGGAGCCGATGATGATCGGGGTGTCGTCACCCGGGAACTCGTACTGGTCAAGCAGTTCCCGAACTTCCATCTCCACCAGTTCGAGCAGCTCTTCGTCGTCGACCATGTCGGCCTTGTTCAGGTACACCACGATGTACGGCACACCCACCTGACGCGACAGCAGAATGTGCTCGCGGGTCTGCGGCATCGGGCCGTCGGCCGCACTCACCACCAGGATCGCGCCGTCCATCTGCGCCGCACCGGTGATCATGTTCTTCACGTAGTCGGCGTGCCCGGGGCAGTCGACGTGCGCATAGTGGCGCGCATCCGACTCGTACTCCACGTGCGCCGTGGCAATCGTGATGCCGCGCTCGCGCTCTTCCGGGGCGTTGTCGATCTGGTCGAACGCCCGCGCCTCACCGCCGTGCGCCTTGGCCATTACCGAGGTGATCGCCGCCGTCAGGGTGGTCTTGCCATGGTCCACGTGACCAATGGTTCCCACGTTTACGTGCGGCTTTGTGCGTTCGAATTTTGACTTGGACACCGTAGCTACCCCTATGATGCGTTTACTGTTTCTTGATCACGGCCTCGGCGATGCTCGCCGGAACCTCTTTGTACTTGCTGAATTCCATGCTGTAGGTGGCGCGTCCCTGTGTCGCCGAGCGCAGGTCGGTGGCATAACCGAACATCTCGGACAGCGGCACTTCCGCGCTGATGTTCTTGCCCGCAGGCGAATCGTCCATTCCCTGCACCATTCCGCGCCGACTGTTGAGATCGCCCATTACATCACCCATGTAGTCCTCGGGGGTGACCACCTCGACCTTCATAATCGGCTCCAGGAGCACCGCGCTGGCCTTGCGAGCGCCTTCCTTGAACCCTATCGACCCGGCGATCTTGAACGCCATTTCGCTGGAGTCAACGTCGTGGTACGAACCGTCGTACAGGGTGACTTTTACGTCGACTACGGGGAATCCGGCGATCACGCCATTTTCCATCTGCTCCTGCACGCCCTTATCCACCGCCGGAATATACTCCCGAGGGATTACGCCGCCGACGATCTGGTTGACGAACTCGTAACCGGCCCCGGGCTCCTGCGGCTCGATCCGAAGGTAGACGTGGCCATATTGGCCGCGACCGCCGGACTGACGGACGAACTTGGATTCGTGGTCGACCGCCCTGCGGATGGTTTCGCGGTAGGCGACCTGGGGGGCGCCCACGTTGGCTTCGACCTTGAATTCGCGACGCATGCGGTCGACGATAATGTCCAGATGCAACTCGCCCATGCCGGAGATGATGGTCTGCCCGGACTCCTCATCGGTCGCGACGCGGAACGACGGGTCCTCCTGCGCCAGCTTGGAGAGGGCGATACCCATCTTCTCCTGGTCGCTCTTGGTCTTGGGCTCCACCGCCACCGAGATCACCGGTTCGGGAAACTCCATGCGCTCCAGGGTGATCACCTGGCGCAGATCGCACAGGGTGTCGCCGGTGGTGACGTCCTTGAGGCCGACCGCGGCGGCGATGTCGCCGGCACGGACCTCTTTGATCTCCTCGCGGCTGTTGGCGTGCATTTGCAGGATGCGTCCGACCCGCTCCTTTTTGCTCTTGACCGGGTTGAACACCGTGTCGCCTGAACTCAACACACCGGAGTAGACGCGGAAGAAGGTCAGGGTGCCCACGAACGGATCGGTAGCGATCTTAAACGCCAGGGCCGCGAACGGCTCGTCGTCCGAGGAGCCGCGCGTGGCTTCCGTTTCGGCGGCATCGTCGAGAATACCCTGAATCGCCGGCACTTCTGCCGGGGACGGCATGTAATCGATGATCGCATCGAGCATCGCCTGCACGCCCTTGTTCTTGAACGCAGATCCGCACAGCATCGGCACGATCTCGTTCTTCAGCGTGCGTGCACGCAGGCCGAGCTTAATCTCTTCGTTGCTGAGCTCAGTGCCTTCGAGGTACTTCTCCATGTATTCGTCGTTGGCTTCGGCGGCGGCCTCGATCATAGCCTCGCGCAATTCGTTGCACTGATCCACCAAATCGGCCGGAATTTCATGCTCGTCGTAAGTCATACCCCGAGACTCTTCGTCCCAGATGATGGCCTTCATTTTGATCAGGTCGACGACGCCCTTAAAGTCTTCCTCGGCGCCGATGGCCATCTGGATCGGTACCGCATTGCTGCCCAGACGCTCCTTGACTTGCTCGACGACACGCAGAAAGTTAGCCCCCATGCGGTCCATCTTATTGACGAAGGCGATGCGCGGGACCTTGTACTTGTTGGCCTGGCGCCACACAGTCTCGGACTGGGGCTCGACACCGCCGACAGCGCAGAACACTGCACAAGCCCCATCCAGTACCCGCAGGGAGCGCTCCACCTCGATAGTGAAGTCGACGTGCCCGGGGGTGTCGATGATGTTCACCCGGTGCTCGGGGAACTGCTTGTCCATTCCGCTCCAGAAACAGGTGGTGGCAGCCGAAGTGATGGTAATCCCGCGCTCCTGCTCCTGCTCCATCCAATCCATGGTCGCAGCACCGTCATGCACCTCTCCGATCTTGTGGGAGATGCCGGTGTAGAAGAGGACGCGCTCGGTCGTGGTGGTCTTGCCCGCGTCAATGTGGGCCATGATCCCGACGTTTCGATAGCGCTCGATTGGAGTCTTGCGTGCCACGGCTTAATCCTGCTGTTTAGTTTCCTGGAGGGTCCGCCCGCTTACCAACGGTAATGCGAGAACGCCTTGTTGGCCTCGGCCATGCGATGGGTGTCATCCTTCTTCTTGACCGCTGCACCCCGGGACTCGGCGGCATCCAGCAGCTCGCCGGCGAGCCGATGAGCCATGGACTTTTCGCTGCGCTTGCGGGCCGAATCGATCAGCCACCGCATCGCCAACGAGTTGCGGCGGCCAGGAGCCACCTCGACCGGCACCTGGTAGGTGGCGCCACCGACACGGCGGGACTTCACCTCGACCATCGGGCGCACGTTGTCCAGCGCTTGCTCAACCACCTGCAGAGCGTCCTCGCTGCGCTTGTTCTGGACCTGGTCCAGGGCGCCGTACATGATCCGCTCAGCGACCGACTTCTTACCGCTGACCATGACCATATTAATGAACTTGGCCAACAGTTCACTCCCGTACTTGGGATCGGGCAGCGTTTCGCGGCGGGCTACAACTCGTCTTCTTGGCATGATCGTTATCCGAAAACCTGGTTATGACTGAAAACCAATCAACTCTTCGGGCGCTTGGCGCCGTACTTGGACCGCCCCTGGCGGCGCTTTTCGACACCCGAGGTATCGAGGGTGCCGCGCACCGTGTGATAGCGCACACCCGGCAGGTCCTTTACTCGGCCGCCGCGAATCAGCACCACCGAGTGCTCCTGAAGATTGTGGCCCTCGCCGCCGATGTAGGAGCTGACCTCGTGTCCATTGGTCAGGCGCACACGCGCCACCTTGCGCAGCGCAGAATTCGGCTTCTTCGGCGTGGTGGTATAAACACGGGTGCACACGCCACGCCTCTGCGGGCAGGCCTCCAGGGCCGGCACGTTGCTTTTCTCGATCTTGCGCTTGCGGGGTTTGCGCACCAGCTGATTGATTGTAGCCATCTATCTCCGCTTCCTAGGACGCTATTCGTTGTGCCCGTTGAGCAACAATTGCAGGGTAAAGCGGCTCCGTTCGGTCGCCGCGCCGTGGCGGGCCGAACCGAGCTCGCGCTCCCGTGGTTACTTACCTGACCTCGGACGTGGACGCCCGAAATCGTCAAGAAACGACAGGCCGGTGGGTCACCGGCCTGTCGTAAAGAGGGCGCATTCTAGGCCTCCGGCCCCGCGCTGTCAAGCGGATCAAGCGGGTTTTACCCTGCCGCGCCGCGACATCCCGGCTCCCAAGTGTAGGACAGGGAACGGGAATTAGCCGGAGCCGGCAGGATACCGGCCCCGAGCCAATCCGGGTAAGGGTTAGACCCGGATTCAGATGTTGCTGGTGTTGAGCGCCTGCTTGAACGCCTCTTCCAGCTCCTCGGCGACGACCTCCGGAGCCCGGACTTCGGTGCTCTGTTCCGCCTCCTGCTCGAGGCTGCGCTTGCGCCGGCGCTCTTTGTGATAAGACAAGCCCGGTACCGGCAGGTATCAGGCGGCCCACGATGACGTTCTCCTTGAGGCCGTTCAGGCCGTCCATGGTGCCGCGTACCGCCGCCTCCGTGAGCACCCGGGTGGTCTCCTGGAACGAGGCCGCCGAGATAAAGGATTCGGTGGCCAAAGACGCCTTGGTGATGCCCAACAGCAGGGGCTCGAAGGTGCCGGAGTGCTTGCCGTCGGCAGTCATCCGCTCGTTCTCTTCCATCAGTCCCGCCCGCTCCACCTGTTCGCCGCGCATGAAGCGGGTGTCGCCACCGTCGAGGATTTCGACCTTGCGCAGCATCTGACGGATGATCACCTCGATATGTTTGTCGTTGATCTTCACGCCCTGCAGCCGATAGACGTCCTGAATTTCTTTGACCAGGTACTCCGCAAGCTCGGTGACCCCCTTCAAGCGCAGGATGTCGTGCGGGCTCAGTTCCCCGTCGGAGATCATCTCCCCGCGCTCCACATGCTCGCCCTCGAAGACGTTGACGTGCCGCCACTTGGGAATCAGGGTCTCGGTCTCGTTGTTGTCCGCGTCGCGGATGATCAGCCTTTGCTTACCCTTGGTCTCCTTACCGAAGGCGACGGTACCCGTAGCCTCGGCCAGGATCGCCGGGTCCTTCGGCTTGCGCGCCTCGAACAGGTCGGCGACCCGGGGCAGACCACCGGTGATGTCGCGGGTCTTGGACGACTCCTGGGGAATCCTGGCCAGCACGTCTCCAACCCCCACATCGGCCCCGTCCTTAACGCTGACGATGGCGCCGGCAGGCAGGAAGTAATGAGCCGGAAGATCGGTACCGGCAATGTTGAGGTCCTGCCCGTCTTCGCCGATCAGGCGCACCATCGGGCGCAAATCCTTGCCGCCGGGCGGGCGCTGCTTCGGATCGATCACTACCAGCGAAGTCAGGCCGGTCACTTCGTCCGCCTGGCTCTGAACCGACATACCGCTGGCAAAGTCCTCGAACTTCAGGCGCCCCGCCACTTCGGTGATTACCGGATGGGTGTGGGGGTCCCAGCTCGCCACCATCTGGCCGCCTTCTACCTTGTCGCCTTCGCCGGCGAGCAGGGTAGCGCCGTAGGGGATCTTGTAGCGTTCGCGCTCGCGCCCGAAGTCATCGACAAGGGTCACCTCGCCAGAACGGGATACCGCAACCAGGTTGCCGCTGTGGTGCTTCACGAACTTGACGTTGTGCAGGCGCATGGTGCCGCTGGTCTTGAGCTGCACGCTGTTGACCGCGGCGGCCCGGGATGCGGCACCGCCGATGTGGAAGGTGCGCATGGTCAGCTGGGTGCCGGGTTCGCCGATGGACTGGGCGGCGATCACGCCGACCGCTTCGCCGCTGTTGACCTTGTGGCCTCGCGCCAAGTCGCGCCCATAACAGCTGGCGCAAACCCCAAGCCGAGACTTGCAGGTAATGGCCGAGCGCACATATACCTGATCGACGCTGTCCATCTCGAGGTCAGCCACCCATTGTTCATCCAGCAGGGTGCCGGCGGGGCAGATGACGTCGTCGCTACCGGGCTTGAGGATGTCCCGCGACGCTACCCGACCCAGGATGCGTTCGCTCAACGGCTCAACCACGTCGCCGCCTTCGATCAGCGGCGCCATCAGCAGGCCGTTCTCGGTACCGCAGTCGTCCTCCAGCACCACCAGGTCCTGGGCCACATCCACCAAGCGGCGGGTAAGGTATCCGGAGTTGGCGGTCTTCAAGGCGGTGTCGGCGAGACCCTTGCGGGCGCCGTGGGTCGAGATGAAGTACTGGAGCACGTCCAACCCCTCGCGGAAGTTCGCGGTGATCGGGGTCTCGATAATGGAGCCGTCGGGTTTGGCCATCAGGCCGCGCATACCCGCCAGCTGGCGGATCTGGGCGGCGGAGCCGCGGGCGCCGGAATCGGCCATCATGTAAATCGAGTTGAAGGAGTCCTGCGTCTTTACGGTCGGCAACTCCTTAGCGACGTCCGATGGAAGCTTAGTGCTTCGCGCAAGCTGAAGCAGATCGGTCGAGCGGGCGTCGAACGCCGCTCGGTCGATCTTTTCGGCCTTATATTGTGTATTTAGATCCGAAAGAGACCGGCTCAGCCACTCGCTGACGGCCATTTTCTCGTCAACTTGGACTTCATCCTTTCCAAGCTTGCCCATCATCGCCTTGGCGACCTGGTCGTTGGTGTGCGACCAGATGTCCACCACCTTGTTGTAGCGCTCTCCGTTGGTGACCAGGCCCGAGGCGTACTGGTTTTCGATCTCTTTGATCTGGGTCTCGGCCTCGGCAAGAATGCCGGCCTTCTCCTCCGGCACCGTCATGTCATTGACGCCGATCGAGACCCCGGCGCGGGTGGCGTAGCGGAAGCCCATGTACATCAGCTGGTCGGCGAAGATCACGGTCTCTTTCAAGCCCACCGAACGGTAGCAGGCATTGACCAGGCCGCGAGATCGCCTTTTTGTCCATCGCCTTGTTGATCAGGCTCAGCGGCAGGCCCTCGGGCAGGATCTCCGAAAGCAGGGCACGGCCAACCGTGGTATCGAGCCGCTGGGTCTGCTCGTGGCGCTCGCCCTCCTCGCTGTAAAGCACCTCGCGGATACGCACCGTGACCTTGGCCTGGATATCGACCTGGCCGGCGCCGTACGCGCGGTCGACCTCGGTCACGTTGGCAAACACGGTGCCTTCGCCCTTGGCATTGACCCGTTCGCGGGTCATGTAATAGAGCCCCAGCACCACGTCCTGGGAGGGCACGATAATGGGGTCACCGTTGGCCGGCGACAGAATGTTGTTGGAGGACATCATCAGGCTGCGCGCCTCAAGCTGCGCCTCCAGGGACAGGGGCACGTGCACCGCCATCTGGTCGCCGTCGAAATCGGCATTGAAGGCGGTACATACCAGCGGGTGGAGCTGGATTGCCTTGCCCTCGATCAATACCGGCTCGAACGCCTGGATGCCCAGTCGGTGCAGGGTCGGCGCCCGGTTCAGCATCACCGGGTGCTCGCGAATGACCTCCTCCAGAATGTCCCAGACCTCGCCGGTTCCCCGCTCCACCAGCTTTTTCGCCGCCTTGATGGTGGTGGCCAGTCCGCGCAGCTGCAGCTTGCTGAAGATAAACGGCTTGAACAGTTCCAGCGCCATCTTCTTGGGCAGCCCGCACTGGTGCAGTCGCAGGGTCGGGCCGACCACGATCACCGAACGGCCGGAGTAGTCGACCCGCTTACCCAAAAGATTCTGGCGGAAACGCCCCTGCTTGCCCTTGATCATGTCGGCCAGGGACTTCAGCGGGCGCTTGTTGGTACCGGTGATGGCGCGGCCGCGGCGTCCGTTGTCCAGCAGCGCATCCACCGCCTCCTGCAGCATGCGCTTTTCGTTGCGCACGATGATGTCCGGGGCGTTCAGGTCCAGCAGGCGCTTGAGACGGTTATTGCGGTTGATCACCCGGCGGTACAGGTCATTCAGATCGGAGGTGGCGAAGCGCCCGCCGTCCAGGGGCACCAGCGGACGCAGCTCCGGCGGCAGCACCGGCAGCACGGTGAGAATCATCCACTCCGGCTGGTTACCCGACTCCAGCAGCGCCTCGATCAGCTTCAGGCGCTTGGTCAGACGCTTGGTCTTGGTTTCCGAATTGGTGGCTCCGATCTCCTCGAGCAGGGTCTCGGATTCGGCCTTGAGGTCCATGGTGCGCAGCAGCTGGTAGACCGCTTCCGCTCCCATGCGGGCGTCGAACTCGTCTCCGTTTTCCTCGATCGCCTCGAGATACTGCTCGTCGGTGAGCAGTTGGCCCCGCTCCAGCGGCGTCATGCCGGGGTCAACCACCACGAAGGACTCGAAATAGAGCACCCGCTCGATCGAGCGCAAGGTCATGTCCAGCAACAGGCCGATGCGGGACGGCAGCGACTTGAGGAACCAGATATGGGCCACCGGGCTGGCCAGTTCGATATGGCCCATGCGCTCGCGGCGCACCTTGGCCAGGGTAACCTCGACACCACACTTTTCGCACACCACGCCCCGGTGCTTCAGGCGCTTATACTTGCCGCACAGGCACTCGTAATCGCTGACCGGGCCGAAGATCTTGGCGCAGAACAGGCCATCTCGCTCCGGCTTGAAAGTACGGTAGTTGATGGTTTCCGGCTTTTTAACCTCGCCATAGGACCAGGAACGGATCATGTCCGGCGAGGCCAGGCCGATGCGGATCAGATCGAAATCTTCGGTCTGGCCCTGCTGCTTCAGAATCTTCAGTAGATCTTTCAAGATCGTCTCTCCTGCAATCGGATCGGAGGAACGCCGCGAACGGCGCGCTCGGCGCGGCGGCGTCTCCGCCTATTCCTGTTCCAGCTCGATATTGATACCCAGCGAGCGGATCTCCTTGACCAGCACGTTGAACGATTCGGGCATACCGGCATCCATGCGGTGATCCCCGTCGACGATGTTCTTGTACATGCGGGTACGGCCGTTGACGTCGTCGGACTTCACGGTCAGCATCTCCTGCAGTGTATAAGCGGCACCGTAGGCTTCCAGGGCCCAGACTTCCATCTCCCCGAAGCGCTGGCCACCAAACTGGGCCTTGCCGCCCAGCGGTTGCTGGGTGACCAGACTGTAGGGGCCGGTGGATCGGGCGTGCATCTTGTCGTCGACCAGGTGGTTGAGCTTGAGCATATACATGTAACCGACGGTCACCGGCCGCTCGAAGGCATCACCCGTGCGCCCGTCGTAGAGCACTGTCTGGGCCGAGCGGTCTAAACCGGCAAGCTCCAGCATGTCCTTGATCTCGTCCTCGTTTGCGCCGTCGAACACCGGGGTCGCCATCGGCACGCCGGCGGTCAGGTTGTCGGCCAGCTCCAGAATCTCGTCGTCGTTCAGGCTGTCTAGGTCTTCCTGTTTGCCGCTGCTGTTGTAGATCTTGCCCAGGAACTCGCGCATCTCTTTTACCTTGACCTGCGCATCCAGCATCTGCCCGATACGCTTGCCCAGCCCTTTTGCGGCCCAGCCGAGGTGGGTCTCCAGCACCTGGCCGACGTTCATGCGCGAGGGCACACCGAGCGGATTGAGCACGATATCGACCGCCTCGCCGTCTTCGGCGTAGGGCATGTCTTCCACCGCGACGATGGTCGAAATCACACCCTTGTTGCCGTGGCGGCCGGCCATCTTGTCGCCGGGCTGTACCCGGCGCTTGACCGCCACGTACACCTTCACCATCTTCAGCACACCGGGGGCCAGGTCGTCACCGCTGGTCAGCTTGCGCTTCTTTTCGTTGAACTTCTCGCGGAACAGCTCGCGCTGCTGCTTCACCTGCTCGGCGATGGCCTCCAACTGCTTGGCGGTCTCCTCGTTGCGCAGCCGGATCTCCAGCCACTGGTCGCGTTCGATCTCGGCCAGGTAGGACTTGGTGATTTTCGCCCCCGCCTTCAGCCCCTTGGGTCCGCCATCCGCCACCTTGCCCTGCAGCATCCTCTCCACCCGCTGGAAGGTGTCGTCCTCCATAATGCGGAGCTGATCGTTCAAGTCCTTGCGCACCCGCGCAAGCTCCATCTCTTCGATCTCGATCGCGCGAGCGTCCTTTTCGACGCCGTCGCGGGTGAACACCTGGACGTCGATCACGGTGCCGGCCATGCCGGAGGAGACGCGCAGCGAGGTGTCCTTCACATCCGCCGCCTTCTCGCCGAAGATCGCCCGCAGCAGCTTTTCCTCCGGGGTCAACTGGGCCTCGCCCTTGGGCGTGACCTTGCCGACCAGGATGTCGCCTTCGCTCACCTCGGCGCCGATATAGACAATGCCCGACTCGTCGAGCTTGGCCAGCGCCGCCTCGCCCACGTTCGGGATATCGGCGCTGATCTCCTCCGGCCCCAGCTTGGTATCACGGGCCATGCAGGTGAGCTCTTCGATGTGGATGGTGGTGAAGCGATCCTCGTGAACCAGCCGCTCGGAGATCAGGATCGAGTCTTCGAAGTTGTAGCCGTTCCAGGGCATGAATGCGACCCGCAGGTTCTGCCCCAGGGCCAGCTCGCCCATGTCGGTGGAGGGGCCGTCCGCCAGCACGTCGCTGCGGGCGATGAGGTCGCCGGTCTTGACCAGCGGCCGCTGATTGATGCAGGTGTTCTGGTTGGAGCGGGTGTACTTGGTCAGATTGTAGATGTCGACCCCCGCCTCGCCGGGCAGCGGTTTCTTCGTCGTTGACCCGCACCACCAGGCGGGCCGCGTCCACCGAATCGACGGTGCCTCCACGCAGGGCCACCACGGTGACCCCGGAATCGACCGCCACGCTGCGTTCCATGCCGGTACCCACCAGGGGCTTGTCGGCGCGCAGGGTCGGTACCGCCTGGCGCTGCATGTTGGAGCCCATCAGGGCGCGGTTGGCGTCGTCGTGCTCCAGGAACGGGATCAGCGAGGCCGCCACCGAGACGATCTGCTTGGGCGACACGTCCATGTACTCGATCCGATCCGGCGACGACATGGTGAACTCATTCTGGTGCCGGCAGGACACCAGGTCGTCGGTCAGCCGGCCATCGGGATCCAGGGTGGCATTGGCCTGGGCGATGACGAACCGGCCCTCCTCGATCGCCGACAGGTAGTCGACCTGATCGGTGACCCGGCCATCCTCGACCTTGCGATAGGGGGTCTCCAGAAAGCCGAACGCGTTGGTCCGCGAGTAGACTGCGAGCGAGTTGATCAGGCCGATATTCGGGCCCTCCGGCGTTTCGATCGGGCACACACGGCCATAATGGGTCGGGTGCACGTCGCGCACCTCGAAGCCGGCCCGTTCGCGTGCCAACCCGCCCGGGCCGAGGGCCGAAACGCGGCGCTTGTGGGTGACCTCGGACAGGGGGTTGTTCTGGTCCATGAACTGGGACAACTGGCTGGAGCCGAAGAATTCCTTGATGGCCGCCGAAACCGGCTTGGCATTGATCAGCTCCTGAGGCATCAGGCCCTCGGATTCGGCCAGGCTGAGGCGCTCCTTGACCGCGCGCTCGACCCGCACCAAACCGACGCGGAATTGGTTCTCGGCCATCTCGCCGACGCAGCGGATGCGCCGGTTGCCCAGGTGGTCGATATCGTCCACCGTACCGTTGCCGTTACGGATATCGATCAGTACCCGCAGCACTTCGGTAATGTCCTCATTGGACAAGATGCCTTCGCCCTCGGTCTCGGTACGCCCGATGCGGCGGTTGAACTTCATCCGCCCGACCGCCGACAGATCGTAGCGGTCGGAGGTAAAAAACAGATTGTTGAACAGGTTCTGGGCCGCCTCTTTGGTCGGCGGCTCGCCCGGGCGCATCATGCGGTAGATCTCTACCTGGGCCTCCAATTCGTTGGTGGTGGTATCGATGCGCAGGGTCTCGGAGATGAACGGCCCGTGATCCAGGTCGTTGGTGAAAAGGGTCTTGAGCTCCTTGACGCCCTTCTCCAGCACCGTCTCCAGCAGTTCCTCGGTGATTACCTCGTTGGCAGCGGCCAGCAGCTCCCCGGTTTCGGTATCCACCAGGTCATGGGCCAAGGCTTCGCCGTAGAGAAAATCTTTCGGCACCTCCAGGCGCGTAATGCCGGCCTTTTCCAGCTGGACGGATGTGGCGCGCAGTGATGCGGCGGCCGGTCTCGACGATCACCTGGTCGCCGGACTTGATGTCGAAGGTGGCGGTTTCGCCGCGCAGACGCTCGGGCACCAGATCCAGGGTGATGCCGTCACCGCCGAACTCGAAGTGGTCGGTCTCGAAGAACATGCCCAGGATCTCCTCGGTACCGTAACCGAGGGCGCGCAGCAGCACCGTCGCCGGCAACTTGCGGCGGCGGTCGATGCGCACGAACACGCAGTCCTTGGGGTCGAACTCGAAATCCAGCCAGGAACCGCGGTAGGGAATCACCCGCGCCGAAAACAGCAGCTTACCGGAGGAGTGGGTCTTGCCTTTGTCATGATCGAAGAACACACCCGGCGAGCGATGCAACTGGGACACGATCACCCGCTCGGTGCCGTTGATCACGAAGGTGCCGGTATCGGTCATCAGCGGCAGTTCGCCCATGTAGACCTCCTGCTCCTTGATGTCCTTTACGGTCTTGGCGCCGGCCGGCGCGTCCTTGTCGTAGATCACCAGCCGCACCAGCACCCGCAGGGGGGCGGCATAGGTGGTGCCGCGCAACTGGCACTCGCGCACATCGAATACCGGCTCGCCAAGGCGATAATCGACGTATTCCAGCGCGGCGTTTCCGGAATAACTCGTGATCGGGAACACCGACTCAAATGCCGCATGCAGGCCCACCTCTTTGCGTCTCTCCTTGACCAAGTCACGCTGCAGAAAGCCGCGGTAGGAATCGATCTGGGTCGCAAGCAGAAAGGGCACATCCAAGATCCTCGGGCGCTTGCCGAAATCTTTACGGATACGCTTTTTCTCTGTAAAAGAATAGGCCATGCTTGCCGTCCCTCGGTAAAAACGCTTGAACTTCAAAAATTGGTCAGCCCGCTCAACGACGCCCCTTGGCGCCGCCCCGGACTGGTCCCTGCAGCGGGTCGATGCCGGCCTCCGTTGCCGACCCCGCGCAGCGGCGGCCCAAGGCCGCGGGATGCCGCGCTTACCCGCGCCCCCAAACGGGAAAAGGCCGGTGGCCCGAAGCCACCAGCCCCACCCGCTGCGGGATGTCGCAGACGCGAGAAATCAAGATTACTTGATCTCGACCGTAGCGCCCGCTTCTTCCAACTGCTTCTTGACTTCTTCGGCCTCTTCCTTGGAAACGCCTTCCTTCAGGGTAGTGGGCACGCCTTCGACCGCTTCCTTGGCCTCCTTCAGGCCCAGACCGGTTAACGCACGCACCGCCTTGATCACCGACACCTTGTTGGCGCCGAAACTGGTCATGACCACGTCGAACTCGGTCTGCTCTTCAGCCGCGGCGGCCTCGCCACCGGCGGCCGGCGCGGCGGCCACGGCGGCCGCTGCGGAAACGCCGAACTTCTCTTCCATGGCAGAGATCAGTTCGACCACTTCCATGACCGTCATGTTGGCGATGGCTTCCAGGATTTCGTCTTTGGACACAGCCATTTGTTTACTCCTAAATCGTTGAGAATGTGTTTGGGGTCAAGAGATAAGCTGGCTTACGCCGCCTCTTTTGCATCACGGACTAGCCGCTACGGTCCGGACCAGCTTGCCCGGCACCTCATTGAGCGTACGCGCGAGTTTCTCGACCGGTGCCTTCATCACGGCCATCAGCAGGCTGATCGCCTGATCGTAGGTCGGCATCTTGGCCAGGGTATCCAGATCTCCGGGGCCAAGCAGCTTGCCGCCAATGGCGACCAGCTTGACTTCCAGCTTCTCGTGTTCCTTGGCGAAGTCCTTGATCACGCGCGCTGCCGCGCCGGGGTCTTCCTGGGAGAACGCCAGAACCAGGGGACCGACCAGGCCGTCCTGCATACACTCGAAGTCCGTACCTTCGACCGCCCGCCGCGCCAGCGTGTTCTTGACCACCCGCAGATAGACACCGCCGTTGCGCGCCTCGGCCCGCAGACTGGTCATCTCGTCCACGGTCATGCCACGGTATTCGGCGGCGACGGCGGAATAGGCACTGGCAGCGACTTCCGCGACTTCGGCGACGATGGCCTGTTTCTCCGCAAGATTGAGCGCCATTTATCGTCACCTCCTGATCACGGTGAGACGCCTTACAGGCGTCCCGGTTTACATTGCCCACCACCGTTGCACTGGGACTGGAATCACCGGGCACCGTCATCAGGTCATTCCTGATTCAGGAGCACCGTCTGCGCAGGCGATTCAAGCCACTCCGGGAACAGAGTGCACCTGCGGTCTTTGACGGACATCGGCCCTAGCCGATGGCCCAAAGTCCTGGAGCGTACGACTGCCCCGGTATCTGCGGTTCGCCGGCCGTCTGCCGGCGCACCCGATGGTCATCCTCAGCTGCTGAGGCTGGCCTGATCGACCGCTATGCCCGGACCCATGGTGGTGGAACGGTGATCTTTTTCATATAGACACCCTTGGCTGCGGTGGGCTTGCACCTTATTCAGGTCCGCCAGCAGCGCCTCCAGGTTTTGCTTCAACGCGCTCGACTTCGAAATCCACCTTGCCGATGGGGCAGTGGATAATGCCGCCCTTGTCGGTGCGGTAGCGCACCTGACCGGCCTTGGCATTGGTGACCGCCTCGGCCACATTCGGGGTCACCGTGCCGACCTTGGGGTTGGGCATCAGGCCCCGCGGGCCCAGAATCTGACCCAGCTGGCCTACCACCCGCATGGCGTCCGGGGTGGCGATAACTACGTCGAAGTCCAGCTTGCCGGCCTTTACCTCATCCGCCAGGTCTTCCAACCCGACCACGTCGGCGCCGGCCTCCTTGGCGGCATCGGCATTGGCGCCCTGGGCAAAAACCGCCACCCGCACCGTCTTACCGGTGCCGTTCGGCAGCACGGTGGAACCGCGCACAACCTGGTCGGACTTGCGCGGATCAACGCCCAGGTTGACGACTGACATCGACGGTTTCGTCGAATTTGACGCTGGACAGATCCTTCAGCAGGGCAAACGCCTCGTCGACCGCATACTGCTTGCCGGGCTCATCTTTTCGCGCATCGCTTGCGTCCGCTTGGTCAACTTGGCCATGGCTTACACCCCCTCCACGTCGAGACCCATGCTGCGGGCAGTGCCGGCGATGGTACGCACCGCAGCATCCATATCGGCTGCGGTCAGGTCCGGCATCTTGGTCTTGGCGATCTCTTCCAGCTGCGCGCGGTTAACCTTGCCGACCTTCTTGGTGTTCGGCGCGCCGCTGCCTTTGGCAATACCCGCAGCCTTCTTCAGCAGCACCGCGGCCGGCGGGGTCTTGGTGATAAAGGTGAAACTGCGGTCGCTGTAGACGGTAATCACTACCGGTACCGGCATGCCTTTCTCCAGATTCTGCGTCTGGGCGTTGAAGGCCTTGCAGAATTCCATGATATTGACGCCGTGCTGACCCAGAGCCGGACCGACTGGCGGGCTGGGGTTGGCCTCCCTGGCCTGGCACCTGCAGCTTGATATAAGCCTCGATTTTCTTAGCCATCTGTTACCTCCTGCGGGTACAAGCGCCTGCGGGACTGGCCTACCCGGCTCCCCGACAGTTGGAATTAGCCCGGATCGAACACCGCGACCTGGCAGATTCCGCTTCGGCCGTTGAGACTCAGCCTTTCTCGACCTGACCGAACTCCAGGTCGACCGGCGTGGAACGCCCGAAAATCAGCACCGACACCGTCAGCGTGCTCTTTTCGTAGTCGACTTCTTCCACCACGCCATTGAAATCATTGAACGGTCCGTCGGTAACACGCACCACCTCGCCGGGCTCGAACAGTACTTTCGGCCGCGGCTTCTCCACACCCTCCTGCACACGCTGCAGGATGGCCTCCGCTTCGCGGTCGGTGATCGGCGCCGGCGGTCGCCGGTACCCCCGATAAAGCCCATGACCTTGGGAACATCTTTCACCAGGTGCCAGGTCTCGTCGTCCATCTCCATCTGCACCAGCACATAGCCGGGAAAGAACTTGCGCTCGCTTCTGCGCTTTTGGCCACCGCGCATCTCCACCACTTCTTCGGTGGGCACCAGAATCTCGCCGAACATATCCTCCATGCCAGCACGTCCACGCGCTCTTCAGCGACCGCTTGACCTGCGCCTCGAAGCCGGAGATACGCGTGCACCACATACCAGCGCATTCGCCACGCTCAGCCTCCCTGACCGGTCAACAGACGAACGATCCACAACAAGAACCATGTCGAACAGCCACAGAACAGAGCCCATCAGATCACCACCATCACGAAAACGCCAGCGTTGTCTGGATGGTCTCCTGGCGCGTCGGCCAGACCACCTTGCGCACTTCCGTCGGGCATCGCCGCCAAAATGCCACAGTCGACGCGCCCGACGCTGTCTGCGATGCGACCGCCACAGCAGGCCGCGACAGCCAGCAGCCCCAGCACCCGCAGCAGCAGCGACTGGTCCGCAAAGTGGTAAAACGCAACAATGCCCGCCAACAACAGCAGCGCGCGACCGCCAACTTGACGGTATCCAGCCTGAGATGCCTGCACTTCTGCCTTATGCGTTCATGATCGACTGACGAAAACCGTTCTGCTGCACTGGAAAATGGCAGGCCAGGAGGGAATCGAACCCCCAACCTGCGGTTTTGGAGACCGCTGCTCTGCCAATTGAGCTACTGGCCTGAGAACTTGGATTGCAGAAGTGCTTTGCCCGTGGGGTGCGGCCGCAACCGCACCCCACCCAGCGGCTGACCGGGGCTTACTCGATAATCTTGGCGACCACGCCGGCGCCGACGGTACGGCCGCCTTCGCGGATCGCAAAACGCAGACCTTCTTCCATCGCGATCGGCGCAATCAGCTTCACCGTCATCTTCACGTTGTCGCCCGGCATCACCATCTCCACGCCTTCGGGCAGATCGCAGGCGCCGGTCACGTCCGTGGTACGGAAGTAAAACTGCGGACGGTAGCCGTTGAAGAACGGCGTGTGACGGCCACCCTCTTCCTTGCTCAGCACATACACTTCGGCCTCGAAGTGGGTGTGCGGCGTAATGGTGCCCGGCTTGGCCAGCACCTGGCCGCGCTCGACTTCGTCACGCTTGGTGCCGCGCAGCAGCACGCCGACGTTGTCGCCGGCCTCACCCTCGTCGAGCAGCTTGCGGAACATCTCCACACCCGTGCAGATCGTCTTGGTGGTGTCGTGGATACCCACGATCGCGATTTCCTCACCCACCTTGACCACGACCGCGCTCCACACGCCCGGTCACCACGGTGCCGCGACCGGAGATCGAGAACACGTCCTCGATCGGCATCAGGAACGGCTGATCCACGTCGCGCTCCGGCTCCGGGATGTAGCTGTCCATCGCCTCGACCAACTTCATGATCGAGCCGGCGCCCGATCTCGCTCGTCGTCGCCTTCCAGCGCCTTGAGCGCGGAGCCGATGATGATCGGGGTGTCGTCACCCGGGAACTCGTAGCTGGTCAGCAGCTCGCGAACTTCCATCTCCACCAGCTCCAGCAGCTCTTCGTCGTCGACCATGTCGGCCTTGTTCAGGTACACCACGATGTACGGCACACCCACCTGACGCGACAGCAGGATGTGCTCGCGGGTCTGCGGCATCGGGCCGTCGGCCGCACTCACCACCAGGATCGCGCCGTCCATCTGCGCCGCACCGGTGATCATGTTCTTCACGTAGTCGGCGTGCCCGGGGCAGTCGACGTGCGCGTAGTGGCGCTTATCCGACTCGTACTCCACGTGCGCCGTGGCAATCGTGATGCCGCGCTCGCGCTCTTCCGGGGCGTTGTCGATCTGGTCGAACGCCCGCGCCTCACCGCCGTGCGCCTTGGCCATTACCGAGGTGATCGCCGCCGTCAGCGTGGTCTTGCCATGGTCCACGTGACCAATGGTTCCCACGTTTACGTGCGGCTTTGTGCGTTCGAATTTTGACTTGGACATCGTTAGGATTCTCCCGACCCAGTGCAGTGAAGACAAAATCGCGCGCTGACCGCACGCCCTACTTAATAAAATGGAGCCCATGACCGGAGTCGAACCGGTGACCTCACCCTTACCAAGGGTGTGCTCTACCAACTGAGCTACATGGGCCGCTCAAAACCAGTGGACCCTCCGACGAGTCCTACAGGCGCCGGGGTCGACACCCCGTGCTTGGAGCGGGTGATGGGAATCGAACCCACATCATCAGCTTGGAAGGCTGAGGTTCTACCATTGAACTACACCCGCAGGAATCCGCCCATCGGCAGCGTCAGCCTGCGTTCACAATCTGGTGGAGGGGGGAGGATTCGAACCTCCGAAGGCTGAGCCGTCAGATTTACAGTCTGATCCCTTTGACCACTCGGGAACCCCTCCGCAAAACAGCGGGCTATTGTCGTGGATCGACGGGCGTCGTGTCAAGACCGTTGGTTTCTTTATTTTGACGGGGATTGACCCAGGCCAACAGGGATCGAATCATTTTGGCAACAAGACCTCAAGAGCCCGCCGGAACACTAAAGCTTTGTCCAAACACAGTTGACAACCCCGGGCGCGTTCGTCATATTAACATGGAATTTACAACGTAGTATAAAAGCAACAAACGGCCCCATAACGGCCGGTTATTCGGTTCACGTGCACAGTCCGAACAAAACTACGAGCGAAACTGTAGGGAGGAAAACTCACCATGATTCATAAACACGCTCTATTAGCAGCGGCAGTAGCCGCTACCTTGGCGGCGCCAATGGCGCAGGCCACCAACGGCTATTTCGCCCACGGCTACGGCACCAAGAACAAGGCCCTGGCCGGCGCCGGCGTGGCCCTGCCCCAGGACGCCATGATCTCCGCCACCAATCCGGCCGGCAACGTCTGGGTCGGCACCCGCATGGACGTCGGTGCCTCAGTGTTCAGCCCGCTTCGCGAATACAAGGCCGGCGATGTCCCCCAGATCCCCTTCGATCCGCCGGGCGGCTCCCTGCCTGGGTTCCCGTTGGAGCCTGGTACAAACAAGAGCGGCAGCAACTGGTTCCTGATCCCGCACTTCGCCTATAACCGGGCCCTGGACGAGCAGTCGAGCTTCGGCGTAAGCGTCTACGGCAATGGCGGCTTGAACACCGACTACAGCAAGAGCCCGACGAGCCCGGCCCGCGGCCAGGCGGTGGACCGCTTCGTCGCCAGCATGCTGCCCCCTCAGGGTAACCCCTTCGATCCGCCGGTTTCCGGGACCTGCGCCCCCGGGGTATACTGCGCCGGCACCTCGGGCGTCAACCTTTCGCAGTTGTTCCTCAACCTGTCCTACTCGCGCAAGTTCAATGACCGGGCCTCCTGGGGCGCCGGTTTGGTGCTCGCCGGCCAGGGGTTCCGGG
This sequence comes from uncultured Gammaproteobacteria bacterium, assembly GCA_963753615.1. Classification (GTDB taxonomy): domain Bacteria; phylum Pseudomonadota; class Gammaproteobacteria; order Chromatiales; family Chromatiaceae; genus CAVWCW01. Next base: position 154,484 of record CAVWCW010000006.1, read on the forward strand.
CCAAGGGTCTCGGCTTCTTCGGCGGCTTCTCCAACAGCTCGAGCAACCTGACCGACAACGGCCACGACTTCTCCTTCGGCGCCGGCGTCAAGCTCGGTCTGCAGGGCGAGGTGATGGACGGCCTCACCCTCGCCGGCTCTTACCAGTCCAAGATCTGGATGAGCGAGTTCGACGACTACAAGGGCCTGTTCGCCGACGACGGCGACTTCGACATCCCGCCCACCGCCACCATCGGCCTGGCCTGGGACGTGGCGCCGCGCCACACCATCGTCGCCGACTACCAGTACATCTGGTATGAAAACGTGGACGCGGTAAGCAACCCCAACCGCCTCGACCTCTGCATGGGCGGCCAGACCCAGTACTGCCTGGGGGGCAGCAAGGGCGCCGGCTTCGGCTGGGAGAACACCGGGATCATCAAGGTCGGCTGGCAGTTCGACTACAGCCCGGACCTGACCTTCCGTCTGGGCTACAGCCACAACGACGGGACGGTCAAGAGCTCCCAGGTACTGTTTAATACCCTGGCCCCGGCCGTGATAGAGGATCACTTCACCGCCGGCCTCACGCAGCGCCTGGGCAAGAACAACGAGTGGAGCCTGATGCTGATGTATGCCCCGGAGAGTAGCGTCAAGGGCCCCAACAGCTTCACCGGCGCGCCGCCGGACGCGCTTGGCCCGGGCTCCCCGGCCATCGACAGCCAGGACATCAAACTCAGCATGAAGCAGTTCGAGGTCGAGGCCAGTTTCGGCATGACTTGGGACTAACCCGGGTCTGACGAGGGAAAAAAGGCCGCCTTCGGGCGGCCTTTTTTTTGTGCCCGCGTTGCGGGCACAGGCCCCCGGCGGGGCAGAGCAAGGATTGCAATCAACTAGGGCCGCGGGCCCCATGCAGCCGGTTCATCGCCTTTTGCAGATCCCCCGCCAGCAGGTCGGGAAGGGCCTCAGCCGCTGCCTCCAGGGCCTGCTCGATCGCCTGGGCGTCCGTCCGAGAGGGCCGGCTGAGCACATAGTCCACCACCTTGCCCCGGTCCTGGGGATGATCGATGCCGATGCGCAGGCGGTAGAAGTCGCGGCTGCCCAGGGCGGCCATGGTGTCGCGCAGACCGTTGTGGCCGGCATGCCCCCCACCCTGTTTGAAACGCGCCACACCGGCGGGAAGGTCCAGCTCGTCGTGGGCTAGCAGGATCTGCTGCGGCGGGATCTTGAAGTAGTGGCTGAGGCTGGAAACCGCCTGACCGCTGCGGTTCATGAAGGTGGCGGGCTTGAGCAAGCGGCATTCGCTCGCGCCGAGGCGGATGCTGGCGAGCTGCCCGTGGAAACGGGTCTCGGTCCGAAAGCTGGCGCCGCAGCGGCTGGCCAGAAGGTCGACGAACCAGAAGCCGGCATTGTGCCGGGTCTCCTCGTACTTGGGCCCGGGGTTTCCCAGGCCGACGATCAGGCGGATGCTTGCGGTCGTCATAACTTGCCCCGAGGAACGACGGGCCGCGTCGGGTCGGCGCGATAGCGCACAGGCCCCGCCGGCGAGCCATTCGGCTCACCGGCTGGACAGGCACGGGATCAATCCTCGATGAAGCCCTCGCCGCTCTGCTCTCCTTCTCCCTCTCCCTCTACGTCTTCGTCTTCCATCGACCCGCCGTGACCGGCGTGGACGCTTACCACGATCAGGTCTTCGGCGCCCTCGGCAGCCAGGGCAGTCAGTTCGACTCCCTCGGGCAGCGGGATCCCTGACAAGTGGATGGAGTCACCTTGATCAAGCGGGGTCACGTCGAGCTCGAGATACTCGGGCAGGTGCTTGGGTAGGCAGCTGATTTCCACATCGGACATATGATGGGAGACCACGCCGCCCCGCTTGACTCCGACCGCTTCGTTCTCGTTGGCGAAATGAAGCGGCACTTGGACGCGGATCTTCTCGTCGGCGCTTACCCGCTGCAAGTCCAGGTGCAGGATAAACGGCTTCGCAGGATGGCGCTGCAGGTCCTTGAGCACTACCTGTTGCCGGTTGCCGGCCAGATTGACGGTCAAGATGTGGGAATAAAAGGACTCTTGGTCCAGGTGCTGAATCAGCTCGTGATGGGCCACCGAGATCATCTCCGGGTCGGCGCGGCCGCCGTAGATGACACCGGGTACCAGGCCCGCGCGGCGCAGGCGGCGGCTCGCACCTTTCCCTGCGTCGTTGCGGGGTTCCGCATCGAATTCAAAACTTTCGCTTGACATTGCATTGGCTCCTGTCGGCGTTGCCTACCCCTTCACGGCCTTGCGACCAGGTCGCTGAGGGGCGAAAAAAGGGCAGGCTCAGGGGCCCGCCCGGGAAAATTACTGGGCTTGCGCTCAGTCCATGAACAGGGAACTGACCGATTCCTCGTTGCTGATACGGCGCATGGTCTCTGCCAGCAGCTCCGCGATGCTGAGCTGACGGATCTGTTTGCAGGCGCGCGCCTCCTCGCTCAACGGGATGCTGTTGGTGACCACCAATTCGTCGAGCCGGGAGGCGGAGATATTGGCCACCGCCGGCCCCGAGAGTACCGCATGGGTGCAATAGGCGACCACTCGGGCCGCGCCGTGCTCCTTCAGGGCCTGGGCGGCCCGGCACAAGGTGCCGGCGGTGTCCACCAAGTCATCGACCAAGACGCAACTGCGGCCTTCCACGTCGCCGATGATGTTCATGACCTTGGCCTCGTTCGCGCGTGGCCGGCGCTTGTCGATAATCGCCAGATCGGCGTCGTCCAGGCGCTTCGCCAAGGCCCGGGCCCGCACCACGCCACCAACGTCCGGGGATACCACCATCAGGTCGTCGTACTTTTGCCGCCAGACATCGCCGAGCAGGATCGGGGAAGCGTAGACATTGTCCACCGGAATATCGAAGAAGCCCTGGATCTGATCTGCGTGCAGGTCCACCGTCAGCACCCGATCCGCACCCGCGGTGCCTATCATCTTGGCCGCTAGGCGGGCGGTAATCGGCACCCGCGCCGAACGCGGCCGGCGATCCTGGCGCGCATAGCCGAAATAAGGAATCACCGCGGTCACCCGCCCGGCCGAGGCCCAGCGCATGGCGTCGATCATCACCAGCAGTTCCATCAGGTGGTCATTGGTCGGGGCCGAGGTGGGTTGCAACACGAACACGTCCCGCCCGCGCACATTCTCCTCAATCTCGGCCAATACCTCGCCGTCGCTGAACTGGCTGACCATCGCCTTGCCCAGCGGCATGTTCAGGTGGGCGACGATTTCCGTCGCCAACTCGGGGTTGGCATTGCCGGTGAAGACCATCATCGCGCTGGCGCTCAAGGTTGCTGCCCCTATCCGAGCTAGTCCGCAGAGTTGGCTGGGGTGCCAGGATTCGAACCTGGGTATGCAGGGATCAAAACCCTGTGCCTTACCGCTTGGCGACACCCCAAATAAATCGGCCGCCCCTTCCTCCTCGCAGCCTGCCCTCAAACCGCAGCCGACCGCAATGCGGTATGCAGGGGCGAGACATTGCGGCCCCGGGCCACCCAGCCGCGCCAAGGGGCGGGAAGCAACGCCAGCGGCGCTCGCGCCTGGTCCTCAGTGGCAAAGGCGGCGAACACACAGGCGCCGGTGCCGGTCAGCCGGGCCGGGGCGAATCGGTCCAGCCAGTCCAGCGCAGCGGCCACCTCCGGGTAGTTTCCTCGCACCACCGGGAGGCAATCGTTGTCCTGGCTGCCTTGGAGAAAGTCGCGTATTGTGATAGGAGTCGAGTCGCGTGTCAATTCCGGGGCGGAGAAGACGGCCCCCGTGGCGACCTGACAGGCCGGCATGAGAACCAGATACCAGGGCTCCGGCAATTGCACCGGCGTCAGGCGCTCGCCCACCCCCTCGCCCCAAGCCGCCTCGCCGCGAACGAACACCGGCACGTCGGCTCCGAGCTGTAGCCCCAACGCAGCGAGATCGCCCAGACCCAAGCCCAACCCCCAGAGGTGATTAAGCACCAGAAGCACGCTGGCGGCATCGGAGCTGCCGCCCCCCAGGCCGCCACCCATCGGCAGCCGCTTGTCCAGTTCGACCTCCACCCCCAGAGAACAATCGGTGGCTTGCTGCAGCAGATGCGCCGCCCGCAGGGCCAGGTCATCCTCAGACGCCACCCCGGCCAAGGGGCGACTGCGCAAGATGCGCCCGTCGGCACGCGGGCGCAGATGCAGCCAATCGCCCAGGTCCAGGAACTGAAACACGGTTTGCAGCAGGTGGTAACCGTCGTCGCGCCGGCCGATCACCCGCAGCATCAGGTTCAGCTTGGCGGGAGCCGGCCAGCGTTGCGCCTGAAGGGCCGACACGGGAGCTTCAGGGAAAGCGTTTAAATACGTCTTGCAGGTGGCGGCTGTCCGGGTCCCGCTCAAGGGCCTCGTTCCACACCTGGCGCGCCTTCTCGCGTTCGCCGGAGACCCAGAGCACCTCGCCCAAGTGGGCGGCAATCTCGGCATCGGGAACCATATCGTTGGCGCGGCGCAGATAGCGCAGCGCCTCGGGGTAGTTGCCGATTCGGTACTGCACCCAGCCCATGCTATCGAGAATGGCGGCGTTGTCCGGTTTCAGCTCCAGGGCGCGAGTGATGTAGACGAGCGCCTCCTGCTGGCGATCGCTCTGGTCTGCTAACGTGTAGCCGAGGGCATTGAGTGCATCGGCATGGTCCGGATCCTCTTCCAGGATGCGCTGCAGATCTGCCTCCAATAGCGGCAGATCACCGACTTCGGCTGCCGCCAGGGCACGAGCATAGAGCAGATCGTGGTTATCGGGAAAGGCCTGCAGGGCTTTGGTGTAGAGGGTCACCACCTCCTGCCGACGACTGGCATCGCCGAGCAAGCCGCCTTCGATCAGGTACAGGTTTACCGCCTTCTCCGGCTGCTGAACCCGCATCCGCTGCAGTACATCCCGGGACTGGGCCAACTGCCCCTGGTCGGCCAGTATGCGTGCCGTGCGAACCCGGGCATCGAGCTCCAGACTGCCGCCGACCCGTTCGTACCACTCCACAGCGACCTCATAGCGCTCGCGCTTTTCTTCGATCTGGCCAATGAAGAAGGCGGACTCGTCTCGCCGCATGCCCATCTCGTAGAGCGCCCCGAAATGGTCCCGCGCCGCTTGCATGTCGTCCAGTTGCAGAGCGAGCACGCCGAGAGAAAAAAGCACATCTTCATCGTCCGGCTGCAACTCGCGCAGACGCTCGAACTGGCGGTAGGCGGCTTTGAGTTCGCGCGCGTCCACCAGCAGCCGGGCATAGGCCGAGCGCAGTTCGATACTGTCCGGGGAGCCGTCCAAGGCGTCCTCGAGTACGCCGCGGGCATCCTGGGTATCCCCCTTTGCCAGTAACACCCGGCTGAGCAGAATCTTGGCCTTGGACCAATCCGGGCGCAGAGCCAGGGCCTTGCGCACCTCCAGCTCCGCCAAGTCGAGTTGCTCACCCCCCACCGCCACCACCGCGTAGGCGTAGTGAGCCCTGGCTTCGCCGGCATTGGCGGCGCTGAGGCTTTCGATCAGCTGCAGCCGCAGAGCGACATCGGGCAGGGTCCCAAGCACCGCCGCCACCCGAAGAAAGCCGTCGTTGCCAGCGGCCTGTTCCAGCCGTGCCAACTCCTGGAATTGCTCGAGGGCGAGCTCCTGCTGCCCGCTTCGCGCGTACAGGACTCCGGCAACCTGGCGGGCCGCGGTGTCCTGCGGCGCCAGCTCTACCCAATACCCGACCGCCTGTTGTGCCTTCTGGTCCTGCTTCTGATACATGGCGATACGGGTGGCTCGCTCCGCCGCCCCAGCGTCCCGGGCCTTGCGCGCGGCTTCCAGGTAATGGCCGTAGGCCGCATCCAGTTCGCCCCGCTGCACCGCGATCTCGCCCACGAGTATCTGATAGACCGCGTCGGCGGTGTGCTCGCGCTGGGCGGCAGCGGCCGAAACCGATTGATTGGCCCCGTCGCTGAGGCTACTCGGGAGCGGCTCGGGCTTGGGGTAGGACGCGGTTTGCACCCCGGCACAGCCCGCCAGCAGCAGAACCAGGATCGCCACGGACCACCCGCGCAGACACGCCGGCAGGCCTACCATAAATTTCTGATATCTATACAATTCAACGCCTCGGCTGTCACTTTCCTCTCGCGCCCTGTGTTGTCATTAGGCCGCGCGGACCCCTCGCAGTATAAACGTCTGCTCGGGCCGCGCCCAATCCGCCGCTGTCGCCCCCCCGACCCCCGCCGATGCCGTCCACCCGGGTCGCGGCCGATCGGCACAGGCCCTGTTACTTGAATTCTCCTCTGACATTATTGACAATGCAGGGTTCCCTCGCCGCCGAAAACGATCGCGTATGACACTGTTCACCCTCGGGCTCAATCACAAGACCGCGCCGGTCGATATCCGCGAGCGCCTGACTTTCGGGCCCGATGTCATCGCCGGAGCCTTGCGGAGCCTGGGCCAGCAGCCGGGGGTCGAGGAAGCGCTGATTCTGTCCACGTGCAACCGTACCGAGATCTACGCAGCCATGGGCGCCGAGGCCGAGCCCCGGGTGCGGCAGTGGCTCAGCGACTTTCACGGCCTGCCGCGGGACAGCGTAAACCCCTACCTCTACCACCACCAAGACTTGGCCGGGGTGCAACACCTGCTACGCGTATCGAGTGGACTCGATTCCATGGTGCTGGGCGAGCCCCAGATACTGGGCCAGGTCAAGGCCGCGTTCAAGATCGCCAGCCAGACCGGCGCCACCGGCAAACTGCTGGGACGACTGTTCCAACACGCCTTCGCGGTGGCCAAGCAGGTGCGCACGGACACCACCATCGGCAGCAGCCCGGTGTCTGTGGCCTTTGCCGCGGTCAGCCTGGCGCGCCAGATCTTCAGCGACCTGTCGCAACAGTGTGCCTTGCTGATCGGCGCCGGGGAGACCATCGAACTGACGGCCCGGCACCTGCACCAGCACGGCATCGGCCGCATGATAGTAGCCAACCGGACGGTGGAGCGGGCCCAGGGCCTGGCGGGCCAGTTCGACGCCTACGCCATCGCCCTGACCGAACTCGGCCACCATCTGGCCGAAGCCGATATCGTGATCTCGTCCACCGCCAGTCCGCTCCCCGTGCTCGGCAAGGGGGCGGTGGAGAGCGCACTGAAGAAACGCAAGCACCGCCCGGTGTTCCTGGTGGATATCGCGGTGCCGCGCGATATCGAAGCGGAAGTGGGGGAACTCGAAGACGCCTACCTCTACACGGTGGACGACCTGCAGGAGGTGGTGCAGGACAATATGCGCTCGCGCCGGGAAGCGGCGAAGCAAGCCGAGGAGATCGTCGAACTCAATGCCGAGGAATTCATGGGCTGGGTGCGCTCCCTGGACGCAGTGGCCTTGGTGCAAGGCTATCGCGGTCAGGCCGAAGCGATGCGAGACGAGGTGCTGCAGCGGGCCCTGCGCCAGCTCGCCAATGGCAAGCCGGCGGACGAGACCCTGCGCTACCTGGCTCACACCCTCACCAACAAGCTGATTCACGTGCCCAGCACCCGCATCCGCCAGGCCGGTGCGGCGGGCGAGAACCAGCTGCTGGAGGCGGCCAATACCCTGTTGGAACTCAAAAAGAGCCCGGACGCTAGATGAAGCCGAGCATCCGCAGCAAGCTCGACCAGGTTGCTGAACGTTTTGAAGAAATTACCGCCCTGCTGGCGGAACCCGAGGTCCAGGGCGACCAGCAGCAGTTTCGCCGCCTGAGCCAGGAATATGCCCAGCTCGAATCGGTGGTCGGCTGCTACCAGCGCTATTGCGAACTGGAGTCCAGCGGCGCCAGTGCCCAAGCCATGCTGGATGACCCTGAAATGGCCGAGCTGGCGCACGAAGAGCTACAGGAGGTGGAGCGCCAGCGCCAACAGCTGGAGCCCGAGCTACAACGCCTGCTGCTGCCAGCGGACCCCCACGATCACCGCAATATCTTCCTCGAGGTTCGGGCCGGCACCGGCGGCGCCGAAGCGGCCCTGTTCGCCGCCGACCTGCTGCGTATGTATCTGCGCTACGCAGAGTTGCTCGGCTGGCAGACAGAAACCATCAGCGAGAGCCCGGGAGAACTGGGTGGCTACAAAGAGGTGGTTTGCCGCATCAGCGGGCGCGACGTCTACTCCCGGCTCAAATTCGAGTCGGGCACACACCGCGTACAGCGGGTCCCGGAGACCGAGTCACAGGGCCGCATCCACACCTCCGCCTGCACCGTGGCCGTGCTGCCCGAGGCCGAGACCATCGACGACGTCGAGATCAACAACGGCGACCTGCGCATCGACACCTACCGGGCCTCCGGGGCCGGCGGCCAGCACGTCAACAAGACCGATTCGGCAGTGCGCATCACGCATCTGCCCTCCGGCATCGTGGTGGAGTGCCAGGACGAACGCTCCCAGCACAAGAACAAGGCAAGAGCTCTGGCACTGCTCCAGGCCCGGCTCATGAACCAGGCCCAGGAGGCGCAAATCAGCGAGCAGGCCCAGGAGCGGCGCGTCCAGGTAGGCAGCGGCGACCGTTCCGAGCGCATCCGCACCTATAATTTCCCGCAGAACCGGCTCACCGACCACCGCATCAATCTGACGATCTACAAGCTGGACGAGATCATGCAGGGGGCCCTGGAACAGGTGATCGAGCCGCTGAAGCGGGAGCACCAAACCGAACTGCTGGCCACCCTGGCCGAGGCCTGAGCCTGGGCACAGCGCCGAGCATTGGCGAGGTCCTGGCCCAAGGCGCCGCACAACTCGCCGGCAGGCCGGAGGCCAGCCCACGGCTGGAGGCCGAGGCCCTGCTCGGCGCCTGTCTGGAGCGTCCCCGCAGTTACCTCTTCGCCTGGCCCAAACGAACCCTGAGCGCTGAACAGTGGCAAAGGTTCCAGGCCCTGCTGCTGCGCCGTCTGGACGGCGAACCCATGGCCTACGTGTTGGGCGAGCGGGAATTCTGGTCGTTGCGGTTGGAAGTTTGCCCGGATGCCCTCATCCCCCGCCCCGAGACCGAGCTCCTGGTGGAACTGGCGCTGGAGCGACTGCCCGCCGTCTCTGCGGCCCGGGTGCTCGAACTCGGCACCGGCAGCGGAGCGATCGCCGCCGCCCTGGCCAGCGAGCGGAGGAACTGGCGCATCACCGCCAGCGATGCCTCCCACGCCGCCTTAGCCCTGGCCGAGCGCAACTTCACGCGCCTGGGTTTGGCTAATGTCCGCCCCCTCCACGGCGACTGGTACGCCGCACTGCCCCCTGGCCAACGCTTCGACCTGATCCTCAGCAACCCCCCCTACGTGGCCCAGGACGACCCTCACCTGAAGCAGGGGGACCTGCCCTGGGAGCCCCGAAGCGCCCTGGTAGCCGGCGCCGACGGCCTCGACGCCATCCGCGTTATCGGCGCCCAGGCCCTGACACACCTGATCCCGGGCGGCTGGCTGCTGCTGGAGCACGGCTGGGACCAGGGCCCGGCGGTGCGCGGTATCCTGCGCGCCGCCGGCCTGCGCGAGGCGACCAGCAAGCGCGACCTGGCCGGCCTCGAACGGGTCAGCCTGGGTCGCGCGCCCGGTCTCGAACAGGCGCCGAGCCCGGCGCCAAGTTTCGCTTGATTATTTCCCGCCCTGCATTAGCATGAAAATCATGGACTCCGCCCAAGCCGCCATGATCAAACACCGGGAGATCGCCTTTGCCGAGCTGCACCCGGACCGCCGGCAGGCCCATACCGCTGCCGCGGCCCTGGTGGACGCCCCCGGAGTGGTGCGGGCCGAACCCCTGACACCGGTGCTGCTGGGTATCAGCTACGATCTGCTGCAGGTCACCTTGGAGCAGATCGAAGCCGCCCTCACCGAGGCTGGGTATCACCTTTCCAGCCGCCTGCTGTACAAACTAAAGCGCGCACTTCATTACTACACCGAAGAGACCGAGCGCGCCAACAACGGCTGCCCCCACGGTGACAGCAACTGCACCCAGCGGATCTTCATCAGCCGTTACGGGCGCCACACCCACGGCTGCCGGGACAACCGCCCCGAACACTGGCGCAAGTACCTCTGAGACTCTGTTTTCTGCCTTGGACGACGACCAGCTACTGCGCTACAGCCGCCAGATCATGCTGCCCCAGATCGGGATCGAGGGGCAGCAGCGGCTGCAAGCGGCGCGGGTACTGCTGATCGGCCTCGGCGGTCTGGGCTCGCCGGTAGCCATCTACCTGGCCAGCGCGGGGGTCGGCGAGCTGGTGCTGGTGGACTTCGACCGGGTCGAACTCACCAACCTGCAGCGCCAGCCCCTGCACAGCAGCGAGCGGATCGGCCGCCCCAAGGTGGAATCCGCCGTCGCAACCCTGCGGGCCTTGAACCCGGAAACCCGGCTGCATCCGATCGGCCACCGTCTGGAAGGCGCCGAACTGGCCGAGCAGGTAGCCGCCGCTGACTTGGTGGTGGACGCCAGCGACAACTTCCCCACCCGTTTCGCACTGAACGCTGCCTGTGCCGCCGCCGGCAAACCCCTGGTATCCGGCGCCGCCATCCGCATGGAGGGCCAGGTGACCGTCTTCCCCGGCGCCCCGGGCGGCCCCTGCTATCGCTGTCTTTACCCGGAATCCGGCTCGGTGGAAGAGACCTGTGCGGAAAACGGTGTGCTGGCGCCCCTGGTTGGGATTATCGGCAGTATCCAGGCCCTGGAAGCGATCAAGCTTCTGACCGGCGCCGGCGAGCCCCTGATCGGACGCCTGCTGCTGTTGGACGCCATGAGCATGGAATGGCGCAGCCTGCGCCTGCGCCCCGACCCAGCCTGTCCGGTGTGCGGCAAGCAACAAGAGAAGTAGTCCGAAACGCAAGCATAACCGGAGTGCGCGCCCTACCGGTACCACCCGAACAACCCGTTCTAATTCAATAGGATACGGGTTCTAGCAGCGCCCGAATCAGCCCGCGAGCTTGGCCTTGAGCAGCTGGTTTACCTGGGCCGGATTGGCCTTGCCCTGGGTCGCCTTCATGACCTGTCCGACAAAGAAACCCATCAGCTTCTCCTTGCCCGCCCGATACTGGGCCACTTGATTCGGGTTATTGGCGATGATCTCATCGACCAGGGACTCCAGGGCACCGCTATCGGTGATCTGTTTCAGACCCTTGGCCTCGATGATGGCGTCGGCCTCACCCTCGCCCTGCCACATGGCCTCGAACACCTGCTTGGCGATCTTACCGGAGATGGTGTCGTCGGCAATCCGCGTCAGCAGGCCGGCCAGCATGGCGGCGCTAACCGGGGATTCGGCAATCTCCAGGCCGTCGCGTCTGAGCGCGCCCAACAGCTCTCCGGTCACCCAGTTGGCGGCGGCCTTAGATTCGGCCCCCGCGGCCACTGCCGCCTCATAGTAATCGGCCACCGCCCGCTCGCCGGTGAGTACCCCCGCATCATAGGCATTGAGCCCGTATTGATCAACGAAGCGCGCCCGCTTGGCGTCCGGCAGTTCCGGCATCTCGGCCTGAACCGCCGCCACCAGTTCGGCGTCGATCACCAGCGGCAGCAGGTCCGGATCTGGAAAGTAGCGGTAGTCGTTGGCCTCTTCCTTGCTGCGCATGGAGCGGGTCTCATTGCGGTCGGCGTCGTACAGCCTGGTTTCCTGAACCACCTCGCCACCAGACTCCAAGAGGTCGATCTGGCGCTCGATCTCCAGGTTGATGGCACGCTCGACGAAGCGGAAGGAATTCAGGTTCTTGAGTTCGGCGCGGGTGCCGAGCTTGGCCTCGCCTTTGGGCCGGACCGAGACATTGGCGTCGCATCGGAACGAGCCCTCCTGCATATTGCCGTCGCAGATCTCCAGGTAGCGCACCAGCTCGTGGATCTTGCGCATATAGGCCACCGCCTCCTTGGCCGAGCGCAGGTCCGGCTCGGAGACGATCTCCAGCAATGGGGTGCCGGCGCGGTTGAGATCGATGCCGCTCTGGCCGTGAAAATCCTCGTGCAGGGACTTGCCGGCGTCCTCTTCGAGATGCGCCCGGGTTACCCCGACGGGCTGGCTGCCCCCGCCTTCGAGATCGATACCGACCTCACCCTTGCCCACCACCGGCAACTCGTACTGACTGATCTGGTAGCCCTTGGGAAGGTCCGGGTAGAAGTAATTTTTGCGCGCGAACACCGAGCGCCGGGCCACCTCTGCACCGATGGCCAAGCCGAAACGGATCGCCATGCGCACTGCTTCACCGTTGAGCACCGGGAGCACCCCGGGAAAGCCCAGATCCACCACGCAGGCCTGGGTATTGGGCTCGGCCCCATAGGCGGTGGAGGCGCCGGAGAATATCTTAGATCTGGTGGCGAGCTGGACGTGGATCTCCAGGCCGATGACGGGTTCCCACTGCATGGCTAATGACTCTGGATTTACGATTTGAAAAGTGACTCAGTCGAGCCCGGACGGCCGGGCTCGGTGCCAATCGGTGGCCTGCTGCAGGCGATGGGCCAGGTTGAGCAGGCGTGCTTCGCCGAAGTAGTCGCCGATCAGCTGCAATCCCACCGGCAGACCGCCGGCGGGGGCGAGCGGAATCGACATCCCCGGCAGGCCCGCCAGGTTGACCGCGATGGTGTAGATGTCGGACAGATACATGGTGATCGGGTCGTCCGCTTTTTCGCCCAGACGGAAGGCGGTGGTCGGCGTGACCGGGCCGGCGATAGCGTCGACCTGCTCGAACGCCCGGCGGAAGTCGTCCGCGATCAGCTGTCGGATCTGCTGGGCCTTTAGATAGTAGGCGTCGTAATAGCCCGCGGAAAGGGCATAGGTGCCGACCATGATGCGGCGTTTGACCTCGGCACCGAAGCCCTCGGCACGGCTGCGCTTGTACAGGTCTTCCAGGTCTTTGGGGTCCCGGCAGCGGTGACCGTAGCGCACGCCGTCGAAGCGGGCCAGATTCGAGGAACACTCGGCCGGGGCCACCACATAGTAAGCCGGCACCGCGAGCCGTGAATTGGGCAGGGTGATCTCCACCAATTCGGCCCCCAGGCGACGGTATTCGTCGATCGCCTGCTGCACCGAGGCGGCTACCCCGGCATCCAGTCCGGCGTCGAAGTATTCCTTGGGCAGGCCGATACGCACCCCCTCCAGACTGTCGTCTAGGCCGGCCCGGTAATCGGGCACCGGCTGCTCGGCGCTGGTGGAATCACGAGGGTCGAAGCCGGCCATGACTTGCAGCAGGATGGCGGCGTCCTCGGCGCTGCGGGTCATGGGGCCGGCCTGGTCGAGGCTGGAGGCGAAGGCGATCATGCCGAACCGGGAGACGCGGCCGTAGCTGGGCTTGAGCCCGGTAATACCGCACAGCGCCGCCGGTTGGCGGATCGAACCGCCGGTGTCGGTGCCGGTGGCGGCCGGCGCAAGGCGCGCCGCGACCGCCGCCGCAGAACCACCAGAGGAGCCGCCGGGCACCCGCTCCCGGTCCCAGGGATTGCGCACGGGACCATACCAGCTGGTCTCGTTCGACGATCCCATGGCGAACTCGTCCATGTTCGTCTTGCCCAACAGCACGGTGCCGGCCTGCTTGAGGCGCTCGACCAGGGTCGCGTCATAGGGGGAGACGAAGCTATCCAGCATCCGCGAACCGCAGCTGGTGCGCACGCCCTGGGTGCAGAAGATGTCCTTGTGCGCAATGGGAATCCCGGTCAAGAGACCGCCGTCGCCGTCGGCCAGGCGCGCGTCGGCCGCCTCGGCGGCGGCCAGCGCGCTGTCGTCGAGCACGCTGATGTAGCTGTTGATCTTCGGGTCCAGCTCGCGAATGCGCTGCAGATAGGCCCGGGTCAGCTCCAGGCTGGAGAATTCGCCGGCCCGCAGGCCCGCCGCCAGCTCGGCGATGGTTTTTTCAAACATGGTTCGGCAACAATCCTGGTATTTGCTTGGCCGCAAGGGCTCACTCGATGACCCGCGGCACCAGGTAGAGGCCAGCCTCGGTTTCGGGCGCCACCGCCTGGAAATCTTCGCGCCGATCCGCTTCCGTGACTTTGTCCGGACGCAGGCGCTGGCTCATCTCCAGCGGGTGGGCCATCGGCTCGACGCCCGCGGTGTCCACCGCGTTCATCTGGTCCACCAGATCCAGGATGCGGGAGAGGTCCTGGGCCAGACCCTCGGCCTGGACCGGCTCCAGGGCCAGGCGCCCCAGGTGGGCAATCTTTTCGACCTCGGCAGGGCTCAACGACATCGGTTCTCGGCTCCCTAGGGCGTTCAAGCGGCATACGAAAAATCCGCTAGAAGGTACCATATCCCGGGGCGCGGCGCTAAGGCCAGGGCGGGGCGGGCCGGCAGCCGGCGGCGGGAAAGCCTTGCCCGAGACCGGTCCCGTTGCTAAATTAGTCGTTTGCCTCTGGGCGCCCACAGCGGTCTCCGGGCGCAACCCCTTGATTTTAACCGGCGCCGGCCGCTCTACATTGGAAGCAGCTCGATACCATGTTGTTCAGACGCATTCGCGGGATCTTTTCCAACGACCTGTCCATAGACCTGGGCACCGCCAACACCCTGATCTATGCCCGCGGACAGGGCATAGTGCTGAATGAACCCTCGGTGGTGGCGATCCGTCAGGACCCGGGGCGCGGCGGCGCCAAATCGGTGGCTGCCGTAGGCGAGGAGGCCAAGCAGATGCTGGGCCGCACACCTGCGAATATCACCGCCATCCGACCCATGAAGGAGGGCGTTATCGCCGACTTCACGGTGACCGAGAAGATGCTCCAGTACTTTATCCACAAGGTGCACGAGAGCCGGCTGATCCGGCCCAGCCCGAGGGTGCTGATCTGCGTGCCGTGCGGCTCGACCCAGGTGGAGCGCCGGGCGATAAAGGAATCCGCCGCCGGCGCCGGAGCCCGCGAGGTATACCTGATCGAAGAGCCGATGTCGGCGGCCATTGGCGCCGGCCTGCCGACAGATGAACCGCGGGGCTCCATGGTGCTGGACATCGGCGGCGGCACCTCGGAGGTGGCGATCATTTCGCTCAACGGCATCGTCTACGCCAACTCCGTACGCGTTGGCGGCGATCGCTTCGACGAGGCGATTATCAGCTATGTGCGCCGCAACTACGGCACCCTGATCGGGGAGGCCACCGCCGAGCGCATAAAGCACTCGATCGGCTCTGCCTACCCCGGCAATGAAGTCAGAGAGATCGAGGTAAAGGGCCGCAATCTGGCCGAGGGTATCCCGCGCAGCTTCTCGCTGAACAGCAACGAGATCCTGGAGGCCCTACAAGAGCCCCTTTCCGGCATCATCGGAGCGGTCAAAACCGCCCTTGAGCAGACGCCCCCTGAACTAGGCGCGGACGTGGCCGAGCGGGGTATCGTACTCACCGGTGGCGGGGCGCTATTGCGTGATATCGACCGCCTGCTCCAGGAGGAGACCGGGCTGCCGGTGGTAGTGGCGGAAGACCCGCTTACCTGTGTCGCCCGTGGCGGTGGACGAGCCCTGGAGTTGATCGACGAGCGCGGCGGCGAGCTGTTCAGCCTGGAGTAATAACCGGTTCCCGGCGCCACCCCGGCGTCGACGGCACCGGCCGGCCCGGAGCGGAGGCCAGCGACCGATCAAACTCATCTTCACCCAAGGCCCGTCGATCACCACCCGGGTAGTGGTAGCCGTCGTCCTGTCGCTGGCACTGGCGGTGGTCGATCACCGCTACCACCACTTGGAAAGCGTGCGCTCGGCGCTCTCGGTGGTACTCTACCCGGTCGTCTACCTGGCGGATCTGCCGATTTCAGCGGCACGCACTCTGCGCGAGTCTTTCGCCAGCCGCCAGCAACTTCGGGAACGTAATCAGATCCTTAACCAGGAAAACATGCGGCTGCGCGCACGCCTGCAGCAGTTGGAAGCCCTGGAGGCGGAGAACATGCGGCTGCGCGATCTGGTGGGGTCCTCGTTTAAGATCGGCGACCGCGTGCTGATCGCCGAGCTTTTGTCTGTGGACCTCGACCCCTACCGCCAGCAGGTGCTGATCGACAAGGGCAGCCTGTCGGGCATATTCTCCGGGCAGCCGGTTCTGGACGCCCACGCAGTGATGGGCCAAGTGACCCACGTCACGCCGATGACCTCGACGGTGCTGCTGATCACCGACGCCAGCCACGCCCTTCCGGTGCAGGTGGACCGCAACGGACTGCGCACCATAGCGTTCGGCACCGGGCGCATTCACGAGTTGGAGCTGCCCCACCTGCCGAACAACGCCGACATCCGCGAGGGCGATCGGCTCGTTACTTCGGGCCTGGGCGGGCGCTTCCCCCCTGGCTATCCGGTGGCCCGGGTTAGCCGTATCGAGCACCGCCCCGGGGAGCCGTTTGCCAGCATTGTAGCAACCCCCAGCGCTCATCTGGAACGCAGCCGGGAGGTATTATTGGTGTGGACCCTCGCCTCCACCCTGGCCGAAGCCGAAGCCGCCGCGCGCGCCGAAATAGACTCCTTAGAGGCGCCGCCAGCGACTTCGCCGGGCCCCGCCCAGACCCCGGCCGAGCCCGCGCTCCCGTGACCCTGGCCAGTCACCGCGGCGGCGTGACGATCGCCCTCACCTTCCTGACAGCTCTGCTGCTGACGGTGCTGCCCCTGCCGGAATGGAGCCAGCAGCTGCGTCCACCCTGGGTCACCCTGGTTCTGGTCTATTGGTGCATTGCGCTGCCGGAGCGCATCGGCGTGGGCATAGGTTGGATCATGGGCATCTCCGTAGACGTGCTCACCGGCACCCTGCTCGGCCAGCATGCTCTCGGACTGTCGATCGTCGCATTTATCGCTGTGGAGTTGCACCAGCGGGTGCGCCTGTTCCCGCTCTGGCAGCAATCGCTGACGGTGCTGGTGATGTTGCTGCTGGAGCGCCTGCTGGCGCTGTGGGTGGCAGGCGCCGCCGGCCATCCGGCGCCCTCGCTCTGGTACTGGGCCTCGCCGCTCAGCGGCATGGTTCTTTGGCCCTGGGTTTACCTGCTGCTGCGCTTCCTGCGCCGGCGCTTTCGCGTCACCTGAGACCCACGCATGCAGCCACTGCGAATAAAAAACTATCTGAGCGAGAGCCAGCTCTTTCTCAGCCGCGCAATCGTCGCCGGCTTCCTCGTCAGCCTGCTGTTGCTGCTTTTGATCTTGCGCCTGGTGGACCTGCAGATACTGCAGCACGAGCACTTCACCACCCGCTCCCAGGAAAACCGGGTCAAGCTCCAGCCCCTGCCCCCGACCCGCGGGCTGATCTATGACCGCAACGGCACCCTGCTGGCCCAGAACCTGCCGTCCTACAGCCTCGAGATCACCCCCGAGCAGGTGCCGGATTTGGAGGCCGCCCTGACCGAGCTCGAGAAGATCATTCCGATCAGCGACGCCGACCGCAACCGCTTCTGGCGTCTGAAGAACCAGAGCCGGCGCTTCGACAAGGTGCCGATCCGAGTGCGCCTGAACCAAGAGGAAGTGGCCAGTTTCGCGGTGCATCGGAACCGCTTCCCGGGCATCGACATCGAGGCGCGACTGTTGCGCGACTACCCCCTTGCGGAGCAGACCGCCCATGTCCTCGGCTATGTGGGCCGCATCAATGAGCAGGAACTGCAGCAAATAGATGTCTCCAACTACAGCGGCACCAGCCACATCGGAAAGAACGGGGTGGAAAAGTCCTACGAGGAGCGGCTGCACGGCAAGGTCGGCCTGGAGCGGGTCGAAGTCAACGCCAAGGGGCGGCTGCTGCGGGTGTTGGAGCGCGAGCCGCCAACACCAGGCCGGGGCCTGCGCCTGTTCCTCGACATCGGCCTGCAGGAGGAGGCCACGGCGGCGTTGGCCGACTACAACGGGGCAGTGGTTGCCATCGACCCCAATACCGGCGGCGTGCTGGCCCTGGTGAGCAAGCCCGGTTATGACCCCAACCTCTTCGTAGAGGGCATCAGCGCCAGCGACTACAACAACCTGCAGCAGTCGGAGGACACGCCTCTGTTCAACCGCGCCTTGCGTGGCCAGTATCCACCCGGCTCCACGGTCAAGCCGTTCTTCGGCCTCGCCGGGCTGGAGACCGCGACCGTCACCGGCGAGCAGAAGAAATTCTGCCCCGGCTTCTACCAGCTGCCCAACCACTCCCACAAATACCGGGACTGGAAGCGGGGCGGCCATGGCTTCGCCGACCTGCGCCTCGCCATCGTTCAGTCCTGCGATGTCTATTTCTACGATCTCGCACGCAATCTCGGCATCGACCGCATCGACGAATACCTGTCTCGCTTCGGCTTTGGCCAGCGTACCGGAATCGACCTCACCGGCGAGCTTGGCGGGGTGTTGCCGTCCCGGGAGTGGAAGCGCAACAACCGACGCGAAGCCTGGTATCCGGGCGAAACGCTGATTACCGGTATCGGCCAGGGCTACTTCCTCACCACACCCCTGCAGCTCGCCAGCGCCACCGCGACCCTGGCCACCCGCGGCCTGTATATCCATCCGCGAGTGGTTGCCTCGATACAAAGCCAGTACGGTAGCAGCAAGTTCGAGCCGACCCTGCCCCGGGCCGAGCAGCTGGCGGTGGCCGATCCGAACAGCTGGGATCAAGTGATCTCCGCTATGACCGAGGTGGTGGAAGGCGCGCGCGGCACGGCTCGGCGCATCCGCAGCCCCCACTACCGCATCGCGGGCAAAACCGGCACCGCCCAGGTATTCACCGTCAAGCAGGACGCCAAATACGAAGAGGACAAAGTAGACTTGAAGATGCGCGACCATGCATTGTTCGTGGCCTTCGCCCCCGTAGAGGCACCGCGAATCGCGGTCGCGGTGTTGGTGGAGAACGGCGGCCACGGCGGTTCAGTGGCCGCGCCCATCGCCAAGCGAGTGATGGACCGCTATCTCCTGGGAGCGCAAGCCGCCGACACTGCGGGAGTGGTGGCGACGGGGCTGATGGAGGGGGAGGAGTAAAAGCGGAGGAGAGAACTGAGTACTGAGGTCCCGAAGACTCATGCCCCTGGGCACTGACCACTAACCGCCACCCACTGACCGTTGATACCATACCGCCATGCTGCGAACTACCAGCGCTTTACCACCTTCGAAGCCGACCTCCCAACCGGGGCCGCTGACCAGCATGCACCTGGACCTGCCGTTGCTTACGGGACTGGTTCTGCTGTGCGGCTATGGGCTGCTAGTGCTCTACAGCGCCACCAATCAGGATTGGGACCAGATGCAACGCCAGATGATGCGCCTGGGTCTGGCGTTCGGGGTAATGCTGATGCTGGCCCAGGTGCACCCGGGCAACCTCTGGCGATGGGCCCCCTGGCTGTTCACCGCCGGGGTGGCAATGCTGCTGGCGGTGCTCCTTTTCGGCCAGGTCGGCAAGGGCGCCCAGCGCTGGCTGGATCTCGGGCTGGTGCGCTTCCAGCCTTCGGAACTGGTCAAGTTGACGGTGCCGCTGATGATTGCCTGGTTCCTCTCGGAGCGTCCTCTGCCGCCGTCCTGGCGGCGGTTGCTGCTTGCCAGCCTGATGATTCTGGTGCCGGTTTTGTTGATCGCCAAGCAGCCGGACCTGGGAACTGCCCTGCTGGTAGGCAGTGCAGGGGTGTTCGTGCTGTTCCTGGCCGGCATCAGCTGGCGGCTGATTGGCGCGCTGACCGTCCTGCTCGCCTCCGTGGCGCCGCTGATCTGGTATTTTATGCGGCCCTACCAGCGCCAGCGGGTGCTAACCTTCCTCAACCCCGAGAACGACCCCCTGGGGGCCGGCTACCACATTATCCAGTCCCAGATCGCTATCGGCTCGGGCGGCCTCTACGGCAAGGGCTGGCTCAACGGCACCCAGTCCCACCTCGAATTCCTGCCCGAGCGCACTACCGATTTCATCTTCGCGGTAGTGGCGGAGGAATTCGGGCTGGCCGGTATCGTGCTGCTGCTCGCCCTATACCTGTTCATCATCATGCGCGGACTCTATATCGCCAGCCAAGCTCAGGACACTTTCAGCCGACTGTTGAGCGGCGCCCTGACCCTGGTATTCTTCGTCTACCTGTTCGTCAACACCGGGATGGTTACGGGCATCCTGCCAGTGGTCGGGGTGCCCCTCCCCCTAGTCAGCTACGGCGGCACTTCGCTGGTGACCATTCTGGCCGGTTTCGGTATCCTGATGTCCATTCACACTCACCGAAAACTGCTGCCCACCTGAGGCGCCAGGCACAAAGTTGGAGGTTCCCATGCCGCGGTCACTGACGCCCCTCGCCGCCGTTCTTTTGTTGCTGGCCGCCCCAGGCGGTTGGGCCAAGCCGGCGCCCCTGTCACCGGAAGCCCAAGCCTTCGTCAAAGAGATGGTGACCGAGCACGGCTTCGAGCGCACGGCGCTGACCGAGCTGCTGGCCGGGGCCGAGCGGCGTCAGGACATTCTCGACGCCATCAGCCGGCCGGCAGAGGCCAAGCCTTGGTACCAGTACCGGCCGATCTTCGTCACCGAACCGCGGGCCCGGGGCGGGCTGGAATTCTGGAACGCCAATCAGGATCTGTTGGCTCGAGTCGAGGCCGAATATGGAGTTCCGGCCGAGATCCTGGTGGCTATCATCGGAGTGGAGACTCGCTACGGCAGCTACCGGGGCAACTACCGCGTGCTCGACGCCCTGAACACCCTGGCCTTCAGCTATCCCAGGCGTGGCGGCTTCTTCCGCAGTGAGCTGGAGCAGTTCCTGCTGCTGACCCGGGAGGAAGGGCTGGACCCGACCCAGGCCAAGGGCTCCTATGCCGGGGCCATGGGCACTCCGCAGTTCATCTCCAGCAGCTACCGCAGCTACGCGGTAGACTTCGACGACGACGGACGACGCGACCTCTGGGACAGCCTGCCGGACATCCTGGCCAGCGTAGCGAACTACTTCGTGCGCCACGGCTGGCAGACTGGGGAGCCGATTACCCGACGCACCGAGCCCGGGCCCGAGCCGGTCCAGCCCCTGGTGGACGCAGGCATGAAGCCGAGCATTCCGCTGCGCCGGCTCAGCGCGGCCGGCTTCTCCGAGGTGGAGGACCTACCTCCCGACAACCTGGCCAGCCTGGTGCGGCTGGAGCTGGCCGATGGTGAGGAGTACTGGCTCGGCCTGCCCAATTTCTACGCCATCACCCGCTATAATCACAGCAATATGTACGCCATGGCAGTTTACCAATTGAGCCGGGAAATACTGGCCCTGCGCGAGGCCCAGCGGCCCGATGGATAGGCGCTGGTTTTTCGCTGCGGGGGTCGCCGTGCTGGTGCTCGCCGGCTGCAGCTCGACCCTGCCCGAACCGGACAGTGACGGCGGGCCCGACGGCCCGGTGGACCTTTCCACCATCCCGGACGCGGTGCCTCGAATGGAACCTCACAGCAGATACGGCAACCCCGTGTCCTATCGGGTGCTGGGCCGGACCTACCGCACCTTGCGCGACAGTCGTGGCTACCGGGAGCAGGGCATCGCCTCCTGGTACGGCACCAAGTTCCACGGCAAGCGCACCAGCAGCGGTGAGCCCTACGACATGTTCGCCATGAGCGCAGCCCATAAGACGCTGCCCTTGCCGACCTATGCCCGGGTCACCAACCTGGCCAACGGCCGCAGCGTCGTGGTCAAGATCAACGACCGCGGGCCGTTTCACCCCAACCGCATCATCGACCTCTCTTACGCCGCCGCCGCCCGCCTGGAAATGCACGAACAGGGCACCGCCGTGGTAGCGGTCGAGGCCCTGGACCCGCAGGCGGCGACGGCGCCGAACCAGACAGCAGACTCCGCTGCGCCGCAGCCCAGCCTTTGGCTGCAGGTGGGCGCCTTCGGCAGCCGCGACAACGCCGAGCGACTGCGCCAACGCCTGGAGCAGACCCTGACCCGCTCGATCCGGGTCCAGGACGGCTCGGCGGACGGCCAGCCGGTTTACCGGGTCCAGGTCGGCCCCCTGGAAACCGTCGCCAGCAGCGACCAGGTCAACCTGCAGCTGTCCGAGCTCGGCTTCTCCGGCCTGCGCCTGGTGGTCGACTAGCCCTCGGCTCCATTTCCGCCCCAGACAGGGTAGAATCCTAGCCTTCCGCGGGCGGGCGCTGTCCGCCGCCATCCCCAATCAGAGCTAAGAGAGGACATCGTGCGTTACCCGTCGTATTCCGCCTATCGCCTCGGCATCCTGTTGCTCGGTCTGCTGCTGACTGCCGCCGTCCAGGGCTCGGCCCCGATCCCCACTCCGCCTGTAGTGGCCGGCAGCGGCCACCTGCTGATCGACATGTACAGCGGCCGGGTGCTTGCCGAGTCCAATGCCGATGCCCGCCTGGAGCCCGCAAGCCTGACCAAGATCATGACCGCCTACGTGGTGCTGCGCGAGATCGCGGAGGGCAATATCCAGCTCCAGGACCAGGTCCTGATAAGCGAAAAGGCCTGGCGCACCGGGGGCTCGCGCATGTTTATCGAGGTCGGCAAGCGGGTCAGCTTGGAGGACCTGCTAAAGGGCATGATCATCCAGTCCGGCAATGACGCCAGCGTGGCCCTGGCCGAGCACATTGCCGGCAGCGAGAGCACTTTCGCCGCCCTCATGAACACCCACGCCCAGCGCCTCGGCATGCGCCACAGCCACTTCGTCAACAGCACCGGCCTCCCGGACCCGGACCACTACACCAGCGCGCGGGACATGACGCTGGTGACCGATGCCACCATCCGCGAGTTTCCCGAGTACTACGACTGGTACGCGGTCAAAGAGTTTACCTATAACGACATCCGCCAACACAACCGCAACAAGCTATTGTGGCGGGACGACTCGGTAGACGGAGTCAAGACCGGCCACACGGAGGCCGCCGGCTACTGCCTGGTGGCCTCGGCCCGGCAAGGCGACATGCGTCTGATCTCGGTGGTGATGGGTGCCGACGGCGAAGAGGCCCGGGCCCGGGAGACCCAGGCCCTGCTCAACTACGGCTTCCGCTTCTTCGAGACCCACCGGCTGTACGGAGCGGGCGAGGCCCTGTCGACGGTGCCGGTATGGAAGGGCGACCGCGAAGAACTCGGCCTGGGATTGGCCGAAGACCTGTACGTCACCATCCCGCGCCATCGATACAGCGACCTCAACGCCAAGATGGTGATCGAGCCCACCATTATCGCACCGGTGGGCCGCGGCATGGCCTACGGCCACGTGGCGGTGGAACTGGGCGAAGATGAGGTAGCGCGGGCACCCCTGGTGGCCCTGCAGGACGTAGCCGAAGGGGGCTTCTGGGGCGGGCTGGTGGACAGCGCCTTGCTCTGGTTCGAGTAGCAAGGCGCATGGAAAGCCCGGTATACCTCAATGGCGAGTTCCTGCCCCTGAGCGAGGCCCGCATCTCGGTGCTGGACCGGGGCTTCCTGTTCGGCGACGGGGTCTACGAGGTGATCCCGGCCTACGGCGGCCGGCCGTTCCGGCTCGCGGGGCATCTGCAGCGCCTGCGGCGCAGCCTGGACGCCATCCGCCTGTCCCAACCCCCACAGCGACGAGAACTGGCGTCACCTGCTGCAGGAACTGCTGGCTCGCAACCCGGGCGATGACCAGGGGGTCTACCTGCAGATCACCCGCGGCGCCGCTTCCAAGCGCGACCACGCCATCCCGACCGGTGTCGCGCCGACGGTGTTCGCCATGTGCAGTCCGATCCTGCCGCCCTCGCCACGCGTCGCCACCGAGGGTATCAGCGCGATCAGCCGCGAGGAC
This sequence comes from uncultured Gammaproteobacteria bacterium, assembly GCA_963753615.1. Classification (GTDB taxonomy): domain Bacteria; phylum Pseudomonadota; class Gammaproteobacteria; order Chromatiales; family Chromatiaceae; genus CAVWCW01. The sequence goes on from CAVWCW010000006.1 coordinate 177,980, forward strand.
AGCCGCTGGCTGCGCTGCGACATCAAGGCCATCACCCTGCTCGCTAACGTGCTGCTGCGCCAACAGGCGGCGGACGAGGACGCCTTGGAGGCGATCCTGATCCGCGACGGCCAGGTCACGGAAGGCGCCGCCAGCAACCTGTTCCTGGTGCGCGGTGGCCGCATCGCCACGCCCCCCAAGAGCCAGTTGCTGCTGGCCGGCATTACCCGCGACCTGGTGCTGGAACTGGCCCAGGCTCAAGGCCTGCCCTGGGAGGAACGCCCGATCGACGCCGCCGAGCTGGACCAGGCCGAAGAACTCTGGCTCAGCAGTTCCACCCGCGAGTTGCTGCCGGTGACCCGCCTGAACGGCCAGGCGGTTGCAAACGGTCGCCCCGGCCCCATCTGGCAGCAAATGAACGGCTATTATCAGGACTTCAAGGAACAGCATGCGCGCTGGGATAGAGGAACAGGCATGAGCAAGCCCGCCGACAGCCTGCTGGAATTCCCCTGCCGCTTTCCGATCAAGGCGATGGGCCGGGCGGAACCCGGCTTTGACAGCCTGGTCGTGGAGATCGTTCGCCGCCATGCACCCGACCTGCACGAGGGGGCAGTGATCAGCCGCCCCAGCAAGGGCGGAAACTGGGTCTCGGTCACGGTAACGATCGAGGCCAGCAGCAAGGCCCAGCTGGACGCCATCTACCAGGCCCTGAGCGACCACGACAAGATCGTCATGGCCCTGTGAGGACCGCCCTGCGGGTGCGGCGCCTGGGACGCCGGGACTACGCCCAGGTCTGGGCCGAGATGAGGCGCTTCACGGAGGATCAGGCCGCCAGCCAGGGCGGTGAGATCTGGTTGCTGGAGCACGACCCTGTGTTCACCCTGGGCCAGGCCGGACGCACCGGAGCACCTGCTGGCCCCGGGCGCGATTCCGGTACTTCAGAGCGACCGCGGCGGCCAAGTCACCTACCACGGCCCCGGTCAGTTGGTGGCCTACGTGCTGCTGGACCTGCGCCAGGCCGGAATCGGGCGTGCGCAGCTTGGTGCGGACCCTCGAGCAGGCGGTGATCGACCTGCTGGCTGAATACCGGGTCAGCGCCGAAAGGCGCGCCGGCGCCCCCGGGGTGTACGTCGGCGGGGCCAAGATCGCGGCTCTGGGCTTGCGGGTGCGCCGCGGCTGCAGCTATCACGGGCTGAGCCTGAACGTGGACATGGACCTGGAACCTTTTGCCCGCATCAACCCCTGCGGCTTCCCGGGCCTGGCGGTCACCCAACTGGCGGACCAGGGCGGCCCTCGGGACCTGAAGCGGGTCGGAAGCGACCTGCTCAGGCACCTGGGACGGGCCCTGGGCTACCCTATTGAAGACGGCAACAATCCGGGCCCGCAGGCCCGAACGGTGGAACCATGAGCGACCCCAAAAGCTACCAAGCCCCGTCCCGGGCCAAGCCCGAGAGTCACCAGCGCGGAGGCGCCAAGCTGGCGCGTATCCCGGTCAAGGTGCAGCCCGCAGAGCAGCCCCAGCGCAAACCGGCCTGGATCAGGGCAAAAGCCCCCACCGGCACAGGGGTGACCCGCATCAAGCGCATACTGCGGGAGCGCGGGTTGAGTTCGGTGTGCGAAGAGGCGGCTTGCCCCAACCTGGGGGAGTGCTTCAACCATGGCACCGCCACCTTCATGATCATGGGCGACATCTGCACCCGGCGCTGTCCCTTCTGCGACGTGGCCCATGGCCGCCCCGCCCCCCTGGACCCGCAGGAGCCACGCCAACTGGCCGAAGCGATTGAGGCCATGGCCCTCCGGTACGTGGTCATTACCTCGGTGGACCGCGACGATCTGCGCGACGGCGGCGCCGGCCACTTCGCCGCGTGCATCCAGGCGGTGCGCGAGCGCACCCCGGAGACCCGGATCGAGGTGCTGGTGCCGGACTTCCGCGGCCGCCTGGAGCCCGCCATGGAAGCCCTGCGGCAGCAACCGCCGCACGTCTTCAACCACAACCTGGAGACCGTGCCCCGGCTGTACCGAAAGGCCCGGCCGGGATCCGACTACCAGTGGTCCCTGGAACTGATCCGCCGCTTCAAGGCCGAGCATCCCGGGGTACCCGGCAAATCCGGCATTATGCTCGGCCTGGGCGAGACCCTGGAAGAAGTGGAGAGGGTGATGCACGACCTGCGGGCCCACGACTGCGACATGCTGACTTTGGGCCAATACCTGCAACCGAGCCGGGAACACCTGCCGGTGGCCCGCTTCGTGCCGCCGGAGGAATTCGATCGGCTGCGGGAGCTTGGGGAAGCCATGGGCTTTTCCAATGTCGCCAGCGGACCCCTGGTGCGCTCCTCATACCATGCCGACCTGCAGGCCAAGCCCGTCCTGTGAGCGTCGAACTGGTATGCGCCCTGGCCAGCTGATAAACCTGGCCCGCGCCTGGGAAGAAACAATTGGGTGTATCGGATGCCCCATCGCGGATCGGGCACCGGCAGCGGCCCGGACTAATCCCGGGCTTCGGCTGCCGCAAGTTGCTGGCCGAAGCGCTCCATCAGGTAGCACAAGCAGTCCTGGCGAATCACCTCGCAGTCGGTGGTGAGCATCGAGGGCATCACCGGCAGCCGCACTCTAAGCTCGCGTTGGTCGACTTCGAAATAACGCTCCGCCACATCCCTGCCCTGCTCATCGCGCGCCTCTAGGGGCAAGCCACGGGGCGTATCGATGCAACCGAAGGTAGTGCCGGCAGGCAATTCGCGGAAATTCAACCGGTCCAAATCCTCGGCAAAGCGGATGTCCCTGCCGCGCTCGCCGAAGCCGAAACTCACTCCCGGTGGCACCCGGACCTGGGCCACGGTATGGAACAGGTCGATGTCCTGGATCGCCACCGGGTCCTCCGAGTGCTCGGCCAGGTGCAGACAGGCATCGATATAGTCCGCGGCGTGGTCCACCCCCCGGACCTGCCCGACCTTTCCGCATTCCAAAGTCACCGCCGGACACAGGTCCGCCAGGGCCATCGACTGGACCCCGAGCGGGCGCAGAAAATAGACCACGGTGCGGCTGAACAGGGTCGCCAGGTGAAAGAAGCGGTGGTCTAGGCGGTTGACGCAGGCGTAATGCGGATTGAGGCCCGTATTGTTGTGCACGTCCACGCTGGCGAAGACGCCGCGGGCCCGCATGATTTCCACCACCCGGCGCATAAGGCTGTGCTCCGGGGTCTCGGGCTGGTCGCTGCCGGGCCAGACCCGATTGTAGTCCGGCTGACCTTCCAATCGACGCAGCCCCCGCGCCGCCGCCGCCACATTACCGATGAACAGGCTGAGGGCACGGGGCAACTGACGATCACCATACAGGGCTAGCAGTTTCCGGATCGCTTCCCAGCCCACGGTCTCGTTGCCGTGCATCAGCAGCGACACGAACAGCGCCGGCTCACGTCGACCCGGCAGGTGGATCAGCGTCGGCCCGCCAAGGGCTCCCGCCAGCTCGGCGGCCCGCAACTGCAGCAGACCCGGGGGGACGTGGTCGAGTTCTCGAAGCATTCTTTTCAACAGTCGGTGTTCAGCGAGCGGCGGCCGGCCAGAGGGGCGCCCGCCACTTCATACCAGGTCCCATTCATGCACCGGCAGGCCGCTGGCCTGGCGCTCCAGGTAAGCTTGGGTCAGTCCTTGCATGTCGGTGCCGTGGCGCTCCACGTAGGCACGCTGCCAAGTGGCCCCATTTTGGCCGTTGCCGACCCGTGCGGCGACGACACCGAGCCAGTGCTCGGCCTCGTCCTCGTCAATACCCAAGCGCTCCAAGCCGGCCCGCGCCAGGGGCAACAGGATGTCGGCAATCAGCTCGCGTATCTCCAGGCGGCGGCCATCCAGCCAGGTCACCTCGGCCTGCAGCCCGGAACGGGAGGCGGCATAGAAGTTGGTTCGGGCGCGCTCGAACGGCAAACGCAACTCCAAGCCCTCCGGCTGGCAGGCCAGGGCACAGGCGGCGCCGAAGAAGACGGCCGCATTGGCCACCGAGTCGAGTACGCTCGGGCCTGCGGGCACCACCCGGTGCTCGATCCTCAGGTGCGGGCTGCCGTCCGCCCCGAACCCCACCAGCGGGCGGGTCCAGCGCCAGATGGTGCCGTTGTGCAGGCGCAGGTGGGCGAGACGCTCCTCCGGCTCATCCATCACCGTAGGCAACAGCACCGGAAAGCGGTCCAGGTTGGCCCGAAACACCTCCAGCATCGACTTGTCCGCATAGCGGATGCCGAAGCTGACCCGCTTGTCGAGGTCGGTGTCATGCACCGCCACCGCCTGCTCGAAGAGGGGAATACGGGTCTCGTCCCAGAGGTCGCGCCCGAACAGATAGGGGGAGTTGGCGGCCAGCGCCACCATGGGCGCCGACAGCATCTTGGAGGCGTTGTAGAAGCGCACCGCCCGCGCCGGGTCGACTTTGATATGGATCTGGAACGAGGTGGCCGCAGCCTCCAGCATCACGTCGCTGTGCTCCAGCTGCAATTGTTCGCGGCCCTTAATGGCGAGCACGATGGGGCGTCCCTCGCGCAGCCTCAGCACCTGATCGTTGAGCGCCTGGTAACGCTTCATCGGCGACATGCTGGCTAGGCTGAAGTCCTCGACCCGGATGTTGGGAAGGATACCCACCATGGCCAAGCGCGCCCCAAATTCGCCGGCGACCTGGTCGCCTTGATGCCAGGTGGCCTCCAGCTCTTCGGCCATGGCGCTGAGAGCGCCGCCTCGGAGTTGCCGGGGGGTGCTGTTGATCTCGAGATTGAAACGGGCGAGTTCGGGCACTACCAGCGGGTTGTTCAGGCGCTGCAGGAAGGGCTCTATCACCGGCGCCGGATGCGCCTCGGCGTCTACCAGCCAGGCCTCCAACTCGAAGCCGCCCATCAGCTCGCCCTCGTCCCGAATCACCCCGTCGTCGAGCCAGTGCCCCAGCAGCTCGGTCTCGCGCTGCAGGCGCCGGGAGAACTCTCGGAAGTCCTGCGGCGAGAATCTGGCGTCGTCGATTTCCTGGCCCATGGCGTGTTTCCTCGGCTCAGCTCGGCATCGGCTCTGCCAGCCGGTGCTTTAGCTCAGCCAGGCGCTGCGGGGTGCCGATGTCCGACCAAGGGCCCCGGTAGTGCTCGGCGCTGACCCTACCCTGGCCCATGGCGGCCCGCAGCAGCGGAGCCAGCGGGAAGGCACCCGGCCGGCAACCGGCGAACAGTTCCGGATGATAGAGACCGATGCCGCTGAAGGTCAGGCGCGAGCCCTGCCGCTCCCGACACTGATCCGACGGGTCCAGGGCCAAGCCGTCGCGCAGCAGGAAATCACCATGCGGGTGGTGCGCCGGGTTGTCCACCAGCAGCAGATGGGCCAGGCGTCCAGCAGGCAGGCTTAGGCGGGAGAAATCGGGCTGGCACCAGACATCGCCGTTGAGCACCAGGAAGGGCCCGGGGCCCAGCAACGGCAGAGCCTTGAAGATCCCTCCCCCAGTCTCCAGGGGCCGACCCTCGCCCTCGGCGGAATAGGTGATGCGTAGGCCCCAGCGCGCCCCATCGCCGAGGGCCTGCTCGATCCGATAACCCAGGTGGGCGTGATTGATTATCAGCTTTTCAAAGCCGGCCGCGGCCAGCGCTTCGAGGTGATATTCGATCAAGGCCTTGCCACCGACCCGCAGCAAGGGCTTGGGGGTATGGTCGGTAAGCGGCCGCATGCGCTCGCCACGGCCGGCGGCCAGGATCATCGCCTTGATCGAGGTGGGCATGAGGCGATTATATCTGGAGTGAGGGATCAGTGCTTAGGGCTTATGGCTTAGCGGTAAGCGCGGACTCCCGAGCCCTGTGTCCTCCTCATTCCTTACTACTGACGCCTCGCCCCTCAAGGCAGCGCGGGGCTACCCCTTCATGGAATCGAAGAACTCCCCATTGGTCTTGGTGACCTTGAGCTTGTCGAACAGGAACTCCATCGCCGTCAGTTCGTCCATGGGGTGCAGGATCTTGCGCAGTATCCACATTTTCTGCAGATCAACCTGCTTCATCAGCAGGTCTTCGCGGCGGGTGCCCGAGCGGTTGATATTGATGGCGGGGAAGATGCGCTTCTCGGCGATCCGGCGATCCAGATGAATCTCCATATTGCCCGTGCCCTTGAACTCTTCGTAGATCACCTCGTCCATGCGCGAACCGGTATCGATCAGGGCGGTGGCGATGATGGTCAGGCTGCCGCCCTCCTCCACATTGCGGGCAGCGCCGAAGAAACGCTTGGGCCGGTGCAGGGCATTGGCATCGACGCCGCCGGTGAGCACCTTACCCGAGGACGGGATCACGGTGTTGTAGGCGCGCGCCAGGCGGGTGATGGAGTCCAGCAGGATTACCACGTCGCGCTTGTGCTCGACCAAGCGCTTGGCCTTTTCGATCACCATCTCGGCTACCTGCACGTGGCGGGCGGCCGGCTCGTCGAAGGTGCTGGAAACCACCTCGCCGCGAACCGAGCGGGCCATCTCGGTGACCTCCTCCGGGCGCTCGTCGATCAGCAGCACGATCAGATAGCACTCGGGATGATTATGGCCAATGGACTGGGCGATGTTCTGCAGCATCATCGTCTTGCCGGCCTTGGGCGGGGATACGATCAGCCCGCGCTGGCCCTTGCCGATGGGGGCGCAAAGCTCAATGGTGCGAACGGTGATGTCTTCGGTGCTGCCGTTACCCATCTCCAGGGTGAACTTCTTGTTCGCGAACAGGGGCGTGAAGTTCTCGAACAGTATCTTGTTCTTGGCGTTTTCCGGCTTGTCGTAGTTGATCTCACTGACTTTAAGCAGAGCGAAGTAGCGCTCGCCGTCCTTGGGAGGCCGAATCTTGCCGGCAATGGTGTCACCGGTGCGCAGGTTGAAGCGCCGGATCTGGCTCGGGGACACATAGATGTCGTCCGGGCCCGCCAAATAGGAGCTGTCGGCGGAGCGCAGAAAGCCGAAGCCGTCCTGCAGAATCTCCAGCACACCGTCGCCATAGATATCCTCGCCCTTCTTCGCATGGGCTTTGAGGATGGCGAAGATCAAGTCCTGCTTGCGGGAACGAGCCATGCCCTCGATCGACATGGATTGGGCCAAGCCGACCAGTTCCGGGACCGGCATCTTCTTCAGTTCAGTGAGATTCATCGGGGTGTGTCTTGCTATATGAAAGTGGGATTGAAGGGCAGGCCGGGCAGGGACGGGGCCTTACCGCGCGCGTGCAATCGGTTCGAGGTGCGATTTGGATGAAGATGGTTTGCGGCTTTGCCGCTTTGGTGCATTTTAGCAGGCTCTGGAGAGGCGTCCAGCCGACTGGACGCCCAACCGTTCACAGGTTGCTGTCGAGAAAGCTCACCAATTGCGATTTGGAGACGGCCCCCACCTTGGTGGCCTCGACTTCACCGTCCTTGAACAACATCAGGGTCGGGATGCCGCGGATTCCGTAGCGCGGCGGCGTGTTCGGGTTGTCGTCGATGTTCAACTTCGCCACTCTGACTTTACCGGCGAACTCGGCGGCGATCTCGTCCAGGACCGGTGCGATCATCTTACAGGGGCCGCACCACTCGGCCCAGTAATCGAGCAGCACGGGTTCCGCGGACTTGAGCACGTCGGTCTCGAACGAATCATCCGTCACGTGGACTATGAGTTCACTCACCTGGGGGTCTCCAACAGTCTGAATTCTCGGGATTCGACGCCTGCTGGTGCAGAGCCGCACCAGCGTCGATATCAGAGCCCGCCGCCGGCATTTTCAGCGGCCATTCGGGGGGCGGCCTCGGTTTGTAGCTGTAACCGTCTATTTGAGCGGAAATTTTTTTACATTGCAAGTCCAAACCCAAGGAAATTTGCTGTATCCTACCCCGCCATGACCGAAAAACACCTATCAGACGTACGTTTCGACAGCCTCGGCCTGGATGAGCGCATCATGCGCGGGGTGGCCGAAACCGGTTTTACCCAGTGCACTCCAATCCAGGCCGAGACCCTGCCCATCGCCTTGGCGGGGCATGACGTGGCAGGCCAGGCCCAGACCGGCACCGGCAAGACCGCGGCCTTCCTGCTGGCCTGCTTCCAACGCCTGCTGCTCAAGGCCCCTGACGAGCGGCGCAAGCCGACCCAGCCGCGGGCGCTGATGCTGGCCCCGACCCGGGAACTGGCGATCCAGATCCATGCCGATGCCGAGATCCTGGGCAAGTACTGCGGCCTGAAGACCAACCTGGTATACGGCGGGACCGGCTACGACCAGCAGCGCAAACAGCTCGAGGAAGGCACCGACATCCTGATCGGTACCCCCGGGCGCCTGATCGATTACTTCAAACAGCGGGTCTTCGACCTCAATGCGGTGGAAGTGGTGGTGCTGGACGAGGCCGACCGCATGTTCGACCTCGGCTTTATCAAAGATATCCGCTACCTGCTACGGCGCATGCCGCCACCGGACCAGCGCCTGGGGATGCTGTTCTCCGCCACCCTGTCGTTTCGGGTCACTGAGCTCGCCTATGAGCACATGAACAACCCGGAAGCGGTGCGGATAGAGCCGGACAAGGTCACCTGCGACAAGGTGACCCAGACCTGTTTCATGGTGGCCAACGACGAGAAGGTCCGACTGCTGATCGGACTGCTGCGGCACATGGACCCTCACCGCACCATCGTCTTCGTCAACACCAAGCGCACGGCGGACCGGGTGTGGGGCTTTCTGGAGGGCAACGGCCTGCATGCCGCCATCCTCTCGGGCGACGTGCCGCAAAAGAAGCGCCTGAGCCTGCTGCGCAAGTTCCAAAACGGCGAGTTGCCGGTGCTGGTGGCCACTGACGTGGCGGCGCGGGGCCTGCACATCCCCGATGTCAGCCATGTCTTCAACTACGACCTGCCGGAAGACGCCGAGGACTATGTGCACCGCATCGGGCGCACCGCCCGTGCCGGGGCCAGCGGCGACGCGGTCAGCTTCGCCTGTGAGACCTACTCCTTCTCGTTGCCGGAGATCGAGGCCTTTATTGGCCGCCGCATGCCGATGCAGTCTGTGAGCGACGAACTGTTGGCGGAGGTCGACCCCAAGAGCCGCAAGTGGGTGGACCGAGCCGACCGCCTGCAGCCTCGGAACAAGGGCGGCGGACGCGGCGGCGAGCGCGGGCGCGGCGGCGGGCGCCCGCCACGCGGGCGCGGCGACGCATCGGGCAATGGCGAGACCAAGCCCAGCGGCGATGGCCAAACCAAGCGACGGCGCCGCCGGCGGCCCAGCGCCGAGACCAGCTCCGACTGATGTCGGCTGGACCCAGCGCGCGGCGCTAACCACCAGCGGCTCCGAGCCTGCGGACAGAGAACCTGCCCATGGCGAATCGAATTCATCCCCTGGCGGCGGTAGCCCCCAGCGCCGAAATCGGCGAAGACTGCGAGATCGGTCCATTCTGCGTCATCGGCCCCGACGTGACCCTGGGTCCCGGCTGCCGCCTGCACTCCCACGTGGTGGTCGACGGCCACACCCGGATCGGCGGCGGCTGCACCATCTTCCCCTTTGCCAGCGTCGGCGTGCAGTCCCAGGACCTCAAGTTCCAGCCCGGCAGCTTGACCTACACCGAGATCGGCAAGCAGACCCTGATCCGCGAACACGTCACCATCCACAGCGGCACCGAGGAAGGCTCCAGCACCCGGGTGGGCAGCCATTGCGCCCTGTTGGCCCTGTCTCATGTGGGGCACAACTGCACAGTGGGCGACCGGGTAATCATCAGCCACGGCGCCACGCTGGGCGGTCACGTGCTGGTGGAGGACCACTGCAACCTGGGCGGGCTTTCCGCGGTGCACCAGTTTACCCGTATCGGGCGCAATGCCATGGTGGCCGGCATGGCCCGGGTGGTGCAGGACGTGGTTCCCTTTACCATCGCCGAGGGAACCCCGGCGGCGATGCGCAGTATCAACCGCATCGGCATGGGCCGCGCCGGCATCGACGAAACCGACATCAAGACCGTGCACAAAGCGTTTCGGCTGTTGTTCAAGAAGGGCGTGCGCCTGGACGAGGCCCGTGCCCAACTTCAGGCCGAGTATCCGGAGCACGCTTTGGTGCAGGCCATGCTGGCCTTCATCGCCGCCTCGGAGCGCGGCCTGGCCCGGCCTCAGGCGGGACTGGAATGAACCGGCATAATCTCCGAGAAGTCCCGAATCGCCGGGAACTCCTCCACTACCCGCAGCGGCGCTCGCGTGTCCGGCCGCAATACCGCCAACAGCCAGCGCAGGCCGTAGCTGCGGGCCGAGCGCAGCACGCTCAAGCTGTCGTCGACAAACAGGGTGGCCTCGGGGGCGAACGGCTCCACCGCCTGCAGACGCCCCCAGAAACCTGGGTCCTCTTTTGGCAGCCCCAGGTCGTGGGCACAGATAACCGCCTCGAAATGGCCGGCCAGACGAGTGCGCTCCAGCTTCAGGCTGAGGGCCTTCTGGTGGGCATTGGTCACCAGCACCCGCCGCTTACCTGCCCGCTGCAGCGCCTCCAGGAAGTCCACCACGTGGGGATGCACGGCGATCAGGTGGTCGACCTCCTGCTTGAGCAAAGCGATGTCCAGCCCCAGCTCCCGGCTCCAGTGATCCAGGCAGTACCACTTCATGGTGCCCTCGGCGTCTTTGAAGCGGGGGAACAGCTCGGCCTTGGCAGCCGCCAGGCTCAGGCCCTGGCCCTCGGCATAGCGCAGGGGGACGTGCTCGCGCCAGAAGTGGTTGTCGAAATGCAGGTCGAGCAAGGTGCCGTCCATGTCCAGAAACACGCTGCCGATCTGGTTCCAGTCGATCATGGGGCATGAGTTTCCTCCATGCGGCCGCTACTGACAAGCCCAAATTTTTGGCCGACCCTGCTGCTCGCGCTGGCCCTGCCGGCAGCAGCCGAGGACGAGTTTGCGGATTTCCCGGACGACGACCTCGAGGCCCGCATCGCCGCGGTCAACGAGGGCGAGCTGCGCTTCCTGCCGGAACCTACCGCCAAGCCGGTGCACCGCCACCATAACGAGATCGAGATCGCTCCCGCCAGCCTAGACCAAGGTTGGGTAGAACTGCGCCAGTGCCACCGGCACCTGGATCCGGTACCGGCGGCGGAAATTGTATTTGGCGCCGGCCGGTCCCGGGGCCTGCGGGTACTGAGCAGCCAAGGCATCGGGGCAGCGCGGCCCGAAGGCGCCTCGGTGCAGCTGCAAGACGTGCAACCCGGCGCCGAACTCTGCCTAGCCTTGCAGAGCCGGGCCCTGGAGACTTTGCCCGGGGGCGGCTACCGGCTGCGCAACGGGCCCTATATGCGGCGCTTCCTCGACGGCTACTACCCGATGGAAGTGAGTATCCGCGTCCGCTACCCCGCGGAGCTATTGGCCCTGCAAGCATCCGACCCGGCGCCGCAACCGGGCTATAGGCTGCAAACCGCCCCAGGTGAGATTGAGCTCGACGCCCGCTTCGAGGGCCGGCTGCACACCCGCTTCGACTTCTGCCTGCGCTCGGCACCGGACTGCCCACTGGCCGCCAACGACGACCCATCATGAGCGAAGGCCCGAAAATCCTGAGCCGCCGCCGCCTCGCCGGCTCGCGCCTATTCCAGATCGAGGAGTTGGCGCTGCGCTTCGGCAACGGCCAGGAACGCCGTTACGAACGCATCCTGGGCGGCTCGGCTCCGGCCTCGGTGCTGGTGGTGCCGATGCTCGACGACGACACGGTGCTACTGGTGCGGGAATACGCCGCCGGCATGGAACGCTACGAGCTGGGTCTGCCGAAAGGCCGCATCGAGCCCGGGGAAGAGCCCTTACAAGCGGCAAACCGGGAGATTATGGAAGAGGTCGGACAGGGCGCCCACCGTCTGCGCGAGATCACCACTCTGAGCCTGGCGCCGGCCTATATCCAGCACCTGACCCACGTGGTCCTGGCCCAGGAACTCTATCCCCAGGCGCTGCCCGGCGACGAACCGGAGCCGCCGGAGGTACTGCCGTGGCGCTTATCCGAGCTAGCGCAGCTGTTCGCCCGCGCCGACTGCAGCGAAGCGCGCACCCAGGCTGCTCTGTATCTCGCCCGGGACCTGCTGCAGTCATAATGACCGCCCGGAGCAAGGCCCCCATTAACCGCAGAGACCGACGCTACGCTGCGACCCCGGTGGCCTTGCGCACCGCCCTGGCGGCCTGTTCGCGAGCGGCAGCGATCCAGCCTTTCTATTCTCCGCGCCCTTTTCCCCATGCCGTCGACCGCCCCCGACTGGCGGTTTTCCCGCATGGACTTTGATGCTCACCTCGACCAGACTGTAATCTTATGAATGCGAACCCCTTACCCCCCGTAGCCCCGATCGTAGAACTCGCCCACCAGGCCGCCAGCGCCATATTGGAGGTATATGACAGCGAGTTCGCCATCCAGCACAAGGACGACAAGTCCCCCCTGACCGCCGCCGACATGGCCTCGCACCGGGTAATCCTGGAAGGGCTGCGCCGGCTCCATCCGGAGCTGCCAGCGCTGTCCGAAGAATCCGCCAGCATCGACTTCGGAGAGCGCAGCGCCTGGCAGCGCTACTGGCTGATCGACCCCCTGGACGGCACCAAGGAGTTCATCAAGCGCAATGGCGAGTTCACCGTCAATATCGCGCTGATAGACCGGGGGGAGGCGGTGCTGGGAGTGGTCTGCGTGCCCGTCACAGGCCGCGTCTATTGGGGGGTGCGGGGACAGGGGGCCTGGCGCCAGGATGCCGGCAAGGAGCCGGAGGCGATCCAGGTGCGGGGTAGTCACGGCCGGCCGGTACAGGTGGCGGGCAGCCGCTCCCATGCGGGCGACAGCCTGCGCCAGTACCTGGACAACCTGGGCGAGCACGAGATCGTCAGCATGGGGAGCTCGCTGAAACTCTGCCTGGTGGCCGAGGGCCGGGCCGACCTGTATCCGCGCCTTGGGCTCACCTCCGAGTGGGACACCGCCGCCGCCCAGGCAGTGGTGGAAGCGGCCGGGGGCCGAGTCACCGACACCGCCATGCAGCCCCTGCGCTACAATACCAAGGACTCCCTGCTCAACCCCCATTTCTTTGTCTTCGGCGACACGGCGGTGGACTGGTCCCAATATCTGGAGTGAGCCTTGAAGCCTATCCTCGCGCCCTTTTTGCTATTGGTCGCCGGCCTGCTCGCCGGCAGCCCGGCGGCGACCGCGGAGAGTGCCGAGGACGCCGAGTTCGACGCCTTCGAGTTCGACGACGCCCCCCTGGCCGAGCCCCTGAGCTACCCGGAGTGGTTCAAAAAGAGCTTCCTGTTCCTGCCCGACGACTTGGAAGAGGCCTTGGAGGACGGCAAGCAGGGCATTGCGGTCTACTTCGGCCAGCGCCGCTGCGCCTATTGCCGGATGCTGATGGAGGTCAACTTCGGGCTCCCGGACATCGTCGACTACACCCGCCGCCATTTCGACATCGTGCCGATCGACATCTGGGGCATCGAAGAGGTAACGGACCCCCAGGGCGACTTGCTCACCGAGCGGGAATATGCGGTGCGCGAGGGCACCAATTTCACCCCCTCCCTGATCTTTTATGACGGCGACGGGCGCATCGCGCTGCGCCTGCGCGGATACTACCCCCCGTATAAGTTCCGCGCCGCCCTGGAATACGTCGCCGACGGCCACTATCGGCGCGAGAGCTTCAAGGAATACCTGGACCGGGCCGAGCCCTCGATGACCTTCGAGCCCGGCGACCTGATCGAGGAAGACTTCTTCAGCCCTCCGCCCTACTATCTGGACCGCAGCCGATTCCCGGCCCAGACCCCGCTGGTGGTGTTCTTCGAACAGGGCAACTGTCACGCCTGCGACGTGCTGCACAGCCAGCCGCTGCGGGAACCGGCGATCCGGAACTTGCTGGAGCGGTTCGAGAACGTGCAGCTCGACATCTGGTCCGAAACCCCGGTGTTCACGCCGGACGGTCGCCGCACCACCGCCAAGGAATGGGCCCGGGAACTCGGGCTCTTTTACACTCCATCGATCCTGTTCTTCGACGAGCATGGGCGGGAGATCATTCGAGTCGACTCGGTGGTGCGCTTCTACCGTCTGCGCAACGTCCTCAACTATGTAACCACCCGCGGCTACCTCACCGAGCCCAACTACCAGGCCTGGCGCGTCAATAGTGGGTTTTAGGGTTTGGGGCTTTTGCCCGGATACTTCACCGGGGCGCCAGGCGGCTGCGCTGAAGAGACTGGAAATTCGAGACCTTGAATAGGACTACTGAGGCGTCTGCAGCGAAACACCCGGTATAACGCCGACTGGCTATCGCACCCCTGACCGGTTCCTGAACGCCCGCGCTTGCTCTTCACTCAATCGATAGCTACGGCTATCGATTTCGCTCCAGAGCGGCGCCCAGCCACACAGGCCCTGCGTCAGGGACGCGATACCGGGTGAAATATCCGGGCTTTAGGACTGAGGACAGCCCTTCCAGCGTCCGCCCCGCGCGGTCGATCACGTCGGACTCTCAGCGTGCCCGGGGCTCGCGCCGGCGCTGGTATTCGTACATGGCGATGGAGGCGGCCACCGCCACATTCAGGCTCTGTACCGGGCCGCTCTGAGGGATCGCCAGACGACGGAGGTCCGGGTAGGCGGCGGCGTCGAAGGCACAATGGAAACGGGCCGGCAGCTTGCGGAAGGCGCCCTTGGCCGGGGCGGGATTGAAGGGGCCGATATCGATCAGGTGGATCTCGCGCACCCCGAAGGCCAGCGCGCTGCGAAAGATCTTGGCCACATTGAAGCCGGCCTTTAGGCGGTCGAGCACCATCACCAGCGGCAAGGGCCCGGGCGCGGCCAGCGGGTTGCGCCGCCGCTCGTTCTCGTAACGCTTGAGATAGAACTCCCGGTCAAGCGCCCGCTCGGCGCGCCGCTGGGGACTGCTTCGGCGCTTAGCCATAGCAGGCTTCAGAGCATGCTCAGCAGGCGCACCAAGGCCATCGATGCATTGAAGAAGTCGTCCTCGCGGTGCTCTTCGCAGTGCAGCTTGATCCGGCGCAAGGCCTGCTCGATCTCCACCCCCACCAGCACGTCCTGGCCAGTGGCCAGGGACAAGCCGGACACCAACCCGCCAAGCCATTCACGGTACATGCAGGTACTCCACCGCCGCCTCGGCATCGCCCTGCTCGCGCCCGTCCCAGGCGGCGATATAGTCCCCGCAATCTTTGACCCCGTAACCCCAGAGCTGGGGGGAATCGCCCTCGGCCACCGCCAGCGGCACCCAGCAGGCCAGCAGCAGAGCGGTGAGCGTGAGTTTCGGCATGGACATCCCCTTTTTTTAGTGGCTTCGAGCTAAGGAACCGCTTATTTAATCGCGTTTTCCGCGCGGGGCACATTTCCAGGCGTCTAACCGCCTGGAAATGAAGGCTTTCGGAAACCGCGTTTTCGAAAGGCGTGCTGCAAAAAGCCAGGGAGGGCTTTTTTCAGCGTCTCCCTAAACGAATCAATCGGCCTTCGCGATCGAAGGCACCCGACCGGCGTCAATGCCCGCGCACCGCCCTGGTTCGAACTATACAAAACAGCGCTAGTGTAGCAGGATCAACCCGCCTCCCGCTCGACACCGCAGCGCGGAATGGTTGCTCTGCGCATGAAATTGGGTGCCTCAATCACTTCGCGGTAATGCAGGTTATTCTCGGCATTGATGCGGACCAGGACCAGCACCCCGGGTTCGGACACGTTCTAGGTGCTTTGCATGATCAGCGACCAGATCCCGGTTGGATCGGCTCTGCGGTAAACCCAAAGTCCATCGTCGCGTTGGTATGCTCCGTCCTGTATCAGCGTCTCAACCGGTTCCGTCCTGTGCACCAGCTCAAACGGGGTGCCGGTATCCCGTGCCCGCATGAATGCATCGGTCACCCCCACCGAGAGGTTGAAGTTGTTCAGGTGACCCCTGATCTACTTGGCCTGAAACAAAATTCCACAATATCCGGGTGATCGATTCTCAACACACCCATCTGCGCACCACGACGGGCACCGGCGGAAACCACAGTAGAGCAGGACTGGTCGAACACATGCAGGTAACTGACCGGACCGGAGGCACTGCTGCCGGTGCCTTTCACCGGCGCGCCCTTGGGTCGGACGGAGGAGAAGTCGTAGCCCACGCCACCGCCGCGGCGCATGGTTTCGGCAGCATCGCATAGTGCCGGAAGATGCCCGGCTTGCCATCCACCGTTTCCGAAACCGAATCTCCGACCGGCTGCACGAAGCAGTTGATCAGGGTGGCATGTTTGATCCCAGTGCCTGCGACGCTTTTGACTCGGCCGCCTGGGATGAAGCCGGTTTCCATGGCAGCTATGAATATATTTTCAAACTTCTCGGGGGCTTGTTCTTCAGATGCTATGGCCGTGCCCACACGTCGGCGTATCGCTTGCACCAACTCGGGACCTGGCAATCCCTTCTCCTTGCCCTTGGCGTACTTTTCCTGGAGCAGGTCAAAACAGATTTCCTGGAGATCCGTGATGGGTCGGTGAATTTCGTTGATGTGAGCCTTCTCGTTCATTCTGGGATTGGTGATCGGCAAAACTTTAATGCGCCGTAGCGCCGAAAAACGCCTTCCCTGGCATTTCTCAGCGTCTCCCCAGAGTCTAGCCCAGCCCCCAAACGGCCGGCTAAGGCAAAACTTTGCAAATCCAGCGGGCGACAGCGCCTGCCACCGCATCGGGAGGGCGTTGGACTGCTATGCTTGGCGGATGGGCTCAGGCAGGTTCCGAGCTCGTATCGAAACCAATCAATAAATCCGAAAAGGGGGCACAAAATGGCGATATCCATCGGCAAACTCAGAGGCATGAACGCGGACCTGGAGGCCAAGCTCAAGGCCGAGGGGCTGGGCGACACGGACAAGCTCTTGGCGGCCACCAAGGGGCCGGCAGACCGCAAGGGCTTGGCCAAAAAGACCGGGGCGGACGAGCGCGATATTCTGGAACTGGCCAACCGGGCGGACCTGTCCCGGGTCAAGGGGGTGGCCGGAGTGTTTTCCGACCTGCTGGAGGAAGCCGGGGTGGACACCGTGAAGGAACTGGCCAAGCGCCGGGCGGACAACCTACACGCCAAGATCAAGGAGGTGAACGACGCCGCGCAGTTGGCCAAGCGCATCCCGACCGCGAGCGAGGTAGAGAGCTGGGTGAATCAAGCCAAGGACCTGCCCAAGCTGCTCACCTACTGAGATTTCCGAGCGCCGATAAGCGCGGCGCCTGCCGCCGCCTGGGGACCTGGGCAGAATCTGCGGCCCGGGCAAGCAGGCGGCGCCTTACCGCACCAGCAGCAGCGGGCAATTGACGCGTTCCAGCAGTTGCTGGAATCGCTGCGGTTGCTGGGGCAGTTCGCTGTCCAGCGGCAGAATCAGAGCGATACCGCACAGACCGGTCAGGCGCTCCGGCAGCGATTCGCCCGGGATGTCGGCCGGGCAATCCACCAGGCGGGCGATCAGGCCCTCCTTTTCCAGCCGGCGGATCGCTTCGGCGTGCAGTTCCCGGGTAGCGGCCCGGTCGGGGCCGGCGACGAACACGGTGAGCTGGGCGCTGTGGGCCTGCAGCATGGCGGCCCCGGCCCGCAATGCGCGCTTGCCGGATTTGGTACCGGTGAAGACCACGTAAACCGTCGGCTCGCGCCGCACCCGGTCGGGCGCAACCAAGCCGGCGGCACTGCGCCGGCGTTCTCCCACCAGCAGCAGATCGTAGCGGTCCCCCGCTTGCAGCAGCAGTTGCATGCGGGGCCCGCGCTCGACCCGAAACGACCAGCGCACATCGGCCTCGAGTGCGGCTTGGGCCAGCTCCTGCCGCACGCGCGCCGCCAGCGCTTTGAGGGAGCGCTCCAGTTCGCCCGCGCCCAGGCTACGTTCGCGCGCCGACCAGTGCAGGATCTCCTCGGCAAACGGCAGGCCGGCGATGCGCAGCAGGTCGGTATCTTCCAGGAACATGCCTCGCAACTCGGCCCGCAGGCGCGCCGCCAAGCGCACCGCGGTTCGCAGGGCGTTGCGGTTGTCGCTGGCGCTGTCTAGGGCGAGCAGGACCCGACCCTTGAAAACCCTAGTCCCGGCGTTCATCCTGGCCGCCCTGCCCCTTTCCGGCTTGCTCGAACTTCTGTCGCAGCTGCAACAGCCGCTCCAGGCTCTGGCTTACCAGGGCGTTGACCGAGCCGTCGGGGAAGTTGCCGTCGGCGTCCGCCTCGCCGGCGGGCAGCCCGGTCAGAAGTTCCATCACCTCGTCGACCCGCTCCACCGCATAGACCTGGAAGCGCCCCGCCGCCACCGCGTCGAGCAGGTCGCGCCGCAGCATCAAGTGCTTGACGTTGGCGGCCGGGATGATCACCCCCTGCTCGCCGGTTAGCCCATTCAAGCGGCAGACATCGAAGAAACCCTCGATCTTCTCGTTTACCCCGCCGATGGCCTGCACCTGACCGAGCTGGTTGAGCGAACCGGTAACCGCCAGCGACTGGCGCAGGGGGATCTGGGCCAGGGCCGACAGCAGGGCGCAGAATTCCGCCGCCGAGGCGCTGTCTCCCTCCACCATGGCATAGGACTGTTCGAACACCAGAGTGGCCGACAAGGATAGGGGGCGCTCCCGGGCGTAGCGATGGGCCAGGCAGGCGGACAGGATCATCACGCCTTTGGAGTGGATCGGCCCGCCCATCTCGGCCTCGCGCTCGATGTCGACCACCTCGCCGTCGCCCAGGCGGGCGGTTGCCGTGATGCGCGACGGCTGGCCAAAGCGGAAATCCGCCAGCTGCAGCACCGACAGGCCGTTGACCTGAGCCACCCTTTCGCCCGCGGTATCGATCAGTATGGTTCCGCGCTGGATCTCCTGGTACAGGCGTTCCCGGTAGCGGTCGGAACGCTGGCTACGGGCCCGCACTGCGCGCTCCACATGCTCCGCCTCCACCTGCTTAACCCCGGCCTCGCCGGCCCAGTAGTCGGCCTCCCGCAGCAGATCCTTGAGTCCACCCATGTGCAGGGAGATGCGCCCGCCGTCTTCCACCAGCCGCGAGCTGTGCTCGATAATGCGCGCCACCCCGCGGCGCCCAATTGGCCGCAACGCCTCCTGCCCGACCAGGGAAGCGATTAGGCGGGCATAGGCCTGGGTGCTCTCGGGACCGCGCTCGAACGACTCGGAGAAGTCCGCATTGACCTTGAACAACTGGGCGAACTCGGGATCGTACTCGGTCAACAGGTAATACAGCAGGCGGTCGCCTACCAGCACCACCTTGAGGTCGAGGGGGATGGTCTCCGGTTCCAGGGAAATGGTGCTGACTAGGCTCAGCATCTGCTCCAGGCTCTCGATGCGGATCCGGCCCGAGCGCAGGGCGCGCTTGAGGGCGTCCCAGGAGAACGGATGGGTCAGAAGCTTGCGCACGTCCAGCAGCAGGTAGCCGCCGTTGGCCCGGTGCAGAGCGCCCGGATTGATCAGGGTGAAATTGGTGAGCAGGGTGCCGAGCTGAGCCAGGTGCTCGACCCGCCCGACCAGGTTATGGTAGTTGGGGTTGGCCTCGTAAACCACCGGCGCGCCCTGGGTCTGGGCATGATCCACCAACACATTGACCTCGTAGCGCTGGTGTTCCCGGCCGCTGGGCTGTTTGTGCACCTGTTTCGGCGAATCTTCCGGCACGAAGTCGTCCTTGTGCGCCACCACGTCGTCCTGCACTGCCTGCAGGTACTCGAGCACCGCCGGTTGCTCGGCGAAAGCCTGGCGCAGCTCGCCGACGCACTGCTCCACGGTCATCTCCGCGAACTCCCGGTTGAGAGCGTCGAAGTGCTTGGCGCTCTCCTTGTTCCAGTTGGGAATCTGGCGGATGGTGTTGCGCAGCTCATCCTTAAGCTCCGCGATGACCTTCTGAATGCGCTCCTTCTCGTCGTCGCTGAGCTTGTCGAACTCCTCGCTGCCCAGGGGCTTACCGTGGTGGACCGGGGCCAGGGTATAGCCATTGGGGGTGGGGATCAGGGCGATACCTTTCTCCTGGGCGCGGTCGCCCAGGGCGGAAAAGGCCTGCTCTTCGCGTTCCTCGAACTCGTGGCTGATCTCCTGCGCGCGGGTACGGTATTCCTCGCTCTGAAACGCCGCCGGCATAGCGCTCTGGAGGTCCTTGACCAGACCTTCCATGCCGCTGCGCAGGCGCCGACCCTGCCCCGGCGGCAGCCGCAAGGCCCGCGGCTGCTGCGCCTTGTCGAAGTTGTTGACATAGCACCAGTCGGAGGGCGTGGGCAGTTGCTCGGCACGCTCGGAGATGTAGCGCCGCACGGCCGTCTGCTTGCCGAGCCCGGTGGGTCCGGCGAGATAGAGGTTATAGCCCTCGCGGCGGATGCCAATGCCGAATTCGATCGCCGCCAGAGCCCGGGACTGGCCTACTACTTCAGCATGGTCCTCGGCCCCGGCGGTGCTGTCGAAGGGAATCTGCTCCGAATCGCAGGCTTGGTATAGTTCGGCCGGGCTTAAGGTCTTGCTACCCATGCTGGAATGCCGCGCAACAACGGCGCACCGCCGTCAAAGATAATCCGGCAGATGGCTGCGAATCTCGTCCAAGTCGTGGCTGGCCATATTCTTGGCAACGCTGCCGGCGATGGCGTGCTGCACCGGGGCGTGCAAACCGTCGCGCAACAGGCCGAGAAAGGCCGGTGCGGCCACGATATAGAGCTTTTTGAAACGCCCCTGGGTATGGGCCGAAGTCAGCGTATCGCACACCTGCTTGGCGAAGCGAACCGCCTCCTGTTGCTTTACGTCCACCTTGGGCTCCATGGCGTGGCGACCCTGCCCCCCGCTGTCGAATGCACGCCCGGGACCATCGGTCTGCAAGTCCTGCCCGTGCAGGCGGGCCTCCGGACGCACCAAGGCCTCCACTTCCTCCAGATGCCCCTTGCGGGTCTGGCAGCTGAGGATTCTGGCCCGACTGCTGTCCGCCGCTAGTACCCAAGTCGTCATTTGCTAAACCTCCGTCTTGTTATCCTGATTTGATCCTAGCAGCGCAGCGCCCGGCGGGGAATTGATGCCGGTCAGCTCCGCCTCCAAATTGCCTCGTGCCCGCGAGAGGTTGTTGTAAACTTCTGAGAATAAAGGGTTAGCAGAATACTTGGCCAGGACCGGCGGGATCCCATGGACACGCCCCTCAACGAGCAGATCGCCGAGCGCTTGGAGGAGATGGCAGAGCTGCTGGCGCAACAGCAGGCCAATCCGTTCCGGGTCAATGCCTACCGGCGCGCCGCCCAAGCCCTGCGCCACTTGGACCAGGATCTGGGGGCGCTGTTCGAACAACAGGGCCAAGCGGGACTGATCGCGTTGGCCGACGTGGGCAAGGGCATAGCCGGGGCCATCGCCGAGTTGCTGACCAACGGCCGCTGGAGCCAGCTGGAAAGGCTTCGCGGCACCCTGGACCCGGAGCAGCTGTTCCAAACCGTGCCGGGCATCGGCCCAGACCTGGCCCGGCGCATCCACGACACGTTGCATATCGACAGCCTGGAGCAGCTAGAGACCGCCGCCTTCGACGGCCGGCTGGCGCGGGTGCACGGCCTGGGTCCGCGCCGGATTGCGGCCCTGCGCGCCTCCCTGGCCGAACTGCTCAGGCGCACCCGGCGCGCCCCGCCAGTGTCGGCGGCCGCGGAGCTGCCGGTGGAACTGCTGCTTGAGGTGGACCGGGAATACCGCAAGCTGGCGTCCCGGGGCGAGCTGCCGCGCATCGCCCCACGCCGCTTCAACCCCAGCGGCGAGGCCTGGCTGCCAGTGTTGCACACGGAACGGGGTGGCTGGCACTTCAGCGCCATGTTCTCCAACACCGCGCTGGCCCACCGACTGGGCCGCACCGACGACTGGGTGGTGATCTACTTCTACGACGACCACCACCAAGAGGGGCAGCAGACCCTGGTCACCGAGACCCGAGGGCTACTGCTGGGACGGCGCGTTGTGCGCGGCCGCGAGACCGAGTGTCGAGAGTACTACCGGCGCGCCGGCGAAGCCGACAGGCCCGAGCCCACCGGGTAACTCTAATCGGCGCACCCCCTGCGACTGGTTACTCCGAAGCGGCGCCAAGGCTAGCCCGCATATATCACCAGGCCGCCAGGCGCTTAGAGAGTCCCGGGTGCCGCTTCCAGAACCTCCGCCCGGCGACAGCATCTCGGCCAGGGCGGCCCCCAGACCACGCCGGATCAGTTCGTGGTCGTCAGCGATCAGCGCCTTCACATCTTCGCCTTCCCAAAGCGACTGCGCCGCGGCGCCGCGTGTTGGCACTATAGGTGGGGCAACCTGGTACCGGGAGGGGAATAGCCCATTAGAACTAGCCGCTTAGAGCCATAACAATGGCGCTGGGTTTGGCCCAGACTTTAAGTCAAACTCAACGCCACCGTGCGGAGGTGATTCGATGAGGAAGTCAACGGCGTTCACCGCGTCCCTCTTGGCTCTGCTGGCCGGATCGGCGCCGTTGCCGGCGGCCAGCGAGTCCAGCGCCGTGGAGCAGATGCAGCATCGGCGCCTGTTCGAGCCCACTGAAAGCGAGATGCGCCACGAGGCCAAGGGCAGCGTGTATATCTACGAAGGGCTGACGGACAAAGCGGTGCAGCGCGCCCTGGAGGAGGAATTCGAGCGGGTCGGTAGCATGATGTTCATACGCACCATCGCCACCGACGACCGGGGCATACCCAAGCGCGCCCCCTACACCGGGGAACTGGATCAGGACGACGACTGCGACTGAGTCCGCGCTGACCGGGCTGATTTCAGGACGCAGGGACACGCCGCTTACGATATGCCCCCTTCGCCAGTTGTAAGGTTTCTCCCAGTCCTTGACCGACCGATAGGGCGGTGCAGCGCTCGGATATGGTCTGCAACGCCGGCAACGCCCCTGAAATCGCCCCCCGCCCCTTCTTCAGGGTCCCCCTCTGGGCAAGACCGCATACCTCGCCGCGGGCCCGCAAAAGGAAGTTAGCCTGGAGGATTGGAGAATCGTTCAGCTTGCGGCGAGTCCTCAGCCGAAGTGGGCCCCGCTCACCCGCCCGCTTCCGCCGGCAGCCCAAGGATCCTCCGGGCATTGGCGGTGGTCGCGACACCGATCTGGGCCGGTTCGGCGTCCCGGACCATGGCCAGGGCGGCCAGGCAGTCGGGCAGGTATTCCGGGCTGTTGCGTTCGCCGCGGTGGGCCGCCACGGTCATGTCCGGAGCATCGGTCTCCAGCACCAGGGCCTCCAGAGGCAGTTCCCGGGCCAGCCGGCGCAGGCGGGTGGAGCGTTCGAAGGTGAGCATGCCGCCGAAGCCGAGGCAAAACCCCAGCTCGATGAAGCGCTCGGCCTGCTGCAGGCTGCCGTTGAAGGCGTGGGCGATGCCGCCCACCACGCCAATGCGGCGCAGGGCCGCCAGCACCTGATCCTGGGCCTTGCGGATATGCAGCAGCACCGGCAACCCCGCATCCCGGGCCAGGGCCAGCTGGGCCTCGAACAGGCGCAACTGGCGAGCGGGATCGAGTTCGCGGACGAAGAAGTCGAGTCCGATCTCCCCCACCGCCAGGGGCCGGTCCCGGTCGAGGCGCTGCTCCAGCTCGGCCAGGTCGGCCCGGCGGTGGTGCTCCAGATAGATCGGGTGCAGACCGAGGGCCGGATGGAGTTCGGCATGGCGCGCGCACAGCCCCAACAGCCCCGACCAGCCGGCGGCATGGATACCGGGCACGACGATGGCGCTCACCCCGAGGCGGCGGGCGTTGGCCAGCACTTGCTCCCGGTCCGGATCGAAGGCGGACACATCCAGGTGACAATGGGTGTCGATAATGCCCATGGGGCAAGTGTAGCGCCTCAGCGAATCACCACCCGGGTGCCCAACCCCACCCGCTGCAGCAGCCGGTCGATCTGCTCGTTGGTGAGGGCCACGCAGCCATGGGTCCAGTTGAAGTCCCGGTGCATCTGGGGATCGCCCTCACCGATGCCGTGCAGGCCGATCTGCCCGCCCAGGGGGTGTTCTGGGGCGGAAGGTCTCGTTCGGCCGGGCTTTTTCAATCGCCCGCCACTGCTTGGCGCTGATCCGCCCCGCCTCGAAGCCGCGCCGGCCGTGCTCCAGATTCGGGTAGTCGAGGCCGATAAAGCGGTGAAAGCGGCTGTCCCAGTTGATCCAGGCGATGCGGAACTCCCCCAGGGGGGTGCGGTTGTCCCCCCGGCGCTTGGCCCGGGTGGTGCCGTTGCGGCCAATGGCGATGTCTTCCATCACCAGTTCGGGACGCTCGCCGCGCATGAGGCTCAGGGTGAGCTTCTCGGTATCCACCAACACCCAGGGAGGCTCGCTGTCCTCCGCGCCTGCTGAGCCGCCGCAGCCAAGGCAGAACAGGAACCAAACCAGCAACAGCTTCCTATACTTGAAAGAGAGGTTCATCAATTCGTTCTTACGTTGGGGTCTGCCATGGATACCGCAACCAAACCGGGGGCCGTACCGACCAAATACTGGCACCGGCTCGACGACGGCCGCGTGCAGTGCGACCTGTGCCCGCGCTTCTGCAAGCTGCACGAGGACCAGCGCGGGCTCTGCTTCGTGCGCGCCAGCCAGGGCGGCCAGATCGTGCTGACCACCTACGGCCGCTCCAGCGGCTATCTGCATCGACCCGATCGAGAAGAAGCCGCTGAACCACTTCCTGCCCGGCACGCCCGGTCCTGTCGTTCGGCACCGCCGGCTGCAACCTGGCCTGCAAGTTCTGCCAGAACTGGGACATCAGCAAGTCGCGGGAGATGGACACCCTGGCCGACCAGGCCTCGCCCGAGACCATCGCCCGGGCCGCCGCACGAGCTGGGCTGCCGCAGCGTCGCCTATCACCTACAACGACCCGGTGATCTTCCATCGAGTACGCCATCGACGTGGCCCGGGCCTGCGCACGAGCGCGGCATCAAAACGGTCGCGGTCACCGCCGGCTACATCTGCGCCGAGCCGCGGGCGGAATTCTTCCGGCACATGGACGCGGCCAACGTCGACCTCAAGGCGTTCACCGACGAGTTCTACCGCAAGCTCACGCGGCGGCCACCTGGCAGCCGGTGCTGGACACCCTGCGTTACCTGAAGCACGAGACCGACGTCTGGTTCGAGATCACGACCCTGTTGATTCCCGGGCGAGAACGACTCCGACGCAGGAACTGGACGAGATGACCCGCTGGGTGGTGGAGGACCTCGGGCCGGACGTGCCGATGCACTTCACCGCCTTCCACCCGGACTGGAAGATGCGCGACCGTCCGCCGACCCCGCCGGCCACCCTGACCCGGGCGCGCGAGATCGCCATCGGCAACGGCGTGCGCTACGCCTATACGGGCAACGTCCACGATGCCGCGGGCGGCAGCACCTACTGCCACCAGTGCGGCGAACTGCTGATCGGCCGCGACTGGTACGTACTCAGTGGCTGGAATCTGGATGCGCAGGGAAGTTGCAGGTTCTGCGGCACCCCTTGCGCCGGGGTATTCGACCCGCATCCCGGCACCTGGGGGGCGCGCCGGCAGCCGGTACGGCTGAGCAATTTCGCCTGAACCGAGAGGAGGATTCTAGTGGCGAAGCCGAATCAGTCAGCGGCGGCCGCATCGCGTCAGCGCCGTGGGGTCAGCGCCGCCCAGATCACCGCGAGTTCGGCGCCCCAGGGCAACGCCAACTCCGTCGATCGCTGGCTGCTGCAGCGCATGCTGAGCGGGCTCGGAGGGCCGCCGATCCGCATCCGCCTGTGGGACGGCACCCAGGTCAGCCCCCCCGGCGTAGAGCCCGAAGCTGAAATGCGCGTCGGTGACCGGGGTGCCCTGTACCGCCTGGTGAGCGATCCGGAACTGCAGTTCGGCGAGGGCTACAGCCAGGGCCGCATCCAGGTGGACGGGGATCTGGTGCGCTTCATCGAGCTGGTCTACGCCGGTCTGATGCGCACCGAAGCGAACACCTTGGGATACCGCCTGCGCAACCGACTCGACACCCTGAGCCGCAACGGCCTCGACCGGGCGCGCCGCAATATCCACCACCACTACGACATCGGCAACGACTTCTACCGCCTCTGGCTCGACCGCCAGCTGGTCTATACCTGCGCCTATTTCCCCAGCCCCGAAACCGACCTGGAAGCGGCCCAGATCGCCAAGTTCGACCATGTGGCGCGCAAGCTCTGGCTGCGGCCGGGGGAACGGGTGGTGGAGGCCGGCTGCGGCTGGGGCGCCTTGGCCCTGCATCTGGCGCGTAACTACGGGGTGCGGGTGCGCGCCTATAACATCTCCCGTGAGCAACTCGCCTACGCCCGCGAACGCGCCCGCAGCGAGGGGCTGGACGGGCAGGTGGAGTTCGTCGAGGGCGACTACCGGGAGATCGGCGGCGAGTACGACGTCTTCGTCTCGGTGGGCATGCTGGAGCACGTGGGCCCGGCCCATTATTCCGAGCTGGGGGCGGCCATGCAGCGCTGCCTCGGCCCCCAGGGCCGGGGGCTGATCCACAGCATCGGCCGCGACAGTCCCGGCAGTCTCAACCGCTGGATCACGCGCCGCATCTTTCCCGGTGCCCAGCCGCCGGCCATCAGCGAGATGACTACCCTGTTCGAGCCCTGGGGCTTTTCGGTGCTCGACCTGGAGAACCTGCGCCTGCACTACGCCCGCACCCTGGAGCACTGGCTGGCTCGCTTCGACGCCCATGCCGATCAGGTGCGGCAGCAGTTCGACCCGGAGTTCGAGCGCACCTGGCGGCTCTACCTGGCCGGCTCCATCGCCGCCTTTCGCTTCGGCACCCTGCAGCTATTCCAGGTGCTGTTCAGCCGCAGCCACTACAATGGCATTCCCTGGAACCGCGCCCACCTCTATAAGGACTGAGAGGTGCACCAGAGCGATGTCTTGATCCTCGGCGGCGGCCCCGCCGGCTCCAGCTGCGCCCGGCGCTTGGTGCGGGCGGGGCTCGAAGTGACCTTGCTCGACAAGCAGACCTTCCCCCGCGACAAGGTATGCGCCGGCTGGGTCACCCCCGAGGTGGCGGCCAGTCTCGAGCTGGACCTGGCCGCCTACGCCGACGGTCGCACCCTGCAGCCGATCCGCGGCTTCCGCACCGGGTTGATGGACGGACAACTCCTGGAGACCCGTTTCGAGCAGCCCGTCAGCTACGGCATCCGCCGCTGCGAATTCGACCACTACCTGCTCGCGCGCAGCGGCGCCCGCTTGCACCTAGGGGAGGGACTGGACGACCTCGCCTACCGCGGGGGCCAGTGGACCCTGAACCGGCGCTACCGCGCCCCGTTGCTGGTCGGCGCCGGGGGCCACTTCTGCCCGGTGGCGAGGCACCTGGGGGCCAGGCCCGGGGCCGGTGAGCTAAGCGTCGCCGCCAAGGAGCTGGAATTCCGCCTGGATGCCGAGCAGCGGGCCGCTTGCCCGGTGGCCGGCGAGGTCCCGGAACTCTACTTCTGCCCGGACCTCAAGGGCTACGGCTGGGCGATGCGCAAGGGCGAGTTCCTGAATATCGGCCTGGGGCGGGAAGACCGCCACCGGCTGAGCCGACAGCTGCAAGCATTCTGCGCCGAGCTGCAGCGCCGGGGCCGCATCCCCGCCGATCTGCCGGGCCGCTTCCACGGCCACGCCTACCTGCTCTACCACCACTCGCCGCGTCCGCTGCTGGACACCGGGGTGCTGCTGATCGGCGATGCCGCCGGCCTGGCCTACCCGGAGTCGGGCGAGGGAATCCGCCCGGCAGTGGAGTCTGCCCTGCTCGCCGCCGACTGCATCCTGGCCGCCGACGGCGACTACTCGCGCCCGACCCTGACGGTCTATGCCCAGCGGCTGGAACAGCGTTTCGGCAAGCGCCGGCAACGCCCGCCCCCGCCCTGGCTCGCCGGCCTGCGCCGAGCCGCCGGTCGGCGCATCCTGGCCAGCCCCTGGGCCACCCGCCGGCTGGTGGTCGAGCGCTGGTTCCTGCACCAGCAGCAGGGGGCGCTTGGCCTGCCCGGTTGAGCAGTCGGAAAAGCCTCTATAAACCAAATGATCCCGAACGCGCTGATGCCGGGGAGACCTCGGCCAGCACCCGGCGACCTTCCTGCAATCCGGAAGTCGAGAATGATTCTCGCCACCAGCGACAGCTGCTTGGCGCTCGGGTGCGCTGCGTACCAGCAGCGCTCCAGGGGAAAGCCCTGCACATTAGTGCTGGCCGAGGAGCGAAAACGCAAGCGTAAGGCCTTGTTGGCGGCCACCGAACCGGCGCTTGCGCGCACCGCCGGCGAGGTCGGGCGGCGCACCAACACGCCGTTGAGCGCGGCACAGATCGGCCAGAAGGTGGGCCGGGTCATCAACCGCCACCAGGTCGCCAATCTTCTCGAGCCGCACATTGGCGACGGGCGGTTCGACTTTAGCCGCCGCCAATAGGCCATCGCGCGGGAGACGCAGCCGGACGGGATCGAAGGAATTCGCACCAGCGAGCCCGAGGCGGCGCCGGCGGCCGAACAGGCGGTGCGCAGTTACAAGAATCTAGCTCAAGTCGAGCGCGCCTTTCGCACCCTCATCGCCGGGCTTGGGACCCACTGCGGTCACCGGTGCCGACTGAAAGTCGATCCCGAGAGCCCCGTCATCGAGCAGGACACGGAACCTACCCCATTGCATGCTCGTGCCCTGGAGTTGATTCGATCGCTCCCAGTAGCGGGAATTTTATCCTGCCGGTTTTACTATTTTTCTATGGGTTGGTTAGCTACTTACGCTCTGGGAACTTCGGCTTAAAGCGGGCGCTCGCAGCGATGGTCATGGAAAAATTCACGCGCCTGGAGCAGCCCGACGCCGAGTAGACCAGGGTTCTGCGGTCGCGCTGCAGGTGCGGCCCGGTCGGCCGCTCCGCGTGGGGGACGGAAACGGCGCGCGGCCGAGCACCGGCGCATACAGCGGCGTCCCCACTGAGCGTTGATGCGGACATCGGCGCGATCACGGTTGCTGGAGAGGCGTCGGCGCGGAAGCGCAGGCGGACTTCAAGAACCGTCCGAATATTGATCGAGATCATCTACGCACTGCGGCGCAGGGATTACCATACTCGTCACCCTGAAATTCACCTATAGATAAATATCTATCTCTTATCGTCAAAAGATCGATTGGACTAAGAAATAGACATTTAGCTATGCTTCGCCGACGTTGCATAAATCATTAACCGAACTGTCCATCCAGCAACCGAACAGGAGTTGACCATGGCATCTAAAGCGTATGATGCGGGCGTAAAAGAATACCGCGACATGTATTGGACTCCGGACTATGTGCCGCTCGATACCGACCTGCTCGCATGCTTCAAATGCACCGGCCAGTCCGGTGTGCCGCGCGAAGAGGTTGCCGCCGCAGTGGCCGCCGAGTCGTCCACCGGCACCTGGAGTACCGTTTGGTCCGAGCTCCTGACCGATCTCGAGTACTACAAGGGCCGTGCTTACCGCATCGAAGACGTGCCGGGCGACTCCGAGTCTTTCTACGCCTTCATTGCCTACCCGATCGACCTCTTCGAAGAGGGTTCAGTCGTCAACGTGCTGACCTCGCTGGTCGGTAACGTGTTCGGATTCAAGGCGCTGCGTCACCTGCGCCTGGAAGACATCCGCTTCCCGATCGCGTACATCAAGACCTGCGGCGGCCCGCCCGCCGGTATCTCGCTCGAGCGCGATCGCCTTGGCAAATATGGCCGTCCAATGCTGGGTGCCACCATCAAGCCGAAGCTCGGCCTGTCGGCCAAGAACTACGGCCGCGCCGTTTACGAATGCCTGCGCGGCGGCTTGGACATGACCAAGGACGACGAGAACGTCAACTCTCAGCCCTTCATGCGCTGGCGTGACCGCTTCGAATTCGTCGGCGAAGCCATCCAGAAGGCCCAGCAGGAGACCGGTGAGCGCAAGGGTCACTATTTGAATGTTACCGCCGCCACGCCGGAAGAGATGTACAAGCGTGCCGAGTTCGCCAAGGAAGTCGGCTCGCCGATCGTGATGCATGACTTTCTGACCGGCGGCTTCACGGCCAATACCGGTCTGGCCAACTGGTGCCGCGAAAACGGCATGCTGCTGCACATCCACCGCGCCATGCACGCGGTCATCGACCGTCATCCGAAGCACGGCATCCACTTCCGCGTGTTGGCCAAGTGTCTTCGCCTGTCCGGTGGCGACCACCTGCACACCGGTACCGTTGTCGGCAAGCTCGAGGGCGATCGCCAGTCGACGCTTGGCTTCGTCGATCAGCTGCGCGAATCCTTCGTGCCGGAAGACCGCGCGCGCGGCGTCTTCTTTGATCAGGACTGGGGTTCTATGCCTGGTGTCATGGCCGTCGCGTCCGGCGGTATCCACGTCTGGCACATGCCCGCGCTGGTCACCATCTTCGGCGATGACTCCATGCTGCAGTTCGGCGGCGGTACGCAGGGCCATCCGT
Source organism: uncultured Gammaproteobacteria bacterium (assembly GCA_963753615.1). Classification (GTDB taxonomy): domain Bacteria; phylum Pseudomonadota; class Gammaproteobacteria; order Chromatiales; family Chromatiaceae; genus CAVWCW01. Next base: position 208,184 of record CAVWCW010000006.1, read on the forward strand.
GGGGTAACGCAGCAGGGGCTGCCGCTAACCGAGTGGCGCTGGAAGCCTCAGTCAAGGCCCGCAACGAGGGTCGCGAAATCGAGAAAGAGTCCCGTGACATCCTCGCTGAGGCCGCCAAGAACAGCCCCGAGCTCGCGATTGCCATGGAGACGTGGAAAGAGATCAAGTTCGAGTTCGATACTGTGGACAAGCTGGACGTCGGCTGATCCGGCCAGTAACAGCAACTCACCCAGTCACGAATATAGATAGAGGAATACGCTATGTACGGCCATGAGATTGGTGATTACCAGACCGCGCAGACTCTTGAGACCTTTGGTTTCCTGCCCAAGCTGAGCCAGGAAGAGGTCTACGATCAGATCTCCTACCTGATCGCTCAGGGACTTACTCCGTCCATCGAGCACGAGCATCCGAGCCGCTCGATGGACCACTACTGGACCATGTGGAAGCTTCCGTTCTTTGGTGAAAAGGACATCAACAACATCATTGGCGAGCTGGAGGCCTGTCACCGCTCGTATCCGGATCACCACGTCCGCCTGATCGGCTATGACAACTACACCCAGAGCCAGGGGGTCTGCTTCGTGGTCTACGAAGGCCGCGCCTGATCCGCGCCCGCGGCGCATGCGCACTGACACCTGACGGGTAACGACGACTCAAACGGGGAAGATCATGGCAGAAAGCCAAAGCACCAGAGCGATAGCACGGGCAAGGCGCAAGGCCTTGTCCAGCGCGGGCAAGGGCCCGACGACGGGGAGCAGCCCCGAACGCACCCGTGCAGATACACAAACCGTGACGTCATCGACGTCTAAAGCGATGTCTCCTGCTGCGCCGGCCAAGCCACGCGCTCGATTCATCGCCCCGTCTACCCAAGCAGAGAACAGTTCGCGTGCTGTCGCGCTGGCTCGGCGCAAGGCGCTTTCGTCCCAGGGCAAGCGCGCCGATACGAGCACCGATCGCACGACGACGGGTGGCCCGAGGGCGCGCAAGGCCGCTGCGATATTGACGTCGGCGCCCGCGGACAAGAAAGACAGCGACTGCGGTTGTGGTCGCAAAGGGCGTGGTAGCGCTGAGAACACCGTGACGAGCACGCCCAAACGCAGTCAGCGACTCGCCAAAACCAGAGTCGACCAGCATCGTTCAACGGTCCAGACCAACCCCACGCGCGCCGCTGCTCTGGCCCGTCGCCAGGCTCAGTCCACGCGTGGCAAGGCCGGCATCGGCGCCAACGGGCTGACCGCGGCGCAGACCGCACGCGCTGCCAACCCGCAGCTGTCCGGTCGTGAACTTGCCCAGGCGCTACGCTCACAGCGCAGCAAGCGGGGCAACGCCGGCCAGAAGAAGTCGCAGCCCACCGGACGGGTACGCCCGACCAAGCCGAGTAGCTCACGAACCGCAGAAGACCAGCCGTGGAAAGTCGGCGCCAGCGAAACCGTCCGCGGTCAAACCGTGACCGGGACCATGGTGGGCCGCAGCCACAAGACCACCGGCGATGAACCGAGTACCTGCCGGAACGTCACCGGAACCGAGTACATGGGTGCGGATATTTTCCGCGACTTCTGCCAGACCGAGCCCAGCAAAGGGCCCGCGAAGATCCACCAAAGTCCGACCAGTCATGGCAACCGGGTGACCGGAAACGAGGTCGGTCGCAGCACCAAGGTGACCGGCGACGAGCCCGGAACCTGCAAGAATGTCACCGGCACCGAGTATGTCAGCGCCAACCAGGAGCAGGCCTTCTGCGGCACCGCCAGCAAGCCCGGCCCGGCCAAGATGACCATGGCCGAGACCCGCAAGGGCAAGGCCGTCACTGGTAACAACGTGGGTCGATCGGTCAAGGTGACCGGCGACGAGCTAGGCGCGGATCGTGAGCTGACCGGTACCCAATACACCAAACCCGGCGATGGCCAAGCGCCTGCCAAGGTCGGTAGCAGTAACACCCTGCGCGGCGGTTCCGTGACCGGCACCATGGTGGGTCGCTCCGGCAAGGTGACCGGCGACGAGCCGGGCAGCTGCCGCAACATCACCGGCGACGACTATGTCGGCAAGGAGCAGTATCAGGGCTTCTGCAGCAGCACCCCAACACCCAAGGACCGGAAGGTCGGCGCGTCGCAGACCCTCAAGGGCGAGACCGTCACTGGCACCCAGACCGGGCGCGGCAGCATGGTCACGGGCGACGAGCCGGGCACCTGCAAGGCCATCACCGGCACGCCCTATGCCGGTGCGGAGCAGTACCGCACGTACTGTCAACCGGAAGAGGTAATCATCGCTGAGGCGCGTACCCGCCCGCAGCGTAGCACCCCAGGTTCGGTGATGACCGGCCGGCAGCCGGGTATCGGCGGCGAGATGACCGGCGCCGAGCGCGGTGCGTGCGAGCCGCTGACCGGTACCCCCTACGTGGGTGCCGACCAGTTCGCTGACGCATGCCCGGCCACCGCTGCCGAGCCGAGCAGCCCGGATTTTCCCCAAGCCCTCGGTCAGGCCGCGCCCTGGGGTGATTTCAGCGTCGCGGCCCCGTCCCACGCCTCGCAGCCTGCCGCCGATCACGCAGGCGTGACCGGTAACCGCTATGAGCAGGGGCAGATCACTGGACCGTTCGGCAAGGCCAGCGGCAAGGTGACCGGTACCGAGGAGGCGCGGTTCGGCCGTGGTAACGGTGCCCCGGCACGGCACGGCCCCGATGCCCGAGACCGCGGTTGAGATAGCAGGCCGCGTCAAGCCCCGCATCAGCGGTGAGGGCCAGAATGCCGGCTTAAAGATCACCGGTGACGACTGGGATCGTGGCGATCTCGTGACCGGCACCGAGGGCACCTCCGCTATGGGCCGCAATCCGACCCGTCGCGGCCCGATGAACGCCATGGCCGCCATGCAGCACAAGCGCAACGAGGACGTGCCCGCGCCCGTGAGCAAGGTTACCGGCGGCAGCGGTAACACCGAACAGGGCTCGCTGATCACCTATTCGGGCGGAGCCCGGGGCTGATCGGAAGCGGGTAGATCGACATGCTGCGCACTCATCGTCAAAAAGCGCCCTCCTTGGTGCGGGCGCCGCTGCGCCGCCCAGGGGCCGTTGGTGGTGGTCGTGCAGCCCAGCCTCGCGGCTCGGCTGGCCAGCATCCATTGACCCGTGGCGACGAGAATGCCCGCCTATTCGACTATGAACAGCGCGTGAAATCGTCTTTCGACGCCATCGTGCCGGTCCTCAAGCAGGTGTCGGCGCTGCAGCATGAGCAAGACTTCGAGCAGCGCGCCCAAGCGATGGTGCGCGACCAGCTTGGTTTCGAGACGCTCGACGAGATCCTGGCGGATGCCTGGGTGGACCAGTTGGACATGCGCCGCTTGTTTGCCTGGTGTGTCTTCAAGACCTACCGGCACTACTGCGACGACTTCTTCACCGCGGACCCGCTCGGGTCTGCGGATGAGGAAAGCTTCCAGGCGTTCTTGCAGGATTGCGGCTTTCACACGCTCGACCTCTCGCCCTGCGCGGACGGGCGTCTTGCGCACGTGATCCGCTATGTGCTGCGACTGCCTTACCGGGCGGTGCGCCGCAAGTCCTACGCAGGTGCCTTGTTCGACATCGAGGACAGCTTGGCCAAGTGGACCGAGACGGAGTTAATGCGGTTCCGAGAGGGCAGGCCGAACACGGCCGATGCGCCGACCCGCTATCTTAAGGCGGTAGTGTATCACTACAGCTCGGTGGATCCGGCCCACGAAGGTTGTGCGGCGCACGGTTCGGATGCCGGGCGCGCGGCACAGGCCGGCCTCGATCGGTTGCTTGGTTTCCAACGCGCGGTGCAAAACAGTTTTTGTTGCGGCGCGTCGATCGACCTGTTGCTGATCGGCCTGGACACCGATACCGATGCCATCCGCGTGCACGTGCCCGACGGCAACGGGGTCATCGACCTGGATCGGTATGTGGACGCGCTGCCACTGTACGCTCAGACGCGGCATATGACGCCGACTCAGGCGCAGGATCACTTCGCCAGCGCCATTCGCGGTGCGGCGGCGGATGTGACCGATGGCATGGCGCGGTTCATTGCGCGTTTGCTGGAGAACAACCTGTCGCAGATCGACTATGTGCGCAGCTTCCACGGTGAGCACTACAGCGATATCGGTCACGCCGAGCGTTTCATCGGTGCCGGTATCGGCTTCGAGGAAGTTCAGCTGCGCAACCTGACCTATTTCGCCTACATGGACACGGTGGAAGAGGCGGCGCCGGATCTGGATGTGGGCGTAAAGATTTTTACCGGCCTGAATGTATCCCACGGGCTGCCCATTCCAATCGTGGTGCGCTACGACTACCACGGCGAGGTCCCCGGCGCGCGTGATCGTGCCATCGCGCATTGCCATCGAGTCGACGGGGCATTGCGCGCCCGTTACCCGGATCTGGCGAAGCGTGGATTGCTGCACAGGTTGCTGGTGGTGCGCGATTGCGACACCGGCGCACCGATCGAGGTGCTGGGCTGTTCGGTTAAGTCGCAAGTGCCAAAGGGGGCCCACTGATGAAGATTTGTCAGGTAGAACGCCCGCTGGTCTCGACCAATCGCATTGCCATGATGGAGCACAAGCACCTGCAGGTGGTGATCGATGGGAGCTCCAAGCTGGTCGCGGTCGACGCCATCGGTGCCAAGCCGGGCGATTGGGTGATCTGCGTAGGCAGTTCGGCTGCGCGCGAGGCGGCGGGCAGCAAGGGCTACCCGAGTGATCTGACCATCGTCGGGATCATTGACCACTGGCCCCCGGAAGGGCAGGAAGGCTGATGGATATCTTGCAGGTTCAAGGGCCGTTGGTGTGTACGCGTCGCATCGAAGGTCTGAAGCAGATCAGCCTGCGAGTGCTGCGTGACATGAGCGGTAAGCAGCACGTAGCCGTGGACCCGGTCGGCGCCCATGCAGGCAACTGGGTGTTTATGTCGAGTGGGTCGGCGGCGCGATACGCCGCAGGGGATTTTGAGATTCTGACCGATCTGACGATCGCCGGGATCATCGACAACTGGGCCGAAATCGTCGGCCAGGGCGCTGATGCGGGCCAAGCGGCCGGCTGAGCGGTACGGACATTTTCAGAAAACAATCGAGTCAGCAGGAGACACGAAGATGGCAAGCGAAACCTACGGCATCGCACTGGGCATGATCGAAACCCGCGGGCTGGTGCCCGCCATCGAGGCAGCCGATGCCATGACCAAGGCTGCAGAAGTGCGCCTCATCGGCCGCGAGTTCGTAGGCGGTGGCTACGTCACCGTGCTGGTTCGTGGCGAGACCGGCGCCGTGAACGCGGCTGTGCGTGCTGGTGCTGATGCCTGCGAGCGCGTGGGTGACGGCTTGGTGGCCGCGCACATCATCGCCCGCCCGCACAACGAAGTTGAGCCGGTGCTAAGCAAAGACTGATACCGGATATCCGGGCCGCTGTTGCGGCCCGGGAATTCACTGAAGCAAATCTAACCCGACGACGGAGATAGAAAGATGGCAAACGAGAACTACGGCATTGCGCTGGGCATGATCGAAACCCGTGGCCTGGTGCCCGCTATCGAGGCAGCTGACGCCATGACCAAGGCCGCCGAAGTGCGCCTGATCGGCCGCGAGTTTGTTGGCGGCGGTTACGTGACCGTGCTGGTTCGCGGTGAGACCGGTGCCGTGAACGCAGCCGTTCGCGCTGGCGCTGACGCCTGCGAGCGTGTCGGTGACGGCCTGGTGGCTGCACATATCATCGCCCGCCCGCACAAAGAAGTTGAGCCGGTGCTGCCGACTGGCGGCGCTTCCACCGAAGCCTGATTGGCGCTTCGACCCTAGCCGTTTAAACAGGAGATTTCAGCGATGGCCAACGAAACCTATGGCATTGCTCTGGGCATGATCGAGACCCGCGGGCTGGTGCCTGCCATCGAAGCGGCTGACGCCATGACCAAGGCCGCCGAAGTGCGCCTGATCGGTCGTGAGTTCGTGGGCGGCGGTTACGTCACCGTGCTGGTGCGCGGTGAGACCGGTGCCGTGAACGCAGCTGTTCGCGCCGGCGCCGACGCCTGCGAGCGTGTGGGTGACGGCCTGGTGGCCGCACACATCATCGCGCGTCCGCATCGCGAAGTGGAGCCGGTGTTGGAAGGCGGCAGCGCCATGCGTCCGGCGCATTGAGCGATCGGTTCGTTACCGGTTAAGAACACGCCAGCGGATCGCTGAACCTTCATCATGTTGTATGCCCGCGCAGACCAACGCGTGCTCGGTTACCTCGGGCGAGCTCTGAGTCTGGAGTTCTCCGCGGTGCAGCTGTACAGCACCCAGGCGCGACTCGTCGCAACCTGGGGTCTGGCTGAGCCGGCCGAACGCCTGAAAAACGAGTCACGTGAGGAAATGGAGCATGCGGATCGGATCATCGCCCGCATGCTGTCCCTCGGCGTGGCGCCCAGCGCGTCGCAGTTGCGTCCGGTCCGGCTCGGCAACAGTCTGCAGGAACTGCTGCTGCATGACCTGGCGTTCGAGCACGAATTGATCAACCTGTACAGCGATGCCACGCGCCATTGCGCCGGCATCGGCGATCACGACGGGCGGCTTTTCTTCGAGACCCTGCTCGAAGAAGAGCGCCGCCACGGTCGTGAATTGAGTCAGTGGATCGAGGGGTTACGGCAACCGGGGCAGCCCGGGCCCCGCACCCCGCCACGCGGCGCGACCTTCTGAGGAGGCTTCGTGATGGACCGGGAGTGGCAGGAACGTAAACGTCCCGCACGCCTCGAACGGCGTTACGAGTTTCCCGATTACACCACCCTGCGCGATTTCCTCGACCGCGCAGCGGATCTGTCAGAGGAACACGATTTGTATCCCGACCTCGGCTTCGGGCGTGATTATGTGAACGTCACCATCTATGCCCCTGAAGGCGAAGACGCAGTCAGCAATGAGCAGCGGCGCTTTGCTAAAATGCTCGACAAGCTTCAGACTGGCACAACGATAGGCAACTGAGGGGGCTTCCCCATGGCCATCATCGCCTTGGTGGGCAACAAGGGCGGAGCAGGTAAGACCACGCTGGCAGTGAACTTGGCGTGTGCCCTCAACCGCATCGCGCCTACCGCCATTCTGGATGCCGATCCGCAGGGCTCCTCTTTGCAATGGCGGGCCATCGCCGAATCCGATGAGACTCCCCCGGTATTTGCCAGCGACCGACAGCTTGATGCGGTACTAAATACCCGGCGCAAGCAATGCGCCCACTTGATCATCGACTGTCCGCCTTCGGTCAATACCATGCAGACCAATCTCGCCCTGCAGGTCAGCGAAATAGCGCTTATTCCGGTGCAGCCCTCGCCGCTGGATCTCTGGGCAACCGCCCACATCGATCACGCTATCGAGGAGGCGAAGCGATCAAACCCGGGGTTGCGGCCGATGCTGGTGATCAACCAGCTCGAGCCGCGCACCACGCTGTCCCGGCTTGTGCGTCAGGCCATCGCGGAACTGGGACTGCCCGCTTCCGAGGCGGCGATCCGCCGTCGCGTTATCTACCGGGCCGCGATGCTCGAGGGTAAGAGCGTCATCGACATGGGAAGCCGGGGCGCGGCGGCAGCCGAAGAACTCCACCAACTGATCAACGAGGTAATTCTGTCATGAGCAGCACCGACAAGACCGGCGACAAACTGCTCGCCTCCATTCGCAAGACCAAGGCGAGCGGCGGTCCGTCCGAGACCAGCAGCACGCCGTCTGCCGCGACGCCCAAGCGGGCGGTCACCACGAAGCGCAAGGTCGCGCCCAAGCCCCCCGCCAGGACGGCAGCCAAGCCAGCAGCCAAGCCCGCTTCTGGGCCGACCGCCACCGCCAAGGCTCCTGCTGCGGCTGCGGACCCCTTCCAGGCGGCCCGGCGGATCTGGCCTGACTGAGTTAGATACATCGACTTAAATAGATATATATCTTTCTTTATATCGAATTGTATCTAAGTATAAAAGGCGCCATAATGCCGGCCGAGATCAGCGTCAGTTGAGCCTGCCGGACTACCGCCTGCCTGGCTTGCTGGACGATCTGGCGGTCCTGATCCGCAAGGGCTATCACCGGACCGCTCGTGGGTCTGGCGTGTCAGTGCGTGGACCCGAGAGGTACGAGGCCCTGTTGGGCTGAGACGCGGAGTTTTATCCATGCAGTCGCTGCTTCAAAATCTGTTCCCGTTCCTGCGCTGGTTCCCGATGACCCGGGGCGGCCTGCGCAGCGACCTGATCGCCGGCATCACCGTGGCCCTGGTGCTGGTACCCCAGAGTATGGCCTATGCGCAGCTGGCCGGGCTGCCGGTGGTATACGGCTTGTACGCGTCGTTCGTGCCGGTGATCGTGGCCTCGCTTTGGGGCTCATCCAGTCAGTTGCATACAGGCCCGGTGGCGATGCTGTCGCTGATGTCGGCTGCTGCGCTGATTCCCTTCGCCTCCCCCGGCAGCTCCGATTTCATCGAGTTGTCCCTCATGTTGGCGCTGATGGTAGGGGTGCTGCGGCTGTCGCTTGGCCTGTTCCGCCTCGGTGCCATCGTGAACCTGCTGTCCAGCCCGGTGATTGTCGGATTCACCAACGCGGCGGCGCTGATCATTGGGCTGTCACAGCTGAGCAAAGTGATCGGCGTGCCATTCCCGCGCACCGACTCCTATCTGGCAGACCTGTGGCATGTCGTTGCCCAGATTCCGGAACTGCACCTGACGACCCTTTTGTTCGGCGTTGGCGCCTGGCTCTTGATCGCCGGGCTGCGCCGCAAGGCGCCGTCATTGCCTGGGGTGCTGATAGCGGTGGTGCTGTCCACGCTGGTCAGTGCGCTGGTCCACTACGAGAACAAGGCGCAGGTGGCGCCGGAGCAGATCCACGACCCGCGACTGGTAACCGAGGTCGCCAGCTTCGACGCGACCCAGCAAAGTGTTGTCAGGCTTACCAACGAGCTTGCCGATCTCAACCGGCAAGCCGACGAGCTGGAAAAGGAGGGTGGTCTGGCACGCATCGAAGAGGCCGCCACCCTGCGCGCGCACGGCGTAGTGCTGAAAAAGCAGCTGCAACTGCTCAAGACGGAAAACAACCAACGCCGTGTGGCCCTTCACGCCATGACGCTTACGGGCGTGGACGCCGAGGGGGGCGACGACCTAAAACTGTTCCCAATCGGTGAAGAGCCGGATGGTCTGACGGGCCATAAGGTGTGGCGCTTCAACGGTGTTAAGGATGGCCAGGTCGTGCTGTCCGCAGGTGGTGAAGTGGTGGGCAACATTCCCGAAGGGTTACCCAGCATGCGAGCGCCGCAGGTTCATTGGGACCTGCTGCTGGCGCTGTTGCCGGCGGCGTTGGTGATGGCGCTGATTGGCTTCATGGAGGCCACTTCCATCTCCAAGGCCATCGCCACCAGTACCGGCGAACGTGTGGACACCAGCAAGGAGTTGATCGGCCAGGGGCTGGCTAACATTGCCGGCAGCTTCTTCGGCTCCTACACGGTGAGCGGTTCCTTCTCCCGCTCTGCAGTAGCAGCCCGCACGGGGGCCAAGACCGGGCTCTTCGCCATCATCAGCGCCCTGGCCGTCGTCCTCGTGCTGCTGTTCTTCACCCCATATCTTTACCACCTGCCGCAGGCCGTGCTGGCGGTGATCGTCATGATGGCGGTATTCAGCCTCATCCGGCTCGCACCCTTGGTACAGGCGTGGAAGGTGGACCGCGTCAGCGCGTTGATTGGCGTGGTCACCTTCGTGGCCACGCTGCTGATGGCGCCGTCGATTGCCAACGGCATCCTGCTCGGTGTAGCCCTGACGGTACTGCACTACCTGATCCGGATCATGAGGCCTCGAGCCGAAATCGTCGGGCGCAAGGCAGACGGCACGCTGGGCGGAATCCGTGCCCATGGTTTGCAGCCACTCAGCGAGATCTTTGTGCCTGTTCGCTTCGATGGTTCCCTTACCTTTATCAATGTCGCCTATTTCGAGGATATCGTCCTGGAGGCGCACTGCGAGTTTCCCCGAGCCAACGTGATCCTGATCGTCGGCAGCGGCGTGAACGAGATCGATGCGTCGGGCGAGGAAAAGGTGCGCGAGGTGGCCAAGCGTCTGCAGGAGGTGGGCGTGACCCTGATGTTCAGCGGCTTGAAGCACCAGGTCATGCGGGTGTTTGTGCAGAGCGGCCTGGTCGAAGAGCTGGGCCGTGACGCCTTCTTCAGCGACAAGGAAACCGCCCTGCGGACGCTCGGTGAGCGCTATGGCACCCGCGACGGCTTGCTCGAGTCCAGACCGGCATAGATGGAACTCGGGGAAAGACGCCACAGGCAAGGTGTGACGGACATGAAAAAACCGCGCTCGAGAGACCAGGGCTACACCCCTCCATCCGCCATGCCTGATTACCTGATCCGGCAAGCCACCCTGCGCCAGCTCCAGGTATTTGAGGCCATCGTGCGCCTTGGCAGCTTCACGCGCGCGGCCGAGGAACTCTTTCTCACCCAGCCGACGGTCTCCATGCAGATCAAGAAGCTGTCGGAGGCTATGGGGCTGCCGCTGTTCGAGCACATCGGCCGCAAGGTGCAGCCCACCGAGGCCGGGCTGGTACTTTACGATGCCTGCCGGCGCATATTCGAGACTCTGGCTAACCTCGAAATGAAACTGGCCGACCTGAAGGGAATGAAGCGGGGTAGGTTGCGGCTCGGCGTGATCACCACCGCTGAGTACTTTGCGCCAGAGATCCTCGGTGAGTTCAGTCAGCTTTACCCGGGTATCGAGGTCTCCCTGAAAGTGACCAACCGGGACAGCATCATCGAACGTATGCACGGGAATGAGGATGACCTTTACGTGATGGGCCAGACACCTGCCGACGAAGTGGAGGTCGAGGCCTTCTCCTTCGCACCCAATCCGCTGGTGATGATGGCACCGCGCAATCACCCCCTGGTCGGCGAGAAGAACATCCCGCTAAAGCGCATCGCCGAGGAGCCTTTCATCCTGCGTGAGCCCGGCTCCGGTATTCGCGATGCCACCCTGAGGGTTTTCGAAGCTTGCGGCCTGCGCCCCAGGGTGCGAATGGAACTGGGCAGCAACGAGGCCATCAAGCACGCCATTGTCGGCGGCCTGGGCATCTCCGTTCTGTCCCTGCACACGCTCGCGCTTGAACGCGTGGAAGGGCCGGTAGCTGTTCTCGATGTGCAAGGATTTCCTATCCTGCGCCAGTGGTACCTGGTGTACCCGAAGGGCAAGGAGTTATCGCTGGTGGCTCGGACCTTCCTGGATTTTGCTCTCCAGTATGGTCCGCGCCTGGGCGCACGCATGGAGTCCATGTGGCCTGGGCTGCGCCATATCAACACGACCAGCGATGCGCCGCCCCGGCGCGGCAGGAAGAAGGCGATACGATGAGGCGATGGAGACGGTTTCGCGTGGTACTGCGGGGAGCTGGCGGGCTGAGCCGGTCAGCGATCCTGGTTGACCGCGCCGTTGCGGAAACACCATGATCAAGCTGCGCACCTACGTCTACATCGATTCGCTGCAGCCGCAGCTGGCCGAGTACATGGCCACGGTGTCCCAGGGCTATCCGCCGACCCCCGGGGAGGCCTGCCTGTGGACCGAAGTAGCACCTGGCATGGCCGTGCACCGGCTGACGGATATCGCGCTCAAGGCCACCCGCGTCCACCTGACCCAGCAGGTGGTGGAGCGGGCGTTCGGTTCCATGGTCGTACATCACCGCGACCAGAGCGACGTGCGGGCCGCTGGTGAAATCTTGCTGTCGCGCCTCGGTGCCCGCCTGGAGGACCGGCAGCGGTGTCAGGTCACTTGGCAGGAGACCATCCGGGGCATGACGCCCGAACACACGGTGCTGATCAACCGGCAGACCAGACGCGGTTCAATGATGATCCCTGGGCAGAGCATGTTCATTCTCGAAACCGAGCCCGCGGGCTATATTATCTATGCCGCGAATCAGGCGGAGAAGGCCGCCAGTATTACCCTGGTGGACGTGAGCGCGGTCGGTGCGTTCGGCCGACTGATCGTCTCGGGCACCGAGAGCGACGTGGACGAGGCGGCCTCCGCGGCCATCGCCGCCGTAGAAAACCCCTCCGGTACCTGACCAGATGAAGGATCGAGGCAACTAGCATGCACCGCCAGGAACTGCTCGGCCTGCTGTCCCGCCACCGTACCCGCTTTATGGAGGAGGCCGGCTATGTGGCGCGCGCGATTGCCTTCGTCGAGGCCCACGAGGACTGCTTCCATTGCGACCTGTGGCCCGGTCATGTCACCGGTTCGGTCTGGGTGGTCAGCCCCGACCGCAGCCGAGTCCTGCTGCTCCATCATCGCAAGCACGACCAGTGGTTTCAGCCAGGCGGCCACGCTGACGGTGACGCGGACATTCTCCGGGTCGCCCTGCGGGAGACCGCGGAGGAAACCGGCTTGGATCCCTCACACATCCGTCTTTTGGAAGAGGCGGTGTTCGACGTGGACGTACACAGCATCCCCGCCACCAGCCGCGGGCCGCGCCACCAGCACTTCGATATTCGCTTCCTGGTCGAGATGGACGACGATCTGGAAATCCCCGGCAACGACGAATCCCATCAGGTCCTCTGGGTACCCTTGCACCAGGTGGCGCGCTTCAACAACAACCGTTCGACCTTCCGCATGGTCGAAAAGACGCGGCGTTTGCGCCACGTCTTCCTCGGCGCTTATGTGGGCGGCTAGACACCGGTTTTCGGACGCTCACCCTGAGCCTGTTCTCGAAACTGGCTTTCCGGCAGCGGATTGTCTTCGGGAGTGCCGCAACAGCGAGGAGGGTTCACGTTGGCGGAGCTGGAGAAATGCCTGAACCGGACGTCTGGCATTTTACGTACACGACTTGCAGACGTCGGTGGTCTTCTGTCGCGATGACGTCGGGCTCCGGTCCGTCAGGGAGGCGTTGGGCGGGATAGCGCCTGGCCCGAGGATCAGCATGCCTGCGAAAATCGCCTTCGCCGCCGACCGTTTTCCAGTTCGAAAAGGGTGGGAGTCTGGCCAATGCAGCGTCGCAGGCAGGTTCTCGACTACCTAACGACCGGCGGATACTCGAGGGACCTGGGGAAAACGGCGTTTGCGGTACTTACCCTGATATTTACATGGATCGCATGGACCTGAGTTATTGATTTAAATGATTTTTTACAAGAGCAAACGGTTTCGAGAGGCAGGAGGGAGATTAGAGTTCCCGCACCTCGACCAATATCTTGAGGGACTTACCCGTCAATCATTCCTTTCGGATTTCTGCAACCGTAACTCAAACTTGAAGCTGGCTCGCTTGCTTCGAGTGGGAGCATGACTGCGCGCGGATTTTCCGGCGACCAGCAGGCGCCGCCATCGGAAACTTCGCCCATGCCTGGTTTCTTGTTAGACTTGGCAGCCGAAAACGGGGCCCTGATGCAGCGCCCCACCCGCCGAAGAGCCGGCACCAAGGCCCAGGTTTGCGGCCAACACAGTGAAGCTTGGACGTCTTGATGGGATTATTGGCGTATTCTCTGCCGCTCCTCATGCTGGTATCGGCCCTTGTGGTCAAGCTCGCCGCACCGCGCTACGGCGAGCGGATCGCGCGGATCAGCGTGGCTGCCAGCGGGATCGTGCTGGCGCTGGCAATGGCGCTTTTTCTTATCCAGCTCTGGGCCGAGTCGGGACGGCTGGTAGGCCTCGGCCTGAGTATCTTTTCGCTCTACATCGACTGGCTCAGCACGCTGATGGCACTGCTGGTGAGCGGTGTGGGCCTGGTGGTGCACGTGTACAGCGTCCGCTACATGCAGGACGATCCGGGCTACACGCGCTTCTTCATGCTGCTCGACGTGATTATCGGCGTAATCCTCCTGATGGTGCTGGCCGGTGACCTGCTGACCTTGCTCCTGGGCTGGCACCTGCTGGGGGTATGCCTGTACTTCCTGCTCAACCACGAGACGCAGCGACCGGCGGCGAACCGCTATGCGTTCTGGACCCTGTTCACGCATCGTATCGGCGATCTGCCCCTGCTCGCGATCACTGCACTGGCCTACCACACCTACGGCACCCTGACCCTGCCGACCCTGTTCGAACGCGTGGCCGAGGCACCGCAGGCGACCACCCTCCTGGGGCTGCCCTTCGCCGAGACCGTTGGCTTTTTGGTGCTTCTGGCGGCCTTTGCCAAGTCTGCTCAATTTCCCCTCCACACCTGGCTGCCCTACTCGATGGATGGGCCGACGCCGGTATCCGCGTTGATGCATGCGGGCATCGTCAACGCCGGGGGGTTCCTTATCAATCGCTTCGCGCCGGTCTTCGTCCACACGGAACACGTGCTGCTGCTGGCTTTTGCGGTGGGCCTGATCACAACCATCATGGGATCACTGATGATGCTGATGCAGAGCGACATCAAAAAGGCCCTCGGCTATTCGACAATGGGCCAGATGGGCTACATGGTCATGGAATGCGGACTCGGCGCCTTCTCGCTGGCCATCTACCACCTGATCGCCCACGGCGTATTCAAAGCGACGCTCTTCCTGGGCTCCGGCTCCATCATCGCCAAGGCCCGCAAGGACCCGAACATCCCCGAGGGCGAGATCTACAAATTCATGGTGGAGCGCAAGGTGCCGAACCCGCCGCTGTCCTGGGTGGTCTTCGCGGGCATAACCATCACCGCGCCGCTGCTGATCGTTTTCGGCGCCCACCAGATCGTCGATGAGGGTTTTCTGCATCATCAGGGGGCCATGATTCTCCTGCTGTTCGGCTGGATTACCGGTGCCCAGACCCTGTTTTTCGTCTATAAAATCGGCGGCGAGCGGCCGTTCCAGGTGTTGTTCTATGTAGTCCTGTCCTTCGGGCTTGTTATCATGACGTACGCGCTCGTCGGCCACGCCTTCGACGCCTTGCTCTACCCCGACCCGGAATTCCGCGAGGCGCTATATCAAGCGGCCTCGATCAACGTCACCTGGTTTGCCCTGGTCCTGTTGCTGCTCGTCGTCGTGATTTCCGCAGGCTGGATGCTGGTGTTTCGTTCGGCGGCGGCTCAGGAGCCGCTGCAGCGTCGCTATCGCAGCCTGTACATCACCCTGTACGCGTTGCTATCGCGGGAGTTCTATATCGCCGACCTGTACAGCCGCGCCGGCGAGCAACTCCTCGCGCTGTCCCGCCGACTCAACTCCCTGCTGCGCTGGGTCTGACCGGGGGCATGAGCGCGATGACGACCTTCTTGCTTTTCTTTTTCGCCGGCCTGTTTCTGCCGCTGTATCCGCTCAGTATCGGCGCCAATCTAATTCTTCAGAAAGGCGCTGAATCGGACCGCCTGCCAATTTGGGCGCGCCTCCCGCTCAAGGCCGCGGCGATCGTGCTCATGCCCCTGATCGGTGTCGGGTTGCTGAATCTGGCCGTTTCGAGGGGCGCCTCCGATCATTCGGAGATGGTCTCGGCTTTCGCGCTCTGGGGAGGGCTGACCTCGGTGCTGTACGCCTTCCGCTTGTTGACGGCGCGTGACGGCCAAATCTGGGTTGGCCAACTCTACACCTCGGCGCTGGCGCTGGTCTGGGTGGGTTTCGCCCATGGAGTAGCCCCATTGCTGCCGGCCCTGGGCCTGGCAACATCGTTGCTGCCACTTGTCTTCCTGATGGGGGTGCTGACCCGTCGCTTCGGCATCGCCCGGGTCGGACTCTATCCCGGGCTCGGCGTGCGTATGCCGGTGTTCTCGGCGCTGTTCGTCGCCGCCGTGCTGGTGGCGGTGGCGGTGCCCTTCTCACCGGCCTTCTTCGCCATCGCGGATATCGCCTTCGGTGGCGTCGGAAGCAACGAGCTGTTGACGCTGATACCGTTGAGTCTGGCCTGGCTGCTGTGGACCTGGGCCGCCATCAACCTGCTGACGGGGATTGTCTTCGGCACCCCTCGGGAGGATCTCGCCTATACCGATCTCAAGAGGCGCGACGCCCTAATGCACGGAGGCGGGATGCTCGCCCTGTCGGTGTTCGGCATCGCGCTGGTGGAGGGAGTGCTTTGAACCCGCCTGATTCCGACCCCCAAGCCAAACCGGCCGGCGGCGAGACCGCCCTGGAGCCCACCGGGCCGACGCTTGGCAAGAAGCTCAAAATCCGCTCCATGGTCACCATGGCCGGCGAGGTTCTGCCTTTCTTCTGGCCCATGCGCAACTTCATCCACCACAACCCCTTGCACGGGCTGGAGCACCTGCCTTTCGAACAGGCCGTCGCCGCCGCCACCAAGCTGTTCCATGCACGGGGCTACCTGAACCGGACCGAGTACCAGCAGCTCCTGGCCAGCGGCAGTATCGAGCGCGAGGTGTTGCAAGACCTGGTAGCGGAGTTCGTTACCGACTGGCTCCGCGAGCAGGATATCAGTGACGACGGGGAGCTGGCGGAGCTGCTGCGGCGCTCTACCATGGCGATGATGACGGCCATGACCCACCCCGCCCCCGGCCAAGACGTACCCGGCCCAGAAGCGGTGCTGGCCGCCGTAAAGCGCCGTCCATCATGATCACCATCCGCAGCGGAAATCTTCGATGAAACCCTTCGCAGAACGGATCGCCACCGAGCTGACCTTGTGCGACACGGTCGATCAGCTGTTCGGGACCCGCCTAGCGGAAACCCTGAACGAGCTGCTGATCAAGGGCATGATGGACTTCTTCGACGAGGGGCAGTCCGTTTGGCGGCTGCCCGGCCGCCGCAAGGGGCTCTATCGCTGCTGGAGCCGCATCGCCCAGCGCAACCGCAGGCTGCGCATGCGTGGCCTCGATGTCGGGGCGGTGCTGGCCAAGGCCGACGAGCCCGAGGCCATGATCGATCACGTCATGACTCGCCTCGGTGTGCCCGAGCCCATGTGGATGGACTACTTCACGCTCGAGTTGGCCCAGCTGCACGGCTGGGCCGGGTTCGTTCGTTGGCGCTCCCAGGCCCGCCACTATTATTGGCAACAGCGCAATCCGGCGGACCTGATAGACTTCATGGCCGTGCGCCTGGTACTTGCCATGGCGCTGTTGGAGGACGCAGGGCGGCGGTTAAAGCGCGAACTGGACTTCCCGGGCTTGCAGGGCTACGCCGAGAACCACCCACAAGAAAGCCAGCTGCGCCGCGAGCTCAATGGCGGCACCGTATTGCCTGATTATGCCCATCGCATCGAGGTCGCCCTGGACAGCAGAGACCGGGAGCGCATCGAGGCCCTGTTCCACGACTACGAACGAGAAAAACTCACCCGAGAGGCCGACATCCGCGCCCGGCGTCTGATGGCCGTCGCGGAAAAGGCAGGCTATACCCGGGATGATTTGCTCAAGCACTCGGACGACAGCTTGCTGCGGTTCATCGACGGCATCTACACCTTCAGGGCCAAGGAGCCGTTTGTCTGGACCCAGGCCCTGGAGCGCACCTACTCGCGCCGGCTGTTGCAGCAGATCGCCCGGGACACCGAGGCAGCCGCAGGCAGCGGCCCGGCGTCAGGCACCGACAGCCCAGGGACGCCGAAGGCGGGAGCCGCCTCCGGGAAGGTCCAGGCCCTGTTCTGTATCGACACCCGCTCGGAGCGCCTGCGCCGACACCTGGAGTCCGTAGGCGAGTACGAGACCTTCGGTATCGCCGGCTTTTTCGGTATACCGGTCAGTTTCATCGAGCTGGGCAAGGGCCACGAGACCGCGCTCTGCCCCGCCATCGTTACCCCGCGCAACGTGGTGGTCGAGATGCCCCACAAGCACGAGCAGACGCGCCACTCGCTCTACGAGCTGGCACACGAGGTGGTGCACGACCTCAAGAACACGGTGCTGGCACCCTACGTGACCGTGGAGGCGGTGGGCCTGTTATTCGGCTTCGACATGGTGGGGAAGACCTTCGCCCCGCGCGCCTACAACACTTGGCGCCAGCGTCTGGAAAGCCGTAAGCCGCCGGCGCGGTTGATGATCGACAAGATCACCCGCGATGAAGCGGAGGAACTGGTGGCCCACCTGCAGGACGAAATGGTTATCCGGGCGATCGAACGCCACTTCGGAATCAAACGCGAGTCGGTCACCAGCCCGATGATCCGCGAATTGCGCGAGACCGCTCTGGAGAACCGCAGCGGCGCAACCGAGTTTGCCCGCCGCTTCGACGTGGATATCGCGGCCGAGGCGGTGTTCATCCGCTCGCTCCAGATGGAATACAGGGTCAACCCGGACCAGGCCCTAATCCAGCTCGAGCATCTGGCCAAGATCGGTTTCCGGCACCGCACCCAGGCCCAGCTTGTGGGCACCGCCTTGCGCGCCATCGGCCTCGACACCGCAGACATCGCGCGCACGGTGCTGGTGGTCGGCCACGGCAGCTCATCCCAGAACAACCCCTATGAATCGGCACTCGACTGCGGCGCCTGCGGCGGCGACCACGGTTTGGTCAACGCCCGTATCTTCGCCGCCATGGCCAACCGCCGGGAGGTGCGAGAACTGCTGGCCGAAGAAGGCATCCAGATTCCCGACGAGACCTCGTTCATCCCCGCAGTGCACGACACCACCACGGACGAGATACAACTATTCGACCTGGATCAGCTGTCACCGGGTACTTTGACCCGCCTGAGCCGTATTCAGGAGGATCTCACCGCCGCTGGGCGGCTGTGCGCACTGGAGCGTTGCAAGGAACTCGGGGAGGCCGGCGTCGATACGCCGCAGGCCGCCGCCCGCCGCGTCAAGCGCAATGCCCTGGACTGGACCCAGGTGCGCCCGGAATGGGGGCTGTCGAAGAACGCCTCCTTCATTATCGGCCGCCGCGCATTGACGCAGCAGCAGCACCTCGAAGGCCGCGCCTTTCTCCACTCCTACGACTATCGGATCGACCCCAAGGGGCGGCTGCTGGAGGTGATCCTTTCGGGGCCGCTGGTGGTGGCCCAATGGATCAACATGGAGCACTACTTCTCGGTGGTCGATAACGAGGCCTTCGGGAGTGGCAGCAAGGTCTACCACAATGTGACCGGCCGCTTCGGTGTGATCACGGGCAACATCAGCGATCTCCGCACCGGACTACCGGCTCAGACTATGCTGAAGGGAGGCAAGCCCTACCACGAACCCATGCGTCTCCTGACCGTGATCGAGGCGCCGGTCAAGCTTGTGGAAGAACTCCTCGCGCGCCTGTACAAGCCGCGCGAGCTGGTCCACAACGGCTGGGTGCGCCTGCTGGTGCTGGACCCGGAGCAGGGCACGGCCAACCTGTTTCACAACGGCGGCTGGCAGGCCCAACCGATCATTCTGCCGGGCTGAAAGGATCCTCTGGCAGCCCCCCAGCGGCGATCGGCCAGCCCTTCCCCATTGACAAAACCGGAGGCAGGCTATGCAGGAACTCAACCACAGTCCGATGAAGAAGCTGGAGATCATCGTCCAGGGCGAATACCAGGAATTCGTGCTCGACTTGCTCGACCGGGCCGGCGTCAGCGGGTGGACCGTGGTCCACAACCTTTCAGGCAAGGGCACCCACGGAGCTCACGAAGGCCACCTGATGTTCAACGAAGACGACGTACTGGTGATGGTCATTACTGTGGTCCCGGAAGGCCTGGCGGGTCACATCCTCGAAGGACTTACGCCATTCTTCAACAAACACATGGGTGTGGTTTTCACATCGGAGATACAGGTCACGCGCCTCGGAAAGTTTCAGTCCCCTGCCCCGGGCGCCGTCTGACCCCGCACGCAACGGCGCCCGCTATGTGGCCCGCATCTTCGGCGAGAACAACTTCTCCATCATCGACAATGTGGAACGCCTGCCGCAGCGGTTGACGAACCTGTTTGCGGCTCTGAGCGGGTAGCTGCTATTCGCGAACAGGGCCGATGCGGAGGCCCGGCTACGCCGGTCCTCCACCGCGCTCTTCCGGGCGCACCCCTATGGCGGTGAGGATACGGCGCGCTGGAAGGATTCCAAATCTCAGCCGCCCCGGATCGAAACCACCCGCATGGCATTCCCACCGGCGCAGCTTCGCGCTCGCGTCCGAGCAGCAGATCCATGGCCTTGCCGAATTCGCCAATCAGGCGGCGTTGAAATTCGGTAGCGGTGGGATGGTAGTAGACAAGACGATGGTCACCGGATCGGTGAGAGAGTCCCGGCTTTGCTCCGCCAGCATCTGCCAGGCCAGCCGAATCAGGCGACCGCCCTGGCCGTCTCCCACGGCGTAGCCCTGGGCGTCGACGAACACGATCTCGTCTCTCGTGATCACCCCTTGGTACGCCATGCTTCGGATCGGAACCAAGCGGCAATCGTTGCTGCTGCGGCGCAGCAACAACCGGCTGCTGTTGTAGATATTTCCTGCAATCTGGGACCGCTTGCGGCCAATCTCGGGCGGCCGGAAAAAGGTTACTGGCTCGCAGCGCACGCGGCGTCCGCCTTTAGGTCTCGTTCTCCAGCGACCGGTCTGGGTCCCAGCCCTTTTCCCGCGCCTGACGCACCGCTTCGGTATAGACGCGTTCATGGCGCTCGCGGAGTTCGGGCGGCAGGCGCGACACTAGGTGACCGAATGGCCCCCAAGCCTCCGTGACCTTGTCATAAAGGGCTTGAAGCCCTTGCAGGTTCCAGCCCTCGCAGGTCTGGGTCTCGGGGATAATGCCAAACACCCAGGCATCCCGAATAATATTACCGGTTTGGTTCATTGCCCCCTGGGGGTCTTTGTCGATGCCCATGTACTTGGCTGCTTTCACCCGGTACCTCGCAGAAAAAGGCCGCAAACCCGTGACCTTGCCTTTGTATAGCGCCCGGCGGCGAGCCGAGTCAAGTACCGGGATCGCCGATGGCCAAGTCGCCGTGGCAGAATATGACGTTTTGGTGAACCGCTGACAACGTCAAATCTCTCGACTCAGGGCCTTCCAGGATGTCTCCGAAACTTCCCACATCGGGCCAGTTCTGAGAGCCGCCACCTTCGGGAAACTGGATGGGACATCTCACGCTAGTCCCGCTGCTGGCCGCCTTTGGCGCAACCTTGATCGCCCTGGCCCAGACCAACCTGCGACGCATGCTCGCCTTTTCCAGCATCAGTCGCGTCGGCCTGGTCGTGCTCGGCATCGCCTCGCTCAACCAGATGGGCATGCAGGGCGCCCTGTTCCAGCTGCTCAATTTCACTTTGGTGTCTGGCGGACTATTCCTGGCTACCGGCTTCCTGCACCACCGCAGCGGCAGCACCGAGCTGAGCGGGCTCGGCGGCGCCGCCCGCAACATGCCGCTGCTGGCCTCGTTCTTCCTGCTGTTGGGCCTGCCCGGTACCAGCAGCTTCCCCGCCGAACTGCTGCTGATCCTGAGCGCGCTGGACAGCCACACCGGGGCCGGTCTAGCCGCCCTGTTCGGAATGATCCTCGGCGCCGGCTACTTCGATGGCGTTTACCGGAAGGCCTTCTTCGGCCCGCTCGTGGCCGAGGCCCAGGACCTACGCCAACGCGAGCTCATGATGCTGGTGGTGCTGGCGCTGGTCGTGCTGAGCTTCGGGCTATACCCACAGCTTAGGCTCGACTTCACCCGCGCGGCCGGCCAAGGCTGGGTGGCTCGGCTGGGCACATCCGGCGCCTGAATCCGTCAGGGCGCCCGATCCCAGTATGCCTGCTCTTGGCGGGGCAGTTACCCCGAATACTTAACCAAGCCGTCGGGCGGCTGGGCATAAGCGACTGGAAATTCGAGACCTTGAATAGGGCTGCGGAGGCGTCTGCAGCGAAACACCCGGTATCACGCCGCTTGGCTATCACACCCCTGGCTGGTTCCTGCGCGCCTGGGCTTGCGCTTCACGCAACCGGTAGCGACGGCTATCGATTTCGCTCCACCGCGGCGCACAGGCCCTGCGCCAGCGGCACGATACCTGGGTAGTGGGTTAAACTCGGCCTGAGACCGTGGCAGAATATCTGCCGAGAGAAGCGAGTATTGGGCAAAACCGATGAGCCTGACCCCTGAAAGTTTTACCAGGACCCTGGCCGACCCCACGCGCCTGCGAATACTGATGCTGCTGCATGCCAGCGACGAACTCTGCGTGTGTGAACTCACCGCCACACTCGACCTCCCGCAACCGAAGATCTCCCGGCACCTCGCGATCCTCCGAGAAACGGAAATGCTGCTGGACCGCCGCAAAGGAACCTGGATCTTTTACCGAATCCACCCCAGCCTGCCGGCCTGGGCGCTCGACGCCCTGGCCGCGGTCGCCCGCGGATGCACCGGCACCCAACCCTACGCGCAAGACTGGGAGCGGCTCGACAGCCTTGCGCAAGGCTCCACCGGAACCTGCGACTGAGAAACGAGCCGGACCCGGCACATCCATAGCAACGTACCCGAACCCGGAACTCCGGCCTCCATTGAGGAAACGCTGATTCAATCGCGTTTCCCGCAAGGGGCAAGATGCCCCGCCATTTTCAGGCGTCCAACCGCCTGGATATGAAGGCTTTCGGATACCGCGTTTTCGAAAGCCGTGCTGCAAGAAGCCAGGGAGGGCTTTTTGCAGCGTCTCCTTAATAGAAGCGGCCAATCCTCAATATAGACCACTCTTGAGAAGTAGCGGCTGACCCGCGCCCCTCATGGACAACGCTCGCTACCTCGTCACTCGACCCGCTTTCCGGGTCCAATCGGAATACTCTTAAGGCCCTCAGCCGGCCGCTTGTGCAGCCCACCCAATGGGATCAGTTCTCAATCCCACCGCTGACGATTGCTCGAAGCCAAGTCCCAACGGATTTTTCTTATCCCTAGCAGCCACTTCGTGATTAGATAGTACTGGGACTGAAGTCGCCCCCTCGACCGGCCCCTTCCTATCGATGAAACTAAGGAGAGAATCATAATGAGCGCCATCGCCAAATTCGAAACCGTTTCCAACTTCCGTTCGAACGTCGCAAACGAGCGCGATTTCCTGCGGTGCACTTTTTCCAGTTCGAACTTCTCCGCCTATCATGATTCATCCCAGAACATCGAGTGGATGTACATGAAGGATGGGGATCGAGGCTGTTTCACGCCTGAATTGCTGCGGGTCATGCAATCCCATGCCGACAGCATCTCCACGCAGCAGGATCGCGATATCGAGTATACGGTGATGGCCTCCGACGTACCGGGAGTATTCAATCTTGGCGGAGATCTTGCCCTTTTCCGTCAACACATCGAGCGCCAGGATCGCGCAGGCCTGATGCGTTACGCCAAGGCCTGCGTAGTGGGCCAACATAACCTGCTTTCCGGCTTCGGTCGCGATATCACCCACATATCCCTGGTGCAGGGAGACGCCCTCGGCGGCGGATTCGAGTGCGCACTGGCGGCGGACGTGTTGATCGCCGAGCGGGGCACCCATCTCGGTTTCCCTGAGATCCTGTTCAACCTGTTCCCGGGCATGGGCGCATACAGCATCCTGGCGCGCAAAGTCGGCGACGCTTTGACCCAGAAGCTGATCAGCGGCGGGCGCCTGTATCCAGCCGAGGAACTCTACGACATGAGAGTGGTAGACGTACTGGCGGAATCGGGCGAGGGCCCGGCGGCCGTGATGGACTACGTCAGGCACCAGAACAGGGCGCCGAACGGAATGCGGGCAATCCGGGCAGCCCGGGATATCGTCAATCCGATAACTCTGGAGGAGCTGATGCGGGTCACCGAAGTTTGGGTAGATGCTTCCCTGCGCTTGCGTCCCCGCGACCTTCGCATGATGGAACGGCTGGTAAAGCGCCAGGCGGGCGCGATCCGGCGCAAAGCCGATTGAGGTTGTCTCCCGACCGACCAGACCGCCATTCCGCCCCTCCCGGCCCGGCCCGCAGCCGGCGCCGGGGCGCGCGCCTCGGGGATATCAGCGAGCATTCCTGGCGGGTGCCGCCCGTGGTGGAATCGACGGGCGAAACCGGCACCGACGCTCGATCGACCGATTCAGCAACCAGGCTTTGGTGATGAACAGAAAACGACTTCGTTAAAGCCTCTTATCATCCGCCGGGTGAACTGGGCTACAGAACCAACCTATGGCGTGACTTTTTTCGGCGCATGACTGCGCTGAAATCCCTTGGAATGGAAGCATCATTCCGAGCGGGTCTGCCTCTTCCTTCATCACCACTGGTACTGCCGCCAGAGCGCGTTCGGAGCCCGCAACGAAAAGACCACCCCAAAAGGCGAGCCGCTTTACCAAGCAAGGCCCTGCGCCGCAGGAGCAATGCCTTATTCTCTATCCCGTAGCAGTCAACCAGCGTTCCTGCGCTTATGCATTCCCCGCCGAGGCCTCTTCCAACGCGTGCAGTTCCTCAGCGATATTCTTAAGTTGGGAAACCGTGCGACCATAATCGTCCTTCAATTCCTCGGTACGGCTTTCGAGCTGGCTGAGCTTTCCTTGCGCCACGGACTTCTGGATTGCCGCGCAGCGTTCATCGACGCGGCCAGCCCCCAGCATCGCGGCGCTGCCGCGAATGGAGTGGACCAGATTGCGCACCTGGGGAACGTCCCGCGAGGCCACGGCCGCTTCCAGATCGTACACTAGCTGGCCAATGTCCTTCTCGAAGCTGTCCGCCAGCTTGCGGATAAACTTCGGCCCCCCACCGCATTGGCTCAGTTCCTCGAGTTTGCGGCGCAGTAGTTGGTTGTAGGAAAGCGCTGCGGAAACCGGCGCCTCCGCCTGGGCGGAACCGGTCTCCTCTGCGCCGGCAGCGGTCGCGCCAGCCACCTCTTCCAGCAACTGCCGGCTTTCTATGGGCTTGACCAAGTGAAAGTCGGCGCCCGCTTCCTCGCACTCAATTCTGGCCTGGGGCGAAGCGTCCGCGGTGAGGGTGCCGATTGGTATGGCGGATTCGCCAGCGGTGACGAACTTATAGGCCTGTATCAATTCCAACCCGCCCATGCCCGGCATATTCAGATCGACGATGGCTAATTGGATGCCGCCATTGTTCTCGTCCAGGAGCACGTCCAGCGCTTGCTCGCCGTCCGATGCCGGAATTACGCTATGTCCAGCCTTTTCGAGGATCCCGGATATCACAGCCCGGTTGGTCGGGTTATCGTCCGCGACGAGGATGCGCAAACGCTGGCGACCCCCGGCCTCCCGATACTGCGTGGCCAAGGAGATCTGCTTTTCGCTTCTGCGCTTGCCGACGCAGGCCGCTTGCACGACGTTCAGCAGCTGGCTGTCCTGGCATGGGATGTCGAGGCGGGAAAACCAGGGGGAGCGGCCCAAGCTCTCAGCCGCCTCGCCAGCGGACGGGGACCCGACCAATATCATAGGAAAGGCGGTCGAACCCGGCTGCGCCGCCATCTCCCGCTCGAAATCCGCGCGCGACCGTCCCAACGCCGGGCTCTCCACCAGACAGGCGTCGACCCACTTGTCGGGATGCCGAAGTGCCTGGAGGACCTCGCCGGAATTCCGTGCGGTCTGCACCGACACACCCAAGGTGCCGAGTTTTCTCCGCAACGCCAGGGCGGTCACTTCTGATGCAAGCAGCAACACCGTGACCTCGCCCAGGACCTGCAGTGGCGCTGTTTGCCCCGGTTCCGCCGAAGATCCCGCTTGGCAAGGGATACTGACCCGGAACAGCGAGCCTTTCCCCGCCTCGCTGACAAGCGAGATTCTGCCCCCCATCAGTTCCACAAGTTGACTGGCAATGGCGGTGCCGAGGCCGGTTCCTCCGAATTTCGTCGTGGTGGCGGCATTTGCCTGTTCGAATGCCTCGAAGATCGCTTGCTGCCGATCCTCGGGTATACCGATGCCCGAGTCTTCGATCTCGAAAATCAACTCCCGGGCGCCGTCCGTGCGGGCCCCGGGCCCTTGTGGCTCCAGTTTCACCCGGATCCACACGCCCCCTTTCTCGGTGAATTTCACGGCATTCGCCGCGAGATTGACCAGTACTTGTTTGACGTGATGCTCGTCCCCGACAACCCGGCTCGGCACGTCGGGATCGATATAGGTGTGCAGCACCAACCCCTTCTTTTCGGCGCTGTAGCGCAACATCGAGACGACCTCGTACAGAACCCCGTGGAGATCCATGCCGGATTCGGTGATCT
Organism: uncultured Gammaproteobacteria bacterium; assembly: GCA_963753615.1. Lineage (GTDB taxonomy): Bacteria > Pseudomonadota > Gammaproteobacteria > Chromatiales > Chromatiaceae > CAVWCW01. The sequence goes on from CAVWCW010000006.1 coordinate 233,996, forward strand.
CGATCTTGCCGGCTTCGATCTTGGAGAAATCCAGGATGTCGTTGACGAGTTCCAACAGGGAAGCGGCCGCGGTCTTGATCGATCTGGCCAGTTCTATCTGCGAATGATCCAGGGGGGTCTCCAAGATCAGGTCCGAGTTGCCGATTACGCCATTCAGCGGCGTTCTCAACTCGTGGCTCATATTGGCCAGGAAGCGAGTCTTGGCCTGGTTCGCCTCGTTCGCCAGTTCCATCGCCGCCTGCAGCTTTTCCAGCAGCTTGCCCACATAGAGGGGAATGGCGACCAACAAGACGATGACGCTGGTCCCGAAATAGAGGTGCTGGGCCCAAAACTCCCCGGTCCGCAGCACCAGCAAGAAACCCAGGATGCTGATGCCGGCAGACGCATACAGATAGCGCACGCCATAACGGAACCCATTGCCAATGGTGACCCAGAGATAGAGCGCCATCAGCGTGATCGCGCCTTCGCCCCCGACTGCGAGCCCATAGGACACCGCAGTTATATCCACAACCATCCCCAAGATCCGGCGCCCCGGCGAGTGCGCCGCTCCGCTCAGCAACAGGAGATAGTATAGGTTTGCGAAAACCGCGAACGCGATCACGCCGAGCTGCACCTGATCCAGCAGGGCCGAGTAGCGTTCGGAGTACAGCGGCGAGAACACATAGATCAGGACGATCGAGGTCATGATCAACCGGATCACGGCCTGTTCGTGCTCGACGGACTCCCTGGTCGCCACCCGCTCGCGCAGCCGGCGATATAGGACCGCCAAGGGGTTTTCTACGGAGATTCGGTGATCGCTCATTATCTTGGGCCGAAAAATCTCCTGGTGACTACTTACTTGCTCCGACAATACCCCGAGTATATCCGCTTTGCCGATACTTGAGGCGGACCCCAATCACCGGACGGCGCCCGATCTTTCGCCAGGCCGCAGTTGACTTGGAAAACGCAACCGGATGCGAATGGCCGGGGGTTAGGGAAATGATAGCTTTCGGAAACCGAACTTTTCGAAGTGCCGTGCCGAAAAAGGCCAAAGATAGCGGTTTTCCGGTTTCCTTGAGAACCGGGGCCCGCCCAGCGGGGACCGAGATCAGCCGGCGAGCCGAGACGCGCATCTTTCCGACTACGCCGGTTCCCCGGGCGTTGCAGCCAAGCCGCCGGAAGCCCGACAACGGCACGGGCGCGGCGCTCAGAACTCCGCGGCCTCCACTTGCAGATAGGCCAGGCTGATGTGCCTCCCGAGTTCGGTGTCGTAGCCGGCCCAGTGATGGTAGGGCTCGAGCCGGACATGAACCGCGTCCTTCATTTCGAAATCGCTCATCCCATCTTCGTAGAGTTCGGCGACTGCGGCATAGAGGCTCTCCAGATAGGCCCGATAGGCCTCGACCAGCTCGGGGCCGGCGGTCTTGCCATGGCCTGGAACCACCACTTTGGGGTCCAAGCTCAGCGCCAACTCAAGCGCTTCAGCATTGCCGAGAAAGCTGCCGTCGTCCATGCGCAGAATGCGGCCATTGGTGGCATTGTCCCCGGTAAACAGAAGGTTCTCGCCGACAACTTCGATCATCAGATCGGTATTGGTGTGAGCGGTCCCGGTGTGGTGAATCCGGAACTGAAAACCACCCAGATCGAGGACCGTTCCGTCGCCTATCGGGTGCGTGGGGCTGACCACCTTCGTGCCCGCCACCGCATTGCCCGTAAGCCGGTTCATGGAATCGATCCACTGCTCGCCGGCCCCGGCATCGATGGCCGCGATCATGTTCGGGTGGCCATAGATGGGCACCCCCGGGAAGGCCCGATGCACCGCGTCGTTGCCGAGCCAGTGGTCACCGTGCACATGGGTATTGAGGACCGCGATCACCGGCTTTTCGGTGAGCGCGCGCGTCTGGCGCAGCACCATTTCGCCGATCTGCACGCTCGAACCCGGGTCGACGATCACCACCCCCGCGGGCGTCACCACCATCCCCGGGTTGTTGATAAAGCCCCGATTCTCCTGGTTCGGGTAGTCCATGGGGCCGTGGATGACCCAAACGTTATCCGCCACCTGGACCGCCGAATGGTCGGGGACGGCAGGCGCACCGGCCCACCCGGGCGCGGCAGTTAGAAACAACAAAACAGCGGCAATGCGCAGCAGACTCATGGCTTTCTCTCTAAACTGGGGTTTTATAGGAGGTTAGCGTCTGTGCCCCGAGAATGGAAGATTGGGGAGGGCGGCGGCACACTGTCCGGGTGGAAACGCCGAAAAATTGCCATCCCCTCCGTTTCGCCCCAAGGCGTCGAAAAACCGGGTTCCCGAGCCGGGCCTCCCGCCGGCGATTTGGCTGCCGCGCTTCCGCACCGGTGGGAGCGGCTGGGCCGAAAGCGACCGGGAGAGGGGTCCGAGCCGCTCCTTGCCGACCTCGTCTCCAGCCGGTCAGAGCCCGGGCGCGGCGGATCGAACAACTAACGAACCGAGGTGGCACTTGTCCAATCGCACCATTGTTCTCGACGACCGACTGTACGGCTACCTTTTGGATCAATCTCTACGCGAGCCGGTTGCCCTGCGGCGGCTTCGCGAGCAGACCATGAAACATAAGTGGGCACGCATGCAGGTCGCCCCGGAGCAGGGGCAGTTCATGGGCCTGCTGGTGCGGTTAATGGCCGTACGGCGGGTCATCGAAGTCGGAACCTTTACCGGCTACAGCGCAGCCTGGATGGCCCTGGCCCTGCCGGCGGACGGGCGGCTCATCTGTTGTGACCAGAGCGCCGAATGGACGGCGATCGGCGTCCCCTATTGGGAGCAATTGGGAATCATGGATCGCATCGACCTGCGCATCGCCCCGGCCCTCGACACCCTCAACGAAATGATCGGCCAGCACCGCCAGGGGCAGTTCGACCTGATATTCATCGATGCGGACAAGGAAAATTATCTGGCCTATTACGAGCGCGCCCTGGAGTTGTTGCGCCCCGGGGGACTGGCCCTGTTCGACAACAGTCTCTGGGGCGGACGCGTCGCGGACCCTCAGCAGCGGGACCCGGAGACGGAGGCCATCCGGGCGCTGAATCGGCACTTGCATCAGGATCAGCGTATCGACCTCAGCCTGGTACCGATCGGCGATGGTCTGAGTCTGGCGCGCAAGCGCTGAACCACGACCGCCGGTTCGACCCCCGCTCTCGGCTAGGCAAACGCTGAGCCTAATCGCGTTTCCCGCGCGGGACAGGATGCCCCGCCATTTTCATGCGTCCAACCGCCTGAAAACGAACGCTTTCGGAAACCGCGTTTTCGAAAGCCTTACTGCAAAGAGCCCGGGAGGGCTTCCTTCAGCGTATCCCATGGGGGCGACGACGGGTACATCCATTCCCCGCAGCCGCCAAAGGAAAATCCGCGGCATTTATAATATTCGACTTAGCGTATATACTAGCAGCTTTGCTGCCTGGTCCAAGCGTCCGCAGATGTTCCAACGCCTCGGGGAATTGATCGCCTATGACCTGTTTGGGCTGGCCGCCAATTCGGCCGCCGGCTCGGCGCTCCAGTTCTTCGTCACGGACACGGCAAAGATCTTCGTCCTGCTGGTGGCGGTGATCTACTTCATGGGGCTGTTGCGGGCGCTGCTGTCGCCGGAGCGGGTACGCCGGTTCGTGCGCGGACGGCCGGACTGGCAGGCCCGGGTGCTGGCAGTGGGTTTGGGCGCGGTGACGCCGTTCTGCTCCTGTTCGTCGGTGCCGTTGTTCATCGGCTTTGTTGAGGCCGGCATCCCGCTAGGGGTAACTTTTTCTTTTCTGATTGCCTCGCCCATGATCAACGAGGTGGCGGCGGTGCTATTGGTGGGCATTCTGGGCTGGAAACTGGCGGCACTCTATGTGCTGGCGGGGCTGCTGGTGGCCTGGTTCGGCGGCATCGTCATGCAGTGGTTCCGGCCTGAGCGCTGGGTCGAGGACTATGTGTGGAAGATCCAGATGGGCGAGACCGCCCTGCCTGCTCCTGACAACAGCCTGCGCGGGCGTCATCAATACGCCTTCCGGGAAGTGAAGGAAATTGTCGGCCGGCTCTGGAAGTGGGTGCTGATAGGCATCGGCGTGGGCGCCCTGTTCCACGGCTTCGTGCCGACGGACTGGGTGGTCGCGCACCTGGGGGGTGGACAGTGGCTGGCGGTACCCGGCGCGGTGCTGCTGGGTATACCGCTGTATTCCAACGCCGCGGGAGTGATCCCGGTGGCGGAGGCGATGCTCGGCAAAGGGGTGGCGATCGGCACGACGCTGGCGCTGATGATGAGCATCGCCGCGCTGTCCGTGCCGGAGATGCTGATCCTGCGCAAGGTCATCCGCTGGCAGGCGTTGGGCCTGTTCGCCGGCGTCCTGGCGGTGGCTTTTATGTTAGTCGGCTGGTCATTCAATGCCCTGGCCTGAAATTTTTGGGGACTCTCAAGATGAAGAACATCAAGGTACTCGGTTCCGGCTGTCGCAACTGCGAGATCACCGCCAATGTCATCGCCCAGGCAGCCAAGGAGGCGGGGGTGGCGATCGAACTCGAGAAAGTCAGCGACATGGCGGAGATCCTGGCCTACGGTGTGATGTCGACGCCCGGGGTGGTGGTAGACGGCGAGCTGGTGCACGCGGGCGGGCTGCCGGGCCCGGACCAGGTGCGGGCCTGGGTGCGGGGGTAGCCCCTCCCGGCGCACGCCCCTGGTACAAATCCAGAGAGGAACCCGTACCCCAGTCATGAGCGCCCAGTGCGAAACCACCGCCAAGCGAACCGCTGGCAGCCCGATGGGGTTGTTCGAGCGCTATCTCACCCTTTGGGTGTTTCTGTGCATCGCCTTGGGTATTGGCCTCGGGCAGGCATTTCCGGGTTTCTTCCAGTTCGTAGGCCGCCTGGAAGTGGCGCGGATCAATCTGCCGGTGGCGGTGCTGATCTGGCTGATGATCGTTCCCATGTTGTTGAAGATCGACCTGCACGCCCTGGCGGGGGTGCGCCGATATTGGCGCGGCGTGGGCGTGACCCTGTTCGTCAACTGGGCGGTAAAACCCTTCTCGATGGCCCTGCTCGGTTGGGTCTTCATCCGCGGGCTGTTCGCAGACTGGCTCCCTCCGGAGCAGATCGACAGCTACATCGCCGGGCTCATCCTGCTGGCCGCCGCCCCCTGCACCGCAATGGTCTTCGTCTGGAGCCACCTGTGCAAGGGCGAGCCCCACTTCACCCTGTCCCAGGTAGCCCTGAACGACGTCATCATGGTGGTCGCCTTCGCGCCCATCGTCGGCCTGCTGCTCGGGCTTTCGGCGATCAGCGTGCCTTGGGACACCCTGCTGCTGTCGGTGCTGCTCTACATAGTCGTACCGCTGGCCATTGCCCAGACCTGGCGCGCGTTGCTGCTGCAGCGTAACAATGGCCCAATGCGTCTCGATGCGCTGATAAAGAGCTTGCATCCGGGCTCGCTGATAGCACTGCTGACCACGCTTGTGCTCCTGTTCGGCTTCCAGGGCGAGCAGATCTTGAACCAGCCCCTCGTCATCCTGCTGTTGGCCGTGCCCATTCTGATCCAGGTGTTCTTCAATTCGGGCCTCGCCTATCTGCTCAACCGCGCGGTACGCTCGCCCCATTGCGTTGCGGGACCCTCCGCGCTGATCGGCGCGAGCAACTTCTTCGAGTTGGCGGTGGCCACGGCCATCGTGCTGTTCGGGTTCCAATCCGGCGCGGCCCTGGCCACCGTAGTGGGAGTGCTGATCGAGGTGCCGGTGATGCTCGCCGCCGTGGGCGTGGTCAACCGCACGCGGGATTGGTACGAACGCCGCGAAAGCGTGCCCTGCCACGAGGATTGACCGGCGCGGGAGCGCGTCGGCATGGCCGCGTTCTCGCATAGAATCGGGGCAGCCCGCCGGCCTCCGGGCGGCGGCGCGGCACCACCAAAGCGAAATTCGGGAAACGCCTGAGATCGGCGTTTGCCAGGTTTTTTCCACCAACCATTGTCAGGAGGCACACATGGCGATTCGCGTCGGCATCAACGGGTTCGGCCGCATGGGCAAGCTGGGGCTGCGCGCCGGCTGGGGCTTCGAGGAGTTGGAGATCGTCCACATCAACGAGACCAAGGGCGACGCGGTCTGCCATGCCCACCTGCTGGAATTCGACTCGGTGCACGGGCGCTGGGCCCATGCCATCCACCCCCAGGGCAATAGCATCGTTGTCGACGGCACGGAGATCGGCTTCAGCATGGGCGCCACCCCCGAGGAAGTGGACTGGGGCGCCAAAGGCATCGATCTGATGATCGAGTGCTCCGGCAAATTCAAGACCCAGGAGGCACTGCAACCGTACTTCGACCAGGGCGTCAAGAAAGTGCTGGTATCCGCGCCGGTGCCGGAACCGGCGCTGAACATCGTCTGCGGCGTCAACGATCACCTCTACGACCCGGCGGTACACGACATCGTCACCGCCGCCTCCTGCACCACCAATTGCCTGGCGCCGGTGGTGAAGGTAATGCACGAGCGGATCGGTATCCTGCGCGGTTGCATGACCACCATCCACGACATTACCAATACTCAGACCATCGTCGATAAAGGCCACAAGGACCTGCGCAGGGCGCGGGCCTGCGGCGATTCCCTGATTCCCACCAGCACCGGCTCCGCCAAAGCGATCACCAAGATCTTTCCGGAACTCACAGGCAAGCTCAACGGCCACGCGGTGCGGGTGCCGCTGCTCAACGCCTCGCTCACCGACTTCGTGTTCGAGGCAGCACGCCCGGTGAGCGCCGAGGAGGTCAACGGCTACTTCAAGGAGGCCGCGGAGGGCGAACTCAAGGGCATCCTCGGCTACGAGGAGCGCCCGCTGATCTCCATCGACTACAAGGACGACCCCCGCTCCTCCATCGTCGATGCGCCCTCGACCATGGTGATCGACGGCACCCAGGTGAAGATTTACGCCTGGTACGACAACGAATGGGGCTATGTGAACCGCATGATGGAACTGGCCCGCAAGATGGCGCGGTCGATGTAGTCATGGACCAGGGACTGCGCACCTACCTGGTAGTGACCGGGGCCTACTGGGCCTTCACCCTGACCGACGGGGCCCTCCACATGCTGGTGGTCCTGCACTTCCACAACCTGGGCTACAGCCCGCTGGCGATTGCTTTTCTGTTCCTGTTCTACGAGGTCTTCGGGATCATCACCAACGGCGTGGGTGGCTGGATTGCCTCCCATATCGGGCTCAATCGCACCATGGTGACGGGAGGCTTCCTGCAGGTGTTTGCCCTGGGGATGCTGACCATCGACCCCTCATGGCTGTCGGTGGGCTACGTCATGACCGCCATGGCGCTGTCGGGCATCGCCAAGGACCTGAACAAGATGAGCGCCAAGTCCAGCGTCAAGCTGGTGCTGCCCAAAGGAGAGAACGCCGATACCCGCCTGTTCAAGTGGGTCGCCATCCTCACCGGGTCCAAGAACACCCTCAAAGGCGTGGGCTTCTTCCTCGGCGGGTTATTGCTCTATCTGGTGGGTTTTCGCTGGGCCATGGGGGGCATGGCGGCGCTATTGTTCTGCGTCTATCTATATTCCGCATGGCGGCTGCCCCTGGGATTGGGCACTGCCAAGGCGAAAGCGAAATTCAGCCAGATCTTCTCCAAGACCCGGGAGATCAATATCCTGTCCGGGGCACGCTATTTCCTGTTCGGCTCCCGGGACGTCTGGTTCGTGGTCGGGCTGCCGGTGTTCCTGGCCTCGGTAACGGGATGGAACCACATCGAGGTGGGCAGCTTCCTGGCGCTTTGGGTGGTGGGCTACGGCTTTGTCCAGGCCGGCGCCCCGGCCCTGCTGCGCAAGGGCCACCGCGGGCGCGGCCCCCAAGGCAGCAGCGCCCGCAACTGGGCGCTGCTGCTGGCCATTTTCCCGGCGGGCATAGCGCTCGCCCTGATGGCGGGCCTCGACCCGGCCTGGTCTCTGATCATCGGTTTGGGGGCCTTTGGCGCCGTATTCGCCATCAACTCGGCGGTCCACTCCTACTTGATCCTGGCCTATTCGGACCACGACAAGGTGGCCATGAACGTGGGCTTCTACTACATGGCCAATGCGGCGGGTCGGCTCACCGGGACCGTGCTCTCTGGCTGGGTCTACCAGACCCAGGGCCTGACCGGCTGCCTCTGGTGGTCGACCGCCTTCGTAGTGGCAGCGGCCATGATCTCGTTCCTGCTGCCGCCGGTGCCAGCGGCGGAGCGCCCGGCAGAGGCCTGACCACTTCCCGGCCCTGGCCTAAACTATATATTGGAGACCAAGCCATTCCGGGCCGCTCCCCGGTCCGAGGAGGATGCCATGTCGAACACCCGGCGCCCCGCGGTTGCGGGCATGTTCTACCCCGGCGGCAGCGCAGCCCTGCGGGCCATGGTGGACGAGTTCATGGTTCAGGCGGCGGTACCGGCAGGGGCGGCACCGAAAGCAGTGATCGCACCCCATGCGGGCCTTGTCTATTCCGGCCCCATTGCCGCCAATGCCTATGCCCAACTGGCCCCGGCCCGGGAGCAGATCCAGCGCATTGTGCTGCTCGGGCCCTCGCACCGGGTGCCATTCCGGGGGCTTGCGTTGAGTTCGGCGGAGCGCTTCAGCACCCCGCTGGGGGAGATCCCCCTCGACCTGGAGGCGATGACGCTGCTCGACGGCCTGCCCCAGGTCCGCGTACTGGACCAGGCGCATGCCCAGGAGCACAGCCTGGAGGTGCAGTTGCCGTTCCTGCAGCGGGTGCTGGGCGAGTTCCGGCTGGTGCCCCTGGTGGTGGGGGAGGCCAGCGCCGAGGAGGTGGCGGAGGTGATCGAGCGCCTCTGGGGCGGGCCCGAGACCCGCTTCGTGATCAGCTCGGATCTCAGCCACTACCATGACTACGCTACCGCGCGGCGCATGGATCAAGCCACGTCCCGGGCCATCGAGGCGCTGCGCCCGGAGGCCATCGGCTACGAGGACGCCTGCGGGCGCATCCCAGTGCGCGGGCTGCTGCGGGCGGCCCAGCGCCACGGTTTGCGCGGGCGCATCCTGGACCTGCGCAACTCCGGCGATACCGCCGGCCCCAGAGATCAGGTGGTGGGTTATGGCGCCTATGCCTTCGACGAGACTTCGGCAGCCTAGCTGCGGACTGCTGCTCGGCCTGCTGCTCCTGACCCAAGCGGCAGCGGCCGGCGGCTTCGCCGAGCTGCGCGCCGGCATGGTGACCGAGATCGAGGGCGATGTGGCCGCCACCGCCCGCTACATCGACAAAGAGGCCCTGGACCCCCGGGTAATGCAGGTCATGGGCCAGGTGCCCCGGCACCAGTTCGTCCCCGAACGCCAGCGCCCCCACGCCTACGAGAACCGCCCGCTCGCCATCGGCCACGGCCAGACCATCTCCCAGCCCTATATCGTCGCCCTGATGAGCGACCTGGCCCGCCCCGAGCCCGAAGCCCGGGTGCTGGAGATCGGCACCGGCTCGGGCTACCAGGCAGCGGTCCTGGCAGAACTGGTGGCCGAGGTCTACAGCATCGAGATCGTGCCCGAGCTGGCCGCCGAGGCCGGCGAGCGGCTGCGGCGCCTGGATTATGCCAATCTGCATACCCGCCAGGGCGACGGCTACTACGGCTGGGAGTCGGCCGCGCCGTTCGATGCCATCGTCGTCACCGCCGCCGCCAGCCACGTGCCGCCGCCGCTGATCGACCAGCTCAAGCCCGGCGGCCGCATGGTGATCCCGGTGGGCGGGCGCTTCCAGGTACAGCAGCTGATGCTGGTAGAGAAGCAGGCCGACGGTTCGGTGCTCAGCCGCCAGGTGCTGCCGGTGCGCTTTGTACCGCTAACCGGCGCGCACTGAACCTAGAAAGCGCGGTTGACCGCTCCATTCTGACAGTAAGGTATTGAAATGATGGAACAAGCCTTCGAAATATTTCTTCATCGATTCAGTGATCCACGCTACGGGGCGCATGGCGTGCTTGCGGCGGCGTATGGCTGCGTTGCAACTCCTTGGAATAGATTCACTATTCCGCGTCGTTGCGCCTCGGCTTTGGCTTCCTGCGTCGCCCTACCTCCTGCATCCATGCAGTCGTTGCCCTGCACCCCCGCAAGCACACCATCCACCCCCGTCCAACCGCTCTTTCTAGGCTGACCGGGGTGGGGCCAGGGCCGTGCGCGACCGCCCCGCCTCCCCCCCCTGCCCACCCGGGCGCCGGTCTACGCCATCGCCCTGATCTCCGCCTCGGCCCTAGCCTACGAGGTGCTGCTGATGCGGCTGTTCTCGATTGTCCAGTGGCACCATTTCGCCTATATGGTGATCAGCCTGGCCCTGCTCGGCTACGGCGCCAGCGGCGCCCTGCTGACCCTGGCCCGGGAGCGCTTGATGCCGCGTTTCGGCCCCGCCTTCGTGCTCGGCGCGGTGCTGTTCGGAATCACCAGCCTCGGCGGCTTCCTGCTCGCCCAGCAGCTGCCGTTCAATACCCTGGAGATCCTCTGGGACCGCCGCCAGTGGCTCTACCTGCTGGCCTGCTATCTGCTGCTGTTCCTGCCGTTCTTGTGTGCGGCCAGCTGCATCTGCCTGGCGTTTCAGCGTTTCGGCGGCGAGATCGGACGCCTCTACAGCTTCGATCTGCTGGGCGCCGGGGCTGGTTCCCTGGGCGTCATCCTGCTGCTGTTCCTGCTCGAACCGGCGGAACTGCTGCGCCTGCTGGCCTTGGCCGGCCCCCTGGCCGGCATCCTGGCGGTATTGCAGATGGGGCTGCCGGGGCAGCGGTTCTGGCTCGCCGGCCTGCTCGCCCTGAGCGGCCTGCTGGCGGCGCTGCCGACGGCTTGGCTGGAGCCGCGCCTGTCGGACTATAAGGAGCTGAGCCAGCTGCTGCGCATCCCCGGCACCCGAGTGCTGGCCGAGCACTCCAGTCCGCTGGGCCTGGTGACCCTGATCGAAAGCCCCCAGGTGCCCCTGCGCCAGGCCCCGGGCCTGAGCCTGGCCAGCCCGGCATCCCCACCCGAGCAGCTGGGCATTCTCACCGACGGCGATGCCCTGACCCCCATCGACCGCTATGACGGCCGGCGCGAGGGACTAGCGTACTTGGACTGGTTGACCTCCGCGCTGCCCTATCACCTGAGCGCACCCGGTCGGGTGCTGGTGCTGGGGGCCGGCGGCGGCAACGGCGTGCTGCAAGCGGTCTACCACGGGGCCGAACAGATCGACGCGGTGGAGCTCAATCCCCAAGTGGCGCAACTGGTGACCCGCGACTACGCCGAGTTTTCCGGTTGGAACCTGTTGCAGGACCGGATCAACCTGCACATTGCCGAGGCCCGGGGCTTCGTCGCCGCCAGCCCGGAGCGCTGGGACCTGATCCAGGTGACCCTGCTGGACGCCGCCGGGGCCGCCTCCGCCGGAGTCTATTCCCTGAGCGAGAGTTATATCTACACCCTGGAGGCCCTGCAGGAGTACCTGGCTCACCTGGCGCCGAACGGCTGGCTGGCGATCACCCGTTGGGTCCAGCTGCCACCCCGGGACGGCGTCAAGCTGCTCGCCAGCGCCGCCCAGGCCCTGCGCTCCCAGGGGGTGAGGGACCCGGGTGCCCGGTTGCTGATGATCCGCGGCTGGAGCACCAGCACCCTGCTGGTGCGCAACGGCCCGGTAACCCCAGCCGAAGTGGAACGGTTGCGGGCCTTCAGCGCCGAGCGCTCCTTCGACCTGGTCTGGTATGCGGGCATGGCCCCGGACCAGGCCAACCGCTACCACCGCCTGGACGCGCCCTACTTCCATCAAGCGGCCCGCGCCCTGTTGGCGGGCCCGGAGCAGGCCCGGGCCTTCATTGAGCAGTACAAGTTCATGTTGGAGCCGGCCACGGACGACCGCCCCTTCTACTTCAACTTCTTCCGCTGGCGCTCCCTGCCCGAGATCCTAGGCCTCTGGGGCCGGGGCGGGGTGCCGCTGCTGGAACTGGGCTATCCGGTGCTGGCGGCCACCCTGGTGCAGGCCCTGCTGGCGAGCCTGGTGCTGATCCTGCTGCCGCTGGCCCTGCTGCGGCGGCGCGAGCCGAGCGCCCGGGGCGCTTATTCCGGGCGGGTGGCCATCTTCTTTATGGCCATCGGAATGGCCTTCCTGATGCTGGAGATCGCCTTTATTCAGCGCTTCATCCTGTTCCTCAGCCATCCCCTGTATGCAGTGGCGGCGGTGCTATGCGGCTTTCTGCTATTCTCGGGTCTGGGCAGCCGCTTCGCCGGGCGCCTGACCAACCGCCGCCGCGGCATGCTGGCGGCCCTGGCGGCCCTGGCCGCGGTGGCGCTCGCCTACCTCTGGCTGCTGCCGCCCCTGTTTCAGGCTCTGATCGCCCTGCCGGACCCACTGAAGATCGCGCTGGCCCTGGCCCTGATCGCGCCGCTCGCCTTTCCCATGGGCATGCCCTTTCCGCTGGCCCTGAGCAATGTCTCCGACCGGGCGCCAGGGCTGGTGCCCTGGGCCTGGGGCATCAACGGCTGCGCCTCGCTGATCAGCGCTGTGCTCGCCACCCTCCTGGCAATTCACTTCGGCTTCAGCCTGGTAGTACTGGGAGCCCTGGGGCTGTATGGGCTGGCGGCGCTGAGCCGGCCTTGAGGCACCGCCCGGCCCCCAAGCGCACCGGGGCCGGCTCGCTCGCTTAGAACGATTGCCAGGCCGTTAGGGAAGAGCTGATCTGTTGCTTTTCCCGAGCGGGGCGGCACGCCCCGCCCTTTAAGGCCCTTCCACCCCGAACCGCCAGGCCGCATGACAGCCGACGCAGTTCTGCATCAGCTCGGCCAAGGCGGCGAGGCTGTGCTGGGGGTCCGCAAGGGCCTCGGTATCCAGGGCCAGGCGGTCGAAGCGGTCGTGGGTGTCGAAGCCCAGGCGTTTGAAAGCCAGGGGTAGTTTGCCGATCAGGCTGGCAGGCGGGGGTTGGTGGCCGGCGCCGACCTTGCGGGCGGCGACCGCCGCCGCTGCCAGGTCATCCCTGGCCAGGGCGGCGGTGATCTGCTGCACGGCAACCAGAAAACCGCGCATCTCCGCCAGCACCAGGTCGCGCTCGCCGGGGCTGAGCAGGATGGCCTGGCGGCCGTCCCGGGCGGGTAGGCTGGAGCCCTGGATCAGGAAGGTGTAGGCCAGCACCAGGGTGGCCAGCGCGAACAAAAGAGCCAGAGGCCAGCACAGGCGGCGCATTCGGGGCGTCCTCAGCGTCTCTCTGATGGAGACTCCTAGTCCAGCGATTCCCGCGACAGGCAGGCCGTGAGCTTGTGCAGCAGCAACCGGGAGACGTTCTGCCAGAGCTGGATCTGGGCCTCGGGGCTGAGCTTCGCGATGCCTTCCTGGGTGATCTCCACCAGCTCGGTTTTTCCGTCGGCGATCATGGATACCGCGCGCTCGGAACCGGGGTCGGCGAGCCCCTGGATGCCGGTCACCGCACCTTGATTGTAGAGCATCTGTCGGAACGGCGTACGCAGGCTGGCGCGCTTGACGGTGAGGGTGCCGGAGCGGATCAGCCAGCAGCGGTCTGCCGGTTCGCCGCGCTTGTACAGGCGCTCGCCGCGCTTGAGTTTCAGCTGGCGCGGCTGCAAATGCGTTATCACTTCGTCCAACTGGGCCTCACTGAACCCGGCGAACAGCCTGGATTTTGCGAGCAAGGCGGTGCATTCGTCAGACATTTCTAACCCCTCCGGTTCGGCGCTATGACAGGCTTCTAATCCTCTTGACCTTACCCGAATTTCGGCCTGCTGTCGCGGACCGCCACCGCCCGCATTCGCCAGCCCCGATTCGGTCGGATGGGCTATGCTTTGGGCTCCAATCAAAAACAAGGGGAACGACCGATGGAGATCGGCAGTAAGGACGGAAAACGCCAACCCATAGCCTGCTCCAACAACAGGCACCCGCTCACCCCGAGATCGTGCCTGACCCGCCGCCCCGGCACCCGATTGCTGGCTGCTGCGGGCCTGGCCCTGGCAACCGCGCTGCGCCGGAGCCGGCCAATCGAACTCCACCTACTCGGCCATGTACTTCCACAGCCAGGTGCGGGACGCGTCGGCCTGCGCCATGACGGCAAACGCCGGCGAAGTCGTGTTTGCCCCGGGCATCGGCAACCCGGCCGCCAGCTGTGCCGACGCCTTCGGCTGGAAACAGTTTTTGGACGCCGTGGCTGCCCGCTTCTGGACCCAGTGGGCCAATGACGAGACCCTCTGGGTGAAGAATCCGAAGCCGCTGTGCGGCTCACCGAGCGACAACGACTGCTGCTTCGTCGATCCCGCGGGCGGGCCCCAGGTAGGCTACCGGGATGCCTCGGGCAAGGCTGTGCCGCCCGTCGACGTAGGCGGTCCCGGCGAGTATTGCCCCTATATTCCGGGCGACTACGGCGGCGCCGACGAGACCACTTTCGCCGGCGGGAAACCGGTGACCAGCCACAACACCACCTTCCTGCGGCTTCTGGATCCGGGCCGCATCGGTCGCCAACGAGAGGTAGAGGTGGTCTACCGGAACGATCCCTTCGTGCACTACACCACCAGCCAGGAGCTGTACTCCCAGACCGGGCTGGCCAAGCTGTTTGCGCGGATCGCCGGCGAGGCGCAAAACAGCGCCCCTTACCGCCCCACCGGGCAGGGGGCGGCCTACCCGATGGACGCGGTCATGTTCAAGGTCGACTGGATTCCCGAGCAAACCATGTTGGATCTCGGCTACGTAAGCGATCACGACCAGGACCCGAACACCCCGCCGCAAAACCCGGAGCACCCCTACGTCACCATGAAGATCAATGCCTCCAGCGACAAAGGCAAGACCTACCAGGAGGGGCTGTATTACCTGGCGGCGTTCACGGGCGCCTCCAAGGCGTTGCCCAATTGGCACTGGTATGCCTTCGAGCATGCGGCCAACCCAGGCCGGTGCGACTTCACCGGCTGCAACGACAGCTACGGCTTCAGCACCCGGGTGACGACCCTGGCCCCGGTGCAAAGCGACCCGAAGCAGCCGGCAGAGATCAGCATAGACAGCCACTTCATCACGCCGCATACGGAGACGGACCAGTTGGACGACCAGACCGACCTGTTCCAGCTCGGCCAGACCTACCCGTCAGGCACCATGAGCGAGGGCCTTCGGTCCCTGTTCGAGGCCACCGGAATCGGCAGCGGCTCCAACCCGGTGAACCCGGATCTGCCGCAAGCCAGCGACCCGGCCTGGAAGAGCTACCGCCTCAAGGGCACACAAACCCAGTTCTATAACCGCGACGGCTTTCCCACCATCGTCGGCGCCTCGATCACCGAGGGGGGCTTCGTAAATACCGCCTCCTGCCTGAGCTGTCATGTGCAGGCCTCGGTCAATGCCCAAGGTGCTGCCCCCGGGGTGCCGGGAGTAGGCGCCAGCGGGCGACTCAACCTGTTTGGGCTCGGCACCGTGGTCAACGGCGCGCCCGAGGTGGGCGATTACTACGACCGCGGCACCAGCAATCAGCGGGCGGTTCAGGTGGACTTCGTATGGGGGGTGCTGTTCGCCCAGTAGGCCCAGGGCAGCACTGGCGGCCGAGGGACCGGCCCCAGAGGGACGGCATCCTGCCCGGCAGCGGGAACCGCAGAACTGGGCACAATCGACTCGTTTCATTGCATGGTCACCAGGCACCAGCTTGGGTAGTCAGGCTCGACATAGAGTTTGAATAGAATTCTTATGATCGTCGGAGTTCGCAGATGCTCTATGAATCCCGATGGCTCAATGGCGGAACCATGCTGATAGCTGAGGCTGAAAAACCGCATTCACGCGCCAAAGAGTGGTGGTACCTCCCCCATTACTCCACCTATGCCATCATCACCCTGTTCGGCGATGTTGCGGTCACCCTCAACAAACTCATGGGCCATAGCGGTACCGTGCCCAGCGCCCTGCTCGCATAGGATGCGCCCGGGGCTCTCGCACGCCTGAGGGCAGCGGTCTCCGCCGACCCCGATATGCCTCTGGACCCGATTGCGAACAAGGGTCAGGATAGAGATGATGGTGAAAGCTCTCATGTCAGCCTGGCCCATCGCGCGTTGCCGCTCATGGAACGCCTCAATGCGGCGGTCGCCCAGGGCAAGAATGTCATGTGGGAGTCTTGATGCCCAATCGCACCTGACAATATTGGGAATCGGTGCTCTGCTAGGGGATCATTGAAATCGGATACATCGGGTAGATCGAGGAACAGGCAAATCATGGAACAACTGACACAGAAAGAGGACGCAGGCGCGGCGGATCGGGACGCAAGATTGGAGGCGATCGAGCAGAGCCTTATCGAGCGTATCGGGGACGTGGACGATGATCGCCGCCGCACGGCCTCGGCGTTGCATCGCGCCCTGGAGACCCGCGTCGAGGAAATGGATGCGAAGCTGCGCCGCAGCAGGCGCATGACAGCTAGCTTCGCCGCCTTGGCGTTCCTGATTGCCCTCGCTGCCCTAGGTTTCGTGCTAATGCAGCCGGTAATCGATATTCCCGAGATTACGGGGCAGCTTGCGCAGTTGAAGCAGGATGTAGCCCGTATGCGCGCCGTCAGCTCAGAAGACGACCTGCTGCGCGAGAAACTGAGTGGGCTCACGGCCGCGGTCACGGATGTCACGGTCTCGCTGGAGACGCTCGAACTCGAGCGTAGCGAACGGCAGGCGGCGGATGCCAATCTGGCGAAGCGGCTGACGCAGTCCGAGGCTTCAAGGGATCGCATGGCCAGTGAGATAGAGGTTCTGAGCGCGGCCCTGGCGGGTGCCTCCCCGCCTTCGAGCATGGCCCCAGGGAGTGAGCCCGAGCGATCCCCGCAGCCGTCCGCACAACCCGAGGCCGGCATCGTTCAACAGTCTCTCCCTCCCTCGGCTCCTCCCGAAATCGAATCCGAGCAACCATCGGACCAGCAGACCGATACCCCGGCACCTCCGGCGGTAGAGGTGGATGGGGCAGAGCTTGTGGGTGCGATGCCGTCGGATACGGGTGGGGCCTCAACCCCTGCCGCTGAGGAGAGTGCAGCCGGGAACCCAGATGTATCGCTACTGTCCGAGTCCGAAATCTCTATACCGGCAGCCGTCGAGCCGAGACCTGTTGAGGCGGGAAAGCCCGCACAGGACACCGCCCGGGCATGGATGATTGAGGAATCGAGCCTGAGTCTCGATGAACAGCGGTACGCCCTGCAGCTCATCGGATTCTACAGCCTTGATGCGCTGCGCGAGTTTGCCGACCGGGATGACCTGCCGAGCCAGCTCTACTATCGCCGCGAGACGCCTGCGCGGCAAGCCCTGGTATGTCCTGATCCATAGCCTGCACGAGAACAGGACATCGGCTGCGGCAGCGCGCGCCACCTTGCCGCCGGATTTAGCTGACTTGGACATCTGGGTGCGGTCCCTGAGCGAGGGTACGAGGCTCGAGGCGTTCGAGTTCCTCGGCAGCGCCCCTTGAACCCGAATACGGTTGTTTGGAATCGCCAGCCTGTGAAGAGCGATTGGACAATGGGGAAAAGAATCCGAGGCCACGCATCGCCCGCGAGCAGGCGACCATCGCAGCCATGATGAACATCTACTGCCGCGATCATCATGAGCGCGAGGGCGCCCTCTGCGGCGACTGCGATGCGTTCCTGGACTATGCCAGGCAGCGCCTGGATATTGTCCCTTTCGTGAAGAGAAGCCCGCCTGCAACCACTACAAGGTTCATTGTTACAGCCAGATCATGCGTGAGCGGGTCAAACGGTCATGCGCTATGCCGGACCGAGAATGCTATTGCGCCATCCCCTGTTGAGCTTTTTATAGCGGCATGATCTATGAGTAGGTTGCGCCCCGACCGAGCTACCCTATCGAACCTCATGATGTACTAAATGGGGGCCCGGGCGGGGGTCGAGGCCGTCTCCAATTTGGAATCGTCACCGCGACCGCTGGCTTTCCGTGGGATTCCGCCCCAAGTGTTGTTCGTAAGAGAAATACGTACCGCATTTTTGCAGATCCCGTACCTGGCCAGAGAAAGCCGAGCGTCCGCAAAATGCTGAAGCGGACCTTCGTTTTGTGCACCGCAATAGGCCGGATTCGACCCACAGCTGCCTGTCGCACCCTCGCCCTTCGACGCCCGCTATGCAGCGATTGCGGTCATTCAGTCTCGAGTTGGGTGCGGGCAAAGCCGGCCTCGGGAATCGTGAAGAAATTGGCTGAAATACTCGATTACGGCCGGCTCGGCAGGCCCGGACTACGGCCGACACCGCACCGAAGCGCGGGTTGGCGACTGTTGGATGACTTGGGCGTACTCGATCGACTTTCGGAAAAGGGTTTTTGTTCGTCCTATACTCCCCGAGCGGGCGTCAGTTGCGTTTTCTCGAAGCTGCCCAATTGACAGGCATCGGATGTGATGTGCCGCCAAAAGGTTCCCTGATCTGGATCGGAACGCAGATTTGCAGCGCGTCCATAGTGACGAGTATGCTGTCACGGCTTCGCTTTGGCCGTGAGGGAATCGAAAATGCAGTTTTCGCTGACTGGGCTAGCCGCCTTCTTCGCAGCCTCGTCCAGATAGAACGTCAAGTCCAACAGAGACATTATGATACGTGAACGAATCTGGGCGAAATCGACCTGCAAGAAGTGCTCGACCTCGTTACCAGTACAACAGGAGGCAACTCGATAGTAGATGCACGATCGACTGACAGAGCTGCTCGGGCCTGTGGCCGGGCTTTTCCACGTCGACAGCGTCGAGGCCATGGCGCTGCGGATACTCGGCGCCGTGCTCGTTCTGCTGGCCGCGTTCTGGATCTCCGGGACCACGCAGCGTTACCTCGTTCGGCGTTTGCAGCGTCAGGACACAGGTGGCGCGCAGGCGATCCACACGTACCGGCAGATCGTTCAGGCCGTGGTCTGGGTCGTCGGAGGCGCCATCGCCCTGCACACCCTCGGCATCGATCTGACGCACATGTTCACGGCGGGCGGACTCTTCGCGGTGGCGCTCGCCTTCGCGATGAAGGATCTGGCGGAAAACCTCGTCTCCGGGCTGCTCCTGCGTCTGGGGGGGGGAGATAAAGCACGGTGATGTGCTCCGCACGGAAGACGGCGAAATTGTTCAGGTAAAGAAAATAGGATCACGAACCAGCATTGTTCGGACCAAGGAGGAAGCGGATCGCATCATTCCCAATGCCGCCTTGGCCCAGAACGCAATCTCCAACTATACGCACGGGGATTCTCTGTACCGCCTGGAGACGACAGTGGGCGTAGCCTACGAGTCCGATCTAAGGAAGGTCAGGACAACTCTGGAGACAGTCTGTGAACACCTGGATTGGAAGTCCGCGCAGAAGCAGCCCCTGATTCAGTTGCTCGACTTCGGCGACTCGTCCGTGGTTTACCGGGTCCTGGTGTGGATCGAGGATCCCTGGATCTCCGGCCGGCTGCGCTCCGAGCTCAACGAGGCGATCTGGTGGGCGCTCAAAGACGTCGGCATCGTCATCGCCTTTCCGCAGCTCGATGTGCACATCGCGCAGGACGAGTTTTCGGGTTCAGGCAACGCTCGATAAGCCCTGTAGCTCAGTCGGTGATGGTCATCGGGGTCCCCTGCAGCACCAGACTTCGGGCAAGTTGCATGTGTTTCATCACCGGGTTCTCGCATTCCCGCTGTTCCGGGATTTCGCCCAGCTTGGCGCGGGTCATGGCCTCCTGCCGGTTGTCTGCGCACCAGCCTGAAATAGCCTCGACGTAAGATGGCGAGCCCACCTCGGTCCGCGGGAACAGCATGTAGCGCTCGCGTACCCCGGCGTCTGTGAGTTGCCCGATCTCCTTGTGCATTTTTCGACAGCAAGGACAATCCGCATCGGTGAAGGTAGAGATCGTGTATTGGCTCCCCATCGTGGACGCATATCGAACTCTGTGCATCGCTCCGTCGCCAAGTGCACGGGCCGTCTTTGAGGGCGTCGGGAGTTTCCCCGGCAATCGGTCGACCTGTTAGGCTGACGAGCATCTTGAGTTCGCAAGGATGCGATCATGTTGCCGTTACCGGCTGGCAGGTCGATGACCGCTTTCAGCTGCCGGTCCCCCGACGTACAACGAGGAGCCGCTCCTGGCCGGTTGCAGTGGTAGCGGGGACCACCAGGAAGGTCAGCTATCCAGACAAGTGCCTCACACCTGAAAGCTGACGCTCCGATTGTGCGGTGCAATAGGCCGAAACCGACCCACTGCTGCCGGTGGATCTCATCCGGCGAGCGACAAGTCATCCGCAGGAGCGGACCTTGAATCCGAGCAGAAATCCTACGCAACCTCGGGAGACTCAATTTGTTGCCGCAGTCTTTACGTCTGCACGCGTCCGAGGCTGCGATGGCCGGTTCCGGCCTTTAAGACGCCTTCACTCCAGGTTCGGGCCAGGCGATTGACGGGTTCGCGCGCGAACCCGGTGGCCAGGTTACTCGCGACCAACGGCACCGCTAATGCGAGGATGCCCCGCCCAGCGACAGCGGCAGTGGTGACACCCGCCAAGGCTGCAGTCGTGCCGGACAATAAACCCAGAATCGCACCTGTGCTGACAAGGGTCAAACCCTCAGCCGCGAATTCATAACCGTCTCGCAGCTGGCTGCGGCGCACCGAGACGGCACCGTGGATGACGCCCAGCGCGACACCCGCTACCGCACCTGCGATCGCATTCGTCTTCGCAGTTTGTGCCAGTTGCTCCCAATGGGCTCTTGAAATTTGCTCCAGCATGGCCCTAGCTATTTTGTCGTTCGAAACAAATGCCGATTCCCCAACGCTAATTATATCAGATTGTGACCCGAACTGTTCGGCCGGGACCTGGTTCTGCCAACTCGTCTGCTGCAGTTTTCGATGCCTGGTTTCGGACGCTTGAACAGGCGTGTCCGCAATGCGCTTGTAGCTGCCGGTCGACAGGCACCCGGCGACCGGCCGTTCATGGCCGAGTCCGGCCTCTGACGCGGGGTGGAAAGTGAGAGTCTGCTCTCGC
>CAVWCW010000007.1:0-115000 GCA_963753615.1 uncultured Gammaproteobacteria bacterium
TTCGGTGAAGGACGGTTTTTCAGTGACCGCTTTCCGGATGGCCCGACTGATTAAGGCTCTTGGCTCGTTGGTCCGTTCTTGGTCGGGGTCCGGCCGCTGAGCACTGGGAATTCGAGTGGCCGATTACGCGGCACTCATGGCGCTTAAGGGGTCCAGAGCTGCCCAAAGCAGCTCGGGCCGCCATCGAATGAGCTCACCAGCGACCGCAAAATGCGGCCGCTGGCACAACACCGGTGACCGGTGGTCCGCGACCCAGCGCAGACAGTCGGTGCCCATCCCTACCGAGTCGGATACGGGGCGGGAAAGATAAACACCTTGCTACGTATATATCCGTTTGGCTTTCGGGGAACCGTAATGCAAGTATCCGAGTGGGGGAATCGTTTGGCCTTGCGCCCCGTTGCCCACAGAAGACCTCCAGGACGGCCAAAGCGTCGACGGAGGGCGTACCGTTAGGAACCCTTCACAGCGAGTTGAGCTGATGGCGGCTTTCGGCGAACGCCTGCTGCCGCTGACAAGCCGGAGATTGAGCGATAGTCGATGCGACGCTGCCGCCGCTCAATAGGCCCAGGCCAACCGCGGCAGCCCACCGTCGTCTGCCGAAGGACTCCCGGCGGCGGGAGCGCGCAGGAAGCGGTTATTAAGAAACCGGCTTTCACTGCTCGAAAACCGTGGTGCGTATCCAATTCTCTCTGCCCCCGGCAGCCCCTGTTTTGCCACACCGGGTCATGGGAGGAGAAATATTCTTTCTGGTGGATTTACTTTGTCAACCATTGGGACTATATATCCATCATGCACACAGTCGTGTGCGTGATTACGACCGTCCTGGTCGGTTCTTTTGGCTTACCACCGGGTTCACCAAGTGAGGTTTCCGCAACGAAACCCGAGTGGCCTGTTTGGCAGCCGGAGAATGATCCCCATGAATGCGCTACTAGTGGCATCAAGAATATGCGTAACGCTATCGGCTCTGCTATTGTCAACCGGCCTGGTTCAAGCTGACGGCATTAAGGCGAGGGGCGGCACGCTCGCCTGTGGGGGCAACCATTTTTCGCGTTTAGCGGGGAGTGAGCTGCATCGCACTTCATACATCTTCCGAAATTTCAATGCGAGCGCCACGATCACCATCGAGAGCGTCCGGGTGTTCGACGCCAACGGAAATATTCTCTTCGATTTTCCCGGCATTGGGCTGCCCGCGCACGTAAAGACCGAACTCGGTCCCAACGAAACGACGCAGATCAATACGGCAGACATACTGTTCGAGGATCTGGACTCGGCTGATCGGCCTATTCAAACCCTTGTCGGCTGGTCCTCGGGTCGCAGCCATAGATACATACCCCTCAATGGCTCAACCGTCCGAACGGTGCGTGTGGAAGGCACGGGGGCGGAGCTAAGCCGAACGAGTTCTGAATGTAATTTCATCGACTACCGGCAGCAATAATTTCACCTTGCTGCTCAAGGTTCAGCGCTGGATATCACCGCAGCAGCGCCAGGCTTAATCAGCGACCCGGTTGCCCCCTCTGTGTCTAAGGAGGTCATATCATGACCAAGCATTCGGCATCTCAGAAGATCATCTCGACCTTGATAATTACGCACTTGATCGGCTGCACATCCATGCAACGCATCGAAGCTGAACCTGGTGAGCTTCAGGACCGGATCAGGAATGACAATATCGTTATTGTCGGCGATAACGTGAAGACCTTTACTGAGGATGGTAAAGAATATCAATTTGAGGTTACAGCAATTGACACAGAGGCTATTCGTGGCGAGCATACCACGGTCCCGGTCGACAGCATTATTGCTCTGGAAACCCAGGAAATCAGCATTGGCAAGACATCCCTGCTTACGGGGGGAGTCGCGGGCGTCGCTTTCCTGATAGCCATCGCGATCGCACCAGCCCTTATTCTGGCAGCTTCAGCGCCATAGTCAGAAGGGACCAAAAACGAGTAATAAGATCGTAGCAGGAATAAATGCCTGCAGGTCTGCTCGGCATCGCTGCCGCTCAGATCGGAACCGGGCGTTGGCGCACCGAGCCGAAGTCCCGACGATTTGGGTTTGCGGTGAAGGGCGACCGCTGGGGCGCCCTGAGCCCTTGCCGGGGATCGGGTTTCGATCGCCGGCGGGCCTCGCCGTTTGTCAGTCGGGGCGACCGTCGGCCCGCGGCCGCAAAAGGAGCTTGTTCGTACTCACCACCCAGACCGCCCACTGGTTCCGCGAGCGCGGCTTCGAGGCCATGGAACTGCAGGAACGGCCGATGGAAAAACAGCGGCTGTACAATTTCCGGCGCAACTCCAAGGTGTTTGCCAAGGCGCTGTGAAAGGACGGTCATTCGTTGTGAGGCGCGAAGACTCAATTACGGCGCTCGTTCGGTACTCCGGCATCCGTTGCCGGGATTCAGCCAGGCATCGGCGTCCCTTTACCGGTTCTAAAATATCCGAGCCCGACCTTTGCCGCTAAGCTCACCTCCGATGGTCGAGATGGTGAACCGGGCAGTTGGCTGGGACCTCCCCGCAGACGCTGGACCGAAAAGCGAGTCCGGCTAGCCAATGCAACTGACCGATCGTCCCCTCGAGTTCGCAGGAGTAGACAAATGAGCTCGACCAGGTTGTTTGCCGTTGTCTCCATTATGCTGGGGGTTACGGCGATCGTGGTTCCCTATTTTTTCGGAACCTTGGCGGTAATGGCGCTCGGTGGCGTTATGCTGGCCAGCGGCATCGCCGCTTTGGTCTATGTCAGCGCCGCACCTAAGCAGGGGTTGCCGGTCAGCGTATTCGGCTCCTGGGCGCAGGTGATCATCGGCGCCGTGATCCTGATCTGGCCGGAATTGACCTTGTGGCTGGTGGCCGTGCTCTTGGGAGGCGGTCTCATTCTCAGCGGCATCACCGGGTTGGCGGCCCTGCGCGACGCGGGGGTGATCAACCCGCCCCGGCTTCGGAAGATCGGGTTATGGTCAAGCATAATAGTGCTGGGCGTGCTGCTCATCGTGATCGGAGGCCTGGGCTCCGCGATTCTGCTCGGCTTGGTCCTCGGCGTCGCCTTGATCAGCGCCGGTCTTCAACAGTGGCGTTGGGAGGATTCATTCATCTGAACCCCGGGCTTCGCCGATCCGCCTATCGGTCCCGGCCTTGGGTTTTCCTCAGGTTCGATGCGGGGCCGGGTCGAGTCGGGAAATGTCTGTCTGAAGTCTCCGATGCGGCCATACCGAAACGCGTCAAGTTCCGCTTCATGTTTGCTCGGAGATGGCTGCGCACTCCTTTTGCTTAGAACAGGCCCGGAGGCGGAACGACACGCCTGAGCCACGGACGTTTGCATTCCTTTACGGGGCCAGTATATTGCGTGTTCTCCGCCTTCGGTGTGGCGCATCCATACACTGAGTGTTTCTGACTACAGCAAGGAGAAAACTATGGCAAAGATTGATTTTGGCGGCGTTGAGGAAGAAGTCATCACGCGCGAAGAGTTCCCCGTGGACAAGGCCCTGGAAGTCCTCAAGGACGAGACGATCGCCGTCATCGGCTACGGCGTCCAGGGCCCGGCCCAGGCGCTGAACATGAGGGACAACGGCTTCAACGTCATCATCGGCCAGTCCAAGAAGTTCCAGAAGGACTGGGACCGGGCCGTCGCCGACGGCTGGGTGCCGGGCGAGACGCTCTTCGACATCGAGGAAGCGGCCCAACGCGGCACGATCATCCAGATGCTCGTCTCCGACGCCGCCCAGAAGGCGATCTGGCCGACCATCAAGAAGTGCCTCAACGCAGGCGACGCGCTCTATTTCTCGCACGGCTTCTCCATCGTCTACAAGGACCAGACCGAGGTCATCCCGCCGGAGAACGTCGACGTGATCCTGGTCGCGCCGAAGGGTTCGGGAACCTCGGTCCGCCGGAACTTCCTCTCCGGCGCCGGCATCAACTCCAGCTTCGCCGTCGCCCAGGACTCCACCGGCCGCGCCCGTGAGCGGTGCCATCGCCCTGGGCATCGCCATCGGCTCCGGCTACCTCTTCCCGACCACCTTCGAAGCAGGAGGTCTACAGCGACCTGACCGGCGAACGCGGCGTCCTGATGGGCGCCCTGGCCGGCGTCATGGAAGCCCAGTACGACGTCCTGCGCGCCAACGGCCACAGCCCGAGCGAAGCCTTCAACGAAACCGTCGAAGAACTGACCCAGAGCCTGATCCGCCTGGTCGACGAGAACGGCATGGACTGGATGTACGCCAACTGCTCGGCCACCGCCCAGCGCGGCGCCCTGGACTGGAAGCCGAAGTTCAAGGCAGCCACGCTGCCGGTCTTTCGGGAGCTCTACAAGCGCGTCCGTAGCGGCGCCGAGACTCAGCGGGTCCTCGAGAGTTGCGGTGGCCCCGACTACCAGGAGAAGCTCGGCAAGGAGCTTGGCGAGATCGGCGATTCCGAAATGTGGCGGGCCGGCAAGGCCACCCGAGACCTGCGGCCGAAGGAACCGGCAAGAGACATTGACGCTAGCACGAGGGGTGTTGGCGGCCGCGGCGAGAACTAGACCGCGCAGTTTTTCTATGCAAGAGCGGCGCTCGGATCGGGAAATCCGGGCGCTTTCTCGTCCTCGTCTGGTCGCGATTACTGGCTGGAAGGGCCCCCAAGCCAAAGCCGCCGCGGAAGGGCGAGAGAAAACGCCGGCGGAACACCGGGCAGCGATGGCCGGTTTTTTGCTCCTGCAAAACGGGCATACATGCCTTCCATGGCGTTAACTTGGGCGCAGCGGCTCAAACGCATCTGTGGCATCGAAATCGAGACCAGTCCGGCCTGCGGCGGAACGCTGCGGATCGTCGCCTGCATAAATGACCCGGTGGTAATCAAGGAGATCGTCTTCCACGTCGACACCAAAGACGCCTGTTCGGCACCCTCCCGGATGCCCCCTCTCGGGCGCCACCGCCGGCCGATCTGTTTCCCCCAAAACACCTATTACTACATACTCCTCTGAGCGGCTGCGACCTGGGTGGGCGCGGCAGGCCGGGGTTTGGCCCGATAGTCAGAATACCTTTGAAACCCCGTTCGCCTGCAGGCCGTTTCCCGATTCGGGAGTTCGGGAGGCTGGGATTCCGGCCGATATCCCGTCGCAGGCGGGTTGACGGCTGTCTGACAACCGGAGGATACTCGAGCGGCTTGGGGACAAGGGCGTTTATGCTGCCTATACTCCGCATTTTCCTTTACATACGCTGTGGTTACGGCCAACTACAAACATCATCCCAGTCAACGAAGAAAAAGGGTGACACGAATGAAAAAGATTTGGTTGTTGTTTATCGCGCTCGCCGCTTGCGCCATGAATGCCAAGGCATCCTTTAACGGGCAGGTGATATTGGCGGAATACCTCTTTCCAGATACCGCAACGGTCGTGCCGGGCGGCTTCACGCCAGCACAGGCGACCGTTGGGGGCGGAGTGGAATTCAACAGCTATGGTTTGACCGCGGTTGATTTATCGTCGAACAACATACTCTGGACGAACATTGACACCGCAGGCGGTAACGTCACCTTTGCTCCTCCCGCAAGCTTCAATGGCCATCAGTTCACCGACGTCAACGGTACGATTCCGGAGATCACCGGCGTGACAATCAATGCGGCGACGACGCTACCCGGTTTCGACGCGTCGCGCGTGTCCTTCGACGCGAACAGCATCCGCGCCAATTTCGATAATCTTATCATGGCGCCCGCGGATATCGTTTCGCTCGACGTAACTTTCGCGGCCGCGCCGGCCCCGGCGCCACAAGCAGTTCCGACCCTCTCCGCGCTGGGATTGGGACTCCTCGGGCTGCTTCTCGGCCTGATCGGTATTCATGCAAACCGTTCACGCGCCCGTTCCTGACCGGCGTTTATACGAATAGCGATCGGTAAACACGTTGAACCAGCGATTCCCGATCGCTATTCGTCCAGCAACACGGGCCAAGCTCATAGGTTCGGTCAGTGGATTCGAGGAGTCTGCACCTGGGGAGTACCAGGGGACGTACCACGATTCTTTTCCCGCGGTGTTTTAATCGCTGCTTTTCGGTTTGGTCTGCCTACCGATGGCCCAGTCCTCGGCGTCCGCTTAAACATTGCGCTGACGAGAAAGGCCCTTGGCTCGATCGCCCTCTCCTGGTCGAAGCGGACCCCGAGCAATATCCTCCAGGCAACAACGAGGACAGCATACGATTCCGGATTCGATGCCTTTGCGAGGGTTTTTCCAATGCGCCAGCTTGCGTCCGTGGATATCCGCAACCGGGATGGGTCCGTAGATCGAGAGCTTAAGGATTAAAGATCGGCTGATGGTCGATTCTCGGCGCGGGCTCGTGGAGCGTTAGTGACCGTGAGGCATAACCGCCGCTGACACCCGAACCAGGAGTTTCCGCATCGGGCCGAAGGCCAGACGGTATGGGTTCGCGGTGAAGGGCAACCGCTCGAGAGCGCCCTTCCCTCGCTCGGGGATCGGGTTTCGATCGCCGGGCCTGGCCCCGGCCCTTTTCAATCGGGGCGCCCGTCGGCCCGCGGCCGCAACAGGATCGGGACATAGATCACTGCAAAGACCCCGAACGCCAGCAGCCAAAGCAGCCCCGACAGCAGAATCCAGCCGACGTACCAGCCCGGCACCAAGTAGACGGCGAAGACCCGCACCAAGGCGGCCAGGTTGACCAGCCCGAAGGCCAGGACCATGGGCTTGGATGCCACCATCGAACGACCGGTGTGGCCGAGAGCGACCCGGGCCATCATGCCCAGGGTGAAGACGCCGATGGCGCCAAGGGTCAGGGCATGCAGGGCCAGGTTCTGAGGAAAGGCGCCCAGGGCCGCGAATCCGAGCAGGGCGAAGCCGGCAATCAGCCAAAAATTGCCCGTATACAGCACCCAGAGGATGGGGATACCCCATAGCCGGTGGTCGTACCAGCCGGCCAGCCGCAGCGCCTGCACCAAGGCGAAAGCGAAGGCCGCCAACCCCAGGGCCCAGCCTCCGAGGGCCGCAAGCTGCAGCACCGCCACCAGCAACAGCAGGCCGAATCCAGCCCGTTCCACCCAGAGCCGGTTCCGGGGGTGGGCTCCGGTGAGCGCCTTCTCGGTAAAGAAAGGCATAATGCGCCCGCCTACCCAAAACAGGGTTAACAGAATCAGCACCAGCATCAGCATGCTGCCTCGGGCCGCCAGCCCCTCGGCCCAGCCCAGGGCCTCGGCATGCACCAGCCCATTGGCCAGGGCCATGGCCAGCAACAGAGGCAGAAACCAGCGGTTGACCCGATTCGCCCCGGCCCAGAGTGGGCGGGCCAGGGCCAGAGCCAGCAGGGGAAGAAAGGCGAAGTCCACCCCGGCGATCCAGGCCGGCGCCAACCCCGGTACCCAGGGCAGCAACCGGCCCGCCAGCCAGACAGAGGCGAGCAGCGCCAGCGGCAACCCGGTCGGCGTAGGCTGGCCGGTCCAGTTGCGCACCGCGGTGAGCAGGAAGCCCGCTATTGCCGCGGTCGCATAGCCAAACAGCATCTCGTGACCGTGCCAACCCAAGGCGCCATAGTAACCAGCGGCCTGAGCGCCCCGGTGCCACAACAACAGCCACAGCAGCATCAGCCCCAGGGCACCCAGCCCGGCGAGCAGAAAAAAGGGCCGGAACCCCAACCCGAACGGACGCCAGCCCCGAACCGGGGCGGCGGGGACGGAACTCGAGCCAAATGATGGCTGCATCATGACGGTGGACCTCCTGCCTCTTGTGTATCGTCCCCATGACCGGACTGCCTTGATGCCGGTCAACTGGCGCCGGAAGCCGGCCGCAGGCACCGGGCTGGACGCTGCGGCGCACCGTGGCGGGGCCTTTATTTTCGGCGCGGCATTGAAAAGCGCCGTTTCACCACAATCTGACGCGATCTGCAGGCATTATTCCTGCGTGGCGCATTTATTGCTTGAAAAATAACCAGGGTCGTTCCAGCGACCCCAGAACCCAAAGCGCGGTACGGCCGCCGATAAAATGCGCATCCATCGCTTCGCCCTCTCATCCCTGCTGCTGCTGGGCACCCTGGTGCTCGCGGTGAACGCCTATCGGGTCGTCAGCACCATCACCTGCCCGTTGGTGGGGTTCTGAACCGCACCCGAACGCTGCTGAACGCCGAGGCCAAATTCGAGGGCTCCCCCTGCACCGGCGGAGCCGGCATAATACAATACCGTCCCCGGCCTTGGCCTCCGATAGCCCAATCATGCCCGCAGCGCTAGACCGCCGCCTGTCCATCGCGCCGATGATGGACTACACGGACCGCTTCTACCGTTACTTCATGCGCCTGATCAGCCGGCATACCCTGCTGTATACGGAGATGGTGACCACCGGCGCCCTGCTGCACGGGGACCAGGAGCGGTTCCTGGAGTTCGACCCCAGCGAGCACCCGCTGGCGCTGCAGTTGGGGGGCAGCGATCCGAGCGAGCTGGCGGCCTGCGCCAGGCTGGCCGAGCAGGCCGGTTACGACGAGGTGAACCTGAACGTCGGCTGCCCCAGCGACCGGGTGCAATCCGGTCGCTTCGGCGCCTGCCTGATGGCGGAGCCCGGCCTGGTGGCGGACTGCGTGCGGGCCATGGGCGAGGCGGTCGCGGTCCCGGTGACGGTGAAGACCCGCATCGGCATCGACCACCAGGACAGCTACGAGGCGCTTGCCCGCTTCGTCGATCAGATTGTCCGCCGCCGGCTGCGCCAGCCTGACGGTGCACGCCCGCAAGGCCTGGCTGCAGGGCCTGAGCCCGAAGGAGAACCGGGAGATCCCGCCGCTGCGTTACGAGCTGGTGTACCGGCTGAAACAGGATTTTCCCGGGCTGGAGCTGTGCATCAACGGCGGCATCCGCAGCCTGGAGGCAGCCCTGGGGCATTTGGAGCAGGTGGACGGGGCGATGATCGGCCGCGAGGCCTATCACAACCCCTGGATCTTCAGCACCGCAGATCGCCTGGTGTTCGGCGACCCGGCCCCGGCGCCCAGCCGGCGTGGGGTGCTGGAGGCCTATACCCCCTTCGTGGAGCGCCAGCTGGCTAGGGGCATTCGGCTGCAGACCATCAGCCGCCATATCCTCGGGCTGTTCCAGGGCCAACCGGGGGCCCGGGCCTGGCGCCGCCACCTGAGTGAGCAGGCGCACCGCCGGGACGCCGGACCCGAGGTGCTGCTGCAGGCGGCTGAATTGGTGGCGGACTGACCCGGCCTAACTGCCGCCGTGGATACCGACGAAGTCCCCGGCATTGCCCGCGTCCGCCACCACCCCGGGGGCTCGGCCGGACTTTAGCCGGGGCTGGCACCAAGCACCAGCCTCTCCTATTCCGGCAGACCGGCCTTGCGCAGTCCGTGCAATAACCATTCGAGCTTGCGGGCATCCTTGAATGGAAACGCAAACGCCAGCCGCCCCAGGGAAAAGTCCGGCCTCGCCACCTGGAGCTCGGCGG
This sequence comes from uncultured Gammaproteobacteria bacterium, assembly GCA_963753615.1. Lineage (GTDB taxonomy): Bacteria > Pseudomonadota > Gammaproteobacteria > Chromatiales > Chromatiaceae > CAVWCW01. The sequence continues at coordinate 9,382 of CAVWCW010000007.1, forward strand.
CCTCCCACTCCGCGCCTTCGGTGTCACCCGCATGGGCGAGTGCGGCGGCGAGCCACATCCGCGCCCGGTCGTATTCGGGGTTGATACTCAATACCCGCTGGAACGTGGCCGCGGACTCCCCATAACGGCCCTGCACGAATTGGATCTCCCCCAAAACCTCCAGGTAGGAGGCCGGCGGCCTGGGATTTAGGCGCATCGCCTGGTGCAGCCTGGCGAGCGCTCGGTCGGGACGGCCGGCATAGCTCAGTATCCAGGCGCTGAGGGCATAGGCGTCGGCATAATTCGGGTCAATGCCGATCGCCGTTTCGGCTGCCTCGATGGCGGCCAAATGCCGGCGCTGGAACAGGCCCACCTGGCCGGCGACGAAGTGCACCTGGGGCAGCCCAGGGTCCAGGCGGGCCGCTTGTTCGGCGAGCGTTGCAGCCTGCTTCAGGGAGTCGGCGGGGGTTTCGGTCCAGCCGTCGATGGCATCCCGGGAATGCACCATGGCCAGCCCCGCATAGGCCCGGGCAAACCCGGGATCCAGCGCGATGGCCTGTTCAAACTCCCATCTGGCGGAGCGATTCTGTTCCTTCGCCCTGCGGCCGTGCTCCTCGAACCCCCGCAGGTAGTGGTCATAGGCGGCAATGCTCACGGTCGAGCGCCGAGCCAGGCGTTCTCTTTCTCCGGGGGTCAATTCGATCTCGAGTGCGGCGATCACCGCTGCCGCAATCCGATCCTGTACGTCGAACAAGCGCTGGATATCGACGTCATAACGCTCTCCCCAGAGCGCACGTTCCACCGGCACCTCGATCAGCCGAACATTGATCCGCAGGCGCTCACCGGAACGTTGAACGCTGCCCGTGACCAGGTAATCCACCGCCAGCTCGGCGGAAATCTGCCCGGGCCCGGCCTCTGCATCCCGGTAGGCAAACACCGAGTTGGGCGCGATCACCAGCAACCCGAAAGCTTGGACAGGTCGGTGATCAGATCCGCCGTAATCCCGTTGGCGAAATAATCCTGCTCCGGGCTGGGGCCCAGATTTGCAAACGGCAGCACCGCTACCGCCGGTTTGGCGGGCGAAGGTTCGGTCCGGGCCAGCCACCACCAACCGGCACCCAATGCCAGGAGCAACGACAGGAGTGCCAGGGCCCAGGATGCCGCCCCCGGTCGGGGCCGGTGGGCGCTGTCGCTGCCACCCCTTCCGGACTGACCCGGTTCCTCCGGCAACGGCGCCACCTCGGCAATCAGCCGGTAACCGCGCTTGGGAACCGTCTCGATGATCCGCGGGTGGCGCGCGTCGTCGCCGAAAGCCTTGCGCAGCTTGGCAATGGCGTTGGTAACCGCGTCCTCGGTGACAATCCGCCCCGGCCAGAGCTGGGCCTCCAATTCGGCCCGGGTCACCACCCGGCCGGCGTGCTCGCTCAGGTAGACCAAGACCTGCATCGCCTTGGCCTCGAGCCGGTGTTCGACGCCGCCCGCGCTGACCCTCAGGGCCGAGGGGTCGACCTGGTAACCGGCGAGTTGGAACGGGTTCTCCCGTGACCAATCCTCGGGCTTCATCGCTCCGCTCCCGGCGCCGCTGCGGCCCCGGCCCGCACCCGCAACCGCCGCGGCGCGGTAAAGCTGCGGAAAAACAGCGGAGTTTCGTCGCAACACTGAACCCGGGCACGGCTATGGTTTGAGACAGCGGGGCCCATGACGCGCCGCAGCCGAACCCGCTCAGCGCAGCCAGGCGCCGGGGTTTCGCACCCTGGGCTGAACGAGTGGGTTCATGTACCAAACATAGCAGTCGGAGGAACCACAGATGAAACTCATGACCACCACTGCCCTGGCCCTGCTGGCCTCCACCAGTCTCGCCCAGGAACCGGCCAAGTTTTACCAGGAGACCTACCCCGCCTATGCCCTGGCCGCCCGCATGGAGGCCGAAGCCGTGCTGATGGGGGACGACGCCCAGTTGAACGCCAAGACCCGGGAGCTGATTGCCCTGGGCGTGGCGGCCCAGATTCCCTGCGCCTACTGCGTCTACGTTCATACCAAAAACGCCCGGGCCCAAGGCGCCAGCGAGTCCGAGGTCCGCGAAGCAGTGGCCACGGCCGCCCATGTGCGGCATTGGAGCACGGTGCTCAACGGCATGGGGTATGACTTCGAGGCCTTTAAGGCCGAAGTCGACGGAATGTAGACGTTACGCTGACTCGGCGTCCGAGCGCCGATGCGGGCAACCTGCCCTGATTCACCCTAACCTGAGAGGTACTTAGAATGAATATCTCAACCATGCTCAGGGGCTGCCTGTTGGCCCTGTGTCTGATCGGAACGACTGGACCTGCCTGGTCTGAACCCCCGGCGCCCGGTTGGGAGAAGGTAGTCTTCCACCTCGACGAAACCCGCAATGCGCGCTGGGCCCTGATGCTCGCCCGTTCTTATCTGGAGGACAACCCCCAGGCCAAGGTCGTATTCGTGGCCTATGGCCCGGGGGTGGACTTCCTGCTGCTGGGCGCGGCAGACAAGCGCGACAACCCTTACGACTCGGCGGTGCTGAACCTGGTGGAAAAGGGCGTGGAATTCCGCGTCTGCGCCGCCACCCTCGGCGCTCGGAATATTGATAAAGACGAGCTGCTCGACGCCACGCTGGTGGTGCCTTCCGGGATTTCCGAAATCGTCCGCTTGCAGCTCAAAGAGGGGTACGCCTACCTCAAGCCCTGAACTCAGGCGTCGGCTGCCCCCGGAGACGCGGTCTGGGACGGAGCCGGCGCGACGGGCTCGGAGCCGAGTCTGGGCACCTCCATCTCGCTGCGGATCTTGGCCTCAGAGGTCATCCCCAGGTCGGCAAACACGCTGAACAAGGCCGGCACCACGAACAGCACCAGCAGGGTGGAGGCCAACAGACCGAACACGATACTGGCGGCAAGCGGAATCAGCACCTGGGCCTGCAGGCTGCGCTCGGCCAGCAGGGGCAGCAAGCCGGCGATAGTGGTGACCGAGGTCAGCAGCACGGCGCGGAAGCGCTCCCGGCTGGCCTGACTGGCGGCGGCAGCGACGCTCTGGCCCTCCTGCACCCGAAGCTTGAGGAATTCCACCAGCAGGATGGAGTCATTCACTACGATGCCGGACAGGGAGACAAAGCCCATCATGCTCGGCATCGAAAGCTCCAGCCCCATGGCCAAATGTCCCAGCACCACGCCAATGAAGGCCAGCGGGATTGCCGCCATCACCGCCAGCGGCTCCAGGAAGGAGCGAAACTGGAAACTCAGCAGCAGGAACACCCCCAACAGGCCGAGCCCGAAGCCCCGCAGCAAGGAGCCGCCAGTGGCGGCGCTCTCCTTGGACTGGCCCTCCAGGCCGACGAGGATGTCCGGGTAACGTTCTTGCAGCTGGGGCAGGAAGCGGGCTTGGGTGTCGCGGATGATCTCGCTGGCGTTGGCCAGACGGTCGTCGAGGTCGCCGCGGATGGTCACCGTGCGCTGGCCGTCGATGCGCTGAATGCGGGCGAAACCCCGGGTCTCCGCGATCTCGGCCACCGCGCTCACCGGCACCTGGTGACCGCCGGCTGGTGATGATGCGGAAGTCGTAGAGGTCGCGCAGACTGGCCTTGTCGCGGTCGCGCAGGCGCACGTCGATCTCGTAGGCCTCGCGCCCGACCTGGAACTCGCTGGCCTTGGTGCCGTAAAAGGCGTCGCGCAGCTGGCCGGCGATGGTGGATGCGTTCAGGCCCAGGGAGGTGGCGCCTTCTTTCAGCCGCAAGGTCAGCTCCGGCTTGCCGGGGCGCAGGTCGTCGCTGAGATCCTGCACCCCGCGGTAGCCGCCGAGCCAGACCTGAAGCTCCAAAGAGGCGGCTTTGAGCCGGCGCAGGTCGTCGCCGCTCAGGCGGATGTCGATGGGCCGCCCGGCGGGGCCGATTGTCGGCTCCTTGAAGTTGAGACTGATCACGTCAGGAATCGCGCCCGTGAGCTCGCGCCAGCGGTTGATCACCTGATTGAGGTTACCCTGCCGGCGCTCGGCGGTGAGCAGGTCAGCCGTAACCGTGGCCAGGTGGGGGCCGGACTCGTAGGCGTCCTGGTTGAAGTTGTAGCGTACGCTGACCTGGCGCACCAGGGGCTCGCCATCGGGCTGGCGGGGCGAAAACTCAGCGTCCACCCGCTCCAGGGCTTGTCGGACCTTCGCCACAGCCTGCTCGGTACGGGCCAAAGGCGTGCCCTGGGGCAGCAGCAACCGGGCCTCGATCAGGTCGCCCTCGATGTCCGGGAAGGCGCGGAACTTGAGGTGGCCACCCGCGAGCAGCCCGATGGCCACCAGGAACAGGCCGAGCACCGCGCCGAGGAACAGGTAGCGCCGGCCCACCAGGGCGTCCACCGCGGAGCCGATCCAGCGCTCGCGCACCCGTTCCAGCCCGGCATCGAAACGCTCGCGAAGGCGCCGGCCGCGCCGCGGAGGGGGATGGGCCAAGGCATGCCCCAGGTGGTTGGGCAGGATCCAGAAGGCCTCGATCAGGCTCACCGCCAGCACCAGGATCAGCACCACCGGCAACACCCGCAGCACCTTGCCCATATCGCCGGCGAGAAAGGCCAGGGGGCCGAACACCGCCACCGTGGTGAGAAAGGATGCGATCACTCCGGGGGCGACCTGGCGGGTCCCCTCGACCGCGGCGCTCAGGGCGTCGCGACCGGCGCGCAGGCGGGTGGCGATGTTCTCGGCGATGACGATGGCGTCATCCATCAGCAGGCCGAGGGCGATCAGCAGCGCCACCATGGTAATCATATTGATCGACATCCCGACCAGGGACATCAGATAGAGCCCGCCGAGAAAGGACACCGGCAGACCCATGGCCACCCAGAAGGCGAAACGCAGGCGAAAGAACAGCCACATGGCCAGGAACACCAGCAGCAGGCCCTGCAAGCCGTTTACCGTGAGCATGCGCAGGCGGTCGCTGACGATGGAAGAAACGTTCTGGGTCAGGCTGAACTGCACCCCGGGCGGGGCCTGGGCGCGCTCGGCCTCGACGAATCCCTGCACCGCCGCCATCACGTCCAGGGTATCCTGCTGCTTGGTCTTGGTGACCTGCAGCAGCGCGGCGCGGCGGCCGTCGAACTCGACCCGTTCCTCGTCCAGCTCGAAGCGGTCGCTGACCCGGGCCAGCTCGCCCAGACGCACCTCCCCGCCCTCGGCGCCGCCCACCACCACCAGGTTCTCCAACTCGGCGACGCTGCGACGCTGGTCGCTGAAGCGCACCAGGATGTCTCGCTCCCGGGTCTGGATGCTGCCGGCGGGCAGGTCCAGGCTCTGGCGGGCAATGGCGTCGGCCAGGTCTCCCATGCTCACCCCGTAGGCGAGCAAGGTCTCGCGGCTGGCCTCGACGCGAAACTGGTTGTCCGAGAAGCCGCTCAGCACCACCTGCGACACCTCCGGCAGCCGCCGCAGCCGCTCCTTGACCTGCTCCGCGTAGTGCTTGAGGTGGCGCTCGGGCATCGCCGCGGAAATGGCGATCGAAACCACCTGGTCGGTGCGGGCCAGCTGCCGAATCAGCGCCGGCTCCACCTGCTCCGGGAAGTCGTCGATGGCGTCTACCTCGGTCTTGACGTCGTCCAGGAAGCGGGCGAACACCCCGCCTTCGGTCATCTCCGCCACCGCGATCGCCACGCCCTCCCGAGCCTCGCAGCTCAGCTCGTAAAGGTCGTTGAGGCCGTCCAGGGCGTCCTCGATACGCAGGCACAGGGCGTCCTCCACGTCCTCCGCCGTGGCCCCGGGATAGATCAGCCTGACTTCCACCTGCTGGGAGGCGAAATCCGGGAAGGTCTCGCGCTTGAGCCCCGGCAAATTGACCAGCCCCACGGCCAACAGCAACACCATCAGAAGATTGGCGGCTGTGGGATGCAGGGCGAAGAAGCGGATCATGGTCGCTATTAGGCGTTAGGCGTTAGGTTTAGGCCAGCCGTGGTGGCGAGCGCTGGGAAAGGACGCGACAAGCCTCTGCCACCAGGCCCACGCCTCTTCTTCTCACTCCTCACTCCTAACTTCGTTCCCCTCAAGCCTTAATCCTCCGCCCGCGCACTGGCAACCACGCGTTCCAGCGCCCCGGCATCGGCTTCACCGGCCAAGGCCATGCCGGCCGCCGCCGGGATCAGGTCGGATACCAGCACGCGCTCCCCCGGCTCCAGTCCGGAGGCGATCACCGCGTACTCCGGCTGCAACTGGGCGAGTTCCACCGACCGGACTTCCAGGCGGTCGTCCGCACCCAACAGGTAGACCTGGCCGTCGTGCAGGGCCTGGCGCGGGATCACCAGGGAATCCGGGCGCGGCGCACCGCGCAGGTCCACCTCCACGAACAGGCCCTTTACCAGGGGAGGACGCACCCCCGGCTGGACATCCGCATAGGGGGCGTCCACCTCGACGATGACGCCGATGGTGCGGGTATCCGGGTCCAGGGTGTCGCTCATGCGCACGAACTCGGCATCCCAGCGCACGTCCAGTCCCCCATCGCGCAACCAGACCTGGGCCTGGATGCCGAGACTGCGGGCCAACTGCCCCGGGGGAACGGCGCCAAGATCCAACTGCGGGCCACCGCTCAGCAGGCTGCGCATCCGCGCAATCGGGATCTGCGCCTCCACCTCCGCCTTGTCGATGGCGTCGGCCTTGACCAGACTGGCGCCCTGGCGCACGTACTGGGCGGCCTCCACATTGACCTCGCTGATGCGGGCCCGGAACGGCAACCTCACCTCGGTGCGCGAAAGATCGAGCCGGGCGCTCGCGAGCTGGGCCTCATAGCGCGCCAATTGAGCCTCCAACAGTTGGCGTTCGGCGGGCAGCAGGTTGAGCGCGTTCTGCTGCGCCTGCACCTGTTGGCGCTGGGCCAGCAAAGCCCGCTGTTCCTGTTCGAATTCGGAGGCGCTCAGGGTACCTTTCTTCACCAGGTCCCGCTTGCGCCGGAGCTCTACCTCTCGCAGGCCGAGGGCCTCGGCCTCGATCTCCAGCGAGGCCCGGGTGTTGCTCTCCTTGACCCCCATCTCCGCCAGCTGGGCCTGGGTGGCAAGGATGTCGGCCTGGGCCCGGGACACCGCCAGCTCGTATTCCGAGGGGTCGATACTCAGCAGCAGGCTGTCGGCCGGCAGCAAGGCGCCCTTCTTCAGCTCCGGATGCAGCTCCAGAATGCGTCCGCTGATCTCGGCCACCCCCTCCCACACCCGCACCGGTCGCGCGCGGCCGTAGCCCAGGGCGCGCGGCACCTGGGTCACCAGCGGCGCCTCGATATAGCGCACGCTGCGGGGCGGGGGTTCGCGGTCGAGCTGCTCCGGAGCATCGCCGCGCTTGACCAACACCACCAGGACCGCGACGCCGAGCAACAGGGGCACGAAGAACAGCCATTTGCGCGGGGACGCTGACATACCCACGGACCACCTCATCGGCGACGGAAAAACGCCAGCTTACGCCCCAGGGGCGGGAAGTCAATCCGGCCTGGCCTGGCTCGAGTCCAGGACCTACAATCGGGCCAGCAAAGGCAGCGGTGGAGCGAACAGCGAATGAGATATGAGCACCACCGAGGCGCCCGCCCAACCCGCGAGGCCCGAGCCTGGGGCGCCTCGGCGCTCGCACTGCCGGCGGGTCTGGCCCTGGCGCTCTCCGCCGCGGCCGCCGACTGGGCCTTTCAGGCGGTGCCGGCCGCGGCCGATACGGCGGCCAAGCGGCGGGTGCAGGCGACAAAGGCTGTGCATATCGATGGGCACCCCCTACCCATCGGCTACCAGCCCATTCTGCGCAGCGGCGATCAGGGCTTCGGCGGTCTGCGGGACCGCAACGGCGACCCCTTGCAAGATGCCGAAGGCCGGCCGCGCTTCTCCCAGCACCCGGACTTTTCCTCCCTGCTGGCGGTGCACGGCAGGCTGTTCATGCTGACCCAGTTCGAAACCACCCCGGGCGCCGTCTACCTCAGCACCCTGAGCCAAGACCCGGTGGACGGGACCCTGCGCGCCTTGTCGACCCGCCCGCTGGACCTGTCCGCGGTCGGCGGCGGCTGGCTGCACTGCGCCGGCAGCCTCACCCCCTGGGACAGCCACCTGGGCAGCGAGGAGTACGAACCCGACGCGCGACGCTTCGACCCCGCCAGCGGCGCCCTGCCCGGCAATTTCCACTGGGGACCCATGGCCGCCTATGTGGGGGGCGACCCGCGGCAGCTCGATCCTTATGCCTACGGCTGGCCGCTGGAGCTAGCGGTACTGGATGCGGCGGGCAACACCCGGATAAGCAAGCACTACGCCATGGGACGCCTGTCCCTGGAACTGGCCCGAGTGCTGCCGGACCGGCGCACCGTCTATATGAGCGACGACGGCACCAATGGCGGCCTGTTCCTGTTCATCGCGGACCGCCCCGGCGACCTCTCGGCCGGGCGCCTGTACGCGGCGCGCTGGGAGCAGGCGCCGGACGGCATCGGCGCCGGCTTGAGCTGGGTCGACCTCGGCCACGCGAAGGCGTCCGAAATCCGCCATCACCTGGACCGGGGCATCCGCTTCGGCGACCTCTTTGCCGCCGCCGACCCCGCGCAGGGGAGCTGTCCCGAGGGCTTCGACTCAATCAACACCGGCCACCATGCGCCTTTTCAGGAGTGCCTGCGGCTGCGGCCCGGCATGGAACTGGCCGCCTCGCGCCTGGAAACCCGCCGCTACGCCGCCCTGCGGGGCGCCACCACCGAATGGCGCAAGTTGGAAGGCATCGCCTTCGATCCCTTGGACCCGTCCCTTTATCTGTCGGTGAGCGCCGTCAACCGGGGCATGGAGGACCGGCGCAGCAACGGCCTGGCGAACCCCGACTACGACCAGGGCGGCCCCAACCATATCCGTCTGGAATACAATCGCTGCGGCGCGGTCTACCGGCTGGAACTGGCCGGCGGGGTGCGCGACCGGGTTGGCCGGCCCATCGACAGTCCCTATGCGGCGGTCCGCGTCGCCCCCGAACTGGCCGGCCGCATGACCCGAGCCTGGGACCCCGCCAGCCCCCTGCCCGCCTACGCCCCCGAGGGCCCCTTCGCCGCCAACCACTGCGACCTGGACGTCATCGCCAACCCGGACAACCTGACCCTGATCCCGGAACAGCGCCTGCTGATCGTCGCCGAGGACACCGGCGAGGGCCACGAGAACGATGCGCTCTGGGCCTACCACCTGGAGGACAAGACACTGACGCGACTGCTCACCGCCCCGCTGGGGGCGGAGCTCACCTCGGCCTATTACTACCCGAATATCGGCGGATACGGCTATCTGATGACGGTGGTGCAACACCCGTTCGCCGAAGTCCCCGATCCCCCTGCCGACCCGGAGGCCCGGCGCGCCCAGGTCGGCTATCTGGGCCCCTTCCCCGCCCCCTGAGCCCGCTCGGGAGGTGACCGTGCGGCGCCCAGCACCGGGGCAGGCCTGCGCTCGAGCTGAACCGCCCCAGTCTCGGGCCAGGTCCAGAGCGCATACCCCAGCCCCGCCGCCAGCCCCAGCAGGTGGGCCTCGGGCAGGCTCGGCCAGAGCGTGCTGGTGAACAGGGCCTTTCCGGCGGCCAGTTCCCACAGCGGTTTGAGCAAACTAAGCAGGCCGGTGACGGGCACCAGCGGATGCCGCCCGAGCAGCCACAAGCGCCACAAACCGACCGCCAGCAGGGCGTTGAGCAGGCCGGACAGGCCGCAGTAGTATGCCAGCCCGGGCAGGCCCAACCAGAGGCCGGCGTCGATCGCCAGGGCAGCAACCCCCAGCAAGGGCCAGAAGCGGTCCCGCAGCAGGGGCTCGAAGGCCCAGCCCAACACCAGCAGGGCGCCCAGGTCCCACCCCAGGTGTGCGCGGTCACTGTGCGCCAGATGACCGCTCAGCAGGCGCCAGAGCTGGCCCTCGGCCAGGCCCTGGCGGGCATAGACCCAAAACTCCGGGGCCGGGCCGGCAGCCAGGTAGAACCCGGCCGCCAGCCCGGCCAGCAACAGGCTGCGCCAAGGCAGCCCGAGGCCCGCGGCGGCGGGCATCAGCCGGCGCTCCGACCACTGCCCAGGCGCCGTGCCAGCCAGACCAGGGGCAGCATCAGCAGCAGGCCGAAGGGGCCGATGGCGCCGCCGCCGGAGGAATGGCCGGGGCGGCTGCCGCTGAACATCGGCTGCTGGGTATCGACCCGGCGCGACTGCACCGGCTGGCTGCTGCGCTGCTGGCGGGCGGCCTGCTCGACGGCGATGCGCCGGCTGTTGTGACGGTCGATGCCCCGCTGCCGGAACTGCTCGTCGCGCAGCACCAGCATGGAGGTATGATCGGTGACCAGACCGTGCTCCAAGGCGATGTCCACCAGCGCCCGCTTCAGGTCCGCGTCCTCGCCGAAGTCCTCCATTTCCTGCTGCAGATCTTGAATACCCGCGTAGGCCCAGAGACGCTCAAGCTCCGGGTGATCGGTGGCGGTCTCGGGAAAGCGGAAGCGGGTGCGGTAGACCACCGGTTGGCCGGAGATTCGCGCCTCCAGACTGACCTCGGCCTCCTCGCCTCCCCAGTAGTGGCCGAACATCACCAGTTGTTGGCCGCGGTACAGGCTGCCGATCTGGCGCGCCGCGAGGTCGGCAGTCTTCACCCCGGCGATCGTCAGCTTCGCCCCGTGCAAGGCCTGATGGGTAAGCTTGGAGGTCGCGGTGAGGATCTGACCGACGATATCGTCGCTGTTGGATATGCCCATGGCGAAACCGTCGCAGTGGCGGGTCAGGGCCTCCAGCAGCGGCGTATTGGCACTGTTGCCCATAACGAAGGTGTAGAGCCGCACGTCCTTCTTCGCCAGCAGTTGCAGGAACTTGCGCTGATTGGTCTCGCCGACGTTGGCGACGCCGTCGGTCACCAGCAGGATGGCGGAAGTGCGATCGCCGTTCAGCCCGTCCAGCCCGAGACGCAGACCCGCATAAAGGTTGGTGCCGCCGCCGGCAGCGACGCGCGTCAGCTCACCGGTATAGCGTTGCACCGCCTCCGGAGTTACCGGCACATAGGCCGGCGTCAGCTCTCGGGCACCATCGTCGAACAACACGATTCGGAAGCGGTCACCGGCCTGGAGCTTGCCCAGGGCCCGCTCTACACCGTCCGCCAGGGTGGCGATCTTGCTGCTCATGGAGCCGGACTTGTCGAGCACGAACACCCAGTCGCGGCCCTCGGTAATCGGCTGCAGGTCGGCCCCCGGGGTGAGGGTAAGCATAAAGGTGCCGCGGCCGGCGGCGTCCGACTTGTAGGCCAGCATATCCAGACTGCCGGGCAGGTTGGCTACGTGGCGCCAGTAGACCACCAGATCCTGGTCCAACGGATAGGCGGCGACCGGCGGATGGGCTGGGGTCTGGGAACTTCCCTCCTCCACCGCGGGCTGGCTGCCGATGTGCACGTTCCACTCCTGATCGCTGATCTTCTGCACCTGGGCCTGGCCCTGGTTGGGCACCCGTACCGCCTCGATTGGATAGGCCGATTGCAGCCGCAGGTCGAAGCTGAAGCGGCCGCTGACCTGCTCGTTGGCGGTCCAGAAGGCGAGCTTTTGCTCGTCGGTGCCGCCCTCCTCCAGCGGGTAGAGATAGCGGCCAATGCCGCTGTCCACATCCGCCGGCTGCAGGTAAACCAGCCGCAAGCGGGTGTCCTGGCCGGCCCGCACCGGGGCTACCGCGATCTCGAACGTCTTGTAGCCGTCCTGCTCGGTTAGCCCGGCGTCGCGGCCGGCGGCCTTTTCCTCCTCGTAGATCTGGCGCGCCTGTTTTTTCTCCAGCACCTCGCCCTGCACCGGCTGGCCGTCGATCCAGAGGCTGAACTCGCCCACCGCGCCCTGTTTGGGCACCGGAAAGGAATAGATGGCCTCCAGGTCTCGCGGATGGGGATTGTGGAAAACCTGTTCCACGCTGGTGGTGGCATAGCCGTCGGCGATGGTCACCTCGACCTGGTGGTGGCGAATCTCCAGCGCCGGCAGGCTGCCGTCGGCGGGGGTCAAGAGTCCCGCCGCCTGGGCCCCGGCGGCCCCAAGCCAGGCGATTCCTGTCAGCAGCCAGGCGCACCAACTGCGGAATTTGAGATTGCGTGTACTGATCATCTTCTTCCCCTTAATAAACAGCGTTCAATTAGTCCCGGCGCTGAACCCGGCAGGGTCATGCTCGGGGATTATGAACGATGTTCATTTTTATTCGGAAAGAATTCGCCAGCGACACCAGCGAATAAAATAAACATCGTTCAATTTCTATATAGCATAGAAATGAACATCGTTCAATAAAGCCGCTATAATCTCTTCCAGAGGCACAGGAGTCCGCCGATGGCACGCCGCAGCGACCACAGCCGAGAAGAGATCCACGCCATGGCCTTAGCCGCTGCCGAGGGGTTGGTGGCGGAGCAGGGCCTGTCGGGCTTGAGCGCACGCAAACTGGCGGCGGCTATCGGTTATACCCAAGGCACCCTGTACCTGGTGTTCCGGAACCTGGACGACCTGATCCTGCAGTTCAACGGCCGCACCCTCGACCGCATGCATCGAACGCTGGCGGAACAAGCCGCGGGCTGCGGCTCTCCGGAGCAGTGCGTGCTGGCCCTGGGCCAGGCCTATATCCGCTTCGCCGAGACCAATCCCCGCTTGTGGGGAGCACTCTACGAGCACCAGACGCGCCCCGGCGAAGCCGTACCCGATTGGTACCGGGCCAAAGTGGACCGAATGTTCCAGTTGGTGGTGACTGCGTTGGGGCCCCTGGCACCGGACCTCGGCTCCGAGGAACTGGATCTGGCCGCCCATGCCCTGTGGAGCGGCGTGCACGGCATCTGCATCCTGGCCCAGACCGGCACCCTGGAAAGCCAGGGCGAGTTGACGGCGACGGCGCTGAGCGAATCCCTGATTCGGAATTATCTGAGGGGACTGAGGCGCTGCAAACAGCCGGGTCGAGGCCCAGGCGCTTGATTCGGATCTTGCACGCACGGGTTGCCGCCCCGGAACCCCGGTCCGGACCCCCGGGGACTGCATACCTGTCGCTACATACCGGTCCGCCGGGCGGGGATAGGAATCGACATCCCAGCTGCTAAATCGTGCGGCGCCGACGGGCCGAGAAAAGGGCGATGCCTACGCGAGCTTCGACGGGGACACTGGAAGCTTCGGTGGAGGCTGAGCGCCGAGGGAGGAAAAAGACTGCCGAAACGGAGACGCTCGGAACCACGGAGCCGGTACCCGGCGACAAGCGCGCCGGAGGAGGATGGCAATAGCGCGGCCCCGGCCTGAGGTCCAAGCGCTTGCGCCGTCGCGGGCCGATCCCATAAATTGGCTCCGACCCCGTCCGGCAGCCGGAAACGATCTCTCAGTCCCGGAAAAAAAGGGGTACTTCCCTGTGCCGAGATCCGTCCTTGGGGAGGCTAATTTGAGCTAGCCTCAGGGAGAGAGATGGTACCTACCGATAAAACCCTACTCCGAATCGAGCGCCCTCCTGGCAAACGAGGGTCGCAGCAGGTTGGCGGTCATACTTTAAGCACCGCCAAATACATTGTCAGCTTTCGCCGAAGGCTTGGGTATTGCCTGGAGCGGCTAGATCGAAAGAGCTAGGGGTATACCCCTACTGCCCAAAAAATGCCCGCCTGGTGCCTAGCGTTTTTCCCCAGCGGGCTAAGGGTTACAGAGAAACAGAAAGGAAACGAACGCTTGCGCCAGGCAAGGGAAGACACAATAAACGGAGGCAACTAATACAACCGGACTAATGCTTTCGTACTATCCAAAAACCCCTTGCAGACAAGTTTCCGATAAAATATCCATAACCGAGTACCAAAAAGGTCGTCGCGCCGACTTCGTTTCGTCGGCGGGGACAAGTAATCCGGCGGTTAACGAAGGGGAACCCTCGAACCGAGAAGACACTGAAAACGCCCCCCTGGCTTTTTACAGCGAGGCTGTGGAAGACACCGCTTCCGAAAGCCTTCATTTCCAGGCGGTCGGAGCGCTGAAAATGGCGGAGCAAGATGCCCCGCACGGGAAACGCGATCAGGTAGGCGGTTGCCCCAATGCACGCCTGCACCAAGCGCTGGCCTATATGAAGATATTGATTGCTGACGACCACGAACTGATACGCCGGGGCCTGCGCCAAACGCTCCTGTCCGGGACACTCGATGCAGAGGTGATGGAGGCCCGCAGCGCCCATGAGACTTTGGCCGTTATCGCCTCCCAGCGGGATCTGGACTTGGTGCTGCTCGACCTGTTCATGCCGGATAGCGGAGAATTCGACCTGTTGGAGCGGCTTTGTAGCGAGTTCCCGGAACTGCCCGTGGTGGTGCTCTCGGGGTCCCGCAACCCATCTCACATGCGCCATTGCATCGATGCCGGCGCGGCCGGCTTCATTCCCAAGTCGGCGGGCGCCGACGTGATGATGAAGGCCATTGCCCTGGTGCTGGCCGGCGGCCTGTACATCCCCCCGGAGCTGTTGCAGCCGGGCGGCGAAACTGCGGGGCTGCCTCCGGAGCTGCAGTCTGCGGACGCGCTGCCCGTCGAGATTCCGGATAGCCTGACCCATCGCCAGATCGATGTGCTGCGCTTGCTGGGCGACGGACTTTCGAACAAGCTAATCGCCCGCGAACTGGGGCTCTCGGAGAACACGATCAAGATCCACGTCACCGCCATTCTGAAGGCCCTTCAACTGGACAACCGCAGCCAAGCCGGGATCGTCGCCCAGAAGATGGGGCTAACCAGCCGCAGATGAGGTAGCACCGCCCAATCGGCGTTTCCTAGGGAAACGCTGGCTTAATCGCGTTTGCCGCGCGGGTCAGGATGCCCGGCCTGAAAAATGCCAGGGAGGGCTTTTTTCAGCCTCCCCTAGGCATCGCCGAGTCCCTCGGCCGCCATCAACTCACGCAGTCGTGCTCGGTCGATCTTGCCGGAACCGGTGAGCGGAAGGTCGGAGACCCGACGAAATCGGCGCGGGCGCAGATAGCTCGGCAGGTTCTCCCGGCACCAAGCGTCGACCTCCTCCGGCATGGAGTCGCCCCGATACCAGGCCACCAACAGGTCTCCCCAACGCGGGTCCGCCACTGCTCCCACCGCCACCGTATGCACACCCGGGCAGGCCGCCAGCAAAGCCTCCACATGGGCCGGATGGACCAATTCTCCGCCGGACACGAGCACCTCGTCGGCCCGCCCCGACACCCAGAGCCGCCCTCCCCGATCGACGTGGGCCAGGTCGCCGCTGGTCAGCCAGCCCCCTTCCAGCCCACTGCCGGGGCTGAGCCCGGGATTGGCATAACCCGCCATCAGCGCCGGGCCCCGAAGCCTTAGACGTCCGGCGGCGCTGGTCTCGGCCTCGAACCCCGGCAGCAGCCGCCCTGCCAGCCCCGCTTCTGCTCCCGCCGACGGGCCGCAATCGGCGGCGCACAGGGCCGCGGTCTCCGTCATGCCGTAACAGACACAAAGGGGCCAGCCGGCACGCCTCGCCCGCTCCGCGAGCGGCGGAGCCAGGGCCGCCCCACCAAGGAGCGCCATGCGCAGCCGGGTCGGAGCCCGGGCAGCCCCCGCTTGATCCAGCAGGGCGGCCAGCATCGCGGGGACCAACGAGATATGGCTAATCCGGCCCCGGCGCAGCGCCGCCCAGACCCGCGCCGGGTCGAAGCTTTGGTGAAACTCCACCTCGGCACCGGCCGCCAGACAACGATAGACGATCGCCAGGCCGCCAATATGGAACAAAGGCAGACAGGCCAGCCAGCGATCCCCCGGGCCCAGGGGCCAGCGCTGTCGAAAGGCGCCGACTGCGGCGGCCAGGTTGGCGCCACTGAGCATCACCCCCCGGGGGCGCCCCCCGCTGCCGCTGGTGGCTAGTATCAGCTGCACCGAGCCGGCCGCCGCACCGTTGCCAGGGGCCCTGCCCTCGGCCTCGAGTTGCGCCGGCTCCAGGTGCCGCAGACCCGGGCCCGGCGCCAGATCCGGCGGGGCCAGCAGGCTGCGGGCGCCGGCTTGGCGCAGCAGACGCCGGCGCTCGACGCAGGGCATCCGAGGGTTGAGGGGATAGGGGATAAGGCCGGCACGGGGCGCTGCCATACAGAGCAAGGCGGTCCGCTGCCGGCACTCCAGCGCGATGCCCAGCACCGGTCCCGGGTCTAAGACCGTCAGCGCCGCCGATAACCGCCGCAACTCCCGGTCCAAACCACAAAAGCTCAGGATCCGGCCGCCGAGGACCCAGGCCGGGGCTCGCGGCCAACGGTCCGCGGCCAGGGCGGGCCAGTTACAGGGGTTGAGTTCGGCCGACATCAGGTAGCGCGGGAGCGGGCCCGCTCGTCGACCCGAATTTGTGTCGGGTAATTGCTGGGTGTATCCTGCCGGGCCACACTAGCCGAAATTTTCAACTCAGGAGCTTCGCTAATGAGACTCATTGTCAACCTCCTCGCCCTGATCGGCCTCCTGGCGGTTGCGGGATTGGGCTACGGCTACGTCAATTATTGGCCGCAACTCTCCCGCTTCGATCCCAAGGCGGTCGAAGTGTACACCGAGTTGGCCCAAGAGATAGCCACCACCGGCGACCCGGGCAGTTCCATGATGTGGTCAGTGCCGGTAGAGGAAGGCATTAGCGCCGAGGACGTGGTGGATTCTCTCAAGAGCCTGGCGGTGAGCCGCAACATGTTCTTCGTTGGCGAATCCCCTTTCTACAAGCAGATCAAGGCGATCACCGGCGAAGACTACCGGTACGTCAATTTCCTGTCTTTCTGCGACGCCCGTACCGGCAAAAAGATGCTGGAATACCGCAACGCCCTGGCGGGCTTCATGCCCTGCCGCATCGCGTTGGTGCAGCATGAGGATGGCCGCCTGTGGCTTTACTCCATGAATCTGGACCTTATGATCTACGGCGGCACCAAGCTGCCCGACGATCTGCGCGACGACGCCCTGCGCGTGCGCGACACCCTGCAGGAAATGATGAAGCTGGCAGCGGCCGGCGAATTCTAAGGTCGCCGCGCCAGTGCGGGCGCGGGCTGCCGGCGGGCAACCCGCGTACCCCTCAATGGTGGTGATGCTGCATCGCCTCGACGTTGATCTTCTGCACCGGGGCACCGAGTTGGCGCTCGCTGCCGTCCTCGAACACCAGGGTTAGCGGAACTTCCTGTCCCAACTCCAGCCGCTCCTGCAAGCCGATCAGCATCACGTGCAGCCCCCCCGGCTGCAAGCTAACCAGGTCACGCGCAGGTAGATCGACCCGCTCCACCGGGCGCATGCTCATCATCCCGTCGCGCATGCTGTGGGTGTGCAATTCCACCGCCTCGGCGACAGGCGAACGGGCACTCACCAGGGCGTGGGCCTGGTCGCCGCCGTTGTTCAGCCGCATAAAGGCAGCGCTGTTGCGCTGGCCCGGGGGCACCGCTCGCACATAGGGGGCCTCGACGGTGACCGCCTCGGCGGCGGTCTCTGCCCAGGCCGGAGCCAAAGCGCCCAACAACAGGCCGCAGCCGAGCAGGGTTCGGATAGGATTCATGGTTTTCTCCTGAATTGCAGAAACGGGTTTCATTGTCCCGGGGTGCCATGCAGTTCCTGGCGCAGCAAGGCAAGGATGCGCTCCGGCGGGGTGCCGTGGACCATACTGTGGGCGAGCCGACCCTGGCGGTCGATGATATAGGTCATGGCCGAGTGATCGACCAAGTAGCCGGCCGCCGAACCCTGTTCCACCTTGCGGTAGGCAGCGCCGAAAAGCTCCGCCGTCGCGGCCAGTTCCGCGGGATCGCCGGTGAGTCCCAGAATCCCGGGGTGGAAGTACTCGGCGTAGGCCGCCAGCCGGTCCGGCGTGTCGCGCTCGGGATCTACGCTGACAAAAAGGGGCTGCACCTGCTTCAACTCCGACGGACTCAGCTGTTCCAGCGCCAGGCTGAGCAGGGCCAGGCTGGTGGGACAGATATCCGGGCAAAAAGTGTAGCCGAAGTAGAGCACCACCACCTGGCCGCGCAGATCCTCCAGCCCGACGGGGCCATTGGCCGAGTGCAGGCGGAAGTCGCCACCCCTTGGAAGCGGGGCCAGAGCCGCTGCGCCGGCCGCGTCTCCGGTGGGCGGCTCCCATAGCCATAGCGCCCAGCCCAGGCCCAGCAGCACGACTAGGATCCAACCGCCAAGTACCAGGCGGATCACGGCAGCGCCTCGCCGGGCCGGGCGGTCCAGAACCGATAGTCGGCGGAAACCAACCCGCGTTCGGTTTCCAGCAGCACCCGCGCCTGCCACTGCATGCGCATGCGCACACATACCGGCAACATGCCCTCGCCGGCGAAGCCGCCTTCTCCCTGGGGCTGCAGTTCCACCCGGTTGAAGCCCATGTTCATGTCCACACCAGTAAAATCCACCACCACCCGCGAGACTGTCGGCGCCGGCCCCTGCAGCCGCACGTGCAACTGCAACGGCCGAACCGTCGGTATGCTGGACGGGGCGATCTCCAGGCTCACCCGGCCCCCACCGGGCAAGGCCGATTCACAGGGCCCGGCGCGCAAGTCGCAGTCCGGGTCCCAGCCTACTTGCTCCTGCGGTCGAGGGAACAGCGACGGCCAGGCCTTGTAGCCAAGCGCCCCGATCAGCACCAGGGTCAGGACCGCCGCGGTCCACCCGAGGATTCGCGTTATTCCCATCTCGACAGGACGTCTGGAAAGTGCGCCATGATGCCAGGGCATGCGTCATGCGCGCATTGAGAAATATCATAACCCCAAAAAGACAAAGGGGCTGCGATCGCTCGCAACCCCCCTACCAGCGCACTCGCCCGAGCTGAAGCCCGGGCTCCGGCGCCTACTGCTGGGCCGTCCACTCTGCGATGGCGTCGATCTCCTCGTCGGTGAGGGCGGCGACCATCGGTTTCATCGCGGCAGTCAATCCGTTGGTGCGCTTGCCGTCGCGGATGTCCTTGATCTGGGCCGCGGCGTAAGCGGCGTTCTGGCCGCCCAGCTTCGGGTAGCTGGGCATGATCGGGGAGTTGGCGTCCATACCGTGGCAGGTGCCGCACAGCTTGCTCTTGTACAACTCGCCGCCATCGGCGGCGACGGCATTGCCGGCTAGGCCAAGGGTCAGGGCCATGCCGCCCGCCAGCATCAGGGATTTGCGGATATTCATATCGTCACTCCTCGTATCAATAATACAGCTGCCAGATGCGACAGGCCGCCGCACTTGCCGCAAGCCCGCCTAAAATGACCCCGGAGTGTACCACAATTCAGCGCGGAGACATCCCCCTTCGATAAGGAGGCCTTCGCCGAGAACAGGCAGCTGCCCCGCCGTCGGCATCACCGTCACTCCCGGCTTTACTCGACCGGGCCGAATCCGAGGCACCGGCGAAACGTTCCTGCCCCGCGGCCGGTCCCTTGGATTGGCTTGTCAGGCCCGACCAATGCCGCCAAACTTGGGCGCTGGTTTCGCACCGCTGCCTTTTCGAGACTCGACCATGAACTATGCCTTGCCCCTACTGGTGGTTCTGGTGGCCCTGGGTTCCCTGTTGCTGGCCCCGAGGGCGCAAAACGAAGGCGCCTTCTTCCGCGGCCTCTCTGCCGGCGGCCAGCCGCCCGCCTTACTCACCCTGACCCTGTCCCAGGTCACCACTTGGATCTTCGCCCGCTCGCTGATGAACGCGGCCATCCTCGGCTTCTATTACGGCATCTGGGGCACCCTGGCCTATGCCGCCTACTACCTATCCTTCCTCACCGGCGGCGAGATCGTCGACAGCCTGCGCTTTCGCCACGGCTACGCCAGCGTGCAGGCCTTTCTCCGCGACCGCTTCGGCGCCTGGGGAACCCGCTGCTACAACTTCGTGATCGGAGTGCGCCTGGTCAGCGAGGTATTCGCCAACCTGCTGGTGATCGGCATCCTGTTCGGCGCCGCAAGCTCCGGGGCCTACGCGCTGGCCGTGGTCGGGCTGGCAGCGGTGACGCTTGTCTACTCCGTGTTTGGCGGCCTACACGCCTCCTTGCGCACCGACCTGTTCCAAATGGTGCTGTTCCTGCTGGTGCTGACCCTGTTGCTGGGACTGGTGCTGTTCGGCGGCCACTTCCGCCTCGAGGACCTGCTGTTCACGCCCTTCGCGATCGGCGCGCCGGGGCCGATCCTGCTGGCAGTCGCGCTGCTGCAGATCTGGAGCTACCCCCTGCACGACCCGGTGATGATGGACCGGGGCTTTCTCGCCGACCGCGACACCACCCGCCGCAGTTTCCGCCACGCGGCCTGGATCAGCGCCCTGTGCATCACCGGTTTTGGCAGCCTGGGGGTGCTGGCCGGGGCCCAGGCCAGCGCCGGCGAGGCCATGAATCAGGTGCTGCAGCGCCTGCTCGGCGCGTTGCCCATGCTGCTCTTCAATGCCGCGCTGGTGATCTCCGCCATGTCGACCCTGGACAGCACCCTGTCCAGCTCCGCCAAGCTGGTGGCAGTGGACATGGGCCTGATGCGCCCGAGCCTGCGCAACGGCCGCCTGGCCATGGCCCTGTTCACGCTGGCCGGGCTGGGACTGGTGTTCGCCGGCAATCGGGATCTGTTCAGTGCGGTGGCGGTCAGCGGCACTGCCTCCATGTACCTGGCCCCGGTGGTGTTCTTCTCCCTCTGGGGCGGGCGCAGCGACATCCCGGTCTGGAGCTACCTGGCCGTGTTCGCCCTGGCAGTGGGCGGGGCCGGCCTGTATTTCGCAGAATCCTCCGGTTATGCCCAGTGGCTGGGCGGCTACCACAAATACACCAAGCTGCTGATGATCTCGGTCAGTGTGTTAGTGCTGGGCTGCCTGCTGTTCTGGGCCGGCATTCGAAGCAGCGCGCGTCAGGCCGCAACGGCCGCGGCCGCCGCCTGAGCCGTGTCCACGCATCACCTCGGCGAGTTGGACGGGCCGGCGTTGATATTCGGCGGCCCCTACAGCAACCTGGCCGCGACCCAGGCAATGCGCGCCACTGCAGAGAACCTCGGAATCCCACCCTCGAGGGTGATCTGCAGCGGCGACCTGGCCGCCTACTGCGCCGAGCCCCAGCAGACGGTCGAGCTGGTGCGGGATTGGGGCATCCCGGTGGTGATGGGCAACTGCGAGGAGGCCCTTGCCGCAGATGCCGCCGACTGCGGCTGCGGTTTCGACCCCGGCAGCAGTTGCGCCCGCGCCGCCGCCGGCTGGTACGCCTACGCCCGGCGCCGCCTGAGCGCCGCCAGCCGGGGCTGGATGGGGGCCCTGCCCCGAGCCATTCGCTTTCGAATGGCCGGACGCAGCCTGGCGGTGGTGCACGGGGCCCCATCCGAAATCAGCCGCTTTGTCTTCGCCTCCACGCCCGTCGAAAGCAAGTGCCGCGAGCTGGACCTGGCCAGAGCGGAAGCGGTGCTCGCCGGTCACAGCGGCCTGCCCTTCGGCCAGGCCATCGGCGAGCGGCTGTGGCTCAATGCCGGTGTTATCGGCATGCCCGCTAACGACGGCACCCCAGACGGCTGGTACCTGATGCTGAAGCCCCGGGGCCGGGACATAAGCGTTCGCTGGCAGCGCCTGCCCTACCCCGCCGCCACCAGCCGCAGCCACATGCTGGACGCCGGCCTGGAGCCCGGCTACGCCGAGGCCCTGGTCAGCGGCCGCTGGCCCAGCCTCGACATCCTGCCCCCTGCCGAGCGCGCCGCCACGGGCCAGCGTCTGGAACCGGCCAGGCTGCACTGGCCCTGCCCCTGTGCACCGTAGGAGCGCCGCCGCGAAGGCAGCTAATCCTTGGGCGGGGCCGGGGGCAAAGGCGAGGTGGGGACGATGGCGATCTCGTCGCCGGCGTGGAGCTTGGTGAAGGGCTCGCAGAATTGGCGGTTGACGGTGAGGCGCACCGCGCCGTCGGCCAGCAGGTAGCCCTTGTCACGCTTGACGCGGCGCAGCCAGTCCATCATTGCCTGGACGTCGGTGACCGTCTCGGGCAGTTCCATCTCCTCCTGCTCGGTGCGCATCTTCTGCACCAGGTAGGTGAAATAAAGCAGCCTGACCTTGCGCTTGCCGGCCTCGGCCTCCGGGACCTGGCGCGAGTAGCCCATGGCCTCGAGGCGCTCTATATAGCCGCGCCAATTCTCCTCCTGATTGACACCCAGTTTGTACAAGGTGTCCCAAGAATAGATGCCGGTGTCGTGGCCGTCGTCGAAGCTCAGGCGCAGGGCGTACTGACCCTGGGGCTCGATGCTGGTGATATTGACCCCCTCCTTGCCGATCACCGGCTCGCCCATGGCCCGAACTTCGGCGGCCTTGGAGAACACCCTCAGGTATTCGCAGGGGTACTCGAAACGCCGGCCGTCGGAAAAGGCGATGGAGAGCACCCGGGACTTCTGGTGCAGTTGGATCTCAGTGGGGGTCGGGTGGGCGCTGGATTCGCTCATCTTGCCTGATTTCCGTCAGCCGTTCGCAGGGATCGGGATGGTTACACAGGCGGCGGCCGGACTCAAGGCTCCACAACCACGGGCTGTCTGGGGTCAAGTTCCGAGGATGCGGTCGTAGTAGCGCGCTCGGTAGAGCAGCCGCGGGGTCTCGCCATCCGAAAAACGGGTGCGGGTGTGCAGCACATTGTTGCTGACCAGCCCCTGCCCAGCCTCCAATCGGGCCCGGAAGTGCCAGGGTGAGGGCTGTTTGAGTATCCGCTCCAGGCAGGCGACGGCGGCCCGGGTGGGGGCATCGTCCCGCCATTCGATGCTGCGGGTGCGGGCGGTGTAGCGCATGTGCAGACGGCCATCCGGGCGCAGGCCGAACACCGGGCCGCTCCGGCGCGGGCGGATCTCCCGGCCTTCCACCCGATTGGCGGGTATGGCCATGGCGTCGGGGTGCATCAGGGCGCGAATGTGCTCCGGGTCGTCGTCGCGCAGCAGGATATAGGCGATCTCGTGATCCAGGAGTTCGTTCTCCCCGCCCTCCGCCGCCGGCTGCACGCAGTGCAGCAGCAGGCCGTGGATCTGGCGCTCGGGGGAGTTGTAGTAGCCGTCGGTGTGCCAGGCGATGGGGCGGTCGGTATAGGGGATGTAGCCCTGGTGCAAGGCATCGGACTGGACCTGTAGCGAGGTAATAGCATCCGCATCGGCCCCCAGATTGTCGTCCAGGCGCTCCAGGCCGAACCGGCGCCCCAGCGCGCGCACAATCTCCTTGTCCGAATCGCTCTCCAGGGTGCTGGCGTAGACCGCCATATTGGTCTTGCGGCACAGGCGCAGGATCGCCTCGTACTCCGCCGGGCTCAGGGCACGCGGGTCGCGCACCTCCACGAGTAGCTGTTCCAGGCGTTGGGGGTAACCCTCGAGCTTTGCCTCGCGCCAGCGCCTATAGGCGCCGGTATCGGCCAAATCGAAGGGATTCAAGCGAGCTGCCCCAGGGTACGCTTATGGAAGCGGACCCCAAGCCCCTCGGCCAGGCGCCGGCAGGCTTCGATGTCGACCCCCTCCAACCCCTCTACGGCGGTGGCGGTGACCTCCGGCACGTACTCGGGGGCGCGGCGCAGGAACTCCAGCACTGCCTGGTAGGACCCGGGCAGGTTGGGCCGGCAGTGGCGCTCGTAGGTTGCTTCGTCCTGAGCGTTGAGGGATACCGACAGTGCATCCACCACCCGGCCCAGCTCCGGCAAGGTGTCGTCCTTGTGCACCAGGTTGGACAGGCCATCGGTATCCACCCGCACCCGGACACCGGCCCGCTTGACGGCCGCCGCCACTTCCAGCAACAGGTTCAGGCGCAGAGTAGGCTCACCGTAGCCGCAAAACACTACCTCGGCATAACGGCGCGGATCGCCGATCGCGGCGATCAGTTCCTCGGCGCTGGGGCGATGGTCCATGCGGAGATCGTATCCGCCCACCCGGAAGTCACCGCGGGTCTTCGGGCAGAAGGCGCAGTCCAGGGTACAATGGTCGGTAATGCTCAGGTACAAGCGATCGCCGATCTTGTAGGCGATGGTCTGGGTCACGACGGGTAAGATTATTCCCTAACAAACCAGTGGAAAAGGCTATACGCGCGATTGACGTATCGCATTGACTCAAATCAACCGATTCGGCATCGCCACGGCAGCCGATCGCAAACGCCGGAACCCCTGGCCCTTATCCACGGCCTTTGGATGCCGCGCCAGGCGATGGGGCTTCTCGGCTGGCGCCTCGCCGGCTGCGGCTTCCGCCCGCTGTTGTTCGGCTACCCCAGCCTGTGGGCCGACCCACGGCAAAACGCCGAGCGCCTTTACCGCTGGATTCAGGCCCTGAATGTCCCCAGCTTGCACCTGCTGGCCCACAGCCTCGGCGGGCTGTTGGTGCTGCAACTGTTCCACCGCTACCCGGAGCCGCCGCCCGGGCGGGTGCTGCTGCTGGGCGCCCCCGTACAGGGCAGTGCGGTGGCTCGGCGCGTGCACAGCCTGGCCCTGACGCGGCCCCTGCTCGGGCGCAGCGCCACCGACGGGCTGCTGGAAGGGGCACCGCCCTGGCGCGGCGGGCGCGAGCTTGGGGTGATCGCCGGCACCCGGGGTCCGGGCCTAGGCAACTTGGTGGGGGGGCTGGCGCGGCCCAACGACGGCATGGTCGCCTTGGCCGAGACCCGCCTGCCGGGGGCCAGTGCCAGGCTGGATCTGGCGGTCGGCCACAGCGGGCTGCTAGTAAACCGTCGAGTGGCCCAAGCGGCGTGCCGGTTCTTGCGCCAGGGCCGATTTTGATCGGCGAATCCAGGGTATCCAACCCGGCCAGCCGCGGAACTCAGGTCGGCGCAACCGGCAACAAACCGCTTCGGCTGCCTGATTGCCCCGAAAGGTTTATCGAGTCGGCGAAACGTCGGCTCTAGGCCAGAGCGGTTTCGGCAAGCACCTTGCGGGTGGTAAACTCCGGCGCATTAAATTTGGAGCGAGGAAGACTATGGCCGGACACAGCAAATGGGCGAATATTCAACACCGTAAGGGCGCTCAGGACAAAAAGCGCGGCAAGCTCTTCACGAAGCTGATTCGCGAGATTACCGTCGCCGCGCGCATGGGCGGCGGCGACCCCTCCGCCAACCCGCGCCTGCGCCTGGCGATGGACAAGGCGCTGGGCGGCAATATGCCGAAGGACACCATCGAGCGCGCCATCAAGCGCGGCTCCGGCGACATGGATGGCGAGAACTACGACGAGTTGCGCTACGAGGGATACGGCCCCGGCGGCACCGCCGTCATCGTCGATTGCATGACCGACAATCGCAACCGCACCGCCTCCGAGGTGCGCCACGCCTTCACCAAGGCCGGCGGCAACCTGGGGACCGACGGCTCGGTGGCCTACCTTTTCAATAAGACCGGGCTGCTCAGCTTTCCGGCGGGCGCCGACGAGGACGCCATTATGGAGGCTGCCCTGGAGGCCGGGGCCGAAGACGTGGTGACCAACGACGACGGCAGCATCGACGTCATCACGAGCCCGGATGATTTCAGCGACGTCAAGGCCGCGATGGCCGCCGCCGGCTTCGACACGGAGATGGCGGAGGTCACCTTCAGCGCCTCCACCCAGGCCGAACTGGACCGGGACGGCGCCGAGAAACTGCTGCGCCTGGTGGACGCCCTGGAGGACCTGGACGACGTCCAGGAAGTCTATACCAATGCCGATATCTCGGAGGAGATCATGGAGTCCCTGGACTCGTGACCCGCATCCTCGGCATCGACCCCGGCTCTCGCGTCACCGGCTACGGCCTGATCGACAGCGACGGGGTGCGCTCCCGGCACCTGGCCGACGGTTGCCTGCGGGTGCAAGAGGCCGAGTTTCCCGCCCGCTTGGGGCGCATCTTCGCCGGCATCGCCGAACTGATCGAGGAGTACCGACCGGAGGAATTGGCCATAGAGCAGGTGTTCGTGTCGAAAAATGTCGCCTCGGCCATGAAGCTGGGCCAGGCCCGAGGCGCGGCCATCTGCGCCGCGGTGACTCGCGGCCTGCCCGTGCACGAGTACAGCCCACGCTCGATCAAGCAGGCCGTGGTAGGCACCGGCGGCGCCGACAAGGCGCAGGTCCAGCACATGGTGCGCATGCTGCTGAACCTGGACGCAGAACCCACCAGCGACGCCGCGGACGCCCTGGCCGTGGCCCTTGCCCATGCCCACGCCAGCGCCACTAACCGGCGCCTGGCTCAGGCGGCCGGGTGGCGACGATGATCGGGCGCCTGCGCGGCGAGTTGGCGGCCAAGCACCCGCCCTGGCTGCTGCTGGACGTGCAGGGGGTCGGTTACGAGTTGGAGGCCCCGATGTCCACCTTCTACCAGTTGCCCGCGCTCGGCCAGCCGGTGACGCTGGTTACCCATCTGGCGATCCGGGATGACGCCCATGTGCTCTACGGCTTCTCCCAAGAGGGCGAGCGCGCCCTGTTCCGCAGCTTGCTCAAGGTCAGCGGGGTCGGCGCCAAGATGGCCCTGGCCATCCTCTCGGGAATGAGCGTGGACGAGTTCGCGCGCTGCGTACAGGCTGCGGACAGCGCCGCGCTGGTGCGCCTGCCCGGTATCGGCAAGCGCACCGCCGAGCGCCTGATCGTGGAGATGCGCGATCGCTTGGAAGGGAACGCCGTCGCGACCGGCCAAGGCTCGCCCCCAATGCCCGGCAGCATCCAGCCGAGCGCTTCCGCCGAGGCCGCAGAGGCCCTGGTGGCGCTGGGCTACAAGCCCGTGGAGGCCAATCGTATGGTGAAGGCAGTCGCCGCTGAAGGCCAGAGCAGCGAGCAGATCATCCGCACCGCCCTTCAGGGCCTGGCCCCAAGGCGCTGAACTGAGCGATGCAACCGGAACGCCTCATCGACCCCGACTCCCGGCGCGAGGAAGAGGCCTTGGACCGCGCCATCCGCCCCAAGCGGCTGGCCGATTACGTGGGCCAACCTGTGGTGCGCGAGCAGATGGAGATCTTCATCCACGCCGCCCGCGGCCGCAGCGAGGCCCTGGACCATGTGCTGATCTTCGGGCCGCCGGGACTCGGCAAGACCACCCTGGCCCATATCATTGCCAACGAGATGGGGGTCAACCTGCGCCAGACCTCGGGCCCGGTGTTGGAGAGGCCCGGCGACCTGGCCGCCCTGCTCACCAACCTGGAGCCCCACGACCTGCTGTTCGTCGACGAGATCCACCGCCTGAGCCCGGTAGTGGAGGAAGTCCTGTACCCGGCGATGGAGGACTACCAGCTCGACATCATGATCGGCGAAGGCCCGGCGGCACGTTCGATCAAGCTCGACCTGCCGCCCTTTACCCTGGTCGGGGCCACCACCCGGGCCGGGCTGCTGACCTCGCCCCTGCGCGATCGCTTCGGCATCGTGCAACGGCTGGAGTTCTACTCGGATGCGGACCTGACCCATATCGTGGCCCGCTCCGCCGGCATCCTCCAGATCGAGACCGAATCCGCCGGCGCCGGCGAGATCGCGCGCCGCTCCCGCGGCACCCCGCGCATTGCCAACCGGCTGCTGCGGCGGGTGCGCGACTACGCCCAGGTCAAGGCCGACGGCCGGGTCAGTGCGGAGGTCGCCGACCTGGCGCTCGGCATGCTCAAGGTGGACGCCAACGGCTTCGACATCATGGACCGCAAGCTGCTTTCGGCGGTGATCCAGAAGTTCGACGGCGGTCCGGTGGGGGTGGACAGCCTGGCGGCAGCCATCGGCGAGGAGCGCGGCACCATCGAAGACGTGCTCGAGCCGTTCCTGATCCAGCAGGGCTTTCTGATGCGTACCCCGCGCGGGCGGGTAGCCACCCAGGCCGCCTACCGCCACTTCGGTCTGGCGCCGCCCGAACAGACCATGGGCGGCACCCCGGACCTGTTCGAATAATCCGGAACCCAGCCCCAAATACCCAGTCTTAGGATGCAGCAGCGCGATGGCGAGTGAGTTTATCTGGCCGGTGCGGGTCTATTACGAGGACACCGACGCCGGCGGCGTGGTCTACTACGCCAATTACCTCCGGTTCATGGAGCGGGCGCGCACCGAGTGGCTGCGCGCCAAAGGTTTCGAACAGGACCGGCTGCGGGACCAGGCGGGCGTCGTGTTCGCGGTGCGCCAGGTGCAGCTAGATTACTTGCGCCCGGCCCGCTTCAACCAGGCCCTGGAAGTCAGCGTGGCCCTGAGCGAAGTCGGCCGCGCCAGCCTCACGCTGGACCAAGAGGTGCGCGGCCCGGACGCCAAGCCCTGCTGCCGCGGCCGGGTCAAGGTGGCCTGCGTTGACATCCAGCGGTTTCGCCCCGCCCCGATCCCGCCGGACCTGATGAGGGAGTTGCTCGATGTCCAATGACCTGTCTTTTCTGCACCTGGTGCTCCATGCCAGCGCGGTGGTGCAGTTGGTAATGTTGCTGCTGGTGTCCGCCTCGCTGATTTCCTGGACCATGATTTTTGACCGCGCCCGGGTGCTGAAGCGTGCCAAAGGCGACGCGAACGAGTTCGAAAAGCGATTCTGGTCCGGTGGCGACCTCGGAGACCTGTTCCGCCAACTCGAACGCGACAGCGAGGGCGTCAAGGGCATGGCTGCGATCTTCCGCGCCGGCTTCCGCGAGTTCGCGCGTTTGCGCCAGTCCAGCCGCATCGATCCCATGGACGTGGTGAGCGGCGCCCAACGCTCGATGCGGGTGGTGCTGAATCGGGAGATGGACCACCTGGAGGCGAACCTGCCGTTCCTCGCCACGGTTGGCTCCACCAGTCCCTACGTAGGCCTGTTCGGCACCGTCTGGGGCATCATGAATTCCTTCACCGCGCTGGGAAACGTTAAGCAGGCGACCCTGGCCCTGGTGGCCCCGGGCATCGCCGAAGCCCTGATCGCCACCGCCATCGGCCTGTTCGCCGCCATCCCGGCGGTGATCGCCTACAACCGCTACGCCAGCGACGTCGAGCGCCTCAACAACCGCTATGACGACTTCCTGGAGGAGTTTTCCACCATCCTGCAGCGTCAGGCCCATGCCTAATCTCCGCTCCAGCCGAAGGAGCAGCGTCTGATGGCCCGCAACCGCAAGCGCCGACCGCCGATGTCGGAGATCAACGTGGTGCCCTATATCGATGTCATGCTGGTGCTGCTGGTGATCTTCATGATCACCGCCCCGCTGCTGACCCAGGGGGTCAAGGTGGAATTGCCCCAGGCCGACGCCGAGCCGATGCAGGACCAGGAACGCGAGCCGGTGGTGGTTACCGTCGACCGGGCGGGCAACCTGTATATCGACGTCGGCAGCGGCAAGAACCAACCCGTGGGCGCGGACACCTTGCAGCAGCGGGTGGGCGCCGTGCTGCGCCAGCAGCCCAAGACCCAGATCCTGGTGCGCGGCGACCGCGGCGTGGACTATGGCAGAGTGGTAGAGGCCATGGTGCTGTTGCAGGAGGCCGGCGCCCCCAGCATCGGGCTAATCACCGAACCGCCAGAGGGTTAAACTGATGTGGGCGGTGATCCGGCGAAACCCCCTGGCCGCCCTGCTGGCCCTGGTTCTGCACCTGTTGCTGGCCGGGTTCCTGATCTTCGGCGTCGATTGGTGGGACGCACCGCAGCCGATCAAGCCCAAGGCGCCCCCGGTGCAGGCCCAGGTGATCGACGGCCAGAAGCTGGAGGCGGAAAAGCGGCGCCAGGCGGAGGCGCAGCAACGCAAGCTCGATGAGGCGAAGCTTAGGGCCGAGGCGGAAACGCGCAAGCAGGAGGAAGCCCGGCGTCAGGCAGCGGAAGCGAAGCGCAAGGCGGCGGAGGCCGAGCAACGTAAGCAGGAAGCCGCCGAGCGCAAGGCTGCCGAGGCAAAGCGCAAGCGCGAGGCCGCCGAGCGCGCGGCGACCGAAGCCAAGCGCAAAAAGGAGGAAGCTGGACGCAAGGCGGCGGAGGAAAAGCGCAGGCAGGAAGCCAAGCGCAAGGCCGAGGAGGCCCGTAAGGCAGAGGAGGCCCGTAAGGCGGAGGAGACCCGAAAGGCCGAGGAGGCGCGTAAGGCCGCCGCGAAAAGGGCCCGGGAGGACGCCCTACAGGCACAAATGGAGGCGGAAGAGAACGCCCGCGAGATCGAGCTTTACGTGGGCTCGATCAAGCGTCAGATCGAACTCAAGTGGCTGAAGCCGCCGAACGCCGGCAGCGGCCTGCGCTGTACGCTGAAGGTACGACTGATCCCCGGCGGCGACGTGGTGCCGGGCAGCGTGCGGGTGGTCGCGGGCAGCGGCAACGAACGCTTTGACCGCTCGGTAGAGGCCGCGGTATACAAGGCGTCGCCGCTGCCGGTGCCCAGCGGCAAGCTGTTCGAATCCTTCCGCGAGCTGACCCTGGTATTCGACCCGGACTGAGAGACGAGACCACGATGTACAAGACCCTGATCGCTATCCTTATGCTGTGCTGGCAAATGCCGGCCCAGGCCCTGACCATCGAAATCACCGAAGGCGTCGAAGGGGCGCTGCCGATCGCTGTGGTGCCATTCGGGTGGCAGGGGACGGGCGCCCCGCCGGCCCCGGCGCTGAGCGATATCGTCGATGCCGACCTGCAGCGCAGCGGGCGCTTCAAGACGCTGCCGGTAGGCGACATGCTGGCCCGCCCCCAAACCCAGTCCGAAGTCGACTTCCGCGACTGGCGGGTACTGGGCATGGACTACCTGGTGATCGGCCAGCTGAGCGCCAACGGCCCGGGTGGCTATCTGGTGCGGTTCCAGCTGTTCGACGTCTTCCGCGGCGAACAGTTGGCCGGCTTCCATGTGCCCACCACCGAGCGCAACCTGCGCGCCACCGGCCACCAGATTAGCGACATCGTCTACGAGAAGCTGCTCGGCGAGCGCGGCGCCTTCGCCACTCGAATCGCCTATATCACCTCGGTGGCCAAGGGCGACCAGCGTCAGGTGGAACTGCGCATCGCCGATGCCGACGGCCACGCCCCCCAGACCATCGTCCGCTCGGAGGAGCCGCTGATGTCTCCGGCCTGGTCTCCGGATGGCAAGCGCCTGGCCTACGTTTCCTTTGAGCAGGGAAAGCCGGCAATCTATGTTCAGGAAGTGCTCACCGGACGGCGCGAGCAAGTGGCGAGCTACCCGGGCATCAACGGGGCCCCGGCCTGGTCCCCCGACGGCCGCAAGCTGGCGCTCACCCTGTCCAAGGACGGCAACCCGGACGTCTTCGTGCTCGACCTGGCGAGCCGCCGCCTCACTGCCGTGACCCGCCATTACGGCATCGACACCGAGGCCGCCTGGTCGCCGGACGGCCGCTACCTGGTGTTTACCTCCGACCGCGGCGGCGCGCCCCAGATCTACCGCTCAAGCGTCGCCGGCGGGACTGCCGAGCGTCTGACTTTCGAGCACCCCTACAATGCCAGCGCCTCCTACAGCCCCGACGGCAAGACGCTGACCCTGGTCACCCGGGTCGGCAGCGACTACCGGATCGGCCTGCTGGACCTCGCCAACAAGAGGCTCCAGGTGCTGAGCAACGGTGGACTCGACGAGTCTCCCAGTTTCGCCCCGAACGGGGGCATGATAATTTACGCAGCCAAGACCGATTCCCGCGGCCTGCTGGAGGCCGTGTCAGTGGACGGCCGGGTGCGCCAACGCCTTGCCCTGGATTCAGGCGACGTACGTGAGCCAGCCTGGGCGCCCTATTCCCGATAGACGGAGACACGTCGAAATGAAGCAAACCTTACTCACCCTGGCCCTGATCGGCGCCTTGCTGCTGGCGGGCTGCGCCTCTACCCCGACCGAGGACGAGGCCGGCGGCGCTCCAATCAGCGACACCTATGGTGGCGCCGGGGGCAGCGGCGCGGACGACTCCGGCGCCAGCACGATGGGCGCCGCCGGCGCGAGCGCCTGGACAGGCAGCCCCCTCGATAACCCGGACAGCCCCCTGTCGACCAGGGTAATTTACTTCGAGTACGACAGCAGCGAGATTCGCAGCGAGTTCCGTCCTGTGCTGCGGGCCCATGCCGAGTACCTGGCCGCCAACCCGACCCAGTACCTGATCTTGGAGGGACACGCCGACGAGCGCGGCTCGCGGGAATACAACATCGCGCTGGGTGAACGGCGCGCCGATGCCGTTGAGCGCGTGATGGTGGCCGAAGGGGCCGCCCCTGGCCAGCTGTCCGTCGTCAGCTACGGCGAGGAGCGTCCATCCTCCCTGGGCACCGGAGAAGAGGCCATGTCGCTAAACCGCCGAGTCGAGATCCTCTACTGATGCGCCAACCAGGCAAGGCTACGCTGTTGTTGGCCCTCGGGGTGGCGTTCGCCTTGCCCGCATCGGCGGGCGAACTGGAGCGACGGGTCGAGCGGATCGAGCGGACCCTGGAGAATCAGAACCTGGCCGACGTGATACTGCAAATGCAACGCCTGCAGCAAGAGGTCCAGGAACTGCGCGGCCAGTTGGAGGTGCAAACCCACCGCCTGGAGGCGCAGAGTCAACGCCAGCGCGACCTTTACCTGGACCTGGATCAGCGGCTCAATCAGCTCGGCGGTGGAGCAGCGCCGCCCCCTGGAGAGATCCCAACCCGACCTGGCGCCAATGCCGGGGCTCAGTCCCCGAGCCCGCCGCCGCCTGCCGGAGACCTGGCCCAGGAGGAGGCGGACTACCAGCAGGCCTTCGAGTTATTGAAGGAACGCCGGTATCAGGAAGCCATCGCCGCCTTCGAGACCCTGCGCCTGCGCTATCCGAGCGGCCGCTACGCGGACAACGCCCAATACTGGCTTGCCGAGGCCCATTATGTAACCCGGGACTTCGAGCGGGCCCAGGCCGAGTTCGAGGCCCTGCTTTCCGAATACCCCGATAGCGCCAAGGTACCCGGCGCCTTGCTCAAGCTCGGCTATATCCGCTACGAACAACAACAATGGACCCAGGCGCGCGAGTTGCTGGAGCGTCTGCAACGCGACTATCCGGGATCCACTGAGGCCCGCCTGGCTGCGGCGCGCCTGGATAAAATGCGCCAGGAGGGGCGCTAACCCGCAGCGGTGGACTGCCGGGGGGAGCCAACACTTGTCTCGCCCGCGCATTGCCGGGGTTCTCTCGCCGCGGGGCGACGCGTTCGAATCGGACCCTGTGGAGGAGCCGCGATAGCGAAATCGGTTCGGAACTCGCTAGCGCAGGCTAACCCGCATACCTCACCAGGCCCCCACCCCTTACTAGCCCAAGCTTTCAGGGAAAGCCGCCGCCCGTTGGTCGGCGCTTTGATGACGCCGGTCGCAATTCGGGCAAAGATCCGAACTCCGCGGTTGAATTTCCCCGCCCATGGGATAGAATCGAACGAAAAGAATTCGGTTAAGTTACCGAATATAAGATATTTCCCGGGCGGATTATTGCCCAACGGAGAACCGACAGAGCCTTCACCGCGCAAATGCGGAAATTCCTGCCAATCGTTTAGGGACTCGCCACTATGCAAAAACCACTCAAGCACCTGATCCTGGCCCTTGCGCTGAGCGCATCCCCCACCTGGTGCCTGGCGGGAGTCACTCTGCCTGGAGACCCAACGGACCCAACGGACCCAACCGACCCAACGGACCCGACCCTCCCAACGGACCCCACGGATCCCATAGACCCCACAGACGTGGTGGCACAAACGATGGCCCTTTGTAGAGAGAGCCCGGCGACCTGCGGCATCACCCTGGAAGATATTCTCGGAGAGATCCAGTTCGGCGAGACCGAGCCCAACAACCACATCCTGAGCGCGGATCTTCTGACCCCGGAGATCCCCATGCCCGGACAACTCTATTCCCAAACCGACCAGGACTGGTTTACCTTCGACACGACCGAAGCCAACACCGTAGTCACCACCCTGTTCACCGCATCCACCAACGCGACGAGCATATCGATCAGGGACGCCTATGGTAATGTCCTGGCTGTGAATGATTCCGCCGCCGGCGAAGAATTCAATTTCGACACCACGCTCGCACAGCCTGGGCCTTACTATATTGTCGTCGAATCCTCGGTGGTCGACGGGGAGGCCTTTACCAATGCCGGATACCAGATTTCGATCGTCCTGAGTTTGAGCGGAAACCCCTCGCAGCAACCGCCTTTCAATTTCCACGACGCCGAAACCGAGTTCAATGACCTGTTTACCATGGCCGATCCCCTGGTCGCGGACATCGTCACTCAGGGCCAGATCGTCCGCCCCATGGACATCGATTTCTATCGCATCGATACCGCGGGCAACGAAATCCTCCACTTCGAACTCTGTTACCCGAACACCAGTTGTTTCGGCGAAGGCGCCTGGGCCATGTTCGTTTTCGAAGGCAGCCAGGTCAACAACGATCAGTTGTTCGGCGGCATCGAACAGTGCCGCATAGACAGCGAAGGTTTCGTCACCTGCATCGACGGTGTCATCGAGGGAGACCGGGCCCCGCTGTATTACCTGGCGGAGTTCGGCCGCTTCAACAGTTCCTGGGCCGGCGTGATCGACCCGACCTGGGGCGACGAATACGCCGTCGACGTCGGGCTGGAACGACCCGGGACCTATTTCGTGGCCATTTCGCCGGTTCTCAAGCGGGAAAACGGTGACGTGGTGCTGAACCTCGTATCGGTCCAGGGAGGTCCGGACGTCTTCGGACTCGTATTCGAGCCCTTCAGCGAGGACCAATACACCTTCCGCGTCAGCAAGACCTCGCTGGCCCCTTCCAGCGCCCCCACCAACTTGGGCAAGGCGTTGGAAAAGGCCCGCACTTCCTTCGACCCCAATACGCAAGAGGTGCATGTCCCAGAGGTACGCGTCGGATCCAACGTCTACAGCGCCGATATGCACCTGGTGCTGCCGTCTTCCGGGCCGATCCTGTTGGAATTGGATAAGCTGAAATTGGTAACAGATCCGATCGTCGTGGAATAGACGTCCCGACCCTGCCAGCCCACCACGCGGCTGAGCAACAAGGCCCCTGGGGCAGCGGGTCTCTCCCCGCCGCTGCTCCAGGGTTCAGTACCCTACCCCGTATTTCCGCTCCACACGGCTGCCGTGCCGGTAGCGCCAGCGGCGCCTCGATCCTATCTCCTATCAATTCCGAATTAGAGCGGTCAGCAACAGACAAGCCGCAGCCACCGGCACCCGCCGCCTAGCAATGATCGGCTCCTGCCGCTCGCGGCGAATCGCTCACTCATCGCCCGTTTCGGGCAGGGCTCCGGCCCGCTGCAGCAATAGAAAAACGGCTTCGGCCATGCGCCGGTAGCCTTCGGCATTGGGGTGGATTCGATCGGACTTGAGGGCCGGATCGGAAAGCACCTCCGCGATCACCCCCGCCTCCATAGGCAGTTGCAAGGCCTCGGCCAAACGGCCGTAGAGTTCCGCGCTCTCAAGCCCCAGGAGGGCCGGGCGCGGAACCGCGAGGAGTACGACCGGGACCCCGCGCTCGCGGCTGAGACGGACCATGCGTTCCAGATTGGAGGCGATCCCGGCAGGCGGTTGCTTGCGCAGCAGGTCGTTGCCGCCGTGACAGAGCAACAAAAGCTGGGGCCGGTGCAGGTCCAACAGCCCCGGCAGGCGCTCCAGGCCCTGGGCCGACAACTCCCCGGGCTTGCCGGCATTGATCACGCTACGGCCGCTGAGGACCGCAAGCCGCTCCGGATAGCCCTGGCCGCTCGGGGCCCCGCTGCCGTAGGTCAGGCTATCGCCAAAGGCCAACAGGCGGGCATCTTCCGCCAGCGGTGAAAGCTGAGGTATCGGCTGGCTGCAAGCAGCGAGCAGAAGACAGATCAGCGGCCAAATCAGGGGGCCGGCGCGCGCGGCGAGGCTCACGATCTCAGGCCTCGGGCCGCAACGTCATGCGATAGCGCCGCGGCTGTTGGGAGATGCGCACGATGTCCCCGCTATGCAGGCGGAAGCGGCCCTCGGCGCGGTCACGGAAATACAGCTCCAAGGTTTTGTGAATCGTGGGAAATGCGATCTCGTCCCAGGGTATCTCCGCCTCGCTGACCAGACGGGTCTCAAGGCTCTCGGCCCCGGGGCCGAAATCCAAGCCCTGCAGGCGGCCGCGGAACAACAGGTAGACTTGATCGATGTGAGGCAAGTTGAACAGACTGAA
Source organism: uncultured Gammaproteobacteria bacterium (assembly GCA_963753615.1). GTDB lineage: Bacteria > Pseudomonadota > Gammaproteobacteria > Chromatiales > Chromatiaceae > CAVWCW01. The sequence goes on from CAVWCW010000007.1 coordinate 45,141, forward strand.
CAGGGCGCCGATCTCGACCCGCGCGCTGGCCTCTTCCCAGGTCTCCCGGACCGCCCCGTCCTGAGTGGACTCACCATTTTCCATAAATCCGGCGGGCAGGGTCCAATAGCCGCAGCGCGGCTCGATGGCGCGCCGGCAAAGCAGGATACGATCCTCCCACTCGGGGATGCAGCCGGTGACGATCTTAGGGTTCTGATAGTGGATAGTTCGGCAACTTGAGCAGACATGGCGCGGGCGATCATCGCCCGCCGGCACTTGCACCTCGACCGCAGCCCCGCAATTGCTGCAGAAATTCATTCGGTATCCCCCTGTCGGTCGTCGCTCGCGCCCGCAACATCGAGCGAGCAGGCGCCGCTTGACTTCGTCTGCGGGATTTCCCCCATGTGCTAACATCCTACAATAACTTTTGCCTCCCCCACCAATCGGGTCGACTGGCCGCCGCGATGAGCGCACTACTGGAACTGTTCAAATCCTCCTCGGCCTTTTTCGGCGGCAATGCCGCCTTTATCGAAGACCTCTACGAACGTTTTTTGCTGGACCCTGCCAGCGTCGACGACGCCTGGCGCGAACGTTTCGAACAGTTGCACCGGGAGGCCGCCAACGAGGTGCCGCACGGGCCGGTGCGGGAGAACTTCCTGCGGCTGGGCCGCGAGCGCGGTCCGGCGGCCCCCGGGGCCGCCCCTGGCGCCCTGTCTCCGGACGCTGCCGAACGGCAGTCTGCCGTGCTGCGGCTGATCAACGCCTACCGGGTGCGCGGCCACCAAAGGGCTCGTCTCGACCCCTTGAATCTGCGCCCCCCGGAGCCCGTACCGGACCTCAGTCCGGAGTTCCATCGCTTGTCTGAGGCGGACCAGGCGCGGGTGTTCAACACCGGCTCGCTGTACGCCCCGGACCGCATGACGCTGGGCGAAATCATCGCCCTGGTAGAACAGGTGTATTGCGGCCCCATCGGCTTCGAATACATGCACATCACCGACACTACCCAGAAGCGCTGGATACAGAAGCGCGCCGAGGGCTATCGGGCAGCCCCGGAGATCGGCCCCAAGGGCAAACGCTGGCTGCTCACCATGCTCACCGCCGCCGAGGGCATCGAGAAGTTCCTGCACACCCGCTACGTGGGCCAGAAACGCTTCTCGCTGGAGGGTGGTGAGGCCCTGATCCCCTTGCTCGACGAACTGATCCAGCGCGCCGGCAGCAAGGGTATGCAGGAGATCGTCATCGGCATGGCACACCGGGGCCGGCTCAACGTGTTGACCAATATCCTGGGCAAACCGCCGACCGAGATCTTCGAAGAGTTCGAAGGCAAGAAGAAGGCCGACCCGCGGCGCTCCTCGGGCGACGTCAAGTACCACATGGGCTTTTCCACCGATGTGGAGACTCCGGGCGGCATTCTGCACTTGGCCCTTGGCTTCAACCCATCGCACCTGGAGATCATCAGCCCGGTCATCGAGGGGTCGGTGCGGGCTCGCCAACTGCGCCGGCGTGACGAGTTGGGCCAGCGGGTGCTGCCGCTGCTGATCCACGGTGACTCGGCGTTCGCCGGCCAAGGCGTGGTCATGGAGACCCTCAACCTTTCCCAGACCCGCAACTACAACACCGGTGGCACAGTGCACGTGGTGATCAACAACCAGATCGGATTCACCACCAGCAACCCGCTCGACACCCGCTCCACTCACTACTGCACCGACGTGGCCAAGATGGTCCAGGCGCCCATCTTCCACGTCAACGGCGACGACCCGGAGGCGGTAATCTTCGTCACCCGGCTGGCGCTGGACTTCCGCATCCGTTTCCGCAAGGACGTGATCATCGACCTCATGTGCTACCGTCGCCTGGGCCACAACGAGGCCGACGAACCGGCGGTGACCCAGCCGGAGATGTACAAGAAGATCCGCCGCCACCGTCCGGTGCGGGCCATCTACGCCGAGCGCCTGATCGCCGAAGGGGTGATCGGGCCCGATGACTCCAGCGCCATGGTGGAGGACTACCGCGAATCCCTGGAACAGGGCGAACTGGTGTCGCGGCCGGTGCTCTGCGCCCTGGACCACCCGTTCCACGTCAACTGGCGGCCCTTTTTGGATGTTTCCTGGGCCTTCCCCACGGAAACCGGAACACCCATCGATAAACTCAAGGCCCTGGGTGAGCAACTGCTCGAACTGCCGGAGGACTTCGAAGTGCACCCGCGGGTGGCGAAGATCTGGTCCGAGCGCCGCAAGATGGCCAGCGGCGACCAGTTGGTGGACTGGGGCTTCGCCGAGAACCTGGCCTATGCCAGCCTGTTGGACGCAGGCACCCCGGTACGCCTCTCGGGCCAGGACAGCTGCCGCGGCACCTTCTTCCATCGCCATGCGGTGGTGCACAACCAGCGCAATGGCCAAAGCCACACCCCGCTCGAGCATCTGCACCCCAAGCAAGGGCGATTCATTTGCATCGACTCAATCCTGTCCGAGGAGGCGGTGCTCGGATTCGAATACGGTTTCGCCACCGCCGAGCCCCACACCCTAACCCTCTGGGAGGCCCAGTTCGGGGACTTCGCAAACGTGGCCCAGGTGGTGGTCGACCAGTTCATCAGCTCGGCCGGAGCCAAGTGGGGGCTGCGCTGTGGCCTGGTGATGCTGTTGCCCCATGGCTACGAGGGCCAAGGAGCTGAGCACTCCTCTGCGCGCATCGAGCGTTTCATGCAGCTTTGCGCCCAGGACAATATGCAGGTCTGCATCCCCAGCACCCCGGCCCAGGTGTTCCACATGTTGCGCCGCCAGATGCTGCGTCCGCTGCGTATTCCCTTGGTGGTAATGAGCCCTAAGAGCCTGTTGCGCCACCGCCTGGCGACCTCCAGCCTGGAGGAACTGGCCACCGGCCGCTTCCACACCGTGCTAAGCGAGATCGACGACCTGGATCCGGAACAGGTCGAGCGTGTGATCGTGTGCGCCGGCAAGGTCTACTACGAACTGCTGGAGGCACGCCGAGCGCGCGGATTGCGAGACGTGGCGATCCTGCGCCTGGAGCAGCTGTACCCCTTCCCGCGAGCCGATTTCGACGCCGCCATGCGCCGCTACCCCAACGCCGAACGGCTGATCTGGTGCCAGGAGGAACCCCAGAATCAGGGTGCCTGGGACCAGATCAAGCATCGCTTCCACGTGCAACTGGACGAAGGTCGCAGGCTTCACTATGTCGGCCGCGGCACCGCCGCCGCCCCAGCGGTGGGCTACTATCAATTGCATGTGCAGCAACAAGAGACGCTGATCGACGAGGCGCTCAGCGGTCATATCAACCCGTCTATGAACCGAAGGACCCCGAGATGAGCATCGAGATTCAGGTCCCAGCGCTGCCGGAATCGGTGGCCGACGCCACCGTTCTAACCTGGCACAAACAAGCGGGGGAGTCGGTAAAACAGGACGAAAACCTGGTGGATCTGGAAACCGACAAAGTGGTGTTGGAGGTGCCGGCACCCAAGTCCGGGATACTGCGCAAAATCCACTTTGAGGAAGGCGCGACGGTGGAAGCGGGTCAGGTGCTGGGTTTGCTCGACGAGCGGGCGACGACGGCACCCGCCGCTCCAGCTGCGGAGCCCAAGACCAAGGACAAGCCCAAACCCGCCAAGGCAACTACCGCCCCGGCGGCAGAATCCAGCTCCGGCGATGCCGAACCAGTGCTGACCCCGGCGGTGCGGCGCCTGGTCAAAGAGCTCGACCTGGACCCGCGCCAAATCGAGGGCAGCGGCAAGGATGGCCGCATCCTCAAAGCGGATGTCATGAACTACCTGGATGCTCGAGAAAAAGAGCAGCCCAGCGAGGACGTTGATGCCGGCCAACTAGCGGCCGGCCTGGAGCCCCTCCAAGGTTTGAGTGGGAATGACCGCCCGGAACAGCGGGTTCCAATGACCCGGCTGCGCGCCCGGGTGGCCGAACGCCTGATCCAGGCCCAGCAATCGGCGGCCATTCTCACCACCTTCAACGAAGTCGACCTGCAAGCGGTGAACGATCTGCGCAAACGCCACCGCGAGTCTTTCGAACAGTCCCACGAAACCCGGCTCGGCTACATGTCCTTCTTCGTCAAGGCCTCCGTCGAGGCACTCAAGCGCTTCCCGGTAGTCAATGCCTCGGTAGACGGGCAGGACATCATCTATCACGGTTACTACGACATCGGCATCGCCATCGGCTCGCCGAGAGGTTTGGTGGTACCCATCCTGCGGGAGTGCGACCGCCTCAGTTTCGCCGAGATCGAAAAGGCAATCGGCGAGTTCGCTGCCAAGGCCCAGGGCGGCAAACTGTCCTATGAGGACCTCAGCGGCGGTACCTTCTCCATCACCAACGGCGGGGTGTTCGGCTCGATGCTGTCGACCCCGATCCTCAACCCGCCCCAAAGCGCCATCCTAGGCATGCACGCCATCCAGCAGCGCCCGATGGTGGTGGACGGCCAGATCGCGGTACGCCCCATGATGTATCTGGCCCTGTCCTATGATCACCGCATTATCGACGGCCGCGAAGCAATCCAGTTCCTGGTCACCATCAAGCAGATGCTGGAAGACCCGGCACGCCTGCTGCTGCAAGTCTAGCTACGCGGTGAGGATCGGGGGGTGAGGAGCAAGAGGGCTCACCACTCAGTCCCTCAGTCCTCAGTCCTCAGCCCTGTACGAGCCCATGACCACCATTCGATCGGAAGACTTCATCCAGAGCATCGCCGATGCCCTGCAGTACATCTCCTACTACCACCCTAAGGACTATATCCAGGCTTTGGGCCGCGCCTGGGAGCGAGAGCAATCGCCGGCGGCCAAGGACGCCATGGCGCAGATCCTGGTCAACTCCCGCATGTGCGCCGAAGGCCATCGGCCGATCTGCCAGGACACCGGACTGGTGGTGGTATTCGTCAAGGTCGGTATGCAGGTGCGCTGGGACAGCGACCGGGGGCTTGCCGATCTGGTCAATGAAGGTGTGCGCCGGGCCTATACCCACCCGGACAACATCCTGCGGGCATCGATGGTCAGCGATCCCCTGGGGGCGCGTGCCAATACCGGGGACAATACCCCTGCGGTACTGCATACCGAGCTGGTGCCCGGCGACCGGGTGGAGGTAAGCCTGGCGGCCAAGGGCGGCGGCTCCGAAAACAAGGCGCGCTTCAGCGTGCTCAACCCCAGCGCCAGCCTGGTGGACTGGGTACTCGAGACAGTGCCGACACTGGGGGCCGGCTGGTGCCCGCCGGGCATCCTCGGCATCGGCGTAGGCGGCAGCGCCGAGAAGGCCATGTTGCTGGCCAAAGAGTCACTTATGGAACCCATCGACATCCAGGAACTGCAGGCCCGGGGCCCCGCCAACCGAGCCGAGGAACTGCGCCTGGAACTCTACGACAAGGTCAATGCCTTGGGCATAGGCGCCCAGGGCCTGGGCGGCCTTACTACGGTGCTGGATGTGAAGCTGCGGGACTTTCCCACCCACGCCGCGTCCCTGCCGGTGGCCCTGATACCCAATTGCGCCGCCACCCGCCACCTGGAGTTCGAACTCGACGGCAGCGGGCCGGCCCGATTGGAACCGCCGCGGCTCGAAGACTGGCCGGCGGTCACTTGGGAGGCCGGCTTGGACGCCCGCCGGGTCGACCTCGATCGTGTAAGCCGCGAGGAAATCGCCGGCTGGCAACCCGGCGAACGCCTGCTGCTCAGCGGCAAGCTGCTAACCGGCCGAGACGCCGCCCACAAGCGCATCGCCGACTTGCTGGCCCGGGGCGAAGCCCTGCCGGAAGGTGTCGACTTCCGAAACCGCTTCATCTATTACGTGGGCCCAGTGGACCCGGTGCGAGACGAGGTGGTGGGCCCCGCCGGCCCTACCACCGCCACCCGCATGGACAAGTTCACCGAGATGATGCTGGGCGAAACCGGGCTGATCGGCATGGTCGGCAAGGCGGAACGTGGCCCCGATGCGATTGAGTCTATCCGCAAGCATGGCGCGGTTTACCTGATGGCAGTGGGAGGGGCCGCCTACCTGGTGGCCCAGGCAATTCGCTCTGCCCGCATCCTGGCCTTCGAGGATCTCGGTATGGAGGCGATCCGCGAGTTCGAGGTGGTGGATATGCCGGTCACCGTGGCGGTGGACAGCCGCGGCGAATCGGTTCACAACACCGGCCCCCGGGAATGGCGCCTGCGCATCGGCAAGATCCCGGTCGCCGCAGGCTAGGAAACCGATCACCTGGGCCCCGCCGCTAGAAAATAAGCGTGCCTGCCTGAACCTGTTACCGGGGTATAGCGCCCGGAAAGAAATCCGGGATCCGCCCGCAACGCAGTTCCCGTAGGGTGTGCTGCGCCTGGCTTGGATTTCACTCGGATAGCAACTGGCTACGGCCCTCGCACTGCACATCCGGCCTCGGCCCCACCGGTTCTATACCGAGGGGGCGATCGCCGGGAGAATATCCGCGCGAATCAGCGCCGGATCTCAGCGTCTCGGTAATGGACGTCGACCCAGCACTTGGGTAGCGCCTCGCCGGACAGAAACTCCAACCCGGCCTTGCTGAACTTCTCGGCGTCCTGCAATTCTTCGCCGGCGTTGTAGCGCCCCACCAGCTCACCGTGGTTGGGGTTGAACAGGTCGTTCAGGCTTAACACCTCGACCAGCTTGCCGCTTGCGCTCTCTTTGAGAAACATCTTTTGCCTCCTTTGCGGGCTACCACCCGAAGTTTCTTTTTGTATCCCATATTAATTATGTACCCGTACTGGCGGTTTACAACCTGACGCGAGCCGTGGATATACGCCAACCCAGAAATCGCCCTCCCCGGCGCCTGCGGCGCCAGGCCGGTTAAGATTCGATCAGCCGCCGAATCAACCGTTTTGGGCAGCCCACTCCTCCGGGGTATAGGTCTTGATCGACAGCGCGTGCAGCGCTCCGCTGGCGATCTGCTCCCGAACCGTGTCCATTACCAGGCGCTGCTTCTGCAGCAGGCTCTTGCCGGCGAACGCGGGGTCGATCACCACCGCTTCGAAATGGCTGCCGTCGCCGCTGACCTGAACCTGGCAGCCCGTAAGTCCGGCGGAAATAAGCTGCTCGATGGCGGAAGTTTCCATGGGTGGGTTCTCCGTGGCGATTGGGATTGGGTGAAAGGGTGCTATTTTACGACCCCCAGGGCTCACAGCTCCCGGGTGGCCTGGAAGCGGACGTCCGGCCAGCGCTCCTCGGCCAGGTCCAGATTGACCCGGGTGCCGGCCAGGTAGACCAGCTGGCCGTCGCCGTCTTCCGCCAGGTTGTCGTGGGCCCGCTCGCGGAAGCGTTCCAGCATCTTGTCGTCGTCGCACTCGATCCAGCGCGCGGTCGCGACCTGAACCGGCTCGACGATGGCCTCGACATTGTATTCGTCCTTCAGACGGTGCACGGCGACATCGAACTGCAGGATGCCTACGGCTCCCAGAATCAGTTCGTTATTGCGCAGCGGGCGGAACAACTGAGTCGCACCCTCCTCGCACAGCTGCTGCACTCCCTTGTGCAGGGCCTTCATGCGCAGCGGATCCTTGAGCACCACGCGCCGAAACAACTCGGGGGCGAAATAAGGGATGCCCTCGTACTTGAGCGCCTCGCCCTCGGTGAAGGTGTCTCCGATCTGGATGGTTCCGTGATTGTGCAGGCCGATGATGTCCCCGGGCCAGGCCTCCTCCACATGACGGCGCTCGTCGGCCTGGAAGGTGATGGCATTGCTGATCTGCACCGTCTTGCCCAGGCGCACATGGCGCATCTTCATGCCCTTGCGGTAGCTGCCGGAGCAGACCCGCATGAAGGCGACCCGGTCGCGGTGCGCCGGGTCCATATTGGCCTGGATCTTGAAAATAAAGCCGCTGAACTTGTCCTCGTCCGGTGCCACCCGACGCTCCTGGGTAACCCGGGCCAGGGGCGGTGGGGCATAATCGACGAAGGCGTCGAGCAGCTCCTTGACCCCGAAGTTATTGATCGCCGAACCGAAGGAGACCGGCGTCAGCTCGCCCCGGGCGTAGGCGCCCAGATCCAACTTATGGCTGGCACCCCGCACCAGTTCCACCTCCTCGCGCAGCTCGTCGGCCTGGCCGCCCACCACCTCGTCCAAGCGCGGGTTGTCCAGACCCACCACCAGTTCGCCTTGCTGGATCTTGCCGCCGTGAGTGGGGGAATAAAGGTAGGTGGTATCGTTGCGCAGGTCATAGACGCCTTTGAAGCGCTTACCCATACCGATCGGCCAGGTGATAGGGGCACAGTCGATCTTGAGCACCGCCTCCACCTCGTCCAGGATCTCCATCGGGTCGCGGCCCTCCCGGTCGAGCTTGTTGACGAAGGTAAGGATCGGGGTATCTCGCAGGCGACACACCTCCATCAGCTTGATGGTGCGGGCCTCCACGCCCTTGGCGACGTCGATCACCATCAGCGCCGAGTCCACCGCCGTCAGGGTGCGGTAGGTGTCTTCCGAAAAATCCTCATGGCCGGGGGTATCGAGCAGGTTGACGATGGCGTCGCCATAGGGAAACTGCATCACCGAGGAGGTCACCGATATGCCGCGCTCCTTTTCCAGCTCCATCCAGTCGGAAGTGGCGTGACGGGCCGCCTTGCGGCCCTTGACGGTGCCCGCCATCTGGATCGCGCCCCCGTAGAGCAGCAGCTTTTCGGTCAGCGTGGTCTTGCCCGCGTCCGGATGAGAGATGATGGCGAAGGTGCGGCGCCGTTTGAGCTGGTTCAGCAGTTCTGACATGGTGTAACCAAGAGCGAGTAAACTCTTTGATTATAACGCAGCGGCGAGCACCAGGGCATCCTCCCGCCCGTCGGCGGCCGGATAGTAGCCTGGGCGGCGTCCGATCTCGTTGAATCCTTCGGAAAGGTACAAGGCCATGGCGCCGGGGTTGGACGGGCGCACCTCCAGGAACACCGTATCCGCCCCCCCCTCCCGGGCCAGATTGAGCAAGCGCCGCAACAGGCGACGACCGAGGCCCTGCCCCTGGTAATCGGGATCGATGCACAGATTCAGGATGTGGGACTCGCCCACCGCCAGACTCATGATCGCATAGCCGACAATGCGCTCGCCGTGCTCGTAGAGCCAGCAGCGGTAGCCAACCCGCAGGCAGTCGCGAAAGATGCCGAGGCTCCAGGGAAAGGGGTAGGCCCGTGCCTCGATAGCGGAAACCGCCTCCAGATCGGGCGCGGTCATGCTGCGCAGGCGCAGTTGGGGATCCCGCAGAATGGCGCTCACCGGACATCGCCCCGCAGGCAGCCCAGCAGCAACTGCAGATCCTGCCAGCTGCGGGCCTTCTGCTCGGGGGAGCGCAGCAGATAGGCCGGATGATAGGTCGCCACCAGGGGGGTATCGCTAGAGCCGAAGCGGTGCACACGCCCGCGCAGGCGGCCGATGGTCTCGTGGGTGTGCAGCAGGTTCTGGGCCGAGATGCGGCCCACGGCCAGGATTGCCTTTGGCGCCAGCAGCTCCAGTTGGCGTTGCAGAAAGGGCCAGCAGCGCAGGGCCTCTTCGGCCTGGGGATCGCGGTTGCCCGGGGGACGGCACTTGAGGATATTGGCGATATAGACCTGCTCCCTGCGCAGACCTATAGCCAGCAGCATGGCGTTGAGCAACTGTCCGGCACGGCCGACAAAGGGCTCACCCTGGCGGTCCTCATCGGCCCCGGGGGCCTCGCCGATGATCAACAGGTCGGCATCTTTAGCGCCCACCCCGAACACGGTTTGGGTGCGGGTCTGGTGCAAGCCGCAGGCGCGGCAGGCGACCACCTGCTGACGCAGTTGCGCCCAGCCCAGGCCGCCGACGTGATCGGCGCCTGTCGGTTGGTGCGGGGCGAGGGCTGACCGGACGGCTGGTGCCGAAGCTTCCACCGCCCCGCACTGCGACGCCGCCTCGGCAATCGGTACGTCAGCTTCCGTTTCGGAAACCGGCGTCGCCACACCCTGCCCGCGCCGGCACCAGACCTGGACGCCCATGGCCTGCAGATACTCGAGCCGGCGCTGCTCGTCCATCCGCGCGCGGTCCCCGTCCCGGCTCAGACGTCGCCGCCCTGAGGGTGGGCCCGCTCCAGAGGCCGGAGGATCTTGTTCACCGCATTCAGATAGGCCTTGGCGGAGGCGATGACGATGTCGGTGTCCGCCCCTTGGCCATTGACGATGCGCCCGCCCTTCTCCAGCCGTACGGTGACCTCGCCCTGGGCATCGGTGCCACTGGTGATATTGTTGACCGAGTACAGCTGGAGCTCCGAGCCGCTGTCGACAATGTTCTCGATGGCCTTGAACGACGGCATCCACCGGCCCGCTGCCAAAAGCGGTCCCGGCCTGCTCGCCGCCATCCACGGCGATCACCAAGTCGGCCTTGGGGGTCTCGCCGGTCTCTGAGCAAACTTTCAGAGAGACCAGCTTGACCCGCTCGTTCTCGGCCTCGGTGGCGGTGTCCGTGACCAGGGCCTGGAGGTCCTCGTCGAAAATCTCGTGTTTCTTGTCCGCCAGGTCCTTGAAGCGGAAAAAGGCGGCGTTGAGTTCTTCCTCGACGTCGAACTCGATGCCCAGGTCCTTGAGCCGGGCGCGGAACGCATTGCGCCCGGAGTGCTTTCCCAACACCATGCGGTTCTCGCTCCATCCCACGTCCTGGGCGCGCATGATCTCGTAGGTCTCGCGGCTCTTGAGCACGCCGTCCTGGTGAATGCCGGACTCGTGGGCGAAGGCATTGGCGCCGACGATGGCCTTATTGGGCTGCACCGGAAAGCCGGTAATGCCGGAGACCAGGCGCGAGCAGTTGACGATCTGGGTGGTGTCCAGATCCGGTGTCGCAACCGAACAGGCCCTGGCGGGTGCGCACCGCCATCACTACCTCTTCCAGGGCCGCATTGCCGGCCCGCTCGCCGAGGCCGTTGATGGTGCACTCGACCTGGCGCGCGCCATTGCGCACCGCGGCCAAGGAGTTGGCCACGGCGAGCCCAAGATCGTTGTGGCAGTGCACCGAGAACACCGCTTGATCCGAGTTGGGGATACGCTCGATGAGATCGCGAATCAGCTGCCCGAACTCATGCGGCGTGCTGTAACCCACGGTATCCGGGATGTTCAGCGTGCGGGCGCCGGCGTCAATCACCGCCTCCAACACGCGGCACAGGAAGTCCGGCTCCGAGCGTCCGGCGTCCTCCGGGGAGAACTCCACGTCATCGGTATAACGCCGGGCCCGCTTGACCGCACGCACCGCCTGCTCCACCACCTGATCCGGCTGCATGCGCAGCTTCATCTTCATGTGGATCGGCGAAGTGGCGATAAAGGTGTGGATGCGTTTGGAAGCTGCCTCACCGAGTGCGTCGCCGGCGCGGTCGATGTCCGTGTCCAGGGCCCTGGCCAGACCGCACACGGTGCTTTCTCGCACGCTGCGCGCCACCGCCTGCACCGCCTCGAAGTCACCCTGGCTGGCGATCGGGAAGCCGGCCTCGATAACATCCACGCGCATCCGCTCCAGGGCCTTGGCGATGCGAACCTTCTCGTCTTTGTTCATGGAGGCGCCCGGGCTCTGCTCGCCGTCGCGCAAGGTGGTATCGAAAATGATCAATCGGTCGCTATGCATGGTTTTGCTCCACCCGGGTTCCGGCGTTAGGGTCGGCCAGGACCAGGGATACTGGGAATTCGGTGGTTGCTCGGGGTGCGTGTTTTTGCCCCCGCCGGGGCCTGTAGAGTAGATGCCCCTCAGGGCAGCAGCAGAAACTGATCGGATAGCGCGGCAGGCAGGGGCAGGCGCAAATAGCCGGCGCTCCGGTAACGGAGGCTGGGAAATTGGCTCTTTGCGTGACGAAGAATCATTACGATTGGGCGCTCAGTTATGATCCGAATATAGCGCATGCCGGAACGCTTGCCAATAGCCACCCGGCTGTCACGACCCTGCCTCCGAGTTGCCGCCACGCTGACGGACTTTGGCGCGACGCTTGCGCAGGTAGACCAGGGTCAGCACAGGCCCGGACAGAGCATAGATCAGAAAGCCGAGAAACAGCACCAGCGGCGGCTGCATGAACACCACCGCCAGGCCCAGCATCAACACCACCGCGACAATGAACGGGATACGGCCCTGGAAATCGATCTGCTTGAAGCTGTGGTAGCGGAAGTTGCTCACCATCAGCAGGCCGACCAGGGTGATCAGTACGCTGGCGGGCCAGGCCAGGTCAGTGCCCACCAGCCCATAGTCAACGCCGACCCAGACGCTGCCGGCAATGATCGCCGCCGCCGAGGGGCTGGGCAGGCCCTGGAAGTAACGCTTGTCGGCGATACCGATCTGGGTATTGAAGCGGGCCAGGCGCAGCGCGGTCCCGGCGGCGAAGACGAAAGCCGCCATCCAACCCACCTTGCCGAGCCCGGACAGGGCCCAGTGGAACATCACCAGAGACGGCCCCAGACCGAAGGCCACCATGTCCGAGAGGCTATCGTACTCGGCCCCGAAGTCGCTCTGGGTGTGGGTCAGGCGAGCCACCCGCCCGTCCAGGGTATCCATGATCATGGCCACGAAGATGGCCACTGCGGCGGCCTCAAAACGGCCGCTGGCCGCCGCCACAACGGCGTAGAAGCCGGAAAACAGCGTGGCGGTGGTGAACAGGTTGGGCAGCAGGTAGATACCGCGCCGCCGCTTGCGTACAGCCTCCGGTGACTCCTGCTCAGTCATGGCTCTTACCTTTTCCGACGGCGCCGCAAACAAATCGGGCGGCCTAAGCCGCCCGGTCTCCGGTCCCGTTCAGTTGCGGCTCTTGTCGACGATCTTGTTGGCTTTGATCCAGGGCATCATGTCGCGCAGGCGGCCTCCGACCTCTTCGATCTGGTGCTCGCGGCCGATGCGCCGCTTGGCCTTGAGGGTGGCCTGACCGGCTAGGTTCTCCTGGATGAACTCACGGGCAAACTCGCCGTTCTGGATCTCGCCCAGGATGCGGCCCATCTCGGCCTTGGTCTCGGCGTTGATTACGCGCGGGCCGCGGGTCAGATCGCCGTATTCGGCGGTATTGGAGATCGAGTAACGCATATTGGCGATACCACCCTCGTACATCAGATCGACGATCAGCTTGAGCTCATGCAGACACTCGAAGTAGGCCATCTCGGGGGCGTAACCGGCCTCTACCAGCGTCTCGAAACCGGCCTGCACCAGAGCGGTAGCACCGCCGCAGAGCACTGCCTGCTCGCCGAACAGGTCGGTCTCGGTCTCTTCCCGGAAGCTGGTCTCGATCACCCCGGCACGGCCGCCGCCGTTGGCGGAGGCGTAGGACAGGGCCAAATCCTTGGCCTGGCCGGAGGCGTCCTGGTAGACCGCGATCAAGCTCGGCACGCCGCCGCCTTGGGTGTAGGTGGAGCGCACCAGGTGGCCCGGACCCTTAGGGGCGACCATGATCACGTCCAGGTCCTCGCGAGGCACGATCTGTTCGAAGTGGATATTGAAGCCGTGCGCGAAGGCCAGGGCTGCGCCCTGCTTGATATTGGGTTCTATCAGGTCGCGATAGAGGCGGGCCTGATGCTCGTCCGGGGCCAGAATCATGACCACATCGGCGTCGTGGGCCGCCTTCTCGATCGGCTGAACGTCAAGGCCGGCGGCCTCGGCCTTGACGGCGGAAGCGGAGCCGGCACGCAGACCGACGGTGACCTGCACCCCCGACTCCTTGAGATTATTGGCGTGGGCGTGGCCCTGGGAGCCATATCCGATAATGGTGACCTTCTTGCTCTGGATCAGGGACAGGTCCGCGTCTTTATCGTAGTAAATGTTCAGTGCCATGGCTGCTTGCTCTTGTTCGTTAACTGGGTTGAATTCGGTTGCTGGAGCGCGCGGACTCAGAGGCCCAGGCCCTTGGGGCCGCGGGCGATGCCGGAGGGCCCGGAGCGCACCATCTCGACGATCAGGTCCTCGCTCAGGGTCCGCAGGAAGGCATCCAGTTTGTTGGCGGAGCCGGTCAGCTCGACTACGTAACTGACATCGGTGACGTCGATGATCTTGGCCCGGAAGATGTCCGCCAGGCGCTTGACCTCCTCGCGCCCGGCCTTCTCAGCCTTGACCTTGACCATCATCATCTCCCGCTCGATGTGCTCACGCTCGGAAAGGTCCAGCAGTTTGACCACATCCACCAGCTTGTTGAGCTGCTTGGTGATCTGCTCGACGATTTCCTCGCTACCGACGGTGACCAAGGTCATGCGCGACAAGGTGGGGTCCTCGGTGGGGGCGACCGTCAGGGACTCGATATTGTAGCCGCGGGCGGAGAACAGGCCAGCCACCCGCGACAAGGCCCCGGACTCGTTCTCCAGCAGGATGGAAATTATGTGTCTCATGCTCAGGCCAGCTCCGTTACCGGGGACAGGTACATCTCGTGGTGGCCCTTGCCCATCTCTATCATTGGGTAGACGTTCTCCGCCGGGTCCACGACCACGTCCATGAACACCAGGCGGTCTTTCATCGAGAAAGCCTCGCGCATGGCCGCCTCCAGGTCGCCGGGCTTGTCCACCTTCATGCCGACGTGGCCGAAACTCTCCGCCAGTTTGACGAAGTCCGGCAGGGCATCGACATAGGAGTGGGAATAGCGGCTCTCGTAGAAGAACTCCTGCCACTGCCGAACCATGCCCATGTAGCCGTTGTTGAGCAGGATGATCTTGACCGGCAACCCGTATTGCTTGCAGGTCGCCAATTCCTGGATACACATCTGTATCGAGGCCTCGCCGGTGACACAGGCCACATCGGCGTCAGGATAGGCCAGCTTGACGCCCATCGCCGCAGGCAGGCCGAAACCCATGGTGCCCAGGCCGCCGGAATTGATCCAACGCCGCGGCTTGTCGAAGCCGTAGAACTGGGCGGCGAACATCTGATGCTGGCCGACATCCGAGGTGACGAAGGCATCCCCCTTGGTTACCTGGTGCAGGGTCTCGATCGCAAACTGGGGCTTGATCAGCTCGCTGTGGCGGTCGTACTTGAGGCAATTCATGCCGCGCCACTTGCGGATCTGGTCCCACCAGGGATCGATGTTCGCGGCCCCGTCGCCGGCCTTGGAAGAAAGCAGCTTGAGCATGTCCTTGAGCACGCTCTTGACCGGCCCGACGATGGGCACGTCGACGCGCACGTTCTTGGAGATCGAGGCCGGGTCGACGTCGATGTGGATGATGGTGGCATTCGGGCAGAAGTGCTTGACATTGCCGGTGACCCGGTCGTCGAAGCGGGCGCCGATGGCGATCAGCACGTCGGTCTCGTGCATCGCCATATTCGCCTCATAGGTACCATGCATGCCGAGCATGCCGAGGAACTGCCGGTCGCTCGACGGATAGGCTCCGAGCCCCATCAGGGTGCTGGTGATCGGGAAGCCGGTGGCGCGCACCAACTCGGTGAGTTCTTCGCTGGCGCCCCCCAGCACCACCCCGCCACCGGTGTACAGCACCGGCCGCTCGGCTTTGCGCATCAGGTCCACCGCCCGCTTGATCTGCAGCATGTGCCCCTTGGTAACCGGATTGTAGGAGCGCATCTCGATCCGCTTCGGGTATTCGTAGGGGATCTTGACATTGGGGTCGGTGACGTCCTTGGGGATGTCCACCACCACCGGACCGGGACGCCCGGAGGTGGCGATATAGAACGCCTTCTTCATGGTCACGGCCAGGTCACGCACGTCCTTGACCAGGAAGTTGTGCTTGACGCAGGGGCGGGTGATGCCCACCGTATCCACCTCCTGGAAGGCATCGCTGCCGATCACAGGGGTCGGGACCTGACCGGTCAGCACCACCAGGGGGATCGAATCCAGGTGGGCGGTGGCGATGCCGGTGACCGCATTGGTCGCCCCAGGCCCCGAGGTAACCAGACAAACGCCGGGCTTCCCGGTGGCCCGGGCATAGCCGTCGGCGGCATGGGTCGCCCCCTGCTCGTGACGCACCAGGATGTGCTGTACCTCTTGCTGCTGGAACAGCGCGTCGTAGATATGCAGAACAGACCCGCCGGGGTAGCCGAATACAAATTCGACTCCCTCGTCCCGCAGACACTGAACGACGATTTCGGCCCCACTCAATTCCACGTCAGCCACCTCCAGCGCAATTGGTTCATCGGGATTAGCCCCTTGGTTCGGTCGGGATCGGCCCGTAGTCGCCCCGGGACTTTTCAGAACCAATATCGGAACCGGGCAACCTACTAATATTTCCGCTCCAGGTCAAGCCGGAGGGACGGCCGATCGGCATTGCAGCGCCAGCCGAGCCGGCTATGATTGGTCCAGCATTGCGTTCACCCCCGTTAAGGAGATAGCCCATGCCCCTGCTCAGCATAAAAACCAACCAGCCCGCCCCGGCGAACCAAGACCAGGCACTGCGCGAGATCTCCGCCGCTGTCGCCAAAATGCTCGGCAAGCCCGAGCGCTACGTGATGGTGAGCCTGGACCCCGGGCGTCCGATGCTGTTCGCCGGCGACGGCGCCCCGCTGGCCTACCTGGAACTCAAGAGCATCGGCCTGCCTGAGGACCGCACCCGCGACTTCAGCGCCGCTCTCTGCGGGCTGATGCAGGCCCAACTCGGCATCGCTCCGGAACGGGTCTACATCGAATTCTCAGGTGCCGCCCGCCACCTCTGGGGATGGGACGGGGCGACCTTCTAAGGCACTCGCCGCAGGGGCCCGGCCCAGAGGTGCGTGGCACCCTCAACCAGAGCGGTTACAGGTAGCGCGAGCGCACCAGGCCCTGGGCCGGTTCCAGGGCGTCGTCGCCACGCCGCTCCCAGAGCGCCAACAACTGGCCAGCCAGCCCCTCCCAGTGCTCCCTGCCCTGGCGCGCCAGGGCCCGCAGGGGCTCCAGGTCTCGGCTCGCCAGCCAGCCTCGGTAGGCCGATTCCAGGCTGGGGAAGATTTCGCGCCGCATATGGCTGAGATTGCCGATATAAAAGTGCAGGGACTCCGGCCGCCCCTGCTCCAGCAGCGCCGGCAGGGTCGACAGGCAGTCGGCCAGGTGGTCGCGCACCGCCCGCAGCATCAACTCCAGCGGGGTGTGGGCAAACGCCAACAGCATGCGATTCCAGCCGTCCCCCAGGGCGAGGCCGGCATGGAACTCGCCGATCTCGTGCAGCAGCACCATCTCCAACTCGGTATCGGTCATGCGCTCCAGGGACTGCTCCAGGGCGCCCTCGAAGTCGTAGCAAGCAAAGGCCCGGCCCAAGGCGTTGTCGGGTCGACTCCAGCGCCAGCTTTCGAGCTTTTCCCACAGCAGACGACGCAGGGATTCACGGCGCACGAAGACCCGCCCCTCACGCATCATGGCCGGAGGCGCGGCCAGGTCCCGAGCCAGCTCTCGCCCAGCCACGTAGACTGAGAAACCGTCGAGTTCCTCGCTGCGCTCTAGCTCCGCGAGAAAGAAATGTGCATTGCCGCCGTGACCGAGCCCGCCACTGTAGACCAACCCGCGTGGAGAAAGCGCCCGATTGATGCCTTCGGCATCGAACGGGTCGTAGCAGCGGCCGGCGATTGCGAGCTCCGCATACTCGGCTTCGGCCAAGTCATCCCAACGCTGCTCGCGGACACTGAGCCAGTCGCCCACAGCCTGCTTGGGCAAGTGGGCGGAAAACGGCAGCCCTTGCTCCCAGCGGTAGTATTCCCGCATTTTCATCAAGTAGGTGCAGAGCGTGAATTCGGCGCCGTGCCGGGCGTCCGCCACGTCGCAATTGTGCTGAACACGCTGCTTCAAATCCGCTACCTGCATCCTGCCGCCCCCTGCCCGGGCTATGCAACCCGGCTATACCCAAGTAAAATACTAAGTATTAAGCGACAGATTAGCACGCCGGCCGCGCAGCTGCCAAGCCCGCACCGGCGACTACTCAAACCCACAGGAGGAGCAAGTATTGGCACTGCGAATCAAGAGCCGCTGGCACGACGACGGGGCCGAGCGCTCGCTGGCGGAGATAGGCGGCGCGCTCGCGTTCATCGCCTGGCGCATCGCCCTGGACAAGGCGATCACGCTTCACGGCGAGGACTTCGTCTACGAGTCGGACCGCCAACGCATCGGCGTGATCTCGGAATACCTCTACTTCGAGATCCAATTGGTGGACCGCATCACCCACGAGATGCTGGACCCGGAGCAGAGACGCACCTTGATTACCCAGCTGGCCCTGCGCCTGGCCGGTCACATGCAAGAGAACGCTGAGGAACTACTGGGCCCCGGAGACTACGGTAAGCCTTTCATCGAAGGCCTGAACCAGCGCAGCGGCGAATATGCCGAGCTCGGGTTCAACGAAGACGGCCCGAGCTACCCCTTTTTGCGCCATCTCGGCTACGAGATCCAGGGCATGATGGGGGAGCGGCGAGAGAACCGCTGGGTGATCGATCAGGTGATGGACCGGGACGGTCCAGAGGTGGCCAACCGCTTGCGCCGCGCGACATTGGACCTGTTTGAGTAGGTCTTGCGGGGGAGGCCTAGCGATCGTCAACCGCCCCAGAAATTTTCATGGGGGGCGAAATCAAACCGCCTGTCCGAGAGCCGCGGTGCAACAAAACCAAGGGCCGCGTGGTTCAGCGGGCAAAAAAAGAAAAGCGGGTAGAACCCGCCTTTCTCCAGGGAAGCTCGGTGGGACTGGACTCAGTCCTTTACCCAGTCGCCGAAGTTGTCGGTGGATTTTTCCTCGCCATCACCGTAACCGGCCTCGTAGGCCTCCGTCACCCGCTGCTCTTCGCGCTTCGGGTTCATTAGATAGCCAGCCTGCCAACCCTGGATGTATTCGTCGTCGACACCCATCTGCTCCATCTTGGTGACGGCATCGTAGTAGGTCTGGTCCATAATTACAGTCTCCGAAATTCAACCAGTTGATAGCTTATCCCAGTTATTGTCCCATAGGTCGGCTTTTAGCGGCAACCCTGGAACCGGCAATCACCCGGGCAGCGAGGAAATCTCAGGGCTCTCGGCGTCTCCCGCCGGGCACCCCTCGGCAAAGCGCCCCGCGGCCCCGAAACTACCGGGCCCGCGAAATGCAGGGCGCGTAGCATACCCGGTTTCAACCCTGCCCGCCATAACGAATTCACCCAGCACCGGAATCCACCTCGTCCGCACCGGGCGAATAAAGACCGAACCGGGTTGATGTTTACAGGGCGCACACATACTTAGGAAATATTGCGGCGAACCGTAGCGAAGCGGCGGAAACAGGCGCTGCGGAACCGCCGTCCACACAGGATCGCGGACCCCCTTCCCGGGTACAATGCGACAACCCGATCCTAAAATCTCTGCGTAGTATTTGGAGCCAGTATGCGTCCCGCCCAGCTAATGACGATTCTTGACCGCGAGTTCAACAGCACCCAGAGCGGTCACCACACCCCGGTAATGATGTGGGGCCCACCGGGAGTGGGCAAGTCGGAGATGGTGGCCCAGATAGCCGCGCATCACCAGGTACCGGTAACCGATATACGTCTGTCCCAAATGGAACCCAGCGACCTGCGGGGCATCCCGTTTCGGGTCGGCGAGCACGTGGAGTGGGCGGTTCCCGCAATGCTGCCGAATACGGAGCGGCACGGACGAGCCGGCATCCTGTTCCTGGACGAAATCACATCGGCGCCGCCGGCGGTCTCCGCCGCCGCCTATCAATTAATCCTGGACCGCCGCCTGGGCGCCTATGAGGTGCCCGAAGGCTGGGCCATTTTCGCCGCCGGCAATCGCCAAGGCGACCGCGGCGTCACCTACACCATGCCGGCGCCCCTGGCCAACCGCTTCTCCCACTTCGAGGTCGACACCAACCTCGACGACTGGGTGGCCTGGGCCTACAAAAACGAAATCGACGAACGAGTGATCGCGTTTCTGCGCTTTCGCCCCGAATTGCTGTTCGACTTCGACCCGGCGCACAACCCGGTTGCTTTCCCGTCGCCGCGCTCCTGGGAGTTCGCTCACCGGGCATTGCAGAAGTTCGGCGACCACCCGGAACTCCTGCAAGGCAGCCTGCAGGGCTGCGTAGGCCCGGCCGCCGGTATCGAACTCAACGCCTTCGTCAACAGCCTGGATCGGATGCCCGACCTGGACGACATCCTGGCCGGCAACGAAGTCCCGGTGCCGGACGAGATCGACCTCCAGTACGCGGTGGCCGCCGCCCTGGTCGGACGGGCCATCCGCGCCAAGGAGAGCGGAGACGGGGCCGCCGCCTACGGGCCGATCCTGCAGTATGCTCAGCGCTTCCCCCAGCGCGAGATGGGGGTGATGCTGGTTTCCGACATGCACCGGGCGATCGGCGACGACATCTTCCAGGTACCCCAGTTCGCCGACTGGGCCCAGGCCATCTCGGACGTCATGCTGTTCGACATGTGATGCCATGAACGACCTCAGCGCCATCGAGACCAAACTGGCCGCGGCCAGGACCCGGCTGATCCTCGACAAACCGTTTCTCGGCGCCTTGGTGCTGCGTCTGCCAATGCACGCAGCGGACGCCAAATGGTGTCCCACCACCGCGACCGACGCCCGCAAATTTTACTACAACGCGGACTACATCGACGGCCTGAGCATGGAGCAGACCCAGTTCATGCTGGCCCACGAGGCCCTGCACTGCGCCCTGTCCCACTTTGCGCGGCGCCAGCACCGGATCAAATTTCGCTGGGACCAGGCCTGCGACTACGCCATCAACCCGCTGCTGGTGGAGGAAGGGCTGAACCCACCGCCGAATGCCCTGCTGTTGGAACAATTCAAGGGAATGACCGCCGAAGAGATCTACCCCTGCCTGGACGAGTCGCACCAGGACGAGCCGCTGGACCAGCACGCCTACGACACCGAGAATCAGCAGCAAGGCCCCAGTTCCGGCAAAAACAAGCGCGACCTGGATCACCCCGAAAAGCCTCCCGAGAAGAATGAGCCCCAGCAGCAAAAACGGGGCGACCAGGAAAGCGACCAGCCCCAGGCGGATCAGCGCCCGGACGAGATCCCCGAGCAGGGCCAGGGCGAGTCCGATCAGGCGGAACTGGACCCGGAGTCCGGCGGCAGCCAGCAGGACGCCCCGCCCCCGCCGCTCAACGCCGACGAGCAGGAGACCCTCAACATCCAATGGCAGCAGCGCATGGCCGGCGCCGCCCAGCAGGCGATGCAAGCCGGCAAGCTGGGCGGCAGCCTGGCGCGCATGATCGAACATTTGCTGCAACCCCAACTTCCCTGGCGGATGCTGCTGGCGCGCTACATGACCGCCACCGCCCGCGACGATTTCAGCTACATGCGCCCGTCCCGGCGCGAGGGCGAGTTCATCCTGCCCAGCTTGCGCAGCACGCAAGTCGACATCGTGGTCGCAGTGGACACCAGCGGATCGATCAAAGACCAGGAGGTGGACGAGTTCCTGGCCGAGATCAATGCCCTCAAGGGCCAGATGCGGGCCCGCATCAACCTGATCGCCTGCGACTCCGACCTGGCCCAGGGCTGCCCCTGGATCTACGAACCCTGGGAGGAGTTCAAGCTGCCCGACTCGGTGCACGGCGGCGGCGGCACCGACTTTCGCCCAGTGTTCGAATGGGTCGGCCGCCAGGGTCAGCGCCCCGAACTGCTGGTGTACTTCACCGATGCCCAGGGCAGTTTCCCCCAGCAGGAACCCGACTACCCGGTGATCTGGCTGGTCAAGGGACGCACCCCGGTTCCCTGGGGTCAGCGGATTCAGCTAAACTAGGGGCCCGCCCCGAATCGGTCAGGCCGCCCGAGCCAGGGGCCGAGAAGCGCTGGAACTTTCGACGGCCGGCGCCATTCAAAAAGGGGACCATGAACAACCGACAAAAAGCCGCCACGCCCCGCCGCGGCCTTCGGGTCCTGGCGGCCTGTATGCTGATGTTCGCCGTCGGCAGCCTGGCCCAGCAGCAAGCCGACTCCCCGATCCCCGGGAGCACCGTCAAGCCTGGTAAGGGCAATCTTGACCTGTCCCTGCCCACCGGCACCGGGGACGAATTGATCCTGCTGCCCGACATGGGCGCCTCCGCAGGAAACCTGATGACCCCGGCGCAAGAGCGCCGCCTGGGGCAGCAATTCATGCGCAGCGTGCGCGCCTCGACCAAGGTGGTGGACGACCCGCTGGCGAGCGAGTACATCCAGGACCTGGGCAACCGCCTCGTCAGCCACTACCCATCTACCGGCAAGCAGTTCACCTTCTTCCTGGTGGACGACCAGCAGATCAACGCCTTTGCCGGTCCCGGCGGCTATATCGGGGTAAACACCGGCCTGTTGTTGTCTACCGAGACCGAGAGCGAGCTAGCTTCTGTGGTCGCCCACGAAATCGCCCACGTCACCCAGAACCACCTGTTTCGGGCCTTCGACGAATTCAGTCGTCTGGCCGGGCCGGCCGCCCTGCTCATGTTAGGGGCAGCCCTGCTCGGGGCAACGGTATCCGGGGATGCCGCGGTCGCGGCCATCGCCGGCATCCAGGCCGGCATGGCCCAAGCCCAGCTCAACTTCACTCGCGCTAACGAAGAAGAGGCAGACCGAGAGGGCATCAAGATACTGGCCGAGGCCGATTACGATCCCCGAGCCATGCCGGTATTCTTCGGGCGCATGGCCCAAGCCACCCGGCTTTACGATTCAAACCTGCCCGAGTTCCTGCGCACCCACCCGGTAACCAGCAACCGCATCGCCGACGCCATGGGCCGGGCCGAGGCCTATCCCTACACCCAGCCCACCCCAGACGCCCGCTACTACCTGCTGCGGGCCCGGCTGCGGCTCGACAGCTTCAAGAACCCGGCCGATGCGGTGGTCAACTTCCGCCAGGCCCTGAAAGAAGGTCGCTACCGGGACGAGGATGCCCAGCGCTACGGCTACGTCCTAGCCCTTACTAGGGCCGGCGACTACCCCGAGGCGCAGAAGCAGCTCGACCAACTGCTTCGCAAGCAACCCGCCAGCATCCCCTATCTGCTCGCCCAGGCTCAGCTCCTTCGGGCCCAGGGCAAGTCGGCGCAGGCGATCGCCGCCCTGAAGACCGGCCTCGAACTTTACCCCGGCAACTACGCCCTGACCATGGAGTACGCATCCCTGGAGCAGAAATACGGCGACCCGGACAAGGCCTACGAGATTCTGTCCCGCCTTCGCCGCCTGCGCCCGGAAGACACCGCTATTCTGGAGCCCCTGGCGCGTTCGGCAGCGGCGACCGGCGCCGAGGGTGAAGCCTACCAATACCAAGCCGAGTGGTATTACCTGCACGGCCAGCTTGAAGCGGCGGTGCGGCAGTTGGAGATCGCCCTAAAACAGTCCGACCTGGACTATTACCGAAACGCCCGCCTGGCGGCTCGGCTGCAGGAATACCGACGCGAGTTGGCAGAACTCAAGCAGGCTCAACGATAGCCCTGCACGGAAGGTATGCCGGCTACCTGGGCCTCCGATACACTCCGGGCTCGCCCTCGGGGCGGGCCTGAAAGCGCTTGTAGCTCCACTGGTATTGCTCCGGACAACACCGCACGCACTGCTCCACCCCCAAATTCAGCGCGGCGGCGGCTCGCACCGGATCCGGGTCGTCGATGCCCTCCGGGGCCTCCACCCAATGGGCCCGATAACCTGCGCTGCCGGGCAGACGCTCGGCGAAGCTAAATATCACCGCCGCCCCGGTCTTTCTGGCCAATCGGCCCACCAGCACCATGGTCAGGGCCGGGACCCCGAAGAAGGGGGCGAATACCCCGGCGGCCCGGCCCCGCGCCTTGGGTTGCTGGTCCGGCAGGATCGCCACCAGCTCGCCGCGCTCAAGCGCCTGGTAAAGGGCCTTGATGCCGCTGCCATCGGTGGGCACAAGGCGGGCCCCGCAGCGGCTGCGCCCGGCAAGCATCGAATCGGCCAGCGCCGGCTCCCGCGGCGGTCGATAGAGGGCGGTGATGGGAGCCACCCGGGCCAGGAGATGCACCCCAACCTCCCAGCTGCCGAGATGCGGCGCAGCCACGATCACCCCCTTGCCCCGGGCCAGCAGCGCGGCAAGTTTGGCGTGCCCAGACTGATCCTGGATCAGCTCCGCCCCGTAGCCTCGGCGCCCGCTCCAGATCCCCGGAGTCTCGCACAAGGTCTTGGCGTTCTCGATCAGGCTGTTCTGCAGCAGCCGCTCGCGCTCCGTCTCACTCAGCTCCGGCAGGCACAGGGCCAGGTTGATGCGGGCATGGCGCCGTTCCCGGTTGGGGATGCGGTAGAACAACCATCCGACCAGCGCGCCCAACCCGTGGGCCATGGGCATTGGCAGCAGCGAGAGCAGGCGCAGCAGGGCACGGATGATCGGTCGGCGCATGGTGTCGAGGGGGTCCGGCGGTTGCCAGAGTCCAATCTTACTCTACACTTGGTAACCATGTCCCGGCACCAACCCGGACCCCCTTCTTCATTCAATGCAACGCTAAGAGCCCGAAATCATGACCAACGCAGCACTCGGTGAACTAACTCCAAAGCAGGCCTGGCAGCTGGTACAGGACGATCCCCGGAACCTGCTGGTAGATATCCGTTCAACCATGGAATACCTGTTCGTAGGCCATCCGAAGGGAGCGGTCCACGTGCCTTGGATCGACGAACCAGAGTGGACCGAGAACCCCCATTTTGTTACCGACATCCGCAAGCTCCTGCTGGGCGGTGCGGTGTGTGAGGTCGATGACGGCTGCGCTTCGGTAGTCCTGATCTGCCGCAGCGGCAAACGCTCTCTGGTAGCCGGCAAGGCACTGCTCGAATCCGGCTTTTCCCGGGTGTTCCACGTCGCCGAGGGCTTCGAGGGCGACCTGGACGACGAGCACCACCGCAGCACCCAGGGCGGCTGGCGCTTCCACAACCTGCCTTGGGAGCAATGCTGAGCGGCAAGGGACAGGGCATTCTGACTGCACCGCTGGCGGGAGGAGACCGGCCCGGCACCGGGAAGAAGTGAACCTGGAACTGGAGCGGCTCTGGGCTTTGCTGGAACTCGGCCCCGCCGGCCAAGTGTTGGCACCACGGTGCGGCAAGAGCCAGGGCCCGGCTTGACTGGCCGCCCAAGGCCATGGGGTGCAGGGGGTGGACATCAGAAACGTTCCTCCGCGAGCAAGGGGTGGTCCCAAACCGACGCAAGCTGGCCCCCTTTCAGCCCTGGAGCACCGGGTCTGTAGATATCCCCGGCGGCGACTTCTTCGCCCTGACCCCGGAACTGCGCGGGCCGGTGGAAAGGTTCTACGACCGCGCCTCTCTGGTAGCCCTGGCGCCGCCGATGCGGCGCAATTATTGGGCCCGCCTGGCCGAGCTGCTGGCCCCTGGCGCCCGCATCCTGTTGCTGAGCTGGGAATACCCGCAGGCGGAAATCGACAGGCCGCCCTTCGCACTCATCGAGGCCGACGTCCAGGCCCTGTTCGGACGAGCTTTCCGCACTCGCCTGCCGCACACCCCGGGCGCTCTGGAAAACAATCCCAAGTTGGCCGAGCGCAGCCTGGGCCGGCTGCAGGAGAAGGCGCACGTCTTGCGCAGGCGCTGATCGCCCTTGGCTCGGGCTCGGGCTTGCATCCGGTGGTGCCGGGTGCCAACATAACGGCCCCCGGCAGCCGCCGCGGTAGAGACCCTCCCCCAGGACCGATGCCAACCGAGAGCCAGCCATGACCACCGGTTTCACCAGCCCCCAGGATGCTGAAGACGCCTTCTACGATGCCATCGACGAGGGTGACTTCGCCACCCTGGAAGCGCTTTGGGACCGTTCGGAAGAGGTTTTCAGCCTCGTTCCCATGGGCGCCGCCAGCGTAGGGCGCAATGCGGTGCTTACCAGCTGGCAGCCACTGTTTCAGGATGGGCCCCAGATCGAAATCGAGGTGGGCCACCTGCTTTGGATAGAGACTGCGGAGATTGCCATCCACCTGGTGGAAGAGCGGGTCAAAGTGCGTGGACAATCGGACCAACAGCCCCCGGTCTACGCCACCAACGTCTACCGCAAGCGCGAAGACGGATGGCGCCTCATCATCCATCAGAACTCTCCGACACCTCCACCCCCGGGCATGCTGCCGCCGCAGATGCGAATGCCGTAAAGAGGGCCGAGCGTCAGGGCAGAAGTCAGGAGCGAGGCGTTCGCAAAAAGCCAAGTTCCCTGCTGGTGCCGGGCGCGGTGATTTTCAACGTTTTGGGGCAGCCGGTCGCACCAGGCGCGGCGGGCCTGTATCAGGAACTGGCGGCGCGGCTCTGGGTGACCCAAGCCACCAGCGCCTGCCCGTCCATCGCCGGCGCAATCTGTTCACCCTGGGCATAGTTGCAGCCGAACTCGAGCAGGCGTTCATGGGTGGCCTCCTCATCGACGCCATCGGCGCTCACCGCAAGGCCCAGGCTATGCCCGAGCTGCACAATGCCCCGGATCAGTCGTAGGTCCTTGTCATGCGTCGGCATCGCGGCGATCAGACGGCGGTCGATTTTCAGCTCGGACAGCGGTAGCCCGGCTAAACCACCGAGCCAGCCTCGCCCGGCACCGAACCCACACACCAGGATGCTTACACCCATATCCTGCAGCTCGGCGAGTACCGCCGTGTTGCGCGCCGCCAGCTCCGCCGCCAGGTCTTCGCTCAGTTCCAGCCCCAGGCAGTCCGGGGTCATACCCCAGAAATTCACCGCATTGCTGATCTGCGGAACCAGGTCGCGGTCGAGAGCCACCGCCTTGGGGATGCGCAACGACAGAGGAAGCCCGTCCCAGACCTCCCGCCATCCATGGACGGTTCGCAACAGATTCTGCAGCGCCCACCAGGTCAAGGCCGGCAAGCAGCCGCTGCGCTGGCCCAGTTCCCAAAGCTCATCGGTTGGGATGGCCCCGTGCTCAGGATGGTTCCACCGGATCATTGCCTCGACGCCCACCGGGCGGCCACTGGCAAGTTCCACCTTGGGCTGGAACAGCAGGTCCACCTCCGCGTTTTCGATAGCATGCCCCAGGTCCGCTTCCAGGCCCCAGTCGCGGTCAACACGCTCCCGCTGCTC
Organism: uncultured Gammaproteobacteria bacterium; assembly: GCA_963753615.1. Taxonomy (GTDB): domain Bacteria; phylum Pseudomonadota; class Gammaproteobacteria; order Chromatiales; family Chromatiaceae; genus CAVWCW01. The sequence goes on from CAVWCW010000007.1 coordinate 71,926, forward strand.
CGGGTTGTAAATGCAGTAATGCTGGCGCTCGTCCTCGGCCGCCATCAGGGCGATTTCAGCCTGTTTTAGAAGGCCCTCGGCGTCGCCGGAATCCACCGAGAGGAGAGTGACACCCACGGCCAAGCGCGCGGATATTTCGTCCCCTTCCACTTCCAAGGGTGCCGAGAAACCACGCTGGATCTTATTCGCCGCAAGGATGGCGTGTCCTTCACCCATCACCTCGCGCAGCACCAGCGCGAATGTACTGTCGCCGATCCATGTCAAATAATCCTGGTCACGGGTGATCTGCGCCAGGCGCCCGTACACACCCTCCAGCACTTGGTCTCCGGTCCAATAACCGTAACGGTGTTGAATTCGCATCAGGTCGCTTACCCGAATGCACAGCAGTGCGAGATCCGTCTGCGCCCGACTTGCCGCGGCGATAAACTCGGCCAGCCGATCCAGAAACGGCGCTCGCCCCGGGTCGGGGATACCCGCTGCCGCGCTTTCCTCGGCTGGCCTCAAAGGTACAACTCGCTGGCGTCGATACCGTAGGCGCCGGGCTCCAGGCCGCGCTTGATCTCCAGGGGCCGGCCATCCGGGGTCTCGGTCTTCCGGATCAGATCAACGATCGGGTAATGATCCAAAGGGCGCTTGTCAGCATCCAGAATCAACATGACCTTCGGGCGCAGCCTGCGCACCCGGTTTTGGGCGATAACGGCTCCCACCTCGCCGTTGTTGAGTTCGATCAGACTGCCGGTGGGATAGATCCCCAGAGCCTGAATCAACTGCTCCACGAGTTCGGCCTGGAAATCGATATTGCGCCATTCATAGAGTGTTTGCAGGGCCAGGGTTCCGGGCTGGGCCTGAGCATAGGGCCGGTCCGTGGTGATCGCGCCATAGCAGTCAACCAAACCCGCGACGCGTCCGAGCAAAGGGATTTGTAGCCCGCTGAGGCCGAACGGATAGCCGCTGCCGTCGTGGCGCTCGTGGTGGGTACGCACCAGGAAGATGATCTGCTTGTGCACCCCTGGCGTAGACTTGAGCATATCCACCCCGTGGTGCACATGCTTCTTGACCAGTTCGAACTCCTCGGGCGTCAGCCGCTCCTGTTTGTTCAACAACTGTTCATGCACCCTGGTCTTGCCGATATCCATCAATAGGCAGCCCATGGCCAGGTAGTGAAGGTCGACCTTCGGCAGGCCGATATGACGGCCCAAGGCCACCGCCAGAACAGAAGAATGCAGGGAGCGGTGATAGGTGTAGCTATCGCGACGCTTCAGCTCAGTGAGCCAAAGAAATGCGTCCGGGTTGCGTATCACGCTGTCCACCATCAGCCCCACGACCCGCTGTACCGAGGGTAACTCGAGTGCGCCACCGGCCTTAAGTTCGGAAAGAATGTCGCGCACCAGATCCGCAGCCCGCTCGTGGACCCGGGCCACCACCTTGAGTTCTTGTTCGACCTCAGTGCTGGTCTCATAGACCACCTGACGACTCTTCGGCAACAACGGTTTGGTGTCAGCCGCGCCAGTGCCGAACTGGCGACGCGCCAGCGGGTGATCATCCGGGAGGTCTACGTAAACGTATTCGCATCGTCGCTGGATCTCGGCGATCTCTTTTTGCGACTTGATTCGAAAGCCTTGAAACGCGAACGGAGTTTCCAGCCAGGGGCGATCCAGACGCGAGACGAACATTCCCGGCTGCAGGTTGCGCGCCGGGATCTTTACTTTTCTTATCTCCATTGGCCGCTAACCCTATAGAACCTCCAGCCAATCGGAGCTCCGAGGCCGACGGAGCCGCCCATACAGGTTCCACCTTGTGCCGACTGCCAGCAGATGTCTACCGACAAGGTCGCAACTCCGGGTTTTTCTTAGGCATACTCGATTTCTTCGCGGGTCAACGCGCATCAGGGAGCCTTGAGTCGTTGCCAAGAATACCTGAAGATTATGCATAATGCCGCGCGGCGAAGCTACGAGCCAGGTGCCAAGTTCACCTTTGCTTGCGTTCTACCGTCCCTAAGGATATGTTCCTCGCCCGCCCTCGCCACAGTTACCGAGACAATTCCATGCGCGTTCACCTGCAAACCCTCGGCTGCCGCCTCAACGAGGCCGAACTCGCCGGCTGGAGCGAAAGGTTCATCGCCGATGGCCACCGGTTGGTTGCCGATGCCGACAGCGCCGACTTGGTAGTGGTCAATACCTGCGCCGTGACCCAGGAGGCGGTGAGGAAATCCCGCAAGTTGATACGCCGGGCCCAGAGCCGCAACCCCGCAGCGAAGTTGGTGGTCAGCGGCTGCTATGCCTCCCTTGATGCGGACGCCGCATCCCTGGGCATAGACCTACTGGTTCCCAACCAGGACAAGGACCAACTGGTGGAGATCGCCCGCGAGCGGCTCGACCTGCACGCCATGCCCGAAGCGGCCACCGCGCCCGACGCCCAACAACTGCTTGCGCAAGGCCGGCAAAGGGCCTTCATCAAGGTCCAGGACGGCTGCCGCTACCGCTGCAGTTTTTGCGTCGTAACCCTGGCCCGAGGCCAGGAGCACAGCCGCCCGGCAGATGAGATCGTCGCCGAGATCCAGCGGCTCCAGGCCCGTGGGATTCAAGAGGTGGTGCTGGCGGGGGTCCACCTGGGGGGCTACGGAAACGACCTCGGCTCCAGCCTGCACCGACTGGTGACCCAGGTGCTGGCGGAAACTCAGATTCCGCGCCTGCGCCTGGGCTCTCTGGAGCCCTGGGAACTGGATTCCGAATTCTGGGAACTCTTTGGCGATTCGCGCCTGCTCCCGCACCTGCACCTACCCCTGCAAAGCGGGTCCGACAGCGTGTTGCGCCGCATGTCGCGGCGTTGCAGAAGGGCCGACTTCACCTCCCTGGTGAAACAAGCAAGGGACCGGGTACCGGATCTCAACCTGACCACTGACATCATCGTCGGATTTCCGGGCGAGAGCCCCGCGGAGTGGGCCCAGACCCTGGCGTTCGTCGAGGAGATCGGCTTCGGCCACCTACACATCTTCACCTACTCGCCGCGCCCGGGCACCAAGGCCGCCGGGCTGCCGGATCAGGTCGCCGCCGAAACCAAGCGGGCACGCAGCCGCGAATTGCACCGGCTGGCCCAGGAGATGAAGCGGGCGACCCTGGAGCGGTATCTGGGACGTATGGTTCCGGTGCTGATTGAAGACCAGGACCGGGATGGGCGTTGGAGCGGATACACCCCGAACTTCCTTCGGGTGACTCTTGCTGAGGCGACCGGGCCCGCTTTGGGCAACCAAATACGCGCTGTCCGACTGGAGGCTTTGGACACCGCCGGCGAGACGCTCCACGGCCACCTTTTGTAGGAAAAACCCCCGCAGCCAACGGCGGATCGATGGAACCCCGAGCAGGGTCCAGCCTGGGTTCCCTTGGGCTCGGATAGGCTCCGAGTAATCGAAATTCCATTTCCACCTGCATCGAAACTGCCGCCGATCTGCGGCTTGCCGAACTACCCTGTTCGAATTCGTTCCATCTGCATTGCCCTATTCGACCCGGACAGTATGGCGCTTGGCCTTCTCCAGCTTGGTCAGGGTCAGCTCCAGGACCCCGTCATGGAAGCGCGCCTTCGCCTTGGTCCCATCCACCGTAGCCGGCAACATCAGGGTGCGGGCAAAGGCGCCATGGGAGATTTCACGGCGATAGAATTCGCCTTTCTCGGCCTTCTCTTCGTGGCGACGCGTAGCCTTTATGGTCACGCTATCGTCGCTGACCGATACCTCCAGGTCTTCCTTGGTGACGCCGGGGATCTCCGCGCGCACCAGGAATTCATCATCACGGTCGATCAGATCGACCTTCGGAAAGGCAACTTCCATCGGCTCGAACAGTTCGTGCCATTGCGGACGATCCCATGCGAAGGGACGCATCCACCCGCGGGGAAACACATTCTCGAACATGCGTTCCATATCCTCGAACGGGCTGAGCATACGAACCGGCCGGGCTCCCTGAAGTTCCTGTTTACGCTCTTCAGTTGCTGTCTTTGTCTTTGCCATGACCGATCCTCCTTACTCTTGGAAAGCCGGTAACCCCCGACTTTCGATCTGCCTTACCTCCTATTGGAATTATAGTAGATATAGCGCCAAACGGCCCCGTTGCAAAGCCAAACGAAAATATTATACGCTGTTGTTTTTAAAATATTTTAACCCTTCAGAAGATGCCTGTCCTGGGGCGCCCGCAACGAACCTGGTCCGCGAGCCTGCGCCGCACCGCATTGAAACTGTCATGCTGGGCAACGCTCAGGTCCTGGAGACTGTGGTTGTCGTGGCGTTCCCGGTTCACCGCGATCCGGCTGCCGAGCGGCTGCAAAATGATGCGAGTTTGGTGCCGGCGCCCCATCTGGCCGCGGACATGGGGCGCCGCGATGACCACCCTGCCTACACCGATACGCTCGCAGAGACGTCCCGGCTGTTCCGCCTTCTATCGCATCCGGAACGCTGCGACGAAATTGCACCCGCTGGCGCTCCGCCGATACCATTGGGGACCCGTCCCCGACCTCAAGAGCGATACTCCGATGCTCCCGCACCCCAGTCACGCGCCACACTGAGCCCGCGGTGGAAGCAGGCATTCAAACTCTGGCGCTACGCCGGCTCGCCCCCTTTCGCGGCGTCATCCAGCTGGTGGTCGCCGGCCCAGCCCGGGCCGCGAGCAGCGACGGCTGGAACTGGGAGATCCAGGTGTATGCCGACCGCCCCCTGGACCTCTGGGCCAGCGAAGGGGGGCCGCGTCAACAGGGACTGTTCCGCTTCGGCCGCTGGAGCCCGGAGCGCGGCTTGGAGCAGGTGCCGGTAAACCCGATCCTTGACAACGCCCGCATCATCCCGGCGGCGGAGCGGCTGCTGGGGCAGTTGGAGGCCGCCCGCTCCGGGCTGCCCTTCCCGCTTGCCGACCGTTGGGAGCAGTGGCTGCTCGACCGGGCCGGGCAGCCGCTGGCCCTGCTGGCCAGTTCCGTAGAGGCGCCCAGGGCGAACACCGATGACGCAGCCAGCTGGCGCGCGGATCCAGCCGACCCCGACTCGGTACACCTGGAGCGGGCTGTGGCTTCTGCCGCCGGCCCCGAGCCTCGCGACCTTTGGCTGCAGCGCCCAAGCTCAGGCGAGCCGGCACCGGGCTGCCCCCGATTGCCGCTGAGGCAACCGGACCAGGGCCCGGAAACCAATGCCGCCTATGGTGCCTGGCTGGCGCGCCTGGCGTCCCGCCTGCTTATGCTGCCGGATCTGGACGACGCCCTGCGTGACCGCATCGAGCGGTTCGCCGCGGACCGGCCGCTTGAGCTGGCGCGCTACTGGCGCCTGTATCCCAAGGTCATCGATCCGGCGCGACTGAACCGGGCCCGGGTCGAAGCCCGGCTGCGCCGCGCTGCCGCGCCGGACTGATGCCAAGCGGCCGGCCGCAGGGTATATTGGGCGCCGATAGCTGCAGTAAGCCGAAACCCGAATAGGAACCCCCAGCATGCCGAAGAAATACCAGGACCTGCCCCGCTACGACGCCGACCTTCCCAGCAAGCTCGGGGTGCTGCTGGTCAACCTGGGCACCCCGGACTCACCCGCCGTGGGCGACGTGCGCCGCTATCTGGCCCAGTTCCTGGGCGACCCGCGGGTGATCGAGGTGGCGCGCCCGTTGTGGTGGCTGATCCTGCACGGGGTAATTCTGCGCATCCGCCCGCCGCGCTCGGCCAAGGCCTATCGTGAGGTATGGAGCGACCAGGGCTCTCCCCTGCTGGCCATCTCCCGGCGCCAAACGGCGGCCCTGCAGCGGGAACTCGACGAGCGCCTGCATGGACCGGTGCAGGTGGAACTGGCGATGCGCTACGGCAATCCGTCGATCCCCGACGCCCTGGCCCGGCTGCGCGAGGGCAATGCCCAGCGGGTGCTGGTGCTCACCGCCTATCCCCAGTACTCGGCCACCACCACCGCCTCGGTGTTCGACGCGGTAAGCGACGAGTTGCGCCAGCGCCGCTGGCTGCCAGAACTGCGCTTTGTCAACGACTACTATGCCGACCCCGGCTACATCGAAGCCCTGGCCCACCACATTCGGGCCTTTTGGGGGGTACAGGGGCGACCCAAGCGGCTGCTGATGTCGTTCCACGGCATCCCGCGCCGATACGTCGAGTCGGGCGACCCCTATTACCACCAGTGCAAGACCAGCGCCGGCCTATTGGCCAAAGCCCTGGGGCTGGAAGGGGACGACTGGGCCCTGAGCTTCCAGTCCCGGGTGGGACGCGAGGAATGGCTGAAGCCCTATACGGACGAGACCCTGAAGCGGTGGGGCGCCGAGGGCCTGGAGAGCGTGCAGGTGGTTTGTCCGGGCTTTCCCACCGACTGTCTGGAAACCCTGGAGGAGATCGCCGGCGAGAACCGGGAGTACTTCGAGAAGGCCGGGGGCGGCGACTACCGCTTCATCCCCGGCCTCAACGCCAGCCCGGCGCACATGCAATTCTACGCCGAGCTGGCCGCCCGCCACTGCCGGGGATGGCCGGAGGCCGGGGGCTGAGGCAACTCAGCGCTTGCCGCCAGGCCCGCGCTTCTTGGCCGCCACCCGCAGACGCAGGGCGTTGAGCTTGATGAAGCCCTCGGCGTCCTTCTGATCGTAGGCGCCCTGGTCCTCTTCAAAGGTGGCGATGGATTCGTCAAACAGGCTGTCGCTGTCGGAGCGGCGTCCCACCACCATCAGGTTTCCCTTGTACAGTTTTAGCCGCACCACCCCGTTGACCACCGATTGGGTGGCATCGATGGCAGCTTGCAGCATCTCTCGCTCCGGGCTCCACCAGTAGCCGTTGTAGACCAGCTTGGCATAACGCGGCATTAACTCGTCCTTCATATGCGCCGCCTCCCGGTCCAGGGTCAGGGACTCCATGGCCCGGTGCGCCTTCAGCAGGATGGTGCCGCCGGGGGTCTCGTAGCAGCCCCTGGACTTCATGCCCACATAGCGGTTCTCAACGATGTCGGCGCGACCGACCCCATGCTCGCCGCCGACCCGGTTGAGTTCGGCCAACGCCTGGGCCGGGGTCATGGGAGCGCCGTCCACCGCCACCACATCGCCGCGCTCGAAGGTAAGCTCCAGATAGCGGGGCTGGTCCGGCGCCTGCTCCGGCGCCACCGTCCAACGCCACATGGCTTCGCCAGGTTCGGTCCAGGGATCCTCCAGATCATAACCCTCGTAGGAGATGTGCAGCAGATTGGCATCCATAGAATAGGGCGACTTGCTGCCGTCGCGCTTCATCTCCACCGGGATGCCGTGGCTTTCGGCGTAGGCCAGCAGCCTCTCCCGGGAGTTGAGATCCCATTCGCGCCAGGGGGCGATGATTTTGACCCCTGGCTTGAGGGCATAGGCCCCTAGTTCGAATCGCACTTGGTCATTTCCCTTGCCGGTAGCGCCGTGGGAAATCGCGTCGGCCCCGGTCTCGTTGGCGATCTCCACCAGGCGCTTGGCGATCAGCGGACGGGCAATGGAAGTGCCCAGCAAGTATTCGCCCTCGTAGATGGCATTGGCCCGAAACATGGGGTATACGAAGTCACGCACGAACTCCTCGCGCAGGTCCTCGATATAGATTTCGCGCACGCCACCGGCCTCGGCCTTGGTCCGGGCCGGCTCCACTTCCTCGCCCTGCCCCAAATCGGCGGTAAAGGTCACCACCTCGCAGCCGTAGGTGTCCTGCAGCCACTTCAGGATCACCGAGGTATCGAGTCCCCCGGAATAGGCCAGCACCACTTTCTTGATTTCAGACTCCGCCATGGCGTTCGCTCCGCAAATTACCGTCACGCCGGGGCCGGCCCCGGCATAAACGCGCCATTATACTGCAAGCTTTCGTGCGAAATACCAGTTCGGGGGCGAACTGGCGTCAAGACCCGGCCTTATGTACTCACCAGAGCCCAAGGTTTAGCAAACCCCGCCTTGGCGATGATCGGCGTTGGCTCAGTCGTTTTTCTGCTGGCAAACCGGTCGTTTGCAGCGAGTTTCCAAGCCGGCGCGGAGAACACCATCGAACTGCAATGGGGCAACAAAGCCCTGGCTTGGCGCCTTACCGCAGCCAAACGAGCTTCCGCTGATCCACCCAGATGGAGTAGCCCCGATGTGCTTCTAATTCCCGTCGGGCGATCCGGGGCTTCAATCCGCCGCAGCGGACATGGGCTGATGGTCGAGTTGCGCTTTACCAGGGCGAAAAGCCCTTCATCATCGACATTGGCCGACTCATGTTGTTGACGTCGCGGGTCATCACGCCGGTGTTCATGGTCATTGCCTTCATCGACTGGTTCATCTCCGCGATATTCAGCAGCAACGGCTGCAGGGTGTTCATTTTCTCCGAAACCTCAACCATCGTCTGATGCATTCCGTGCATGGTCATCGCGATGCTCCCCGTATGCCCATCCATATTGCCGATCTTGGCCACCATTTCCTCGATTTGTCGATCCATGTTTCCGACATTCGCGGACAGCGCTTGTACGCTAACGGACATGGAAGACAGGTTATCCGCCATCAGCGGATCGATACTCCGCGACATATCGTGCATATCCTCGGTCAGGCTATAGATCAGCCAGAAGCCGGAAACACCGAGGATTCCAAAAATGACCATGGCCGGATATACCATCCGCTCCCAACGCCGGGCGCTGTCTTGGAAGTGGCGTGCGAAATCCGTAAGGGCGTTCTCCAGGCCAAGCAACGCCGACTGCTCCGAAGTTAAGGCCGCACCCGTTCCAGGTTCAGGGGGTTGATCGCTTTTGACGTCACTCATTAATTTGACCTGTCTTTAAGGAGACGCTGAAACAAGCCACCCATGGCGTTTGTTCAGCTCGGCTTTCGACAACGAAGTTTTGGAAAGCCATCATTTTCAGGCGGCTAGGCCGCCAAAAATGGCGGGCATCTTGTCCCGCACCGGCAGCACAATAAAATCAGCGATCCCTTGAACTGAATCATTCAGCGCTTAGCCGGGGTGGAGCGGGCTTCGACCAAGGAAGCCGTCGCTGGGTTGGACGCCCCCTGAATTCAACCGACAACCGTGCCCCAAAAAGGAGACGAAATCCAACCTTCCTGCAGGAGTATCCCCTGTTAGAGGGGCTCGGACAAGGGGATAATACGGCGCCGATGGCAGCGACGAGCCGTGTCGAGTGCAAGCAGCGCACGCTCCCGGTTAAGCTGCAGGCGATGGTTCGCAGCGGTTTTCTTGTCCGCATACGCGGTTCAGGTTTCGCAGAATTGAAACGCTGGAAGCCGAATTTACGGCGCGACCGCTTTCCGCTTTGCCTTACGACGGCATTTGTGCGGAGCGTCGGCAGGCTGCCGGCATTGATCCACATCATCGCGTTTAGTGATTCTTGGCGGCATGATCCCAAAGTCGGGGATCTTTGCGGCCCTTTGCCAGGCTCAGGATTCTCCCAACCACGACCTCACAACAGGAGCAGGAAAGGATGAAGATGATCATTGGTGCGTTCGGACTCGTGGCAAGCCTTGGCTATGCCGGTGCAGCGCTGGCTGACGACAGCGGCTGCGTTGTCCATTACGTGCGGACGGCATGCCAGGGCCAAGAGGCGGTGTCGTTCAAGAAATGCGATGGGAAAGCCGAATGCGACAAGACGAAACCGGCGGATTCGACCGAGGCCTGTGCTGCTGCGGCACTAAAGTCTTGCTCGAATTCCAGGCTCGACATCACCAAGTACAAACTCATTACGGCCAAGTACAACGGAGAGGCCCTGGTCGGTGGCTTCGATGCAGAAGGCAACGCAGACCCGGCAGGCGCGAACTTCTGCGACAAGAATCGCCCGGACCTGAATCAGTGCGAATGAGTTGGCAATCAGGATAATCGAAAGTAGTACCCAAGGGTCGGCAGCCGCCACGGAGGGGCTAATGCCGGCCCACTGAAAACCGGCTTGTCAGGAACGCTCGCGATATTCCCCATATTTTGCGCAGGGAGCTAAGAGGTAGCAGTCGGGACCTGACCTGACAGTTCCCGGGTATGATGCAGTGTCTGTTAGGTGAGGCCCTGGCTGAATTTCTCTCCTGGCATACCTGCTTCCCATCCCTACAATGCAGTCATCTGCGGATTCCGGCGAAGATGCTCGGCCATATTAGCGGGCCGCGCCTAAAGTTGCAGCTGCTATTGAGAAGCTCTTCGAGCGGTCAGGCAAGCGCAGCGCTGGTGTCGTTTCCGTTTCGGGTGCGCGCGGGTTGAACCGCCCCCGTTCGATTTTCCGCTTGGGCAAAGCTCAAACGTTCCGGCGCGGCGGAGTCCCGACGGTCCCGCCTTCGGATTTCGGGCCGCTCTGCTGCGTATCCGTTTGCGGCTGCAGACTTTGGGTGGCCACAGGGAGGGCGAGGACCTCATCGGACCAAGGCGCTGGACGCCCGATGAAGTAGCCTTGGGCAAAGTCCACCCCAAAGCGCCTCAGGAGATCCAGGCATGCCTCCTGCTCGACAAATTCCGCCACCGTCTTCTTGCCCAGGCCGTTAGCGACCTCGGCCATTGCCTTTACCAGGAAACGATCGTCCGAATGCTTCGACAGGTTACGGATGAACGCCCCGTCGATCTTGATGTAGTCCACGGGCAACTGCTTGAGATAGGCGAAGGACGTAAAACCGACGCCGAAGTCGTCCAAGGCAAACTGGCAGCCCAGTTCGGTGAGGGTTTCCACCGTTCGGCGGGCGGCGGTCATATCCGCGACCGCTGCTGTCTCGGTGATTTCCAGGATTACATGGCACGGATCGAGCCCGACTTCGCGAAGCAGACCGTCGAGAAACGGAAACAGGCTTGGGTCGCTGAAGGTGCCGCCGGAAAGGTTGATGGAGAACCGGATCTCTGGGTCCCGATCCACCACCTGCACCAGATGCCGGATTGCCTTGTTCAACACCCATTGGTCGATGCGGCGGATCTGTCCTGTCTGCTCCGCAACCGGAATGAACTGGCCAGGGAACTGCAGCTGAGCGCCGTCGCCGAGCATGCGCACCAGGACCTCGAAATGGTTTACCTGACCCGAACGGATATCCAGAATCGGCTGGTAGTGCAGGACAAAACCATCCGCGCCCAATGCGGCGTCGATGCGCTCCTTCCAGAGCATCCGGGTGTGCAGTCGCTCCCGGCTTTGGTCGGCGGCAGTGAATCGATGGTAGCCGCCGCGTCCTGTTTCCTTGGCTTGATACATGGCCATGTCGGCGTTGGCGAGCAGTTCCGGCACTGTGGTGCCATCCGCAGGAAACGTGGTGATGCCGGTGGTCAAGGAGATCCGGTAGCCCTGTTCGTCGAAGGAGAATTCCTGTTCGGCCAACCCGGCACTGATCTTCTCTACTATCCGCGAAGCATCCGAAGCCGTGGTATCGGCGAGGATAACCGCAAACTCGTCGCCACCCAGGCGGCCGAGAACATCCACTGCCCGCAGCGAGTGGCGAAGATATCCAGCGATTTGCACCATCAGTGCATCCCCCGCCTGATGGCCGCTGCTGTCGTTAATGTCCTTGAAGTGATCCACGTCCAGGTAAAGCAGCACGCCTGGGCGCCCGACGCGCAGCGATTCGGTCAAGGTCCGGTCCAGTTCCTGCTGGAAGCGGCGGCGATTATAGAGTTTCGTCAGGGGGTCATGATTCGCCAGCCAGGCGAGACGGTTTTCCGCCTGCTTTCGCTTGGTCAGGTCAAGGGCCACGGAAAGGATCTGGGGATCGTCCTCCCGCGTCTGCTCCAGGCGCGAATGCACCCAGCCGAGAGTCAGTCGGCTGCCATCGGCGCCGCAAAGCAACGCCTCGTGCCGGATTGTCCGCAGTTCCCCCATGACCAAGGCGTGAAATTCGCGCTCCAGGTCCGGGTGGTCTTCGAGGTCGCAGATCAGTTCGAGGTAGGACTTGCCGAGCAGTTCCTTCGACGGCAAACCGATGGTTCGCTTGGCATAGGGATTGGCGAAGGTAATGTTCAGATCCGGCCCCTGGGTCAGCACCAGGACATCGGTCGCATCCATCAGGCCGGTAACGAAATCGCGCTGGGACTGGAGTTCCTGAATGCGCTCGGACACTTGATTTTCCAAGGATTCCAGCTGATGCGAGAGTCCGATCGCCGTATTCTTCAGCAGATCGATTTCATCCCCCAGCAAACCCGACTTGACCTCCCTCGTCAGCCGTTGGCGGGCGGTCCCGAAGCCCCGGTCTGCCAGTACCGGAAGTATCTGGGAAATGCGATTGAGCCGAACCATGGGCTCCCAGAGCGTGGTTGCCAAGAGCAGCACCGAAAGGATCACGCCAAGCGCGCTGGTCAACAGGCTCTTGCGTTTCGCCGCCTCAATCGCGTCAATCGATGCGGTGATATCGTCGATGGCGATCCAGTAAGGGCCACGGGTGGAACTCCGCCGCTCGAGCGGCAGCACACGCACCTCGTATACCCGCCCATCCTGGCGCACATGCTGGTTCCCCCCGAGTATCTGTTCCAGGGGCACCCGAGAAGCCAATTCGGTGATCACGGACTGGTTGGCGCTCTTGTTGCTGAGCGCAGCTACATGCACCCCCCAGGCTGCAATGGCGAACGCCTCCTCTGCATGGTGGCCCCGGTGGTCGGCCGGTAGCAAGATCCCGGTGTCGACCCCGGTAATACGGCTGACGCTGGCTACGATGTCGCTCATCGGGGTTTGCAAAACCATGATTAGCCGGTTCTGGTTCGCCAGAGCGGGAAGCGATGCCATCAAACTACATTCCCCGCCGATGCAGACCAGGTCGGCGATCGGCTGCAGGGTGCGACCGACCCGTTCGACCTGAGTCCGCAAGACAGCCTCAGCCTCGCCGTATTCCTCGCCACCGCCCCAGGCCAGCATCGGCTCTCCATGCTCGGAGAAGATGAGAAACCGGTCGATCCCAAGGTCGAAACGAAACGTCGGCCAGTGGCGTTCGAGGGCCTGGTTGATCGCGGGCACGGAACCGGTATCCAGCGCCTCCGTTATCCCGCTCAGGCGGGGGATCAGATCGCCGGCGAGGATCAGAGACTGACCTTTGAACTGAACAATGGCCCGCAACTCTTCGTCGTAGCGCTGATGAAGCGCGAGCCGTTGTTGCTTGAACTGTTCCGATTGGTCGATATAGGCGATCAGGGAAAGGCTGATGTTTACCGCCACCAGGGCCAAGCTGACCACGAGTGCCGACTTCCATTTGAGGCTGAGGAAGAACCTGCTGCGCGAAAAATTTTCGGGGCTGGTTAGCAGCGGCTCGGCGGACAAGGCCTGGCTGGCATTGCCCGACGCCTCGGGATGTCTCCGGTTTTCAGACGAATTGCTCATGCTGCCGGCTATTCGACACGTAGAACCTGCACCTGCTCGGAATTTGGGTCACCCGGAAGATACCCGATTGCGCCGGGTGTTGCAGCGACCAATGCTCTCATCTCCTCCTCGGAAGATACTTGGACCGGCGCTTGCCCGGCACCGGAAAAAACCAGCCGATCCCAACTACGCTGCAATTGATGGGGCAGGACATGGAGCACGTCGGTGCAGAAACGGCGATGAGCGTCTTCGTCGCGCTCGAAAACAAACACGCGCACCAGCGAACCGTCACCCCATTTTCTGTGGCGCATGCCGAAAATGGCCCGCAGCCCATTCAGCGAGATGTTGGCCTGCTCGACATTTGGGTTGACGATCACTGTCGGCCGCGACTCGCCGCTAGCCGGGATCCCCAGCAGCACCAGGCAGATCAGCAGGAGACGGTATGCCGATCTCACGGTCAGAACCTGTATGAGATCAGGCCGGCGACGATGTTCCAGCGTCGCGTGGCGGAACTGCGGTCGGGGTTGTCCGCCGGCGGCAGAATAAACACGCCATCCACATGATGGAATTCCGCGCGTAACATGAGCCGCCTGGTAGGATCCCAACGCACGCCAAACGTCCAGTCTTTGGAGAAGCGCTCGTAGGATGGCCTCCCGGTGCGGGCCTGGTATTCGCTCCCATTGCGATCGTTCCGGTCGGCATAGCTGGCATCGTAGCGCAGCATAACCTCCCATCTTGGCGTCAGCCGATAAGTGCCCTCTAGGTAGTAGCCCTCACCCTCCACGTCTCGATCCCGGGGCGGACCGAACCCCTTCAACTCGGCCCTTCTCAGGGCGTATTCGGAGGTCAATCCGAAACGCTCGCCGCTGTACTGAAAAGACAATACGCTGGGTCTGAAGTCGAAGCTGCCCGCGGCAATGGGGTCGCCGTTGCCGGGCTTGTAATCGGCATCACCACCCGCATGGGTGAAGGCCAATCGGTAACGGCCCTCGTCCAGTTCGTACATCAGGCGCAGGATATAGGAGGTGTTGGCATCCAATTCGCCTTTGACATTCTTCCCACCGCCGATGACCTGATCGGTGAAATCATCGTTGTATCTGGGCCGGTAAACGCCGGCGTTCAGCCTTAGACTGCCGTGATCGCTTGCGTGCTCGCCGCGCAGATAGGCCCCGTCGCCGGAGATCATCCGGCTCCTGATTCGCTCCGGATAGACCGACTGGGGGAGAAAGATGCCGTTACGGGTGAAAGGCACGTCACGGGTTTCGTTGAACAGGCCAAACGGGTTCTTCACCCGCCCGAGACTGAGGTTGTAGCGGTAGCTTTCGCCGGAGAGGAAACTGTAATCGGCAAAGGCATAGTCGACCTGCAGGGGGTTGTCTGCGTCGCTGTTACCCGCCTTGCTGTAAAGCAATTGCCCGCTGACCAGAAGATCTGGGTGGATCAGCCAGGACCCGTTAAGCCCCGCCCCACGGTAGTCGAAGTCGATCGCATCGTCGGTGTCGCCGAAGAAGTTGTTGTCGGAGGTATAAATCGCCGTCTGAGTCAGGAAGCCGTGGATCTGAAATCGGCCGGGATCCTCGGATAGCGCGGCAGCAGCCGTCGGCCCGGCGGAACCGCCACTCAGCAGACAACTCATTATCAAAATGGGGAGAAAGCGCCGGCGCTTGCGGGAAGCGGTCTCGAAAGCTTTATTTTTTTGCATTCGAATCAGGGCCTTGACAAGCCCGACCCCGGGAGTGGTTTAAAAAAGAGGGGCGGCCGCACGCGCCTGATTCTACTAAGATTCCCTAACCCTGGCCACCGCAAAGCCGGGGCAAGCGAGCGGGGCAAGCGCTTCTCGTGCGAAGCTACACCACGAAATCGACCTGGCGCTCGGGACGGGACCGCATGGCGCCGAAGTACGCGTGTCCGCCTGGCCATGGCTATTGGCCGAGACCAGCCGAGCGTTGCCGGCCCGGCGGCCGGCGCAGACCAGCGCCGGTTCAGCCTGGAAAGAGCCGTTGACCGCTCCATTTCGACAGTACGGGACTGAATTGGAGCAACAAGCCTTCGATCTATCGCTGCATCGATTCGGTGATCCAGCCAACGGTGCGCATGGCACGCTTGCGGCGGCGTATGGTCCGGTCTTGTTCCAGACGGAACCTGACATTTCCCACATCCCTGTGGGTCGCTGCGTTGCAACGCCTTGGAATAGCTAGGCTATTCCGCGTCTTTGCGCCTTGCCCTGCACCCCCGCGCAAGCACAGCCTCCACCCCGTCCAACGGCTCTTTCTCGGTTCAATCTTTCCCGAGAAAAGCGATGAGGGCCTGCAGAAAGGCCTCCGGCTGCTCCGCATAAACCCAGTGCCCGGCCCCCGGCACCATGCGCAGCCGGGCCAAGGGAAAGCGTTCACGGATCGCACCGGCGTGCTCCGGCTGCACATAGGCCGAGGCGCCCCCGTAGATGAACAAGGCGGGCCCGGGGAATTGACGGCCCGGAGCGGATGGAAAATCCATGAGATCGGGCATGGCGCGAATCAGACCATCAAGGTGCATACGCCAGCGCCAGCGCCCTTGCTCTTTAACAAGATTTTGCAAAAGGTACTGGCGCAGGCCGGGATCTTCGAGATGGCCCGCCAGTTGTCGATCCGCCTGCTGGCGGTTGTCCAGACGCGCCAGGTCCAGCCCCTGCAGGGCGTCGATCATTGTCTGGAAGCGATGGTCATAGCGCACCGGCGCTATGTCCACCACCACCAGGCCGCGCACCAATTCCGGCGCCTGCAGCGCCAGTTGCATGGCCACCTTGCCACCCAGGCTATGGCCCACCAGATCCGCCGCCCCCAGTTCCAGGCGCTGAATCAGGGCCGTCAGATCGGCCGCCATCAGCGGGTAATCCATCTGTTGGCTGTGGGGGGAACGGCCGTGGTTGCGCAGGTCCGGCACGACCACCCGAAAACCGCGCTCCAAGGTTCGAGCGATGCTGTGCCAATTGGCCGAAGAACCCAGCAGGCCGTGCAGCAACAACAGCGGGCGGGATCCGGAATCGCCGTAGCTGCGGAAATGGAGTTGCAGCGAGGACACCAGCGCCCGGCGGCCGATTATTTGCGTTTGCGCGGCGGCATCAGGTCGGTGATGGTGCCCTCACCCATTTCGGCGGCAAAACACAAGGTCTCGGATAGGGTCGGGTGGGGATGGATGGTGAGCCCCATGTCTTCCACGTCCGCCCCCATCTCCAGCGCCAGCACCGCCTCGCCGATCAGTTCGCCGGCGCTCACGCCGACGATACCGGCCCCCAGAATGCGCTTAGTCTCGGGGTCGAACAACAACTTGGTCAGGCCCTCGTCGCGTCCCACGCCCAGGGCCCGGCCGCTGGCGGCCCAGGGGAACATGCCCTTTTCGTAGGCGATACCCTGGGCCTTGGCCTCGGTCTCGGTGAGCCCCATCCAGGCCACCTCCGGATCCGTGTAGGCCACCGAGGGGATGGTCATGGGGTCGAACAAGGACGGCAGTCCCGCGATCACCTCGGCGGCGACCTTGGCCTCGTGGGTTGCCTTGTGGGCCAGCATGGGATTGCCGACCACATCGCCGATGGCAAAGATCTTGGGCACATTGGTGCGCTGGTGCTCGTCAACCGGAATGAAGCCGCGCTCGTCGACCTGTACCCCCGCTGCCTCGGCATTGATCGACTTGCCGTTGGGACGCCGCCCCACGGCAACCAGTACGCGATCGTAGACCTCGGATTCCGGCACCCCTTTGCCCTCGAAGGAGACCTTCAGGCCCTGCTTCTGGGCCTTGATCTCGGTCACTTTCGCGCCGAGCCAGATGCGGTTGACGAATTTCTTGAGCCGCTTTTCCAGGGGCCTCACCAGATCCCGGTCGCAGCCGGGGATCAGCCCGTCCTGCAGTTCCACGATGTCGATTCGGCTGCCCAGGGTCGCGTAGACGGTGGCCATTTCCAGGCCAATGATGCCGCCGCCGATCACCAGCATGCGCTTGGGAATATCGGCCAGTTGCAAGGCGCCGGTGGAATCGATCAGACGCGGATCCTGGTTGGGGAAGCCGGGGATCTGCACCGGGCTGGAACCGCAGGCGATAATGGCATGCTCGAATTCGATGCTGAGCGGCCCCTCAGGGGTGTCGACGCCGATCCGATTCGGCCCCTCGAAGCGGCCCAACCCCTGGACCACCTGTACCTTGCGCTGCTTGGCCAATGCACCGAGGCCCCCGGTGAGCTTCTTCACCACCTTGTCCTTGCCGGCGCGCAGCTTGTCCAGGTCGAGCTTTGGCGGCCCGAAGCTGATACCCATGTGCTCGAGCTCTGCCGCTTCGTTGATCACGTCGGCTGCATGCAGCAAGGCCTTGGAGGGAATGCAGCCCACGTTTAGGCAGACACCGCCGAGGTCCGGATAGCGCTCAATCAGAACCGTCTTCTTGCCCAGGTCGGCAGCGCGGAAGGCAGCGGTATACCCGCCGGGGCCGGCGCCGAGCACCACCACCTCGGCGAACAGCCCGGCCGGCGCCTTGTCCGGCTTGGCCTTGGGCGCAGTTTCCGGGGGCGGCGCCTCGGCTTCGGCACCGGTAGGTTCCAAGCTGAGGATCGCTCCGCCCTTGGAGACCTTGTCGCCCACCTTGACCGCCAGCGCGACTACCTTGCCGGCCTGGGGTGCCGGGATTTCCATCGTCGCCTTGTCGCTCTCCAGGGTGATGATGGACTGCTCGGCCTGCACCTGATCGCCCACCGATACCAACACCTCGATAATGTCCACGGCATCGAAATCGCCGATGTCGGGCAGGGTTACCTCAACCGGATTGCTCATGCTCATTCCTCATAGAGGGCAAACGGAATAGGGATGCGGCTCGCTCTCTCCCGGGCCTCGCGGCCCCGCGGGGCCGCGCCTTGTAGTAATTACAGTAGCAGACGCCGGATATCGGACAGGAGAGCACTCAGAAAACTGATAAAGCGTGCCCCCTGGGCGCCGTCGATCACCCGGTGGTCATAGGACAAGGACAGAGGCAACATCAGCCGCGGCTGGAAGGCGCTGCCGTCCCAGACCGGCTTCATGGCCGAGCGGGACACCCCCAGGATCGCCACTTCAGGGGCGTTGACGATGGGAGTAAAGGCGGTGCCCCCGATGCCCCCCAGACTCGAGATGGAGAAACAGCCGCCCTGCAGTTCCGCCGGCAGCAGCTTGCCGTCGCGGGCCCGGGCGCTGATATCGCCCAGCTCTTTGGCCAGTTCCAGCACGCCCTTCTTGTCCACATCGCGCAGCACCGGCACCATCAGGCCGTTGGGGGTATCCACCGCCACGCCGATATGGAAGTACTTCTTTAGCACCAGGCTCTCGCCGTCTCCGGCCAAGGAGCTGTTGAACTCTGGCATTTCCCGCAGCGCCGCCACGCAGGCTTTGAGCAGAAAAGGGAACAGGGTCATGCGCGCGCCCTGCTTGGCCGCGGGCTCCTTCTGCTGCTGGCGGAAGGCCTCCAACTCTGTGATATCGGCCTCATCGAACTGGGTGACATGCGGCACGCTCAGCCAACAGCGGTGCAGATGAGCGCCGCTGATCTTCTTGATCCGCCCCAGGGGCCGGGTCTCGATTTCTCCGAACTTGGAGAAATCCACCTCCGGCACGGCCGGCAAGGCCAGTACCCCAGCCGCGGCCGGCGCGGCCGGGACCCCCTCGCTCAGGGCCTTTTTGACGAAGCCCTGGACGTCGTCCTTGACAATGCGCGCCTTGGGGCCGGAACCTGTGACCAGGTTGAGATCGACCCCGAGTTCGCGGGCGAGGCGCCGCACCGAAGGGCTGGCATGGGGCGTGCGGCCGGTGGCGATGGCCGCCATGTCGGCGGGCCGGGGCATCACCGGCGGCGCTCGGCGAGCCGTGTCGCCCGGCATCCGTTCCTCGACCCCGGGCTTGCTGGCAACCGCCGGCGCCTGGGGGGGTTCCAGTTCTTCCGCCGTCGGCTCCGGGGCCACCGCGGCGGCGGCCGAAGGCTGCTCGTCGGCCGTCTCGAGAAGCAGAATCAGATCGCCCTGGTTGAGCTTGTCGCCGACCTTGGCCACCAGTTGCTTCACCACCCCGGTATTCGGGGAGGGGATCTCCATCGTCGCCTTGTCGCTCTCCAGGGTGAGCAGGGAATCGTCGGTTTGCACCCGGTCGCCCACGGCCACCAGGACCTCGATCACCGGCACCTCTCCGAAGTCGCCGATGTCCGGCAGCCGCACCTCCACCTCGCGCCTCGCGCCCCTCGCTGGCGGCGGCGCGCTGACGATCGGCGGCGACTCCACGGCCGGCGGGGCCTCGGGCGCGACCGCTGTAGCGGGTTCGGCGGGCGCCTCGCCGGGGCTCGCGGCCTCCAACTCGAGGATCGGATCACCCTGGTTGAGCTTGTCGCCGACCTTGATCAGCAGCTGCCTGATCCGTCCGGCCTCAGGGGCAGGGATCTCCATGGTCGCCTTGTCGCTCTCCAAGGTGATCAGGGAGTCGTCCTTGGCCACCGAGTCGCCCGGAGCCACCAGGATCTCGATCACCTCGACGCCGGAGAAGTCCCCGATATCCGGCAGCAGTACTTGTTTCAGTTTTCCCACACTTTGTCCTCCGGCATCCCGTCCCGCCCGGCGGCCGGCGGCATGCCCAATCTGAACTCAAACCGTCACGGGGTTAGGCTTGTCCGGGTCGATCCTGTACTTGGCAATCGCCTTGCCGACCAGGGCGGCATCCACCACTCCGTCCTCGGCCAGGGCTTTGAGCGCCGCCAGCACCACATAGTAGCGGTTGACCTCGAAATGCTTGCGCAGTTGGCTGCGCATGTCGCTGCGGCCGAAGCCATCGGTGCCCAACACCCTGTAGCGGCGGTCGAGATAGGGCCGGATCTGGTCGGCGTAATTGCGGACGTAGTCGGTAGCGGCCACGATCGGCCCCTTGGTGTCGACCAGGGCGCTGCTGACATAGGGCACTCGGGAGTTCTCCTCCGGATGCAGCATATTCCAGCGCTCGACGTCGATGCCGTCGCGCCGCAGTTCATTGAAACTGGTCACGCTCCAGACGTCGGCGGCGATCTTGAAGTCCCGCTCCAACAGTTCGGCGGCGGCCAGCACCTCGCGCAGGATGGTGCCGCTGCCGAGCAACTGCACCCGCTGCTTGTGGCGACTGCCCTGACGACAGCGATAGATACCGCGCAGGATGCCCTCTTCCACCCCCTCCGGCATCGCCGGTTGGAGGTAGTTCTCGTTCATGGCGGTGATGTAGATAGAACACGCTCTCCTGCTGCTGGTACATGCGGTAGAGGCCGTTCTGCACGATCACTGTCAGCTCATAGGCATAGGTCGGGTCGTAGGCCACGCAGTTGGGGATGGTGCCCGCCACCAGCAGGCTGTGGCCGTCCTGGTGCTGCAAGCCCTCGCCGGCCAAGGTGGTGCGGCCGGCTGTACCGCCGATCAGGAAACCCCGGGCCTGCATGTCGCCCGCTGCCCAGGCCAGGTCGCCGACGCGTTGGAAGCCGAACATCGAGTAGTAGATGTAGAACGGGATCATACTGACCCCGTGGTTGCTGTAGGCGGTGGCCGCGGCGATCCAGGACGACATGGCGCCGGCCTCGTTGATGCCCTCCTGCAGGATCTGGCCCTTCTGCTCCTCGCGGTAATACATCACCTGGTCGGCGTCCACAGGCTCGTAGAGCTGGCCCACGGAGGAGTAGATGCCGAGCTGTCGGAACATGCCCTCCATGCCGAAAGTGCGGGCCTCGTCGGGCACGATGGGCACCACGTAGCGGCCCAGGTTCTTGTCCCGGATCAGGGTGGTGAGCAAGCGCACGAAGGCCATGGTGGTGGACATCTCGCGCTCCCCGCTGCCTTCGAGTAGGGATTGGAAGAACGACAATCCCGGCACCTCGAGCGGCGGCGCGTCGGTGCGCCGCTCGGGCAGGTAGCCGCCCAGTTCCTGGCGGCGCTGGTGCAGATACTGGATCTCGGGGCTGTCGGCGGCCGGCTTGTAGAACGGGGCGGAGCCGATGCGGTCGTCCGGGATCGGAATATTGAAGCGGTCACGGAAGGCCCGCAGGGCGGTTTCGCCCATTTTCTTCTGGGAGTGGGTGATGTTCATACCCTCGCCGGCCACCCCCATGCCGTAGCCCTTTACCGTCTTCGCCAGTATCACCGTGGGCTGGCCCTTGGCCTGCATGGCGGCGGCATAGGCGGCATAGACCTTGATCGGGTCATGGCCGCCGCGGTTGAGGCGCCAGATGTCCTCGTCGGTCATGGTGGCAACCATGTCGGCCAGTTCCGGGTACTTGCCGAAGAAGTGCTCCCGGGTATAGGCGCCGCCCTTGGCCTTGTAGGCCTGATAGTCGCCGTCCACGCACTCTTCCATGCGCTTGACCAACAGGCCGTTCTTGTCGCGTGCCAGCAACGGGTCCCAGTAGCTGCCCCAAACCACCTTGATCACGTTCCAGCCGGAGCCGCGGAATACCGCCTCCAATTCCTGGATGATCTTGCCGTTGCCGCGCACCGGGCCGTCCAGGCGCTGCAGATTGCAGTTGACCACGAACACCAGGTTATCCAGGCGCTCGCGGGCAGCCAGGGAAATGGCGCCCAGGGACTCTGGCTCATCCATTTCGCCATCGCCGCAGAAGGCCCAGACCTTGCGCCCGTCAGTATTGGAGATGCCGCGGTCGCGCAGGTAGCGCATGAAACGCGCCTGGTAGATGGCCATGAGCGGGCCCAGGCCCATGGACACGGTGGGGAACTGCCAAAAGCCCGGCATCAGCCAGGGGTGGGGGTAGGAGGACAGGCCTTCGCCGTCCACCTCTTGACGGAAATTGTAGAGCTGGTCCTCGTTGAGCCGGCCTTCCAGGTAGGCCCGGGCATAGATCCCGGGGGCCGAGTGACCCTGGAAGAACACCAAGTCGCCGCCTTGCCCCTCACCGGCGGCGCGGAAGAAATGGTTGAAGCCGATATCGAAGAGGGTGGCACTGGAGGCGAAGCTGGAGATGTGCCCGCCCAGTTCGCTGGAGATACGGTTGGCCTGTACCACCATGGCCATGGCGTTCCAGCGAATGAAGGAGCGGATGCGCCGCTCCATCGCCCGATCTCCGGGAAAGCGCTCTTGGCGGGTCACCGGGATCGTATTGAGGTAGGCGGTATTGGCGCTGTAGGGCAGGTAGGCTCCGGAGCGGCGGGCCTTGTCCACCAGGCGCTCCAGCAGATAGTGGGCGCGCTCTACGCCTTCATTTTCCAGTACCGCCTCCAGGGCATCGAGCCATTCCTGGGTTTCCTGGGGATCGATATCGGGTTTTGCTGCCATGGCAAATCTCTGGGATTGTGGTTCGGATTCGGCACCGACGCGGCCCCGGCCGCCTGCCGCGCGGAGACTTTTCGGGGGGAATTAGGTACGGGATTAAACTGGGTAGGGGCGGAAAATTCAAGTAAATCGTTTTTCCCGAGCGCCCTCACATCGGGGTTATCCCCCTGTTTATTATAAATAATCCCACGAGATTTCGGGTTGTCAAATAAGCCGGCCGAGGCCATTCAAAAGCCCGAAACGCAACAGGGCGCCCCGAGCCGAGCCCGGGCGCCCTGTCGAGGGCAAATTGCGCGATCAGATCTCTCGGTAGTTGTTGCGCTCCATGATCGCGGCGCGACGCTGTTTGTGCTGCTCGATGCGGGCCTGGCGTTGCTCTTCCCGCTGCTTGCGCAGTTCCTCGTAGCGGGCCCGGCGCTCTTCGCTGCGCTGACTGGCGCAACCCGGGGCTTGTTCCCCGAACGGCGAGCTGGCCATGTCGATCGGTGGTATCGGGCTGTCCCCGTGGGGATTGTCCATGTCATTGCCGAAGGGATCCGGGAACGGCATGGAGAAAGGGTCCGCATAAGCGACTTCCGGCTCGAAGCCGGCCGGCCGCAGCGGCAGCTGGGTCATCTGCTCGGCGTAGGCCTGCATCTGCTGTTGAACCGCCGCCTGCTGCTCGGCCATCGCCTGGTGCCAAGCCTGGGCCTGTTCCAGAGCATTGGTGTGGACCGCCTCCTGCTGCTCCGCGAAGCTCTGGGCCTGCTCCTGAGCTGCCGCCTGCTGGGCCGCATAGGCCTGCTGAGCCGCTTCCGCCTGCTGCTGCAGCTGGGCCTGCTGGTCGGCCATCGCCTGCTGCCAGGCTTCCGCCTGCTGCTGAGCATAGGCCTGAGCCTGCTCCTGGGCCGCCGCCTGCTGCTGAGCATAGGCCTGCTGGGCCGCTTCGGCCTGTTGCTGCATCTGGGCCTGCTGCTGGGCCATTGCCTGCTGCCAGGCCTCGGCCTGCTGCTGTGCCAGGGCTTGCTGTTGGGCTATCGCTTGTTGCACCGCCTCCGGCTGTTGGGCGACGCCGAACTCGGAGGGCGCGGCCGGGTAATTAAAACTCGGTGCCGCGAAGCCAGGATAATCGAAACTCGGGTAGTCACCACCGAAAGCCGGCATCTCGTAAGCCCGGCTGGCCTCGCGGAATCGCTCGTGTGCGGCGCTGCGGCGGGCATTGTAATCCGCACGCTGGTTGCGCTGAGCGCTGCGTTCCTGGTCGCTGCAACCCACACTCGGGCCGCTCCCCCAAGCCGCGGCGGAGGCCGACATCGCACTCAGAGCCAAGGCAACAGCAACCGTAATTATCTTTTCGTGCATGATTGTATTTCCTTCAGAAGTGATCAGGAGGGTCGAGGCAGCGATCACCGCGGACCGCAAATTGAGCTTCACGTCCCTGTGCGGAGGAGCCGGTGGATCCTTACTTGCTTTCGGCGGCGGCCGGAGCCTGGGGGATCACAGGCGCGGCATAGGGATAGCCGCCATAGGGATGGCCGCCATAGCCATAAGGGCCGCCCCACCAGGGGCCGTAGTAGTCGTAGTAACGGTTGCGGCCCCAACCGCGGCCGCCGCCGCTCATCGACATGCTGAAATCGCCCCAGCCATCACCGAACCAGTCATCGCCCCAGCCGCTGGAACCCGGCCAACCACCCCAGGGACCACCCCACCAGGCAGAAGCAGAGGCGGAAGCACCGAGCAGCGCGGCGAGAGTGACCGTTTTGACGATCTTGTTCATTCTCCAACTCCTCGTTAGCATGGACATTGAATACAGCCTTAAGCTTTACGCTTCGAGCGGGGGTGCAAGCCGGCTTCAGCAGAGAAGTATATTATCATTTTCTGAATATTGGAATATAAATTCTTTAGCGCGCGCTGACCCGTAATAATCGATCTCTATGAAAACCCTGACCCTTACCCGCCCCGACGACTGGCACCTGCACCTGCGCGATGGGGCCGCCCTGGATACCGTGGTGCCGCACAGCGCCGAGCGCTTCGCCCGGGCTATCGTGATGCCCAACCTGCAGCCGCCGGTGACCAGCGTGGAACAAGCCCTGGCCTACCGCGAGCGTATCCTGGCGGCGGTACCCCGCGGGGCCTCATTCCAGCCCTTGATGACCCTGTATCTGACAGACCGTACCGAGCCAGCAGAAATACGCCGTGCCCGCGACAGCGGCCTGGTGCATGCTGCCAAGCTCTATCCGGCCGGGGCCACCACAAATTCGGATTCCGGGGTGACCGATCTGGCCAAAATCGAGGAGGTGCTGGCGGCAATGCAGGAATACGAGTTGCCACTGCTTGTGCACGCGGAGGTGACCGACCCCGAGATCGATATCTTCGACCGCGAGGCAATGTTCATCGAGCGCCATTTGCGCGAACTAGTGGCGCGCTTTCCCGCTCTGCGCCTGGTGTTCGAGCACGTGACCACCCGCGAAGCCGTGGAGTTCGTGCGCGAGGCCCCGCCCCAAGTGGCGGCGACCATCACCGCCCACCACCTGCTCTACAGCCGCAATGCCATGCTGGCCGGCGGCATCCGTCCTCACTTCTACTGCCTGCCGATCCTGAAGCGCGAGGCCCACATGAAGGCGCTGATCGAGGCGGCCACCAGCGGCAACCCCAAGTTCTTCCTCGGCACCGACAGCGCGCCGCACCCCCAGGGAGCCAAGGAGAGCCCCTGCGGCTGCGCCGGCTGTTACACTGCCTTTGCCGCCCTCGAACTATACGCCGAGGCCTTCGACCGGGCCGGAGCCCTGGACCGGCTGGAGGGCTTTGCCAGTTTCTTCGGCGCCGACTTCTATCGTCTGCCGCGCAACGGCGAACAGATACGTTTGGAGAACAGGGAATGGCAGGCGCCCGGGGATTTCGCCTTCGGCGACGGGCGCCTGGTGCCGCTGCAGGCCGGGGAGACGATCCGGTGGCGGCTGGTGGAGCAATCCAACCACTGACCGCCGAAAAATTCTGGACTGAACCCCTCCCTAACCGCCGCCACCGTCGGCCGGCAGTAACGGCTGGAACATCTCCTGCTCGAACATCGGGTCATCCAGGAAGGGGTCGCCCTCCCCGCCCGGCAGTTGGCCGTCGAACACATCGTATCGACGCTTCTGCAGGTAGGCATCGCGGGTAAAGGAATAGGGATCTAGGGCCGCCTGCTGCATCACGTCCGAGGCCCCCAACAGGTCGGCTCGGGTATCCACCCCGTACAGAACCGCCAGCCCAATGCGCCATTCCTGGGATGGCAGATAGGCGATCGGGGTACTGTACCAATCCGCCACCAAACCGAAGGAGTCCCGTACATTCTTCGGGCCCAGAACCGGCCACACCAGGTACGGGCCGGTTGGGACCCCCCAATGACCCAGAGTCTGTCCGAAATCTTCCCGGTAGGTGGGCAATTCCAGGTCGCTGGCCACGTCGATGAACCCAAGCAGGCCGACGGTGGAATTGACCGCCACCCGCCCCAGATCCGAGGCCGCTCGATCCAGTTTCAGTTGCAGCAGGTTGTTCAGCGCGGACATCAGGTCGAGCTGGTTGCCGAAGAAGTTGGTCACCCCTCGATCTACGAACCGAGGCGCGACCTTTTTGTAGCCACGCGCCACCGGGCGGTAGACGCCGGTGTCGAAGTCGTCGTTGAAACGGCTGACTGCCCGGTTATAAGGCTCCCACGGATCGCGTGGATCCTGATAGCCCTCGGGTACCGAGGCGCAGCCGCCGAGCGCAATAACGACTACCGCCTGCCCGAGTCGGGTGCACCACGAGCTACCGCAACTGCTTATCATGTCAGGCTCCTAGAGACGGTTTCTGGCTCGGCGGCGCGCCCAAGCGAAGGCGACGGGATCGGACGAACGGGCCGTAGGAACGAAGTATAAAGCAATAAGTCAAATCACCGAAGGCGGAGATAGCATTTCCCAACCCGGGGGCCCGGATCAATATACCCGGGTGACCTGCAGCCCCCGCTGCTGCAATTGAAACAAAATCCCATTCGGGCCCGGCAAGTGGAGGGCGCCGACGGCGACGAAGGCTGGCCCGACGGCCAGCAGCGGCAACAGGCGCTCCACCATGTGCCGATTCCGATTTACGATGGCGCCTTGGCGAAAACGCTCCACCAACGCAGGATCGGTGTCGCTCATATAGGCCGTGCTCAATGCCTGCAACCGATTGAGATCCCGCCGCAGGTAGGTTCGCAGGAGTTCTTCGTGCATTTCCGCCAGGCGATGGCGATGCGCCAAGGTGCTCCGGAGCAAGGCCACTTGGTCTGGCTCCGGCAGACCTTCGAAAACCTCCAACTGCTCGTCCACTTCTTCCAGCCCATGTACCGGCTTGCCCTGTTCCAGGGCCTCGTTGTACAGCACCAGATCGAGAAACTTGCCGCTTCGCGACGGCGGGGCGCTGAGCAGGGTAACCAGACCCCAGGGTTTACAGCGCCGTACCGCCGATTCGGCGAGCCCGAGTTCAGCAGAAGCCGCGACCGCTTCGGCGTAAACTTCGTCATCGACCACCTCCGGCAACTGGCGACCGTCGCCAAACAGCACGGCCGCCATGGATCGCTGGGTGTTGGCCTCGCTCAGGGGCACTTCCATCACCAAGGCGGATGCGCGATCGAAGGCTTGGCGCACGGGCGCCGGCAGCTTGGTGACCCGGGGATCATCCGAATGAATGGTACCGAAGATGTGGCTGACCGGCAGCCCCGGACCTTCAATGCGGAACAGCAATCCCCGATTGAATGCCTCCACCAGCGGCGCCAGAGCCGCCGGCTCGGCCCCGGCCGGGGCCCAGATCAGGCCCAGGACGCAGGCCAGTATCAAATTCTGCCAGCGCCGCATCATGCGCCCAGCCTCCCGCCGACTCGCGAACTATAGTAGCATTGTAACCTGCTGCACCCAATCGGGCAGCGCTTGCCCGGCGGTGCTCCGGGCTCCGATGAGTTGAAGCCCGCCCTGAACCGAACCCCGCATGAGTTCCGAGAAGCCCCGCCACAATCCAGCCATCTCCCAACGCTTTCGCGGCTACCTGCCTGTGGTCGTGGACGTGGAAACCGGGGGTTTCGATGCCCAGCGCGACGCCCTATTGGAGATTGCGGCAGTGCCGCTGTACCTTGACGGCGACGGCCGGCTCAGTCCGGGCATCGCCCTGAGCCGCCATGTGCAGCCGTTCGAGGGTGCCAATTTGGACCCCAAGGCCCTGGAGTTCAACGGCATCGACCCCTATCACCCCTTCCGCCAGGCCCTGCCCGAGGGTGAGGCCCTGCGCGAGATCTTCGCCCCGATCCGCCAGGCAGTCAAACACACCGGCTGCAAACGCGCCATCCTGGTCGGGCATAACGCCTTCTTTGACCTAGGGTTTCTGAACGCGGCGGTAGCGCGCAGCGGCATCAAGCGCAACCCCTTTCACCCCTTCAGTACTTTCGATACCGTGTCTCTGGCGGCCTTGGCGTTCGGCGAGACCGTGCTCGCCCGAGCCGTGCAAAGCGCAGGGCTGGCCTGGGACTCCAGCCAGGCCCACTCGGCGATCTACGACACCGATCGCACCGCAGCGCTGTTCTGCGACATCGTCAACCGCTGGCAAGCGCTGGCTTTCGAGCGGCCCTGGGAAGCCAAGAAGACCCAACCCTGAGAAACAAAAACCCCGAGGCCTGTGTTTCCGGCCCCGGGGTGGGGATGAGTTGCGATTTAGCGTCCGGTTGGGGCCATAAACCCCCACCTGCTCGACTGCCCACGGCTGTACGGAGTCATGGCTTTCAATACCCGCTCACTCGCAAACGATCTTCTGCAGGGCATTTGCTCGACGTGGCGCCCTTAGCCCTCCGTCGCATCCTCGCCGGCCGCTTCCCTGGTCATCTTCTGCAGTTCGCCATTGGCGTGCAACTCGAGGGTGATGTCGCAGCCGCCCACCAACTCGCCCTTTATATATAGCTGGGGGAAAGTCGGCCAGTCCGCATAGCGTGGCAGGTTTTCAAAGATCTCCGGATCCTGCAGGACATTCACATAGGAAAAGGAAATTCCGCAGTCCTTCAGAGCCGCAGCGGCCCGTGCGGAGAAGCCGCACATCGGGAATTGCGGGGTGCCCTTCATGTAAAGCACGATGGGGTTCCCCTCCACCTGCTCTCTGATTCGATCCAAGACGTCCATCGGCTTACCTCGTTCGCTGGGGTTCTAAACATGCCAAATGGGGACGGCCAAGGGCGGGTTCAACCTCGCAGGAGGCAGAACAACGGAATCGGCAAGTGGCGGCCGAAGCGGCTGACCCCGGTGCCGGGATCCTGTCCCAGGGTCAACATTTTCTAGACGGCGTCCACATTCCGCTGCAGCCAGAATTCCAGCAGCGCCAGATGCCATAGTTTGCTCCCGCGCAGTCGAGTGTGGTGCATTTCCGGAGCCTGATACAGCATCTCGATATATTGGCGGTCGTACAACCCGCGCTCGCGACAGGCGCCGGCGTCCAAGATGTCGCGCATGAATGCCAGGAACTCTCCGCGCACATATTTCAAAGCCGGCATTGGAAAATAGCCTTTGGGTCGATCGATCACCGCGTCCGGCAAGAGGCCCCGAGCCATCGCCTTGAGCGGGAACTTACCGCCATCCCGAAGTTTGAGTTCGGGCGGGCAACGCGCCGCTAACTCCACCAACTGGTGGTCGAGAAATGGCACCCGTGCCTCCAGGCCCCAGGCCATGGTCATGTTGTCCACCCGCTTCACCGGATCGTCGACGATCAGGGTAGTCACATCCATGCGCAGCACCGCGTCCATGAAGCTGTCCGCCTCGGGCTGCGCAAGGAGTTCGGCGATCAGCGGCGAGGTATGGTCCGAACCGGCATACGCGGGGGTCACCATGCGCAGATATTCGGAATGATCGCGGTCGAAGTAGTGGCGGGCGAAGCGCTCAACCGGCGCGCCCGCGGTCTCCGCCTGCATGCGGGCATACCAGAAGTACCCACCGAACACCTCGTCGGCCCCCTGTCCGGATTGCACCACTTTGATCTCTTTGGAGACCTGCTCGGCGAGCAGATAAAAGGCCACGGCGTCCTGGCCAAACATGGGCTCGGCCATGGCGTCCACCGCCTCGGGCAGACGCTGCAGCACCTCGGCGTTCGCAACATGGATCTTTCTGTGGGCGGTGTCGTACATCGCCACCACTTGGTCGGAGTATTCGAATTCGCTGCCGGCCTCCTCCGGGGCGTCCTCGAAGCCAACCGAGAAGGTGCGCAGATCCTGCATCCCAGCCTCTGCAAGCAGGGCCACCAGCAGGCTGGAGTCGAGCCCGCCGGAGAGCAGCACCCCAACCGGGACGTCCGCGACCTCGTTGCGCCGGCGCACCGCCTCGCGCAAGCTTTCGTGTATCGCCTCCAGCCATTGCCCGTCGCTCAACGTCCGCTCGGGCCGGGTGGCGGGAAAACGCCAGTAACGGCGTTCGCGCAAGCTGCCGGCCTCATCCAGCAGCAGGCTGGTCCCCGGAGCCAGCTTACGCACTCCGTTGAGAATGGTGTGCGGGGCCGGCACCACCCCGTGCAGGGTGAACTGGTGGTGCAGCGCCAGCGGATCGATCGACGTGTCGACGCCGCCACCGGCCAGCAGCGCCTGCAGATTGGAGGCGAAGCGCAGGCGCGCGCCGTCGCGGCTATAGTACAGGGGTTTTATGCCTAGGCGGTCGCGAGCCAGAAACAGGCGCTTCCCGGCGCTGTCCCAGAGCGCGAAGGCAAACATGCCTTGCAGGCGCTCGACGCAGCCCTCGCCCCACTCGGCCCAGGCCTTGAGAATCACCTCGGTATCGCCGCTGGAAAAAAAGTGATGGCCCTTGGCCTGCAGTTCCCGGCGCAGCTCCCGGTAATTGTATATCGCGCCGTTGAACACCAGGGCCAGCCCTAGCTCCTGATCCACCATCGGCTGATTGGCATGCTCGGACAGATCGATCACCGCCAGACGGCGATGACCAAAACCCAGAGAGCCGTCGCTGTAACTGCCGCCACGGTCCGGACCGCGGCGCTCCAAGCGGGCAGTCATTCGCTGCAGAGCCGCCAGGTCGGCGGGCCGGCGGTCGAATCTCAATTCACCGCATATGCCGCACATGGCTCACTCCTTCTCTTTTTCATCCGGGCCAACTTGGCCCCAACCGCCGCCCCCGGGGGTTTCAATGCGCAGGCGCTCGCCCGGGCGGCATTCCAAGCTTACCTTCGACGGCAGTTCCTGGTCTTGGTGCAGATTGCGCCCGGGCCGACCTGGGCCGCCGCCGTGCAGGCCCCAGGGGGCATGGCGGCGGCGTTCGGTGAGCAGGGAAACCCGCGTGGGGGTGAGAAACTCGAATTCCCGCACCAATCCGTCGCCTCCGGGGCGGGCGCCCACCCCACCGGAGCCGCGACGCAAAGCGTAACGGATCACGCGTAGAGGAAAGCTGCTCTCCAGCACCTCGATCGGGGTGTTGAGCGTGTTGGTCATGTGGGTCTGGACTCCGCTTAGGCCACCACCGGACGGCCCGGCTCCCATGCCACCGCCGATCGTTTCGTAATAGTCCCAACTGGCGCCCGCGAGGGCGCTACCCATGGCCAGATTGTTCATACTGCCCTGACTGGCCGCCGGGATGAGTTCCGGCAGGGCCGGCGCCAAGGCGCCCAGCACGAGGTCCACCACCCGGGTGCTGGTCTCAACGTTGCCGGCCGCCACCGCCGCCGGGCGACACGCATTGAGCAGACTGCCGTTCGGGGCTCGCAGGCTGATCGGGCGGAAGCTACCGGCACAAGCCGGGGTCTGGGGAGCCATCAGGCATCGGAACACGTAGTAAACGGCTGCCGCGGCCACCGACAGCGGGCAATTGATATTACCCGACACCTGTCCAGCGCTGCCGGCAAAGTCCACTTCAATCCGGCCCTGGCGCACTCGCACACAAACCTGGAGGGGAATGTCCCGGTTGCCTTGGCCATCGTCATCCATGCATTCCCGGTACCGGTAGTCGCCGTCGGGCAGCCGGCCGAGCGCGGCCAGCGCCAACTTTTCGCCATACTCGTTTAGCGCCCGCAGCCCGTCGCGGAAGCGGCGGGCGCCGAGCCCCTCCAGCAGTTCCCCGAGACGGGCCAAGCCGCTTCGATTGGCGCTGATTTGAGCGGCGAAATCTCCCCGGGATTCATCCGGGTTGCGAGTCCGGCTGACGATCGCGTCCAGCAGTCCGCGGTCCAGCTCGCCGCGGCGCAGGACGTGCACCGGTTCGATCACCAACCCCTCTTGCTCCAGGCTCGAGGAGATGGGCATGGAGCCCGGGGCTTCGGCGCCGATGTCCGCATGATGGGCGCGGTTGACCACGAACGCCGCCAGTTCGCCGCCCTGGTAGAGCGGGCCGACCAGGGTCACGTCCGGCAGGTGGGTGCCACCCAGGTAGGGGTCGTTTAGCATCACCATGTCGCCGGGCTGCCAAGCGATGGCGGCGACGATGCCGCGCATGGCAAAGGCCATGCTGCCCAGATGCACCGGAATATGGGCCGCCTGAGCGCAAAGCTCGCCCTCGGCATCGAAGATGGCGCAGGAGAAGTCGAGCCGGTCGCGGATATTCGGCGAGAAAGCCGCTTTTCGCAGCACCGCTCCCATCTCGTCGCACACCGCTTCCAGACGGCTCGAGAATATGCTCAGTTCTACCGCGTCCAAATTGGTCTCTTCCCGGCCGTCACGTCGAGGGAAACACCCAACAGTGTCGTGTTTCCCCTGCGGAAAAGTATGCCCCGCCGTTTTCAATCGCCCCACGCGATTGGAACACCAAAAATGAAGGCTTCGGGAAACCGCGTTTTCGAAGCCGTACCCGAACATGCCCAGGTCCGCGAGATTCAGCGTTTTCCCGGAGAGCGTAAATTTACCACACCCTGATTCTTGCAATGCGGACTGTAGGTGATTAGAATTTGCCCACTAATTTACTCGGTTATTCACGGCTGCCCATTGGCGGTCGCCTAGCCGCATCAACCAAAACCTAAGGAGTAGCATAACCATGGCACACGAACTACCGGCTCTGCCTTACGCCAACGACGCCCTGGCTCCCACGATCTCGGCGGAAACGATCGAGTATCACTACGGTAAACACCACCAGACCTATGTCACCAACCTAAACAACCTGGTGCCGGGAACAGAGTTCGAAAACGCCCCTCTCGAAGACATCATCATGAAGGCCTCCGGCGGCATCTTCAACAACGCCGCCCAGGTCTGGAACCACAGCTTCTACTGGAATTGTCTGAGTCCGAATGGTGGCGGCGCCCCCAGCGGCGCGCTGGCCGACGCCATCAACAGCGCCTTTGGCTCCTTTGACGAGTTCAAGCAGAAGTTCTCCACCTCTGCCGCCACCAACTTCGGCTCCGGCTGGACCTGGCTGGTGAAGAACAGCGACGGTGGGGTCGAAATCGTCAACACATCCAATGCCGCCAACCCTATGACCGACGGCAAAATCCCGCTGCTCACCATCGACGTCTGGGAGCATGCGTATTACATCGACTACCGCAACGCGCGCCCCAAGTACCTTGAATCCATCTGGGGTATCATCAATTGGGACTTCGTGGCCCGAAACTTCGGTGCCTGAAGCAGCATCGGCGTAAAAAGCCGGGGGCGGCGTAATGCCGCCCCCGGCTTTTTTTCGGCCTGGATTTACTCGCTGACGGCGTTCAAACGCCGTGGCGGAGTGCCTTCTTCCATGTAACCGACCGGCCGTACAAAAGTGTAGCGCAGGGGTTCTTTAACCAGCACCTCGCCGGTTTCCGCTACATTGCCGCCGATGGCGGAGAACGGCAACGCCAGCACCCAACCCACCGCTCCAACGGCGGAGGCCACAAAGGTGGCCGGTCGCACAAGGATCACGTCCGCCAGCATCTCGGCGCCATCGGGCTCTTCCTGGTAACGGCTCTGGTATAGACTGCCGGCCTGCACGGGCGTAACCGCGCTAAGAGTGATGGCGGCACCCATCAGGGCGGCGGCGGCGCTTCTGCGGAAATTTTCCATTTTTTTACCTTGTTGGTCGGCTCCGAGACTGGTTCAGTTTGAGTATAGTCGAGCGTTTTCCGCCGGTACAAGCGCTTAGTCCCGGCTCGTGCAGCCGAAGCCCGGTTTTTCTCGCCCCCGACCTAAGACTGCGAAACCTGTCACAGGGACGATCTACACCCGTGCGGCACTTCACGCTCCAGCCAGTTGTTCCAAAACACCGCCTGACTCGCCTCCGAGGTGAATTTCCGAGCCGTTTCGCATCTGGGCTTCATGAGACCCCGGAGCGGCTGCGACCGAGGCTTGCCTGCGCTGGACGCAACCATGGGCATCTCACACGAGCCGGGATTACCCGTGGCGTTTGTAATCGTTTAGACCGCAACCGGAAACAATTCTGTCACAGTTCCCGCATAGCCTATGAGCGTGCAAGGTGAGGTTTCGTTTGTTCCAATCCCAAACCTCAGCCAACCCGGAGTGGCCATGCGCGAGTATACGACGGCAGTTTGTTCGGACCTGCGGAAGATAAAGGGAATTGCCTACCCGCGCGAGGTGCGTTTCTCCCAGATCCTGGTCACCGGCCCCTCGGGCAGCGGCAAGAGCACCCAGTTGCGTCGGCTCGGGGGCTGGCCCGAAGAGGGCTGCCTGGACCTCGGTAGCCGTTGTTGGTGGCGCAGCCGGGTATTGGCATTGCGCCCTCGCGAACTCCATCTGCACCTGCCCTGGCAACCGCAACGGCTGTTGCAAGCCCAGGGCGCGGAATCGGTGGCGGCGGACCTCGCGCGGATTCCGATGCCGCAACACGGAACTTGCCTATTGGCCCCTGGCTGGCGACAGCGCTTCTGGTTCGATTTCCTGCTGCCGGAACCGGAGCAGATCTTCGAGAAGCGACGGGAGCGGGCCCGATCCGGTAGCCACCCGGTCGACCGCGCCCTCAGCCTGGAACTGGTGCAGGCGCAACTGCGGGGCTACGAAATGCTGGCCCGGCACCTGCACCGCAACGGCTTCCAGGTGCTGGTCCGCCACAGCTTCGACGGTCCGCCGCTGCGCATCGACGACCCGGTTATGGCTAGGCCCGACCCCAACTCCCTGCTCGCCCGGGCCCTGCGCGCTCGCCCCCGGCGCCGGGCAACGCCCGAACTTGACCTCCCCCTGACAGCTGCGCTCAGACGCCGGCGACAGCCGGGTCCGACAGCCAGTGCTGCAGGAGACGGTCGAGCAGCCGGTTGTTGGCCCGATACAGCGCCTCCGGTCGCCCCAATACCGTCTGGGCGTCCTGCACAAAGCCTTGCCCTATCAACTCGTGCGCATCGCGCCGGGCGAGAAAGCGCACCCACTCGGGTTTCACCTCCAGGTGGAACTGCAGCGCCAACACCTGGCGGTAGACAAAGCCTTGGTTGGGGAAGGCGTCGCTGCTGGCAATGCGAACCGCACCGGAGGGGATCTCAAAGCTGTCACCGTGCCAGAAGAACGTCTCGAATCGGGCCGGGAGCAGCTTCCCGAGCCAGGTTCGGCGGCATTCTGGGGTCGCCTCGGCCTGGAACCAACCGATCTCCTTGTGCCGGCCTGGGAACGTCCGCCCCCCCAGGACCTCGGCCAATAACTGGGCCCCCAGGCACACTCCCAGCAACGGCTTGCCGCTGGCGACGAAACCCTGCAGAAAACGCTTTTCCTGACGCAACCAGGGATGGGTGACCTCGTCCCAGGCACTCATCGGCCCGCCCAGCACCGCAAGGCAATCCACCTGAGCCGGGTCCGGCAGGCCGGTTTCGGGAACAACGCTGGAGACCCACTTGTGGCCGTGGCTGGCAGCCCATTCCGGGAGATAGGTGTGGCCGGGATTGGGGGTGTGTTGCAGGCAGTGGATCTTCATTGGGGTGTTTGGGACTTGCTGCTTTGGATTGCGACCGCAAGCCTATAGGATAACCCACCCGCTGCCAACGGGCGCCAGGGGCATTTTGCGCCTCAATCCCCGGCAGTGACTCCGTGCCCCGCCCCGGTTGTTCAGCGGCGCTCCAGGCAAATGCTGACCTATGGCGTTACCGATACAGGGCAGGACACCAGGCCATTTTCAAGCGCCTATGCGACGAAGACGCGGAGGCTTTCAGAAACCCCATTTGCGGCAACCGCGCTGAAGAATGCCAAGTAGGCCTTACTTCGGCGCCTCCTCAGGGCCGGACCGCGGCTTGCTCCAACAGCCACACCAGCAACAGACTAACAGCCAGCAGCAACAGGCCAATCAGCGCGGCCTGATGACCAACGTCCCTACCGAATCGATTGATGGCGGTTCTCGATCGACCGCATCCGGTCCTCGGCCCAATCCAGCAGATTGCCGAGTCCGCCACTCAGGGCGGGCAGATCCCTGACATCTCCTTGGCGCAGTGGGGCCGGAGATTGCTCAAGCAACCGAATCAGTGTTTGCTCTTCGGTCATTGCCACCACTCCCGATACCTGCCGCGCCTCGCTGGAGCGGCATGTTTGCGCTTCTCGTCTTAGCCTTGAGCAAAGCATGCCGGGCCGGCTTTACTGCCGGCTTGCGGTTGGATGAACAATCCGCTTCAGCGGACGCTGTGCGGGGTGGCGAAATTTGGTGCCGGGGAAGGGACTCGAACCCCCAACCTACTGATTCAGTTACCCGAGGGTTTCCCCCCGGACTGGACTATCTCATCACCCTCGGCCGGGACCGTTAGGGTGTCGGGCGCTCGATGGGGGGCTTATTGCTTAGGCTGCTCACCCCCTAGTCTCTGCACCTTCCAGGCTACCTTTCGCCCTTCGCCTGGCTTGGCTCAGGGTTGCCGCCGGCCGCGCCGCTGCGGTTTCCCTGAATTCACCCGATTTTCGACCCGCGTTTCCGCGTGGAAGTTGCCTGGCTGACAAATCAGTTGCACTACCAATTGTGCTACCCCGGCAGGGGTTGTGCCGATCGGAAATCGGCCGCTTCCGAGCGGAACGCCCGGAAGTGCGGCAATTCTAGTCAATCGCCGCACGGGTTACAATTCATGGGCAGACAATAGCTTGCCGGGTCTGCTCCGGATATTCCCGATCAACGCGCTCGGCCAACCCGCTTTCCAATTCTTGGTCCGAGCTCGGACCGATGTCGACATAGTAGTCTGCTCGCTCCAGGTAGCGGGGCCGAACTTCGGAGCCGATACCCTTCCGCTCCAGGTCGCGCTGGTGGGTCTCGGCCTGGCTGAGGCGGGCGAACAGGCCCAGGGAAATCGCATTCGCCATGTCCCCCTTGTTGAAACGCCATACGTCGGCAACGCCCTTTGCCTTGATACGATCGACCTCGGCCACGGCCTCAGCGCGGCTCGCCATAGGCGGTATCAGGACCCAGTACCCTTGCTGCTTCTGCCGCGCTTCCTGACGCACGCTGGCGTCCAGCGCATCGGCCCGGAGCGCAGCCCGCAAGCCCTCTGCCTCGTCACGCTTGGGGAAGGGGCCGATCGAAAAACAGGTCGGTTCAGAGGCCAATGCCGCGGCCGCGGTTGCCTCCTCGGGCCCCGGTTCACCGTCGAGGTCAAACTCGCGCGTCTCCGCCTCGGGTGGCGAGGGCTCGGCTGCCGATCCCTCGAAAGCGGGCTCCGCTCCAGCGGCCGGCAGGGTGTCCTCGGAAACGAGCGGGGGGGCGTCCCGGTTTTCCGCCGAGCCCAGGTCGGAACCAGCCTCCGCGTCGGGCTCTGGCAACGGCGGATCGGGAATTCCCGGCGGCGCTAAGGGCGGCTGCCCCGCGCTCTGCCCCGACGGGGCTGCCGTCGGCTCGACTTCGGTATCCAACTCGCTGAGCAA
The DNA here is from genome assembly GCA_963753615.1 of uncultured Gammaproteobacteria bacterium. Taxonomy (GTDB): domain Bacteria; phylum Pseudomonadota; class Gammaproteobacteria; order Chromatiales; family Chromatiaceae; genus CAVWCW01. Next base: position 109,154 of record CAVWCW010000007.1, read on the forward strand.
AACCAGGCTCGGAACATTGGCGCCCGCCCCCCGACTCGGCTCCTCTGGCCGCAACTCCCGCTGCATACCCCAGGCGAAAATCCCAATGTTGACGATAATGAGCACCAAAAACAACCACCTGATCAAGACTCACCCTCTCCTGCAATCGCCGCCAGTCCGCTCAGCACCAGGTCGCGCTCGTAGCGCGACGCCGAAGACAACAAAGGCCGCAGCCGGGCGCCGTCGCCGCCGCTGAGAATTATCTGGGGAACCCTAGCACACTCGCTCTCGATGCGCGCGGCTAGCCGCTCTACCAGGGCGACGCAAGCAAGTAACCCGCCGGAGCCGATTGCACCGGCGGTGTCGCAGGCCAGCCAGAGAGGTGAGGGCGGCGGGGGTAGATCATCCAGACCGGTGCCCCGCAACAACGCCTCGCGCATCATGGACAATCCCGGCAGAATCAACCCGCCGAGGTGACGCCCGTCTGCTGCCAGACCGTCAATGGTGATGGCCGAACCGCAGTCAACGATACAGGCCGGCCCAGGAAAGCGCCGGTGCACCGCGATCAGCGCCAACCAGCGGTCAACGCCCAGATCCCGAGGTTCGCCATAGGCGTTGGTCACGCCGAGGGTCCGGGCCTGGCTTTGAGCCTGCTCCACGCTGAGCGCCCAGCGGCCTTGAATCCAGGCCCGAAATGCCTCCGTGCGTTGGCTTCCCGCAACGCTGGCGAGCAGGACCCGAGCAGGCGCATGCATGCTCGCCCAAACCGCGTCCAAATGCTGGCTCAGATACCCGGCACGATGACTTAATGCCGCCGCCTCACCGACGCGCCCCGCCTCCAGCCAGGCCCATTTCAGGCGGCTGTTGCCGAGATCGACCAGCAGGGTCCGCAGCTCGGTGGAGGCCTTCACGACGGTCGCAGGCTCAGCTCGCCGGCGTGGCAGGCACGCAACCCGGCAGCCTGCTCCAGCAGCAGGGCTCCAGCGTGATCCACACCGCGGTGGACACCCCGCAGTTCCCCCTGGCCGCTGGTCAGGACCACTTCACACCCGTGGTAGAGATCGTGACGGTTCCATTCCGCCGCCAGCGGGCCGAAGCCGTTGCGCTCGAACGCTTGCAGCATGGCAAGCAACTCGGAAATCAAGACCCCCGCCAGGCGGTTGCGCGAGGGCGCAGGACTACCGGGCAGCCCCCGCAGATCGATCCATGGCTGATCGATGACCTCTCCCTGGACGGCACTCAGACGCAGGTTCAGGCCGACCCCGAGCACCACAAGACTGGGGCCGCCGGTCTCCCCCGCCAACTCCAGCAATAGCCCCGCCAGCTTGCGCCCGTTCCACAACAGGTCGTTGGGCCACTTCAGCCGGGGGCCCTGAACGCCCTGTCGCTGCAAGGCCCGCAACACGGACAATCCGGCGGCCAGGCTGAGGCCACTGAGCTGTGCCGGCCCCTGGCTGAACCGCCACAGCAAAGAAAGATAGATATTCGTCCCGAATGGCGAGGCCCAGGAGCGCCCGCGGCGCCCGCGGCCGGCGGTCTGCTGCTCGGCAAGGCAGACACTGCCCGAGGCGGCGCCGGCTGCCGCCTGCTCCATCAGCCAGCTGTTGGTAGAACCGATACGCTGGTGCAGGTGCAGATCGGACAGTGCCCCGGCCGCCTTGGGTTCGAGGACGCCGAGAATCTGCTCTCGGTCCAGCAGTTCCAGGGGCTCGGCCAAACGGTAGCCCCGGCCCGGTACCGCCTGAATTTCCAGCTGCAGTTGTTGGCCCAAACGATTTAGTCGCTTCCAGACTCCGGCGCGGCTAATACCGAGTTCATCGGCCAACGCCTGTCCGGAACAGAAGCGGCCGTCCGCCAGGCGCCGGATCAGCGGCAAACTCGACGGCATCGCTCAGCCCACACCTCGGAGCCAAGCGTCCCGCCGCTCAGCCGCCGGCTTGCTGGGCTCGGCAATCAGCCCCAATTCGCAGGTATCCGCCAGCGCCGGCTGTGGCTGAACATCGAACGCTACCAGTTCATCTCGGCGGAAGACATGGATCCGTGCGCTCGCCTCCCCGGGTATGGCCGCGACCAGTCCATCCAGGTTGGCCGCCAGGGCGCGGAGACCGTCCACCGCAATGACCGTATCCCCGGCCGTCAGGCCCGCACGCTGGGCGGCACCGCCGTCCAACACATGGGCGATCACCGCATCCTTGGCAGCGGGGTCGAGCCGGACCCCCAGCACCGACGGCACCGGTATCTCCGGTTCGTCCTGGGGTGCGATCACCCCCCCCTGATCGTCGGCGCCGCGGGCCGGGCGCAGGCGCATCGCCACCCCGAATTCTTCCAGCAACGGGGGCAGATCCAGATCCTCGGTGCTGCGCAGGGCGCTCTGCAGAAACGTGCTCAAGTCCAGCCCGGTGACCTCGGCGATCAGCGGTTCGATATCGCCCTCGCCGAGACCGCGATCACTCTTGCCGTAGTCGATCCAGAGCCGACGCATCACATCATCCAGAGAGCGCTTGCCCCCGGTATCACGCCGGATCGTAAGATCCAGCGCCAGGGCGACGATCGCGCCCTTGGTGTAGTAGCTGACGATATTGTTGGGAGCACTCTCGTCCTGCTTATAGAACTTGGTCCAGGCATCGAAGCTGGAAGCTTCCAGCGACTGCTTGTGACGCCCGTTGCCCCGCAGCAGGCGGGTGATGCCGGCAGCCAGCAATTGCAGATAGGCTTCGACCTCGATCAGGCCGCACCGCACCATAGCCAGGTCGTCATAATAGGAGGTAATACCCTCGAACACCCAGAGCAGCCGGGTATGAACCTCCCGCTCTAGCCCTTGTTCCTGGAACACCCGAGGCCGGATGCGCTTGACGTTCCAGAGGTGGAAGTACTCGTGGCTGCAGAGGCCGAGGAACTTGCGATAGCCCTTGTCGACGGCGCTCAGGCCGGCGCGCGGGAGATCCGAGCGGCTGCAGATCAGGCTGGTGGAGAAGCGATGTTCGAGTCCGCCGTATCCGTCACCGCTGGCCAGCGCCATGAACAGATAACGGTCGCAGGGCAACTCGCCGAACAAGGCCACCTGCTGGGCGCAGACGCGACTGAGGTCCGCCCCAAGACGCTCCATATCGGCCCGGTGGCGGCCGCTGATCACCAGTTCGTGGGGCACACCCGAAACCGAGAACTCGCACCGGCTAAAACGCCCCATCTCTACCGGGTGGTCCACCAGATCCAGATAGTTCTCGGCGAGATAGCGACCGAAACCCTGGGAACAGTCGCCGGCGGGGAGCAGGCTCGTGGCAAGCTCCCAATCGCCGCAGCTTCGCCCCTGCGGCGCCAGGATCGACACCCCACAGGACTCACCCTCACGGCCGTCCACACTGAGGAATACTGAAGTGCCGTTGAAATAGCCACGAAACGTATCCAGATAGGCGGCCCGCACCGAAAGATCCCGCGCGTAAACCTGATAATCGATCCGTAGCGGACCATCCACCGGGGCGCAGCGCCAGGTCTGTTTGTCCAGCTTGGTAACCGCCACCGCAGCATCCCCGCAGCTCGCTTCCAGAATCACCACCTGGCGGGCGAAATCGCGGATCATGTAGCTGCCCGGAATCCAGGCCGGCATGCGCAGGCACTGGCCCGCGGGGTCCGGCTCGGGAATATCGATGGTAACCGCGAAAAGGTGTGCTTCGGGGAATTCCGGGGCGATTCGGTACTCGATCATGGGTGGCTGCGCTCGGCGAACGGGCAAATTTTCATTTTACCAGTCCCAGTGGCCGCGCGAGCAAACGTCTCGCCCCATGGCTCAAGCATAAAAAAACCCCCTGCCGGTTGAGAGGCAGGGGGTTTGCGATAAGCACCTGGCGGTGACCTACTTTCACATGGGGAAGCCCCACACTATCATCGGCGCAAAAGCGTTTCACTTCCGAGTTCGGAATGGGATCGGGTGGTTCCACTTCGCTATGGCCGCCAGGCAAACCGGGGTGTGTCGCGTACATAGCGCGCCACACCATTGATCGATAGCAGAAGGGCGGGTAATGCATTTGCTCGCACCATGCCCACCCAAACCGCTTGGGTGTTATATGGTCAAGCCTCACGGGCAATTAGTACTGGTTAGCTTCATGCATTACTGCACTTCCACACCCAGCCTATCAACGTGGTAGTCTTCCACGGCCCTTTAGGGAGCTCAAGGCTCCAGCGAGATCTAATCTTGGGAGGGGCTTCCCGCTTAGATGCTTTCAGCGGTTATCCCTTCCGTACGTAGCTACCCGGCAATGCCACTGGCGTGACAACCGGAACACCAGAGGTACGTCCACTCCGGTCCTCTCGTACTAGGAGCAGCTTCCCTCAAATCTCGAACGCCCACGGCAGATAGGGACCGAACTGTCTCACGACGTTCTAAACCCAGCTCGCGTACCACTTTAAATGGCGAACAGCCATACCCTTGGGACCGACTACAGCCCCAGGATGTGATGAGCCGACATCGAGGTGCCAAACGGTGCCGTCGATATGAACTCTTGGGCACCATCAGCCTGTTATCCCCGGAGTACCTTTTATCCGTTGAGCGATGGCCCTTCCATGCAGAACCACCGGATCACTAAGACCGTCTTTCGACCCTGCTCGACTTGTCTGTCTCGCAGTCAAGCACCCTTATGCCTTTGCACTCAATGCGCGATGTCCGACCGCGCTGAGGGTACCTTCGTGCTCCTCCGTTACTCTTTGGGAGGAGACCGCCCCAGTCAAACTACCCACCATACACTGTCCCCGACCCGGATCACGGGCCTGGGTTAGAACTTCAAACATACCAGGGTGGTATTTCAAGGTTGGCTCCACCGGAACTGGCGTCCCGGTTTCAAAGCCTCCCACCTATCCTACACAAGTAGGTTCAAAGTCCAGTGCAAAGCTGTAGTAAAGGTTCACGGGGTCTTTCCGTCTAGCCGCGGGTACGCTGCATCTTAACAGCGATTTCAATTTCACTGAGTCCCTGGTGGAGACAGCGTGGCCATCGTTACGCCATTCGTGCAGGTCGGAACTTACCCGACAAGGAATTTCGCTACCTTAGGACCGTTATAGTTACGGCCGCCGTTTACCGGGGCTTCGATCAAGGGCTTCTCCGAAGATAACCCCATCAATTAACCTTCCGGCACCGGGCAGGCGTCACACCCTATACTTCCTCTTGCGAGTTTGCAGAGTGCTATGTTTTTAGTAAACAGTCGCAGCCACCTGGTCACTGCAACCCCCTTCGGCTCCCAGAGCAAGTCTGTTCACCTAACAGGGGCGTACCTTCTCCCGAAGTTACGGTACTATTTTGCCTAGTTCCTTCACCAGAGTTCTCTCAAGCGCCTTGGGATTCTCACCCTGCCCACCTGTGTCGGTTTCGGGTACGGTCTCTTCTTACCTGAAGCTTAGAGGATTTTCTTGGAAGCATGGCATCAATCACTTCGCTTCGCTTAGGAAGCTCGTCATCACGTCTCGGCATTGCAGTCCCGGATTTACCTAAGACCACTGCCTACACGCTTAAACCAGGACAACCATCGCCTGGATGATCTAGCCTTCTCCGTCCCCCCATCGCAGTAAAAAGAGGTACAGGAATATTAGCCTGTTTCCCATCGACTACGCATTTCTGCCTCGCCTTAGGGGCCGACTAACCCTGCGCCGATTAGCGTTGCGCAGGAAACCTTGGGCTTTCGGCGTGCGGGCCTCTCACCCGCATTATCGTTACTCATGTCAGCATTCGCACTTCCGATACCTCCAGCAGACCTTACGATCCACCTTCGCAGGCGTACGGAACGCTCCTCTACCATGCGTGTAAACACGCATCCGCAGCTTCGGTACATAGCTTAGCCCCGTTAAATCTTCCGCGCAGGCCGACTCGACCAGTGAGCTATT
>CAVWCW010000007.1:120000-282932 GCA_963753615.1 uncultured Gammaproteobacteria bacterium
CGCCCCTGCCAAGAAACGCAACTTGCTTTATCTCCGAGATCTTTGTATTTTCTCGGGATTGACATAAGTTAACAGCAGCAGCGGGATGCCCCGCGCCGGGAGACTAGGGCAGAAGATGATCGGCGACTACCGCTACCGCTTAAAATCCGAGAGCGCTCTGCCGCGCAGGCTCGGACGCAACCTGCTCCTGATTTCCGCTGCCGTGGTCAGCGCCACCGCTGGTTTGAGCCTGGGCCTGCTTGGACCAAACAGTCCTTCTGAGCCCCTCGTCTCCCAACCAAAGCCCCTGACCCAGCCCTTGGCGCTGCCGGATGCGGCCGACAAGTCGGTTGCGGCTGCCCCCTCCGAGCCGGCGCCCGTGATGCGATCCTCGGAGCCGCTCGCCAAGACCGACGCAGCCGACAAGCCGGTCGTCGCCCCCCAGCGCGTGGCCATGATGCACCCCCCCGCGTTGCCCGACCCAACCGAGTCGGCTGACGAGCCGGGCGCCCCGCCACCGGCGGCTAGCATAGAGTCGGGAGCACCAGTCATCGCCGACACGCCGGCACAAGAAACCTCAGGGCCGGCAGTGCAAGCCGCGCCCCGTTCCCAACCCACCCCCCCCGCGCTCACGCATACGGTTCGCGCTGGCGACACCCTGTCCAAGATCTTCGACGACCTCGACCTGAGCCCCGCACTGCTGCACCGCATTATTGAAAGTGACCCCGAGGCCAAGCGGCTGGCCAAGATCAAACCAGGGCAGAAGCTGCACTTCCTGCTGAACCCGGAGGGGAGTCTCTCGGAACTGACTTACGAGATCGATGCGGTCAGCAGGCTGCAGATCGAAGATGGGGAGGAAGGGCTACAGACCCAGCTGCTAAACAAGCAGCTGGAGCGGCGCACCACCCACACCAGCGGCGTCATCGCCAGCTCGCTGTTCGCCGCCGGCCAGAAGTCCGGCTTGTCCGAGTCCAAGATCATGGAATTGGCCGGCCTGTTCGGGTGGGACATCGACTTCGCCTTGGAACTTCGGAGCGGCGATAGCTTCACCGTGGTGTTCGAGGAAGACTACTTGGACGAGATGAAATTTCGCGACGGCCCGATTCTGGCCGCCGAGTTCATCAACCAAGGCAAGACCTACCGGGCCATTCGCTACAAAGACCCAAGCGGGCACGTAGACTACTACAGCCCGGACGGCAACAGCATGCGCAAGGCGTTTTTGCGTTCGCCGATCAAGTTCGCCCGCATCAGCTCACGCTTCAGCAAAGGCCGCAAGCACCCGATTCTCGGCAAGACCCGGGCCCACAAGGGGGTGGATTATGCAGCCCCTGCGGGCACCCCGATCCGCGCCGCCGGCGACGGCACCGTTAGCTTCCGCGGCAAGAAGGGTGGCTACGGCAAAACCATCATTGTCGATCACGGCAACGGCAAGAGCACCCTGTATGCCCATATGTCGCGTTACGCCCGCAACAAGAAGAAGGGTAAACGGGTGGAACAGGGTGATGTAATCGGCTATGTGGGCTCTACCGGGATGGCGACAGGGCCTCACCTGCACTACGAGTTCCGCATCGACGGGGTGCACCGCAATCCGCTGACCGTGAAGCTGCCGGTCGCCAAGCCGATCGAGAAGAAGTACCGGGACGACTTCCGCCGCAAGACCGCGCCGCTGATGGCCCAGCTCGACAATCTGTCCCGCACCCTGGTAGCCGACGCCCGCTGAGCCCCGCCAGCCGATTCAAAACCGCGCTTTTGCTTGAGCCCGGCGCGGAGTTCTGGTAAGGTGCGCCGTCTTAAATTCGCCCCGGGCTGGGGCAACAAGTTTCATCGAGGGTTTCGATATGTCCAAAGTCTGCCAGGTAACCGGCAAGCGCCCCGTCGCGGGCAACAATGTCTCGCATGCCCATAACAGGACCAAACGGCGCTTTCTCCCGAATCTGCATCAGCATCGCTTCTGGGTCGAAAGCGAGCGGCGCTGGGTGCGTCTGCGCGTCTCGTCCAAAGGGATGCGGATTATCGACAAGAAGGGCATCGATACGGTCCTGACCGAAATCCGCGCCCGCGGCGAAAAAGTTTAAGCAGGGGGATCGATCATGGCAAAGTCAGCGAGCGACAAGATCAAGTTGGTTTCCAGCGCCGGCACGGGGCACTTCTACACCACCATGAAGAACAAGAAGAACACCCCCGGAAAGATGGAGATGCGCAAGTACGACCCGACAATCCGCAAGCACGTGATGTACAAGGAAGCCAAGATCAAGTAAGGCTCCCTCTTCCCAGCCTGGGGCAATAAAAAACCGCCGAAAGGCGGTTTTTTATTGCCCGCGACGCGGGCGTTTCTTCCGGTCTACCGCCCTTAGCGCGCCGGTGACGGCCCCTGCGGAAGACTATAGCCGCGCAGGGTATGGGCGAACTCCTCCAGGGCTTTGACCCCGGAGGTCTCGGCCTGGCGCACCCACTCCTGGAGCGACTGCAACAGGTTCTCCTGGCTGGAAGCGGTCTTTTCCCAGATCTCGCGCAGCCGCTGGCGGTATTGGTACACCGTCTCCAGGGCCTGGCTCTGCTCCAACAGCGCCTGCAGGCTGCGGCGTGAAACCCGGTCCAGACTCCCATCGCGCTGCAGCAGCAATTTCCGCGCCTGGCGCTTGAGCTTGCGACAAGACCGTTCGGACTTGCAGAGCTCGGTGTTGGAAACGGGCATCAATACGTCCTGGGCGTAGCGAGCCAGCACGTGCATCCGCGCGACCACCACCGCGCGCAGCGTATCCATGTCGACCACCTCCTTGCCGGCAATGATCTTGGGCTTGGGCGCCACCTTCTTGACCCGGGCCAGGCCGAAGGCCGACAGCAGCCGGATATACATCCAACCGATGTCGAACTCCCACCATTTCGACGACAGCTTGGCGGAACTGGGGAAAGCGTGGTGATTATTGTGTAGCTCTTCGCCGCCGATCAGGATGCCCCAGGGCAGGATATTGCGTGCGGCGTCTGCCGATTCATAGTTGCGGTAGCCCCAGTAATGGCCGATGCCGTTGATCACGCCAGCTGCCAGGATCGGGATCCACAGCATCTGCACCGCCCAAACCGTCAGCCCGATGGGTCCGAAGAGCAGCAGGTCGATGCCCAGCATCAGCACCACCCCGAGGCCGCTGTGGGCGGTGTAGACGCGGCGCTCCAACCAGTCGTCCGGGGTGCCCCGCCCGAAGCGTTCGCCGATCTCCGGGTCCGCTGCGGCCTCCCGATACAGCTCGGAGCCCTGCCAGAATACCTTGCGAATGCCCAGCACTTGGGGGCTGTGGGGATCATCCGCGGTTTCGCAGCGGGCGTGGTGTTTGCGATGGATCGAGACCCACTCCTTGGTCACCATACCGGTGGTCAGCCAGAGCCAGAACCGGAAGAAGTGGGCCACCACCGGGTGCAGGTCAAGCCCTCGATGGGCCTGGGCCCGGTGTAGATAGATGGTGACCGCGGCAATGGTGACATGGGTGAGCGCCAGGGTGGCGAGCAGCAGCTGCCACCAGGACAGATCGAGCAGACCGTCGTACATAGGAATTCCTGAACTAGTGAGAATTTGGAGACCCCAAAAAGGGCTTATGAGTATATAGATCGATGACTGGAGGGTCCAGTCAGTGTCAGGGCGCGCACTGCAGCAGCAGGTTGCCAAAAGCGTCCACCTCGCAACGCCATCCCGGCGCGAGCCAGGTCGTAGCGACGGTCTCGGTAATCAGGGCCGGTCCCTCGAGGCACTGACCCGGGACCAGACGGTCGCGCTCCCAGCGGGGCACCGGGGCCTGTGCCCCCTGGACCTGAACCCAGGCCGCTGGCCCGGCCGCCTCGCGTGGAGCCAACCGCTCCAGCGCCAAGGACTCGGCTTCGCCCCTCAGGCCAACCCGCAGGTTAACCAATTCCACTGCTACATCTAAGGTATGACCATAGCGAGCCTGATGCAGTTCCCCAAAGGCCGCGAGGGTTTGCTGGGTGCCCAGCCAGGCCAGATTCAGGGTATAGGACTGGCCCAGGTAGCGCAGGTCCAGGGAGCGAACGGCTGTGATCGCCCCGGCGGCGATCCCCTCCTCCTCCAGGGAGCGCCGCCCAGCCTGTTCCAGCGCCGCGAACCGGGCTTCGAGTTCAGCCTCGTCGAGGTTCGCCAAGGACCCCAGCCAGGTGCGCGACAGCTGACGACCGGGGCGGGTAGCCAACATTCCCAGGGCAGACAGCACCCCGGCCTGCACCGGCACCATGGCCTGTCGCATGTTCAGGGCCTCCGCCAAGGCACAGACATGCAATCCCCCTGCACCGCCGAAGGAACAAAGCGTGTAGCCCCGGGGATCGACTCCCCGTTGCACTGAGATCACCCTCAGCGCCCGAGTCATATGCTCGTTGGCAACCTGCACGATGCCCAAAGCCGCCGCCTCGGTTGAGCAACCCATACCCTCCGCCAGCCGACCCATCGCGGCCTCGGCCGCTGCCGGGTCCAGGGTCATACCCCCGCCGAGAAAGGCGTCCGCCCGCAGCCGCCCAAGCAGCAGATTGGCGTCGGTCACCGTGGGCTCGCGGCCGCCGCGGCCGTAACAGGCCGGCCCGGGATCGGCGCCGGCGGATTCCGGTCCCACCTGCAGCATGCCGCCCTCGTCCAGGCGGGCGATGGAGCCGCCGCCGGCACCGATGGTGTGCATATCCACCATCGGCACCGCCACCGGATAGGGGCCGATTCGGCCCTCGCTGGTGAGCCGGGGCTCGCCGTCGATCAGGGCGACATCGGTGGAGGTTCCCCCCATGTCGAAGCTAAGCAGTTGCCGCCGACCCGCCAGTTCGCCGGTGAAGCGGGCCCCCACCAGGCCGCCAGCGGGCCCCGAGAGCAGCATGCGAACCGCGGCGGCGCCGGCCTGATCGGCCCTGATGGTGTCGCCGGAACTCTGCATTACCGCCAGCCGCGCCCCCTTCAGGCTCTGGCTGAGACGCTGCAGGTAACCCTCCACCAGAGGCCCGATCCAGGCATTCAGCCAGGTCGCCATGCCGCGCTCGTACTCGCGCATCTCGGGCAGCACGCGGGATGAACGGGACACGAACACACCCGCCGGGACCAGCGCCTCGATGGCCCGCTCGTGGCGGTCATCGAGATAGGAAAACAGCAGGTTGATCGCCACCGAGCGCGGCTTCAGGTGCTCCAGGTCCCGGCGCAGCTGCGCCAGGTCGGCACCAACCAGGGGTTCCAGGGTGCGGCCCTCGGCGTCGAGCCGGCAGCCTGTCTCCAGGCAAAGCGCCGGCGGCACAGGCGGAGCCTCTGCCCGCGGCTGCAGCGCATAGAGTTCACGCCGGGCCTGGCGGCCGATGGCCAGCAGGTCCCCCAGGCCCCGGTTGCCGATGTATACGGTGCGTACCCCCTTTCCCTCCAGGACCGCATTGGTAGCCACAGTGGAGCCGTGCACCGTCCGCAGTCCAGCCGGATCGAGCCCCAGATCGCGAATGCCCCGGAGGATCGCCTGATCCGGGGCCGCCGGGGTCGACAGCACCTTGTGCACACGCAGGCGCCGGCCGTCGTAGTACACGAAATCGGTAAAGGTGCCACCGGTATCGATGCCGAGAAATCTCACTCGCTGCTCCCAAAACCCCTGTGCCCCGGCAAGATACCCCCGCCCCACGGGCTTGACAACTTGCCCCCGGGGGCAGCCGCCGGTATCTTGCCGCAACCATGGAGACCCTGTTGGACGCCCGAGACCTCTACCGCTACTACGGTCGCCGTTGCGCCGTGTCCGGGCTCAGCCTGAGCTTGACCAGCGGCGAGGTGCTGGGACTGCTGGGACCGAACGGGGCCGGCAAGTCCACCAGCCTGCGCATGCTCAGCGGAATCCTAAGCCCCAGCGCGGGGCGCGTAATGCTCGGAGGCGCCGACCTCTGGCGCCGGCCAATCCAAGCCAAAGCTCAGCTCGGCTACCTGCCTGAGCGGCTGCCTCTCTACCCGGAATTGCGCGTAGACGAATACCTGCGCTATTGCGCCCGCCTGCACCGGGTGCCGCGGCGGCGGGTCCGGGCGGCGGTAGACGAGGCCAAGCAACGCTGCGGCCTGCAAGAGACCGGGCGCCGCCTGATCGCCAATCTCTCGCGCGGCTATCGCCAGCGCCTGGGCATCGCCCAGGCCATCGTACACCGGCCCCGAGTCGTGATCCTGGACGAGCCCACCCTGGGCCTCGACCCGAACCAGGTACGGGAGGTTCGCGCCCTGATCCGAGACCTGTCCGCGGAACGCGGCCTGATCCTGTCCAGCCACATCCTGCCGGAAGTGCAGTCGGTGTGCACCCGGGTGCAGATCCTGCACGAGGGGCGCCAGGTCTACGCAGCCGCGCTGAACAGGGAAACCGCCCCGGCCCTGCTGCTGGAATTGGAACGCCCGCCGTCCCCGGAGGCGCTGGAGCGGCTGCCAGGGGTCGCCCGGGTGCAGCCCCTGGGCGACAACGGACGCTTCCGCCTGCAGCTCCAGCCCGGCAGCGACACCCGCAGCGCCATTGCCCAAGCGGCAGTGGAATCGGGATGGGGCCTGCTGCAGTTGCAGCGCGAGGAGGGGGACCTGGAGCGCATCTTCGTCGAGCTGACCAGCGGGGAGCCATCATCCTAGAAAGAGCGGTTGACCGCTCCATTCTGAAGATAAGATAGCGACTCTATGGACAATCAATATCGATTATCACATCACCTTTTTGCAGGACCAGGCTACAGGGTGGACAGCACGCTTGCGGCGGCACATGGCCGCGTTGCAACTCCTTGGAATAGCTACGGCTATTCCGCGTCGTCGCGCCTTGCCCTGAACCCCCGGAATCGCACCCTCCACCCTCTCCAACCGCTCTCTCTAGGATTATGCCCGTCCTGAGCATTGCCGGGCGCGAGCTGCGCAGCCTGTTCGTCTCGCCCCTGGCCTGGGCTGCCCTGGCGCTGGTGCAGTTCGTGCTGGCCTGGATGTTCCTGGTACAGATCGACCACTATGTGCCCTTGCAGCCCCAGCTGGCAGGCATCGCCGGCGCGCCGGGGGTGAGCGATCTGCTGATCGCCCCCTGGCTGGCCAATGCCGGCCTGGTACTGATTCTGCTGACCCCCCTGCTCAGCATGCGCCTGCTGAGCCAGGAGATCGCCAACGGCAGCCTGCACCTGCTGCTCGCCGCCCCCCTCGGCCTGGGACAGATCGTGCTCGGAAAATACCTGGGGCTGCTCGGATTCCTCGCCCTGCTGCTGCTACTCACGGCGGCCATGCCGGTTAGCCTGCTCGCGGGTAGTGAGCTGGACCTAGGCAAACTCGCCGCCGGTCTGCTCGGCCTGGGTCTGCTGCTGGCGGCGGCGGGCGCTATCGGGCTGTACCTGTCGGCCCGGTTTCGCCAGCCGGCGGCGGCAGCCGCCGCCGGCCTCGGCCTGCTGGCTTTCCTATGGCTGGCGGACCACAGCGTGCCGGGAGGCGAAGACGCGGGTATTTTCACCTGGCTGTCCCTGACTCACCATTACCAGTTCCTGCTGCGTGGTCTGGTTCGGAGCAACGACCTGGCCTACTTCCTGTTGTTAATACTGCTGTCCCTGGCGCTGACCGTGCAGCGGCTGGACCAGTTGCGCAGGGAGCCCTGAGATGGCGCCCTCCTCCCTCCAGCGCTGGCTCCCCCGTTTCCTGACCCCGGTCCTGATCGCAGGCGCTGCGGCCCTTGCCGTACTCAGCCTCCGCCACCAATGGCACTGGGACTGGACCAGCAGCGGTCGCAACAGCCTGGCACCGGCCAGTGTTGAGTTGCTGCGCAGCCTGGACCAACCCCCGCGCCTCACCGCCTACGTCGGCCCGGAGCGCCTGCTGCGGCGCCAGGTGGAAGACCTGGTGGCGCGCTACCAACAGCTGCGCCCCGACATTGAGCTGGAGTTCATCGACCCGAGACTGCACCCGGACCTGGCCCGGGAAATGGGGCTGACCGCCCCGGTGGAGGTCGAAATCGAGTACGGCGGACGCCGCGAACGTATCGCGGACACCAGCGAGGACAGCCTGAGCAATGCCCTGGAGCGCTTGGCCAACGACCGCAGGCCCTGGATCGCCAGCCTATCCGGGCACGGCGAGCGCGAGCTTCTGGGCGATGGCAAACACGACCTCGGGGAATTCGGCCGCACCCTGGAGGCCAAGGGCTTCCGTCCGCAGGGGCTCAACCTAGCCACCACACCGGTCATTCCCGACAACGTCCAGGTATTGCTGATCGCCGGGCCCACCGCGCCCTTGCTGCCCGGCGAGGCCGAGCTGGTAAGCCGGTATCTGGCCGCCGGCCGCAACCTGCTCTGGCTCACCGAACCCGGCGAACAGCAGGGCCTAGAGTCGCTGTTGCAAGCGCTTGGGGTGGGCCTGCTGCCGGGGCTAGTGGTGGACGCCAACGTGCGGGCCCTGGGCATTGAAGATCCGTCCTTCGCCCTGGTCAGCCGCTATCCGGAACACCCCCTGACCGAGGGACTGCAGACCGCCAGCCTGTTCCCCAAGGCCGCCGCCCTGGAGACGCAAGCCGCCGGCGATTGGAGTGCAACCCCGTTGCTAAGCACCCTGGAGGCGAGCTGGAACGAGACCGGGCCCCTGCGCGGCGAGATTCGCCGGGACCCCGAGGCCGGCGAACGCGCCGGCCCCCTAACCCTTGGCCTGGTCCTGACCCGGCCCAATCCCCGCGATTCCGAACAAGAGCAACGAGTGGCGATCGTCGGCGACGGCGACTTTCTCTCCAACGCCTACCTGGGCAACGCGGGCAATCTGGAACTGGGGCTGCGCCTGCTGCGCTGGCTCAGCCGGGAAGACCGGATGCTGCAGATCCCGCCCCTGCTCACCCCCAGCCCCAACCTGGAACTCAGCCCCCTCGCCGCCAAGGTCATCGGCCTCGGCTTTTTGTTCGCCCTGCCGCTCGTGCTGGCCGCCGCCGGGGCGATCATCTGGTGGCGACGCCGGCGCAGTTGAGGAGGCCAGACCGGTGCCCGAACTCCCCGAAGTCGAGACCAGCCGCCGCGGCATCGCGCCCCTGGTAAGCGGCCGGCAGGTCGTCGCAGTAAAGGTTCGCCAGGCCCGGCTGCGCTGGCCGGTGCCCGCCGAGTTGGCGGCCATCCTGCCCGGACAGGCGCTACAGCGAGTTTACCGCCGCGGCAAGTACCTGCTGCTGGCATTCCCGCAAGGTACCCTGATCCTGCACCTGGGCATGTCCGGCAGCCTGCGGGTGCTCGACAGCGCCAGCGCGCCCGGCCCACACGACCACTTCGACCTGGTGTTCGCGGGCGGACGCTGTCTGCGCCTGCGCGACCCCCGACGCTTTGGCGCCGTGCTCTGGACCGAGCAGGCCCCGGAGCAGCACCCGTTGCTGGCGCGCCTGGGGCCTGAACCCCTGGGACCGGAGTTCAGCGCCGAACGGCTCTATCGCCTGGCCTGCGCCGGGCGCAGGCCGGTCAAGAGCTTCGTCATGGACAGCGCAGTGGTGGTGGGAGTTGGCAACATCTACGCCAACGAGGCCTTGTTTCTGGCCGGCATCCATCCCCAGCGGCCCTGCAACCGCATCTCCCTGGCCCGTTACCAATGCCTGGCCGATGCCATCCGCCAGGTACTGACCCGTGCCATCGAGGCCGGCGGCACCACCCTGCGCGACTTCCAGCAGGAAGACGGCCGCCCCGGCTATTTTGCTCAGTCGCTTCAGGTCTACGGCCGCGCGGGCGAGCCCTGTTATCAGTGCGCCGCCCCCCTGCGCCAGCGCCGCATCGGCCAGCGCTCCAGCTTTTATTGCCCGGCCTGCCAGCGCTGAGCCCGCCCGGCCGCTGCTTCGCCGGGAGCCGGTAGGCCCTCTGCGCGCGGAACACAATCCCTGGCGAGGTACGCGAGCTAGCGCCGACGCAAGCGGCGGCCCGGGTAGCCACGCCAGACCGGCGGTTGCGGACCGCCGGGGCCCGGAGCACCTGGGGGCCAGGCAGCGAACGGGGGAAACCCGGGCGGGGGGGCCGGCGGCAGACCGCGCAGGCGGGCCTGCTGATGCTGATGGAACAGGCTCAATTCACGGGCCTGGTGGGCACCGAATTGGCGCGCCTGGTCGGCCTGGTAGCGCTGGAAGGCCGTCAACTCCTGTTGTTGGCGGGCCTGGAACGCGGCGCGCTCGTGCTCCTGATGTTGGTCGAACCGGACTTGGTCTTGCTGTTGCCAATTGGAGGCCTGGGGTTGGGCCTGAGGTTGAGCCGGGGCCGCTGGCGCCTGGGGCTGGCCGCGCCAGGCGCCCGGGGCCGGGGTCACCGGACCGACCGGCGGGGGTGCACCGGCGCTGGCGGTCTCGCTGCCGGCTCCGGGGTCGGCCTCCGAGGTGCCGGGCAGGGGCTGCTGCAAGATGTCTTTGATCCGTTCCAGCAGGCTCTCGTCATCGTCCTCGGCGCCGTGCGCCGGTGCCACGGGGTCGGTGCCGGGCAGATTGCTGTTGAGGATCTCCCCCATGCGCTCGAAAAAGCCTTTTTCGTCCATCGAATCGCTCCTGTTTGCACTCCGACGTATACCGCCAGCTTCACCCGAAAAGCGGGAACAACGCCGCCCCCGAACGCCATGCCGAAAACAGCCGGCGAAGACCTTTTTCAGTGCGTCGTCATTCAGCGCTTCGCCAAGCGTCTCAGCCCTTGATCTTACGTACTATCCAGATCAGCGCCATGGCGCCGAGCAGGGCCACCACGAAGGTGCCGATCATGCCGCCGGTGCCGCCGAGCCCGACCAGCGCCAGGGCATAACCGCCCGCCACCGCGCCCAGGATTCCGAGCACCAGGTCGCCGAGCAGCCCGCCCGGAGATTGGCCGCCCATCATTTTCTGGGCCAGGAAACCGGCGCCGGCGCCAATTGCCAGCCAAACCAACAAAGTCCAAAGTGGCATCTGATTCGCTCCTATTGCGATAGAAAGATCTAATTATTATATAATCTTATGCTTATAATAGCACCGGTATTCGTGGTGCCAGGACAGTTGTTTACGCTCGCCACGGCAGGGGAGCCCGCTAGGTCGCGCTAGTGTATCTTGGTGCTACCAACGCCCCGGGTATCGCAGGCGACGGCCACTCTGTTGGCACCGCGATCCCGAAAGATAACCCCGAAGATGCCCGAGCCCCGCCACAGCGGCCCGAGGCAATATGCGCGCCGTTCGCCTGGGGTCCGACTCAGGCCGTAGACCGCTCGACGCCCGCCTTGCCGGTTCTGGGAAAGGCGACCCGCACCCGTAATCCGTTACCGCTCGAAGCCTTGTCGAGCCGAATCTCGGCACCCTGGATCTCGGCGATGCGGCGCACGATCGACAGCCCGAGCCCGGACCCGACCACCCCCGATTGATTGGCGCCGCGGTAAAACCGTTCGAACACCAGCGCCGCCTCCTCCGGCGGTATACCGGGCCCACTGTCGCTTACGCTCAGTTCCAGACAGTCCGTACCCGGCGTGATCGACACTTCGACCCAGCCCCCCGCCGGGGAGTAGAGAACAGCGTTTTCCACTAGGTTACGGATCAGCACCTGCAAGGCCGCCGGGTGACCCAGAATGGACTCGGGCCCGTCGTCGCCGAGGCGCAGGGCGACACCCTTACGATTAGCGGCCGGACGCAGTTCCTCGACCATCTCGAAGGCCAACGCCTGCAAATCGACCGGGGTCAACGTCTCGACCGAGGCCTCCGGCTCCAGACGCGCGAGGGTAAGCAATTGGGCCACCAGACGGGTGGTGCGGTCGACCCCTCCGATGATCTGCTGCAGCGCGTGCCGGCGCTGGGATTCTTCCTGCGCGCGCAACGCCACCTGGGCCTGTACCTTGAGGCTGGCCAGGGGGGTGCGCAGTTCGTGCGCGGCATCGGCAGTGAAATGGCGCTCCCGCTCGAAGGCCGATTGCAGACGCGCGAGCAGTCCGTCGAGAGCGCACACCAGGGGTTTGACTTCCTCGGGCGCTGCCCCGCTTCGCGCCAGGGGCTGCAGGTTGTCGTGGGAACGCACCGCCACTTCACCCGCAATTCGGCTTAATGGCGCAAGCCCGCGGCCGATCCCGAGCCAAATCAGCAGCGCCAGGATCGGCAGCGCCAAGGTGAGCGGATACAGGGCATTTAAGGTGACCTCCAGAATCAGCTCGTCGCGCACTTCGTATTGTTCCCCGACATGGATCTCCCGCGCCCCGTCTTCGAGCACCAGTGACAACACCCGCCACCGGCTGCCGTCGAGCAGGCGGTCGCCGTAACCGGGCCCGAGGGCCAGCGGCCGGGTGGGGGCGCTCGGGGAGCGCAGCAGCAGGCGGGAGCCGTTCCAAATCTGGAACGCGATCTTCTTCTCGTAGGGGTGGCCGTACACCGCCCGTTCCAGGCTCGATCCGCCCGGACCCAGGCCGCCGACATCGATCCCGGCCAGCACCGCCGCGGACTGCGACAGCTGGGCGTCGAACAGTTCCTCCACCTCGTGGCGCGACTCCAGGTAGGTGGCCAGGGTCACCAGCAACCAGATAACACCGAACAGGATCAGCAGCCAGGCCAGCAACCGCGAACGAATCGAGCGCATCAACCGGCCTTCTCGATCCGATACCCGACGCCACGCACGGTGCGGATCAGATCGCTGCCGAGCTTCTTGCGCAGATGATGAACGTACACCTCGATGGTATTGCTATCGACCTCCTTGACCCAGCCGTAGAGGGTCTGCTCCATGCGCTCGCGCGGAACCACTCGGCCGGCCTGCTCCAGCAGCAGGCTCAACAGGGTGAATTCGCCCGCAGACAAGGCCACCGGCGAACCCGCCAGCGTGACCGAATGGGCGGCCGGGTCGAGCACCAGGTCGCCCCGCACCAACTGCGGACTGGCTCGGCCCTGGGCCCGGCGCTGCAGGGCGCGCGCCCGGGCGCACAGCTCTTCCAGGTCGAAGGGTTTGCTGAGATAGTCGTCCGCCCCGGCATCCAGAGCCCGCACCCGATCGCCGAGGGTGTCGCGCGCGGTGAGAATCAGCACCGGCAAGCTGCTGCCCCGGTCGCGCAGGGCTGCGAGCACCTCCATCCCGGAACGCTTCGGCAACCCGAGGTCGAGCACCATCAGATCGAACCCCTCGACCTCCGCGGCCGCGCTGGCTGCGGCCCCGTCGGTGACCCAGTCCACGGTGTAACCCTCCTGGCCGAGACCGACGCGGATTCCGTCGCCGAGCAGAAGATCGTCCTCGACCAGCAATATGCGCACGCTACAGCCTTGCGCCCGGGGATCGGGTTACCCGGGATAGGTATTTCGCGCCCGGAATCCAGGCGGCCATCGGCAGTGTCGTCATGGCACGGCTACGGGCTTCGGAGCGGTTGGTTTGCGGGTGAATCCCTGCATCACCCGGTTCTGCTTGCGCAATGCCCGATCCACCAGGCGCGGCAGCAGGGCATTGACGCGCACGAACAGGGATTCCGGAAAACCCAGGTAGACATCCTTGCGGTCGGACTCCATGGCGCGCACCACCTGGCGCGCCACCTCCTCCGGGTCATCCATGTGCATTTTAACCGCTGCCGCCATGCGATACACCGCCGGGCTGTTGAGGCCGGTTTTGACCGCCCGCGGAGCCACATGGGTGACCCCTACCCCCGAGCCGTCGAGTTCGCGGCGCAGCGCCTCGGAGAAGCCGCGCAAGGCGAACTTACTGGCCGAGTAGCTGGCGAAGCAGGGAAACCCGATGGCGCCGAACACCGACCCCAGGTTGACGATTCGCCCGCTGCCCCGCTCCAGCAGTTCCGGCAGTATGGCGCGGGTGAGCTGCATCGGGGCCAGCAGGTTGAGCGCGAAGATGCGCTCCATGATTTCCGGATCCTGGTCGGCGAAATTGCCGAAGTCGGTAGTCCCGGCATTGTTGATCAGCACGTCGATGCCGCCGAATCCCTGGTGCATGGCGCGCCGCGCGCGTTCGCGGTCGGGGCCCAACGTCAGGTCCGCCGGAATCGCAAGGGCCTCGCCCGGGCCGTCGCTCAGGGCCGCGGCGAGCCGGGCCAGCGGCTCGGGGCTTCGCCCCACCAGGCCGAGCCGGGCCCCTCGCGCCGCCAACTCGTGCGCCAGTGCCTTGCCGATGCCGCCGGAGGCTCCGGTCAGCAGGATACGCTGTTGTTCGATCTGCATTGAAATGTCCTTGGTCGGAGAGACGGCCCCGGCTCAGCGACTGGCCAGGTGGGTACGTACGTCGGCGAGGGCACGGCTCGCCTCGTCGCGGCGGCCCGCGTCCGCCAGCGGACGGTTCGGGCGCGGCGGGGCGTCCAGGGACTTTTGCAGGTAGCGCGCGGCCTCCTGGTAGCGGCCCTGGTCACGCAGGAAATCGCCGTAGAAATAGTTCGGATCCATGCCCTCCGGGTTCAGCTCCAGGGCCTTCTGCAGCAGGGCCTCGGCCTGTTCGTCGTCACCGAAGCCCAACGGCCAACCGGGCACCTGGTAGTACAGGCTCCCCAGGGACGTATAGATCGATCCCTTCAGCGCACTGGCGTCCAGCCGTTCGGCCTGCTCCAGCAGGGCGCGGGCGTGTTTGACCTTGGACAGGGCATCGAATCCGCCCACCACACCCGCGTGGGTGCTCTCTATGATCGCTTGCCAGATCAGCGGCTCGGCGCGCTGCGGGCAAGCGGCGCTGAGGGCTTCGGCGTCGCGGGTCAAGGCCGCAAAGGCCGCGTCTTGCTCGGCCTCGGGGGTACGGTATCTGGCCAGTGCCCAGTCGCTCTGCAGGCCCTGAATGCCCTGCTCCAGCGCGCTGTCGTCAGCGCCGGCCGGCACGGTCAGGCCCAAAAGCAACCCCAGGGCGGCAATAAATCGAATGATGGGATGCATGGCTTTGATTCTCCAGAGGGAAACGCCGAAAAACCCATCCCTGGCATTCTCCAGCACGCCTTTCGAAAACGCGGTTTCCGAAAGCCTTGGTCGACAATCGCGCGAGGCGATTGGTGGTGCGGGGCCTCCTGCCCGGCACGGGAAACGCCGCTGATCGGCGTCTTCTTGGATCAGGTGTTGTGGGCCAGATGGATCTGGCTGGGCGCCGGTTCCAGCGGCAAGGCGCGAAAGACGTCCCCGTACAGCCGGTAGAACATCTTGGCGCAGTGGATCACCGCCCGCCGGTCCTGCTCTGAACCCAGGCGGTCCATCAGGCCTCGGTAGAATTCCATATGGCTTTGGTCCAACTCCCCGTGCGACGACAGGTAGTGGAACGCCTCGCTCGGCAATCCCAGGGAACGGCCGATGGCCCTGGCGGCGGCGCTGGCCAAATGGATGCTGGTGCCTTCCAGTACCAGCACCATGCCGAACAAGCCGACCGGATTGCGGCGCTGGATATAGTCGTAGGCGTAGGCCACCATCAGTTCGGTGCTCGGGTGCGGAGTGCCGTGGCGCACCGCCTCGGCGTCGGCACCGCAGGCGCGCAGGTCGCCGAGTATCCACTCCTGATGGCCCATCTCCTCTTCGATATACTCGCCGACCGCCTCTCGCAGCCACTCCAGACGTTCCGGAAGGCGAGCCCCGCAGGCCATCAGCAGCGGCACTGTATGCTTGCACGTGGTGATAGGCCTGGGTAAGGAAGGCGACGTAACTGGCCAGCGCAATCTGGCCCCGGCTGCCCAGTTGCAGGGCCGGAAGATCGAGCAGCGCGAGCCGTTCCTGCTCGGTATCGGACAGCAGTTGCTGGTAAAAGCTGGTCATAGGGTTTCCTCGCAGTAAAAGGCCTCTAGGGCCTCTCGGTAATAATGTTCCACCTGCTCCCGGCGAACCCGTCCGGTGCCCGTAAGCAGTCCATTGGCAGCGCTGAACGGCTGGCCGGCCAGCACGAAGCGACGAATCCGCGCATAGTCCGGCAGGCTTGCGTTGGCGGTAGCGAGCGCACGCGCTACTGCCGAACGGGTGTGGCCCGGGCGCGCCACGATCACCGCCACATTGAACGGCCGAGCCTCGCCGAACACCGCCGCCTGGCCGATCGCCGGCTGCGCCTGGAGTTCGCACTCCACCCACTCCGGGGCCAGGTTGCGGCCGAAGCTGGTGATGAAGAGGTTGCGCTTGCGTCCGGTCAGGTAGAGGTAGCCGTCCGCGTCCAGGTAGCCGAGGTCTCCGGTGGCCCACTCCAGGCGCGGCCGGCCTTCGCGGTCCACGCCCGTATCGCCCAGGTAGCCGCTGAAAAGCGTCCCGGCCAGGATCACCTCGCCGTCGGCCGCGATGCGCAGGCTCAGCTGGGGCAGCGGCCGGCCGACCGATCCGGGCCGGTCGGCGCCGGGGCGATTCAAGCTCACCACCGAAGCGGCCTCCGACAGCCCATAACCCTGGTACACCGGCAAACCGAGTGCCCGGGCCCGGGCCAGCAGCCGCTCTGCCACCGGCGCTCCCCCCACCGCCACAAAACGCAGCGACGGGGGCAGTCCCAGGCCGGCCTCGCCGGCCTCCACCAGCGCCTGTAGCAGTTGGGGTATTAGAATCAGCCCGCTCGGGCGGTAACGATCCAGGCACGCGAGCAACCGCTGCGGGTCCAGCCCGGCGGCCCCTAGCAGGCCGGTCTCGGCGAGGCTCGGCAAGACCGCCTGCGCCCCCGCCCGGAGCGGGACGTAGAGGCTGCCGATGTTTTCCAACAGGGTGGACAGGGGCAGCAGGGCCAGGGCGACATCGCGTCGGTCCACCTCGCCGGCGGCGCCCAGGGCGTCCACCACCGGCTGGAGCGCGTCCCAGGTTAGACAAACCCCCTTGGGGGTCCCGGTGGTGCCGGACGTATAGGTCACCTTGACCAAGGTCGAGGCGAGCGCACGCCGAGGTTGCGGGGCCAGCCGGAACAGCGCCAGGTCGCGTCCGGCCACAGAAATCGTGCGTTTCATCTTTTGCCCGCAAAGTTCGCTCACCCGTTGCGGCTGATCGGTGATCAGGCAATCCAACCCGGCATCGGCGATGGCGTGGCGGAGCTGGGCCGGGGAGAAAAACCCCGGCAGGGGTACGCACAGCTTGCGTGCCCCCAGCAAGGCCAGGTCCAAAACCGCCCAGGCCGGTTGGTTGTCGAGCAGAAGGCCGTAGCGCTCGCCCTGCAGCTGCGCCCGAACCCGGTCGATCTCCGCCGCCAGCTCACCATAGCTCAAGACCTGGTCGCCCTGACGCAATGCCGGGGCGTCCGGCCGCCCCTGGGCGTGGACGCTCAGCGCCGCGAGTAATGGCA
This sequence comes from uncultured Gammaproteobacteria bacterium, assembly GCA_963753615.1. Classification (GTDB taxonomy): domain Bacteria; phylum Pseudomonadota; class Gammaproteobacteria; order Chromatiales; family Chromatiaceae; genus CAVWCW01. Next base: position 137,104 of record CAVWCW010000007.1, read on the forward strand.
GTTCCATGGTCAGCCCTTACCCCGCGAGTGCCAGCGGGTCAGGATCGCCGCATGCCGGGGCCTGCGGGCAACCGCCGACATCCGACGCAGCGGGGTGGAGCAGCGCCCGAATGCGCGGCAGCCCCCGGGGAATATGGGCGGCACAGACCACCGGGCCGCTGTCGTAATAGCTTCCCCAATCCGCCCGCGCCTCCGCAGCCAGGCGCTCCGGTCGCGCCGGCCCCAGACAGGTAAGATCGAGACCGAGCCGCCTGAACGAGTTGACCAGGGCGGGCGTAATGGTGAACACCACCCAGCTAAACCCTGCCTGGTGCAGGCAAAGAGCCAGGTTCAGGATCAGCCGCCGGGCACTGCCCGGGTGCTCGGCGGCTAGATTGCCAAGCTCGACGATCTCCGCCCGGCTGACCGGCCGCCCGGCCCGGGCCGCCAGCAGGCATTCCACCGGGGCGTCCAGGTATTGCTCCAGGAACAGGGCACCGCTGGCGCCACCACGCATCCCCAGGGCCGCCACCAGCCTGCCCCCCGGGCCGCTCAGCCCAATCAGGCGCGGCAGGTATTGATTCACCCTAGCCCCGTAGGCCCGGGCAAACACCCGGCCAATAAAGGCCTCGAGCGCGGCGCGCTCTCGATCCCCGGCATGGATCAACTCCAGCGGCGCGAGCGCGGCCAAACTCCGCGCCCCCGGGGGACTCGCGGGCGGTAGTATCGGGTCGGCATTGCTCTGAATCTGGCTCATGCGGGGGGCTCCCGGAGGGCTGTCGGTTGAGTTGAGGCATACCTTAGTCTCCGAAGCTTAAAATTTGCTTAGGGAAGGCTGACACCGACGCTTTTTCTTGGTCCCCGGAATCGTGCTGATCCTGCGGATAGGGTCTAGCCCGGAAATTTCACCAGGTATCGCGTCCCTGGCGCAGGGCCTGCGCGGCTGGGCGCCGCTGTGGAGCGAAATCGATAGCCGTAGCTACCGGTTGAGTGGAGCGCAAGCCCAGGCGGGCAAGAACCAGCCAGGGGTGCGATAGCCAGGCGGCGTTATACAGGGTATTTAGATGCAGACGCCTCAGCAGCCCTATTCAAGGTCTCGAATCCCCCGTCGCGTATGCGCAGCCGCCTGGCGGCTTGGTGAAATATTCGGGCTCGGAACCGCCGAGGACAATGGCCTCCTCGGCGAACCCTGGAGTTTTCTGGATTCCACCCGGCAACCCTGGGCATCCTGAGCCGCCCGGAGCGGCGGACCCGAAAATGGGGGTGGATCAGACAGGCTGGCGTCGGCCGAGACCACGCCAGTACCCGGCGCAGGCTGCTGGCGCCCGCGAAGCTGGAATCGGCCGTTGAACGCGTTAAGAGAAGGCGACTAACCGATGGGAAACCAAACGCTGGGCCGATCGCGGCCTCAGGCGCTAAGACGCTGAAAAAAGCCCTCCCTGGCATTTTGCAGCGCGGGTTTCGAAAACGCGATTTCCGAAAGCCTTCGTTTCCAGGCGGTTGGGCGCCTGAAAATGGCGGGGCATTCTGCCCCGCGCGGGAAACGCGATTAAATCAGCGTCTCCCTAATCGGCCCGATGGCTCAGTCTCCCGCGCGTACCTCGCTGCTGCCGATGCCGCGGGGATCGCTGGCGGCGTCCACCCGGTTGGCGCGGCGGTCCCAATAGATGGCCTGCATGTTGCCGTAGCCGTGTTCCAGGGGCTTGAGGCGGTGACCCATGGCGCCCAAAGCCTCAATCTGGCTCGGGGTCAAGGCATCGGGCTCGAATTCGATCTGGTCCGGCAGGTACTGGTGATGCAAGCGCGGGGCACTCACAACGGCCTCCAACGGCTGGTCCTCGCTCAGGCCCAGTACCGCCTGCAACAGCATGCTGATGATGCGGCTGCCGCCGGGGGTGCCGAGGATGACTACGCCGTCCGGGCCTTCGACGAAGGTGGGGGTCATGCTCGAGAGCATGCGCTTGCCGGGGGCGATGGCATTGGCCTCGCCGCCCACCAGACCGTAGACATTGGGCACCCCCGGCTTGGCGGAGAAGTCGTCCATCTCGTCGTTGAGCAGCACGCCGGTGCCCGGCGGAACGAAGCCGGAGCCGAACGGATAATTGATGCTTAGGGTGGCGGCGACCCGGTTGCCGGCCCGGTCCATGATGGAGAAGTGGGTGGTCTGCCGGCCCTCCGCGACATCAACCGGTTCGCACTCGAAGGGTTGGCTGGGACTGGCACGGTCGAGGCGGATGTCGCGCACCAGGCCCGCGGCATACAAGGGGTCGATCAGGCGCTCCACCGGCATCTCGACGAAGTCAGGGTCGCCGAGGTATTCGGCTCGGTCCCGGTAGGCCCGGCGCATCACCTCCGCCAGCAGATGGGCACGCTCGTTGCGGGTGAGGCGGTCGAGATCGTAGCCGGCCAGCATATTGAGCATCTCCACCAGCAGGATGCCGCCGGAGGACGGAGGCGCGGCACTGACGATACTCCACCCACGGTACTCTCCGCGCACCGGCTCACGCTCCACCACCCGGTACTGGGTCAGGTCGTCCAGGGTCCAGATGCCGCCGGCGCCGCTGACACCGGCCACCAGGCGCTCGGCCACCAGGCCGGAGTAGAAACCATCCCTGCCCCGCTCGGCCAGGGCCTCGAGAGTACCGGCCAGGTCGGGCTGGAGCACCAGGTGGCCTTCGGGCGGCACCTGATTTTCGTGCAGGAACTGGGCCGCAGCGGCCGGGGAATTTTGCAGGGCGGCCAGGCGCCAACCGGCCATGCGCTGGTAATGGGCGTCTACCGGGAAACCGTCTCGGGCCAGACGGATCGCGGGGGTCAGGCTCTCGGCCAGGCTCAGACGACCGTATTGCTTGGTGAGGTGAGCCAGCGCGGCGGGCTGGCCGGGAATTCCGGCGGACAAAGGACCATCGATGGAGAGCCCGGGCACCAAGTCCCCGCTGGGGTCGAGGAACAGGTCGCGTTTGGCCGCCAGGGGGGCCCGCTCCCGGCCATCGACCATCACGTCCCGCTCATCGCTGGCCCGATGCAGCAGCCAGAAACCGCCGCCACCCAGCCCGGACCCGTAGGGCTCCACTACCGCGAGCGCGGCACTCACCGCCACCGCTGCGTCGAAGGCATTGCCGCCGGCGGCCAGGATCTCCCAGCCTGCCTGAGTAGCCAAGGGGTGAGCACTGGCCACCGCCGCCCCAGGCGGGGCCTCCAAAGCCGACAGGGGGCCGGCGACCAAAAACAACGAAAAAAGGCCCCGCAGGGGAGCCTTTCTCAGCCGGCTGAACATGATCGGGTCAGGCCTCGGTGCCGGTGATCTTGAGATATTTTTCGTGCAACTCGTCCTTGCTTTCCTCGTGGTCCGGATCCTTGGGGATGCAGTCCACGGGGCAGACCTCGACGCACTGGGGGGTGTCGTAATGTCCGACGCACTCGGTGCACAAGTTGGGGTCGATCTCGTAGATCTCGTCCCCTTGGTAGATCGCACCGTTCGGGCACTCCGGCTCGCAGACATCGCAGTTGATGCATTCGTCGGTGATAATCATTGCCATGACCGTTACTCCTCAATGGGGCGCCAACCAGGCCCCGATTGCCGTTCGCTGTTAGCGAGTGATCAACCGTGGCGCCGGCGCAGGGCCTGGCGCACCAGCGGATCCACGAAATCCGAGACGTCTCCACCCAGGGCCGCAATCTCGCGCACCAGGCTGGAGGAGATATAGGCGTACTGGTCGGCCGGGGTCAAGAACAGGGTCTCCACCTCGGGTGCCAGGCGCCGATTCATGCCCGCCAACTGAAACTCGTACTCGAAGTCGGACACTGCCCGCAGTCCCCGCAGGATCACCCCGGCACCGATATCGCGTGCGAAATCGACCAAGAGGGTGCCGAACTCCCGCACCTCTACCCCGGGGATGTCCTTCAGCACCTCGCTCGCCATCGCCACCCGCTCCGGCAGGTCGAAGGCCGGCGCCTTGCCGGCGTTGACCGCCACCGCCACAATCACCCGATCGAACAGCCGGGCAGCGCGGGCGACGATATCGGTGTGCCCGTTGGTGATCGGATCAAAAGTCCCTGGGTAGACTACTGCCGCCATCGCGCAAGTTTACCAGCACCGGGACCCGGATTCCTAGAAAACCGCTTATTCTACGTCGGTTTGCAACAGGCAATAGGCGACTTGGCCCGCCTGCTTGCGCTTGCGCAGTTGCCAATGGGCAGGCCAGGCTGGGTCTTTGCCCCGGCTGTCTGCCTCCAGGTAGACCAGGGCTCCGGCGGCCAGCCAGCCCCGTTCCGCCAGCAACCGGGCGCAGGGCCCCTGAAGGCCGGCGGCATAGGGCGGGTCGAGAAAGACGACATCGAACGGCTCGGCCTCGCCGCGCAGCCAACGCAAAGCGTCGGTCTGGCACACTTCTACCTGGTCCAGCCCCAGCAGCCGGCGGTTGCGTTCCAGTTGGCGCGCCGCGGCAACAGCTTGCTCGAGCATCAGCACCCGCCCGGCACCGCGGGACGCGGCCTCCAGCCCGAGAGCGCCGCTGCCGGCAAACAGGTCCAGGCAACGCGCCCCCTCAAGCACCGGCTGCAGCCAGTTGAACAGGGTCTCGCGCACCCGGTCCGGGGTCGGGCGCAGGCCGGGTAGATCCGGGAACTCGAGCTTGCGCCCACGGTGTTGGCCGCCGATGATTCGGACTCGATTGCGCGCCCGCCCGGCCAACGATCGGGTCAGCGTTGCTGGGCGCTGGTCGGCGTGCTGACCGGGGTTACGACCGGCGCCGCTTCGCCCCCCACCACCACGGTGACCAAGCGATCCAAGTCGAGGCGCCGGCGGAAGGCGTCGCGGATCTGCTCGGCGGTTATGGCCTCTACCTTGGCGTTGAAGGTATCCAGGTGGTCCAATGGCATGTCGTAGAAACCAATCACGGCCAGATAGCTGAGAATCTTGCTGTTGCTGGCGATCCGCAGCGGGAAGCCCCCAGTGATATTGCGCTTGGCGGAGCGCAGTTCCTCTGCGGTCGGGCCCTGCTCGATAAAGCGCTGCACCACCTCGCGCATCGCTCCCAGTGCCTCCTCGGCGCTCGCGTTCTTGGTCTGGGCGCCGATCATGAACGGGCCCAGCTCGCGCATCGGCAGGAAATAGCTGTAAACGCTGTAGGACAGGCCAAGGTTCTCCCGCACCTCTTCGCTGAGCTGGGACACCAGGCCGTTGCCGCCCAGGATGTGATTTCCCACGTAGAGGCTGAAGTAGTCGTGGTCGTTACGGCGCATGCCCGGCTGGCCGACATAAATGTGGGTCTGGCTCGACGGGAACACCCGCTGGTGCAACACCGCACTGCCGAGGCCCGCCACCTCCGGCAGCGCGGGCGCCGGCTCGCCCCTGGGCAGATCGGCGGTGAGCTGAGCGGCGATTTTCTCCGCCTGTGCCCGGTCCACCGCGCCGACGATCGCGACCAGGGCATTGGCCGCCACATAGTAGCGCTGGTAGGCGGCGACCAGGTCCTCGCGGCTTAGAGCGGCCAAGGACTCTTCGGTGCCGCCGTTGTCGATGGCGTAGGGGTGGTCCCCATAGACCTGACGATAAAAGGCCTTCTTGGCGACGCTACCCGGATTCTGCTCGCTGCGGCGCAGACTGACTTGCATCTGCTGACGCAGGCGTTCCACGTCTTCCGGATCGAACCGGGGCCGGCTGATAATCGCCGCCAGGGTCTCCAGCGCGGTCTCCAGGGCCGGCTGCTCGGTGAGGCTGCGCACCGAGACCCAGGCCATGTCCCGCAGGGCGCCGCTGCCCAACTCGGCCCCCACCCCCTCCAAGCGCTGGGCGATCTGATCGGCGTTCCAAGCGCCGGCGCCCTCGGTCAGGAGCCCGTTGGTGAGGCTGGTCAACCCCGGCTTCGCCTCGTCCCGGGCGCTGCCGGCGTCGAAGATCACCTGCACGTCCAGCATCGGGATCTCGGGCGCCGCCACAAACAGGACCTTGGCCCCGTTCGGGGTCTGCCAGGTCTGGATCTCGGGGCCTGCCCAGAGCGTCGGTTGCCAGCCAAGAAGCAGGAGCAGCAGCGCCCATCCGCGATTCCGGTTCATGCGCTCAATCCACCAGGTAATTGACATTAGCCACCCCCGGGCCCGTCTGCCCGGTCCGTTGATCCGTGTCGATCGGCTGCGGTTCCAGCACCGCCACCGTCATCCGGTCCGCCACCAGGTAGCGGCGCGCCACTTCGCGCACCTGCTCGGCAGTAACCTGCCTGAAGCGCTTCACATGCTCGTCGAGCAAACGCCAGTCCAGGCCGATGGTCTCCAGCAGGCCGATCTGCAGTGCCTGGTAATGCACCGAGTCGCGCTCGAAGATCTTGCTCGCCACCACCTGGGCCCGCACCCGGGCCAGTTCGTCCTCGCTCACCAGATCGGTTTTGAGCTTCTCGATCTCCGCCAGCAGGGCGCGCTCCAGGTCCCGCATTCCCTGATCCGGGGTCGGCACCGCGTCGAGCACCAGCATGCCCGGCAGCCGGGTGAAGGCACTGTAGTCGGCGTCGGCTGAGGCGGCAATCTCGGCCCCGCGCACCAGGTTGCTGGGCAGACGGCCACTGTCGCCGCCGGCCAGGATAGCCTCGAGCATCTCCAGGGCGTAAGGCTCCCAGTCCCGTTCGGCGCCGTTGAGCACCGGGGTCTTAAAGCCGATCAGCAGATAGGGTTGGCGCGCCGGGGCCTTGACCAGGATGCGGTTGACGCCTATCTGTTCCGGCTCCCGACGCGGCTTGGGGGCGCGGATGGGATCGCCCTCCAGCGGGCCGAAGTAGCGGCGGGCCAGGCGCAGCACCTCCTTGGGATCCACGTCTCCGGCCACCACCAGCACCGCATTGTTGGGCGAGTACCAGCGCCGGTACCAATCCTGCAGGTCGGCCAGTTCCAAGGCCTCCAGGTCGCTCATCCAGCCGATCACCGGGTTGCGGTAAGGCGAGGCGCGATAGGCGGCGGCGGAAAACTGCTCGTAGGTCAGGGACTGGGGCTTGTCCTCGGTGCGCAGCCGGCGTTCCTCCTGCACCACCGCGCGCTCTTTCTGGAATTCCTCATCGGTCAGGTGCACATTGCGCATGCGGTCGGCCTCCAGGGCAAAGGCCACTTCCAGCCGATCCTTGGCCAGGTGCTGGTAGTAGGCGGTGTAGTCACGCCCAGTGAATGCGTTGTCCTCGCCGCCATTCTCGGAAATGATGCGCGAGAACTCGCCCGGGCCGTAGTCATCGGTACCCTTGAACATCATGTGCTCGAGCACGTGGGAGATGCCGGTTACCCCGCCGTACTCGTAGCTGGAGCCTACCTTGTACCAGATTTGGGACACCACGATGGGGGCCCGGTGGTCCTCTTTGACGATCAGCTTGAGTCCGTTGTTGAGCTGAAACTCGTGCACCTCGCCGGCGGCCAGGACCGGTCCGGCGGCCAGCCAAAACAGCGCCGCGGTAACCAAAGATTTCATCAATTTAATACCTTGCATGGCGTTTCGGGATATGGGGAAGCCCGGCAAAATGTTAGGATGTCGGCGGATGTTCGACCCCCAGCCGCGGCATTCTTCCAGAGCCGTCGCGGAAAGTCCAAGCCGGCGACCCGGAAAGACCGACAGGCGACGGCCGGGAAAACTGGCCTTTCTTTCAAATAGTGGCATTAAAGACCGGCTGCAAGGGCCTTCGGTTCCCCGGCGGCCGCAAGAGGCATGCAATGTTCGGATTCGGCAAAGGTAAAGCGAAAGCGGAGGACGGACTGCCCGAAGAACAGGCGGCAGCCGGTGAAGCAGGCACGCACGGGCTGTTCAAACGCCTCAAGAGCCGCCTGGCTCGCACCCGCGGCAGCCTCACGGACGGCCTGGCCAACTTGCTGCTGGGCAAAAAAAGCATCGACGCCGAGCTGCTCGAGGACCTGGAAACCCTGCTGCTAACCGCCGACGTGGGGGTGGACGCCACCACCCGCATCGTCGATGACATCACCAGCCGGGTCAGGCGTAAGGAGCTGTCCGACCCCGCGGCCCTCAGCGCCCAGCTCAAGCAGGAACTGCAGGAGACCCTGGAGCGCGGTCAGCGCCCGGAGGCCCCTGCCCCGGCGGGCAAGCCGCGGGTGATCCTGATGGTGGGCATCAACGGCGCGGGGAAGACCACCACCATCGGCAAACTGGCGCGCCGCTTCCAGGACCAGGGCCAGTCGGTGATGCTGGCCGCCGGCGATACCTTCCGCGCCGCCGCGGTGGAGCAGTTGCAGGTGTGGGGGGAGCGTAACCAGGTGCCGGTCGTGGCCCAGCACACGGGCGGCGGATTCCGCTTCGGTGGTGTTCGACGCGCTGCAGGCGGCCCAGGCCCGGAAAGCCGACGTGCTGATCGCCGACACCGCTGGGCGCCTGCACACCAAGGCCAACCTGATGGACGAGCTGTCGAAGATCGCCCGGGTGCTGAAGAAGCTCGACCCGGACGCCCCCCACGAGGTGTACCTGGTGGTGGACGCCGGCACCGGCCAGAACGCCCTCAGCCAGGCCGAGCATTTCCACCACGCGGTGGGGCTGACCGGGATCGTGCTGACCAAGCTCGACGGCACCGCCAAGGGCGGCATCCTGTTCGCCATCGCCGAGCGCCTGGGGGTGCCGATTCGCTATATCGGGGTCGGCGAGGCGCTCGAGGACCTGCGCCCGTTCGAAGCCCAAGAATTCGTCGACGCCCTGTTCGAAGAGTAAGCGGGTCTTGATCGAGTTCGAACAGGTCAGCAAGCGCTACCCCAGCGGACAGTCCGCGCTGAGCGGGGTCAGCTTCCAAATGCAGGCCGGCGAGATGGCCTTTCTCACCGGCCATTCGGGAGCCGGCAAGAGCACCCTGCTGCGTCTGATCGGCCTGCTGGAACGCTGCACCCGAGGACAGGTGCGCATCAACGGCCGCAACCTGGGCCGGTTGCCGGCGCGGCAAATACCCTACCATCGGCGCGAAGTGGGAATGATTTTCCAGGACCACCGGCTGCTCCACGACCGTACCGTATTCGACAACGTGGCCATGCCCCTGGTGGTGGCCGGCCTGCGGCACCAGGAGATCGGGCGGCGGGTGCGCGCCGCCCTCGACAAGGTTGGGCTGCTCAACAAGGAACGCGCCTACCCCATCACCCTTTCAGGCGGCGAACAGCAGCGGGTGGGTATCGCCCGGGCGGTGGTCAGCAAACCGCCGGTGGTGTTGGCGGACGAGCCCACCGGCAATCTGGACCCGGACCTATCCCGTGAGATCATGGCCCTGTTCCAGGCGTTCAACCAGGTCGGGGTGACCCTGCTCATCGCCTCCCACGACATCGCCCTGATCTCTACCCTGCGCCAACGCACGCTAACCCTCGACCACGGCCGCCTGGGCAGCGACAGCGGGGCCCGGCGTTGAGGGTTGGCGGCATGGCTAAGCGCCCGCAGAAGGCCCGCCGCCGGCGCCTGGCGGGGCTGTCGAGCCTGAGCGGCTGGCTGTTGCGCCATGCCCAGGTCTCCCTGGCCAGTCTGGGCCAGCTCAGCCGCAGTCCGCTGCCCACGGTAATGACCGCCGCCGTGCTCGGCATCGCCCTGGCATTACCCGCGGGCCTGCACCTGCTGCTGGGCAACCTGCAGCAGTTGGCGGGCAACCTGAGCGGCAGCGCCAGCATTTCGCTGTTCCTGTACCAAGAGGTAAGCGACCAGCGGGCCCTGGAACTTGGCGAGGAACTGCGGGCCTGGCCCCAGGTGAACGCCGTGGAAGTGGTCGAGCGCGCCCAGGCAATGGACGAGTTCCGCCAGCTGAGCGGCTTTGGCGAAGCCCTGGAAGCGCTCGAGGAGAACCCTTTACCGGCGGTGCTGATCGTGGAGCCGGCTCCGGAACACGCTGAGCCAGTCGCCGCCGAGCGCCTGCTGGCAAGCCTGCGCGGCCTGGCGGAGGCCGACATTGTTCAGCTCGACCTGCAGTGGGTGCGCCGCTTCGCGGCGTTCACCGAGATCGCCCGGCGCGGCGTGCTGGTGCTGGCCAGCATGCTCGCCCTGGCGGTGCTGCTGATCCTCGGCAACACCATCCGCCTGGAGATTCAGAACCGCCACGCCGAGATCGAAATCAGCAAGCTGATCGGCGCCACCGACGCCTTTATCCGCCGCCCCTTCCTCTACCTCGGGCTCTGGTACGGGCTGCTGGGCGGTGTCATCGCCTGGCTGTTGGTAAGCCTGTCCCTGTGGGCCCTGCGCGGCCCGGTGGCCAGCCTGGCTGGACTCTACGAAAGCAGCTTCCGCCTGCCCCTTCTGCAGTTCGACCTGCTCGCTGGCCTGCTCGGCGTCAGCGCCCTGCTCGGCCTCGCCGGCTCCTGGCTGGCGGTGGGCCGGCACCTGCGGGCGGTGGAACCGGATTGAGGCTGGTTCCGCTCGCTCAATTCGCCTCAGGGAAGCGTTTAATCGCGTTTCCCGAGCGGGGCAGGATGCCCCGCCATTTTTTCCGCCTAAGCGGCTGAAAATGAGGGCTTTCGGAAACCGCGTTTCTAAACGCCTGCTGAAACAATCCAGAGATGGCTTTCTTCAGCGTTTCGCAGGGTTCATCGTCCGCTCACGACGCCGACGGACAAAGCATGCTGCCGGCGGAGAGCACCCCGGCGAGGTTCTTTTTTTCTGCTTTCGGCTCCCCCAGAATCTGCTACTTTCGGTCAAACATGTACACCGATTGCTTCAGTTCCTTGCCACCCTTCCAACGCACATACGTTGTTCGTAGCTGCCCGCCATCGGCGTCCAATTCATGGGTGATGCGGTGCACATGGTTGCTCTTCGACTGGCACAGTTCGGTACTCATGTCGCAATCGAACACCAAACGGTCGACCGCGCTCTGTTCCAGGTTGGCAAGCAGTCCCGGTTGATTCTGTTTGACGCAGTAATGGGTCGCACGCAGTTGACTGTAATCGCGATCCGCGCAGTGGTACATGGTCACCATCTGCTTCCTGTTTCCGGGCAACAAGTCTTCCTGCACGCTGCTGCCCTTGCCGATGGTCTTGAAAGCCATGGCGGTTTGGTCGGTACCGACTATCGGAGCGACCAGTTCGTGGGTTGTCGCCTAGCCCTCCTGCCGGTTTGCGGGGACCAACTTCCAAGCGCCAGAAAGCTGCGTCATCCATTCGTATCCCAGGGCCGCACCCAATCCCTGGCCGGCGGATGCACCGGCCGTCAGCAGCAGAAGAACCACGCTCGAAAAGATCTGGTTCAGTTCCATGGTCCGCCCCCACGGTGGCTTACTTAAGTTGCGTATAGTCTAAGCCTAACGCAGTATCGCGAAACCTATCGGAAGCAGCAGATAATATTTCCGCTAAAAATCTGATTGGATGAACAATCAACCGGTTGCGTAGGCAACGACAGGTTCCCCGGCAATGGCATTAAGTTAAGCGATCCTTGTAGGGTGCCGGCATCGGGTACTTCAATGGCATTGGGTTCCCGAGAGTATTTCCGGAGCAGGAATATCTGCGCTACCGGTCGGCAACAATAATTAAGGTAACGCTTATACCTAGCCAACGCGATTGCAGAGGGCCTCTTTTAGCCGTCATGTTTCATCAGTGGAGTTTATTGGAAGACCAAAGCTTCGCCTGGAATCAGCAAGGCTTCAGATCCATTCAACTATGCCTGACAGCCCCATTCTGTGCTTATTAGCTTTTTTGATGAAGAGCAATAATTATCCGCAGAGCTAAACCGAAAATATTCTTATTTGCATCCTGGGCAATATCAGCTAGAAATGAAACTACAGGGAGGGTCAAGGACAAAGCCCTATGGACGGGCGCTTAAGTCCACCTAAAACGGGTGGAGGGGGAATCATGAATAGGTTTATCCTGGCAGTCACAGCATTCTTGCTCGCGACCGCCGTCAGCGCCGCGAATTCTGACGGCATCTACAATGGCTTTAGCGCCGGGAATCCGGATCTGTTTCCGGACAGTGTGTACAACGACGAAGTAACGGCGATGCAGCCTGGAATCGGCGGCAGCGTTGACGTCTATCGAGGTTTCGAGGTTGGCAACCCTGATCTCTTCACGTCACCAGACAACGAAGGGGAGCGCTACTCGGGGCCCCCTGACGTTTATCACGGATTTGAGATCGGAAATTCGGAACTCAGGTGATGAGTCTGCACTTTTCCCGAGCCGGGGATCCCCCGGTTTGGGGATAACCGTTGCGCTTTTCGACGACCGCGTGCGCTGAATTACTAGCCCGAACCCTGACCAAGCTTAGCTCAGCAAGTCGTCGAGCAGTCAGCGGCAAAGCGCGTCGGCGTTACCCGGGTCAATCCCCAGATTCAACGTACTCCAGGGGCTAAAAAAACTGAGTAACCGTATTCAGGAAACAAGACGCGGGCGCCGAAGCGCCCGCGTCAGGGGTAATCCCGCCGCCGCAGCGGCGGGACCTGGCACACCGAGAATTACTTCTCGGCGCTGGTCGTCGGCTGAGTCACAACCGGCGCGGCGACGACCGGGGCACCCCAATACGGGTAACCCCAGCCGCCATAGTACGGATTGCCCCAGCCGCCGTAGTACGGATAGCCCCAGCCACCGTAATAGGGGTAGCCCCAACCGGACCAGGGGCCACCCCAGCCCCCCCAGCCGGGACCCCAACCGCCACCGCGCATCCAGTTCATCGGACCGAAGAAGGCTTCGGCTGACAACGACGTGAGCATGGTGGCTCCGGCAACCGCAGCGGCCAGCAGAACGCGTTTGTTCCTCAACATGATGGGACCCTCCTCATCTAAAGGATTGAAGATGAAAAGCGGAAAGCTCCGCGTACCGACAGTTCCAAGATTACTCCCGCGCCGCCTGAATGTTTTTGACCTATGTCAATAAATCAGTATTTGCCAATATCCTTAAACATGAGGAGGGGAAAAATGTGCTTGCCGTGTCGGCAACAGAGCGAACGCTGAGGGCTAACGCGCCCCTTGCGGCGGAATGACACAGCGTTTTCAACCCAGTAAGGAGCGGCTGGACGGGGCGGAGGGTACGCTTGCGAAGGTGCAGGGCAAGGCGCAACGACGCGGAATAGTCAATCTACTCCAAGGAGTTGCAACGCAGCGACCCACAGGGATGTGGGGAATGTCAGGTTCCGTCTGGAACAGGACGGGACCATGCGCCTTCGCAAGCGTGCAATACGTCCCCTAGCGGCAATCACCGAATCGGTGAAGACATGAAGCGAAGGCTTGTTCCAGCATTTCAGTACCTTACTGTCAGTAATGGAGCGGTCAACCGCTCTTTCTAGATTCAACCGTCCCAGGCAGGTGAAGTGCGCCGACTCCTGGAATAACGCAAAGTCCGCGCATATCAGAAGCGAAAGACCGCCATTGCTTCGGTGTATCCCTTATTTCCGGAATGCCTGTTAGCCTGGAACCTTTGCGGCGGGCGGCGCGATATGGGGACCCTGGGCAAAGAGATCTACCGTGAGCGCGACGAGCAGGGCTGGATCTGCGTGCACGACGACGGCGTACGGCGTTACCTGACGTTTGGCAACCAGGTGGAGCAGAGCTGCATGCTGCTGGCCGACCCGCTGCGCCTGGAGCACGTCCACACCCAGGCGATGATGCTGGGAGCCCTGTTCGCTCGCTGCCCCGAACAGGCCACCTTGCTCGGCCTCGGGGGCGGCAGCCTGGCCAAGTGCCTGCTACATTTGTACCCCCGCTGCCGGGTGCGGGCGGTGGAGCAGCGGGCCCGGGTCGCGGCGGTGGCGCGGGACTACTTCGCCCTGCCCCACGACCCCCGGCTGCGCGTACTGATCGCCGACGCCGGCGACTACCTGGCCGGCACTCAGAGACCCAGCGACCTGATTTTTGCGGACCTCTACGGGGCCGATGCCATGGACGTCCAGCAGGCCACCGCCGAGTTTATGCACGCCTGCCGGGCCGGACTCACCTCCCGGGGCGTGCTGGTGAGCAACCTCTGGCACCGGGACCCGAAGCACACCGCCACTGCCCAGACCGCCATCGCGCAGGCCTTCGACGGTCGACTCCTGCAACTCGACGTTCAAAGCGGGAACCGCATCGTCTATGCCTTTGCGGGGGACCTGCCAAGGCCGCGCCGCCGAACCCTGCTCGAACAGGCCCGCAGCCTGGGCCAGGCACTGGGGATACCGGCCCAGCGCCTGACCCGCAGCCTCTGGTTTCAGAACGCTCCGGCCCTGCGGCTGGGACGACTGATGGAGGGTTGAGGCCGCTGCCCTGCGTCGCGACTCGACGCGCTGTCGCAGAGCCTGAAGCACGGCAGCGAGGACGCTGGATCAGACGACCAGCCTCCCATGCTCTGCTATCATCGTTCGCGGTGTTTACGAATTGGCCGAGTCGAATATTCGACCCGGCTTCACAGCCGGTAGACAGCAATGGGAAAGGCATTAAGAGAGGCGGTAATGCGGCAACGCATACTGCTGCGCGGGCTGCTATCCGCGCCTATGAAGAGGCTGGCCCACCACTGCGCGGAGGTCTGGGCCGACCGTGATGCGCTGGAACAATGCCTGGTGAACGGGCTGGCGTCACTGCCCTCCTGCAAGTACCTCTACGTCCTCGACCGGGACACGAATCAAATTACCGCCAATGTCACATCACGCGGACTCTTGCCCGAGCATTTCGGCCGAAACCGTGCTGACCGTCCCTATCTTCGCGACGCGCTCGCCGGTGATCCTTTCTCTCTTTCCGACGCCTACATAAGCCGCAATGCTCGGCGTCCATCGCTCACCGCCATCCAGTACGTATCCGACGGCGACGCCAATCTTATCGGCTACCTCGGCGCGGACTTCGACCTGAGCGAGTTGCCGCTTACTAGTGAGGTCTTGAAGCAACCCGAGCAGTGGATGCAGATGAAAGGGGATCCGGCAATTCGCGGCGGTCTGTTTAACCAACAGCGCGTCGAAAGCCCTATGGACCTGCGCATCGACGAGGTTTTGGACCTGGTGACCGACCTGTTTGCCGCGCACGGAGTTTTTCACGGCAAACTGCACTTTTCGAGCTCCCGCGCCACCCTGTGGTTCATTGACGATCCGCTGCGCTACCGAATTCTCGATATCGAAGACCTGACCGACCCCGCCATCGTGCTCACCTATCCCACCCGCCCCTACCCAGAGGATGCGGTGATCCCGCTGACACAGGTCGGCGAGGTATTCCGCACCTTCCGAGCCCTGCGGTTTATGGACGAGACGATCTACCTCCGGGCCGGCTCGTTGAATATATTCAATGGCATGGTAGGCCTGAACTTTTCCTGCGACGGCTCCCACTACATGCCCTGGAACCAGTTGCTGGAGAAGAACTTGCAATTCTGGCTCGGTACCGGAGATTCTTCGCTCGATACACTCGCTTGCCCCTCTCCCTCGCAATAGCCACGGGCCCGTATAGGTTTCGAAAACTTGGGCTAAACCGAGGAGGGTCCAGAACCCGGGTCATTAGACTGGGCTGTTGCCAAGATCATGCCGGATGAGTGAATGCAGTATGCCGTGGATTCCATCCGACACTTTCATCAGAACCGGCGCCAGGTTCGGATCTCGGTAGGTTTCGACGTCTCCAATCTGCTCTGCGACTGCAAGCTCCCTCACCACCCAGTCATCCACATCTCCTCCGGCGCACCGGCCTTCCCTCTTGTCGTCACTCAAGCCTGTCCGCGTCCCGCACAGTGAAAGGGGCCAGTTTCGTGCCCCGAAACAGGCCCGGCTCCGAGCCCCGCTTCGGCGCCCGCCCCTGCAGGCTCACCAGAACGCTTATGCCACAGTACTGCCAGATCAGGTAGCCCCCGGCTGGCGGCAAAGCCGCTCCGCACTGAGGGCAACTGAGCGCCTCAAGGGTCACCGAACGCTTCCCTGTCATCGAGGAGGCCAACCGCGGATGAAGCCTAACTCCCCTGATCGATCTCATGCCGCTCGGCACACCGGGGGAAATTGACGCGGACTCGGTCTTTTGTGCCGGCAGATGGGTTGCGAAGCTGTGCTTCGGGGTATGCGGTGACACCCGCTCGGTGACCCCGGCCGTATCGGCGGCGCCATTGCGGTCGCGGGCCAATTCCCGAGACTCGCCATTTGAGGCTTGGCTGTTCGGCCTCTCCGATTCGTCCCATCGCGTCGCCGATAATCTCCGCTAGCCCAAGCACCAACCCGTCGATAGGCTTTTACTATCGATACACTAGATACAAACGATTTCACAAATCACGCCCTGCTCCCGATACTGCCCCCACAGTCATTCAACCACTACTGTTCAGGAGCAAACGAGATGAATCTGCAGAACCGTGAAGGACAGTCCGTACCCAATGTCATTTTCCGCACCCGCCGCGACCACGAATGGGTCGACGTGACCAGCGACGAGATCTTCAAGGGGAAGACGGTGGTGGTGTTCGCGCTCCCGGGCGCCTTCACCCCGACCTGCTCTTCCACCCACGTGCCGCGCTACAACCAATTGGCCCCGGATTTCAAGCGCCGCGGCGTGGACGAGATTGTTTGTATCTCGGTCAACGACGCCTTTGTAATGAACGAGTGGCGCGCCGAGCAGAAGGCCTCGAATATCGAGCTTCCTGCCCGACGGCAACGGTGATTTCGCCCGCGGCATGGGCATGTTGGTGCCCAAGGAAGACCTGGGCTTCGGCGACCGCTCCTGGCGCTACTCCATGCTGGTTAAGGACGGGGTGATCGAAAAGCAATTTATCGAACCGGACGTGCCAGGGGATCCTTTCGAGGTCTCCGACGCGGACACCATGTTGTCCTACATCGCTCCCGACGCCTCGAAGCCGCTGGACGTCACTGTGTTCACCCGCGAAGGCTGCCCCTTCTGCTCCCGCGCCAAGGGCATGCTGCGCGACGCCGGCATCCAGTACGACGAACTGGTGCTCAACAGAGACTACAGCGAGGTCACCCTGCGCGCCGTAGCCGGCGTTTCGATGGTGCCCCAGATGTTTATCAATGGTGAGCACATTGGCGGTTCCGAAGACCTGGAACAGTATCTCCAGCACCAGCAGATGGCCGCAGCGTAACCGGCAGGGAACGGGGGGCTCGCCCCCCTCAACCGGCAAACCCCTTAGATCCAAGCACACTGGTGCCCGGAGCAGCACAACAGGAGTCCCCCTATGAATACCCATTTCGACCTGATCGCCATCGGCGGAGGCAGCGGCGGCTTGGCCGTAGCGGAAAAGGCCGCTCAGTACGGGAAGCGGGTCGCCGTAATCGAACCCAGCAAAATCGGCGGCACCTGCGTCAACAACGGCTGCGTGCCAAAGAAAGTAATGTGGTACGCGGCCAACCTCGCCCACGCGGTTGACGACGCCAACCACTTCGGCATCCCCGCCAGCCGCGGCAACACCGACTGGGAAAAACTGGTACGCGGACGCGACGAATACATCGCCATGATCAACCGCTATTGGGACGGCTATGTGGACGACAGCGGGATCACCCGCATCGACGGCACCGCCCGCTTTGTTGAATCTCATGTAGTAGCAGTGAACGGGGTTCGCTACAGCGCTGACCACATCGTCGTGGCCACTGGTGGCCAGCCCATAGTGCCACCGGTGCCCGGGGCGGATCTGGGCATCACCTCGGACGGTTTCTTCGAACTCACCGAACAGCCGCGCAAGGTGGCGGTGATCGGCGCCGGCTATATCGGCGTGGAACTCGCCGGGGTGCTTCGGGCCTTGGGCTCGGAGGTCAGCCTGGTTGCCCTGGAGGAGCGGGCGTTAGAAACCTTCGACCCCATGATCGGCAGCGTCCTCATGGACGAGATGCGCAAGCAGGGCATCGCGCTGCACATGAACTTTCGGGTATCGGGTCTGGTCCGCACCGGCCTGGGCATCGCAGTCGATGGGGTGGATGGGACACGACTGGATGGCTTCGATACCGTGCTTTGGGCCGTGGGCCGGGCCCCCAATACCCGGAATCTGGGCCTCGACCGCGCAGGGGTAGAGACCCGGGCAAACGGCATAATTCCGACGGATGAGTTCCAGAACACCAATGTGCCCAGAATCTACGCCATCGGCGATATCACCGGCCGCAGCCCGCTCACTCCCGTGGCTATCGCCGCGGGCAGACGCCTGGCGGCCCGCTTGTTCGACAACCAACCGGACAGCCGCGTGGACTATGAGAACATCCCCAGCGTGGTCTTCGCCCACCCGCCGGTGGGAACGGTTGGACTCACCGAGCCGCAGGCGCGGGCGAAACATGAAAAGGTGACCGTGTACAAAACCGACTTCACCCCCATGCGCCACGCACTTTCGGAGCACGGCGTGACCACCGCCATGAAACTGGTGTGCGTGGGCGAGAATCAGCAGGTGGCGGGTATCCACCTGATCGGCGACAACGTGGACGAGATGCTGCAGGGTTTCGCAGTAGCCGTGCGGATGGGCGCTACCAAGGCGGACCTGGACGGTACCGTCCCGATCCATCCCATCAGCGCCGAGGAACTGGTCACCATGAAGTCACCGGAACCCGATCCCCGCCCCAGCCACAGTCTGGACAGCGGCATGGAGTGGAAGATGGCCAGTTGAAGCAACAGCATGGTTCTGAGGCCAGGCGTCGATGCGCCTGGCCTCAGGATACCCAATCCTACATATCCAGCAAAATTGTAACCATTGGCCTGACAGGGCATTCTTGGGCCGCGTCTACGCCATTTCGGCTTATCCCGGAATTCGGTGTCTCGGTTGTTGCTCGGCCGATGCCGTGAGATCGTAGCATGAAATAGCGGAAGGTCTGCTTCCGGCCGCCTCCTGTCCCCGACTTGCGAGAAGCCGAGCGGCCGTTCCCGCAGCTTTGCAGCCTCTTAAAGTCCTGTGGTTCGAAGACAGTTACCAGTTTCACGATCTCCCAGTGGTGTCAGCGTTAAATGGGGCGCTTCGTCTCTCCTCGGCGATACAACTGAATCCCGTGTCGGATAGATTCGGCGCTTGATCCGTTCCCGCTTCAGGCGCTGGACGACCTTGATCTTTTCATGCGCTTCTTCGGCGGGCAAGGCCGCGCCATCAACGCTAGAAGCCCCGCCCCACGCATGGGGGCTATTGTCAGTGGTCACCGTTACAGGGCAGACTACCCACATACCCTCGAGGCGGCAGCAGTCGCCGGAAACATGCAGCACCGGCGCTACCCGCCTCTATCACACTCACTGGAGGAATCAGCCATGAGAACCGTCCTCACTCTGAGCCTGGCTCTGTTGTGCAGCAGTCCTGCCCTCGCACAAGACAGTCAACCCGCCACGGACGAACCGGTACTGGTGGAAGAGCCAAGTTCCTGGGAGAAGACCAAGACCGCCTCAGGTGACGCCTGGGAAGCCACCAAGGACGCGACCAAACACGGCTGGGAGGCCACCAAAGAAGGCTCGGGGAAAGCCTGGGAAGCGACCAAGGAGACCTCCGGCGAGGCCTGGGAGGCCACCAAAGAGGGCTCGGAAAAAGCCTGGGAAGCGACTAAGGAAACCTCCGGCGAGGCCTGGGAGGCCACCAAAGAAGGCTCGGGAAAAGCCTGGGACGCAACCAAAGAGACCTCCGGCGAGGCTTGGGAGGCCACCAAAGAGGGTACTGAAAAGGCATGGGACGCCACCGAGGGTGCCTTTGGCGCGGGCGATGATGAGGCCAACGATGAGGCGGCACAGACCAATGACGCGAACGGATGGATAACCAGTGTCCGCCATCGCGGCTATTGGCCTCTCCGGACCCATGTTCCCCATCCCGAGCCTCCAGTCGCTGAGGCGACCAGTCAAACCGTTCACCGCCGGTTCCTCGGCCAGGTGTCTGCGCTCATAACGGGCTTCGAGGGGGCGCCGGGATACACCGCTACGCGGGTTGCCTGTGCCTCGCTGCCTCGTTCTAGCTTCCTTACTGCTTGAATCCTTGGTTCAAGACCGGATCGACGTATTCCAAGTCGATACTGATGCCGGCCCCCGGATCTAGGCCTGTTCCCGACCCCAGGTCCGTCTGCGAGGTGTAGACGGTGGCGATCGGGAGTGGCTGTAGGAGTCCGAGATGCAGCATTCCCTTAACGTTACGTCTCGGCTGGCAAGTTGATACCCCCCACCGATGTTGCCTGGGCCCAGTGCCTAGGAGCGGACTTTGTGGCTACCGCCCGCGGTTTCATGTTCGCGCTGGGCTGCATCCAGGCCCCGCAGTGCAACAAGAACACCTGCCCCACAGGCATTACGACCCACAATCCCAAGGTGCAGAAAGGCCTGCACCCACCGACCAAGGCCGAGCGGGTGGCCAACTTTGCCCGCACCATGGTCCACGAAGTCGGACTGATCGCCCATGCCTGCGGTGTGCGCTCGCCGCGGGAGCTGCGCCGCTTTCATGCCCGGGTGGTGCAGGGCAACGGCCTGTCCATCGCCCTCGAAGAGCTGCACCCGCCGGGCGCCGCCTGAATCATGGATTTGGCCACCGGGCTGCTTTGCTGTGCGCCATGCTGACCCTGGCGCTGCTGGGGCTGGCCCTGTCGCTGCCGGTGGCGTTGGAGTACGGCTGGACCATCCAACCCATCGCCTTCGGCGTGGTACGGTTCAGCCTGCTCGTGCAAGCTCCGAGCACGCCGCCGCTGATCCGTCGGCTGGGGCTGGCGAAACGCGGCTGAAGGGTCCGTGCTTCACGCACTCCCAGCGTCTACAATGGGCCAAAACCTGGGGGGAAGCGGTATGAGCAGCACCCATTTCGACACCATCGTTATCGGCAGCGGCCCCGGCGGGGAGGGCGCTGCCATGAACCTGGCCAAAGCCGGGCACCGGGTCGCCATCGTCGAGGCCCATCCCCAGGTCGGAGGCGGCTGCACCCATTGGGGAACCATCCCCAGCAAGGCCCTGCGCCACGCCGCCCAACTGCTCGACGACTACAAGCGCAATCCCCTGTTCGCCCAGACCATGCGCCAGGTCCACATCGACTATCCCCAATTGCTGGGGGCGGCGGGCACGGTGATCCAGGACCAGGTCTCCACCCGCTACCGCTACTATGAGCGCAATCGCGTGCAGATCATCCCCGGGCGAGCCCGCTTTGCCGACGCCCACACCCTGGAGGTGCAGCAGGTTACCGGCGCGGTGAAGGCCCTGAGCGGCAACCACTTCGTGATCGCCACCGGCTCCCGGCCCTATCGTCCGCCGGACGTGGACTTTCTGCACCCGCGGGTACTCGACAGCGATCTGGTTCTGAACCTGGATCACACCCCGTCCTCGCTCACCATCTACGGGGCCGGCGTAATCGGCTGCGAGTACGCCTCCATCTTCAGCAGCCTCGGGGTGAAGGTGAACCTGGTCAATACCCGCGACCGGCTGCTGGCCTTTCTCGACGACGAGATCACCGATGCGCTGAGCTACCATCTGCGCGACCAGGGGGTGGTGATCCGCCATAACGAAGAGTACGAACGGGTCGAGCCCCTGGATGACGGCGTGGTGCTGCATTGCAAGTCGGGCAAGAAGTTCAAGACCGACGCCCTGCTCTGGGCCAACGGTCGCACCGGCAATACCGACGGCATGGGGCTGGAAGAGATTGGCTTGAACGTCAACCACCGCGGCCAGATCGAAGTGGATAATCACTACTGCACGGCCCAGTCCCACATCTTCGCGGTCGGCGACGTGGTCGGCAATCCCGGGCTGGCCAGCGCCAGCTACGATCAGGGCCGCTTCGCCGGGGCCCAGATCGCCCGCGGCAACAGCGACTGGGAGCTGATCACCGACTTCCCGACCGGCATCTACACCATGCCCGAAATCAGCTCGGTGGGCCGCACCGAGCGCGAACTGACCGCCGCCAAGGTGCCCTACGAGGTGGGCCGCGCCCTGTTCCGCAGCATCGCCCGGGCCCAGATCACCGGCCATACCGTGGGCATGCTCAAGCTGCTGTTCCACCGTGACAGCCTGGAGATCCTGGGCATCCATTGCTTCGGCGAGGGGGCCTCCGAGATCGTCCACATCGGCCAGGCCATCATGGCCCAACCGGACGGCCGCAACAGCCTGCGCTACTTCGCCGAAACCACCTTCAACTTCCCGACCATGGCCGAGGCCTACCGGGAGGCGGCGCTGAATGGACTCAATCGGATTTTTTAGCCCCGCCCGAGGCAACTACGCGTACCCAGCTTGGCTAACCGACCCTGCTCCGTTAGAATCTCCGCGGCGGCTCGAACCCCGCCGCACCAATCCCCGCCCCTGTAGCTCAGCCGGATAGAGCATCCGCCTCCTAAGCGGAAGGTCGTGCGTTCGAATCGCGCCAGGGGCGCCAAATACCTGTCGCCGCCTGGATATAGCGGGCCCGGCCCACGCATCCCGACGACTTAGTGCCGGTGGATTCATGCGGACGCCTGGCCGTCAAATCCGGCCTGTGCTGGTGCCCCTGAGTCATGCCGTTTAGACTTGGCGGAATGCCTCACCCTCTCGTCGCGCCATCCATCCCACAGCCCGAGCCGAGCGCATTGTGATTGCCGACAAACGCCATGCCTGAGAGCGGAACCGGCAGCGCCGTCCGCATGTTGACGATCTTGCTGGTCAACCTGCTACTGATCGTGGCGCTGGCGGAGATCGGGTTTCGCGTCTACGACTGGTTCAATCCCTCCTTTGTTTTCTACAAGGACTCCTACAACCGTTATCGCGGCGCGCCGGGGGCACCGGATTGGGATTTCCGCCTCAACGACCGGGGCTTCAAGGACCTGGCATTCGAGCCGAAACGGGACGGGGTTTATCGAATCCTCGGGCTGGGCGATTCGTTCGCCTTTGGCGTGGTGCCCTATGCGGACAACTACCTGACCCGGCTGGAGGCGATGCTGCAGGCCCAGAAGAGAGCAGTGGAAATCTACAACATGGGCATTCCCGACACCGGCCCCAGGGACTACCTCGCCTTGCTGGTGCGCGAGGGTCTGGCACTGGAGCCCGACATGGTGCTGGTGTCCCTGTTTATCGGTAACGACTTCTCCGACAGCCGCCGCCGCGGCCTCCATGAATACTCCTATCTGGCTTCCTTCCTGCTTTATCTGAGCGCTTTGAATCAGGACTACGAGGGCCAGGTCATTCACGGCCGCAAGAACTATTGCGACAACTGCGCGAACTTGTCCACCGAGCGTTACCTAGAACTGGAAGCCAAGCGCAGCTTCGTGTTTCGGCGCGGTGATTCGGAGTTCGAGCGCGGGTTCGATAACGCAATGCATTATCTGGCGCGGCTGCAGTCCCTGTGCGAGCGCAAGGGCATCGAACTGCTGGTGGCCTTGATTCCCGACGAACTGCAGGTCAATCCCGCGTTGCGGGAGCAAGTCGCACGGACCCATTTTCCCGGCCTCCCGACCACGGCCTGGGACCTGCAACAGCCCAACCGCCGCTTGGCGGAGGCGTTCGAGCGCCTGGGCATCGCCTATCTGGACCTGCTGCCTGCGCTATCCGAACCCGGCCAGCCGCCCCTTTACCGACCACGCGACAGCCACTGGAACATCGCCGGCAACCGGAGGGCGGGGGTGGCGCTTTTGCCCCGGGTGGTGCTTTACCTGGACCGGGACTGAATGGGTGCGTGATGCCGCGGGGAAACCGGTTACCCCGGCCAAGCGCCGTACTTGACGCGCCGAGGTACCAATCGATTGCGGCTCAGGGTGCGGGAGGAGGCGCCGGGGCGGCCCCCAGTTCGCTCAGCAGGTCGGAGAGCGAATCCTCGGACAGGTAACGTTGCAAAATGGCGGCCAAGCTGCCGTCGGCGCTGATCTGCTCAAACCCGGCGCTAAAGGCGGCGGCTACTTCCGGGTCCCGGCACACAAAGTCGTGGCCCACCGGGTCGAACAGGTCATGGAACACGACCTCGGGGCGTTCCCCATCTTCTTCGGCCAGGTAATCCAGATACCATTGCGCCAGCAGGCGGTCCGCGATCACCACCCCGACCCGGCCCTGGAGCAACAGCCGAAGCTGGGCCCGGTGGCTGGCGATTTCTCGGTATTCCGGGTTGTCGGCCACCACTTCGCGAAAACGCGGACCCAGCAACTGGGTCGCCCCCGGATAGGCCAACACCCGGCCGCTGCGCAGATCCTCGAGGCCCTCCAGTTTCCGGCCCGGGGGGGTGATGGCATAGTCGTGCAGCAGGTGGGCGCTGGGGGTGGCATACCAACCGTGCTCGGCTCCCGGGATCACCATGGGCAGGCAGTCGACCCGGGATTCTAGCTGCAACAACCCCTGCACCCGCCGCCCGCTTATGTAAAACGGGCGCACCTTATGGCCACCGGCGGCGAAGGCGGCTTTAATCGTATCGTAGGCTAGCCCGCTGCCTTTGAAGGGCAGGAAATAGGGCTGCAGCGACAGCGGAACGGCGACCGTGATCTCACCGGCGGCCGCCGCGCCCAGGACCAGCCAACTCGCCAGCGCGAGCAGCCAGCGTTGCCTTACCATGGCGCGACGTTGCGCATCAGGTTCCAGGGCTGGGTGAAGGTCTCGGTGCCCTTGTTGATGTCGAACATCATCTGCCCCATCTGGGCGTTCATGCCGGTTACGTTCACCGCCATCGCCTGCACCGCGGTATTGAGCTGGTTCACGTCCTGGCTCATCTGCGACAGGTCAGAGGCCATGGAAGCCTGGATGGTCTGAATCGCCCCGTTGATGGTGCTGATGTTGTAGTCCATGGCGACGATGCTGGCCTCGATATCGTCGATATTGCCGTCCATGCTGGCCACGCCGATGGTGATGGCGTTCATGTAGCTGCCCATGGCGACCAGATTGTCCTTCATCACCGTCACGTCGCCGCTCATCTGCTCCACCGACACCACCATGCGCTCCATGCTGGTGGTCATGCGGCCCATGAACACCATCATGGCGAGCATCGGGACGCCCATAGCGGCGAAAGCGGCGAGCCCACCGATGCCCCACAGCAGCCATTTTCCGATGCCCCGTTTGGAGGGTGAAGGAGCATTCGGGGCTGGGCTATCGGCCATGGCTGGCGTCTCCTGGGTGGATTGTCGAACCGGGGCTGTGGCCGCCAGCGTCCATTATCGCCCCCGCTCCGGACGGGATACAAATGTAGGCCTGGGAAACCCGGTGCGAACTATAATTTAAGCAGGGCGCCAGCTGCATTGCCGGCCACAACGTGCGATGCGCTGGCGTCACCAACATCGTAGGGAGTAAGACGCCGACCGCGTTCCTCGGCAGTGGGGCACGGAGGCAGAAGGAGACGGAATTATGAACACCAATAGGCTGTGTCGCTTGACCGCCTGCATCCTGCTCGCCCTGATCACCGGCGTAGCCATCGCCTCCGGCGGTGGCGGTGGCGGTGGCGGTGGCGGTGGCGGCGGTGGCGGTGGCGGTGGCGGTGGCGGTGGCGGCGGTGGTGGCGGCGGTGGCAGTGGTGCCGGCGGCGGCGCCGGAGCTGCTGGCGCTGGCCCGGGTGCCGCCACGACGGAATACGGCCACCAGGTCCAGAGCGAGTTCGGACCGGTCCAGAGCCGCTTCGGCGAGACCCCAGGCCCCGCAAACACAGAGCCCGATCGGGATCGCGACCGGGATCGGGATCAGGGACCGCGACCAGGAGCCCGATCAAGACCGCGATCGAGACCGGGACCAAGACCGCACGCACCAGAACTGACCGCCCAGTCCCTGGATTGAAGGCTCATTTGGCCCTACCCGGAACCGCGCCGGGTAGGGCTGGAGGCAGGCGTCCGCCGCTTGCACCAAGCCGTCGGGCGGCCCAGAATCGGGCCTATCGGATGCCACCGGAGGCCGTTCATGCCCGCTGCCGAGTCCATGAGCGCGGAGCAACACCCGATCAACTGCCCGAGCTGCGGGGCGGAGCTGCCGCGCCGCGTGCGCTACAGCAAAATGGCGGCCTGCGACTACTGCGACAACGTGGTCTACCTGCGTGGGTCCGAGGCCAGCATCCTGGGCCGCCAGTCGGCGTTGGCGGACCACCCTTCCCTGTTGCGCCTGGGCGGCCGGTTTCGCTACCGCGACCTGGCGTTCGAGCCCCTGGGCCTTTTGCGTTACGACTACGGGGCCGGCTTCTGGGACGAGTGGTGGGTGCTGACCGACGACGGCGAAGGGCGATGGGTCAGCGTCGACGAGGGGGACTTCGCCATCGAGGAGCGGGTGACCCCGGACCGGGAATTGCCGCCGCCCGCCCGCCTGACCGTGGGCCAGCGGCTGGAACTGTTCGACCAGCAGTGGACGGTGACCGAGACCGGCCGCGCCCGGCTGCTCGGCATCCGCGGCGAGCTGCCCGAACAGGTGTCGCTGCAGCGGCGCTTCGGTTACGTGCACCTCTCGGCCTCCGGCCCCTGGCTGGTGACCCTGGAATTCGGCCCGCCCGGCACCGCGGTCGAGGTATACCGGGGCCAGTGGGTAGACCCCTTCGAGATCGAGGTGCTGGCGTGAGCGCCGGCGAACCGCGCCGCATCGGCTGTCCCCAGTGCGGCGGGGCGCTGGACCTGTATGGCGGCCACAAGGTGCGGGCTGTGGTATGCCGGTTCTGCGGGTCGCAGTTGGACCCCCAGGACGAATTCAAGCTGCTGCTGGCGCACCGGGAACTGAGCGAAGACCGGGCCTGGATGCCCCTGGAACTGGGCATGCAGGGACGGTTAAAGGGGGTCGACTACACCATCATCGGGCTGGTGCAGTATTTCAGCGCGCCCGACTCCTGGGTCGAGTTCTGTCTCTACTCCCCAACCCACGGCTACCAGTGGCTGAGCTGGGAGAAAGGCCATTGGATCTTCTACCGCCGGGTGCGCACCCTGCCCAGCCCCCAGGAATGGTGGCAGCTCACCCCCAAACGCGGCATCAAGGCCCTGGGCCGGCGCTTCGAATTCTACGAGGCCTACACCGCCGAGATCCGCGACCTGGCCGGCGAGTTGCCCTGGACCGCCAAGCGCGAAGATCAGGTGCGCATGGCCGACGCCATCGCCCCGCCCCTGGTGCTCAGCGTCGAACAGACCGGCGCGGAATTGGAGTACGCCCTGGGCGAATACCTGCCCCTGGAACAGGTCCAGGCAGCCTTCGCCGGCCAGCGGCGGGAATCCGACGATGACTGGCTGGCACAGCTTCGCCCTTCGTCCCAGGTGCATCCCGCCCAACCCTATGTCCAGGGTCCGCTGTTGAGCGCGGTGCGGGCCCAGGCCTGGAAGTTCGCCTTGCTGGCCCTGGCCTTGCTGGCCCTGGTCACCTTCATGGGCCGGGGGCACGAACTGTTGCGCGAGTCCTTCACCGCCAGCCAACTCAGCACCGAGGAACCGGCCAGCGGCCGCAGCTTTCAGGTCCACAACGCCGACCGGCTGCTGGAACTGGAGTTGCGGAGCCCGCTCGACAATGCCTGGACCTGGTACGATGTGGGCGTGGAGCGGGACGGCGAGGAGCTGTTCTCCGTGGGTAAGGAGATCAGCTATTATCAGGGCGTCGAAGGCGGCGAACACTGGAGCGAGGGCGCGCAGACGGTGAGCCTGCTGTTTCGGGTGCCGGAGCCGGGGCAATACCAGCTCTGGTACCAGGCCAGCGAAGGCGAGGGCCGCCGCCAGGGGCTGCAAGTAACGATCCGCGAGGGGGTGCTGCTGAGCCGCTGGTTCGCCTACCTGGCGGTGTTGTTCGGCCTGGCCGCCGCCCTGCCCTGGGCGCAGCGCTGGTGGTTCGAGGCCCGGCGCTGGAAGCCGGTTACCGCGGATGACGACGACTGACCCCGATGAGTAAAGCCGTTCTGATCGCCTTCAGCCTGCTCACCGCCCTGGCCGGCTACCTCACCTATACCGACGCCGGCGCCGACAAGCCCAGCATCGAACAACAGAGCGTGCGCCAGGGCTCGATCGGCTCCGGCGCGCGCTACCACGGAAAGTAATCCCCACCAATCCAATTCATAGAGGGCACGCCAATGGAAGCCATGTTTGCCGATATCAAGCTCAGCCAGGTGGTATCCACCGTGTTCTACAGCTTTCTGGGGCTGGGCCTGTTCATCGTCTGCTTCTTCGTCATGGAGAAGCTCACGCACTTCTCCATCCACAAGGAGATCATCGACGAGCACAACACCGCGGTGGCGATGATCATCTCGGCCTTCCTGATCGCCATGGGACTGATCCTGGCGGCGGTGATCGATTGAGCGGACCTCGCACCATCCCGGCAGGCCAGGGCCCGCCGTCTTGACCAGCACCGACCAGGCCAAAAACCTCCTGCTGCTGCTCGCCACCTTCGCCATCGCGGTCAGCGGGCTGGTCTACGAGCTGCTGGTCGGCACCGTCTCCAGCTACCTGCTGGGGGACTCGGTGTACCAGTTTTCCATCGTCATCGGCCTGTTCATGACCGCCATGGGGCTGGGTTCCTTCCTCTCGCGTTACGTCGCGGCCGAACTGGCGCCCACCTTCATCCGGGTCCAGGTGGCGCTGGGCCTGATCGGCGGGCTGACCCCGTTGCTGCTGTTCCAGGCCTTCGCCGAGCTCGACAACTACGGTCCCTTCCTGTTTTTGCTCTGCGTCGCTACCGGCACCCTGGTGGGGCTGGAGATCCCCCTGGTGGTGCGTATGTTGGAGCGGGTGCGCCGGCTCAAGATCAATATCTCCAATGTGCTCACCGCCGACTACGTGGGCGCCCTGGCCGCTGCCCTGCTGTTTCCGCTCGTGCTGGTGCCCCAGCTCGGCCTGCTGCGCACCGGGCTGCTGTTCGGCCTGCTCAACCTGGCGGTGGCGGGCCTGGCGCTCTGGGTGTTCCGCCGCGAGCATCCACGGCCCCGGCGCCAGCTGGCCCTGATCGGCAGTGGCGGCGTCCTGCTGCTGGCGGTGTTCCTGCTCGCCCCTCAGGTCACCAGCTGGATCGAAGACCGCCTGTTCCAGGACGAAATCGTCTACGCCAAGACCAGCACCTACCAGCGCATCCTGCTCACCCGCGACGGCGAGCGCCTGCGGCTGTTCCTGGACGGCGCCCTGCAGTTCGACAGCCTGGACGAGTACCGCTACCACGAGGCCTTGGTGCACCCGGCCCTGGGTCTGGCCCGGCAGCGCGAGCGGGTACTGATACTGGGCGGCGGCGACGGCCTGGCCCTGCGCGAGCTGCTGCGCTTTCCGGGCGTCGGCCAGGTAGAGTTGGTGGACCTGGACCCGACCGTTACCGATCTGTTCCAACGCAACCCCCTGCTCATCGGCCTCAACCAGGGGGCGCTGAGCGATCCCCGGGTGCGGGTGATCAACCAGGACGCATGGAAGTTTCTGGAGCACAGCGGGCAGCTCTACGACCTGATCCTGATCGACCTCCCGGACCCCCGCAACCTGTCTCTGAGCCGGCTCTACAGCCGGAGCTTCTACCGACTGGCGGCGCGCCGGCTGGCCACCGACGGCCTGCTGGCCACCCAGGCCACCTCGCCCCTGTACGCCCGCGAGGCCTTCTGGTCGATCCACGACAGCATCGCGTCCGAGCTGCAGACCCTGGCCTATCACGCCTATGTGCCCTCTTTCGGCGACTGGGGCTTCGTGCTCGCTGCGCACCGCCCGATCGACTGGGCCCGGGCCCAGCCGCTCGCCGAGGCCCGCTTCGTTACCGCCGAGACCCTGGCCGCCATGCCCCAGTTCCCCCCCGACAGCGCCCGCCTGCCGGTGCGTCCCAATACGCTGATGGAGCACGCCCTGGTCGGCTATTATCGCCAGGGCTGGAGCCAGTGGTATGACTGAATCCAGCTCCGTCTCAGCCGGCCGGCCGGCGATCCAGGGCATGGGGGTACACGTGCTCGCCAACTTCTTCGCCTGCCCCGAGCCCTTGCTGACCGATAAGGAAACAGTCGCCGAGCTGCTGGCCGAGGTGGTACGCGAGGCAGGACTGAGGCCGCTGAAGCAGGAATTCCATCAGTTCGAGCCGACCGGGGTCACCGGCTTCGTGCTGCTGGCGGAATCCCACCTCAGCGTCCATACCTGGCCCGAGCACCGCAGCATGGCGGTCGACATCTTCTGTTGCTTCCTCGGCCCCGGCGGCAAGCAACAGGCCCTGGCCAAGGCCGAACGGGCGTTTCAGGCCCTGACCGAGCGCTTCGCCCCGGGGGAAGTCAGCAAACAGGTGGTGATGCGCTAACAGGTAATTCGGCTTGGCGACAAAGTTAGCGCGAAGGCGAAACCCAGTGGGGTGGTTTCTGCCGCGCCAGGCGCTCCTCCAAGCGCACCGATCGAAGGGCGAACAGTTGGTGGTCGACCTTGCCGGGAACCCCCGCAATGACAGCAAAGCCGGACGCTGGAGGTCGGGCTATCGCCAGGTGGGTTACGACCTAGCGGGCCCAGCAGCGCCGTTTTCACCTGGTGTCGGCATTCTTTGCATCTGCCTCGGTAGCGGGGTCTCCCGCTACCGCCTGGGTGGACCGCTGGTTTCGAGTGAGTGGAACTTCTCCCGGCATCGACAAAGCGGGGGAAATTAAGCGTTGACTAATACAGAAAACACTAATATACTTCTTCCCCATCGAAGGCAAGCACCGAAACACCAGCTGCCGACTGTATCGATAAACACAAAATTCGAACATCGTCTCGAGGAGATACTTACATGTCCAAGATCATCAAAATCGCCGCCGCTACCGCCCTTATCGCCGCTTCCGCTTCCGCCTCTGCCTTCTGGGGCGGTGGTCCTTGGGGCGGTTACCCCGGTTCCAACAACTGGATGAACGACTTCATGGGCGACGGCTACGGTGACTTCAACATGTCCATGAGCGGCGGCGGACACGGTCGCGGCTACAACCGTTACAACAGCTACTACGGCCCTTATGGCTACGGCGCCCCTTACGGCTACGGCGCTCCTTACGGCTACGGCATGCCTTACGGCGCCCCGGTCGCTCCCGCTGCCCCGGTCGCTCCGGCCGCCAAGTAAGAATGGGCTAGTCTCCCCCAACACACGGACGTGAACAAAGGGCCGGCAGAGCAATCTGCCGGCCCTTTGCTTTTGTCTGGCAGATGCTCGCAGGCGGGCTATTGGGTGACTGGACCATGCGCAATGCGGACATCCGATTCACCCGCCACTCAGGGTCAGCAGTCTCCTGAAAGGCTGGAATGCCGCGCGTGGACCTTCCGCAGCAATCGGACTGGTCCGCTGTTCAAGTCCGATTCCGTCGACCGCATGTCGCTGCCGGATCGGGAAGTCTCGATGCCCCTCGAGCCGGAGTTCGAGTTCGATCATCGAATCAGTTGGTAGGTTGCGGGCTCCGAGGTGGGTTCGGCGCTTTGGCCCGGGTTTGTGCTTCCAGCTCCAGAACCGCCTTGGTGACCAGTTCCGCTGCCGGAAATCTCCCTCAGGTTTGCAGATTTGACGGCCGTACGGGTCTTGCAGACTGGGCTGCTGTGGACCACGCGGTTCTTCGTTCGGCGCTAGAAGCGGTTGAATTTCCTATCCGTTTCTCTCGCTAAGGCGCAAAAGAAGAACGAGGAAATTAAAGAATTAAGAGAAGATTTGGAGCCCGCACGTTTCAAGTAGTCGGGACGTCGCTATTCTATTCGACGACGGCAGTACTCCGGAATTTCCGGAGCGGAACGCTCTCCCGGGCGGCCCCTACATCACCTCGCCAAGATACGAGCCAAAATCCGTATCGGCACCGGGGATATTACCGGGTAACCAATTTCCCGGAAATCGGATATCGTTCTTGTGCTGATGCAATTGTTGGTTTTTCTGAAACTTTGCAAGATTTCTTCTGCTCGCATCTTGGCGCGAGCTTCTTGGTTTCCAGGGAGGCCTTGGGTAAGAGCATGGGAGGAACAGCGCTCAATTACGATAACCGGGCACACTGAGCATCCGGTCCATGGCACGGACCGTCAAGTAGAGCTCGATATCGCCGTATTCCGGTGCATCAGGCGGAAGCTCATTGGCCCAAATCGATACATTGCACCATTGCATCCGTTTGCGAATGCTCCAAATCTCGCCACGGCTTGTTCGGTACACGGGATGGTGCTCGACCATACTCTCGAAGCCGGGGACATAGTTTCCCCGAATCCAACGTCGCGCGTTGCGCTGGTGGCAATCCGCACACGCGAAATTGAGCTGTCCGATTTTGCTCAACACGAGCGCTTCGCCTCGTTGAAGGGCCGCCGCGGTTCGCGGATCCGAGGTGTCGATGTGGATGGGCTCGCCGTTGGCGAGAAAGCGCAGGTAGGTCGAGAGGGCGGAATTCTCTCCGCTTTGCATCGGATACTCGACGCCAGTCGTCTCGCGTGTGTGTCGTGTGATGAACTCTTCGATCCCCAGTACCTTTTCGAGTCTCGGCTCAAACTTCGGCATGGCTGTTGCCCAGTTGTCGAAAACATCGGGAGTCTCGTGACAGGACACGCACGACTGCGAGTAGAGGTCCTCAGCGTTCTCCAGAACCGACATGCCGGGGTTTTCAAACTCGTCGAGATTATCGATATATGAGGCCGGGATTGGTCGTCCGACCGGATCATCCCCTTGTGAGGCAAAGGATGCCGGCTGGGTAAGGGTCCTGAGGTAGGCGACGACATCAAGGATCTCCGACCGACTGAACACCCCATGCGCGCCCCAAGGGGGCATAACGCTATCTGGATTGTATCGGCGCGGATCATAGATGTAATTGAAGAGGTATGCTTCGGTTCGATCGGAGCCGCCGACGGTGGACAGGTCCGGACCAACGTTACCCGGTAGCTCCGCATCGGGAAAGATGTGGCACGCGAAGCAGGAGCCGCCACGGTCGCGGTCCGCGACCAACTTCCTGCCGAGTGCCGGATCGCCGCTGATGCCGATTGGCATCGACTTTGACTGCATCGGTTGCGAAGCGCTGCGTTCGGCCAAGGTCGAAAATCTGCCCCAGGTCTCTTGGGGCCATCCAGGGTCGCGTTCCCAAGGCGACCGCGAGGCGGGTATTTCTATCTCGAGGGGAACGTCCGCTGACATGACGGCTCCTTGCAGATGCGATGGCGCGAACGCGAGTCCCGACATCGCCCAGACAACAAACCCTGATCTAACCGCTTGTGACATCACTCCTCCTTGACACGCGGGTGTCACGCATTTCCAGCTACGTGACTTGGTAACAACAAAATCACCACGCTTTGGTCCGCACTGCACGCTGGCGCCGGAAAAAAGGTCTCGCCACGGCAAGAATGAAGGTGCATGACCGCATGCCTTATAGATAAAGCTATAAATACAAGCGTAACCTAATAGAAGGGAGCAAACCGCTATGGATTCTATGGGATATACTGCGCGCGTCCACGTTCGAGATTTCAAACTGAGACTCACGCCGCTGGCGTTCCTCGACCGGATCACGGCCCTGCTCCCGCCGCGCCGGCGCTATCGGTACCACGTCGTGCTCGCGCCCAACAGTCCGCTGCGCCAAGCAGTCACCGCTCGCCAGCCCGTTACCTCTGGACTGTTCTGTTGACGCGCCTGTTTGAAACCTTCCCGCTGGACAGCCCGCGCTGCGGGGCGAAATGCCCCTGGTAGCGTTCGCCACCGATGGGGTAACCATACGGCAGGTTCTGACTCAAATCGGCGAGCCGAGCAAGGCGCCGGTGCCAAAACCGGCGCGGGGGCCGCCCGAAGGGGTTGGGAACGAGCCACAACCGACTCCGCATTGAATTATGGAGTGGCCGCTTTCATGAAGCAGTCACAGTCGCCGGTTTACGACGGGAAATCCTCGAAGCGGCGAGGCGGACTAACCCCACCCCATGCGACTTCTTGTGGTGCAGTGTTGCCGGTCAGTGCGCCATGGGCAAAGAAAAAGGGCTAGGCTTTCGCCTAACCCCTTGCTCTATATGGTGGGCCGTGCAGGGATCGAACCTGCGACCACCTGATTAAAAGTCAGATGCTCTACCGACTGAGCTAACGGCCCGGAAAAAACCGGAGACGCATGATATACCAGATCGGCCGGATTGACAAAACGTAACGTGCTGGCGCCCCTGAGCAACTGGCAACCCGAAACCTGCCGGCGCTGCGCCTGAGCCGAGTGCCTTTTTGTGCGGCTGGCCCTGTTGTACGCATCTTCGCCGCCCACCGGGGGGAGAATTGCGGGGTTGGTCAAGGTGGAATAAGAGCACTCCCGCAACGGCGCGGAATCCACCCTGCTCAACCCCTCAGAAGATAAAACGCCACGGCGAGCCAAGGCTCGCTTGTTTCAGCGACTGCTTAGCTGATCTTAGCGGTTTTACTGTCGCTCTCGCCCAGATTATCGGTCCATGTCAGCTCGACCTCGTCGCCGACCGCACCGCCGGGGAGATCGAACGCTAAGTAAGGGTTCTTCGATACGCTACCGCCCCAGTCCGCGTTCAGCACGATCTTGCCCTGGTGCTTGCAGACTACCAACTGGATAAAATGGGCCGGGATAAGCTCGCCGCTGGTCTTGTCTTTGCGGCGCCCGGTTTCCATAGGGTGTTTGATCAAGGACTTGACCTCGGTTGTGTCCCCTTTCAGCTTGGCGCGCAACTTGATGGTGTTTTCAGGCATGTTCTGGCTCCGTTCTGATTAGATGGTCGCGAGATCTGGACTCAGCCGCCGCAGCCGCCGGCGGTGACCTTGACGTCGCGGCGCGCCACGTAGAGCTTGCCGTTGGCCTGCACCAGTCCTATCACCTCTCCGGTCTGACCCAATTTGACGCGCATGGCGACGCTGCGCACACCGCCGTCGCCAAGGTCGTAACGGGCCGCCAGCGGCGTGGGATTCTTGGCCGCCAACACCGAAATGGTCTCGGCGCCGTCCAGAGTCGTGGTGACGCGTACCGGCACAGAAGCACCGTTTTCAGCCAAATCCGGCAGGTCCAGCTCGATCTTGTCAGAGTCTTCCAGCGCCGTGCTGCCAAAGCCGTTTTGCAGGGCCGCGTCCAGGCTCTCGGCCCCGAACGCCTCTGCATTCCACTCGGCCAGCACCGTGCGCGGGCTGAGCAGCCCGGCGGTAACTGCCAGGCCCACGCTGGCTGCGGCCATGGAGCCCTTGAGAAATAGTCTTCGCTTGGCATTCATAATCATCGCTTATCCTCACGTTGGTTCAATAACTGGCTATCGCCCGGCGGCATGGCAAAATATCAGCTTTTTCGCCCCCAGCAATTGACAGTAGTCAATTGCTGCGCTCATGGGTTCAAGATCCCCTCCGAAACCCGTATGTGGCGACTGTCCATGTCGCGGGTTGGCGCCGATTATTCTCGCCCGGTGAGCAAAGCGAAGCGGCTATAACCGGCTTCGCAGCAGGCCCGCCAACTCCTGATCGCTTAGCACCAGGGGGTTGGTCTGCATGCTGCCGCCTCGGCAGTTGGCCACTACCCTGGGGATGTCGGCCTCCACCATGCCGTAAGCACCGATGCGCTGCAAGCCCAGCCGCTCGGTCCATTCGCCCAGGGTCTGCACCAGGGCCTCTGCGCCTTCGTCCGTGTCCACCCCGGCCAACAACGCGCCGACCCGGGCATACTTGGCCAGGGCCGGGCTGTCCGGGGCGCGCTCACGCAGGGCCTGGATGTTGAGCGCGCTGGCCTCGGCCACTAGGGTGCCGCAGACCACACCGTGAGGGATGGGGAAGAACGCGCCCAGGGGAGAGGCCAGACCATGCACCGAACCGAGCCCGGTCTGGGCGAGACAGATGCCGGACTGCAGGGAACCGTAGGCGATCGCCGAGCGCCCAGCGGGGTTGCCGTCCAGGGCGCCGAAAAGGCCAG
The DNA here is from genome assembly GCA_963753615.1 of uncultured Gammaproteobacteria bacterium. GTDB lineage: Bacteria > Pseudomonadota > Gammaproteobacteria > Chromatiales > Chromatiaceae > CAVWCW01. The sequence continues at coordinate 172,528 of CAVWCW010000007.1, forward strand.
TTCGAAAGGACTTCAACCCGGACCAGGCCAAGGCGTCGGTCATCGGACTGGAGCGCAGGGAGACGTAGGACTCCAACAGCTGGGTGAAGGCGTCCATGCCCTGGGCCGCCATCAGTTCGCGCGGGCAGCTATCCAGCAGCTCCGGATCAACCAGGGCGACGGAGGCCACCAGGGCGTCGTGACGGAAAGACTTCTTGTAGCCGCCCTCCCCGCGCACGCTGAGCACTGCGTTCTTGGTTGCCTCGCTGCCGGTGCCGGCAGTGGTGGGCACGGCGATGAAGGGAGTGGCAGGCCCCGAATAGGGGATGCCGCGGCCCACCCCTTCCAGATGATCGAGAACCCGAGTGCGGTGCGGCAGCAGGCCGGCAATGGCCTTGGCCGCGTCCAACACGCTGCCGCCGCCGATTCCCAGCACTACTTCCGGTCGCCAATCCCGGTGGGCATCCACGGCGGTGTCTACCAGTTCCGGGGAGGGCTCGTCGAGCACCTGGGTGTACTGCCATTCCAGGCCCTGCTCGCGCAATCCGCACAGCAGTTGCTCCCATCGGCCAGTGCCGAAGAACGAACGCCCGCCGGTAACCAGCAGCACTCTCCGGCCCCGGGCCGCGGCCTGGGCCGGGGCTTCGGCGATGCGGCCCGGGCCGAACAGGATGCGCGGCAACCGCGCAATATCGAAAGCAGTCAGACTCACGCCCCCACCTGCGGGAAAAGCCCGAGGTAAGGCACCCCTTGGCGTGGCTCGGCCATCATCTCCGCGACGGTTTCCCGCCAGGCCAGGTAGTGGGAGGTGTCCTTGTGGGCTTTTGCCGCGGCGGCGTCTGCATAGGCTTCATAGAGGGCGAAGCGGGTGGGGTCCTGCGGGTCCTGCAGCACGTCGAATCTCAGGTTGCCGGGCTCGCGCACCGAGTTCTCGTGGTTAAGTCGGCAGGCCTCGATAAAGGCTTCAACGCTGCTCGGCTTGATGTGTACGTGGACCAGGGTGACGTGCATGCTCGGCTCCTCCCATCGTGGCGTTAGCGACGATTCTAGCGCCGCCAACGCCAGGAGCAAGCACCCGCTCGACGCCCCCCGGGAATATCTGAACCCTCAGTTTCCGAAGTGTTCCACCTGTTTGCGCAGCTTGCGGGAGTAATCGTCGAGGTGATCGGCCACCTCTTCGATGCCCTGCATCACCGCGGTGGAGATGGCCGATTCGATCGTCACCGCCAACTCGGCGTAGGCGCTGTCTTTGATGTGCTTGCGGGCCTTCTTCGACAGCGATTCCTGGAAGCGTTGGACAATCTCTTCAGAGTGTGGCTTGTGGTTTCGGTTCATGCGCGAATTCTCCTTGGTTCGACTACAGCTAAAGCTTCGGAATGCCCTTATTCTCCAGTTCCACCGAACCCACGATCAAGGGGTCTGGGGCCTGCACAATCTCGGGATCCTTGTTGGAGTACGGTAGGCTGTTCAGAATGTAGCGCATGCAGCTGATGCGGGCCCGTTTCTTGTCGTCAGACTTGATCACGGTCCAGGGGGCGTCAGCCGTATCGGTGTAGAAGAACATATTCTCCTTGGCTGCGGTATAGTCGTCCCACTTGTCCAGGGACGAGAGGTCCACCGGACTCAGCTTCCACTGTTTGAGGGGGTCCTTCTCGCGCGACTTGAAGCGCTTGAGCTGCTCCTTGCGAGTGACCGAGAACCAGAACTTGTAAAGCCGGATGCCGCTGTTGACCAGCATCCGCTCCAGCTCCGGCACCTGGCGCATAAACTCCAGATACTCGCTGGGCTCGCAGAAACCCATCACCCGCTCGACCCCCGCCCGGTTGTACCAGGAGCGGTCGAACAGCACGATCTCGCCGGCGCTCGGCAGGTGGTCCACATAGCGCTGGAAGTACCACTGGCCCCGCTCGTATTCGGTGGGTTTTTCCAACGCCACCACCCCCGCACCGCGGGGGTTGAGATGCTCCATGATACGTTTGATGGTGCCGCCCTTGCCGGCGGCGTCCCGACCCTCGAAGATGCAGATAATGCGCTCGCCGCTCTCACGCACCCAGTTCTGCATCTTCAGTAGCTCGATTTGGAGCTGAAACTTGATCTCCTCGTATTCGTCCCGCGGCATCTTCTTCTTGTACGGATAGCGGGCCTTGTCGCGCTCCAGTTCCGCACGGCTGAGCGGCACCGAGATCTTAGTCCCGGAGTCCGCCGGGGACGCCTCGGGTTGGGCCTGCTCCGGCTCACCGCCAACGGCAATTTCTGCTTCGGCCTCACTTGGGACTTCGGCCGCGCCTGAGACTTCGGCCCCGGTGGCGGCTTCCGCGTCGGCCGCGGTTTCGATGTCGACGACTTGTTTATTCATGGCTCCCCCTCGCGCATCAGCGGGTCGGGCCGGCTAGGATGCCGGGTAGCCCGCTGTGTAATATTGCTGCAACAAAAAAGTTAAGTGTAGCACCCCGCGGGAAAACCATATAGCGGCGAGTGATATCCTGAGAGTCTGCCGGATCATGGCGATCGAACGCGGCGGCCGGGAGTCTGCCCGTTCTTCGGCTCATTTTCCGGTCGCCACTGTTCGGCCCAGTTGACGCGAACAATCGTACAATTATCGACTCGCCACGTTCCCGATCATCCGGCTGACGCCTGGTCAGGCAAAAATGCCATGCAGAAACCAGCCTCCCCCGGCGCCCAGGTCACGGTAGATCCACAGCCGCTCGCCCCCCGGGCCCAGGGCCTCGAAGTAGTCCCGCGCCACCTCGCGGCCATCCCACCAGCCACTATGGATGCGCTCGCGCTCGGGCCCCAGGCGCAGCCGACCACCGTACCAGGGGCGCCCGGCGCGTAGTTCCAGTGGCTGAGGCCGGAGTAACAGCCACAGCGGGCGCCGGGCCGGACGGAACTCCCCGGCCGGGCTGCCGGGGGGGCAGTAGGCCCAGGCCAGCTCCGGGCGATGATCGGCCACCAGACGGATGCCGCGCACCCCGTCGCAACCGATGCGCGCCTGCACCCGCTCCAGCCAATGGGGATCGGCCTCCGTCTCGGGCGCGGCAAACAGGTCGTTCACCCGCGGCGCCAGGGGCTGGGGCAGCTCGGCCCGAAGCTCGATGCCGAGCACCGGGGCCGCCAATTCCAGTCGCTCCAGGCGCTGACGCAGCAGTTCCAGCAACAGAGCCGAGTCCCGCTCTGGCTTGAGCAGGCCCAGAGAAAAGCGACTGGCGGGGACCGATTCGTGTTCCAGGCACCACTCAAGGGCCTGCGCCCCCAGGCCCCGGGCGGAAAGAAAACCAGCCAACTCCAGCAGCAGCCTGCGGCCGGGAAACAACAGCCCGGGGGCAGTGCTCACCTCCGCCGGCAGGGCCAGGCAGGCGCGGAAACGCGCCGGCGGCCGATAGTCGGGGCGCGGGTCCGGGGCTCGCCCCAGGGCCCGGTCCAAGCACGCCGGCAGGGCCGGTCCCAGGCGCCGGGCCAGCCCCGCCCGCGGCAGCCGCAGCAGATCGCCGATGCAGCTCAGACCCAAGCCCTGCAGCAGAACCAGGGAGCGAGGCTCAGGCACCAGGGCTGCCAGCGGCAGCCGGGCCAGGGCGGCGCGCAGGGCCTCGGCATCGGCGACCGGCGCCGGATGACGCGCCGCCGCCAGCAGGCTGGCCCCCAGCGGCGTCGGGGCCAGGGCCAGCTGGGCCCGATAGCCGAGCGACTCCAGGCCCGCCGCCACCCGCCGCTGCAAGGCCCGCTCGCCGCCGAACAGGCGCCCGCTGCCGGCCGCTTCCAGCAGCAGGCCGGCGGACTCCAGGCTGACCCGTGAGCTGAACTGCAGGGCCCAGGCGGCAAGCTGCTCCAGGGCCGTACGCTCCGCCGCCGGGTTCCGGGCCAGGATGCGCAGATCCGCCGCCAGGGCCCGGGCCGCGGCCGGACTCAGCCCGGGACGCACTCCGCGGGCCAGGGCCAGGCGGTTGCAGCGCAACAGCCGGCGCCCACCGACGTCACTCACCGCCAGGGGCGCGGCATCCGGGGCGGCGCGGCTGAATACCTCCAACGGCAGTCGGGGCAGGTGAATGGCGAGCCAATGCATGGGGCACCCACGGCGCCGATTGCTCAAGCACCGGCCGGCAAGGAGATCGGCCCCCGTGCCCAGCCACCGCGGCGCTTGAGCACTTCCACCTCGGTGCCGCCGTCGGCGCACGGCTGCACCCGCAGACGCAGGGCCGCCGGCGACAACTCCCGGGCCGCCGCCGGCGGCCGGAACAGCCAGCCCATGGCGCGCCCGGCCTCGGCCGCCAGCTGCAGCCGGCGCAGGGCCCGGCCTGGCAGTGCACGGGGCCAGGCCAGCACCGCCGCACAACCGCCGGAGCCCAGGGCCTGCTCCAGGGTCCACAGGCCGTCGTCGGGACCGGGGGTGTTCAGCAGCAGCAGGCGCGGCAGCTCGATGCCACGGGCTGACAGGCCCGGCGCATAGGGCAGCTGCGGGGGGTCGATCCAAGCGATCCAGCGCCCCTCACGGCTGAGCCTGGCCAGAGCCGGAAGCAACAGGCCCAGGGCCACCAGGCCCGGGGCCGGGCTCAGGATCTCGCTCAGGGCCCCGCACGGCCAACCGCCGCCCAGGACCCGGTCCAGATCGGCATGGCCGCTAGCCAGCAACTCGGCCCCGGCGGCACGGTTCCGGTCGCCGCCGCGCCAGAGATCGGGGCGCTCCCGCAGCAGGCTGTCCAAACTCATGGCATCTACCGGGATCAGACGTCCAACCCCAGGGCCCCGGCATCGTTGCGCAGCAGGCCCACGCACAGGCCCTCGATCACCAGTTCCTGATTGCGCAGGTCGATCTCGATCGGCGCGAAATCGGAGTTCTCCGGCAACAGGCTGACCCGGTGCGGCCAGCGGCCGGAGCGGCGGAAGCGTTTTACCGTGACCTCGTCGTCGATCCGGGCCACTACGATCTGGCCATTGCTGGCCTCACGCCGCTGGTGCACCGCCAGCAGGTCACCGTCCAGGATGCCGGCGTCCCGCATGCTCATGCCGCGCACCCGCAGCAGGTAGTCGGCGCGTGGGCGAAACAGGGCCGGATCGATCTGGTAGTGCTCCTCCACGTGCTCCTGGGCCAGGATCGGGCTGCCAGCGGCCACCCGCCCTACCACCGGCAACCCTTCCGGCTGGGCCTGGGCCGGGTCCAACAGGCGGATGCCGCGGGAAGTGCCGGACATCAGTTCGATGACGCCTTTGCGTTCCAAGGCCCGCAGGTGGTCCTCGGCCGCGTTCACGGAGCGGAAGCCCAGGGCGGCGGCGATCTCGGCCCGGGTCGGCGGCAGGCCGTTGCTTTTTACATAGTGGCGGATCAGATCCAGGATCTGAGCCTGGCGGGGGGTGAGTTGCATGGCGGGTCCTCTTGGATCTTGTCGCCGGGATATACTGTTAGTATATACAGCTATCGAGGTGATGCAAGAGGACTGAGGACTGAGGACTGAGGACTGAGGACTGAGGACTGAGGACTGAGGACTGAGGACTGAGGACTGAGGACTGAGGACTGCGAAGTATAGCTTGCTCCTGACTACTGACTCCTTACTTCCTTTACTCCCCGCCCGCACTCACCGCCCCGGCCGGATCAGCCCGCCGAGGCCTTTGTCTTCGAGCTTTTGCTTCATCAGCAGGTGCACTGCGGCGGCCTCTTCGCAGACGATGGCGGCTTGCAGCATTTCGCGCGCTTCGGTGCAACTGAAGCTGCGGATCACGCGCTTGACCCGCAGCAGGCTGCCGGCGCTCATGCTGAGGCTGTTTACCCCCATGCCCAGCAGCAGCGGCGCCGCTTCGGGATTGCCCGCCATCTCGCCACACACACTGACCTCGCGGCGATAACTCCGAGCCCCCTGCACCACCTGCAGCACCGCAGCCAGCACCACCGGGTGCAGGTCGTCGTAGATTTCGGCCACGTGGGCGTTGTTGCGGTCCACCGCCAGCAGGTACTGGGTCAGGTCGTTGGTGCCGATGGACATAAAGTCGACCCGGCGCGCCAGGGCCTCGGCCTGATACACCATCGCCGGGACCTCGATCATGGCCCCCAACGCCGGCATGCGCACCTGGTGCCCCTCCTCTCGCAGTTCGTCGTGGGCGCGCTGGATCAGCTCCAAGGCGTCATCCACCTCGCTCAGGGTGCTGACCATTGGCAGCAGCAGACGCAGGTTGTACAGGCCCGCATCGGCCTGCAGCATGGCTCGCACCTGGGTCAAGAAGATCTCAGGATGGGCCAGCGAGATGCGGATGCCGCGCCAGCCGAGAAAGGGGTTGGACTCCTCCACCGGGAAATAGGGCAGCGGCTTGTCGCCGCCGATGTCCAGGGTGCGCATCACCACCGGGCGCGGGGCAAAGGCCTCCAGCACTCGCCGGTAGTTGGCGCGCTGCACCTCTTCGGCGGGAAAACGGTCGCGCACCATGAACGGCAGCTCGGTGCGGTACAGCCCAACTCCGGCAGCGATCTCCTCGCCACCGCTGTTGCTGGTCTCCAACACCAGTCCTGTATTCAGATAGAGCGGGATATCGACCCCGTCGCGGGTACGGCTGGGGGCGGCGCGCTCGGTCTCCAGATCGGCGGACAGGGCACGGTCTTCGGCCGCCAGGCGCGCATATTCGCGTTGCACCGAAGGCGGCGGCGACAGGTAGACGCGACCGCGGTAACCGTCGATGATCACCCGCCGGCCGTCCATCCGGCCCACCGGCAGATCGGTCACCCCCATGGTCGCCGGAATGCCCATGGCGCGGGCCAGAATCGCCACATGGGAGGAACTGGAGCCCCGGGCCGAGACCACCCCGACCAGGTGCTTGCGCGGCACCTCGGCCAGCTGGATGGCGCTTATCTCGTCGCCGGCCAGGATGGTGTCCGGGGGATATTCGACGCTGCGGACACCTTCGGTCTGCAGGTACATCAGGATGCGCCGCCCGAGATCGCGCACGTCTGAGGCGCGCTCGCGCAGATAGATGTCGTCCATGGCGTCGAATACCCGGGCGTGCTGCTCGATGGTGTGGTGCAGGGCCCCGGGGGCCCAGTTACCGTCGGCGATGCGCTCCAGGGTCCCGCGGATCAGGGAATCGCTGTCGAGCATCAGCAACCAGGCGTCGAACAGGGCCTGGTCCTCGGCCGGCAAGTTGCCCTCGACCCGCCGCGCCAGGGTGCGCAGATCCGCGTTCACGGCCGCTACGGCAGCGCGAAAGCTGTCCTGATCCTCGGTAACGTCCTCCGGCGGCCGATCCGGCACCGCGTCCAGGTCCGCCGGCGGATAGACCACGGTGACCCGCCCCAGGGCTACGCCCGGGGCCCCGGGGCGGCCTTCGAGAAAACCGCTCGCCGTCCGCCCCCGTCCCTGGCGCGCGTCCAATTCGCCGCTGGCCCGAGCGTGGGTGATGGCCCCGGCCAGTTGGGCTCCGAGCGTAAGGAGGAAGGTGACCTCGTCGTCGCCGTAGCTGCGGGGCTCGAGTTGGCGCACCACCAGCACCCCGAGCACCCGTCGGTTCTGGATTATGGGCACCCCGAGAAAGGCGTGATAGCGCTTCTCGCCGGTCTCGTGCATGAACACATAGCGGGGATGGGCTGGTGCATCCGGCACATTGACCGGCTCGGCGCGTTCGCACACCAGACCGATCAGGCCCTGGCAGAAGGGCAGGCTGACCCGGCCCACGGCCTCCGGCCGCAGCCCCTCGCTGGCCTCCAAAACCAAGGCCTGCTTATCGAAATCGCTCAGGTATACGGAACAGACATCGGCCTGGATCGCCTGCTTGACCCGCTCCACGATCACCTGCAAGGCGGTGCCCAGGTCCGGCGCCGCGTTTACGGCCTGCACGATACGGCGCAACAGCTCCAGCATGATCGGGTCAGGGTGTATCCAACCGCGCCGAAGCGGGGCCGCGGAAGCCGACGGTCCGCCCCGCAATGCGATACGCGCGCGCGCTCAACGACGGTTCTGGCGCAAGTAGTTGGACTGCCCGCGCTGCTGCAGCGGCGGCGCCCCTTCCGGATACAGCAGCGGCGCCAGTTCCTGCAGGGCCTGGGTGTAGACGACGCGCTTGAAGTAGACCACCTCGCGCACCGGCTGCCAGTACTTCACCCAGCGCCAGCGGTCGAATTCCGGCTTCTGGGAGCGGTCGAGACACACCTCACCTTCCGGGCACTTGATGCGCAACAGAAACCAGATCTGCTTTTGGCCGATACAAAGCGGAGAACAGTGCTTGCGGATATAGCGCTTGGGCAGGCGGTAGCGCAGCCAGTCCTGAGTGGACCCCACCAGTTCTACTTGGAGAGGTTTCAGGCCAACCTCTTCCTCCAGTTCCCGGAACATGGCCTGCTCTGGCGTTTCCGTTTGCTTGATGCCGCCCTGGGGAAACTGCCAGGCATCCTGGCCAATGCGCCGCCCCCAGAACAGACGCCGCTGCTGGTTGCAGAGTATAATGCCAACGTTGGCCCGAAAACCTTCGGAATCGATCAATTCGCTACGCCCAAAACTGCTGACTGCCCAGGCACGGATGTGCCGCCCTGATTGTGCACTGTCCGCCCGCCGCGGGCAACCCGACACCCATCATAAGCTATTGCTAATGCGCGATTTTCGCCTCGGGTAGCCAAGCCCCGAGCAGCATGCCGCAAACAGGAGAAGCAAGTCCATGGCACTGGCCATCTTCGACCTCGACAACACCCTGCTGGACGGCGACTCGGACTACCTCTGGGGTGTCTTCCTGGCCGAACAGGGACTGGTGGACGGCGCCGTCTACGAGCGCGAGAACGAGCGGTTCTACCGGGAATACAAGGAGGGACGGCTGGATATCTTCGAGTTCCTGCGCTTTTCTCTGCGCCCCCTGGCCCGGCACCCCCTGGAGCGGCTACAAGGCCTGCACCAACAGTTCATGCGCGACAAGATCGAACCCATTATCCTGCCGGCAGCCGAAACCCTGATCGAGCACCACCGGACCGCGGGAGACACCCTGCTGATCGTCACCGCCACCAACGCCTTCGTCACCGCCCCGATTGCCAAGCGCCTGGGGGTACCGCACCTGATCGCCACCGATCCGGAGCGCATCGACGGCCGCTACACCGGTAATGTGGCCGGCATCCCCAGCTTTCAGGAGGGTAAGGTGCGGCGCCTCCAGACCTGGCTGGCGCAGCACGGCCAGAACCTGGCGGGCAGCAGCTTCTACAGCGACTCCCACAACGACATCGCCCTGCTGGAGGTGGTGGAACGGCCGGTGGCGGTCGACCCGGACCCGCAACTCGACGCGTACGCCCGGGACCGGGGCTGGGCGGTCATCAGCCTGCGAGCCTGAGCCGGTGCAGCGTCGGCGCCCGGCGCTGCTGCTGCCGGCCCTGGCCATGCTGGCCCTGGCCAGCCTGTTGCTGGGGCTCGCCAACGGCAGCGTGCCCCTGGGTCCCGAGCGCATCTGGGCCGCGCTCACCGCTAGCGGCAACCCGTTGGAGCGGGAACTGATTCTAGGCCTGCGTCTGCCCCGGGTGCTCGGCGCCTTCGCGGTGGGCGGCCTGCTGGCCCTGGCCGGGGCCCTGATGCAAGTGCTGTTGCGCAACCCCCTTGGAGACCCCTATGTGCTCGGGGTTTCCGGCGGCGCCGCCAGCGGCGCTTTGGGGGCGATGCTGTTGGGGCTGTCGGCATTCTGGCTGCAAGCCAGCGCCTTCGCCGGCGCCCTGCTCTCGATGCTGCTGGTATTCGCCCTGGCCCGCGGGCGCGGGGTCTGGAGCCCGAGCCGGTTGCTGCTGACCGGGGTGGTCGTAGCCGCCGGCTGGGGCGCACTGATCAGCTTCCTGCTCGCCGTCAGCCCGGGGGCCCGCCTCCCCGGCATGCTGTTCTGGCTGATGGGGGACCTCAGCGACACCCGCCACCCAGCCCTGCCCCTGAGCGCCCTGGGGCTCGGCCTGTTGCTGGCCTGGCTGCTGGCGCGCCCCCTCGACCTGCTCGCCCGGGGCGAGTTGCAGGCCGCCGCCCTGGGGGTGGAGGTGGCGCCCCTGCGCCTGAGCGTATTTCTGCTCGCCTCCCTGCTCACTGCCTTGGCGGTGACCAGCGCCGGCAGCATCGGCTTCGTCGGCCTGGTGGTGCCCCACCTGGTGCGCCTGGCCGGCGCCCGGGAGCACCGGCGCCTGCTGCCCGGGGCAGTGCTGGCCGGGGGCACATTGCTGGTGCTCGCAGACAGCCTGGCTCGCACGCCTGCTCGCGCCGCAGCAACTGCCGGTGGGGGTAATCACCGCCCTGCTCGGCGTCCCCCTGTTCCTGTACCTGCTCAATCGCCGCTACGGAGAGCTGACATGAGCCTCCTCGAGGCCCGGAGTCTCGAAATAGAGGTCGGCGGCAAGCGCCTGTGCCACAACCTCGATCTGCGCCTGGAGCCCGGCCAGTGCTGGGGCCTGCTGGGCCGCAACGGCGCCGGTAAGACCAGCCTGCTGCACACACTGGCGGGCCTGCGTCCCGCCCAAAGCGGGGAGATCTCTCTCGACGGCCAGCCCCTGGCGCGCCTTGGGCGACGCCGGATCGCCCGCCGGCTGGGGCTGATGTTCCAGGACAGCGCTGACCCCTTCCCCGCCAGCGTGCTGGAAACCGCCCTGCTCGGCCGCCACCCGCACCTGGGGCCCTGGGGCCGAGAGGATGCGGAACAACTCAAATTCGCACGCCGGGCCCTGGCTCAGGTCGGCCTGGAAGCATTCGAGCAGCGCCCGGTGTCCAGCCTCTCCGGCGGTGAGCGCCGCCGCCTGGCCCTGGCCAGCCTGCTCACCCAAGACCCCCGACTGGCCCTGCTCGACGAGCCGGTCAATCACCTGGACCTGCCCCAGCAGCAGCGCCAACTGCAACTGCTGCGCCGGCGCTGCGAACAGGGCAAGGGCGTACTGATGGTGCTGCACGACGTCAACCTGGCCCTGCGCTTCTGTACCCACCTGCTGTTGCTGTACGGCGACGGCCGCCATGATCAAGGACCGCTGGAGCGGGTGGCCCAGCGCGAGCGCCTGGAGCAACTCTACGGCCATCCCCTGGTCGAAGTTCAGGGTCCCCGAGGACGACTGATGGTACCCGCCTGATGACCGAACGCGACCCGATTGAAACCATCCTTGCGTATCACCGCCTGAGCAAGCACCGGCCGGACGGCTATGCCCCCGGACCCGGCTACCTGGATTGGGCCAATCAACCCGATCCCTTCCGCCGCTTCGCCGGCTGTCCCCGGCTGCCGTTGCCGCTGGGCGCCGATCGCTTGGATACCGGCTTCGATTCGCTGTTCCGGCCCGGCGCCTTGCCGCCGGCAACCCTGGACCGAACCCATCTGGGCCTGTTGTTGGAGCTGAGCCTGGGGCTGGCCGCCTGGAAAAGCCACGGCGGCAACCGCTGGGCCCTGCGCTGCAACCCATCCAGCGGCAACCTGCATCCCACCGAAGGCTATCTGGTGTGCCCGGCGCTGCCGGGGTTGGAGGCCGGGGTCCTGCACTACCAGGCCCACGAACACTGCCTGGAACAGCGCCTGACAATCAGCGACAGCGCCTGGGACCGGGTCCTGGACGGCCAGATGCTGCTGGGGCTCAGCTCGATCGCCTGGCGCGAGGCCTGGAAATACGGCGCCCGGGCCTTCCGCTACTGCCAGCTCGACGCCGGCCACGCCCTGGCCGCCCTGCGCTATTCCGCCGCCGCCCTGGGCTGGCAGGCTCGGCTGCTGACCCGGCCCGCGGACGTCGCCATTGCCGCCCTGCTCGGCCTGGATCGGGAGCCGGACTTTGCCGGCGCCGAAGCCGAGACCCCGGAACTGTTGCTGGCCATCGGCCCGGCGCCCCGGGACTGTGAGCTTGGCGAACTGGTGACGGCGGCCCGCTCGGGTGAGTGGCGGGGCCAGGCCAACCGGCTCAGCAGCGAGCACCGGGAATGGCCCCAGATCCCCGCGGTTGAGGCCGCCTGCCGCAAGCCGGAGACGTCCCCCGTGGCCTGTTGGAAACCCGCCGAACTACCGCCGCAACGGCCGAGCGGCGACGAACGCAGAGCGGCCGAACTGATTCTCCGGCGCCGTAGCGCCCAGGCCTTCGATCCGCGCGGTCGGATCGACCGGGACGGCCTGTTCGACCTGCTCGACGCCCTGTTGCCGCGCATCGAGGTGCCGCCCTGGGACGCCCTGCCCTGGCAGCCGGCCCTGCACCCGATGCTGTTCCTGCACCAGGTCGACGGCATGGAACCCGGCCTTTACGCGCTGCCCCGTGGCCCGCGGGCAGCGGCCGAACTGCCCGAGGCACTGCGCCCGGACTGGCTTTGGGAGCCGGTGGAGGGCGCTCCCGAGCATCTCCCTTTACGATTGTTGCTGCCTTACCGGCTTCAGGACACGGCGCGTCAGCTCGCCTGCCTGCAGGAGATCGCAGGCGACTCCTGCCTGGCCCTCGGCATGCTGGCGGATCTCGACCAGGGTCTGGGCCAGGGGCCGCACTGGTACCGTTACCTTTACTGGGAGGCCGGAGTGCTGGGCCAGAGCCTGTATCTGCAGGCCGAGGCCCTGGGGTTGCGCGGCACCGGCATCGGCTGTTTCTTCGACGACCCCTTCCACCAGCTGCTGGGGTTGGACGGCGAGGCCTGGCAGATACTCTATATGTTTACCCTGGGACAAGCGCTGGAGGACCGACGCCTCGGCAGCGAACCGCCCTATGGCCACCTCGATTGAGGTGGCCTTCCCTTTGGCCCGGCGCGGCGAGAAAATGGCGGCGTGAGCATCGGCGACCCTAGGAGCCTGTCGGATCATGGCTGATCTACTGCGGCGGCAGGGAATCGGCCCATTTTTCCGCTCATTTTCGTTAAATTGTCACCACTATTCGCCTCAAATGACCGACAAAATCGTCTCGATTCCCCACTCGCCTCGCTACGATCCCCGCAACCCGACAGGCTCCTAGCCCAATGCCGCAAGTAATCATCGACCCCGAATCCACCTCTCTGCAGCAGCGCTTCGCCCTGGTAAAGAGTCCGCGCCGCAACCGCATGCGCTTCCCCGAGGGGTGCGTGACCCCGGTGGCGGACGAGACCGCCGCCCTGGCGGGCGCCGACCCGGACAAGCATCTGCACCCCGCCTTGGTCTATGGCCCCTCGGTGTCCTCGGAGAGCCAGCGCATCTATTATCTGGTGCGTTGGCTGGATTGAACGGCGCTGGGCGCAGCAGCGCGGTCAGCGTCAACCCCGCGGATGATGGGCCTGGTGCAGGTTCTTGAGCCGTTCGCGGGCGACGTGGGTATAGATCTGGGTAGTGGACAGGTCGCTGTGGCCGAGCAGCATCTGCACCACCCGCAGGTCGGCGCCGTGGTTGAGCAGGTGGGTGGCGAAGGCGTGACGCAGGGTGTGCGGTGACAGGGGCTTGCCGATGCCCGCCCGCAATGCGTGACGCTTGATCAGGTACCAGAAGGCCTGTCGGGTCATGCCGCTTCCGCGGCGGGTGGGAAATAGATCAGGGCAGAGGCGGCCGTTGAGGATGTCCCGGCGCGGACCCCTGAGGAAGCGTTGCAGCCAAGACAGGGCTTCCTCCCCCAAGGGCACCAGCCGCTCCTTGCCGCCCTTGCCGATGACCCGCACCAACCCCTGGGTCAGGCTCAGCTGCTCGGGGCGCAATGTCACCAGCTCCGACACCCGCAATCCGGTGGCGTATAGTACCTCCAGCATGCAGCGGTCGCGAAATCCCTGAGGGTCACCGGTGTCCGGGGCGGCAAGCAGCGCCTCGACCTCGCGCTCGGTGAGCGACTTGGGCAGGGGCCGGCCCAGGCGCGGGGCATCGATGCGGGCACTGGGGTCGTCCTTACGCCAGCCCTCGCGCAGGCCGTGCTGGTAAAACTGGCGCAGGCAGGACAGCAATCGGGCGCTGGACCTGGGCTTGCGCCCGCGTTGAGACTCTCCGGCCAGGAAGTCCAGCAGGTCCTCCCGGCGCGCCCCGCGCAAATCCCGGCCGCGCTCGGAGGCCAGCCAGGCGGCGGTCTTACGCAGGTCCGACTGATAGGCGCTGAGGGTATTGCGGCTCAAGCCCCGTTCCATCCACAGGGCATCGGCGAAAGCCTCGATCGCCGCCGCGTCGTCGGCGGGCGTCACAGCGCGCCTTCGTGCCTCAACAGCCAGCGCTTGATCTCCAACCGGGCACCATCGACGGCCCCGGCATACCCGCCCAGGCCACCGGCTGCGAGCACCCGGTGGCAGGGCACCAGGATCGGCCAGGGGTTGGCCCGGCAGGCGTTGCCGACGGCGCGGGCGCTGGTTTCCAGCTCTTGTGCCAATTCACCGTAGCCGAGGCTGGCGCCGGGAGGGATCTGGCGCAGCCGGGCCCAGACCCGGCGCTGGAACCGGGTGCCGGTCTCGACCAGGGGCAGGTCGAAAGCGGCCCGAGCGTCGGCGAAATAGGCCTCCAATTGGGCCAGGACCCGTTTGCCCAGGAGGCCCTCGGGGGGCCGCTCCTGCCGTGCCGGCCCTGCCCCTGGCAGGCGTAACCCAGCGATGCGCCCGCCCTGCAGGACAACCTGCAACCGGCCGATGGGGCTGTCGCAGCCGATGACTGTGCTCATGTCAGCCCCAACTCCGCCGCCAGAGCGCCCGCGTAGGCGGACAGCCGTTGCAGGATGTCGGCATGGAGTGGGTCGGCCTCGGCGTAGAGCGACTCGACCCGGCGCCGGAACTCGGCGTAGACGATACTTGCCCCGGCCTCCGGATCGCTGAGGCGGCGCCGGCAGAAGTTGCGCCAGGCTACCTGTTCCTCCGGGCTGAGGGTCTCCGGCCAATTGCGGGCCCGGTAGCGCCAGAGAAGTTGTTCCAGGCGCGGGTCATCAAACCCGGGCTTGAGGCGCGCCAATTCCTCGAGCGAGGTGGCGCGCACCTGCTCCATGCGGCGACGGTCCTCGGCGCTGAAGAAGCTGCCGCCGTAAAGGTCGTTATCCACGTCCTGGGGCGGCAATTCCCGGTCCCGGGTCATGGCGCGGGACACCCGCTGGCCGAACTCCGGATGCGACACCAGCCACTGGCGGTGACGCTCGGCCGCGTCCAGGTCGATCTCCAGGCGCTCGGCGGCGGCCGCATCCAGGGTCTTCAACGGGGCCAGCACCGGGCAGCGGTTGCGCCGCACGGACTTGACCGGCAGCCGTGGCTGGCCCTTGGGCAGTTCATCGCTGCGGGTGAATATGCGCGCCGCCAAAGCCTCAGGGTCCAGGTCCATAAACTGGGCGGGGTCCTGGCGCAGGTCGAAGACCAGGGTGCCCTGGGGGTTGTTCGGGTCTGGCGCCAGGGGTTGAATCAGGGCGGTGCCGCAGTACTTCGCGGGGTAGCGTGAAGAAGCGTGCACCAGGGGCTGGCCGGCGTCCAGCAACTCGGCCACCCGGCGCTTGTCGCGCATGCGGTAGACATAGTCGTAAAGCCGGGGCTGACGCTGGCGCAGCAGGCGCGCCATACCGATGGTGGCCCGGACATCAGACAAGGCGTCGTGGGCGTGCTCATGGCCAATGCCATTGGCGGCGGTCAGCTGCTCGAGCCGGAAGCTGGGGCTGCCGTCCTCGTGGTGCGGCCACTCGATGCCCTGGGGACGCAGGGCGCGGGTCAGACGCAGGACATCGATCAGGTCCCAGCGCGAATTGCCGTTCTGCCATTCCCTGGCGTAGGGATCGAAGAAGTTTCGGTACAGGGTAAAGCGCGTTACCTCGTCGTCGAAACGCAGGCTGTTGTAGCCAACGCCGCAGGTGCCGGGTCGCGCCAACTCCTGGTGGATGCGGGCAATGAACGCCGCCTCCGGGAGGCCTTCCTGCAAGGCCTGCTCGGGGGTGATGCCGGTAATCAGGCAGGCCTCGGGGTGGGGTAGCTGGTCAGGGCTGGGGCGGCAGTAGAGCACCAGGGGTTCGCCGATTTCGCGCAGTTCCAAGTCGGTGCGCAGCCCGGCAAACTGGGACGGACGATCACGTCTGGGATCGACGCCCCAGGTCTCGTAGTCGTGCCAATAAAAGCTGTTAACGCTCATCTTACGAAGCGCCTGACCCGATGCGGAAGAAGCCGATCGACCACCGAGGCGTCGAGATTACAGGCTTTTCGGCAGGGCCCAGCCGAGTGGCCCGCGGCAACGATTGGATGCAGCATCTTCCCTGTGTTGACGTTCTGCAGATGGCCCAGGTTAACCTTTTCGCGGGCACAAAAAAACCACCCGGCCGCGGCCGGGTGGTTTCCATGACGCCGATCCGAGCGCTCCGGCTCAGATCTTCTCTCTGATGCGTGCCGACTTGCCGCTGCGGCCCCGCAGGTAGTAGAGCTTGGCCCGACGCACGTCGCCGCGGCGCTTGACCTCGATCGAGTCGATTATCGGGCTGTGGGTCTGGAAGGCGCGCTCCACCCCTTCGCCGTGGGAGATCTTGCGCACCGTGAAGGCGGAATTGAGGCCCCGGTTACGCTTGGCGATGCACACGCCCTCGAATGCCTGCAGGCGTTCGCGGTTGCCTTCCTTGACCTTGACCTGCACCACCAGGGTATCGCCCGGGGAAAAATCCGGAACCTCGGTCTTCATCTGTTCCGCTTCGAGTTGCTGGATGATATTGCTCATGGCCTGTAGCTCCAAAAAATTTAGGCGTCCGCATGCGCCCGAATGTATTCGTCAAGTAGTTCCCGCTCTTCCCGGCTCAGCTCCCGGGACGCCAGCAGGTCCGGCCGGCGCAACCAGGTGCGCCCCAAGGACTCCTGCAGCCGCCAGCGCCGGATCGCCTCGTGGTTGCCGCTCAGCAGCACCGCGGGCACCCCCCTGCCGCCGCTCGATTCTGGGCGCGTGTAATGGGGGCAGTCCAGCAGTCCGTCCATGTAGGAATCCTGCTGCGCCGAGTCCGCCGCGCCCAGCGCCCCGGGTAAGAGCCGGATCACCGCGTCCATAATCACCATCGCCGCTAGCTCGCCGCCGCTGAGGACGTAGTCGCCGAGAGACCACTCCTCGTCGACGCAGCGGTCGATGACCCTTTCGTCGATGCCTTCGTAGCGGCCGGCGACCAGGATCATGCCCGGCCGTTCCGCCAGTTCCCGGGCCGCCTGCTGATCGAAACACCGCCCTTGGGGGCTCAAGTAGGCGACCCGACTCGCTGGGGCCGCCGCTTTGGCCGCTTCGATGGCTGCCTCCAGGGGCTCAACCGTCATCACCATGCCGGGCCCGCCGCCGTAGGGCCGATCGTCGACCGTACGGTGCACGTCTACGGTGTAGTCACGCGGATTCCATACCGCTATCTGTGCGACACCGCGCTTGAGCGCCCGGGCGCAAACCCCTTGCTCGGTCATCGCCCGGAACATGTCAGGCATCACCGAGACCAGGTCGAAGCGCATCCCCGCCCTCAGAAGTCCTGGTCCCAGTCGACCCGGATCAGGCCGGCCTCAAGGTCGGCTTCCAGAATCACCCGGCCCCAAACCCATGGCAACAGGCGCTCGCGCTCGCCCCGAACCACCATAACGTCGTTCGCACCAGTGGCGAAAAGGTGGCTCACTCGCCCCAGTTCGACGCCCTCGGCGTTCACGACCAGCAGTCCCTCCAGGTCGTCCCAGTAGTATTCGTCCGGGTTCAGCGCCGGAAGTCGGTCCCTAGGCACGGCGATCAGGCAGCCGATCAGGGCCGCTGCCTGGTCGCGGTCGCCACAGCCTTGAAGCCGAGCCACCAGCCCTTTGCCCTGGGGGTGACCGTCGAGCAGCTTGCGCGCCTCCCAGTCTTCCCCCCGCTGCAGGTACCATGGGGAGTAACTCAGGATATTGTCCCGGGGCGCGGTGTCGGAATGGACCTTTACCCAGCCGCGGATCCCGAATACCCCGGAAATGCGCCCTAGCGGAACCATCTTTGAACCCACCAAAGCGGCCCCTCCAGCCGGTCTCTCCCGGCCCGATTCGATCAGACCTCTACCTTCTCCTTGAGCAATGCGGCCACACGCTCGCTGGTCTGGGCGCCCTGCGACACCCAGTGCTGGATGCGCTCGCGATCCAGACGCAGCCGCTCGTCGCCGCCCCGGGCCACCGGATTGAAGAAGCCGAGGCGTTCGATGTAGCGGCCGTCGCGCTTCTGGCGGCTGTCCGCCACCACCACGTGATAGTACGGCTGCTTCTTGGCGCCGCTTCTCGAAAGACGAATGGTTACCATGTTTTACCCTATCGAAAAATCCCAGAACCCCGCCCAGCGGTGGCAGGTGAATCGCGCATTTTACCCGATTTTTGGCAAAAGTGAAGCCCGAAATTTCCGCTAAAACGGCATACCGCCGGGGGGCAGCCGTCCGCGCATGCCCCGCATCATCTTCGCCATACCGCCGCCCTTCATCTTTTTCATCATCTTCTGCATCTGGGTGAACTGTTTGAGCATGCGGTTGATTTCCTGGACCTGGGTGCCGGAGCCGGCGGCAATGCGGCGCTTGCGCGACCCCTTGATCACCGCCGGAAACTGCCGCTCCTGGGGGGTCATGGAATTGATGATGGCAACCATCTTGACGAACTCCCGGTCATTGACCTGATTCTTGACCTGGTCGGGCACCTGACCCATGCCCGGCAGCTTGTCCATCAGGCCGGCCACCCCGCCGAGATTGCCCATCTGCTCCAACTGCTCCTTAAAATCGGCCAGGTCGAACCCCTTGCCCTTGCGCAGCTTGGTGGCCAGCTTTTCGGCCTTGGCGCGGTCGACCTTCTGCTCCACCTCCTCAACCAAGCTGAGCACGTCGCCCATACCGAGGATGCGCGAGGCGACCCGATCAGGGTGGAATGGCTCCAGCGCCGCGGTCTTCTCGCCTACGCCGAGGAACTTGATCGGTTTGCCGGTAATCTCTCGGATCGACAGCGCGGCACCGCCGCGGGCGTCGCCATCGGTCTTGGTGAGGATCACGCCGGTCAGGGGCAAGGCATCGTGGAACGCCTTGGCGGTATTGGCGGCGTCCTGGCCGGTCATGCTGTCGACGACGAACAAGGTCTCCACCGGCTGCAGCTGCTGGTGCAGCTGGCGGATCTCTTCCATCATTTCGGCGTCCACGTGCAGGCGCCCGGCGGTATCCACGAGCAGCACGTCGGCGAAGCTCTTGCGGGCGTATGACAAGGCCTGCTCGGCGATGGCGCCGGGTTTCTGCTTGGGGTTGCTGGGGACGAAGTCGGCGCCAACCTCGTTGGCCAGGGTCTTGAGCTGGTCGATGGCGGCGGGGCGGTAGACGTCGCAACTCACCACAGCGACGCGCTTTTTCTCCCGCTCCCTGAGCCAGCGCGCCAGCTTGGCCACGGTGGTAGTCTTGCCCGAGCCCTGCAGACCGGCTATCAGCACTACTACCGGCGGCTGGGCGGCGAGATCCAGGCCCTCGTTGGCGGCCCCCATCACCTGCACCAACTCGTCGCGCACGATCTTGATCAGCATCTGACCCGGGGTCAGACTCTTGAGCACTTCCTCTCCGGTGGCCTTTTCGCGCACCTGGTCGACGAAGCGTCGCACCACCGGCAAGGCCACGTCGGCCTCCAGCAGGGCCATGCGCACCTCGCGCATGGTGTCGCGGATGTTGTCGTCGGTGAGGCGCGCCTGGCCGCGCAAGTTGTCGAGGACGCGGCCGAGCCGCTGGCTTAGATTATCGAACATGGGCGGTCGTCTTCGCTGTCGGGGCTGCCAAAAATTTGACATTATAGGCCCTGACGCGCGGACGGCACAGCGGAGAGCTCCGCTTTCCATCGCCGCCCGAGCTGTGCCATCATCGTGACCCTGCAAAGGGAACCCCAATGACCACCACACTGATCGCCATCGGGGCCATCGTCTGCTACCTGGCAGCCGGCCTGATTATCGGGATCCGCCTGTTCCGAAGTGACGCGGAACGGCTGCCGGCACGCGCCTATGGGCTGGTAGCGATCGGCGTTGGACTGGCGCTGCACGGCCTGTTGCTGTACCACGACACGCTCACCGCCGCCGGCCTTAACCTGGGTTTTTTCAACGCCTTCTCGCTGTCTGCTTGGGTGATCCTGGCCCTGCTGCTGGCGTCGAGCCTTGGCAAGCCGGTGGAGAACCTGGGCCTGGTGCTGCTGCCTATGGGCGTCCTGACCATCCTGCTGGAGCTCAATTTCCACCCCACCCGGGTGCTGACGGTGGATGCCGGCCCCGGGCTGAAGATCCATATATTGATCTCGATTCTGGCCTACAGCGTACTGACCCTTGCCAGCGTGCAAGCGGTGCTGGTGGCGGTGCAAGACCAGCACCTGCGCAACCGCCACCCGGGAGGCTTCATCCGCGGCCTGCCGCCATTGCAGACCATGGAGGTGCTGCTGTTCGAGATGATCGGGCTGGGCTTTTTCCTGCTCAGTCTGGCCCTGGTGAGCGGGCTGATGTTCCTGGAGAACATGTTCGCCCAAAACCTGGCCCACAAGACCATCCTGTCAACCATCGCCTGGGTGGTATTCGGGACCCTGCTTTGGGGCCGCTTTCGCTTCGGCTGGCGCGGGCGCACCGCCATCATCTGGACCCTGAGCGGTTTCGTGGTGCTGATGCTGGCCTATTTCGGCAGCAAAGCGGTACTGGAACTGATCCTGCAGCGCTAATCCGGCGCCCAGCCGTGCGCCAACAGGCGTTCGTAGTCGGCCGGCCGATCCAAGTCCCACAGGGTTTCCAACTCCCGCCACCCCCAACCCAGCCGGGCCAGACGTGCTCGGGTCAGGGCCAACACCCGCTCGCTGCCCCAGGGCATTTCGGCAAACAGGGCCGGGGCGGCCCGGCGCAGGCCGAGCAGCACATAGCCACCATCTTCCGCCGGACCGAGCACCGCGTCCGCCCCGTCGCGCATCCATTCGAGGGCCTGCGCCAGGTGGGTCGCGGTAAGGGCCGGACAGTCGACGCCGATCAACAACACGAACTCGGCCTGTTGCAGCGCCTGGGCGGCGGCGGCCTGCATTCGCGCGCCTAGGTCACCGCCGCGCTGGACCCGCAGAACAACGCCTGACTCTCGCTCCAGGGAACGAAACAGGGGGTGCCCGGCGTCCGGGCTGCACCAGCATTCGAGCGAGGCCAAACCGGCGCCTGCCAGTCCGCGGATCCGGCGCTCCAGCAGCCCGGCATAAAGCCGGCAGGCACCGTCCGCCCCCAGCAGCGGCGCCAGTCGGGTCTTGACCCGCCCCGACCGGGGCGCCTTGGCGAAGATCAGGATTCGGGCGCTGGGGAACTGCACAGGCGGTAGCGGCGAGCCAGGCGGGCGGGATCGGCGCCGAGAAAAAAGGCCAGGCGCAAACGCCACATCAGCGCCACGGTACGCCAAACCCCGTCCCGCTCCCAGCGCCGGCTTGAAGTCATCAAGGGTCGACGGATGCACACCGGCGGGCCGCGGCGTCTGCAGCGGCGGCTGAACTCGATGTCCTCCATCAGGGGTATCTCTGCGTACCCGCCCAGCAACTGAAACCAGTCCCGACGTACAAAGATGCCTTGATCGCCGGTGGCGATGCCGCTCAGGCGCGAACGCAGATTCATCATCGCCGCCACCAGGCGCAGGCTGCGCCGATCTCCGCTGAGGCGAATGTCGAAGCGGCCCCAGCCGCGGCCACTGCAGGCAAGCGCTGTTCGGATCAGCCCGGGGGCATCCGCCGGGACCTGACTGTCCAGGTGCAGGAACCAGAGGATCTCGCCGTCGGCCCGCGAGGCGCCCGCATTCATCTGCAGGGCTCGCCCGGGCCCGCTCAGCAACAGGCGGTCCACCAGGCCAGCCGCCAGTTCCGGAGAGCCGTCGCGGCTGCCGCCGTCCACCAACAGCAACTCGCAGCCCTGGGCGCGCAGCGGCTGCAGCGCCCGGAGGGCCGGGCGGATGAGCGCGCCCTCATCAAGGCAGGGAATGATTACGGACAGGCTCGAAACCGGCGGGGCCGGCATCAACTCAAGGCTCCGCCGCAGCTGCTGCCCTGGCCGGCGGTACAGCCGAAACAGTGCTCCGCAACCCGAATCTCGCGGCCCTCGAAGTCTGCCTGAATGAGGTCGCTCAGATGCGGCCGCGGACTCCCCGCCAGGGGCATTTCCAGCATCTGGTTGAAATCGCAGTCAAAAGCGTAGCCCCTCCAATCCAAGCTCACCAGGCTGCGGCACATCACCCCGGAAAGGTTGTCGGCGCTGTGGGACTGGCGCAGTAAATCCAGGTAATCGTGGAACTGACCCTTACTTAACAGCATGCTGCCGAAGCGCTTGATGGGCATGTTGGCGAGGGTGAGCAGCTGGTTGAACACAATGCCGTAGCGCGCCTGCAGTTGCTGCCGGTAATCCGCCTCCAGGTCGGCCTGGGGCGGCGGCAGCACGGGCCCCTGAGGATTGTAGACCAGACTCAAGGACAGGCCGCTTGCAGGGTCGCCATAGCCCAGACGATTCAGGAGCTGCAGGCCACGGATACTATTCCGGAAAACCCCCTTTCCCCTCTGGGCATCGACGTTCTCCGCCAGATAGCAGGGCAGCGACGCCACCACTTCGACCCGCTGGTCCGCCAGAAACTGCGCCAAGTCCTCCTGCCCGGGCTCCAGGAGCACGGTAAGATTGCAGCGGTCAATGACCCGGGCGCCGAGGCGGCCGGCCCCATGCACCAGATGGCGGAAGTTTTCGTTTAGCTCAGGGGCACCGCCGGTGAGGTCGAGACAGGCAACCTGCTGGGCCTGCATGAAGGCCAGCACCTGGTCGGCTAGCTCGCGCGTCAACTGCTCGGTGCGCCGAGGGCCGGCATCTACGTGGCAGTGCGTACAGGACTGATTGCAAAGCCGGCCCAGGTTTACCTGGAGCGTTTCCAAGCGCCCGCGCCGCAGCGGCGGGAAGCTTGTAGGAGACAGCAGCGGAGCGGTATCGAGCATATCGAAGCAGACCGGTGAGAACGGATATTGGTTGCATGTTAGTGCCTTCATTCCGTAGCGTCAAAGCCGCCAAAGCCCCCGCTCAATCTTCCAGATTGCCCAATATTTCACAAAAACTTCAAGCGGATAGCAGCGTTTCCGGAGCAGGCTCTTGTATACCCCGGCAACTTGGCTTAGATTTACGACACAACCTATAGAAGTAGCCGTCGATTTTCGATTCGGATTGCCCACCGTATGAGTTCAGTATCGCCGACCGCCAGACTATCCGGCCTCGCTCTGTGCCTGGTCCGCGACGGTCTGGTAAGCGAACAGGATGCCCAGCGCGCCCAGGAGGGCGCCAGGAAAGGCAAACTCCGCTTCGTTCAGCACTTGGTGGCGATGAAGCTGGCGCCCAGTCGGGAGATTGCTGTGGCGGCGGCTCATGAGTTCGGGGCACCGCTGTTCGATTTGGAGGGAATCGACCTGGAAAGCGCCCCGGTCAACTTGGTCGAGGAGAAACTGATCCGCAAGCACCATGCGCTCCCGCTCTTCAAGCGCGGGAACCGCTTGTATCTGGGGATCTCGGATCCGACCAACCATGCCGGGCTGGACGAAATTCGTTTCCATACCGGGCTGGCCACCAGCGCGGTCGTGGTGGAGGAGGACAAGCTCTCCGCCACCATCGAAAAGGCGATCCGACTCTACGACACCAGCATGTCCGACATGCTGGATACGGACCTGGAAAATCTGGATCTGGCTACGGTCGAAGATGATGACATGGGTGCCGGAGACGCCGACTCGGAGGTAGATGAGGCCCCGGTGGTTCGGTTCGTCAACAAGGTCTTGCTGGATGCCATCAACGCCGGCGCCTCGGACGTCCATTTCGAGCCTTACGAGAAGTACTACCGCATCCGCTTCCGCCAGGACGGCCTGCTGATCGAGATGGCCACGCCACCGTTGAACCTGTCCAATCGCATCGCCTCGCGCCTCAAGGTGATGTCGAAGATGAATATCGCGGAACGCCGCGTTCCCCAGGACGGGCGCATCAAGATGGTGCTGTCGAAGAACCGGTCGATCGATTTCCGGGTTAATAGCTGCCCGGTGACCTATGGGGAAAAGATTGTACTTCGAATCCTCGACGCCTCGTCCAGTCAACACGGCATCGAAAGCCTGGGCTTCGAGAAGGACCAGATGGAAACCTTCATGAAGTCAATCAACAAACCCTACGGCATGATCCTGGTCACCGGGCCCACCGGTAGCGGTAAGACCGTCACCCAGTACTCGGCCCTAAACCTCCTGAACAAGCCGGAGGTCAATATCTCCACGGCGGAAGATCCGGTGGAAATCCCGGTTTCGGGCATCAACCAGGTCAACACCAACCCCAAGACCGGACTGACCTTTGCCGAGGCCCTGCGGGCATTCTTGCGCCAAGATCCGGATATCATCATGGTCGGCGAGATTCGCGACCTGGAGACCGCCGAGATCGCGGTCAAGGCGGCCCAAACCGGTCACCTGGTGTTCTCAACGCTGCACACAAACGACGCTCCGCAGGTGCTGACCCGGCTTGCCAATATGGGTATTCCACCGTTCAATATCGCCTCCTCGATCCTGCTCATCGTCGCCCAGCGCTTGGCGCGCCGACTGTGCGAGTACTGCAAGGAGCCGGAAGACATTCCGCGCGAAGCCCTGTTGCAGGAAGGCTTCGAAGAAGACGAGCTTGACGACCTGACCGTCTACCGGCCAGTCGGCTGCGACCGGTGCACCAAAGGCTACAAGGGGCGCGTCGGCATCTATCAGGTGCTGCCGATCTCCGACGACATGGGGCGAATCATCATGGAGGGCGGGAATTCGATGCAGCTCGCCGACCAGGCCTCCAAAGAAGGGGTGCGAGACCTGCGCCAGTCCGGCTTGCTCAAAGTCAAGACCGGCATTACCAGCCTCGAAGAAATCAACCGGGTGACCAAGGACTAAGCGATGGCTGCGCAAGCACACAAGGCCGAGAAGGCCGACGTATTCGTCTGGATCGGCACCGATCAAAAGGGCATGCGCCTGAAAGGCGAAAGCCGGGCGGCCAACATGGGCCTGGTGCGGGCCGACTTACGACGCCAGGGCATCCGCCCGATCAAGGTAAGGAAGAAACCGAAACCGCTGTTCGGAGCCGGCAAAAAGGTCACCCCGGGTGACATTGCGGTGCTGACGCGGCAACTGGCAACCATGATGAATGCAGGTGTGCCCCTGGTGCAGGCTTTTGACATCATCGGACGCGGGCAGGAAAACCCGAAACTTCAGACCCTGATCCTGGCGATCAAGGCCGATGTGGAAAGCGGCTCGTCGTTATCGTCCGCCCTCGGCAAGCACCCCAGGTATTTCGATGATCTCTACTGCAACCTGGTGGAAGCGGGCGAGCATGCGGGTGTGCTTGAAACGGTACTCGACAAGATCGCCACCTACAAGGAAAAGACCGAATCGCTGAAAGCCAAGATCAAGAAGGCCATGTTTTATCCGGCGGCGGTACTCGTTGTCGCCGTCGTCGTCACCGCGGTACTCCTGATCTTCGTGATCCCGACGTTCGAAGATTTGTTCGACTCCTTCGGCGCTGAGTTGCCGGCCTTTACCGCGGCGGTGATCGCGCTTTCCAGATTCATTCGCGAAGAAGCGGTAATGATTATCGGGGCAATCATCGCCACGGTATTTATCGTCGGCAGCTTTTGGAAGCGTTCGCAGCGTTTCAGGGACGGGATCGATCTGGCGGTGTTGAAGCTGCCCATCCTCGGGCAAATTCTGCACGACGCGGCCATTGCTCGCTTCGCCCGCACCCTGGCGACCATGTTCGGGGCCGGCGTTCCCCTGGTCGAGGCATTGACTTCAGTCTCTGGCGCCACCGGCAGCAACCTCTACGCCAAGGCGGTTCTGAACATGCGGGACGGCGTCTCGACCGGCCAGTCCCTGCGCCTGACCATGGAGCAGCAGACCCTGTTTCCCCACATGGTGATCCAGATGGTGGCCATCGGCGAGGAATCCGGAGCCCTGGACTCCATGCTCGCCAAGGTGGCGGATTTCTACGAGGAAAAGGTGGACAACGCGGTAGACGCCCTGAGCAGCCTATTGGAACCGCTGATCATGGTAATTATCGGCGGGCTCGTGGGGAGCTTGGTAATCGCCATGTATCTTCCCATCTTCAAGCTCGGCGCGGTGGTGTGATACTCGGCCGCAGCTTGGCATTTATCGGCGCGAACGAATCCAAATTCATAGACGAAGGCTGAACGCGAAGGCCCGCTAGCCGCCTAGCATATGCCTTAGAGCAGGCTCGCCAGCACACCGTTCTACCGCCACCCTGATCGCCGGGTTCACGCGGAAAAGTCGCGTTGGCTGCCTGGACAGAAACCGCCTTGGACCCCACTCCGTATGGATCTATTCAGTTTGCTCGCACAAAATCCCCCACTTCTTTGGCTGACTGCCGCGCTGTTCGGACTCGTCATCGGCAGCTTCCTCAATGTGGTAGCCTACCGGCTGCCACCAATACTCCACAGGCAATGGCGCGGCCAGTGCCGCGAGATGCTTGAACTGCCGAGCTCGGAATCCGTCTCGGAGAGGCTCAACCTCGTAACCCCAGGGTCTCGCTGCCCGCAATGCAGCCATCCGCTCGCAGCCTGGGAGAACATCCCGGTTGTCAGCTACCTGATGCTGCGGGGAAAATGCTCCCATTGCCGGAGCCGCATCTCCCCGCGCTACCCGTTGGTGGAAGTGTTTACTGCCCTGGTCTCGGTAATCGTGGTCTGGCGTCTGGGATTCACATGGCAAGCGGGAGGCGCCTTGGCCCTGAGCTGGGCCCTGATCGCAATGAGTCTGATCGATTACGACGAACAACTGCTGCCGGATGCCATCACCCTGCCCTTGCTCTGGCTCGGCCTGCTGCTCAACACCGGCGGCTTGTATACCGATCCGGTCAGCGCCATCGTCGGAGCCAGTCTGGGCTATCTTTCGCTGTGGAGCCTGTTCCATCTGTTCCGCCTGCTCACCGGCAAGGAGGGGATGGGTTACGGCGACTTCAAGCTATTGGCCCTGTTCGGGGCCTGGCTCGGCTGGCAGTATCTGCTGCAGATCGTCATCCTGTCCTCCTTGGTGGGCGCAATAGTGGGCATGCTGCTGATCACGTTCCGGGGACGCGACCGCAGCCACCCAATCCCGTTCGGACCCTATCTGGCCGCCGCCGGCTGGTTGAGCCTGCTGTGGGGGGAACAGATCAACCAGGCCTATTTCCGGCTGGCCGGCATCTACTAGGTATCTGCACCCGCGGACCTCATGCTCAGAATCGGACTGACCGGCGGCATTGCAAGCGGCAAGAGCTTGGTAGCGGCGCGCTTTGCCGAGCACGGAATCGAGGTCATCGACGCAGACCTGATCGCCCGCGAACTGGTTGAACCCGGCCAAGCCGCCCACGCGGAGGTACTGGCCGAATTCGGACCCTCGGTTCTGGCCGCCGACGGCAACATCGATCGCCGCCGCCTGCGTCGGCTGGTGTTCGCCGACTCCAGACGCCGGCGCAGGCTGGAAGCCATACTCCACCCCCTGGTCTACCAGCGAATGGACGAACTTGCCCAGTTCAGTGCGGGTCCTTACCTGGTCCTGGTGGTACCCCTGCTGGTTGAAACCGGCTATATTGGGTTTTGCGACCGTGTGCTGGTCATCGACACGCCGCCGGAAGTGCAGATCGAACGCCTGATGCGGCGCGACGGCGTCGACGCCGCCGAGGCCAGCGCCATGCTGGCGGCCCAAACCGACCGCGCTACCCGCCTGGCGGCGGCTGACGACCGGATCGACAACAGTGGCGAAATCGGCCGCCTGTTGGCAGAGACCGACCGCTTCCATAAAATGTACTCGGAAATGGCCAGAGCGCAGGACTCAAAACGATGAAAACCGCCGCATCCCGTCGAAGCCCACCGTGGCGCTAACTGCGCCGGGCCCAAGGCTCGTTCAAAATTCCGTTATTGAACCTTAAACCGCCAGCCGCTGCCGCGGCCGGCAACAACGACAGGCAATTTTCTCTGTGTCCGAGCTGATCGTCTACGAGCATCCGCTGAACGAAAGGATAAGGACATTCCTGCGCTTGGAGCACCTTTTCAGCGAGACGGCCTATTTTTTGCCCCAACCGGAGGAGTGGGGCAGTCGGGCCGCGATTGACGGGCTGATTAAAATCAACAGCATCTTCAACCGCGCCGATATTAAGACCGAAATCCTCAAGGAGTTGGAGCGCCACCTGGCCAACTTGGGCCGAATCCGCCGCCAACAGGAAGTGGATATGCAGGCCCTCGGCCAGGTGCTGGATGAACTGGAGCAGGCGACCAGCCAAATCTACCAGCTGAACGGCCAGGTCGGCCAGCGTCTCCGCGATAACGAGTTTCTCAAATCCATCATGCAGCGCAGCAGCATTCCCGGCGGCAGCTGCGCCTTCGACCTGCCCCAGTTCCATTACTGGCTGCGGCAACCGGTGGCTGAGCGCCAGGCGCAACTCGAGACTTGGTGGAGGGAATTGGTGCCGGTGCGCGATGCCCTCGCACTATTGCTCTCGCTGACCCGCAGCAGCAGTCGGCCGCTGCATGAAACCGCTGCCCAAGGCTTCTTTCAGCAGACCTTGGACGCAAAGCGCCCGACCCAGCTGATCCGTGTAGGCGTCGCCGAAGCCCTGCACATGTTCGCCGAGATCAGTGGCGGCAGGCACCGCTTCAGCATTCGCTTCTTGCAGGTGGCCGAGGGCCAGCGTCCGAACCAGGTGCAGCAAGAAGTGCCCTTCAGCCTCGCCTGCTGTGTGATATGAGCCTGCCCAGCAATCCTCCAAGCGTCGCCTGCCCTAGCTGCGGCAAGTCCGTGCCTTGGTCCGCCGCCTCGCCCTGGCGGCCGTTTTGCAGTAAGCGTTGCCGGCTGATCGACCTCGGGGCCTGGTTCGGCGAAGAGCACCGGATCGCCGGACCGGAGGACGAGCCTCGGGCCTACCCCATACCGGACGCGGATCCCGACTGAACCGATCTCACCCCCGCCACAAGGCGCCAATGGCCGCGATTCCCTGCCCGCCCGCCTGCTGGGCCAGCTCTAAATCCGAACGCCGCATACCTCCGAGGGCGTATACGGGCAGGACCGCCGGGTCAACCAGCGCCCGAAAACGGTCCCAGCCCAGAGGCCGGGCCCCGGGGTGGCTGGCCGTTGCCCGCACCGGCGACAGCAGAGCAAAATCCAAACCCAGGGCCTGGGCCCGAGCCAGTTGCTCGGCCGTGTGGCACGAAGCCGCCACCCAAAGGTCCCGCGGCAGAGGGCGGGCTTGGACCAGGGCGAGGCGGCGGCTGTTGAGGTGGGCACCGTCGGCCCCCAGGGCCAGAGCCAACTCAGGTTCCGCATTCAACAGCAGGCGCGCACCCGAGGCGTGGCAGCAGGCCAAGGCTTCCCGGGCCAGGGCCCGATAACTGGCCGCTTTCAGGCCAGGGGCCCGCAGCTGCACCAGGCGGATGCCGCGCTCGACGGCCTGCTCCAGGCGTTGCAGGAAGACGCCGGTCTGGCGCGGATCGGGGCCGGTTATGAGGTAGTGGCCGGGCAAGCGCAGGGCGGAAATGATGGGCCGGTCCGCGTCGGGAAACGCCAGTTCCCCCATGGCCTCGGGGTCGACCCAGCGCAGAGGCTGGCCTTCGCGCCCCTGGGGCTCGCCCGACCAAGCGCAGACCCGATGCACATCGAGCAGAACGCTGCGGCCCGGATAGTGATGGAGGACGCGGATCAATGGCCGCGTCCGATCGACCCGCACCCCCAGCTCTTCATCCAACTCCCGCGCCAGCGCACGCTCCAGGCTCTCACCGGGTTCCCGTTTTCCGCCTGGAAACTCCCAGAGGCCGCCCTGATGACTGTCCTGGGAGCGCCGGCTAATCAGGACACGGCCCGCCTCGTCGGCCAGAACCCCGACCGCCACCTGGACCGGCGGCCGGTTTGCCGCGCCGAGGAGCTCAGGTCCGGTACTCGGCATTGATCCTGACGTAGTCATAGGACAGGTCGCAGGTCAGCACCCGCGCCTTGGCCTCGCCTCGCCCCAGGCGCACGCCGATACGCAGCTCGGGAAGCGCCATCACCGCCTGGCCGGCGGCCTCGGTATAATCCGGGTCACGCCCGCCGTCGCGCACGATGCAGACCTCTCCGAGCCAGATCTCCACCCGCGCGATATCCAGTCCCACCACTCCGGCCCGGCCCACCGCGGCCAGAATGCGGCCCCAGTTCGGGTCGGAAGCGAACAAGGCGGTCTTGACCAGGGGCGAATGGGCGATGGTGTAGGCCACTTGGCGCGCCTCGCTCTCGCCCGCAGCCCCGTCCACCACGATCTCCACCAGCTTGGTGGCTCCTTCACCGTCAGCGACAATGGCTCGGGCCAGGTCCATGCAGACTGCCTCTACCGCGCTGCAGAAGTCCTGGTAGTCTGCGCTCTTCGGATCGTCGATGCGCGCCCCGCGGCCGCTGGCCAGGAGCACGCAGGCATCGTTGGTGGAAGTATCGCCGTCGACGGTGATGGCGTTGAACGAGGGCGCCACCGCACGCTCCAGGCAGGTCTGCAGCAGTGCCGGCTCCAGCGCCGGCATCGGTCGCCAGGTAGGCCAGCATGGTTGCCATGTCGGGACGGATCATGCCCGCCCCCTTGGCGATACCGGTCACCGTCACCGGTCGGCCAGCGATCTGAACCTGGCGC
This sequence comes from uncultured Gammaproteobacteria bacterium, assembly GCA_963753615.1. Lineage (GTDB taxonomy): Bacteria > Pseudomonadota > Gammaproteobacteria > Chromatiales > Chromatiaceae > CAVWCW01. The sequence goes on from CAVWCW010000007.1 coordinate 202,966, forward strand.
GACACCAGCTTCGGGCGCGGTATCGGTGGTCATGATGGCCTCGGCCGCCTGCGGCCAGCCCTCCTCGTCGCAAGCCCATCCAACGCCGGCTGCAGGCCGCGCCAACAGGCGCTCGACCGGCAGATTCTCGCCGATCACACCGGTGGAAAACGGCAATACCTGATCGGGTCTGCAGCCAGCCCGCTCCGCCAGCCCGCGGCAACAGGTCCGGGCCGCCGCCGAGCCCCGCCTCGCCGGTGCCGGCATTGGCATTTCCGGAGTTGACCAGCAGATAACGCGGGGGCCCCTGCGTTCAGGTGCTCCCGGGCGACCAGTACCGGCGCGGCGCAAAAAGCGTTGCGGGTGAATACCGCGGCGCAGCTGCCGCCCTCGGCCAACTCGATCGACCAAGAGATCGTCGCGGCCCGGATGCTTGATGCCGGCCGCGGCGACTCCCAAGCGTACGACCGGCCACCGGATACAACATGACTGGCTCTCACTCAGCCGCCGAGCCCTCTCGGTTCACTGGACGCGTCCATGACATTGCTTGTACTTCTTGCCTGAGCCGCAGGGGCAGGGTTCGTTGCGGCCTACCTTGCGGTCCGGCGCGCACGAAGGGTTTTGGCGGCTTCCTGCGGCAGCTGCGGCTTCGGCGATTGCCCTTCCTCGTCGCCGCTGACACCACCGAACTCCTCGTGCTTGAATCGAATGCCGCTGGCTGCCGCCGCGGCCTCGCGGCGCTGACGCTCGACCTCGGCCAGTCCTCGTCGGCGCGGATCTGCACCCGCGAGACCAGGCCCACCACCTCCTGCTTGAGGCTGTCGAGCATGCCGGAGAACATCTCGAAGGCTTCGCGCTTGTACTCCTGCTTGGGATTCTTCTGCGCATAACCGCGCAGGTGGATGCCCTGGCGCAGGTAGTCCATGGCCGCCAGGTGTTCCTTCCAGTTGCTGTCCAGCGTCTGCAGCATCACCGCCTTCTCGAAGTGGCGCATCACCTCCGCGCCGACGCCTGCTCTCCTTTCGCGCGTAGTCCTCTTCCAGGGTCTTGAGTATCCGCTCGCGCAGGGTCTCCTCGTGCAGGTCGTGGTCCTGCTCCAGCCACTTGGCTACCGGCCAGCTGCCGCCGAACTCCTTTTCAAGCGCCTGCTCCAGGCCCGGCACGTCCCACTGCTCCTCCAGACTCTGGGGCGCGATGTAGAGGTGATCACCTGCTCGATCACGTCCCGGCGCATGGCCTCGATGGTCTCGTAGATGTCCTCCACATCCATCAACTCATTGCGCTGGGCATACACCACCTGCGCTGGTCGTTGGCCACGTCGTCGTATTCCAGCAGTTGTTTGCGGATGTCGAAGTTGCGCCCCTCGACCTTGCGCTGGGCGTTCTCGATCGCCTTGTTTACCCAGGGGTGCTCGATCGCCTCGCCTTCCTGCATGCCGAGCTTCTGCATCAGGTTGCCGACCCGCTCGGAGGCGAAGATACGCATCAGGCTATCTTCCAGCGACAGGTAGAAGCGGGTCGAGCCCGGGTCGCCCTGGCGCCCAGAGCGACCGCGCAGCTGGTTGTCGATGCGCCGCGATTCGTGGCGCTCGGAGCCGATCACGTGCAAGCCGCCGGCCTCGATCACCCGCTGGTGCAACTCTTGCCAGCCGGTTTTAAGCTGTTCAAGCGCCGCCGGATCCGCGTCTTCTCCCAAAGCCTCAGCCTGCACCTCCGGATTGCCGCCCAGCACGATATCGGTACCGCGCCCCGCCATGTTGGTGGCGATGGTAATCGCTCCCGGGCGCCCGGCCTGGGCGATAATGAGGGCCTCGCGCTCATGCTGCTTGGCGTTGAGTACCTCATGCGGGATCTTGGCCTCGTCGAGCAGGCTTGAGACCAATTCCGAAGTCTCGATGGAGGCAGTGCCGACCAGTACCGGCTGGCCGCGCTTCACGCAGTCCTTAATGTCGTCGACAATAGCCTGGTACTTCTCGTTGGCGGTGAGATAGACCAGATCCCCCAAGTCTTCGCGAATCATCGGCCGGTGAGTGGGGATTACAATCACCTCCAAGCCGTATATCTGCTGGAACTCGAAGGCCTCGGTGTCGGCGGTTCCGGTCATGCCTGAGAGCTTCTCGTACAGCCGGAAGTAGTTCTGGAAGGTAATCGAGGCCAGGGTCTGGTTCTCGTTCTGGATCGGCACCCGCTCCTTGGCTTCGACCGCCTGGTGCAAGCCCTCGGACCAGCGTCGGCCCGGCATGGTGCGGCCGGTGAACTCGTCGACAATGATGATCTGCTGATCACGCACGATGTACTCGACATTGCGCTGGAACAAGGCGTGGGCACGCAGCGCCGCATTGACGTGGTGCATCAGCAGAATGTTGGCGCTGTCGTAGAGGCTGGAGTCCGCCGACAGCAGCCCCATCTCGGTCAGCATCTCCTCCACGTGCTGGTGTCCGTCCTCGCTTAAAAAGACTTGGCGCGCCTTTTCGTCCACCGAATAATCGCCGGGGCCGAACGGCTCCTCCCCCTCTGGCGGATTTGGGATCGGGTCCTGGCGCTTCAGGCGGGGAATAACCTGATCGATCTGGGTATAAAGTTCAGAGTTGTCGTCGGTAGGGCCCGAGATGATCAACGGGGTGCGCGCCTCATCAATCAGGATCGAATCGACCTCGTCGACGATGGCGAAGTGTTGACCGCGCTGCACCCGCTGCTCGGCGCTGAACGCCATATTGTCGCGCAGATAGTCGAAGCCGAATTCATTGTTGGTGCCATAGGTGATATCGCAGGCGTAGACCTCGCGCCGGCTCACCGGCCGCAGATGTCGATAGCCGCCGGCAGCACCATCGTAGTCTGGATCGAGCCGATAGGAGCTGGAATCGGGCCCCAAGCCGCCGGAGGAGTTGATCACCCCGACGCTGAGCCCGAGGAAGTGGTAGAGACGCCCCATCCACTCGGCATCGCGCCGGGCCAGGTAGTCGTTGACCGTAACCACGTGCACACCCTTGCCCGGCAGGGTATTGAGATAGCCAGCCAGGGTGGCCACCAGGGTCTTACCCTCACCGGTGCGCATCTCGGCGATCTTACCGCTGTTAAGCACCATGCCGCCGACCATCTGCACATCAAAGTGGCGCATGCCCAGCGCCCGCTTGCCGGCTTCGCGCACCACCGCAAAGGCTTCGGGTAGGAGATTGTCCAGGGTCTCGCCCTGCTCCAGTCGGCCGCGCAATTCCGCAGTCTTGGCCGCCAGCTGCTCGTCGCCCAGGGCCTCGATCTCCGGCTCGTGCTGGTTGATCTTCCCGACCTCCTTGGTCAACCGCTTGACGACCCGCTCATTACGGCTACCGAAGACCTTCTTGAAAATTTTGCTGACCATGGATTACGCCCGGTAAAGGAATGCGAAAACGGATAATGATACCGCATAAAAGCGGTGCGAAGTTAGCGCGCTGGCCAAACGGCCCGGTTGCGTGGTGAAGTGGCGCCAGACGCCACCGATTGCAAGCCGCAACGGGGTCGGGCAAAGGAAGGACGGGCATGGAGCGCGCGGGTGCGGGATCAAGTCCAGTTTGCAGTGCCACCGGGTTGCCGGCACGCACCGAATATACCGAGCTCGATCGCAACAACCCGGCGCCCGGTCGCCCGCCGGAGGTAAACTGGGTGGAACTGCCGCACCGAGTTCTCCCGGATGCGGGCCCGAGGCTGCCCAATTACGCCGGCGCGGCCCCTGACCACCGCCCCGAAGCAAGCCAACGGCCCGTTCCGGCTCGAAATCGCGGTAGCGTCAAGCACGGAAAGGGGAATTCGCACCGCCGATGGGGTATCTTCTTTTATATTCGTCTATATTCGGCGGAGGGCCGACGGCCGTCGATTGCCTCGGCGCTCGGCACCAGCACCAACCCAACCCGAATATTTGTCACATTGACCTTATGGCAACCAGCCCCATCCCGCTGAAGAAACTGTTGCAAAACTGCAACTCTCTTCGCCAGCTTGGGGCCCGCCTGTCGCAGCAGCGGGCGTTCCTGGAACGGGTCCGCCGCCAACTCCCCGAGTACCTCGCCCCGCACTGCCAAGCGGCGGTGTTCGAGGCCGGACGGCTTACCTTGTACGCCGCTTCACCGGCCTGGGCCAGCCGACTGCGGTACCTGGCCGGCGAACTGAAGCAGGGATTGGGAAGCGGGTTCACCGGTTTGCGAGAGGTGCGGGTCCGGGTCATCGGCGCGGACATCCTGCCCCCGCCGAGCCCCAATCACGAGCCGGTCCGGCCATTGTCGACCAGGAACCGAGCAATACTGCGCGAGACAGCCGATGGGCTGCAGGATCCTGGCCTAAGCGAAGCACTGCGCCGCCTGGCGCGCCACGGCTGACAAAAAAAGCGCCACACCCATAAGGCATGGCGCGGATTCTAGGGGGGCGACCGACCGATCAGCCGACGGTGATCGGCTTCATATACGAGATCGGCACGGGGTCGCTTTCGTCGAAGGTAACCTCTTCCCAGGCATCCTGCCGTTTGATCAACTCCTTCAGTAGCCGATTGTTCAGGGCATGCCCCGACTTGTGGCCCATAAAGGCCCCGATCAGGCTGTGGCCGAGGAGATATAGGTCACCGATGGCATCGAGGATTTTGTGCTTCACGAACTCGTCCTCGTAGCGCAGTCCGTCTTCGTTGAGCACCCGGTAGTCGTCGACCACGATGGCGTTGTCCAGGCTACCGCCCAAAGCCAGTTGGTGCTGGCGCAACATCTCCAGGTCGCGCAGGAAGCCGAAGGTCCGAGCCCGGCTGACCTCCTTAACGAAGGACGTGGAGGAGAAATCTACGCTCGCAGTCTGCGCCCGTTCGCGAAAGGCCGGGTGATCGAAATCGATGGTGAAACCTACTTTGAAGCCGTCAAAGGGCTCGAAGCTGGCCCATTTATCACCGTCTTCCACCCGCACCGGGCGCTTGATGCGGATAAAGCGCTTGGCCGCGTTCTGCTCTTCCACCCCGGCGGATTGGATCAGGAACACAAATGGGCCGGCGCTACCGTCCATGATCGGTACCTCAGCAGCACTGACGTCCACGTAGGCGTTGTCCACCCCCAGCCCCGCAAAGGCCGAGAGCAAGTGCTCAACCGTAGAAATCTTCACCCCATTATGCTCCAGGGCGGTGGACAACCGGGTGTCGCCCACGTTTTCCGCCCGGGCGGCGATTTCCACCGGCTGCTCCAGGTCAACCCGGCGGAATACGATCCCGGTGTTCGGGGCTGCCGGTCGCAGGGTCAGGTACACCTTGTCCCCGGTATGCAGGCCAACGCCAGTGGCGCGGATCACATTCTTCAGCGTGCGTTGCTTGATCATTACGGTGTCTGTCTCCCCGTCGCCCGGCAGAATTTCTCGGGTTGCGTCGCCTTCGCGCCGGTACCAAACCGGCTGGCCGGCGCCCCCTGGAGGGCGTAAGGCCGACGACACGCTGCAACCCAGAATTGCTCAACTGTAGGGATTGTAACACAGTGGCAAAATTCTGACAAAATTCTACCACAACCCTGGCTCATCCATATCGAGTGTACACCATGACGATCTCAGGGACGCGTTCGTCCGCTGTCGGGGAAAGGCCGCTAGACAGCGTGTCCACCAGGTATCGCGTCCCTGGCGCAGGGCCTGTGCGGCTGAGCGCCGCTCTGGGACGAAATCGATAGCCATAGCGCAAGCCCAGGCGTACAGGAACCAGCCAGGGGTGCGATAGCGAAGCGGCGTTATACAGGGGGTTTCGCTGCAGATGCCTCCGCAGTTCTATTCAAGGTCGCGAACTTCCAGCCGCTTATGCGCAGCCGCCTCGCGGCATGGCTAACTATCCAGGCTTTCCCCTGAGAGGCAGCATGCCCCCCATTTCCATCGCCTCAAGCGATGGAAAATGGGGGCTGCTGGAAACCACGTTTTCGATAGCGATGCTGCAAAGAGTAGGAAATAACCCTACTCAGGGTTTGCTAAGCGCCGCCCCCCGGAGGAGAAAACCGGAACTCAATCCGCCTGCCGGCGCAGAAAGGCCGGAATATCCAGGTAATCCATGTCCATGTCTTTCTTGCGCTCTCCGTAACCGGATGCCGCTCTCTGCTGGCCCTGGCGGATCACCGTCGGCCGGTCCATGTCGCGGTATTCGGTGACAGTGGGGGTCGTGGCAGGAGCCGGCTCCACCGCTGTCTGTTCCGGTTGGACCAGACGCACCGGCGGCTCGTCCGTGGCTGCCGCTCGGTTCATGCCCAGCCCGGTTGCGACCACGGTGACCCTCAACTCGTCGTCCAGTTCCGGATCGATGACGGTACCGACGACTACCGTCGCTTCTTCGTGAGCGAACTCCTTTACTGTATTGCCAACCTCATCGAACTCGCCGATGGACAGGCTCAGTCCCGCGGTGATGTTGACGAGGATCCCGCGTGCCCCGGCCAGGTTGATGTCTTCCAACAACGGGCTGCGGATCGCCGCCTCGGCCGCGTCGCGCGCCCGGTTGTCGCCAGCCGCCGAGCCTGTTCCCATCATCGCCTGCCCCATTTCCGACATTACCGTCTTGACGTCGGCGAAATCGACATTGATCAGGCCCGGGCGGGTGATCAGCTCGGCGATGCCCTGCACCGCGTTGAGCAACACATCGTTGGCCTTTTTGAATGCGTCGAGAAGGCTCATTTCCTTACCGAGCACCGCCAGCAACTTTTCGTTGGGGATGGTGATCAGGGAGTCGACGTGTTTGGTCAGTTCGTCCATGCCCACCTCGGCCACTTTCATCCGTTTGGAGCCCTCGAACGGGAACGGCTTGGTTACCACCGCCACTGTCAATATCCCCAACTCCTTGGCGATCTCGGCCACCACGGGAGCCGCCCCGGTGCCGGTGCCACCACCCATTCCGGCGGTGATGAATACCATGTCGGCCCCCTCCAGAGCCTCTTGTATGCGCTCCCGGTCCTCCTGTGCCGATTGGCGCCCGACATCCGGGTTGGTGCCCGCGCCAAGCCCCTTGGTGATATTGGAACCGAGTTGAAGAATCGTGCGCGCATTGCTGCGCTTGAGTGCCTGGGCGTCGGTGTTGGCACAGATGAAATCGACGCCCTCCAACTCCTTCTCCACCATATGACACACCGCATTGCCGCCACCGCCGCCGATGCCGACAACTTTGATCACCGCACTCTGGCTGTGAGTATCCATCAGTTCGAACATTGCCTTTCCTCCCGTGTGCCGCCGCACACTATTCTGCCCATGAATGAAACTATCAAAACCCAAAACACGCTTAGAAATTACCCTGGAACCAACTCTTCATCCGCTCCCACACCGCCTTCATGCCGCCGGCGGCGGGGGTATCGTCCAACCGCGCTGACCGGTTTTTGTAACCGAACAGCAACAGCCCTACACCGGTGGCGTAGATGGGATTGCGCACTACCTCGCCGAGGCCGGTAACGTACTGGGGCGCCCCCAGCCGCACCGGCATGTGAAACACCTCTTCCGCCAGCTCGATCAACCCCTCCATCTTGGCGCTACCGCCGGTCAGCACGACGCCCCCGGCGATCAGATCCTCGAACCCACTGCGCCGCAGTTCCGCCTGCACCAGGGTGAGCAACTCCTCGTAACGGGGCTCCACCACCTCGGCCAGGGTCTGGCGCGAAAGTCGCCGCGGCGGCCGCTCGCCGATACTCGGCACCTCGATGGTCTCGTCGCCCCGCGCCAGCTGAGTCAACGCGCAGGCATACTTGATCTTGATGTCCTCGGCGTGCTGGGTCGGGGTGCGCAGGGCCACCGCGATGTCGTTGGTGACCTGATCGCCGGCAATCGGAATGACTGCGGTATGCCGGATCGAGCCCTCGGTAAACACGGCGATATCGGTGGTACCGCCGCCGATATCCACCAGGCAGACCCCTAGCTCTTTTTCATCTTCGGTCAGCACCGAATAGCTGGAGCTGAGCTGCTCCAGCACCAGGTCGTCGGCCTCCAGCCCACAGCGGCGTACGCACTTAATGATGTTCTGGGCCGCGCTCACCGCCCCGGTCACCATGTGCACTCGCGCCTCCAGGCGAACCCCGGACATCCCCACCGGTTCCATGATCCCTTCCTGGTCGTCGATGATGAATTCCTGGGGCAGGATATGCAGGATCTTCTGGTCCGCCGGAATCGCCACTGCCCGCGCTGCGTCGATCACGCGATCGACGTCGCTGCGGCTCACCTCCTTGTCCTTGATGGCGACGATGCCATGGGAGTTGAGGCTACGGATGTGACTGCCGGCGATGCCGGCGTGTACCGAGTGGATCTCGCAGCCGGCCATCAGCTCCGCCTCTTCCACCGCCCGCTGAATCGACTGCACCGTGGACTCGATATTCACCACCACGCCTTTCTTCAGCCCACGCGAGGTGTGTGAGCCAATACCGATCACTTCGATCTCATCGTCCGGCTTGATCTCACCCACCAGGGCGACCACCTTGGAGGTGCCGATATCCAGTCCGACAATCAAATTCTTTTCGCCCTTCTTGGTCATTCAGGCGCGTCTCCCGTCCACTGCTTCGAACCGCCGGCGGTCGCCGGCTGCCACTTCGACCGGCCGCCACCGTATCGCCAGCCCGTTGGCATAGCGCATGTCCACGATTTCCATCCGGCCGCCACCGCTTGCCATCAGCCGCGGGTACAAGCGCAGGAAGCGCCCCACCCTTGCGGCCAGTTCGCGGCTACCCAGATGCACCAGAGGTCCCTTTTCCAACTCCAGGGTCCAGGCACCGCGGGCATCCAGCCGGAGCCGGCTCACTTCCAACCCAAGGGCTCGCAGGCGCGGCCGCAGGGATAGCAATTCTTCGCTCACCCGGTTTGCCGAGCCCTCCGGCCCGTCCAACTGGGCCAGGCCGGGGGGGCGGCGCCCGTCTTCCGGCGTGAACACCTGGCCACGGCGGTTTACCAAAGACTCTGTGCCCCAGAGCGCCAACGGCAGCTGCTCGTCGACCCGAAGGTGCAGCCGATCGGGCCAAACCCGGCGCGCCTCGGCCCGTTCGATCCACGCCAAGGCGGCGGCTGCCTCGCGCACCCGTTCCAAGTTCACGCCGAAGAAGCTGCCGTTCACCTCCGGCGCCACCGCCCGTTCCAGCACCGGCAGTTGCAGATAGTGCAGCTCGCCTTCTATGTGCACGACCCGCAGCGGCAGCAGTGCCGGATCGGTCAACCGCTCCCAGCCCCAGGCACCGCCCAACCCCATAGCGCCGAACAGCAGCAGCGCCAGCAACCAGCTGCGCCACACCCGCAATCGCGCCGGCGCAGGCACCGGAGCCTTGGTTTTCGGTTTCGCCTGAGACGCCATCTCAGTCCTGCTCCAGGCTGGTTTCGAGAATGCGCCACACCAGCTCATCAAATCCTATGCCCGCCGCCGCCGCCGCCATCGGCACCAGGCTGTGATCGGTCATGCCCGGTACCGTATTCACCTCGATCAGAAACGGGCTCTGCTGCTCGTCCAGCAGGATATCCACCCGCCCCCAGCCGCTGGCACCCACCGCCTCAAAGGACTCCAGGGCCAGCGCCTGCAACTGCTGCTCGGCCCCCGGGGCGAGGCCGCAGGGGCAGTGGTACTGGGTGCTTTCAGCCTGGTACTTGGCCGCATAGTCGTAGAACGCATTCGGCGTCTCCAAGCGGATCAACGGCAACGCCGAACTGCCCAGGATCGCGGCGGTGTACTCCGCACCCTGTATCCAGCGCTCGGCCAGCACCAATCGGTCGTAGCCGGCCGCCAGGCGGTAGGCTGCGGCCAGCTGCTCGTCATCGTCGGCACGGCCCATGCCAATGCTGGAGCCCTCATGGGCCGGCTTCACCATCAGCGGGAAACCGAGCGCCGCCGCCTGCGCCAGGTCGTCCTCGCCGCGCAGCAGTGCGAACGCAGGGGTCGGCAGGCCAAGCCCCTGCCACAGCAGCTTGCAGCGATACTTGTCCATGCCCAGTGCCGAACCCAGGACGCCGCTGCCGGTGTAGGGAAGGCCCAGGCTGTCCAGGGCGCCCTGGATCTGGCCGTCCTCGCCGCCGCGCCCGTGGAGCACGATAAAGGCGCGGTCGTATTCACCGAGATCCAGGCCCTGCCCCGACTCGACCGCCGGGTCCACGGCCTCGGCCTGCACGCCGCGCCGCAGCAGGGCGGCCAGCACCGCCGCGCCGCTGCGCATCGAGATTTCGCGCTCGGCGGAGGTTCCTCCGAACAGTACCGCCACCCGCCCGAAGTCCTCGGCCCGGGTCATGCCGGCTCCCCCAAGACGCGCACCTCGCGCTGCAGGCGGATGCCGCTGGCGGCCTCCACCCGTTCCTGCACGTGGGCCACCAGGGCCTCGATGTCGGCGGCGCTGGCGTCGCCGGTGTTGATGATGAAATTGGCGTGTTTCTTCGACACCTGGGCCCCTCCGATGCGCTCGCCCTTGAGCCCGGCCGCTTCGATCAGGCGCGCCGCGTAGTCCCCCTCGGGATTGCGAAATACCGAACCGCAGCTGGGCTGGCCGGTCGGCTGGCTGGCCGCACGTTGGGCCAGGAGGCGCCGTATTTCGGTCTGTGCGCCTTCGCTGTCGCCGGCCTTCAGCTCGAGATGCGCAGCCAGGAACCATTCGCCCGCCGGACCCTGCACCTCCCGATAACCGATGCGGAATTCCTCGGGCAGGCGCTCGCCTACCCGGCCGCTGCGGGTCACCGTCTCGACCCGCGTCACCCGGCGCCAAGTCTCGCCACCGAAGGCGCCCGCGTTCATCGCCAAGGCCCCGCCCAGGGTGCCGGGGATGCCGGCGAAGAATTCCAGCCCGACCAACCCGGCACGGGCCGCAAAGCGCGCCAGCTTGGCGCAGGCGACACCAGCCTCGGCACGGATGCCGCTCTCACCCTCGCGGCGCATCTCCGTCAGGCATCCCTGGGTGGCGACCACGGTGCCGGCGAAGCCGCCGTCGCGCACCAGCAGGTTGCTGCCCAGCCCCAGCCAGAGCAGAGGTTCGCTCGGCTCCAGCTGCTGCAGGAAGGCGACCAGATCGGCGCTGTCTGCGGGCCGGTAGAAACGCCGTGCCGGGCCGCCCACCCGCCAGGAGGTGTGACCACTCAGGGGCTCGTTCAGGCGCAACTCGCCGCGCAGCGGGGGCGTCTTCAAGGCCGGCATCATCGGCTGCGCCCGTGGTTGCGCAGGGTGCGGTCGGACTTGGCGCCGTTGACAGGCTCCGGCGGGCTCGCCGGGCGGGGCGCCTGTTGCCTCGCCAGGGCACCGGACAGCGCCTCGCCACAGCCCATACGCAGCTGCCTGGTTTGTTTCTTGGCCATTAGTCTTCCCCCCCAGTGATCCCCAATAGCCCGGGCAAGTCCGCGGCCAAGGCACCGATGTCGCCAGCCCCCAGCAGCAGCAGGATATCGTCTGCCTGCACCAGTCCGCGGAGCACCTCCGGCAGCTCGGACAAGGGTTCCACAAACACCGGGTCCACCTGACCGCGGGCCCGGACGGCACGGCTCAAGGAACGTCCGTCGGCGCCCACGATAGGCGCCTCGCCAGCGGCATATACCTCGGTCAGCACCAGCAGGTCCGCCCTCGAGAGCACCTGCACGAAGTCTTCGAATTGTTCCTGAGTGCGGCTGAAACGGTGGGGCTGAAACGCCAGCACCACCCGGCGCCCCGGCCAGCCCTGCTGCACCGCGTCCAGGGTGGCGGCCAGTTCCCGCGGGTGGTGGGCATAGTCGTCCACCAACATCAGGCTGCCGCCGCCGGGGAGTTGCACCTGGCTGAGCTGAAAGCGCCGCCCTATGCCCTGAAAACCTGCCAGGCCGCGCTGGATCGCCCCGTCGCTCGCCCCCAACTCCCGCGCCACGGTGATCGCCGCCAAGGCATTGAGCACGTTGTGGCGGCCAGGCAGATTCAGGGTGATGGGCAAGCGCTGGTCCTGGCCGGCGAAGCGCACCCGGAAACTGCACTGTCGCCCGGCTTGCTCCAGATCCAGGGCCTGGACGTCGGCCTCCGGGCTGAAGCCGTAGCTGAGCACCGGCCGGGTCACCCGCGGCAGCAGATCGCGCACCTCCGGATCGTCCAGGCACAGCACCGCCAGACCATAGAAGGGCAGGTGGTGCAGGAACTCGACGAAGGTGTCGCGCAGGCGCTGGAATTCGCCCTCGTAGGTGGACATGTGGTCGGCGTCGACATTGGTCACCACCGCCAGCATCGGCTGCAGATAGAGGAAAGAGGCATCGCTCTCGTCGGCCTCGGCCACCAGGTAGCGCCCACCGCCGAGGCGGGCATTGGCGCCGGCGCTGTTGAGCAGGCCGCCAATGACGAACGTGGGATCCAAGCCGTCTTCCGCCAGCAGGCTGGCGATCAAGCTGGTGGTGGTCGTCTTGCCGTGGGTTCCGGCCACCGCTATGCCATAGCGGAACCGCATCAGCTCCGCCAGCATCTCGGCGCGAGGCACGATCGGCAGGCGCAGCGCCCTGGCCGCCGCCACCTCGGGATTGTCGGCGCCCACGGCGCTGGAAGTGACCACCGCATCGCAGCCCCGCAGGTTGTCCGCCGCATGCCCGAAGTGGATCTCGGCTCCCAGCCCCCGCAGACGGCGGGTGGCCGGCCCTTCGCGCAGATCCGAACCGCTGACCTCATAGCCCAGGTTCAGCAGCACTTCGGCGATGCCGCTCATACCGGCCCCGCCGATGCCGACGAAATGCAGGCGTCGCACGCGGCCCATGCCGCCGCTCGCATGGCTTTGGTCCCGCAGGGTCACGAGCAAAACTCCCGGCATACGGCCGCCACCTGCCGGGCCGACTCGGGCTGAGCCAGGCGGCGCGCCGCCTCGGCCATCTCCAAGAGCCGAGGGCGCTCGGTCAGCAAAACCCCAAGCTCGGACGCCAAGCGCTCGGGGTCGAACTCGCTCTGGGGCAGCAGGCGGGCCGCCCCGGCGTCCACCAGGTAGGCGCCGTTGCGGGTCTGGTGGTCGTCGACCGCATAGGGATAGGGCACCAGAAGGGCGCCCAGGCCGGCGGCCGCGAGCTCGGAGACGGTGAGCGCCCCGGAGCGGCAGATAACCAGATCGGCCCAGGCGTAGGCGCCGGCCATATCCTCAAGGAACGGCTGCACGTCGGCCTCCACCCCCGCCTCCGCGTAAGCGGCCTCGGTTGCCTCCTGCTTGCCCTGTCCGGCCTGGTGCCGAACCCGCGGACGCAGATCCGGAGACAGCAGCGCCAGCGCCGCGGGGACGCCGGTGTTCAGGGCCTGAGCCCCGAGGGAGCCACCGAGCACCAGCAGCCGCAGCGGGCCGCTCCGTTCGACAAAGCGGGTTGCGGGCGCCGGCAGGTTTGCGATCTCGACCCGCACCGGATTGCCGCACGCAAGCGCCCGGCGCTCGGCCCCGAAGCTGCCGGGAAACGCCTCCAGCACCCGACTGGCAATCCGCGCCAGCCAACGGTTGGTCAGCCCGGGTACGCTGTTCTGCTCGTGCACCACCAAAGCGATGCCGAGGACGCGGGCCATCACCCCACCGGGACCGCTGGCAAACCCGCCCATGCCCAGCACCACGCAGGGCCGGCGGCGGCGCAAGACCCGGCCGGCCTCCCAGCAGGCGCCCGTCAGCACCAGCGGCGCCCGCAGCAGTCGCCACCATCCGCTGCGGCGCAACCCCTCGGCGCGGATCCAGTCGATTTCCAGGCCCCGAGCCGGAACCAGCCGCGCCTCCAGGCCCTTGCGGGTGCCCAGCCAGGACACGTCCAAGCCCTCGGCGCGCAGCTGCTCGGCCACCGCCAGCGCCGGGTAGACGTGTCCGCCGGTGCCGCCCGCCATAATCACTACACGCCCCCCCATAGCACCTTCCCCCAGGCTTGCGACGGCCGCGTCTGCCGGTTCTCCCAGTCGATACGCAGCAACATGGCAATCACCACGCAGGCCACGATAATGCTGTTACCGCCGTAGCTCATCAGCGGCAGGGTAAGGCCCTTGGTGGGCAACAGCCCCATGTTGACGCCGATATTGATAAAGGCCTGCATACCGATCCAAAGCCCGAATCCATAGGCCACGTAAGCACAGAAGCGGCGTTCCAGGCGCTCCGCCGCGCCGCCGATCTGGAATGCCCGCCAGGTGATCAGGGCGAACATCACAATCACCACCAGGGTGCCGACGAAGCCGAACTCCTCACCGATCACCGCCATCAGAAAATCGGTATGGGCCTCCGGCAGGTAGAACTGCTTCTGAATGCCATTGCCGAGCCCGACCCCGGCCCATTCACCTCGCCCGAAGGCGATCAAAGCCTGGGTCAGCTGGAATCCGCTGTCGTAGGGATCGGCCCAGGGGTCGATAAAGGTAGTGATCCGCTGCAGCCGATAAGGGGAAAAAATCACCAGGCCCGCCAAAGCGCTGGCGGCCAGTCCCAGCAACAGGGTGAACTGCCAGGCCGCCACACCGCCCATGAACAGCAGCCCGAGGGCGGTGGCCAGCAACACCGCGGTGGTGCCGAAGTCCGGCTGCAACATGATGAGAAAGCAGGCGACCACCAGCAGGATCATGGGCCGGGCAAAGCCCCAGAAGGAGGCCATCTGGGCCTGGCGGCGAACCAAATAGCCGGAGATATAGATGACCATGAACAGCTTCATCATCTCGGAACTCTGCAGGCTGAACGGCCCGATGGGAATCCAGCGGGTGGCGCCGTTGACCGTGCGTCCGAGCCCGGGCACCAACACCAAGAGCAACAGCAGCAGGCCAATGAAGTACAGCCAGGTACCGGAGCGCTCCCACTGTGCCATGGGGACCTGCGTCACCAGCAGGGCCGCGGCCAGTCCGAGACCGATGGCGATGGCGTGGCGCAGGGGGAAGTGGAGCGGATTGCCGGCAATTCGATCGCCCGCCGGCAGCGAGGCGGAGCTGACCATGACGAAGCCGAAGGCGAGCAAAGCCAGGGCCGGAACCAGCAGCCAGTAATCCACCTGAGGCAGGGCCTGAGGCTTGACGCTGCCGCGCGGGCTGGCCTGGTTCGGCGCGGATGGTGTCGACAAAGCGGCGCTCATGCGGGCAGTGCCTCGACGGCGGCGGCGAAGCGGTCGCCACGTTCCTCGTAGTTGCGGAACATGTCGAAGCTGGCGCAGGCCGGCGACAGCAGCACTCGGTCGCCCGGGCGTGCCTGCTCGGCGGCCACACGCACCGCCGCGGTCAGGTCGGAGGCCCGGAACAGCGGCACCTGACCGTCCAGTGCTGCGTCGATCAGGGGCGCATCCCGCCCGATCAGGATCACCGCCCGCGCGCAGCGCGCCGCCACCGGGCGAAGGGGGGTGAAATCCGCGCCCTTGCCGTCACCGCCGGCGATCAGCAGGGTGCGGGGTGCCTCGCCGGCGACATGCAGCCCCTCAAGGGCGGCGATGCTGGCGCCCACGTTGGTGCCTTTGGAGTCGTTGTACCAGCGCACCCCTGCCTTTTCCGCCACCAGTTGGCTGCGGTGCGGCAGGCCCCGAAACACCCGCAGGGCCTGCAGGCAGGACTCCAGGGGCAGGCCGGCGGCCTCTGCCAAGGCGAGGGCGGCCAGGGCATTGGCCAGGTTGTGGCGGCCCGGAATCAGCAGCTCCGCCGCCGCCAACAGGGGTTGGTCCCCGCGCCGAAGCCAAATCTGTCCCGCCTGCTCGCACAGCCCGTAGTCGCCACTCGCAGGGGGCTCCAGGGTAAAGCCGATCACCCTTGCGGCGGCGGGCCGCATGGCCGCCACCAAGGGGTCGTCGCGGTTCACCACCGCCACCTGGGCGCCGGCGTAAATGCTGGCCTTGGCGTCGGCGTACGCGGCCAGGTCCGGGTAACGATCCATGTGGTCCGGCGAGACATTGAGCACCACCGCCGCGAGCGGACGCAGGTTTTCAGTGGTCTCCAACTGGAAGCTCGAGAGTTCCAGCACATAGAGTTCGGCCGCTTCGTCCAGCAGATCGAGGGCCGGCTGGCCCAGATTTCCTCCCACCGCCACGCGTCGACCCGAACCAGCGGCCATCGCCGCTACCAGGCTGGTTACCGTGCTCTTGCCGTTGGAACCGGTAATCGCCAGCACCGGGGCCTTTACGGCACGGGCAAACAGCTCGATATCGCCCAACACCGGCACCCCGCGGCTCAGGGCGGCAGCAACCAGGGGTTCGCTCAGGGCCACCCCGGGGCTGAGGATAATGCGCTCTGCGGCGGCGAAAACCTGAGGTTGGAAGCCTCCAAGGAACAGGGCCAGGTCCGGCAATTCTTCGCGCATGCGCTGAAGTCCCGGGGGCTGCTCGCGGCTGTCGGTGACTGCCGCCGGTATCCCCTGGCGCATCAAATAGCGGGCACAGGACAGGCCGGTTTCGCCCAGCCCCACGATCAGGGTCTTGCCGGCGGCCTCGGAACGGATCCCCCTGAATTCCGGTTGGCTGTTCATCGGATCTTCAAGCTGGCCAGACCGACCAGCACCAGGAACACGGTGATGATCCAGAAGCGCACGATGACCTGCGGCTCCGGCCAGCCCTTGAGTTCGAAGTGGTGGTGCAGCGGCGCCATGCGGAAGATGCGGCGCCCGGTGAGCTTGAACGAGGCCACCTGCAGAATCACGGACACCGTCTCCATCACGAACACGCCGCCCATGATCAAGAGCACCAGCTCCTGGCGCACGCATACCGCCAACATGCCCAAGCGCGGCCCCAGCGCCAGCGCTCCGACATCGCCCATGAACACCTGGGCCGGGTAGGCGTTGAACCAGAGAAAGCCCAGACCCGGCGCCGACCATTGCGCCGCAGAACACCAGCAGTTCGCCGACCCCGGGTAGATTGGGGATGCGCAGATAGCTGGCGAAAACGGCGTGGCCGGTAACGTAGGCGAACATGCCCAGGGCCCCGCGCCACCAGCACCGTGGGCATGATGGCCAGACCGTCCAGGCCGTCGGTCAGGTTGACGGCGTTGCTGGAACCGACGATGACAAAGTAGGTGAGCAGGATGAACCAGGGCCCCAGTTGCAGGGATACATCCTTTAAATAGGGGACCAGCAAGGCGGTCTCCGAGGGGCCAGAAGCCCCGAAATACAGGGCCAGGGCCGCCGCCAGGCCCGCCAGCGACTGCCAGAAGTACTTGTAACGGGCGGCCAGGCCGCGGGAGTTTCGCAGCACCAGCTTCTTGTAGTCGTCCACCAGGCCGATGGCCCCGAACACCAGGGTCACCAGCAGCACCACCCAGACATAGCGGTTGCCCAGGTCCGACCACAGCAGCGCGCTGGAGGCGATGGCCACCAGCAGCAGGGCGCCCCCCATGGTGGGCGTCCCAGCCTTGGAGAAGTGGCTTTCCGGGCCATCGTCGCGCACCGTCTGGCCGATCTGGTGGCGGCTCAGCCGGCGGATCATCGGCGGCCCCACCAGCAGCGAGATCAGCAGGGCGGTGAGCACGCCCAGGATGGCGCGCAGCGTCAGGTACTGGAACACCAGAAAGCTGCTGTCGAAACGCGCCAGGTATTCGGCCAGATACAGCAGCATGCTATGCCTCCCCCACCAGGGCGTCCGCCACCCGCTCCATGCGGGCAGCGCGCGAGCCCTTGACCAAGAGGCAGGCCGGGCCACTGAGTTCGTGCCGCAGGGTATCGATCAGCCGCGGCAGTTCGTCGCAATGAACCGCTCCCGGGCCGAAGCCCTGGCTGGCGGCTCGGCTGGCCGTGCCGAGGGTGAACAGACGATCGATGCCGGCGGCGCGGGCGTGCTCACCCAAGCGACGGTGCAGCGGCTCGGCCTCCCGGCCCAGCTCCGCCAGATCACCCAGCACCAGCCAGCGCTCACCGGGAGCGCTGGCAAGCAACTCGATGGCCGCTCCCACCGAATCCGGATTGGCATTGTAGCTGTCGTCGATGACCCGCAGGCCCGCGGGACCGAAGCGGGTCTGCAGCCGCCCCTTGACCGGCCGCACCCGGGCCAAGCCAGCCCGAACCTGGGCAGGATCCGTGCCCACGGCGAGGGCAGCGGCGCTTGCCGCCAGAGCATTCAGCACATTGTGAAAGCCGCCAAGGGCCAGCTCCAGCTCCAGCACACCGTCCGGGGTCTGCACCTCGAAGACGCAGCGGAAGCCTTGGTCGTGCCAGCGGATCTGCACCGCCTCGGGGGTCACACGCAGTTCCGCTTCCGGGCCGCTGCCAAAGCCGATCACCCGGCGCTCCCCGGCCAGCCGCCGCCAAAGGCCGGCCCAGGGATCGTCTGCATTCAGCACCACCACGCCATCCGGGCCCAGGCCGCCGATGATCTCGCCCTTGGCCCGGGCCACCCCCTCGAGGGAGCCGAAGCCTTCCAGATGGGCGGCGCCGACATTGTTGAGGAGCACCAAATCGGGCCGCGCCAGGGCGCTCAGATAGCCGATTTCGCCCGGGTGGTTGGCCCCCATCTCGATTACCGCAAAAGGCTCGTTCTGCAGCCGCAGCAGGGTCAGTGGCACACCGATGTCGTTGTTTAGATTACCGCGGGTCGCCAGCACCGGACCGCGCTCGCCGAGGATCTCCGCCAGCAGTTCTTTGACCGTGGTCTTGCCGTTGCTGCCGGTGATGGCCACCAGGATGTTGCCGAAGCGGCGGCGCCAGGCAGCGGCCAGCCGGCCAAGCCCGAGCCGGGTGTCGTCGACGTGAAGCAGGGGCATTTCCAGCTGCGGGCGCTGGCTGACCATGGCGCCGATGGCACCGCGCTCGCGGGCGGCGCCAAGGTAGTCGTGGCCATCAAAACTCGGGCCCCGCAGGGCCACGAAAAGGGCCCCGGCAGGAAGATTTCGGCTGTCGGTGCTGACCGCACTGAAGCGGGAATCGGCACCGATGTGGCGGGCCTGAATCAACTCCGCGGCCTGGGACAGGTGCAGTTCACTCATACCTTGCCTCCCCCGCCGCCAGCACGCCGGCCACCGTCTCACGATCACTGAAGCGGGTCACCAGAGCGCCGTTGGTCTGGGTGGTTTCATGGCCCTTCCCGGCCACCAAGACCAAGTCCTCGGGAGCACTGGATTCGATGGCCCGACGGATGGCCAAGCCCCGGTTGCGTTCCACCAGGGCGCGCCCCGGATGGCGCATACCGGCCAGGATATCGGCGACGATGGCACCGCCGTCTTCACCCCGGGGGTTGTCGTCGCTGAGCAGCACCTGATCGGCGAAAGCCTCGGCCAGGGCCCCCATCAGGGGTCGCTTACCCCGGTCGCGCTCGCCACCACAGCCGAACAGACAAAGCAGGCGTCCGCGGGTGTGCTCGCGCAGGGCCTTAAGTGCCTGCTCCAGAGCATCCGGGGTATGGGCGTAGTCGACCACCACCGAGGGCTGGCCGGGGGCGCCGAAGCGC
Organism: uncultured Gammaproteobacteria bacterium; assembly: GCA_963753615.1. Taxonomy (GTDB): domain Bacteria; phylum Pseudomonadota; class Gammaproteobacteria; order Chromatiales; family Chromatiaceae; genus CAVWCW01. Next base: position 222,180 of record CAVWCW010000007.1, read on the forward strand.
TCCATGCGCCCGGGCACCCCGGGCAAAGCGGCGAGCCGCGCTACCGCCTGCTCCAGGGGTAGCCCGTGTCGCAGTAGCACCGCCAGCACCGCCATCAGATTGCTGGCATTGAAGCGCCCGAGCAGTCCAGCGCTCAATTCGGCCCGACCCCAGCTGCTGCGGACCCGGATCTCCAGCCCCTGCGGGCCGGTAGCCACCTCTTCGGCCCAGACCCAACCCGCCAGGCCGCTCGGCAGGGGACCGCTGGGGCGGCAGCCATAGAGCACCGGGGCCACGTCCGGCGCCAACTCCGGCAACAACTCGCGGCCGAAGGGATCGTCGTGATTGAGCACCGCACAGGTCAACCCTGGATGCTGGAACAGACGCTGCTTCGCCGCGGCATAGGCGGTCATGTCGCCGTGATAGTCGAGGTGGTCCCGGCTCAGGTTGGTGAGCACCGCGGTATCGAAGCGCAGGGCCTCGACGCGGCCTTGGTCCAAGGCGTGGGAAGAGACCTCCATGCTTACCGCCTCGGCCCCCGCGGCCCGCAGCTCGGCCAGGCGCGCCTGCAGGCTGACCGGGTCCGGGGTGGTATGGCTGGCCGGGACCAGATTCGGCGGCAGGCCGCTGCCCAGGGTGCCGATCACCGCGCAGGGGCGGGTCGCGCCCAGGGCCTGGGCCAGGAACAGGCTGCAGCTGGTCTTGCCGTTGGTACCCGTAACACCGATCAGACTCAGGTCGGCGCTTGGCTCGTGGTAGAAGCGACCGGCGATCTCGCCGGCGCGACGGCGCAGGTCCGGCACCGCCAGCAGGGGCAGGCGACGGCCGCCGAGCAGGGGCCGGATACGGGTCTCGGGCCAAGCTGGGTCGGGCTCATAGGCAATGGCAGCGGCACCCTGTTGCAGTGCCTGGGCGAGGTATTTCAGGCCGTGCCCCTGGCCTCCACGGCAGGCCAGAAACAATTGGCCCGAAACCAGGTGACGGCTGTCGAGTGTCAGGCCGGTGACTACCGGGTCCTGGCCGGACGGCACCCGCGTCAGCCCCCGCAGCATGGCCGACAGGTGCATGGCAGGCGGACTGTCGCTGCGCTGAGCAATCATTGCGACGGCTCCAGCGCAGCCAGGCGTAGCTGCTGGGTCCGAATCCGATCGGGGGCGACATTCAGCAGGCGCATGGCGCCCGCCATCACCTCCGCGAACACCGGGCCCGCCACCAGGCCACCGTAGTAATCGCCGGCGCTGGGCTCGTCGATCATCACCACCATCGCCAAGCGCGGCGCACTGGCCGGGATGATGCCGGCGAACAGGGCCTGGTAACGGTCCTTAGCATAGCCTCCGGCAATCGATTTTTTGGCGGTTCCGGTCTTGCCGGAGACCCGGTACCCGGGTACCGCGGCCTTGGGGGCGGTACCCTCTCGAGATACCACGCTTTCGAGCATCCGGCGCACCGTGCGGGCGGTCTTCGCGCTCATTACCCGCTTGCCTGACGGGACCTGCTCCGGCGAAAGCTTGAACAACGACACCGGGCGCAGCAAGCCATCGGCGGCCAGCGCCGCATAGGCCCGGGCAAGCTGTAGGCTGGTCACCGACAGGCCGTAGCCGAACGACAAAGTAGCCTGCTCGAAACGCGACCAATCATCGAAGTGGGGCAGACTGCCGGCCACCTCGCCCGGGTAGGTGCTGTCGGTCAGGGCACCGAAGCCGAGCCCGGCAACAAAAGAATAGAGTTCCTCCGGCGTCAGCTCCAAGGCGATCTTGCTGGCCCCAACATTGCTCGACTTGCGCAGCACGGTGGCAACGTCGATGGAACCCAGATTGTGATGATCCCGCACCATTTGGCGACCGACCGGAAAGTAGCCGGGGCTGGTGTCGATCAGCTGGTCGGGCCGCAGCCGGCCGGCCTCCAGGGCGGCGGCGACGGTAAACGGCTTCATGGTCGACCCGGGCTCCAGGACATCGGTCAAGGCCCGGTTGCGTAGCTGCCCGGCGCCGCTGTCGCGCCGCCCGTTGGGGTTGTAGGCGGGCTGGTTGACCAGGGCCAGGATCTCTCCGGTGCGCACATCCAGTATCACCGCCGATCCGGAGCGGGCCTTGTGGCGCTGCACCGCCGCCTTGAGCTCGCGATAGGCCAGGAACTGAAGCCGACGGTCCAGGCTCAGCACCAGATCGTTGCCGTTACGGGGGGCCTGCACGTTCTCGACATCCCGCACTACCCGGTTGCGGCCGTCCTTGAGCACCCGCTTCTTGCCGGGGTGGCCTCTCAACCAATCCTCGTAGGCCAGTTCCAGCCCCTCTTGGCCGCGGTCGTCGATGTCGGTGAAACCGACCAAGTGGGTAGTCACCTCTGCGCTGGGGTAGTAGCGGCGATACTCCCGATGCAGGCCCAGGCCCCGCAGATCGAGGGCACTGACTTGCTCGGCTACGTCCGGGGTGACTCGCCGCTTGAGGTAGACGAAACTGCGCTCGCTGCGTTTAGCCAGGGTGCGCTGCAACTGGCCGAGGTCGAGTTCCAGCAACCGTGCCAGGGGCGCCAGGTCTCGGGTGTCGGCGCTGAGCTCGCGCGGATTGGCCCACACCGAGTGCACCGGGGTGCTGATCGCCAGAGGTTCGCCGTGGCGATCGGTGATCATCCCCCGGTAGGCGGGCATCTCAACCACCCGAAGGTGGCGCAACTGGCCTTCGCGGCGCAGAAAGTCTCCGTCGAGCACCTGCTGGTCAACTGCCCGCCACAACAGGGCCACCAGGGCCAGGCCGAGCATGCCGAGCACCAACCGGCGGCGGGCCCGGCAATCGGGCATCGGCGCAGGCGCTCGCTCGGGCTGGGGCTTGTGAGTTTTTCGTTGCGCGCGGTTCATGATTCAGGAGCGATAACGATCACTTGTTCCGGTAACGGGTCATGCATCTGCAATTCGTTTCGTGCCTTGCGCTCGATGCGCCAATGGGTGGCGAGGGTGCTCTGCTCCAGTTGCAGCCGCCCCCACTCCACGTCCACGGCATCGCGCTCGGCGCGCAGTCCCTGCAGCTCCACGAAAAACTTCCGGCTGGCATACTTGGCGTATACCACGGCGGTGGCGGAAAGAATTACCGCCAGGGCGCAAACGACGACCAATGCCGGTGCGCCCAGCTTCATGCCGGCCGCTCGGCTACCCGCAATACGGCGCTGCGCGCCCGCGGGTTTTCCGCCAACTCGGCGGGCGACGCCCGCTGGGCCTTGCCCAGCAGACGCAGCCGGGGCCGCAGCCGGTCGCTCGTCACCGGCAGCCCGGGCGGAAAGTCGTCGCCCCGGGATTGCTCGCGCAGGTAGCGCTTGACGATGCGGTCCTCCAACGAGTGGAAGCTGATCACCGCCAACCGCCCGCCCGGGGCCAGCACCGGCAGAAGCCGTTCCAGGGCTTGGCGCAGTTCGTCCAGCTCCTGGTTGACGAAGATCCGGATCGCCTGAAAGCTGCGGGTGGCCGGGTGCTTGTCCCGCTCCCATTTCGGGTTGGCGCGGGTGACGATTTCCGCCAGGCGACCGGTGCTCACGATCGGCGCCTCGGCCCGCGCTTCTACGATGGCAGCGGCGATGCGCTTGGCGAAGCGTTCCTCGCCGTAGTCCTTGAGCACCCGGGCAATCTCCGCCGCACCGGCCTTGGCCAGCCAGTCGGCCGCGCTGACGCCGGAGTTCGGATCCATGCGCATGTCCAGGGGACCGTCCTGCAAAAAGCTGAACCCCCGAGTCGGATCGTCCAGCTGCGGGGAAGAAACGCCCAGGTCCAACAGCACACCATTGACCCGTCCGCTCACGCCCTTCTCGTGCGCCAGTTCTGCCAGCATCGCAAACGACCCCTGATTGATCGAAAACCGCCGGTCCTGGCCAAACTGCTCGCGGCCGCTGAGCACCGCGGCCGGGTCCTTATCCAGCGCAAACAAGCGTCCGTCGGGGCCGAGCCGCGCCAGTATCTCCCTACTGTGGCCGCCGCGCCCGAAGGTGCCGTCCATGTATATGCCGGTCGGGTCGACGGCCAAGGCTGCCAGACTCTCGGCCAGCAACACGGGTCTGTGCCCCTGCGCCGTCCCCATTACAGGGAGAAAGTTTCCAGTTCCGGCGGCAGCTCACTGCCTTCCAGATCCGCCTCTTCCAGCCAGTCGGCACGTTTCCGACCCCAGGTTTCTTCGTCCCAGAGCTCAAATTTATTGCCCTGTCCCGCCAGCACTACCTGTTTCTGCAAGTTTGCGAAGCGCCGCAGCTCGTTGGGCAGCAATACCCGCCCCTGCCCGTCCATCTCCAGCTCCGCCGCATGGCCGATGTACAAGCGCTGCAGGCTGCGGGCGGCGCGGTTGAACGAAGGCAACTTGTTCAGCTTGTCTTCCACCAACTGCCATTCCGGCAATGGGTAGAGCAACAGGCAATGGTCACGGTCGACCGTTACCACCAGTTGCGAGGCACAGCTCTCCTGCAGCCGCTCCCGATAACGGGTCGGAATGGCGATGCGCCCTTTGCTGTCCAGGGCAAGTGTGCTGACGCCTCGAAACAATGGATCCCCCTTTGCCCCACATTAATTCCCTTTACCACCACTTCTTTCCACTTTTCCCCATCATAGGTAGCGCATCTCCACCTTGTCAAGGAAATCGGCGCGGAAACTTTTAAAAAAAGTCCCTTTTCAGTCAGGCACTTACGAGGCGCTCTTGAGGCGAAGAAAACGGCAGGAAACCGCTTCGATACAAAGCAATGAGGCGGATAGTTAAAGCAGTTTATTAGGGTTATGCGAAGCCCGAACGGGCAATCTGAAAGGGAGGGAGCCGGCCTGTAAGCCGGGTTCTGTCGGGGACAGTCATTCATCTGCGGCGCGCGTCGCCACGCGCCTCTAGCGACCTACCCGGGAACTGTGCGGACCACACATCGCGGCCGTAGCCACCCGTTCCCCTATTTGGTCTTGCTCCGGATGGGGTTTACCCTGCCACCGATGTTGCCACCGATGCGGTGCGCTCTTACCGCACCATTTCACCCTTACCGCAATACCCGCAGGCGTCGCGGCGGTATATTTTCTGTGGCACTTTCCGTAGGCTCGCGCCCCCCAGGCGTTACCTGGCATCCCGTCCTATGGAGCCCGGACTTTCCTCCGACGCGCCTAATGGCGCGGCAGCGACTGTCCGGCCGACTCCCAACCCCGGAAGTTAGTGCCCTTTGCGGAGTATTGCAAGAGATTCAGAGGCCCGGGAAAACGCTCCTGGCGCCGGGGATCGCGTTCAGAGACCAAAGGTTCGCGAACGGCCAGTGGCCAAGGTCGGTCGCTTTGGAGGCTAATCTCCCGCCTTCCAACGCAACCCCAGCTGGTACAGCTCGTTGCGCCGGGCGCCGGTAATCTCGGCGGCCAGGGCTGCGGCCCGCTTCAGCGGCAATTCGGCGGCGAGGATCCGCAGCACCCGCTCGGTCTCGCCAACCGCGGCCTCCACGGGCTCGGCACCGGCAACCAGCATCACGAACTCCCCCTTGCGTTGCTGCGGGTCGGCCTCGACCCGCCGCGCCAGTTCCCCCAACCCACCGGCGATAAAGGTTTCGTGCAGTTTGGTCAGCTCCCGCGCCAAAACCCCGCGGCGCTCGGCACCGAATAATTCCGCCAGATCCTGCAAAGTACCCAGGATGCGGTGGCTGGCCTCATAGAAAACCAGGGTGCGGGGCTCGCCGCGCAGGCCCTCGAGCCAACTGCGGCGAGCTGCCGGCCGGCGCGGGGCAAAGCCCTCGAAGAGGAAGCGGTCGCTGGGCAGACCCGCAGCGGAGAGCGCGCAAATCAGCGCGCTGGGCCCAGGCACCGGCACCACCGGGTGGCCGGCCTCGCGGGCCGCGCGCACCAAGACGAAACCCGGGTCGCTCACCAGCGGGGTGCCTGCATCCGAAATCAGCGCCAAGGCCTCCCCGGCCGCCAGGCGCGCCAACAGCCCGGGCAGCTTGTCGCGCTCATTGTGCTCGTGCAAGGAGGTCAGCATGGTCTGGATCCCGTAATGGGACAGCAGGCGGCGGCTGTGACGGGTATCCTCGGCGGCAATCAGGTCAACGCGCCCCAGCACATCCAGAGCCCGGCGCGAGATATCGTTCAGGTTCCCCAGCGGGGTGGCCACCACATAAAGTCCCGCTTCGGCAATTGACACGCTATCCCCCAGAAAACATACTGGCTCGGTGCCGAAAAAGCACCGCCACCCCAACCGTATATCTCAGCATCCTGCCCCCAGCCACCTCGCCATGCAAGCCATTCGCCTCCTGCTAGTCCTGTCCCCCCTGTTGCTCGCGCTGTCGGGCTGCGCGCCGACGCCGACGCGCCCCAGCCCGCCGCCGCAGATAGCCGCCGGCCAAGCAGAAGGAGCGGCCCTCGAGGCCCGCGGCGAGCATGCGGCAGCCGCCGCCCTTTACCGCCAGCTGGCCCAGAGCAGCGCAGCGCCCTGGCGCCAGGATATGCTGCTGCTGGCAGCCCAGGCCTTGCTGGCGGATGGAGCGGCGGCGGAGGCCAACGCCGTGCTCACGGAACTAGGGTTGTCCGAACTCAATGCTGACCAAGCCGAGCACCTGCGACTGCTGCAGGCCGAGGCCGAACTCGCCCTGGGCCGGCCGGACCAGGTTCTGGCCCGGCTCGGCTCGGCTCCCCCGGCGGACGCGGCACCGGAGCGCCGGCGGGCCTATCATCGCCTGCGCGCCGAAGCCCTGGCGGACCTGGGCCAATACTGGGACAGCGCCCTGGAGCTCGTCGAACTGGATCCCTGGCTGGAACAGGCGGAGCGCCTCGACAACCAGCTCGCCATCGTTGGCCAACTCAACCGCCTGCCCCAGGCCGAACTCCTGGCTCCCCGCCCCTACCAGCCGGAACTCAGCGGCTGGCTGGCGCTGGCGGTGATCCTGCGGACCCCGGCTACCGACCTGGCCGAGGCCGAGCCCCGGATCGCCGACTGGCGCCTGCGCCACCCCGGCCACCCAGCCCTTCCCGAGCTGCCCCAGGCCTGGTTTGCCCGTCTACTGGCGGAGGTCTACCGGCCACGACAGATCGCCGTGCTGCTACCAGAAAGCGGACGCTTCCAGTGGGTGGCGGCGGCCCTGCGCGCGGGCATCATCGCCGCCTACTTCGAGCAGCCGCCGGCCGAGCGCCCAAGCCTGAGATTTTACGACAGCGCCGATCCGAACCAGCTCTGGCCCCTGTTCCAGCAGGCCGTGGCGGACGGTGCCGAAATGGTGCTGGGCCCCCTGGACAAAGACGCGGTGATCCAGCTGGCACGCGCCGGCGAGTTGCCTGTGCCGGTGTTGGCCCTGAACCAGGTCCCGCCGGAGCCCGGCTTCGCCCCCGAACTCTACCAGTTTGCCCTGGCCCCGGAAGATGAGGCGCGCCAGGCGGCCGAACGTGCTTGGTCGCAGGGCTTCAGCCGGGCCCTGGTGCTCACGCCGGCCGACGACTGGGGCGAGCGGCTGTATGCCAGCTTCCGCGAGCGTTGGCTGGAACTGGGCGGCGGTATCGCCGACCACCAGCGCTACGACCCGCAACAGCGCGACTACTCCGACACCCTGCGGGCCCTGCTCGATCTCGACCTCAGCCGCGACCGGTTGCAGGAGATGCAACGCCTGCTCGGTCGCAACCTCGAATTTGAACCGCGCCGCCGTGCGGATGCGGAATTTGTGTTCCTCGCCGCCCGCCCGGATCCGGCGCGGGCGCTGCGCCCTCAGCTACAGTTCCACCACGCCGGCGACCTGCCGGTGCTGGCGAGTTCACACCTGTTCAACGGCGAACGCAATCCAGCCCGGGATCGAGACCTGGACGGGATCAGTTTCCCCGACCTGCCCTGGCTGTTCGACCAGGCCCCGAACCCCGGCCTGAGCCGCGACCGCCTGGCCGCTACCCTGCCCGACTTCAGCCAGCGCTTGGCCCGCTTCTACGCCATGGGCATCGACAGCTATATCCTGGTAGCGCACCTGGCCAGGCTGCGCCGCAACCCGGGAAGCGGCCTGGACGCCAACACCGGCCAACTCTACCTGGACGATTTCAACCGGGTCCACCGCCGCCTGACCTGGGCGCGCTTCATCGACGGCAGCCCGCAACCGGTGGATACGCTGCCGGCACCGGTCCCGACGCCGGGCGCACCTGCCACAGAGCCAACAACCACGGGCAACGCCCCATAGATGCCTCCGGGCCAGGAGAAAGCAGCGGGACCCAGCGGCGCCGAGGCCGAAGAACTGGCCTGCGCTTGGCTGCAGGCGCGGGGACTGCGGCTGCGCGAGCGCAACTACCGCTCCCGACGCGGCGAGATCGACCTGATCATGCAGGACGGGGACCAACTGGTTTTCGTCGAAGTGCGGTATCGCCGCAACAACCGCTACGGCTCGGCCGCGGAAAGCGTCACCGCCGCCAAGCAGGCGCGCCTGATCAGCGCAGCCAGTCAATATCTGCAAAACCAAAGCGGCACCTTGGCCTGCCGCTTCGACGTGTTGGCCCTGTCGGGCCTCGAAGGCGAGCGGGTCGACTGGATCCGCGATGCCTTCCAGGCTGCCGGTTGAGCCGCCCTCTCCCCGTTGTGGCAACGGTGCTGGTACAATCCGGCGATCGGTGATGCCCGGCCGTGCCCTGGAGAAACTCGCCCCATGTCCCTGCAACTGAACCAACGGGTCCAGCAACTGTTCGAGGAGAGCATCCAGACCAAGGCTGAGGCGCTACCGCTGCTGGAGCAGCCGATTGTCGACGCCGCCGAATTGATCGTCGCCCAACTGCTGAACGGCGCCAAACTGCTGAGCTGTGGCAACGGTGGATCCGCGGCTGACGCCCAGCACCTGGCTTCGGAGATGCTCAACCGTTTTGAACGCGAACGCCCCGGACTGCCAGCGGTCGCCCTTACGACCGACAGCTCCACCCTGACCTCGATCGCCAACGACTACGCCTTCGATCAAGTATTTTCCAAACAAATCCACGCCCTGGGCCAGCCGGGAGATCTGCTGCTGGTGATCTCCACCAGCGGCGACTCCCCGAACGTGCTGCAAGCGGTGCAGGCTGCCCACGAGCGGGAGATGTTCGTAATCGGCCTGAACGGGCGCGACGGTGGTGCGCTGGCGCCCCTATTGAGCGAGACCGACATCGAGGTCAGGGTGCCCGCAGACTCCACCGCCCGCATCCAGGAGGTGCATCTGTTGATCATCCACTGCCTGTGCGATTTGATAGATCGACAACTACTCGGCCACTAGGAGTCTTGCCATGCCCCCACATACCCGCTTTTTGCTCGCGCCTTTGATGCTCGCCCTGGGACTGCTGTTGAGCGGCTGCGGCGCGGTCGTGGTTGGCGGTGCCGCCACCGGCGCCGCCATAGTCTACGACCGGCGCGACGCCGAGACCGTTCTGGACGACCAGAAGATAGAAATTCAGGTCCTCGATCTCAAGGATAAGAACCCGCAGTTGGCGGAGCAAACCCAGATCTCCGCCACCAGCTACAATCGGTTGGTGCTGCTCACCGGCCAGGCCGGCAGCGTGGACGCCAGCCGCCGCTTCGCCGCCCTGGTAGCGCGCATCCCCGGGGTCAAACGGGTGATCAACGAGGTGCAGATCGGCCCCAACCTCTCCCTGGCCCAGCAGAGCAACGACAGCTATCTGACAGGCAAGGTCAAGACCGCCCTGTTCGGCGTCGAAGCGGAGGGATTCGAGGCCTCCCGCATCAAGGTGGTCAGCCACAGTGGAGCCGTCTATCTGATGGGACTGGTCACCCAGCGCGAAGCCGAACTAGCGGTTGAAGAGGCCCGTACCATCGGCGGCGTGGCGAAAGTGGTTAGGGTCTTTGAATACATCCAGGGCTGAGATGCCACTGAACCCGGCCCTGCTGCGAAGACTGCGGCAGGTGCTGGGTGCGGACCAAGTGCTCGACGACCCGGCCGACTGTTGGCCGTATGGCTACGACAACAGCCGCCGCCAGGCCCTGCCCGCGGCAGTGGCCTTCGCCACCGAAGAAGGCCCCATCGTCGAACTGGTGCGGCTATGCGGCGCCGAGGGCCTGCCCCTTATCGCTCGCGGCCGCGGCACCGGCACCACCGGCGCCACCGTCCCCGACCGAGGCGGCATCGTGCTGTCGCTCGAACGCATGGATCGCATCCTGGAGATTGATCCGGCCAACCGCCTAGCCCGGGTCGAGCCCGGAGTCACCAACCAGCAATTGCAGGATGCCCTCGCTCCGCACGGCTTTTTCTGGCCCCCGGACCCAACCAGCGCTGCCACCTGCACCATCGGCGGCAACCTGGCTTACAATTCGGCCGGCCCGCGAGCAGTGAAGTACGGCACCCCGCGAGAGAACACGCTGGGCCTGCGGGCGGTGACCGGGGCGGGCGAGGCGATTCGCACCGGGGTGCGAACCACCAAGGGCGTGGTGGGCTACGACCTAACCCGGCTGCTAATCGGCAGCGAGGGAACCCTGGCCATCATTACCGAGGCCACACTGAAGCTGACCCCCCTGCCGGAGGCCAAGCGCACCCTGCGCGCGAGCTACCGGGACATCCAAGCCGCCGCCCTTGCGGTATCCGCGATCATGGCCCAGCCGGTGGTTCCCTGCGCCCTGGAATTAATGGACCGCGCATGCCTGCGGCTGGTACGCGACTTCGCGAAGCTGGACTTGGAGACCTCCGCCGGGGCCCTGCTGATGATCGAGGTCGACGGGCACCAGGCCTTGTTGGACCACGCGGTGGCGGCCATTGAAGCCGCCGCCAGGGTTCCCGGTCTAGTGGAGGTCCGCTCGGCAGCGAACCAGCAGGAGATTGACGCCTTGTGGAAGACCCGCAAGGCCCTGTCTCCGGCCCTGCGCAATGCGGCGCCGAAGAAAATCAACGAAGACGTCGCGGTGCCGGTATCCGCGATCCCGGACCTGATCGACGGGCTGGAGCGCCTGAGCCGGGAAAGCGGCATCCAGATCGTCAACTTCGGCCATGCCGGCAACGGCAATATCCACGTCAACCTGCTGCTGGACCCGGACGAGCCGACCCAGGCGGCGAACGCGCCAGACTGCTTGAGCGCAGTATTCGATTTGGTGCTGAGGCTCGGGGGCACCCTGTCCGGCGAACACGGGGTGGGGCTGGCGAAGCGCGACTTCGTTGCCCGGGAGATCGACGCCGGCAGCATGCGCCTGATGCGAGCCATCCAGCGCGACTTCGACCCAAAAGGGATTCTCAACCCGGGCAAGGGCCTGCCCGTAGGGCCTGAGACGGGTTAACCGACCATGGCGCCGGGACAACCGCATCCTCCGTCCCGTAAGGCAGCCCGTCCTGCTGCCGAAACCAAACCGGAACCCACAGACAGCGTCGCGGTGGGCCGCCCCCAGGGCGGCCGGCTCGGGGTACGCGGCAAGCTTTTCATCGTTTCCCTGGTCCTGATATTGCTGGTGGGCCTGGCCTCCGGCGGCTACCTTGAACTGCAAATGCGGCGCTGGATCGGCGAGCGGGTGGAGACCGAGTTGCTGCGCCAGGCCGCCACCGCCAAGCAGCACGTCGAGCTGGTATTGGGTCAGGCAGCGCCGGACCTGGACCAGCTAGCCGACCAGCTGGGCGCGGCCAGCGCCAGCCGGATCACCCTGATCGCCCCGGACGGTTGGGTGGCAGGCGACTCCGAACTCTCGCCCCAGCAGCTGACCACACTGGAGAACCACGGCAGCCGACCGGAGGTTCTCGCCGCCCGGGCCGGCGGACGTGGCATCAACCGCCGCTTCAGTACCACCCTGGACACCGAGATGCTGTACGTGGCAATCAAACTGGACAGCCAGCCCCCGGGCTGGGTGCTGCGCATCTCCCGCCCGCTGGCGGCGGTGGACCGGGCGATTCGGGACCTCCATCTGCATCTGATCGTCGCCGGTCTGCTGGGCCTGGTCATCGCCGTGTTCATGAGCGGCCTGGCCTCTCACCTTTCGACCCGAGCCCTGCGCGCCTTGGTGCGGCATGCCCACGGCAGTGCCCGCCCCGAGTCCACCGCCCCGCCCCGGCAGGCGACGAGATCCAGGGGCTGCTCGGGTCCTTCGACGAACTGGCTCAGGCGTTGCAGCTGCAGATGGACCGCCTGGCCCAGGAGCGGGACCGCTCGCAGGCGATCCTCGACTGCATGGGGGAGGCCCTTTTCGCCCTGGACGCCCAGCAGCGGGTGATCATGGTGAACCAAGCCGCCCTGGACCTGCTGCGGCTGGAGCATCCGCCGCTTGGGACCCGTCTCAGCGAGATCACCAGCGTCCCCGCACTGGAGGAAACCCTGGCCCAGGCCTCGGCCGGCGAGTTGGTGGGCAGCGAGTTCACCCTCCCAACCCCGGGGCCGCGCGAGATCCTGGCTCGGGCCGCTCCGCTGCGCCTCAGCGGCGGCAGCGTGGTGGTCATGCACGACATCACCGACCTGAGACGGATGGAGCGCTCGCTGCGGGATTTCGTGGCCAACGCTTCCCATGAACTGCGCACCCCGGTCAGTGTGATCCGCGCCAATGCCGAAACCCTGGCCGACGGCGCCATTGATGACCCGGGCGTCGCTCACCGCTTGCTGACCACCCTGGAGCGCAACGCCGAGCGCCTGGTGAATATCGTCACCGACCTGCTGGACCTTTCCCGACTGGATGCTTACCAGTACCAGATTCGACCCGAGCCGGTCCGCCTGGCGCCGGCATTGGCCAGCTGCGCCGACGCCTTGGCCCCAGTGGCAGGAGAACGGGAGATCGAACTGGTGCTGGAGGCCGACCCAAATCTTTGGGTGCTGGCAGACTCAAGGGGCGTGGACCAGATCCTGCTTAACCTGGCCCACAACGCCCTCAAGCACGGTCCGCCCGGAAGCCAAGTGGTGATTCGCGCCCGGCGCCGAGAATCGGGGATACGGATCGAGGTGATGGACAGCGGACCAGGGATCGCCCCGGAGCACCGGGAACGCCTGTTCGAGCGCTTCTACCGGGTCGACACCGCCCGCTCGCGCCAGACCGGTGGCACCGGGCTCGGGCTGGCCATCGTAAAGACCCTGGTAGACGCCATGCAAGGAACCACCGGGATGGAGCCGAACCAGCCCCGAGGTTCGATCTTCTGGGTACAGCTTCCCGCGGCGGACCGACCCTGAGGAGGGTCAGACTTCGGCTATCCAGCGGCTGGTCGCCTCCAGGATCTCGTCCCACACCTCCCGATCACCCCGGCCAAGCCGCTTGGGGAGGCGGAACGAGTGGTCGCCGCCCTCGACCAGGTGCAGCCGGGCGCGTGCGCCCAGCCGAGCCAGCACCGGCCGCAGCAGTTCCAGCCGACACAGGGGATCGCGGGTCCCCTCGACAAACAACATCGGGCATCCAATCTCCGCCAGATGGCCGTCGCGCAGCCGCTCCGGCTTGCCCGCCGGGTGCAGCGGATAACCGAGAAACAGCAGTCCTTCGCAGTCCGCACCGGCGGCCGCAAGGTGCGAGGCCACCCGTCCACCCATGCTCTTTCCGCCCAAGAACAGGCGCCCAGGCGTCAGCTCCGGGTCACCCCGCACTGCGGCCAGAACCCCATGCCAGGCCGCCTCTAGGCGCGGCATTCGGTCCGGCACCCTGCGCCCGTGCTCGGCATAGGGAAAGTTGAACTTGACGCTCAACAGCCCGCGCTCCGCCAGTCCCAGATGGATGGCGCTGAGAAACGGGCTGTGCATGTCGTTGCCCGCGCCATGCGCCAACACCACCGCGCTGGCGCCGGCGCCAACGCCGGGAGGCAACGCCCAGAGCGAGCTGACCCGCCCGTGCGGCCCGAGATCGATTGTGCGCTCCAGGATTCGCATCGCAGGTCTCCAACGAAGAACCGGTGACGGCAGAGATCGGGCGCTGACCGACGAAGCCCTTATAGCCGTTAGGGATTGCGAGCGGCAGCAAGCCGGCAGGAAATTCCATTATAAAAAATGTTATTATATAACGATTAACTCGGCCCGATGCGCACCGAGCCATAGGTTCCGTCCCGCTTAGCGGGCCGCTCTATTGCCCGGCAACCGCGTCTGCTGTAGTCTGCTGCGAGAATTTTGCGCCGGCCCAGCCCGCCGCTTTTGGATTCCGAGCACCAGACGAAATTTGAGATCGAGGGAGATCAGCATGTCCAAGAAACACCCTATTGTCGCCGTAACCGGCTCCTCCGGCGCCGGCACCACCACCGTCAAGCGCGCCTTCGAGCACATCTTCCTGCGCGACGGAGTCAACCCGGCCATTATCGAGGGCGACAGTTTCCACAGCCTGAATCGGGCCGAGTTCCGAGAGGCGGTCAAGGCGGCGGAGGCTGAGGGCAATAACCACTTCAGCCACTTCGGCCCCGAGGCCAATCACTTCGACAAGCTGGCCGAGTTGTTCAAGACCTATGGCGAGACCGGCGGCGGCAAGAAGCGCTATTACCTACACAGCCAGGAAGAGGCCGACGAGCACAATGCAAGACTCGGCATCAGCAAGGGCCCGGGCGAGTTTACGCCCTGGGAAGACGTGCCCTCCGGCACCGATCTGCTGTTCTACGAGGGCTTGCACGGACTGGCTCAAGACGGCACCAGCGACGTCGCCCAGCACGTTGACCTCGGGGTCGGCGTGGTGCCGATCGTCAACTTGGAGTGGATCCAGAAGATCCACCGCGACAGCGCCGAGCGCGGCTACAGCGCGGAGGCCATTGTCGACACCATCCTGCGCCGCATGCCGGACTACATCAACTACATTACGCCCCAGTTCTCGCGCACCGACATCAACTTCCAGCGCGTGTCCACGGTCGACACCTCCAACCCCTTCATCGCCCGCGACATCCCGACCCCGGACGAGAGCTTCGTGGTGATCCGCTTCAAGGACCCGAATAAGTTCAACACCGACTTCGTCTACCTGCAGAGCATGATCCAGAATTCCTTCATGTCGCGCCGCAACACCCTGGTTGTGCCGGGCGGCAAGATGGGCTTCGCCATGGAAGTCGTGCTGGGGCCGATCATCGAACAGATGATGGACGAACGCGGCTGACCCTGAGGCGGAGCCTGGCACAGGGAGGTGCCACCGTCTTAGCCCTGCTTTCTACCGCGCCAGGGCCCCTGCCGCATACGCATCAGGCCGGACCGAGCATTTCCAGTCGCTCGCGGACGGCGGCGCCGATCCCCTCGGCGTCCAGCCCGCATTCCCGCAACTGCTCCTTTTGGCTGCCCTGCCCCACATAGCGGTCCGGCAGCCCCAAGTGCAACAGGGGCATTACCAGCCCCAGTTCCGCCAGCAGCTCCCCCACCGCCGACCCGGCGCCGCCGGCCAAGGCATTCTCTTCCAAGGTAACGAGCAGCCGGTGGGTTGCTGCCAACTCGGCGACCAGGGTCCGGTCCAGGGGCTTTACGAAGCGCATGTCAGCCACCGTCGCATCCAGTTCGGCTGCCACCTTCAGGGCCTGGGGCAGCAAGCTGCCGAAGCTCAGGATGGCCAGTTCCCGGCCCCGGCGCCTGACCTCGCCTTCGCCGATGGGCAGGGGCGCAAGCCCCGGCTCGAAGGCCGCCCCGGGACCACTGCCCCGGGGATAGCGCACTAGCGCCGGGCCAGGGTATTCATAGGCGGTCTGCAACAGGCGCCGGCATTCATTTTCGTCCGAGGGTACTGCAACCAGCAGGTTGGGCAGGAGCCGAGCATAGCCGAGGTCGAAACTACCGGCGTGAGTGGCGCCGTCGGCCCCCACCAGCCCCGCGCGATCCACCGCCAGGGTAAGATCCAGATCCTGCAGAGAGATGTCGTGGGCCAGCTGGTCGAAGGCGCGCTGCAGAAAAGTCGAATAGATCGCGACCACCGGCTTCACCCCCTCGCAGGCGAGGCCCGCCGCGAAAGTCAGAGCATGCTGCTCGGCGATGCCGACATCGAAATAGCGCTGCGGGAAGCGGCGGGCGAACTCCACCATACCCGAGCCCTCGCACATCGCGGGGGTTACCGCCACCAGACGCCGATCCCGCTCCGCCATCTCGCAAAGCCACTCGCCGAACACCTGGCTGTAGCTCGGGCCGGGCGCCCCTTTGTGGGTCTTTCCGGCGGACGGGTCGAACGGGCTGACCCCGTGGTAGCCGCAGGGATCGGCCTCTGCCGGGACATAACCTTTTCCCTTCTGGGTCACCAAATGCAGAAAGCGCGGCCCTCGCATGGCGTTGAGGTTGCGCAGGGTGGACACCAGTAACGGCAGATCGTGACCATCGATGGGACCGACGTAGTTGAAGCCAAGTTCCTCGAACAGGGTACCGGGCATGACCATGCCCTTCATATGTTCTTCCCAGCGCCCCATCAGCTCGCGAAAGCCTGGCGGCATGTGGCTGAGCACGGATTTGCTGCCCTCGCGCACGCTGGTGTAGAAGCGGCTGGTGAGCACCCGGGTCAGGTACTTGCTGAGCGCCCCCACCGGGGACGAGATCGACATATCGTTGTCGTTGAGGATCACCAGCAGATCCAGGTCCAACGCCCCGGCGTGGTTGAGGGCCTCGAAGGCCATACCGGCAGTCAAGGCGCCGTCGCCGATTACCGCCACCGCATGGCGGCGCTCGCCGAGTTGCTTGGCGGCCGCGGCCATGCCCAGGGCGGCGCTGATCGAGGTGCTGGAGTGGCCCGCGCCGAAGGCATCATAGACGCTCTCGTCCCGGCGCAGAAAGCCGGACAGACCGCCCTTCTGGCGCAGGGTGGCCATGGCCCGGCGCCGGCCGGTTAGGATCTTGTGGGGATAGGCCTGATGACCGACATCCCAGACCAGGCGATCGTCTGGCGTGTCGAACACGTAATGCAAGGCAACGCTCAGTTCCACCACCCCGAGGCCCGCGGCAAGGTGGCCGCCGGTCTTGGAAACGCTGGCGATCAGAAACCGCCGCAACTCGGTTGCCAGTTGCGGCAACCGAGCCTCTTCCAGGAGCCTCAGGTCGGCTGGCAGCTCGACCTGGGACAGCAGCGGATAGTCTGGCTCAGAGGCGGCCTGGGATGGCATCCGGGGCCTCGGCTCAGGCCTGCAGGGCGTCGCGCACCCGCTCCAGACGTGCCCGCACTTCGGTCCCCAACGCTTCCAGTTCGGGGCGTTGCACCAGGCCCAGCACGGATGCCGGGTCCATGAAGGCCACGGTCTGACTACCGTCTTCTTCCTCACGCACCACCACGTTGCAGGGCAGAAGCAAGCCAATGTCCGGCTCGGCCTCGATCGCCCGTTGGGCCAAGGGCGGATTGCAGGCACCGAGGATGCGGTAGGGACGGCGCTCCACGCCTAACTTGTTCTTGAAGGTGGCCTGCACGTCGATGTCGGTGAGTACCCCGAAACCCTGGGCTTGGAGGGCCTCGGTGACTTGCTGCACGACCTGATCGAAGGCGCCGAATACTTGAATGGAAAAACCGTACATGGTGTTAAATCTTCTCCCGCTTGGATAGCAGGCCCCGTTGCACGCCCGAAGAGCCCGCCGAAAGATTGATGAACCTTGATTCTAACCGATGCGACCGCGCATCGCTGCGTAAATTCCCTAACCCCAGCTAGGGCAGTGCCTAGCGGCCTGCCCGCTCAGCCCTGTTTCCTGCGCATGTCCCGCAGCACCTTGCTCAGCAGCCGGCGGGCCTCCGGGTCGAGGTGCGGCCGCTGCAGGTAGCGCAGGAAGAAGCGCAGCCTCTCGCTGCGGCTCCAACCGCGGGCGTAACGGCCCAAAGTGCTGAGATCGCGCACCCGGGCCGCGTCCCGGCTCCGGCGACGCTTGGTCTTTTCCAGGTCGATCACCCGCAGTTCCCAGCCCTCCGCTTGCGGACGCAGAAACAGGTGTTTGGGGTAGAAGCAGTTATGCTGCAGGCCGCAGGCGTGCATGCGCCGGGTCGATGCCGCCAACGCCTCCAACAGGGCGCGCCGCTGGGCGCGCGGCGGCCGCCCCTGCTCCGCCCATTGGCGCTGCAATGCCAAAAGGGAGCGGAAGCCCTCCAGCTCGCGGGTGATCAGGATCGCCTGCTGGTGACCGCTCTGCCGGCGCCAGCCGAAATACACCGGCTCCAGGGTCGGCACCCCGCAGGCCCGGTAGGCCTGGATATTCCGCAACTCGCGCTCGAAGGTGGGCCGCCCGCGCAGCGGGTGGCGCAGGCTGCGGTAGCAGTGGTCCTGCTGACGCTTGACGAACACCCCGACCTCACCGCCGTCGGCCAGGCGCAGGCGGTGGCGCGACACCCCGCTCCAGCCGCCGCGGCGCTGGTTGGGAGGTTCGAACCAGTCCCGGGGCAGGTTCCAGAGGGCATCGAAATCGGCCAGCCCGTTGGCGGCCAGGGTCACGCCCCAGGGATCGCTGCAGATCTCCTGCACCGGCGCCGAATCAATCGGCCAACCGCTGCAACTGTTCCACCAGCCGCCGGCGTCGTTGCGCGTCTTCGGGGCGAAGGCTCAGGTGCCCCACCTTGCGCCCGGCGCGCGGGGCCTTGCCATAGTCGTGCACGTGGGCTTCGGGAATGGCCAGCACCTGCTCGAGCGGGGGCATGGCGCCGACGCAATTGACCATGGCCGCCTGGCCGATCGGCCCGGTGGCGCCCAGGCCGAGGCCCAACACCGCCCTTAGGTGGTTCTCGAACTGGCTGGTCTCCGCCCCCTCGATGGTCCAGTGCCCGGAGTTGTGAACCCGCGGCGCGAACTCATTCGCCAACAGGCGGCCGCCGACCTGAAACAGTTCCAGGGCCAGCACCCCCACGTAGTCGAAATACTCCAACAGACGCCCCAGGTACTGTTCGGCCCGGGCCTGCATCGGATCCCCGGGCCGGCTCAGGGACAACCTTAGTATGCCGTCGCGGTGCGTGTTCTCAGACACCGGATAGTAGGCGATCTCGCCTTGGCGCCCGCGGGCGGCGATCACCGACAGCTCGCGCTCGAACGGCACCAGGGACTCGACGATGGCCGCCACCCCGCCGATGGCAGCCCAAGCGGCGGCCAGGTCGTCATCGCTGCGCAGCAGCGCCTGGCCCTTGCCGTCGTATCCTAAGCGGCGGGTCTTGAGCACGGCCGGCAGGCCGACCTCGGCCACCGCGGCGCTCAGCTCATCCAGGCTGGCAACGGCCTGGAAGCGCGGCGTGTCGATCCCGAGTTCCCGGAACAGGGTCTTTTCCGCCAGCCGGTCCTGGGCCGCGGCCAGGGCCGCCGGGCCCGGGTGCACCGGCAGTTGGCGGGCCAGATACTCGACGCTGGCGCAAGGGCACGTTCTCGAACTCGTAGGTGATTACATCGGCCGGGGCCGCCAGCCGGTCCAGCAGCGCGCGGTCGTCGAATTCGCCCTGCAGGCCGTCCGCCACCGGACCGGCGCAGGCATCTTCTGCCGAATCGAGAAACCGCACCCTAATACCCAGGGGATGTCCGGCCAGGGCCAGCATGCGGGCCAACTGCCCGCCACCGAGCACGCCGACGATCACGCCGAGAGATCCCGCGGGTCCGGGCGCCCCAGCACCTGCTCGGTCTGGCGGGCGCGGAACGCCTCCAGGCGCTCCCGGTACTGGGGGTGTTTGTTGCCGAGAATCGCGGCCGCCAGGAGGGCCGCATTGGTGGCCCCGGCCTTGCCGATGGCCAGAGTGCCCACCGGTATGCCCGCCGGCATCTGGGCGATGGAGAGCAGCGAATCCATACCGTTGAGGGCCTTGGACTGCACCGGCACCCCAAGCACCGGCAGGGAGGTCTTGGCGGCGGTCATGCCCGGCAGGTGGGCGGCCCCGCCGGCACCAGCGACGATCACCTCCAGGCCGCGCCCGGCCGCCTGTTCGGCATAGGCGAACAGCTTGTCCGGGGTGCGGTGGGCAGACACCACCTCCACCTCGTGGGGGATGCCAAGCTGTTCCAAGGTGTTCGCCGCATGCTGCATGGTGTCCCAGTCCGAGACCGAGCCCATGATGATGCCGACCAATGGTTGCATAGCCTGCCCTCTCGCCCTGGAGCGGTAAAACCGGCGATTTTAACCCGATCCGCCCCGTTTATGGAAAGCGGAGCCCACCGCCAGGCCATATTCAGCCGCCGGCCACCTGCTCCTGCACCGGGGCCGGGGCCAGTTCCCATTCGAATCCGGGTAGGGCCATGAACGCGGCGCGGATACCGTCATTCCATCGGGTGCGGATGTTGATCAGAAAGGGGTCTTCCGCCTCGAACTTGCAGCGGTGGCCAAGCACCAGGCTGTCCTTGATATAGGTGCTGACCTCGAACGGCGGCCCCACGGTGATATTGGAGCGGGAGGTAGCATCCAGAGACACCAGCGTCAAGCGGCCGCCGTCTTCCATGCTCAGATCCGGGCGGGCGATGCGGTCCAGGGCAGGCTTGCCGTACTTGCTCTCGCCGATCTGCAGGTAGGGGGTCTCCGGCGAGGCGGTGATGTAGTTGCCCTGAGGGTAGATCAGCATCAGGCCGTGGGGCTGGCCCTGGATCTGGCCCCCGATAATCAGGGTGGTCTCGCCGCTTACCCCGCTCTGGGCCAGGGCCGAACCGTGCTCTTGCTGCACCGCCAGGCTGACTTGGCCGACGTACTCCGCGGCCTCGAACAGATATCGGACAGTGGCCAGGTTGGGGCCGCCGCTTGGGTAATCCAAATCGCGCTGGATATGGTTCATCACCTCCTGGGTGGTGGCGAGATTCCCCGCCGAAAGGATCACGAAAAACCGGTCTGGACCCGGTTTGAACACGTGCATCTTGCTGTAGGTGGTCACGTAGTCGACCCCCGCATTGGTGCGGGAGTCGCTGGCGAAGACCAGGCCCTGGTCCAAGCACAGGCCGAGACAATAGGTCATGGGGGCACCTCGGTAACGAGCCCCTGATCGCGGGGCTATTCCGCGTCTATTCTAGCCGCGATCCGGCGGGCCGTCACCGCCCCGCGCCGACCCCGGTATTTCGCTCGCAAGCAACCGGAGCCGGGCATATACTCCAAGCGGTTTGGTACGATTCCTGCTCCCCCGATCACGCAATCGAGACCACCCCCCCACAGCACCTTGAGGAGTTTCCCATGTCGATCCGGGTCGCCATCCACCACAAGACCGAATACCGCTACGACCGACTGGTATCCCTGGGACCGCACCTGGTGCGCCTGCGCCCGGCTCCCCACACCCGCACACCGGTACACCGCTACGCCCTGCACATCGAACCCGAGGAGCACTTCATCAACTGGCAGCAGGACCCCTTCGGCAACTTCGTGGCGCGCCTGGTGTTCCCGGAACGCACCCGCAAGTTTTCGGTGGAGGTGGACCTGATCGCCGACATGGTCACCATCAACCCGTTCGACTTCTTCGTAGACCCCTCGGCCACCCACTACCCGTTCCGCTACGAGCCGCAACTGGCCAAGGAGTTGACCCCCTACTTCGAGACTGCGCGAGCAGGGCCCGCTGCTGATGAAGTATCTGGCCGGGATTCCCCGAGACAAGCGCGAGATCAACGACTTCCTGGTCGACCTCAACCGCGACCTGCAGCAGCACATCGGCTATCTGATCCGCATGGAGCCCGGGGTGCAAACCTGCGAGCAGACGCTGGAACGGGCCAAGGGCTCGTGCCGCGACAGCGCCTGGCTGCTGGTGCAGATTCTGCGCCACCTGGGGCTGGCCGCGCGCTTCGTCTCCGGCTACCTGGTGCAGCTGGCTGCCGACGAGAAGTCCCTGGACGGCCCCTCGGGCCCGGAGCAGGACTTCACCGACCTGCACGCCTGGACCGAGGTCTATGTGCCCGGTGCCGGCTGGATGGGACTCGACCCCACCTCGGGGTTGTTCGCCGGCGAGGGTCACATCCCGCTGGCCTGCACCCCGGACCCGGTGAGTGCGGCGCCGATCACCGGCGCGGTGGAAAAGTGCGAGACCGAGTTCCGGTTCGAAAACAAGGTCACCCGCATCCACGAAGACCCGCGGGTCACCAAGCCCTACAGCGACGAGCAGTGGGCGGCGGTGATGGCCCTGGGCGACGACCTGGACCGGCGACCTGGAGGCCGACGACGTGCGCCTGACGATGGGCGGCGAGCCGACCTTCGTCTCCATCGACGACATGGACGGCGCCGAGTGGAACACCGCCGCCCTGGGCGCCCACAAGCGCGAGCGCGCCGGCGAGCTGCTGCGGCGGCTGTGGCAGCGCTTCGCCCCGGGCGGCCTGCTGCACTACGGCCAGGGCAAGTGGTACCCCGGCGAACCGCTGCCGCGCTGGGCCCTGAGCTGCTTCTGGCGCAGCGACGGCAAACCGATGTGGCAAGACCCGTCACTGCTGGCCGACCCGGAAACCCGCAAGGGGCGGATGCGGACCAGGCCGAGCGCCTTGCCCGGGGCCTGGCGCGCCGCCTCGGGCGTGCCCGAGGACCATGCCGAGCCGGGCTACGAGGATGCTCTCTACTACCTGTGGAAAGAAGGCAACCTGCCGCACAACGTGGACGTGCTGGACAGCCGCCTGGACGACAAGCTGGAGCGCGAGCGCCTGCGCCGGCTGTTCGACCAGGGACTGGATCAGGTCGTCGGATTTGCCCTGCCGCTGGCCTGGGAACCGGTGAGCGGGCGCTGGATCTCCAGCCGCTGGCAGTTTCGCCGGCGGCCACATGTTCCTGGTGCCCGGCGACTCGCCGATGGGGCTGCGCCTGCCCCTGGATGCCCTGGAATGGGAGCCCGAGGCACAGCGCCAGACAGTTGCTGCCGCGCGACAGCTTCGAGCCTCGGGAGGCCCTTCCCGAACGCTTCGGCGAGGTCAGCGCCCGCTACAGCGCCCAGCATGCCGACGCCGGTGGCGCACCCAGAGATCCGCGAGCAAGGCCCGGCGGAGGCCGGCGGGCACTGGTGCGAACCGCCCTCTGCATCGAGCCCCGGGAGGGGCGCATGCACGTGTTCCTCCCTCCCATCACCCATCTGGAGCAATGGCTGGACCCTGATCGAGGCGCTGGAGTCGGAGGCCGCCGCGTTGGAGCTGCCGCTGGTGCTGGAGGGCTACGAGCCGCCCCATGACGAGCGCCTGCAGCGCCTGTCGGTGAC
Organism: uncultured Gammaproteobacteria bacterium; assembly: GCA_963753615.1. Lineage (GTDB taxonomy): Bacteria > Pseudomonadota > Gammaproteobacteria > Chromatiales > Chromatiaceae > CAVWCW01. Next base: position 245,042 of record CAVWCW010000007.1, read on the forward strand.
CCCCGATCCGGGGGTGATCGAGGTCAATATCCACCCGGCCGCCAGCTGGCGGGAACTGGTGGGCAACACCGCGACCCTCTACGAAGAGGCCCGGCTGGCCCGCCTGGGCACCGAGAAAGTTCATGCTCGACGGCCGCCACACCGGCACCGGCGGCGGCAACCACGTCACCATCGGCGGCCCCTCGCCGGCGGACAGCCCGATCCTGCGCCGGCCCCAGGTGCTGGCCAGCCTGTCACCTTCTGGCAGAACCACCCGAGCCTCTCTTACCTGTTCTCCGGGCTTTTCATCGGCCCCACCTCCCAGGCCCCGCGGGTCGACGAGGGCCGCGACGACAGCCTCTACGAACTGGAGATCGCCCTGCAGCAGTTGCCGCCCGGAGAGACTCCATCGCCCTGGCTGGTGGACCGGGTGCTGCGCAACCTGCTGATCGACCTCACCGGCAACACCCACCGCGCGGAATTCTGCATCGACAAACTCTACTCACCCGACTCGCCGGCCGGGCGCCGCGGACTGGTCGAGTTCCGCGCCTTCGAGATGCCGCCCCATTACCGCATGAGCGCGGTGCAAATGCTGCTGCTGCGCACCCTGATCGCGCGCTTCTGGGACCACCCTACGACCACCCCCTGGTGCGCTGGGGCACCGAACTGCACGATCGCTTCATGCTGCCCCACTACGTGGAGCGCGACCTGGCGGACGTGGTGGGGCAGACTCAACGCCTGGGGCTACCCGTTCGACCCGGCCTGGCTTGACCCCTTCCTGGAGTTCCGCTTCCCCCGCTACGGCAGCGTGCAGTTGGACGACATCGAGCTGGAACTGCGCTTTGCCATCGAGCCCTGGAACGTGCTCGGCGAAGAGGTCACCGCCCAGGGCACCGCGCGCTTCGTGGACTCCTCGGTGGAGCGGCTGCAGGTCGGGCCCGGGGCATGACACAGCCGCGCCATCTGGTCACCTGCAACGGTCGCCGGGTGCCTATGCGGCGCACCGGCAGCCGAGGCGAGTATGTGGCCGGGGTTCGCTTCAAGGCCTGGCAGCCGCCCTCCGGTCTGCACCCGGGCATCGGCGTGCAGGCACCCCTGGTGTTCGATTTGATCGATACCTGGAGCGGACGCTCGCTGGGCGGCTGCACCTACCACGTCACCCACCCCGGGGGCCGCCACGAAGAACACTTCCCGGTGAACGCCTACGAAGCCGAGTCCCGGCGCTTGGCACGTTTCTGGCAACGGACATACCCCTGGTCCGGTAAGTCCGCCCCCGGAAGAGCCCAGCGGCGATTTTCCCCACACCCTGGATCTGCGCTATGCTCCGAAACAGTGCTGATTCGAAGGCAGCGGGATTCAACATAGTGCGAGGCGGGCGATGAGCATCGACTGGAAGGTATATCAGAGTGGACGGCCTCTACGACGAGCTGTTGCTGAACGGCGGGCGCTCGCGCCGCCAGGCCCAGGAACCTGGTGCGCCAGCTGGCGAAAATGGACGAAGACGAGCTGGCCGCCCGCCAGGCCGCCGCCGAGCTTGTCGATCAAGGAGATGGGAGTCACCTTCACCGTCTACACCGAGGAAGAAGGCACCATCGACCGCGCCTGGCCCTTCGACATCATCCCGCGCATTATCGCCAAGCAGGAATGGGACGGCATCGAGGCCGGCCTGAAGCAGCGGGTGCAGGCCCTCAACCTGTTTATCGACGACCTCTATCACGAGCAAAAGATCGTCAAGGACGGCGTTTTCCCGGCCGAGGTCCTGGCCGAGTCGGAAAACTTCCGCCCCCAGTGCGTCGGGGTCGACCCGCCGCTGGGCATCTGGGCCCATATCTGCGGCTCCGACCTGGTACGCGACGGCGACGGCACCATGTATGTGCTAGAAGACAATCTGCGGGTACCCTCCGGGGTCTCCTACATGCTGGAGAACCGGCTGGTCACTAAGCGGGTCTTCCCCGAACTGTTCGAGCGACTACGCCCCGCTGCCGGTGGACGACTACCCGTCCCAGCTGTTCGATACCCTGGCCGCCCTGTCGCCGCGCCGGCCGACTACCCCGAGGTAGTGGTGCTGACCCCGGGTATCTACAACTCCGCCTATTTCGAGCACTGCCTATCTGGCCCAGCAGATGGGCTGCGAACTGGTGGAAGGGCAGCGACCTGTGCGTGGACGACGACGACTGCGTCTACATGCGCACCGTCGACGGCCCCGAGCGGGTGGACGTGATCTACCGTCGCATCGACGATCTGTTCATGGACCCCGAGGCATTTCGCCCCGACTCCGCGCTCGGCGTACCCGGCCTGCTGCGGGCCTGGAAGGCCGGCAACGTGGCCCTGGCCAATGCCCCCGGCGCCGGCGTGGCGGACGACAAGGTGGTCTATGCCTTCGTGCCCGAGATCATCAAGTACTACCTGGACCAGGACCCCATGATCGCCAACGTCCCGACCTACCGCTGCCTGTACCCGGACGAGCGCGAGTACGTACTGGCCAATCTCGCCGAGCTGGTGGTCAAGCCGGCCAACGAGTCCGGCGGATACGGCATGCTGATGGGCCCGGCATTCGACCAAGGCAGAGCGCGACAAGTTCGCCGAGCTGATCCGCAAGAACCCCCGCAACTACATCGCCCAGCCGACGCTCAGCCTTTCCACCGTGCCCACCGTGGTGGGCAAGACGGCTGGAACCGCGGCACGTGGACCTGCGGCCGTTCATCCTCTCCGCCGACCGTATCCAGGTCACCACCGGCGGGCTGACCCGGGTGGCCTTGCGCAAGGGCTCGCTCATCGTCAATTCGTCCCAGGGCGGCGGCAGCAAGGACACCTGGATCGTCGACACTGGCGACGCCAACCGGACATAGGGAGAAGAACCGATGCTCTCGCGCGTTGCCGAAAACATCTACTGGATGGCCCGCTACCTCGAGCGGGCCGAAGACGCCGCCCGCCTGATCAGCGTCAATACCAACCTGCTGCTGGATCTGCCCAAGGGCATCGACCCGGGTTGGGAGCCGCTTGATCGTGATCACCGGCTCCGGCGAACTATTCGCCGAAAAGCACCCGGAATGCACCGAGCGCCGTGCCTTGCGGTTTTTGATCGGTGAGCAAAAGAACCCCAGCTCGATCCTGTCCAGCCTGCGAGGGGCGCGCGAGAACTGCCGCACCATTCGGGACATCGTCCCGCGGGAATGCTGGGAAGAGATCAACGAACTCCACCTGCACGCACAGGAAAACCTGCAGACGGGCCTGAGCAAACGCGGGCGCCACGACTACCTGCACAACATCATCCGCGGCTGCCAGACCATCGTCGGCGCCATGGCCGGCACCATGAATCACGACCAGGGCTTCCGCTTCCTGCGCCTAGGCCGGTACCTGGAACGCGCCGACATGACCAGCCGCATCATCGACGTGCGCACCGCCGACCTGCTGCCCGAAGACGCCCCCGAGCTCGGCCCGTTCGACAACATCCAGTGGGTAACCGTGCTGAAATCGCTCACCGGCTACCAGATGTATCGCCGCAGCCGCCAAGTGCGGGTGCGCCGCTCCGAGGTGCTGCGCTTCCTGTTCCAGGACGCAGAATTCCCGCGTGCGGTGATGCACAGCCTGGTGCAGGCCGAGGCCATCGCCGGCGGCCTGGGTCACAACGAGGACGTGCTGCGGCTGCTGGGCCGGCTCAAGCGCCTGGTCCAAGGTACAGACGTAGCGGCTCTGACCCAGGCCGAGCTGCACCAATTCATCGACGAGCTGCAGCTCGGCCTGACCGAGTTGCACGGCGAGTTGGGCCGCAGTTACTTCCAGTTCGAACCTCCCACCCAGGCCCAGAGCCAGACCCAGGGCTAGCCCGGAATCGCGCGCGCCCACTCCGGGATGCGGACGCCGCACGTTTTCCCGCACAGCCGCTGGCGCGGGGATTACCGATCCGGCGCGGTGCGCCGAAGGTCGAAGCTATAGGGACCGTAGGCGCTCGGCGGGGCGTCGCGGGCCGGCGGCGGGGCATCGATCAATCGGTAGACAAAGCGCTCTCGGCGCCGGCATTGGGCCTCCACACGGTCGGCCGGCAGCCCCGGATAGGGTTGCTGGTCGGGTCGCCATTCGTGTGCGCCGACCAACAGAGCTTGGGACATGTCCGGATGGGACAGTACGATCTGCAGCGGGGCCTGGGCGGGAATCCCGGGGTGCAGGCCGCGCTGGGGCCGAAAGCGGCGGAAGCGGATGCCGAGCAGGCGCAGCGGGCCTTCGGCGTCCCGATCCGGACGCAGTCGCAGGCGATAGCCGTTGCAGGACAGGACCCAACGCTCCGGGTCGAGCCCGCCCTCCGCGGCAGGGCGCATCAGCAGCTGGATGCGGCCGCTGCTGGAATCCATCAGGCGCGAGCCCCCCGCCTCCTGGGAGGCCACGTCCCCCACCAGGGGCCAGAACTCCAGGGCTTGGCTGAGCTGCAACCGGCTGCCGCCCACTTCGAGGCCGCCGATCTCGCGCAACCGGGCATCCAAGAGCCGGCAACTCAGGGGCTCGGGCAGGGCCAGGCCTCCGGCCTCCAGGTCCGCCAGCACCTGCTCCAGATCTCGGCGCAGGTAATAGGGCAAAGCGAAGCGTTCGTGCAGCTCGTCGCCCCAGTCCGTGAGCTCGGGCACCGGGTCGCGGCGAACCAGCAGAGCGCAGATCGCCCGCAGCAGGCCAGCCAGGGCGGTGGCCCGCTCCGGGCTCGGTGGCATGCGCAGGGCCCGGAACTCCACCAGCCCGAGGCAGCCACGCCCCGGCAGGTAAGGGTTCCACAGCTTTTCGATATTGAGCTCGCTGCGGTGGGGGTTCCCGGAAGGGTCGCACAAGAACGGACTGAGGCCGGCCCAGAGACGCTCCGGCTTTAGGTTGGCGCCGCGCTCCAGACGTTCCAGGGCCAGGCCCAGCTCTCGGAAGCTGTCGCGCACCCCTTCGTCCACCCGCGGAGCCTGGCTGCTGCTGCCAAGAAACTCCGGTCCGAACCAATAGGATAGGGACGGGTGACGCGTCAAATACCGGATCAGACGCGGCAGCAAGCGCGGGTGACGCAGAAACGGGCTGGCCTCCGGGCTGTGGCCGCCCAGGGTGATCTGGCCGCCGCCGCCCGAATCACTCTGGGTGCCGTTGTAGTGCAGACGATAGGCAGACAGGCCGACCTCAGCCGCAGCGGCGAACACCTCCCGATTGCAGGCCAGGAATTGAGCCAGGTCCGAGGCCGGGGCCTGATTGACCTCGACAACCGCCGGGTCCGGGGTCAAGGTAGTCCAGGCGATGGTCTCGTCCACCGGCGGCGGGAAACCGCTCAGCAGCAGGCCCGGCAGCCGTGCCTCCCGAGCCGCCGCCGCCAAAAGGCGCAGAAATGCCCGGAAGCTCTCCACCTCGGGCCAGGCAGGTAACTCCAGCTCGGCCACCGGCTGCTCCAACCCCGCCAGCGGGCGGTGGCGCATCAACAACAGGAGCTGTCCCTCGGCGGCCAATTCGTCACTTAGGCCTGCCAGCGGGATGGCTTCGGCGTGCACCGAGGGGCGCAGCAGGCGCGGGTCGTTTGCGGGGTCCGCCACCGGCTCGGCGCCGTCCAAGCGAAGCAGCAGGCGCAGGCTGTCGGCGGGCTCGGACGCCGGCTCCGTTACCCAGGCCAGGCCCCAGCCCGGCTGGCGTAAGACCTCGGACAGGGCCAGGGCAAACGACTGGAATAGCGCCTCCGGGCAGCCAAGGCCACCGGCCAAGGGATCGGGGGGAGCGTCGTCCCAAAGCGGCTGGCCGTCGCGCCGCTGGTACAGGCCGTAGCTCCAACGTGGCAGCGGTTCGCCCCGATACTGGCGACCCAGGGTACGCAGCACCAAAGCCCCGGGGCGGCGTTCAAGCAGGCGTTCCAGCATGGCCCGGGCGCGCGCTTCCTTGTCGCCTCCAAGGGCCTCGTATAACCACTCCGGGGCCTCGCTCAGGCAATCGGTAAAAGTGGGCTCGCTTCCAACCCAGATCCCCGCCTTGACCTCGGTCAGGGCCCGGTCCAAGGCAAGGATTGCGGGATCGAATTCTTCGGTCATAATGGCGCTTTGGCGGGGCGGCCGACGCGGCCACCCGCTGGAAAGAAACAGCTGCGGTATCCGCATGCCGGACGCACGAACAATGCCAACAACAAGACCGCCCCGGCCGGGCGGCTCGGCGGCCTGCCGACGATTCCTGAGGACCCTCTCATGCGGCGCATCTGTATCGAGCATACCACCGAATACCGCTTCGCCGCCCCGGTCACCCTGGGCGAACACCGGCTGCTGCTGCGCCCCAGGGAGGGCCACGACATCCGCATCGAGTCTTCGTTGCTGAGCATCGAGCCCGCGTATCACATCGAGTGGCGGCGCGAGATCTACGGTAACTCGCTGGCGGTGGTGCGCTTCCTTGAGCCGGCGAACCGGCTGCTGATCGCCAGCAACGTAGTGGTACAGAACTACGTGGACCAACCCTTGGAGTTCGCAATCGCCCCCAACGCGCTGCGCTACCCGTTCGAGTACGATCCCGTGGAGCAGGTAGACCTGCTCCCCTACCAAACCCTGGTGTTCCCCGAAGACCGCCCCGTCCTGGCCGACTGGGTCAAACGGTTCTGCCGTCCCGACGAGGGGCTGGAGACCAACGAGCTGCTGCAGCGCCTGAACGGGGCCATCACCGCGGAGCTCGGCTATGCCATGCGTGAGGAACCAGGCGTGCAGTCCCCGGCCAGCACCCTGGCCCTGGGCCAGGGCTCCTGCCGGGACCTGGCCACCCTGTTTATCGAGGCCTGCCGGCAGTGCGGGCTTGCGGCCCGATTTGTCAGCGGTTATTTGCTCTCCGAGGCGGCGGTTCAGGATTACGGCTCGACACACGCCTGGGCCGAGGTCTACCTGCCCGGCGCCGGCTGGCGCGGCTACGATTCCACCAGCGGCCGGCTCACCGGCCCCGAACACATCGCCGTGGCGGTCAACCGGCGACCCGACGCGGTGCCGCCGGTGGCCGGCAGCTATGTAGGCCCGGTGCAGCCCACACCGGAGATGCGGGTGCAGGTGTCGGTGAAATTAATCTGAGCCCGGACCGAGGCCCCATCCCGGTGCAAACCGCACCTGGTGAATGCGCCCAGGCGGTGCGCCCAGGGGCCGAATCTCGCCTCAGTGACATTTTCGGGGTGGCCTGTTTCTTGCTGTTTCAGCCACCGTCGAACCGCACTTTCGGCCAAGCGCAGACGACCAGTGGGTCCATGCCCCACTCCCTCGGGCTTCCGCGCCACGACAACAACCGCAATGCCGAATTCTTAGGAAGACACCTGGTCCGGCGACTCGAAGATCGCGACTGTCCTGGAGCGCAACTGACCCCCAACCCACACCGCAACGAGGCCCATCATGAGCGAAATCCATTTCATCGGCGGCGAAAAGGGGGGTGTCGGCAAGTCGGTCGTCGCCCGGCTGCTGGCCCAATACTGGATCGACCGGCAACAGCCCTGGAAAGGCTACGACGGCGACCTGTCCCACGGCGCGCTGCTGCGCCATTACGGCGACTGCGCCCTCCCGCTGGACATCGAGCGGCTGGAGGACCTCGATCAGCTAATCGAGCAGGCGGCGGCCGAGCCGGACGGCCGGCTGCTGGTCGACCTGCCGGCCCAGAGCGAGCGCCACATGCATTCCTGGCTGGAAAGCGCCGACGTGCCGGCCCTTACCGCCGAGTTGGAAGTCGGCCTGCGCCTGTGGCATGTCATGGATGACGGCAAAGACTCGCTGCAACTGCTCGGCCGCCTGCTCGGCCGCTATGGCGACCAGGTGGGCTATGTGGTCGTGCTCAATCGCGGGCGCGGTAACGACTTCGAACTGTTCGAGCGATCCTCGCTCGGCGAGCAGCTTGAGGAACTGCAAGCCGCGGTAGTGCAACTACGCGCCCTGCACGCCCCCACCATGCGCAAGATCGACCGCCTGGACAAAAGCTACTGGGGCGCGATTCACAACCGAGGCGAACCTGAAGACAGCCTCGGGCTGATGGAGCGCCAGCGCATGAAGGTGTGGCTCAAGCATGCCTATGGGGAGTTCGAGCGGGCAGGGATTTAGGAAAACGCTGATTTTATCGCGTTTCCGGTGCGGGGCAGGATGCCCCGCCATTCTGATTCCCCGATACCGCCGGCTTCGATCGGCACGGGTGCCGGACCGGCACTCAAGATCGGTCGACACCAACCCCAACGCTCGATTCCTGCGCCTGACACGACGCTCAGAACAGCACGGTCCTGCCGTCGTCCCTAGCCTGGCCCTTCGAATAGGTCACCGCATGGACCAGATTACCGCCAGCGTCAATCAGCAGGATTTTACCCCCCTTGTTCGACAGTTGCGGCCCGGTGGGATCCAGCCGGATGCGCGCGCTTTCTCCCGCCTCGATGGCCTGACCCGACAACGACTGGTTCCTTCCATTGCGGTCTTCCACCCGCCAACCGGCCAGGTCCTGGGTGACCTTGCCCAGATTGATCAGGGTTAGGGTCTCGTTGCCGGGGTCGTGGCCCTCGGGATTGATCAGGGCAGCGATGATACGCAGGGTGCCCGGGATCACCACGGGCTCACCTCCGCTACCGGCCGGGGTGACCGCCGGGCCGGTCGGGGTGCCCGCCCCCCCTTCGACCGGCTCCGCGGCCCCTTTGAACATCGGGTAGAAGGTGCGCACATGGCGATGGTTGCCGCTGCGGAACACTTTGAGGTCGTAGCGAGCGCCGTTGATCACCGCCTGCTTCGGCGCCCGGGCCCCGAGATGGGCCCGGACCGACCCCAGCGCCAGCAGCCCCTCGACACTGCAACCGACGAAGAACCCGCCGGTCGGCTTGGTCAGCGGACGCATCGCGTCCCGGTCATAGTCCGGGGCATCCCAGCGGTAAGAGATGGTCACGCTTTCCCGAAACTGTTGCTGACCGCGGCCCATGCGCGAGCCGCGGTAGACGATGCGGTCGGAATCCAGGCCGGGAAAAACCTCCTCGGCGCCATCGACCTGGCGCGCAAATCCGTCGTCCAGATAATACTTGTACCAGAAGTGGTAACCCTGGGCCTTGGCGCCTTCCTGTTCACCTACGACGACGTGCTCGAACCCGCTCAGGGCCGGGTCACCACCCATGGAGAAGCGGCGAAACCACATCTCCATCAACGTGTTGTACCAGCGCTCCCGGCTCAGGCTGGTCCCGGTCGCCGTCGCCACATACTCGCGCGCCACCTGCATCGGCGCCGTATCGGCCATATGGTGCACCAGATCGTGCACTTCCTCCCGTTCCCGCTCGGTTTCCGTTTCCTCGTCTCGTTCCGGCAGCGCATAGTTGTTGAACAGCAACCGGCAGAGATCGTAGCTCCGGCGCTTCGAACCCGGAATCACTGCCATGGGAAGGACCTTGAGTTGCGGGTCGGCCGAATCAAGATCACTGTTCACCTGCACGAACCCGGTCGCCGGGTCGCCCTGCTCCGAGTCGAGAATGGGCTTCACGCCCGCCTCCGCCTGATCCGCATCCCAAATCTGTTGGTAGATATCCTTCATTGCTGTTCCCTCTGGTTGGTCGTGACCAAAGCCCTCGGACCAAGCATAGCGCCGGTTAACGAGGTCAGGCGCCAACGCGCCGCGCCAGCCTGTCCCAAGTCATTGCCGAGCGAAGCAAGCCCCCGGGCTTCACCCCAAAAAGCATGGTAAAGAAAACTCGGCTCAGCAAGACCGAGAATCACTCGTGCAAGCGGCGAGGCGCGAACGGAACCACCTCAACAAAGCGGTGCCGAGCGCCAACGGAGCACGGCGTCCGTTGCGCAAACAAGCGAGCGGCGAGCCCGCAGCCCAGGCCTGTCCCGTTCATCGGAGCCCCACAATCGGCTGGGTGAGCATCTCACCAGGTGGTATCATTAAAGTGCGAACTGGCAGTTGTCCCGGGGTTGTTCCGGGCAGATGTGTAGCTGCCAGGGAGGTGTTCGGTGAGCCGAGTGCAGTGTCGTCTGCTGCGTACCGCCGAGCCCGCCGCCCAGTCGGACGCCTTCGCCTCATTGCTCTGCGCCCGTCTCAGGTTGCTGGCCGGCCTGCTGTTGCTGGCTCCGCCTTTGGCGGCCGATTCCGAAGACTGCCTGCCCTGCCATGCCGGCCCCGATGCGGACGGTCCGCTGATCGACGCCGCCCTGGTCGTCGATTCCGTGCACGCCGAGTTCGATTGCCTGGACTGCCACCCGGCGACGAAAGAGATACCCCATCCCCAACCCCTGCCACCCAGCGGCTGCGCCGGATGCCATCCGGGCCCGGCCGAGCGGCTAGGGGCCAGTGTTCACGGCCCGGCGACCGAGGGGCCGGCGCGCCCCGGCTGCCCTAGCTGCCACGGCCCCCCGCACCAAGTGCTCGGCGCCGCGGACCCGGACTCGCCGGTATACCATCTCAACCTCCCCGCCACCTGCGGCGACTGCCACGGCGGGCCTCTACGCGCCTACCGCTCTTACATGGGCTCTATTCACGGCCACGGGGTGTCCCACAGCGGCCTGCTGGTAGCCGCCAACTGCTCAAACTGCCACGGCGCCCACGACATCCGCAGCGCCGCCGATCCCGGGTCGCCGCTGGCCCGACCAAGGGTGGCCGCTACCTGCGGCGCCTGCCACCAGGGGGTGCAAGCCGCTTACCTCGAAGGCAGTCACGGCCGTCGGCTGGCGGCGGGAGACCCCGATGTGCCCAGCTGCAGCGACTGCCACCGCGCCCACCACATCTGCCGTCCGCACCAAGACCCCTGCCGGTTGGAGGTGGTGAAGGGCTGCGGCGACTGTCACCGCGAATCGCTGCGCAGCTACCGCGATACGTTGCACGGCCAGGTCACTGCCCTGGGTTACGGAATGGTGGCCCGCTGCGCCGACTGCCACGGCGCCCACCGGGTGCTGCCCGAGTCCGACCCGACGTCGCCGATCGCCCCCGCCAACCTGGTGGCCACCTGCCGGCGCTGCCACCCGGCGGCCAATGCAAACTTCGTGCTATACGCGCCCCACGCCGACCCAGACGACCGCGAGCGCAACCCTTGGCTCTACTACGCCGCGCGGGTGATGCACGGGCTGATCTTGGGCGTGTTCGCCTTCTTCGGCCTGCACACCTATCTCTGGCTGGTTCGCTCCTTGCTGGAGCGGCGAGGGGCCAAGGGCCCCGAGAGGTGATCCATGTCCGACCGAGGTGAGCGCTACTTCCTGCGCATCCCCCTGTTCCACCGCCTGCTGCACGGGGTGTTGATGCTGAGCTTCCTTGGGCTTGCCGCCACCGGCCTGCCGCTGCGCTTCCACGCAGCCCCCTGGGCGGTGGAGGCTGCGGCCCTGCTCGGCGGTTTCGGCGCCATCCTGGCCCTGCATAAGCTGCTGGCCCTGGTGATGAGCCTGGCCTTCCTGATCCATCTGGGCTACGTCTTCCACCTCGCCTTCGTGCGCCGCCGGCCCGGGGTGTTTTGGGGCCCCGAATCCATGGTGCCCCAGCCCCAGGACCTGCGCGATATGGCAGCCGAGTTCCGCTGGTTCCTCGGGCGCGGCCCCCAGCCCGACTTCGACCGCTTCACCTACTGGGAAAAGTTCGATTACTGGGCGGTTTTCTGGGGCATGGCCATTATCGGCATCTCCGGCTATATGCTCTGGTTTTCCGGCTTCTTCGCCCGCTTCCTGCCCGGCTGGGCCTTCAATATCGCCCTGTTGGTTCATTCCGAGGAGGCCCTGCTTGCGGTCTGGTTCATCTTCGCGATCCACTTCTTCAACAACCACTTGCGACCGGGCAAGTTCCCGATGGACCCGGTGATCTTCACCGGCCGCGTCAGCGAGAACGAATTCCGCAGCGAGCGTCCCCTGGAATACCAGCGCCTGGAGGAGCAAGGTCGGCTGGAGGCGTTGAACGCGGACCCGCCCTACCGCTGGCTGCGCAACTTCGCCCACCTGCTTGGGTTCAGCGTGCTCGCGGTTGGGTTCCTGCTGTTCGGCTTGACCTTGATGGCGCTGTAAGTGGTCTCAGATACGGAAGGCGTACACAGGCAACCGGCCGGACTTTCGCCTGCACTGCCATTTTGTCGGTTACACACGCAGATCGGCGCCTTGCCAAACCGGCCCTCGAAGACGGCCGCTTGAGCTCGAAGCGAAGGCGATCCACATCAATTCTCTGAAAAATACGCGATGTCCGACTAGGATTAAGGGATTGGCGTAATAAAAATGAAATATTGCAGTCGGGGCGCACTGGCCCGACAGCGCGGTCCGCAAAGAGGGACAGACCGATGTCGAGAAAGCACCCAATCATTGCCGTTACCGGGTCTTCCGGCGCTGGCACCACGACCGTGAAAACGGCGTTGGAGCATATATTTCAGCGTGTTGGCGCCAATGCCGCTTTTGTCGAGGGGGACAGCTTCCATCGCTACGACCGCAAGGGGATGAAAAAGGAACTGGAAAAGGCGAAAAAGGAGGGGCGCAACCTCAGCCACTTCGGGCCCGAGGGCAACCTGTTCGACAAGCAACAGGAGCTGTTTCAAAGCTACAGCGAATCCGGAACCGGGATGCGCCGGCATTATGTCCACAATGAACAAGAAGCCGTGGCCTTCGGCGCCAAACCCGGCACCTTCACCGACTGGGAACCGCTGCCCCCGGATACCGACCTGCTGTTCTACGAGGGACTGCACGGCGGCGTCAAGACCGCGGACATGAATATGGCCGAATGCGTCGATCTCCTGATCGGCGTTGCTCCAACCATTAACCTGGAGTGGATTCAGAAGATCAACCGCGACACCGCGGAGCGGGGCTACGCGCCGGAAGACGTAATGGACGTGATCTACCGGCGCATGTACGACTACATGCACTACATCCTGCCCCAGTTCGAAAACACCCACATCAACTTTCAGCGGGTGCCGATGGTCGATACCTCGAACCCGTTCATGGTGCGCAATATCCCGAGCCCCGATCAAAGCGTAGTGCTGGTGCATTTCATCAAGACCAAACCGAGTGTCGAGTACAAGCTAAACTTGCGCGGCCTGATCGAAGGCTCGTCCCTGAGCGGGTTCAACACCCTGGTGATTCCGGGCGGCAAGATGCCCTACGCAATGGAGCTGATTCTGACCAAATGCATCCTCGACTTGATGCGGCAGCGGGGACATTTGGATCAAAGCCCCAACTTGTAGGAACGCCCGGGGTATCCAATAACAACAGAAACGAAACGGGAGGGAAGCGTGGACTGGGAACTCATCGGCAAGTTATTTCTCATCCTGCTGTTGGTGGTAGGCAACGCATTTTTCGTCGGCTCAGAAATCGCGCTGACCTCCGCCCGCCGCAGCCGCATCAACCAGCTTGCAAACACAGGCAACAAGTCCGCCAAGATCGTTCAAGTGCTGCACGACGAGCCGGAGCGGTTCTACTCGGTCACCCAAATCGGCATCACGCTGGTTTCTCTGGCCCTCGGCGCCATCGGCATGGTCACCCTGACCGAAGTGCTGGACCCGCCGATCGTTTCCGGATTCGCGGTTTTCGGCGCGAGCGAAGAAGTAACCGGCTGGGCACATACGTTCTCCTATTTCGTTGCGTTTATCATCATCTCTTTCATGCACGTAGTGGGCGGAGAATTGGCTCCAAAAGTACTCGCCTTTCATAAAGCGGTGCCGTTAAGCCTTTCGGTGGCGCGCATCATCAATTGGATGCACACGATGCTGCGGCCTCTCATCTGGATCATGAACAAGTCATCCAACGGCCTGCTCTGGCTATTCGGGCAACGGGATCTCGCCGCCCATGCCGAAGGTCATTTTTCAATGAGCGGCGAGGAGATCCGCACCATCCTGAGCGCCAGCGAACAGGAGGGGGCGCTGGATCCGCAATTGACCAAGATGTTGCGCGGCGTATTCGATCTCGACGAACACACCGCCCGCGATGCCATGATCCCACGCACCGAAGTCGATGCCGTGGAGCACACCGCCACGGTGGCGGATTTGCTGTCCCTGTTCAAAGAAGAGCTGCGTGAACGTTACCCGGTATACGAAACGTCGATGGACAACATCATCGGCGTGGTGTCCATGAAACAACTGCTCAACCGGATTGCATCGACAGAACACGAGCACACCGCCAGCATCACGGAGATTCCGGTGCGCGAATTTATGATGGAGGCCTATTACGTGCCCGACACCATGTCCTTGAGCTCGCTACTGAACGACTTCACCAACAACCGCCGCCAGATCGCCATCGTGCTCGACGAATACGGAGGCACCGAGGGCTTGATCACCCTGGAGGACATTCTTGAGGAGATCGTCGGCGACTACGAAGACGAATTCACCCCGAGGCACCGCCACATCAAGAAGGAGAACGACAACAGCTACGTGATCAACGGCGGGGTCCGGGTCACCGAGCTTGAGCCGAAGCTGAATTACCCTTTCCCGACGGGAGAGTACGTGACCATTGGTGGACTGATCAATCACCGGCTGGGCAGGATTGCGGCGGTCGGCGATATTGTGACGCTGGAGGGCGCGCACCTCAAGGTGCTGGAAATGGAGCAGCACCGGATTACCAAAGTGGTGTTCGAGAACAATGTCCCGCCCGACACCGCGACTGGGGCCATGCAGGCGGCAGCGGCGGTCGGACAAAAGGATTTCGTCCAGTCAGCCACCAAGCAGATTCTCGGCGCCGAACCCGAGGGTCCCAATGAAACGGAAACCGCGGCTTCGGAGAAGCGGGCGAAAAACGAAAAGAATGCGCCTGGTGGTAACGTGGACACGCTGGCATGAATCCAGCCGGATAGCGAATCGGTAGATCAGGGTCTAGAAGATCCGACTTGGGTGCGCCAACCAACCGACGCACCTGTACCAAATCGAATCGCGTCATGAGTCCCTGGGCACCGGTTCAGACACCGATTCGACGATCAAACCGAGCCGCTTGGCCCTGCGCTCCCAATGCCTGCGAGCCAGCAGCCGCATATCCGGGGTGTGATCAGACTCGTCGACGATCTCGACCCCGATCAGGGTCTCGATCACATCCTCCAAGGTAACGATACCGGCCATGCCGCCAAAAGCACCCACCACCAGCGCGATATGTTCGTGGGTGACAATAAACTGGTTGAACAGTTCGGGAATCGGATGATCCTCTGGAACGGCGAGGATGTCGCGCCTGAGTGTGCGCAGCACCGCATCCTGCCGGCCGTCAACCATCCGTGCCAGCAGTTCGTCCTTAAGCAGATAACCTATAATGCGGTCTCGCGAGTCGCCTTCGTACAGAGGGATGCGCGAAAAACGCAGGTCGTCGTGCTGCCCCATGAACTCTTGGATCGTCTTGCACGCATTGGCCGCCAATACCACTGTACGCGGCGTCATCACGTCGCTTACGCGCACCGAATTGAAACGTAGCAGATTGCTCAGGATCTCGGACTCCCGCTGCTCGAAGACACCGTCCCTTGCGCCGATATCCGCCATCGCCAGGAAATCGCTACGCGTGAAGGCGCTCTCCACTCCATCCTTCTTCAAGGACCGGGTTATTAGCTGACTGCCCCATACCAGCGGCGCCAGCAGTCGGATGACCAGGGTCAACGAGCGAGCGGTGAACGGGGCCAAGTCTCGCCAGTAGTTGGCGCCCAGCGTCTTCGGGATCAGTTCGGACAGGATCAGAATTGCCAGTGTCATCAATACCGGGACTGCAAGGCCGGTAATCAGGGGGTTGGCCTGTGCCCAAATCTTGCTCGCTTGATCGCCGACTCCAATCGCACCGACCGTGTGGGCGATGGTGTTCAGCGTCAGAATGGCCGCCAGGGGACGATCGATATTCTCTTTGAACTGTTGCAACCTTATCCCCAGGGCCCCGCCCTCCCTCATCTTTATCTGCGCATAGGAAGGCGTGATGCTCAGCAACACCGCCTCCCACAACGAGCATAGAAAAGAGATTACGATTGCGACCAGGAAGAACACGACCAGCAGAGTGTACATTTTTACGCCAATTCTCTAGGCGCGGTACCCATTCGGCAATCCAAAGGAGGCTTCACGCGCCGGATCGAGCCGCCTATGCCTGAATTCTTCTCGATTCCTCTCGAAAAAGCCAGTCCACACCGGCAGAGCACCCAGTTCGCCTCTTCCGACGACTGGCGGGCGGCGGGCTTTCACGCCACAGGCGTCTGCAGATTCTTTCGGGCTGCGATCGCGGGTATTGGCTTCAAGGGTGGGCGTGGCTGCGCCCGGGAAAGCCAAGTCTAGAGCTGCGGCAACCAAATGGCCGGCGCGCCGATGCTCCAGGTCGCCGCCGTCCGGCTCGCCGTTTCGTAGGTGTGAGGAGTGCCGGCCCAAGACGATCAATCCGGTGGCAACTGGCGGCCACTCTAATGCAAACCGCGCCAATACTCGGACCCAATGCCGGGAACGAACCTGTTCAAGAACGCGCCCAGAGGATGACCGGCAACGCACACCATTGCCGCCAGCAACGTCGGGGTGCGGTCGCTATCATCCGTCAATCCAGTTTGATCAACCCCTTGCTTCTAAAAACGCCTTCGACCTGATCAGCGTCTTCGACCGTAAATCCGATTTCCATCCAGCGCCCCTTTAACTTGGCGAAAAATATCTTCTCTCGCTTCGCACGCTGAGCGTCTTTCGGAAACCAGATCCGGAAATTGCCGGTTCCGTGGATTCTCCAACGGCCGTTCCTCAGGGTCGGGGGCTTCACGTCTACCCACTCGATATCGTTCAATCGCACGGCTTTTGGTCTGCCGGTGGGAAAGTAGTAATGTTTAAATACGACTTCTTCGTCGGTGATTGAGATTAACGAGTCTTGATAAATCATCTGAGTTCCTCCCCTACCCACTGGGCACCGGGCTATAGTTCGCGGGTTCAGGCATCGCGTCCTGCTAGGGTTTCGAGCTTCTCGCGCGTTCTAAAGAGACCGTCTACGGCAAGGTTGTTTTCCGGTGCCGCCGCTTCATGCCATTCGAGAAAATCCAGTACTTCGATCAGGGCGCGGGCCTAGGCAGGAGCAAGCGCGGTCAACCGCGCCGGCTGCTCTGCATGAAAAGAAACTGATCGACGTATTCGTCGGCGCGATTCAGCACCAGTTTTACCAGACCGGGCAAGCGGTACCCGGAGGCAGCTTCCGATGCAAAGCACATCGGGTCGCAACCGGGATTCTTCAGCCGGGCCAACGGCAGGTGATGGCGGTCGAGCGCCTGCAGCTCGGCCTCGTGTTCCCTGCACTCCTCACAACAACAGGTTCCGCGTATGAACGTGCTCGGCCGCTGAATTTTTCCGAAGGCCTTCTGTACGCCAGCGATCACATGCGCCCGCATACCGCCTTTCATCGCGAAGATCCGTGTTCACCGGCGGTCCTTGGCTGGTGTTGGGCTTTGTCCAATGCACCGCAAGACATCGCTGAAATACCCAAGTGCACAGCCCAACTCGGTACCATTACCTGTCGCGTACAGCGCTTGGCCGACATCCATTGCCCAAACAGAGACCGAGCCGAATCGGCGCTGCGCCGTTCAACCTAGAACATGTCCCACGGCGATCATTGGAGACATCGCACCAAGCGCATGCCAGAGAACCAGCAATACGATCCAGGCCAGGTGGGTCATGATCGGTAAGGCGAAGGCTTCATCGCCGTCCATGCGGCTCGCCCGTCCGACACCCCAGACAGCAGAAACCGCTAGCGACCCTACTGCGAGCAATTGCCAATGGATGGCGCCAAACCAGATTGAGATTCACAGCGGCAAGATACTCAGTTGGAGAAACAAAGAGATTTCGCCTTCCGCCAAGGGCCCGAAAAGCAGCGAAAAGATGCCCGATGCGCACCAAATAGCAGCACAATACGCAATCGTGATAGCGATCAGCAGGAGATAAGCAACCCGGACTGCCATACTCATATTGGTCTCTCCGCCGGCGGCAGGCGACGCTGCCCAACATTTACCGCGCCACCCCTGCGCCGTCTTTCGCCTGAATGGCGTCACCACCTCGACAGCCGCCACCACAGCGACAGCGAATCGTCGGTGCGGCTTCGTTCTCTTGTTGCGGGAGCATCGCGCTAAGATTGCCGACCATGGTGTCAAAGCTGCGGTCCGAGAACGTACAGGCGGCGTGCAAATGATAGATCGTTTGACCCCGAAAGATGAGATAGTCCCATGCATAGGACAGTCCCATGTCGGGGTGAGCCTTCTGCCGCAACGCCCGCCAGCCGCTTTCAGCAATACCGGCCGCGCCGAATTCGCTGACGCTCAGATCGGCCCGGAGATACAGGGCACCCGAAGCGTCCCTCCCCACCGGCTCGACCGAGACGAAATCATAGCGGGTCTCATAGCCGCCCTCGCGCTCCGCCGCGGACATCGAATTGGCTGTCGCCTTGAATTCCCAAGGCAACCCTCGCATAACTTCTGAATACCCGCCCGAGCCAACGTCCACTGACGGCGCGGCACGCACCTCAAAACCCAGCAACGCAAACAAACCGAGAGCGGAGCACACACAAACGAGGGTTATGACGTTCATACGGTCAGAAGCTAGGGAGCCGAGTCTATTTGTTATCGTCTGGGGCGAGGCTGCAACGGAAGTCTGCAGGGAAAGTTGACAGGGTAGTACTCCCGGTCAGCGTTCACAAGGTCGCGATTCATTTCTTCTTCCTGGCCCAACCGCTGGGTCTCCAACCAGCCAATCCCCGCTGCATCCTCCCGCCGTCCTGAACGATTATGGCGTCGTATACGCACCCTGACACTCGATGGGCGTTAGACGCAAAGCGGCCAGGTCTATCTACAAACCAGACCGGCGCAGTGATCCGCGGAATTGCGGGACCAACGAATTCTCATGCCCTTGCGGCGAGATGCGGGATTGCCAACCCAGCCTTTCGCTGCGCCGGACCAGGCTCGAATTCGTGCGAACGGGGCTGAGACCAGGATTTGATGCCCACTGTCGACGATCTCGCGGATTGACTCTGCGCAAATCCGGTAGAACGCGGAGGTCAACAACCAACCCGGATTGCTTGGCGTAGAAGCACTATGCTATGTTTCCAGGATGTTACGGTCAGCGCCTGTGTATGGACGGCGGTTATAAGGATATCGGTACCGGATTTTTCTCTAGACATGGCAGGAGATAGAGAAATTTGAGTACTCAAACAGTACACGATCGCCGGCAGTGGGCGCGTGACAGAATTGCGCTCAGCCTAAACGTTCTGCTGCTGAGAACCGGCATGCGGGCACTCGGCTGCCGATTGCTCGATATCAGCGAGGGAGGTGCGGCGATCGCACTACCACCCGCTTCATCCGAACTTATCGAAAATGGATATACGTCGAATATCAAGCTTGGCGACGAATTCGATATTCTTTGCTCTATAGAAACCGACGCCAAGAGGAAAAACTTCCAATTCTCCGCGCGTGTAGCACATATTCAAGACGACGTTATCGGCGTGGCTTTTACCGAAGGGCATTCGCCAGTCGATGCTTTCTTGGAGTCCTATTTCAAGAGTCGGACTTCCCAAAAGCAAGATGGACCCTATTCTCATTCGCTATCTGAAGAGCCTGTTCGCAATGCCGAATATCCGGATGACGAGTCCGTGTTGCCCACACCCGCATCTAGAACCAAGGCCTCGCTTGGCCTGGACCTTACAAGAACGCAAACTCCCACGGCAAGCAGATCTCCGCTTTTCCACCGGCTCAGCCTGCCGGTCATCGCTATTCTGCTAGCAGGCTTCGGTATCTACCTATACCAACAGCAGCAGCAACTTTCGGACTTGAAGGCGGCTGTTTCAGCAGTGGCGGGAGAAGTCGCCGATTACAACGAACGTCTCGGACAAATCGACAGTGACGAGACTTCGATAGAACAGATCAATGATCGGTTAGGGCTGATGTCGGCATCCGTGACCATGTTGCGAGAACAAATCGAAAAGCTATCGGTAGCGACAGGGTTGACACCGGCCGCAAGAGGCGTCGAATCCCCTGGGTCGGCGCCGGGGACCTCTGCGACGATCCGAGCGGAGGCAGCGGTTGCCCAGGTTGCCGACAACCAGCCGGCCCAAACCCATACCCCCCCGAGTCAGACCGCAGAACCGCCGGATCAAGCGGGCATTGCGATCACCGATGCGAGCGGCGCCCCGCAACGAGGGTATGGAAGAGTCGAGTTCATCGCCAAGACTCTTCACAATCACTGCGGACCCGGTAAACGTGCGGGAAGAACCCGGGACCGAATTCCCGATCGCTTTCACGTTGAACCGCGGTGACAGAGTGATGGTTGTGAGCATTCGAGACATCTGGCTGAAGGTTGAAACCCCGGACCGAAGGGTGGGCTGGGTTTCGTCGACCTACGCACGACCGGTGGAATAGCAACCGAATCGGTGATCGACGGGGATCGATCAAAACGGATCACGTGCAAAGGCCGATGCCCTCTATGCTGATCCGACATACCGACTATTCTCAATCGAACAGCCCGCTGCCGCGGGGCTGGAAGCCGCCGCCAACAGGAGAGCGATCATGGCTATGGCGAGTAATATCAGCGACTTCTTCGACATCGGCCAGCAGGGCCATTTTTCCAAGCGGATCTTGGTGGAGGGCGATTCCTGGGTCTCCAACCCCCTGCCCGGGGTTGAGAATCTTGCCACTCAGATAAACAGGTTCCGGCCTCGCGATTACCTGATGCTCAATATCGCCTCGCCGGGCGACGAAGCGGCCGAGATTTTCACTCCGGAAGGCCGGCAAATGAAGCGTCTGAACCGGTTGCTCAGCACCGAGCAGTGGGGTGCCCAATTCGACCTCATCCTTCTGAGCGCCGCCGGCAATGACATTGTCGGCCCCGAAATATGGGAGAAGGGGTACGTGCTGAACAAGCGGGACTGCCCCCACCGCTACGGCAAGCAGCTCATCACCGAGAGCTTCTACCGGGCGGTGGATGATATCGCTGCCGGATACCGGCACTTTCTGCAAATCAAAGAGCAAAGCGCACGCAACCGCCATACCCCGGTACTGACCCACGTATACAGCTACCTCAAGCCCCGGCGAGTCGGTACCCACATTGGCCCGATCATGTCCGGCAAGGGCTGGGTGAAAGTCCATCTCAAACACCAGGGCATCAAGCGCAAACGCGAGCAATACGAGATCGTGGTGGAAATGCTCGACGCCTTCTACCGGGCGATCAAGCCGCTGGAGGCGGACTCTTCCTCCTTCTTGGTGGCGGACACTCGGGAGGTACTGCTTAAAGACGGCAAGCCGAACCTGGCGCTGTGGCGCGACGAGATACACCCTACGGGCAAGGGGTTCAGAAAGCTGGCCAAGCATATCCGGCGCGTGGCCCGCCAGGAGGGCCTATGGTTTCCGGAATAGAAGCTGGCATCCCAAAGACCAGCATCGAATCTTTCTCCGGTTCGGGGATTCGATTCCAGGATCGCTTCCAGCCAAGAATTATTCGGGCCCGGCCGCGTCAACTCCCACAATAGTCTGGATTCGGACAATCTAACCGGCAGCCGGCTTCACACTGATCAAGCTGCCGTTTGCTCAGGTGGATTGGCTCGGACCATTGATAGCTGAGGTCAACGCAGGGACTGGTTCTAAAGGTATTTCAGACGACTTTCTATACTCGCGGTATCGGACACCGCATCTCGCAGGCTCTCGCCGCCATCTGCGGAACCCACCACCAAGCCAACGCCCGAAACGGGGATCACCGTGTCGATCTGAAAGCGTCCGGTCGTGCCCCGCAGGAAACATTCTTCGTCGAAAAACAGCCGGTCTCCCTCGGGGCCGATTTCGTCCGAGGTGATGCTGTCAAAACCGATCAGCCGCACAATATCGTCCGGCCCGGCGATATCGACCTCCTTAGTGGACCGCTGATCCGGGGTGATTAGGATGGCTTTCATGGCGATGTTTCCTCTGTGAAATTCTGACCGTCTACAGGTCCATACGCAGCCCAGGCGCCGCACCCCCATTGGGTTGCTTCCGGCGGATGGGCGCCCTCTCTACTTCGAAGCATAGGGGAAAGGCCGGGATCGCGCTGACGTAACGGTAGCCGGATGATACAGCGCCCAAAAGCGCTGACCAGCGCAAGCTAAGGCGTGCAATGCCGAGCAGCCCGCGACCAGCCGATAACGCTCAGCCCACATCTCTGGCAAGCAACGGCCTCGCACACAACAATGCCAGAGTTTCAGCGGCGGCGGCAATCCGGCGACGCTAACGGATTCCCGGACCGCTGACCGGCCCGCAGTGACGCCATCGAGTCGAGACGCTGTTGCCTGAGCACCTCGAGCGCTAGAATCCAACCAAAAAGGGCGGCCCCCATTAATGATATCGTAGCGGCTCATCTGCCGATTTTATCCCGCAACAAGTTACGGAATTCCATAATTTGTTCATCGGTTGAGAAGAATCGGCCCGGTATCACCTGAAACAACGCGTCAGACCAATACAAAAGGAACACACCATTGCCTTCTTTCCACCGCACATAGTCAGTCCACGGATTGGTGCCTTGCATATTCTCAGTCTTCCCGGTGATACCCTCTTCGGTTATTTCAAGCCGGTAGGGGATTCGGAGCGACTTCTGCTGCCCAAATATTCGTTTCCATTTCATTGGCAGCACAAACGCCCCGTGGAAGACCAGGTAACCAAGAAACGTCAGAAGCGCCCAGCGCGCCGTTTGTGCTTGATGGCTATACGATCCGAAGAAGGATAACAACAGCACCACCAAAGTGACAATAACCAGCGCAAACCCAACAACAAGGATTGCTGGGCGGGGCTTCAGATTCAGCCACTGAGCCGCGGCATGCTCCTCCTCAGTAAGCTGCCCTTCCACTTCAATCTTCACGAGTCCCAACGCCCAATCGTAACGCGCTTGCCAGAATGAATACGGGGGGATTGATAGAATCTAACCGGAATACCAGGTTCAACGCCCATCGTCTTTGCCCTTATCCCCCCACGATTTCTTCGAATATTGTGTCTGGACCAGTTTCGCGAGGAGGACTGCCAGGCGCTCGCCGAAGCCCGCGAAATGCTCTTTTCAACTCATAGGCCGAACTGCTGCTTCAGCCGCAACTGGATCTTCTTCGCTTGCTTGAACGCCTCTTTTAGCATCAATCGATGAAGCTCATTGAGGTCGCGGGGATCGACGCGGTTCACCCGTTCCGGTTCGGACGTGGCAAGCTGCTGTTGAATGCGGAAGCGCTGTACCACGTGAAAGGCCTCGACCTCCGCGGCTGTGTCGGCCTGGGGCGTTTGCATCAGAGCGCCGGCGGCGCGCAGGCGGTCAGCGGTATTGGTAAGCCAGACGCCGTTCAGCAGTCCCCAGATCCGGGCCGCATCCACGAACGGACGCGCACCGTGGAGTTTGAGATCGATGGCATGGGGAAAATCGCGGTTCTTGTCGTAGACAAAGCGTCCCGCCAAACCCAGCGCCGGGCTGCAGGTCAGGGCTTGTTCGGCCAAGGCCCGAAAGAATCGGGGGTATTCCGGGGCATGCGGCATCAACCAATTGCGCAGCTTGTCCACCAGGTCGTAGTTCCCGTAGACCGGACGAAAATCGAAGAAGATCGTGGCGTTGAGCAGAGCCTCTGGTTCGGGCGTCCGCAGCCAGGAGTCGAATTTCGCCCGCCATTCCGCTTCTGCCAGACACCACTCGGGATTACCTGCCATGACGTTGCCACGGCAGCGTTCGAAACCGCAATGGTGCAGCGCCTTGTTGACCTCTTGGGCGAAGGGCAGGAAGGCCTCGCGAGTCGCCTGCGTCGCCCCCGGGTCAGCAGGCAAGAAAATCAATCCGTTATCCTGATCAGTGGCGAACGTCTGCTCCAGCCGCCCCTCTGAGCCGAATACCATCCAGCACCAAGGTACGGCCGGGAGGTCGAATTCGTCCTCAATAAGCTCGATGATGCGCATCGCGATCAGGTCATTGAGCCCCGACACCCACTGGCACAGGGCCTCGACCCCCATTCCGGACCCGAACAGCCGGGCTCCCGTTCGTCGAACACGGTCGGCGGCAATGGCCATCGCACTCATGTCCCGAGCGGCAGCGACGGTCCCTCTAAGTTCCTCCGCCTCCCCGGTGCGCAGGCCAAGCAGATCCGAATGCGACAAGAGCCCGCACAAACTCCCGTCCGGCTCCACCAGAACGACATGGCGGATACCCTTCTTGGCCATCAGCACCTTCGCCCGGTGGGTCGGCGCATCGGCGGCAATCGTTGGCGGCGCGCCGATCATGTAAGCCGCCACCGGCTCGTTCAGTTCTCCACCCTCGAAGGTGATGACTTGCAGCATATCGCGCAGGGTCACCAGCCCGAGCGGGAGACGGGTTTCCTCATCGGCGACGACCACCGCATCGCCGTGCCCTTGGCTCATCAGAAACAGGGTCTCGCGAAGGCTCGCCGAAGGCGGTACGACAGCGGGATCCCGGTGCGCAAGGGTGCGCAGCGGCGCATAATCTGATCCGCTATCAATGCCGCTGAAACCGAGTCCGCCATCTGCATCTACTTGGTTATCTGATTGACTCATATCGGATTCCCACCGCTGATCAGTGTTCCGGCCGAGCTTCGAGCAACGTCTTGACCTTTGCGACCAGTTCCTGGGTGGAAAAGGGCTTCGGAATATAGGCGTCGGCACCCAGGGCAAGCCCCTTTTTCACCTCCGCTTCGCGCCCCTTTGCGGTCAGCATCAGTATGCGCACCTCGGAAAGGCTCTGGTCGGCCCGCACCTCTGTGCAGACTTCAAAGCCGTCACGCTTGGGCATCATGACATCGAGCACCACCAGGTCCGGCCGCTGGGCCCGGATAGCCGCGAGCCCCTCCTCGCCGTCTCGGGCAATGGCCACGTCATAACCCTCCCGCTTCATTAGGAACTCTATCGAAATCAGAATATTGGGCTCATCGTCAACGATCAGGATGCGCTTGCTCATGGTTTCGCCTTCAATCAGGGGACCGTTCTGTTTTCACCGGCAGCTTGAAACAAAGCCTAGCACCTTTTCCGTGGGTGCCCTCGGCCCAGATGCGGCCTTCGAAGTGCTCGATAATCTGCCTGCAAATGGGAAGGCCAAGACCCGTACCCACCGGCTTCTCGCGGCTCGCATTGCTCTGACGGAATCTCTCGAACACAATCGGCAGGTCGGGTTCCGGGATGCCCGAACCATTGTCGCAGACGCTCACCCGGAAGAAGTCTCCTTGCTGGCGCAATTGGACCTCCACCAGCCCGCCTTCGTCCGGTGCGAACTTGGCGGCGTTGGAGAGCAGGTTGACCATCACCTGCACCATCCGATCTCGATCCGCCCAGACCGTGGCGGGGGTTTCCAGCAGATCGAGTTCCACTTCGATACCTTTGTCGTGGAACAACTGCTCGCTGGTGCTGACCGAGTGATGGATTACCTCCTGAAGCGATACTTCCTCGGCTTGCCAATCGGCGTGACCGGACTCGATCTTGGCGAGATCCAACACCTGGTTGACCAACCGGGACAGACGCGCGGTTTCACTGACCAGGATGCCGAAGAAGCGCTTGCGCTCTGCCGGTTCGATATCCGGGTTGTCATCCAGGATTTCCGAGAAGGCGCGGATCGACGCCAAGGGTGTACGCAGTTCATGGGTAACCGAAGACATGAAGTCGTCCTTCATGCGATCGAGTTCCCGGAGCCGAAGATTGGCGCCCTTGAGCTCAGCTGTGGCCGTTTCGAGTTCCCGCGATTTGCGCTCCAACTCGTGGCTGTAGGCGCGGATCTGCGATGCCTCGTCGAGGATGTCCAATACCTCGTCCCGGCCGAGCGTCTCTTCCTGAGTGACCGAGGCGACCATGACCCGAGCCGAGGCACCACCGATTGCACCGGATAGCAGGGTTTCGGCAAAATTCACCGTCTCCGCGTCCGCAGGCAGCTCGGTAGGCGCCGAAAAACCGCGGGAACGCGCAAACCCCTCAAAACCGGATTGGGCCCGAGACGCCCCGAGAAAGCGCTCCGCGAGTTCAATCAGCTGCACCACTTCGGCACTTCCGCGCCACAAGGCAAGGTGCGCCGGGCTGCGGTGCTTGAGCGCATCGACGAACACGCTGGCCTGGGCGGTCTCCTCCGCATTGGGGGGTCGCAACGACGACACCAGCAGGAAAGCACCCAGATTCGCGGTAAGACTCCAAAACAGGCAATGGGTGATTTCGTTCCAGCCCGTAAGCCCGAACAAGGCTTGAGGCCTGAGCAATCCCAACCCAAAGGGGCCGGCATCGAGAAAGCCGCTCGGCAACCAGCCGGACTTGGCAAACGAGGGCAGCAACAAAGTGTAAGCCCAGACCGCGAATCCGGCCGCCAGACCTGCCAGTGCCCCGTCGCGTGTTCCTTGGCGCCAGTACAGCCCGCCGATCATGGCCGGCGCGAACTGGGCCACGGCCGAAAAACTGATCAGCCCGATACTGACCAGGGCATAGGCGTCCCCGGCAATCCGATAGTAGAGATAACCCAGCAGCAAGACGGCGATAATCGCACCGCGGCGGATACGCAAGGTTATCCGCCCCAAATCCGCATGGGGCGGCAGCTGTTTCCAGCGACGCAGCAGCGACGGCAGCATCAAATCGTTGCTGACCATGGTCGAGAGCGCGATCGTTTCCACGATGACCATACCGGTGGCCGCCGACAGCCCGCCGATGAACACGAACAACGCCAGCCAGGGGTGACCGTGCGCCATCGGAATCGTAAGCACGAAGGTATCCGCATCGATCAACCCTTCCGGGAAGGTCAGCTTGCCTGCCAAGGCGATGGGCACCACGAAGACGTTGATGAGCAGAAGATAGAGCGGGAACAACCACAGCGCCCGTTTCAGGTGTCGTTCGTCACTGATTTCTACAACTGCCACCTGGAACTGACGGGGCAACATCATGATCGCCAGCCCCGCCAGCAGGGAGATTGCAAACCAATCCTGAAAGGGTCCGATCGACGGCGAAGTAAGTACCTCCGCCTGTCCGGCGATCCGTTCCAAATCCCACTCACTGGAATGGCTCGCGTACACCCCCAGGGTCACGAACAGACCTACCGCAATAAACGCGGCCAGCTTCACCACCGATTCGAAAGCGATGGCTGCCACCATGCCTTCGTGACGCTCGCTGGCGTCCAAATGGCGGGTGCCGAACAGGATGGTGAACGCCGCCAGCAGCAGCGCCACGGCGAACGCGGTGTCGCTCCAGAAGGGCAAGGCCGCGGCCGGGTCCGGCATAACGACCTCGGGATAATTCAAGAGAATCGTAAAGCTGCGAGAAATCGCCTTCAATTGCAGCGAGATATACGGCACTACCCCGAAAATCGCAATCAGGGTGACCATGCCGCCGAGCACATGACACTTGCCGTAGCGCGAGGCGATAAAATCGGCTATCGAGGTAATGCGCTGCGCCTTGCTGATCTGCACTATCTTCAGCATCACCGACCCCCCGAGCAAAATCGCCAGGGTCGGTCCAAGATAGATCGGCAGAAAGCCAAGGCCGCTCGCCGCCGCCCGTCCCACACTGCCGTAGAAAGTCCAGGCCGTGCAGTAGACCGCCAGCGACAGGGCATAGATGGTCGGATGGCCGATCACCGACCGTCCCTCATCGGCTCGGCGGTCCGCCCAGTAGGCCAACGCGAACAGCAAGCCCAAATATGCGAACGACACGCCGATGACAAGTGGTGCGCTGATCACGACCAGGCCTATGTCCGACGCCCGGCCCGCCGAGTGCCGACCGCGACTGCCGGCGGCATCACTTTTCGTCCCCCCGGACGATCAAGGCCGTGATCGCGATAATCCCGGCCCAAACGCCGAACAGGTATAGATACAGCACCGGAATACCGAACAAGCTGAGCGGACGCTCGAACAAGCCGACGATAGGAGAGAAGAGCAGCAGAAAGCCGATCAGGAAGACCGTCATCAACCGCTGTGGCAGCAAGGTGGAACGCCGCACGGCTTAGCCTCGCGCTGTAGACTCCGGTCCTGAAGAGTATAGTCCAGGCTCGGCAACGCGCTGCCGGCTTACCATGGCGGCGGAGACGCCGCCTCAGCCGTGGCGGCCGATGCGCTCAACCAAAGATGTGGGACCCCAAGGAAACGCTGATTTCATCGCGTTTCTCGTGCGGGGGGCAGGATGCCCCGCCATTTTCAGGCGTCCAACCGCCTGAAAATGGCGGGCTTTCGGAAACCGCGTTTTCGAAAGCCGTGCTGAAAAAATGCCAAGGAGGACTTTCATCAGCGTTTCCCCAAGCGAACGCAGTGCGTTGCCTGGGAAGCATGGTATGCAGAGGAAGGGCTAGCCCCTCCCGAAATCGCGCCGCTCCCCCGGTCGGGGCAATGAACGGTGCGAGCCATTGCATGGAATATCCTTACTCGACGAATCCAATCACATTAATACCGGGAATGGATGATTCAATGGGGATGGTATCGATATTTCTCGCGCCCAGCGTCGCCAACATGTACCGTATCCGCGCCACCGGTGTATTGCTGTCCGATATATCGACCTGAATGCTGTACACGTAATAATCCTCACCCTTATTGATCGTGGGTTCGTCCGCGAAGAGGTTGTTCTCATCAAGATAATCGTGGATTCTGTCCGCATGTTCCTTTCTGACATTGAACATTATCATTACCTTGTTCTCCGCGTTCACCGCGCCATAGAGGTTCAGCAGAAACATACGCAGCAGATCGACCTTGGCGGGATCATCCCGAATATTCGGATTCACCCAAACACCGGTTTCCGATTCCATAATGGTATCGATAATCTTCAAACCGTAGTTTCGAATAGCACTGCCCGTTTGTGTAATTTCCAGCCCAATATCTGCGCCGCCGTTTTTGATCTTTGCTTCCGTCTTTCCCCAGGTTTCGTATATGACGATGCCCGTTTCGACCTTGGACGGTGTCTTGTACTTCTGCACCGAAAAGTCCGAGAACTCCTGGTACAAGCCGATTTCCTTGAGCGCATTCTGTAACCAGTTCAGGGCCAAATAGGGCATCTCGGAAACCGCAGTAATCAACTTCTTCCGGCTACAGAGATCTTTGAGAAACTCTTCGGTGGTGCCGAAATCGTTATCGTCATTGACAATCCCTACTATACGCACGCCTCCACGGTCCAAGGTCTGGATTTTCGTCGGCGCTATCTCGGTGCTGTATTCAATCTTCAACTCCAAGATGCGTTCCTGAATCCAATCGTCTCCGGCGAGGGCTACGTCAAGCTCTCCTATCCCCAATTGAGCACCAAACTCCTGAGGACGCCCGTCCCAGCCGAATAGGAAATTCACGGTCGAAAAACTACTAGGCCCACCTTTTTCGTAGCCCTTCGTCTTAAAACCCGAGTCTTCCAGCAACTTAATGAGATTGCCGCCACGATTCGGGTTTGCCAATGAGCCGGCAGGCATGCCGATGACCAGTTGAGTATTGTTCATTCAGAAACTTTTTCCAGGGCTGATAAGTATGTATTCACACATTTCTCGCACATTCCGAGTGGACAGTGCTATTTCTCGTTAAATCTCAATCGAACGCCATCTACAATGCTGCGATAGTAGCAAGATTTGTGAGGGCTTCCGTCGTCCTTTTTGGCATGACACGCGCCCTTCCCTTGGGGCGTGACCAGATAGACGAACGAATTTTGTTCGCAATTAATCAGTATATCGTCGATTTTCAGCATGTCCCCCGAGGTAAGGCCCTTTTTCCACAGCTCCTGGCGACTGCGGCTCCAATAGGTCGCATAGCCGCTCTTAACGGTTTCGGCAAAGGCCTCCTTGTTCACAAAAGCCAAAATAAGGACTTCTTTGCTAGTACTGTCCTGCGTGACTACAGGCAACAAATTTTTGCCGTCTTCACCGAAATCCACCATGAACTCTTCAGTATATTCTTTGCTCAACTCCTGCTCCTCAATAATCCGGCATTACGGCCAAGGGCGGGCAAACCAGATTTTCACTGGGGTATATCGTCACCAAATCTTCGAAGACCCTGGTCTAGCCCGTATTATTCAGACCGCGCCTCTCGATAGCAAACCCATGGTGGCGCTGCGGATAGAAGACGAGACGTTACACGACCCGCAGCAGATACGGATTCAAGTGCTCAACTGCGGCGCGAAGATCACCCCGCGCGCCGTCTGCCTTCCCGGGTCCGTGGCGCCGGCGACCTCGGCGCAGGTGTAGTTTGAGGAAAGCACCGAGTCAACCCCCTGTTGGTCAAGGGGGCTCGATCGGCTTTAACCCAAAATGAGCAATTGGACCGGGTGGAGGGTGCGCAGGCAGGGGCGAAGGGCGAGGCGCAACAACGCGGAATAGTCTCTATATTCCAAGGAGTTGCAACGCAGCGACCCACAGGGGTGTGGGAAATGTCAGGTTCCGTCTGGAACAGGACCGGACCATACGCCGCCGACAACCTGCCATGCCCCCCCGTAGGGTGGATCGCCGAACCGGTGAAGGGATAAATCAAAGGCTCGTTTCTTGATTTGAGTACCTTACTGTCAGAATGGAGCGGTCAAACGGTCTTGCTCGGTTCAACCCGCATATTTCGGCCTAAGGTGAGGCTCCCGGGAAAGACCGGAGCCAGGCTCGAATACGAGCGCAGCCCCGCGGTTTCCCCTTTCGTAGCGATTAGGAGGACGAACCACCGCGCTTGGGCGCCACCTTGCTTTGCGTTGCTGCGCGCTTTTTGACCGGGGAGGTGTTCGCCGCTTCGGACGGCGCGGGTTTAGCTCCGGTCGGCGCTTTCGATTTCGACTGCGGTGCCGCTTTTATGGCTGACCCGGTAAGTTCGATCACGCGCTTCTGCGCCGCCTTCGCCCGTTCTTCTGCGATAGTGGCGACGGCCCGGGCCTCTTGCGCCTTTCGCTCCGCGGCCGCCGCGTTGCTTTGCTCCTTGGACGTCGCCTGCGCCAAGGCCTGCGCAGTTCGAGCCTGAGCCTCTGCGGTTTTTGCCTGAGCGCGAGCCGTTTCCGCCTGTGCCTCTGCGGTTTCGGTCTGCGCTATGGCCTCTACTGCCAAGACCTCCTGGGCTTCGGCGATCTTCTTTTCGGCCTCGGCGAGGACTTCTTTCCTGGCACGCTCGATCTCTGATTTAGCCGCCTTCTTGGCAGCTGCGATCCCAGCGGCCGCTTCCTTCCCGATGCGTTCGTTCTCGGCTTTAGCCTCCTTGCGTATCTTTTCGATCTGAGCCTGGGCGGCTGCAACCTCCCGTTCCGCTGACTTTTTATCCTCTGCCGCCATTCTGCGCGCCTTGGCGATATCCGCCTGAGCCTGAGCCGTGTTCGCCTGCGCCTCCGCCTGCAATTGGGCGGCGAGCGCCTCCGCCTTCGCGGCTTTGGCTCTGACCTTTGCGGTTTCCGCCTGGGCTTCCGCTTGCGCCGTGGCCACCTGTCCCTGGGCTTTCGCTACTTCGCTCTGGGCTTGCGCGGTTTCGAGCAGGCCTTTCACGACCGATGACAGGCTCTTGAGTGATTTCTCCGGGTTGGACACTGGCTCCACCTCCTCTGGTTTCTCGTTTTCGGTTTTGTAATCGTTTCGTAATAATGGGATTTTTTTTGCCGCCAGTCCAATAGCGGATGACTCCCTCTGAGGTCAGGGCCATGCGAAGGTCAGCGCGGAAAAGGCCCGGCGGGACGCACAAAGACCGGGAGGGAAGGACCAGCGGCGGGAAGATGCCCGACATTTGAGACGCAGGTGCCCGACTGCGCGCCTTGCGCTTCGCCGTTACGCCTCCAAGGATTCTGCAGCGTCCGGGTTGCCATCAGACGCCATATTGTTTCAGGTTCCGTGCCAGACACATCAATCGGCCCTTGTTGATGTGGTCACGTCGGAGCCACTCAGACTGCCAACCATCTGTTGCAAGCGAACCACGAAATCCCCACTATTCAGTAGTCTTGCGGCCATAGCAGGTCTCAGACGCTGATTTGCACGCATTCGGCGCCCAACATCACTGTACAGGAGGCAAAGACCCCGCTTGATATCTGACCATCAGACCGGAGCCACCGGGACGCCGAAATGTCGGCGGACCGCGCGCATGTGGCGGAGCGGAAGCTGAGAATCGGAAAAATGACTCCGCGCTTTGGCCGTTGCCACCGACGCTTCATGCCCGGTTCCGCCGGTGCGCGCTACCCGCGCATCGGCGCGCGCCAGCCGATGCGCGGCCGCCTCCTCGCATTCTCGGGGGTGCCCCTGCAGCAGCACGAAGCCACCCGGGTGGCGGCTCGGCAGATCGTCCGCATCTTCGATCCCTGCACGGTATGACGCCGTCCGTTGACTACCGAAGCGATCCGGGTTCGCGGCCAGGTACAGGGCGTCGGGTTCCGGCCTACGGTGTGGCGGCTTGCCCGGCAATGCGGCCTGCGCGGAGACGTCCGAAACGACGGCGAGGGCGTACTGGCCCGGGTGCGCGGCGATGCCGCAGCCATCGACCGCTTCTGCCGATTGCTGCGGGAGCAGTGCCCGCCCCTGGCGCATATCGACTCGCTCGAACGATCCGCGCTGAAAGAGCCGCTCGAAGCCGAGAATTTCCGCATCCTATCCAGCGACGCGGGCGCCGTTCGGACCGGGGTAGTCGCCGATGCCGCTACCTGCGCCGCCTGCAAGCAGGAAGTCTTCGATCCCGCCAACCGCCGCTACCGCTACCCGTTCACCAACTGCACCCATTGCGGACCGCGCCTGAGCATCGTGCGGGGCATTCCCTATGACCGCGCCAACACCAGCATGGCGGCCTTTGCGCTGTGCGCGAGTTGTCGGCGCGAGTATGAGGACCCGGCGGATCGCCGCTTCCACGCCCAGCCGAACGCCTGCCCGGTGTGTGGCCCCAAGGTCTGGCTGCAGGACGCCCTGGGACAGCCGGTCCCGTTCGACGACCGGGACGCCATCACCGCCGCCAGCCGCCTGCTGGCGCAGGGGCGGATCCTTGCCATCAAGGGTATCGGCGGCTTTCACCTGGCCTGTGACGCGGCCAACGCCGAGACGGTGCGCGAACTGCGCGCGCGCAAGCGCCGCTTCCGCAAACCCTTTGCCCTGATGGCGCGGGACCCTGAGGTGATCCGGCGCTACGCCAACCTGGATGCGGCTGCGCAACGCCTGCTGGAGTCCCCGGCCGCGCCGATCCTGCTGCTGACGGCCGGCGCTGCTGCCGCAGAACTCGCCCCGGACCTCGCCCCCGGCCAGCAAAGCCTGGGTTTCATGCTGCCCTACAGCCCGCTGCACCACTTGCTGCTTGCGAATTGGGACAGTCCCCTGGTGATGACCAGCGGCAACCTCAGCGAAGAGCCCCAATGCATCGACAACGGCGAGGCCGGGCAGCGCTTGCGGGGGCTGGCGGACTACTGGTTGCTGCACGACCGCGAGATCGTCAATCGGGTCGACGATTCGGTGGTGCGGTGCATGGGCGGCCGCCCGCGCCTGCTGCGGCGCGCCCGGGGCTATGCGCCAACCCCCCTGCCCTTGCCGCCCGGATTCGAACAGGCACCGCCGATACTGGCCCTGGGCGGCGAATTGAAGAACACGATCTGCCTGCTCGAAGACGGGCGGGCGATCCTGTCCCAACACCTCGGCGACCTGGAAGACGCCCGAACCGCCGCCGAGTACCGGCGCACCATCGCCTTGTACCGCGACCTGTATCGACACAACCCCAGGCTGCTGGCGGTCGACCTGCATCCGGACTACCGCTCTACCCGGCTGGGCCGCGAACTGGCTCAAGCCGAGGGCCTGGAATTGATCGCCGTGCAGCACCACTTCGCGCATATCGCCAGCGTACTCGCCGAAACCGGGCGCGCACTGGATGCGGGGCCGGTCATCGGCATCGCCCTGGACGGACTGGGTTTCGGGGACGACGGCACGATCTGGGGCGGCGAGTTCCTGCTCGCCGACTATCGCGGTTACCGCCGCCTCGCGCGCCTGAAGCCCGCACCCATGCCGGGAGCTACCCGGGCGATCCTGGAACCCTGGCGCAACACCTATGCGCAGATCGCCACCCATTTGGGCTGGGAGCGATTCGTTGCCGAGTTCGTCGAACTGGAACTCACCGAGTTCCTGCAGCGCAAGCCCTTGGACATGCTGGCCACCATGCTCGCGCGCGGGCTCAACAGTCCGCTGACCAGTTCCTGCGGGCGCCTGTTCGATGCGGTGGCAGCAGCCCTGGGCCTGAGCCGGGAGTCCGTCAGCTACGAGGGCCAGGCGGCGATCGAACTGGAGGCGCTGGCGCTGACTGCCGACGGACCCGAGGGCGGGGTCTACCCCTTCGCGGTGGCTCCAGGACGCGGGATGCTGGAGTTGGACCCGCGGCCCATGTGGGAAGCGCTGTTGGCCGATCTCCGGCGCGGCGTAGAGGCGCCCAGGATTGCCGCCCGCTTCCACGCCGGCCTGGCGGCGGCGCTGTCCGGACTGGCCTGGCGCCTGGCGCGGGAACAGGGGGTGAGCTCGGTTGCGCTGTCCGGTGGCGTTTTTCAGAACAAAACCCTGTTCGAGGCGGTATCCGGCCAGCTGGCGGCGTCCGGCTTGGAGGTTCTCAGCCACGAGCGGGTCCCCAGCAACGACGGCGGTCTGGCCCTGGGGCAAGCCGCCGTCGCCGCCGCCAAGTGGCTGGCGGGGACCCGCCAACAATAGAGCCGCAGGCGGCTTCGCCACCGCCCGGCCAGGGCATCCGAGCCGCCAGTCAGGGCTCGGAGCGCCGTGTCACCGGGCCCGGCCTGGATGTGAGCACGCAGAACCGGGGCGAGGCCGCAAGCGGGCTAGTTACCAAGCAGTAAACAATCGTGGTCTGTCCCGAATGGCACTTACTTAAGCTTCTTCGGGTGGCCATGTTTTCGAACTTCGGCTCTGGCGTCCGAGCGGGGTTTGGTTAAGAGTGGATAGGGCTTATTGCGTCGTTTCACGGCTCTTGGCTCGATTCTTCCGGGTCGGTTTCCGACCCGCTGTTGAGCAATCAGAATCAGCAAGGTGGTGCGTCGCTCTTCGTCACAGTCCCTTCCTGAGCGGTGCCAATGGATCCACAGCTGCACGGTATGCTTGAAGCTGATCTGGCGCGGTAAGCACTCGGCGAGTACCGCCGCTTGCGCCATCATCACGCGGATCAGGTTGTAGGCCAGCAGATAGATCCAGATCTCCTTTTCCGCCATCGCGGGCGTCGTGCAACTGAGCCGATCCATGCCCAGCGTGGTCTTGATGTTGCGCAGATCCAGTTCAATGTGCCATCGCTGCCGATACAGCGCCTTGAGTTCGGCTTTTGGCGTGTGCTGCGGACACAGCAAGGTGGTAACCAAAATCTTCCCACCGGTGTATAACTCGCGCACGGTCAGCCGCTCGGGGGCGCTGTCGTAGTCCTGCGCAGACATCCACGACGGACGGATCTTTGGCTTGGGTAACTCGATGAGGTGGTCGCGCGCGCCGAGTCGTCGGCCACGGCGGAAGTCGGTGCTGCGCCGGCGTGCACCCTGCTGTTCGAACACGCCGTCGATGCCGCGTTCGCGTAAGGTGCACAAGAGAAAATAGGTGGCGAAGTAGGCGTCGCCCAACAGCAGGTCGCCGGATTCCAGGGTATCGAGCACCGAGCGCAGCAAGCATTGCTCATCACCGCCTTTGCCTCGATAGGGACCCATGGCGGCGTTGAGCACCGAGCCGCTACCCAGGCATACCAGCCCCAGCAAGCGACACAGAGGGAAACCCAAGCCCGGTTTCTGGCTGCGCGGTTGCGGGTAGGCCGCCTGATTGGCCGGCGTGTCCGGCATCGGTACCGTGGTGCCATCGACCAGGCGCACCGGTTGTCCCCGCCAATGCCATGCCGGCGAGGCCTGTTCGGCCATCTCCCGGCCACTGAACCGTAGCAGCGAGCGAACCAGCTCCAGCGGCAAGCGCTGGCGGGCCTTGCAATAGGCACCGGTATGGGTGCTACAGACCGGCAGCCCACCGCTAAGGCGCTTGACCGCCACCTCATCGACCGCCTGTTGACAGGAGCGATCCGCACTCAGTGCCTGACCCAAGAACATCGACAGCGTTTCGGTCGGCGGAAACAGACGCTCACGGTGCTCCGGCAGCAGGGACTCCACTCGGTCAAACCATGCTGGACCGGTAAGCAGATTGAAGAACGCGTAGGCATCGCTATCGTCCACCCGCCGGCTGATCTGTTGGCATTGCTGCGCGCGAGCGCGTTGGCTAGGATACATGTAGGCTGACCTCTCGGGTGATGGGTGGGTGTTTGGCTACAACCACTCTATCACCTTGGTCAGCCTTTTTTCCTCATTAGATCAGCCGCTTGCCGTTAAGTAAGTGCCATTCTGGTCTGTCCCCAGTAGCTCCCACCCAGTAGCTCCGGGTGAACTTCCTCCGCAAGCATGGATGTCAAGAGGCGCAGGGTTACCTGTTTGGGAAGCCAGTGCCAGCGCAGGAATTCGGTGACTTGCTGACGCAATGCACCGTTTCATCCGTAGCCTGATCGGACAAGGCTATAGAATTGAAACGGGCTAGAATCGAAACGCGCCAGGGTCGATTTGTATATTCTGAATACAAACCGAGCCTGGCGCCTAATTACCGGGCCGCAACAATTGGCGTTCCCTTTTCCTCCGTTGTTGTTGATCCGTTGCGAGCGGGGCCTGCTGATCCTGGACCGGTCTACAGTTCAAGTATCTCCCCGGGACCTGGCACATCGGCCTTCAGGTGCAGTTCGGCGTCGAGCCGGTCGCGGAAGGCCTGTTTGGCCTCCGGCTCTCCGTGCACCACATGCACCTGGGGATTGGTCCTGAAATTGCCCATCCAGCGGGTCAGGTCGTCCACATCGGCATGCGCAGACAGACCGCCGACCGTATGCACGCTCGCCTTGACCGGGTATTCCTTACCATGAATCTTCACCGTCGGCTTTGCCGTCGACGAGCGCGCGGCCCATGGTGCCGTTGGCCTGGTAGCCGACGATCATCACGTGCGCACCGCTGCGCGAGATATTGTTTTTCAGGTGATGGACGATGCGACCCCCGTCAGCATCCCGCTGGCGGAGATGATGATGGCCCCGCTCTTGATCTGGTTGATCGCCATCGATTCCTGCGGTGACGGTGTCAGGCGCAGATTTCTCAGGTGCGGCATCTCGTTGACGCGTTTGCGTAGCTTAGTCGCCTCTTCGTCGTACAGGTGCGGGTAGTCCCAATAGACCTTGCTGGCCCGGATCGCCATCGGGCTGTCCAGAAACACGTGCCAGCGATCCAGTTCCCATTCGTCGTAGTATTTGCCCAGGTAGTATAGAATCTCCTGGGTGCGGCCGATCGAAAAAGCGGGGATCAGCAGGTTGCCCTTTTGGTGTGCCGCCTCGCTGATGATCTCGCCGATCTCGTCGATCGTGGCCTGCCGGTCGCGGTGAAGGCGGTTGCCGTAGGTGCTCTCGACGATCACGTGGTCGGCCTCTTCGATCACCGAGGGATCATTGAGTAATCGGCGTGTCGTACTGACCAAGGTCACCGCTGAAGACGACCTTGCGCTGCTTGCCGTTTTCGTTCAGCCAGATCTCGACGCTGCACGACCCGAGGATGTGCCCGGCATCCTGGTAGCGAATCTCGATGCCCGGCAGGATCTCTTTCTTCTCCCGGTAACGCAGGCTGATCACATTACCCAGTGCGTTGCGCGCATCGTCGACCGTGTACAGGGGTTCGATGAACGGCTTGTTCTTGCGCTTGCGCCACTTGTTCTCGTACTGCGCATCCTTCTCCTGCAGATACGCCGAGTCCTGCAGCAGGATGTCGCACAGATCCGCTGTGGCATTCTGCATGTAGATAGGGCCCTGGTAGCCCTGCTTGACCAGCAGCGGGATCCGACCCGAGTGGTCGATGTGGCCGTGACTGAGTACGACCGCGCTGATCTCTTCGGGAGCGAATGGAAAAGGCTGACGGTTTTTTTCGGTCTCTTCGCGGCGGCCCTGGATCAGGCCGCAATCGAGCAGGATGGTCTCGCCATTGGCCCGCAGGATATGACAGGAGCCGGTTACCCCGCTGGTCGCGCCGTAGAATTCTATGTGCATGAGGCTTGCCCTTACAAAGTAACCCGGGTATACGTCTGGCGCCCGACCATGGTTCATGCCAATGGTAGGGTCTGTCTGGGGTCAGAATCAATCGGTGACAG
>CAVWCW010000008.1:0-559745 GCA_963753615.1 uncultured Gammaproteobacteria bacterium
ACCAATTGCTGCCCCTCAGGGCGTAGGCGCCGCGCTCCCGGGTGCCCTCGTGGCCGGTATGGTGCACCACCAGCACAGTGCACCCCAGCTGCTTGCGGAAGGTCTTAGCCAGCTGGCGCAGGAATTTGGCCACCTCGGCGTTGGCGTTCTCGTCCACGCTAGACATTGCCGACAGGGTGTCGATGACTGCCAACTGGGTCGGACGCCAACTCCGTGATAGTGCTCCACCAGGGTTCTGATCTGGGCCTCGGCCTCAGCCCTCTTCGTGGCGTCGGAGAGGTCCATGGGTGCCCTGCAGGCGTACAGGTCGCCACCCTCGCGCGATGGCGCCTCGGTGAAGCCCTTGGAGATGTACCAGGCGTTGATCCGGCGGCGCAGCCCGCTTATGCCCTCGCCGGCCAGGTAGAGCACTGGCCCCCGGTGGACTTTGTGACCCTGGAACGGAACACCGAACGCGATGGACAGGGCCAGATCCATGGCCAGGAACGACTTGTAAGCCCCGGACCGCCCGAACAGCATCCCAAGGGCCTTATGCTCGATCAGCGGGTACACCAGGTATCGGGGCGCTCGGACTTTGCCGAATGCCCTATGCGCCGAGAAGTAGCCCTTCTGGGCCTCCTTCAGGAGGTCAGCCGGACTCCCGTCTCCGCCGCCTCAAAGGCATCATTGGCGGCGGCGACTGACTGCTCGTCTAGCTTCAGGAAATCGCCCGAGTTCTCCATCCCATTGGCGGCGGCGATCTGCTCCATCAGCAGGCTCTCCTCGGTGGCGACACCGGAAAGGATCCTCCTCGGCGGCCAGGGCTTCAGACGCCATCACCCCGGTCTTGCCCAGGTAGTCGCCGATGCCGCGGCGCTCACAATGCCCGTGGTGACATCGGAACACCGGGCCTTTCTCGAAGAACAGGATCGCGGCGCCATCGTCCACCCCATCGGTGTGGCCGTCCACCCATGGGCAGGTCACCTCCAGGTTGCCCTTGCTGTTCCAGCCCTTGGCCAGCCCCAAATCCTCAGTGCGCTGGATCAGATCGGCATGCGAACCCGTGGCGCCTGCGGCATCGACGAACCCGCCATATTGCTGGACGTCGGCGGCGCCGAGATCCGCCCCCACGCACTCGGCAAGCGCCTCGATAGAGTACCGGCGCTCGGGGTCCCACTCGCGCATGGCGCAGGTGAAGGGATTGTCCTTCTTGTCCCGGTATTTGGCCTTGGTGTTCGAGCCCATCGGGAAGCGGACATATCTGGTCACCCCCTTCATGCCCGGGTCGAGCCCGTCCTCGGTGATGCCGGCGAGAACGAAGGCGTTCACCACTGCGTCAATGCGGTGCGGGTTCTCCTCGGGTACGCTCAAGAGGTAGCCCCACTGCTCATTGCCCGGGGAGGTCTCGAGGCGGTAGCTCGGCGGCGGTAGGCCAAGGTCGGCCAGGCGTTGCGGGTCCACTTTGGCGGAGCCCTCGGTGCCGACGTCGTCGACCACCACCAGGTACTGGGCCTCGAATAGGTCTTTGCGGCGGCGAAACGGTGAGCCCCGGCCATCAGTTGATGGTGCGGAACAGCGACACCACAAAATAGTTGTTGCGCTTGCGCTGGATCAACTTCTCGCGGATCTGGCGCATCGGGGCGGCGGTCCACAACTGGCGCAGGTTCTTATCGGTGAGTGCGCCCGGATCCTGCTCGAACCAACAGGCCAGGACCCGTCGCCACTGCTTACCGAAAATGCCTTTGGCGAACTGCTTATTGTTGACCTCGATGGTGGGCAATACTTGCCCGATTTTGTTACACTTCACAATGTGTTCTCCTTTGGTGGGTGGGACACTCCTGGGCCCCGGCAGTCGAGCAGCTACCGGGGCCTACTTTTTGCGGGGTTAAACCCGTTATTGCATTTTGCTTATCTACCCTCAATTGTTCCTGCGCCAGATGCATATCCCAGGGCGATCCCTCCAGCCCCAGGCAATACAGCGCGCCCAATACGTTAGTAAGCACCGCCCTAAGTACCATCTCCCCGCGCGGGTTGCGGTGGATAATCGCGACGCGCCCGCAGCGCGTGGCGGCGATCAGCTCCCCGCAGCCCCGCCCTCGTGCCGGCGGGATAATCTCGACGCTGGCCAGGGATGCCGGAATCATCGGCAGCACGAAAACCCCCTCGGGCGTCTGCTTCTCCCACATTACGCCCCCAGCCAGCAGGCCATCGTCGTCCAGCTGATCCTCGGCATCGACCCAGGTCCAGCCGAGGCGCTCGTCCATGCTGATTACTTCACCCATTTTGGGCCTCCAGCTTACTCTCGGTTGCGGATACTTCCGGCTCCAGTCGCCCAGCAGATAGAGGTCCTCGGCGGTCAGCGTTTTGCCGTGGAGCTTGAGGGCACAGTCGATCCAATAGTGCGCTTGATGGACAGGGGAAAAATCGCCGTGCAGGCGGAGGGATGCTTTGCGCCAGACGCGCTCGGCTTCAAACTTACAGGCGAAGGACCCAGATATCTCCTACTGGGCGGACCCTGATCTGCACCTTATAGATGCCGTCCCTATCGGACCAAGACACCCCGAGAGTGCAATCCCCGACAGCCCGACAGTTGCGGCCATTTTGGGTGTGCGTAGCGAGGCGCAGGTTAGCGAGCGCGTTGTTTGATGGATCTCCATCAATATGGTCGATCTGAGCACCTCCAGGATCAACCCCGGTCCCTAGGTAGAGGCGACGCGGTGCAGCAGGTAGGTGTGACCGTCAATCGAGATCTGAAGATACCCGTGGCTCATGCGCCAGCCCGCCACCTTTCCAACGAAGCGGGAGTTCCAGACTTTCCCC
Source organism: uncultured Gammaproteobacteria bacterium (assembly GCA_963753615.1). GTDB lineage: Bacteria > Pseudomonadota > Gammaproteobacteria > Chromatiales > Chromatiaceae > CAVWCW01. The sequence continues at coordinate 2,800 of CAVWCW010000008.1, forward strand.
GCCCCCTCGGTGGGGAATGTATTCAATGCTCTTTCGCGCCGGCGCAAGATCCCGGTCTCGGGTTCGTAATCCAGGCGGGCCCGCAATAGGTCCAGGGGCGGGAGGGGCCGCGGATTGGTGACGGATAAGCAGCGCTTTGCCGGCGCCCGGGGTGCTGCTATGCTTGGGTTTCATGTAGTGTTTTCCTTTTCGTGGTCGGAAAGGAACCGAGGCCCCGGGGTTGCCAAAATCGGCTCCGGGGCCTCACTTCGTTATAGGGGTCAGCGGCGCACCTTCGACAGGTCGGACTCCTCCCATCTGAGAATGGCGGCCTCCAGGTCGCGGGCCAGCCATCCGCGGATGCGCTCGGTCATCTGCCGAGGGCATGGGGAGCATGCCCGAGTCCATCAGTTGGAGCTGCACTTGTGACGTCACCCAGGCCCAGGCGCTGGGCTTCATGGCCTACTGATAAAAATCTTCTGCTGCGGTTGCTGTTGCATTTTCTAGTCTCCGGGTTGCGATTGGGGAGCCCAGATTACAGTGCCTGGCAATGGGAGAGCTACGCACAACGGAGGCGTTGTAAACTCTCAAGAGTGCGTCGCAACCTATTGACGTAAAAGCTATTTCCGGTGGGTTGGTCCTTTATAAGGGTTTTCCCTCGCTGTATAAAAACACAGCCCACTGCTCCATCAGCTCGGCGCGCTTGGCCAATAAATCCCCGCGGCGATATGCCCGCTCCACCTCTCCGGCTATGGCATGCCCGAGGGCCTGCTCGGCCACATGGTGGGGCGCATCGGTCTGCTCTGCGGTCCAGTCCCTGAACGTCGATCGAAACCCGTGGACAGTCAGGCCGGCCGGAGCTTCCGCAACAGCGACAGCATGGCCATATCGGACAGCTGCTGGCCCTTGGCTCCAGGGAGCACCTAGTGCACCGCGGCGCTTCAGCCCGGCCAGCAGCTCCAGGGCGGCGGGAGATAGCGGTACCCGGTGCTCGGTGGAGGTCTTCGTCCTGAGCGGTGAGTACCGTCCAGACACCATCGGCGATTTCACCCCATCGCGCGCCCAGGGTCTCGCCAGTCCTACAGCCGGTGAGAATCGTCCAGCGCAGTGCCGCGGCGGATATCCCCTTGCGCTTGGCCAGGTCGGCCCAAAACCGGGGCGCCTCGGCATAGGGCAGGGCGGCGTGGTGCTTCACCCGCTTACGCTTCGAGACCGCGGGCAACAGTTGATCCAGGTGCCCTCGCCATCGGGCCGGATTCTCGCCTTCCCGATACCCGGCGGCCTTGGCGAAATCGAGCACCGCCTCAATGCGCTGTCGCACCCTGGAAGCGGTCTCCGGTTTATCGCTCCAGATGGGTTTGAGCGCGGCCACCACCTCGTCGGTGGCCACCTCGGCCACATCGAGCGCCCCCAGGACAGGAAAAGCGTACGCCTGCAGGGTGCTGGCCCATTGTTCTGCATGCTTCGCATTGCTCCAGCCAGGGGCCTTGGCCCGGATGCACTTCTGCGCCGCCTCAGCGAAGCGCAGGGAGCGCGATCGGCGCCGAGACAACACAGGGTCCAGCTTCTCGACTTTGACCAGCCTACGCGCCTGGTAGGCGGCCTCCCGGGCCTCGGCCAGGGTCACCAGGGGATACGGGCCCAGGCTGAGATCCCGGCGTTTTCCATTGAGTTGAAATCGGTATATCCACAGCTTCGACCCGCCCCTGACCCAAAGGTAGAGACCGGCGCCATCACCATGGCGTCCATCCGGTGCCGTCCTGCAGAATGTAGCGGTCAATCTGCCCATCAAAATGTCCCCCATATCGCCAGAATGTCCCCGACACTTTTTGGCCTATTCTATCGGGCCGAAAAGTGCGCTAGGGGACCAGTCTACAGGTTAAACTTGTAGTCTGTACAGGGAGTTGGGGGCGCTAAGGCCTTGATCCGGGCGGGATTGCTCGAAGGCGGTGCGGCGGACACCCTCTCCGCCAAATAAAACAGTGGGTTACAGGGAATGGGTAACCCCGGCTGTTCTCCCGGAAAAACTTCAATAAGGCGCACTCACGGCGCACTCAGCGGCAACATTCCACCAAAAAAGCGCATCCTGGCGCTTGCTTTTACGTACCAGTTTTTCGAATTTGAATCACGACGGGACTTGCGTTTTGGTCAATCGATTCCACTGCTGAGTTCGGGACTCTGGAATCATCCGGCGTCTTACGGCAACAGTCGAGCACCTCCAAGAAATCCTCTCCAACCGCGAGCGTCACGTTGCTGCTGCGGACACTGGAGCCCCCCAAGAAACAGGCAAGAAGAAAGACCCTCCCGTTTTTTCCGCTTCGTTGCTGCTCTCCGCCGGGCGCGTAGTGGACGAGCCGAAGATCGCGTCGGTGGCGAGAAACAATAACCTTTATATGTTTAAGGTCATGGAAAAGGGCATATCAGAGGCCTAGGGTGAAAGGAAGTTCACTGCAATCGGTCGAGGGAAGAAAACCAAGGACCGCGCAGTAAGGATTTCAGGTTTCCCTGGCTTGAATTCGGCCCGCACCGCGGCGCCATCGAAGGAGGGGGAGCAATGAAATCGAAGCACGCAGGCTGGTTTTTACTCATCGGACTGATCTCCTGTACGCAGGCACTGGCCGCGCCTGCGCAGGCCCCCCAGGGGCTTTGGGAGGCTTACGAGCAGGCCCGTCACGCCATCGAAGCGACCGAACTGGTTCAATCCACCTATTTGGCGGGGTTGATAACGATTTCGGCTACCGCATCGCCGTGGACGGTGCCGGAACGCCGACGTGGCGGTATTGACCCGGTCACTCGATTTTCCTACGGCTCACGCAGTTTATCCTCGTTATAGCGGGACAGGCGACCTCTTTTGGCGCCGGTCGGGGCGGGTCGAGCGGTGGCGTAACCGAGCTGTCATTGACTTCCCCCGGCGCCGGAGTATAACCATGGCGAACCCATCCAACCGATAACGTTCAGGAGGACAAGCAATGGCGGGTGTGCTCGATCTGGTAGGCCCCGGGGTAGTCACCGGGGATGATGTAAAGAAGGTATTTGACCATGCCAAGGCCGAGGGATTTGCCCTGCCGGCGGTGAACGTGGTGGGCACCGACTCGGTGAATGCGGTACTCGAGGCGGCGGCCCAGGCCAATTCGCCGATCATCGTGCAGTTCTCCAGCGGCGGAGCCGGCTTCTACGCCGGTCAGGGCTGCCCCGCGGACGATGCCATGGTGCTGGGCGCGGTCTCCGGCGCCCAGCATGTGCACAGCATGGCCGAGGCCTACGGGGTGGCGGTGATCCTGCACACCGATCATGCCGCCCGCAAGCTGCTGCCCTGGGTCGACGGCATGCTGGATGCCGGCGAGCGCCACTTCGCGCCACCGGCAAGCCCCTGTTCAGCTCCCACATGCTGGACCTCTCCGCCGAACCCCTGGAAGACAATATCGCCACCTGCGAGCGCTACCTGGAGCGCATGGCCAAGATCGGCATGACCCTGGAAATCGAACTCGGGGTCACCGGCGGCGAGGAGGACGGCGTGGACAACACCGGTCTCGACAACTCCGCCCTCTATACCCAGCCCGAAGACGTGGCGCTGGCCTACGAGCGCCTGAGCCGGATCAGCGCCAACTTCACCGTGGCCGCCTCCTTCGGCAACGTGCACGGCGTATACAAGCCGGGCAACGTGCAGCTGACGCCGAAGATTCTGGACAATTCCCAGCAGCCATATCCAGGAGAAGTTCGGCACCGGGGAGCGCCCCGTGAACTTCGTGTTCCACGGCGGCTCCGGCTCCGCCCGCGAAGAGATCCGCGAGGCCATCTCCTACGGCGTGGTCAAGATGAACATCGACACCGATACCCAGTGGGCCACCTGGGACGGAGTGCGCCAATACGAGGCCAAGAACCACGACTATCTGCAGGGCCAGATCGGCAATCCGGACGGCGACGACAAGCCGAACAAGAAGTACTACGACCCCCGCAAATGGCTGCGCGCCGGCGAGCAGGCCATGGTGGCGCGGCTGCTGCAGGCGTTCGAAGACCTCAACGGCATGAACCGCGGCTGACTTCAATCCCGCGCGCGCCGGGCTGCGCCCGGGCGCCATGCCGGAGTATGCCAGGGATGGCTTTTTCCCGCGTTTTCCCAGGAACCTCCCGCCCCGCCACAATCCCGATCCACAACGAATGCCGAAAAGGCCGGGCGGGCCAACTGACTTCGGGTGGCGTAATCGGTAAAGTGGGGTGCCGGTCAGTTACTCCAAAATGCCGAATGCGGCCGATGGGGATCGGCGTCCAACCGCGGATAAATCTATGCTATTTGCAGAGAAGCGGGGGCGATAGCTTTACCTGGGCACATTGGTGCTATTTCTTGGAAACACGGAACTGCTTGCCGATTTGCGATTGGCCGAACTAAGCTGATAGCAGGGGCGCTTTTTCGGCCCTGCCGTTCAGGTCGAGAAGCCGGATGGAACAGAGACGTGGATAATAATGAGGCGGACAAACGGACTGTCCCCAAGAAGGCTGATCTTGAAGTAAGCCAGTCCACGAAGCGCTTCCCCATAGTTGGAATCGGGGCTTCCGCCGGGGGGCTGGATGCCCTGCGCTCCCTGTTCAAAGCCATGCCCGCGGACACCGGCATGGGCTTCGTAGTAACCCAGCATCTGGACGCCGACCACCACAGCCTGCTGGCGGACCTGCTCGCCAAGTACACCAGGATGTCGGTGGTGCAGGTGGAAAACGGCCTAGGGGTGGAACCCAACCACGTCTATGTCATCCCGCCGAATGCCTATATGACGGTGAGCGATGGCGTATTGCTGATCAAGCCACCCAGCGATGCGCGGGGCACGCGCATGCCCATCGACAAGTTCCTGTATTCACTGGCCGCGGACCAGCGGGACCAGGCCATCGGTATCATCTTGAGTGGTAGCGGCACCGACGGCACCCTGGGTGTGCGTGAGATCAAGGCCGCAGGCGGCATGGTACTGGTGCAGGATCCGGAGAGCGCCCAGTACGACGGCATGCCCCGGAGCGCCATTGCCACCGGGCAGGTGGACGCGGTGCTGCCGCTGGAGCGCATTCCCGAGGTGCTTCTCAATTACCTCCGTCACAACAATCTTGACCGACGGCCGGGGACCTTGTCCGACCTGGATACGGGCCAAGATGCACTGACCGCCATTCTGTCGCTGCTGTTGGCCAAGACCGGGCACGATTTCCGCTGTTACAAGAAAGGGACACTCGTACGTCGCATCCATCGGCGTATGGGCATCCTTGGCCTCGAGAGTTTCGATGCGTATCTGCAACGGCTGCGGGAGCGGGGCGAGGAGGTTGGGGCCTTGGCCAAGGATCTGTTTATCGGCGTCACCAGCTTCTTTCGAGAGGCCGAGGCATGGACCTCCATCTCCGAACTGGCCATTGCCCCTATCGTGGCGAAGCACGCCGATAACCGGCCGGTGCGGGTTTGGGTTCCGGGCTGCGCCACCGGTGAGGAGGCCTACACGCTGGCCATCCTTTTTGCCTAGGCATTTGCGCGGGCCCAGAAGGAAATCGACCTGGTTATCTTCGCCACCGATGTCGATCGCGATTCGCTCACGGCTGGGCGGACCGGACTCTACGCCGAAAATATAGCCGAAAAGATCAGCGCTGAGCGCCTGAGCGGGTTTTTTACCGAAGAGAGCGCTGGTTACCGGGTCAAGAAATCGCTGCGCGACCTGGTGGTGTTCACTTCTCAGAACCTGATAGCGGACCCTCCTTTTTCCAAGCTGGACCTGATCAGCTGCCGCAACCTGCTTATCTACCTGGAGCCAAGACTGCAGGACAAGGTCCTGCGGCTGTTCCATTTCGCCCTGAATCCCGACGGCTACCTGGTGCTGGGCAGTTCCGAGACCCTGGGCCAGCAGCAGCGAGAGTTCCGCACCCTGTCCAAGAAATGGCGCATCTTCCAGCCCGAGGGTCCGTCCCAACTCGGCGCGATGGAGGTGCCCCTGAGCCGAGATGCGGAACGGACCGTACCGCGCTTTCTGGCGCGGGGACTGGGGCGGCGCGAGCCGAAGCTTGCAGACATGGCCCAGCAGGCGCTGGTGGAGACGTTTGCCCCCGCATCGGTCTTGGTGACTCGCCGGCACCAAGTTTTGTACGTCTACGGAGACACTTCGGCGTATTGGGACACCCCCCCGGCGAACTCACCGACGACCTGATGGCAATGACCCGCGACGAGTTGCGCCTGAAGACCCGAGCCGCCCTCCACCAGGCCGTCGCCGAGAATCGCCAAGTTACCCTGCACGGCGCCCAACTCCGGCGTGACCGCATGCGGTTTCCGGTGACGGTAACGGTTACCCCGCTGAAAAAGCCAGCGCTGGTGGCAGGGCTGTTGCTGGTGTCGTTTCAGCACGATCTGGAGCAGGTCAGGCCAGCGCCGGAGCGCGAGCCCGGGCACGGCCCGGAAGCTGCGGTGGTACGTCAGTTGGAGGACGAACTCAAGACCACTCGCGAGGAGTTGCAGAGCACGATCGAGGAGCTGGAAACCTCCAACGAGGAACTCAAGGCCTCCAACGAGGAGGTCATGTCCATGAACGAGGAACTCCAGTCCAGCAACGAAGAGTTGGAGGCCTCCCACGAGGAACTGCAGTCCCTTAACGAAGAACTCACCACCGTCAACAATCAACTCCAGAGCAAGGTGGTGGAGGTGGAAGCCACCAATAACGATCTGAGCAACCTGCTTTCCAGCACCAATATCGCCACCCTGTTTCTGGACCCCGAGTTCCGCATCCGCCGCTATACCCCTGCCACCACAAGGCTTATGCACCTGATCCCAACGGACCTCGGGCGGGCGGTCGCGGACATCGCCCACCGGTATGCGGACGGAGATCTGGTAACGGACTGCCGCAGGGTTATGGATGACCTACGGGCGCTGGAACGAGAGGTCCTGGCCGATGACGGCGAGTGGTACGTGCGCCGGATTCAACCCTACCGCACCCAGGACAACCGTATCGAAGGCACGGTGGTTACTTTCACCAACATCACCGCTATGAAGCGCCGCGACGAAGAACACGCGCGCCTGGCGAGCGTTGTCGAGTTTTCCGACGAGGCCATTATCAGCCAGTCCCTCGCGGGTGTTGTTTCCAGCTGGAATCCCGGGGCCGAAGCGCTCTACGGCTACCCGGCCGAAAAGGCGCTGGGACGATCGGCGGCGATGCTCTACCCGAAAGGTCGGACTGAGGAGTTCGCGCACACCCTGACCGAGCTCCAGGCAGGGCGCCGGGTGGGGCCCTATGAAACCGAGCACCGCCGCAAAGACGGTACTTTGGTGCAGGTTTCGATCACGGTCAGTCCGATTTTGGATGCCAGCGGCACGCCGATTGCCGCGTCTCTGATTGGCAGCGATGCTACTGAGCGAAAAGAGGCTGAGTCCGCGCTGCGCCAGCGAGTCGCACTGCAGGACCAACTAGTCGGGGTCGCCGCCGCCGTGCCCGGTGTGATCTGCTCCTACCGGCAGCGCCGGGACGGCACTGCCTGTATGCCTTATGCCAGTGCGGCCATCGAGGACCTGCTGGGCGTAAAATCACAAGACGTAGTAGAAGACTTCGGCCCGATTCAGGCCGGCGTCCACCCGGAGGATGTCGGGCAATTTGCAGCAAGCATCGCCCAGTCTGCCCGGACCCTCGAGCCCTGGCGTGCAATATTCCGTTATCGGCACCCGCGCAAGGGCGAGATCTGGATCGAGGGACATTCCGTGCCTAGGCGTGAGGCAGATGGCAGCGTACTTTGGCACGGCTATGTTCAGGACATCACTGAGCGCCATCGGATGGAGCAGGCCCTGCGGGCAAAGCAGGCCGAGCTTGGGCACCATGCGGAGGTGTTGGCGCAAGCGGATCGGCGAAAAGACGAGTTCCTGGCGGTTCTGGGACATGAGCTGCGCAATCCCCTTGCGCCTATCCGAAACGCCGTTCATCTGCTTTTGCGGCAGGAAAAGTTGCCGGAAGCGGCTCAACGGGCGTTGGATCTTATTGCGCGCCAATCCGAACAGTTGGAGACTTTGGTAAACGACCTGCTGGATGTCTCGCGAATCACTCGTGGCCAGATCCAGCTGAGCCAAACTGCAGTTCGGGTGCAAGACGTGCTGCAGGACGCGCTGGAGAGCGTCTCGCCACTGCTGGAGATACGCCACTGCATTCTGAAGGCCCGGCTGACCGGGATCCCTGTGGTGGTTACGGCGGATCGGTTGCGTCTCGCCCAAGTCTTCATGAACCTGCTTGGTAATGCGGTTAAATACACACCGGATGACGGTCATATCGATTTACTGCTCGAGCGCGAGGGACAGCGGGCGGTGATTACAATCCGGGATGACGGCATCGGCATTCCGGCCGAATTCATACCCCGCCTGTTCGATTTTTTTTCGCGAGCCCAGACCCAACCAGGCGCCAGGGTTTCCGTTGATGGTCTAGGTATCGGACTTGCCGTCGCCCGGCAATTGGTGGAAGCGCATGGGGGTTCCCTCGAGGCGCATAGCGATGGGCTCAATAAGGGCAGCGAGTTCGTTGTTTCGTTGCCGCTTTGCGCAGACGAAGAGGCGACGCCCTCCGCCCCTGTCGAGCCCAAAAGTATTGCCGAAATCCCGTCCCGCCGCGTTCTGTTGGTCGACGACAATCCGATAGTTACGCAATCTTTGCGGTATCTGCTGGAATCGATGGGACAGGAGGTGCGGGCGCTGAACGCGGGCCAGGAGGTCCTGCGGGTGATTTGGGAATGGAATCCACGGCTAGTGTTCTTGGATATCGACATGCCGAAAATGGATGGCTACCAGGTGGCCGCCGCCATCCACGCGGCGGGCCTGGATCGGCGGCCGTATTTGGTAGCCCTAACCGGATACGGCCAGGAGACCGACCGAAAAGCCGCCCTGAAGGCCGGCTTTGACCTTCATTTGGTGAAACCGGCCAGCCCTGAACAAATCACTAAAATTCTGGTAGACCTCGCATAGAGAACCTTTGTCGGCTCGGCACCGAAGATGTACTAGGAAGACCTTGCAATCGATTCTTCAGCATAATTCGACTTGGTTGCGCCCAACCGCCCGGTGACGCCGGTCCGTCGTCAACTCACGGAGCGGCTTTGGCTGGCCGGAGTGCGGGTGTCCATATTGCGGCCTCGATTGGTATGGTCCTCTTGGTGAGTTCCAAGTTGATTGCCATGGACTGGGCGGATGCACGAAGCGCGCCTTAGCGCATCGCTTGGGAGCGGCGCAGTCAGGCCGAGTTGGCGCGGCGGCGTGCTCATTTTCGGTTCGATTCCTGCGCTGCAATGATGCGGCCGCGGGTTCGGCTGGTGCGAAAACCGTACGTCGCCTGCGGTTTGGCCGCTTCGCGCTATATGGCGGTCCCTTTCCCCGGTTGGGCAGCTGTTAGCATCCCGGCTTGCCTATTAGGGTATCCTAAATTTATAATATTTAAGCTTTGCCCAACCGATCTGCCCGTATTCAATCAGCCGAGGCTCGTCCGGTATGCAGGATCCCAGCACCTATTCCGACCGCAATGTAGGGCGGGTCGAGGTCAAAGAGACCACCTGCTATATGTGCGCCTGCCGCTGCGGCATCCGCGTTACCCTACGTGACGGCGAGGTGCGGCATATCGAGGGTAACCCGAATCACCCCCTCAACCAGGGGGTGATCTGCGCCAAGGGCGCCTCGGGCATCATGAAGCAGTATTCCCCGGCCCGCCTGACCCAACCGCTGCTGCGCAAGGCGGATGCGGAGCGGGGCAGCGGCGAATTCGAGGCCATCCCCTGGGACCGCGCCTTCGAGCTGCTGCAGGAGCGTCTGGCTCGCATCCGCAGCGAGGATCCCAAGCGCTTCGCCCTGTTCACCGGACGCGATCAGATGCAGGCCCTGACCGGGCTGTTCGCCAAGCAGTTCGGTACCCCCAACTATGCCGCCCACGGCGGCTTCTGTTCGGTGAATATGGCAGCCGGCTTGATCTATACCATCGGTGGCTCGTTCTGGGAGTTCGGTGGGCCGGACCTGGACCGGGCCAAGCTGTTCGTGATGATCGGCACCGCCGAAGATCATCACTCCAACCCGATGAAGATGGCCCTGTCCAAGTTCAAGCGCGACGGCGGGCGCTTCATCTCCATCAATCCGATCCGCAGCGGCTATTCGGCGATCGCCGACGAGTGGATACCGATCCGACCCGGCACCGACGGCGCCCTGCTGCTGGCCCTGATCCACGAGATCGTCAAGCAGGGGCTGTACGATCGCGACTTTCTGGTGCGCTACACCAATGCCGCCGAACTGGTGAACCTGGATGCGAACAGCCAGGAAGAAGGCATGTTCGTGCGCAGCGACATGCCGGTGGAGGAGGGCTGCTTCGACCCCCAGAATAAGCTCTGGTGGGACCGCACCGAGAGCCGGGCGGTGCCGACCCATGACGAGGGCGCCGATCCCTACCTGCTGGGCGAGTTCCAGCTGGATGACGGCACCCCGGTCAAGCCCGCGTTTCAGCTTCTGCAGGAACGGGTGCAGGAGTACACGCCCGAGTGGGCGGCGGGCATCACCGGCATTCCGGCGGCGACCATCCGTCGCCTGGCCCACGAGATGGGCGTGACCGCCCGTGATCAGAAGATCGAGCTGCCCATCGCCTGGACCGACTCCTGGGGCAAGGAGCACAATTCGGTGGTCGGAAACCCGGTGGCCTTCCACGCCATGCGCGGGATGGCGGCCCATTCCAACGGCTTTCAGAGTATCCGCGCCCTGGGGATCCTGATGAGCATCCTGGGCACTATCGACCGCCCCGGCGGCTTCCGCCACAAGGCACCGTTTCCGCGCCCGATACCGCCCTGTCCCAAGCCCCCCAAGGGCCCGGACGATGTGCGGCCGGATACCCCGCTCAACGGCATGCCCCTGGGCTGGCCGGCGGATCCGGACGACCTGTTCGTGGACGAGCAGGGTGAGGCCGTGCGCATCGACAAGGCGTTTTCCTGGGAGTACCCATTGTCGGTGCACGGGCTGATGCACAACGTGATCACCAACGCCTGGCGCGGCGACCCCTATACGGTCGACACCCTGCTGCTGTTTATGGCGAATATGGCCTGGAACTCGAGCATGAACACCGAGCAGGTGCGCGACATGCTCACCGACAAAGACGAGAACGGGGAGTACAAGATCCCATTCCTGGTGGTGTGCGACGCCTTCCACTCGGAGACCGTGGCCTTTGCCGACCTGGTGCTGCCCGACACCACCTACCTGGAGCGCCACGACGCCATGTCGATGCTCGACCGGCCGATCTCGGAGTTCGACGGTCCGGTGGACTCGGTGCGCATCCCGGTAGTGCCGCCGACGGGTGAATGCAAGCCGTTTCAGGATGTGCTGATCGAACTTGGTTCGCGCCTCGGCCTGCCGGCCTTCGTGCACGAGGACGGGCGGCGCAAGTTCCGCGACTATCCGGACTTCGTCACCAACTACGAGACCTCGCCCGGCTCCGGCATCGGCTTTCTCGCCGGCTGGCGGGGCAAGGGCGGGGAGAAGTTCCTCAAGGGCGAGCCCAACCCCCGGCAGTGGGAGATGTATCAGAAGAACGGCTGCTTCTACCGCCACGAATTGCCCAAGTCCTATCAGTACATGCGTAACTGGAACCTGGGCTACCTTCGATGGGCCCGGGCCCACGGCATGACCCGCTACGCCGAGCCCATCGCCCTGCACATCTACTCCGAGACGCTGCAGAAATTCCGCCTCGCGGCCCAGGGCAGGCGTCCCGGGCGCCAGCCGCCGGAGCGCCTGCGCCGGCGCATCGAGACCCACTTCGACCCGCTGCCCTTTTACAGCGAGACCCTGGAGGCGCGCCTGGTGGATACCCACCAGTACCCGCTGCACGCGCTCACCCAGCGCCCAATGGCCATGTACCACTCCTGGGACTCCCAGAACGCCTGGCTGCGCCAGATCCACGCCCACAACTACCTGTTCATGAGCCCCCAGGTAGGGGCCGCCAACGGCTTCGACGACGGCGACTGGGTGTGGGTGGAATCCCGCACCAATCGGGTGCGCTGCATGTGCCGCTTCTCCGAGGCGGTGGAGCCGGGCACCGTCTGGACCTGGAACGCGATCGGCAAGGCCGCGGGTGCCTGGGGCCTGTCGCCTAAGGCCAATGAGTCGCAGAAGGGTTTTTTGCTCAACCACTTGATCAGCGAAGAGTTGCCCGCCTGCGAGGCCGGCGAGCACATGTCCAACTCCGATCCGGTTACGGGTCAGGCGGCCTGGTTCGACGTTCGGGTGCGGGTCTACAAGGCCGGCGACAACGAACCGCGGCAGACCCACCCTCAGTTCCCGCCCCCCAAGCGGGCCCCGGGCCAGGAACACCGGCGCGGCAAATGGCAGGGGTTTTTCGCCGGCAGGTTCCGCAGGATTCAACTAGAAGCGGTAGCTAACCGCTTCGCATAGCGAAGTAAATGATGGGATTAGGTTCGATGATGCGCCAAGGTTCGACTCGCTTCGCTGCGCCACCACGGCACGCACCCTGGCAGCCGTTCAACTACCGTTTCTAGGTTCGCGCCATGACCCAACTCGCCCTGGTAATCGATCTCAATGTCTGCGTCGGCTGTCACGCCTGCGTCACCAGTTGCAAGGAGTGGAACACTTCCGGCTGGGCCGGCCCGATGACCGATCAGCGCCCCTACGATGCCGACCCCACCGGCACCTTCTTCAATCGGGTGCAGACCTTTGAAGTGGGCCAGTTCCCGAACACCGAGACGGTGCACTTCCCCAAGAGCTGCCTGCATTGCGAGGAGCCGCCCTGCGTGCCGGTATGTCCGACCGGGGCCAGCTACAAGCGGCCGGAAGACGGCATCGTGCTGGTGGACTACGACAAGTGCATTGGCTGCAAGTACTGCTCCTGGGCCTGCCCCTATGGCGCCCGCGAACTGGACGAGAAGCAGCGGGTGATGAAGAAGTGCACCCTGTGCGTGGATCGGATCACCGATCTGGCCCTGCCCGAGACCGAACGCAAGCCGGCCTGCGTGCTGGCCTGCCCGACCAGCGCCCGGCTCTACGGCGATGTGCATGACCCGGACTCCGAAGTCTCGGTGGCGATCCGCGAGCAGGGGGGCTACCAGCTGATGCCAGAGTGGGGCACCCAGCCGGCCAACCACTACCTGCCGCGGCGCAAGACCCGCATCCGCATCCACGAAGACGAGCTGGTGCGGGCCGGCAATCCGCGCCTCAAGGAAGAGCTGCCCGAACTGCCGGAAGGGGCCGAGACCCTGGACGACGTCGCCTGGTAGGGCCGGGCAGCACCCCATAAGTCTATCCCGTTCAAGTATCCAACAGGGCCAGAACCAGTATGCATCCCGCATTCTCCGTCATCCTGCTCACCACCCTGCTCGGCGTCGGCCAAGGGCTGTTCCTGGCACTGTACACCGGCCAGGTGTACTCGGTGGCGAACCTGCTGCCGCCCCAGGACAGCCAGAGCTTTTATGGCGCGGGGAGTCTGATTGCCCTGGTGTTTCTGGCCGGCGGTCTGCTTGCCTCCTTCTTCCACCTCGGCCACCCGGAGCGGGCCTGGCGCTCGATTGCCAAGTGGCGTACCTCTTGGCTGTCGCGGGAGGTGATCGTGTTGCCGGGCTTCATGCTGCTGCTGGCGATCTATATGGCGGTGCACTGGTTCGGCTGGACCCAACCCCTGTTCACCCTGGCTGGCTCGATCCCGGTCGATGCCAGCCTGCTGGCCGGGGCCCTGGCCACCTTGGGCGCCTTCGTGCTGTTTGTCTGCACCGCCATGATCTATGCCAGCCTGCGCTTCCTGCAGGAATGGCACACCCCGCTTACCCTCGCCAACTATACCTTTCTCGGCATTGCCTCCGGCTTCACCCTGGCGGCCGCCTTTTCGGCCTGGATCGGTGCCGATCTGGTGGGGTTCTACGGCCTGTGGGCAGTGATCGCCACCTTGCTGGCCCTGGTCACCCGCGCTGCCTCGCTGATTCGCAATCGCCGCCTCAAGCCAAGTCCACGCTGCAGAGCGCCATCGGGGTGCGCCACAGCCACATCGAGCAAAAGGCCCAGGGCGCCATGGGCGGCTCGTTCAATACCCGGGAGTTCTTTCACGGGCGCAGCGCCGGCGCCCTTAGGGCGGTCAAATACGCCTTCCTGCTGCTGGTGTTCGTGCTGCCGGTGGTGCTATTGGGGTTGGGTTACCTGCTCGAATCCAGTCAGCTGCCGATGATTGCCTTCGCCCTGCAATACCTGGGGCTGCTGGCCGAGCGCTTCTACTTCTTCGCCGACGCCAGGCACCCGCAGAACCTCTACTACCAGTACATCTCCTGAGGGCGCGTGCCAGGGGGTATCCGAAATGAAGCAGCGACTGCAGTGGCTCGCCTCTTCCGGGGCCGTGACCACGGCCTGGGCAGGGGCCTTTGCCTGGACTGCGGCGGCCCGGCTGTTCGCCAATCTTTACCGGGAGTTCGGCGGCGATCTGCCGTTGCCCACGGACCGAGTGATTTGGTTGGCTCAGCAGCAGGCGCCGTTCGGCTTCGCAGCGGGCTGCACCTTGGTGCTTTTCTGGCTCTGGCTGCGCCGGCGCGGCTGGATCGTCCCGGCCTCGCTGGTCCTGTTGACCACCATCGGACTGGGCCTGGCCTGGGTGTTGTTCGCCCTGGGGCTGCCGATTTCTCTGTGCGGAAACGTCTGGCCGGACTGGCCGGCGCCCTGGAACGGAGCGGCGGCGGGGCTGGGGAGTTGCGGCCTCGGGAACTGACGGCGTCAGGACACCACCGACAGGCACTGTCCCTGGTCGGGTAACGGCACATTGGCCGGGAATACGACCAGGTGGTCCATTTCCAGGCGTATACCGATGCGCTCGCCCGGGGCATGGTCGTGGTGGCTCTGGACCAGGCACATCACCTCGCGCCCGCTTTCAAGGCGCAGGGTGTACAGGTACTCGGCGCCGCGGAAGGTGCGGCTCACCACCTCGGCCTGCAACTCGCTGTCGTCGTCGTGTAGGAGGTCGTCCGGCCGCAGCAGGATCTCGGCGTTGCGACCCGGGCTCAGGCCGTGGCTGTAGCGGCCCCGGATCGGGCCGAGCTCGGTGTCGATGCTGACGTCGTCGGCCACGCATCCCGGCAGCATCACCCCCTGGCCGATGAAGTCGGCCACAAAGCGGTCCGCCGGCTCATGGTAAAGCTCGAAGCCGGTGCCCCATTGGCGCAGCTGGCCGTCCCCGAACACCCCGATCACGTCGGACATGGCGAAGGCCTCGAGCTGGTCGTGGGTGACCAGGATGGCGGTGATGCCGTCGCGTTTGAGCAGGTCCCGCACCTCGCGCGCGATCTGCTCGCGCAGTTCGGCGTCCATGCCGGAAAACGGCTCGTCCAGCAGCAGGATCTCGGGGCGCGGGGCCATCGCCCGCACCAGGGCCACCCGTTGCTGCATGCCGCCCGAGAGCTGGTGCGGATACTGCTTGGCCGCGTGCTCCAGCCCCACCAGCCTCAGCAACTCGGCGATTCGGCCCTTGCGCTCCTGACGCGGCAAGCGGCGCAGGCCGAAGGCCAGGTTGCGTTCAACGCTCAGGTGCGGAAATAGGGCGAAGTCCTGGAACACCATGCCGACGTGACGGCGCTCGGGCTCAATGGTCAGTCCGGGCCGCGACACCAGCCGCCCCTGCAGGTAAATCTCGCCGGCGCTGATCGGCTCGAAGCCGGCGATCGCCCGCAGCAGGCTGGTCTTGCCGCAGCCGCTTGGCCCCAGCAGGCAGCCGATGTCCCCCTGCTTGAGGGTAAAGCTCACGTCGCGCACCACCGGCGCGTCTCTGGTAGGCGATGGAGACCTGGCGGACGTCAAGTTGTCTGGGCATGGCGGGAGCGGGTGATCGATCGGCTGAGCAGGATCACCGGCATCAAGCCGGCGAGGACGATGGTGAGCGCGGCCGGGGCGGAGTCGGCCAGGCGCTCGTCGGCGGCCAGTTCATAGGCGCGCACCGCCAGGGTGTTGAAGTTGAAGGGGCGCAGGATCAAGGTCGCCGGCAGTTCCTTGAGTACGTCCACGAACACCAGCAGCAGGGCGGTGAGCAGGCTGCCCCGCAGCATCGGGATGTGGATGCGCCAGAGCACTCCGCGCGGGTCGCAGCCCATGGAGCGACCGGCCTCGTCCATCGAGGGTCGGATCTTGCCCAGCCCGGCCTCCACCGTTTGCAGGGATACCGCGAGGAACCGCACCGTATAGGCGAACAGCAGGGCGAACAGGGTGCCGCTCAGCAGCAGCCCCGAGGAGACGCCGAAACCGGCGCGCAGCCAGGCGTCCAAGCCGTTGTCGATCCAGGCGAAGGGGATGATCACCCCCACCGCGATCACGGTGCCCGGCACCGCATAGCCTAGGCCGGCGATACGCACCGCCGCCGAGATGCTGCGGGTTGGGTAGAGCCGGCGACCGTAACCCAGCAGCAGAGCGAGAAGCAATGCGATCAGGGCGGCACTGGCGGCCAGTTCAAGGCTGTGCACGACCAGCAGAAGGAAATCGGCGTCGAGCCAGGCGTCGGCGATGGTGAATGCCCAGTAGCCAAGCTGGGCCGCCGGCACCAGAAAGCCGAAGGCGAGGGGGATCAGGCAGAACAGCAGCGCCGCGGTGGCGCCCCAGCCGCTGAGACGGTGGCGGCGGATATCCTGCATGCGCTGGCTGGTGTGGTGGTAGCGGGCCTGGCGGCGCGACATCCGCTCCACCGCGATGAGCACGAACACGAAGCCCAGCAACAGGGCCGAAAGCTGGGCCGCGGCGGCGGCGTTGTCGAGACCGAACCAGGTCCGGAAGATGCCGGTCGTGAAAGTCGATACGCCGAAATACTGGACGGTGCCGTAGTCCGCCAGCGTTTCCATCAGGGCCAGGGACAGGCCGGCGGCGATGGCCGGGCGGGCCAGGGGCAGGGCGACGGTGAGAAAGGTGCGCCAGAGCCCGTTGCCCAGGGTTCGGCTGACGTCGAGCACACACAGCGACTGGCTCAGGAAGGCAGCCCGCGCCAGCAGATAGACATAGGGGTAAAGCACCAGCGAGAGCATTACCGCCGCTCCCTGCAGGGAACGGATTTCCGGGAACCAGTAGTCGCCGTAGCCCCAGCCGGTCAAGTCCCGCAGCAGCGTCTGCACCGGACCGGCGAAGTCGAGGAGGCCGGTGTAGGTGTAGGCAATGATGTAGGCCGGCATGGCCATCGGCAGCAGCAGGGCCCATTCGAACAGCCTGCGTCCCGGAAAGTTGCACATGCTGGTGAGCCAGGCGGTGCCGACGCCGCCGATCAGCGTGCCGATGGCCACCCCCAGCATCAGCAGCAGGGAGTTGATCACGTAGTCGGCCAGCACGGTCTCCGCCAGATGTCGCCAGACCTCTCCTGCGGGCACCAGGAGATAGCCGGCTACCACCAGCACCGGCAACGCCAGCACCAGGGCCACCAAGGGTACCCCCAGGCGCCAGGGTAGTTGGCGGTTGCGGATGTGGTTGGGAGAGGCGTTTGGCAAGGGGCTGTGGATCCTGGCCGGAAATCGAAAAACCGCCCCTCCGGTCCCGGAGGGGCGGCCATTATCCCTGGTTGCGGCGCTGATTGTCTATTTCCAGCCCGCCCGGTCCATCAATTGCAAGGCTTCAGCGTTGAGTTCACCCAGCTTCTCCAGGCTCAGGTCGTCGGCCTTGAACTCGCCCCAGGCGCTCAGCACGGGGCTTAGGACGACCCCCAGGCGTACCGGGTATTCGCCGTTGGTTTCGGCGTACCACTGCTGGGACGCATCGCTGGCCAGGAACTCGATCAGTTGTATTGCCGCGTCGCGGTTGCGGGCGGAGCGGGTGACCGCAGCGCCGCTCACATTGACGTGGACACCGCGCCCGTCCTGATTGGGCCAGAATACCCCCATTTGCTCCGCCGCCGCTCGCTGGGATTCGTCTTTGGAGGTGAGCATGCCCGCCAGGTAGTAGGTGTTCGCCACTGCCAAGTCGCATTGGCCCGCGGCGGCGGCCTTGATCTGGTCCCGGTCGCCGCCCACCGGCGGGCGGGCCAGGTTGGCGACCAGGCCCCGGGCCCAGGTCTCGGTGTTGTCTGCCCCGTCCGCGGCGATCAGCGAGGCCACTAGCGACTGGTTGTAGATATTGCTAGAAGAGCGGATGCAGATGCGGCCCTTCCACTCGGTGTCGGCCAGTGCCTCGTAGCTGGAGAGCTGCGAGGGGTCGACCCGGTCTTTGACGTACAGGATTGGCCGCGCCCGCACCGAAAGGCCGAACCAGTGGCCCTCCGGATCGCGGTAGTTGGCCGGGATTGTCGCGGTCAAGGCCTCGGATTCCACCGCCTGGGTGACACCCGCCTGCTTGGCCCGGTACAGGCGTCCGGCGTCGGTGGTCAAAAGCAGGTCGGCAGGGGAGTTGATGCCCTCGCTTTGCAGCCGTTTGAGAAGGGCGTCTGCTTTGCCTGTGACCAGGTTGACCTGGATTCCCGTCTGGCCGGTGAAGCGGTCGAGCAAGGGCTTGATCAGGTTCTCCTTGCGCGCCGAATAGAGATTCACCTCGGTGTCGGCGAAGGCGGTCACGGGCAGGGCGAGCAATGCGCTGAGGGCGGCGCCGAAGAGGACGCGGGTGCTGCTGCGGTTCATTGAGTGGCTCCTTGATTCGATTACATGAAGATCATTTCCAGTTGAGAATAATGATAATGCGAATGATTCGCATTGGCAAATGAAATGATCCGGGCATGCCTAAACCAGCCATCTGATCCGGCTAGTCGGAGTCTCGGCGCCGCAGCTCAAATCCTTGTTCCGGTAGCTGGCTTAAGCGCACCACATAGCTATCGCAGTCCTGCAGCAGCCGGGTGTCGCCATCGATCCGGAAACGGCATTGCGAGCGTTCGTCCGCGATCTGGCTGAAGGCGGTAAGCAGGTCGCCCCTGACGCTGTAACTGCTCATGTCCACCAACTCGTCGAACTTGTACAGGGCATAGCTGGGCTGGTCGAGGTCACCAGTTCCGGGACGTTTTCCGGGGCAGGATCTCCATTCAGCCTCGGTTCAGTGCCGCGATACTAGTCTGGAGTCAAGGTGAGGAAATAGACCGCTCACCAGATTACTACCAGCAGCGGCCAACCGCTTACCGGAGACAGTGATGAACAAAACCTCAACCCGAATCGCCATCGGCCTGCTCGGCCTCAGCCTGATCGGCAGTGCCTCCGCACGCCATGGCGGTGGCTACTACGACAAGGCCAAGGTGACCGAAATATCGCCTATCTACGAGACCATCGAGGTCAGCTATCCAGAAGAGCAGTGTTGGGACGAGCGGGTGCTCCAGCCCGGGCCGGGCCAACGTTCCTACACCGGAACCATCGTCGGCGGCATCGTCGGGGGGGTGGTGGGTCACCAGATCGGCAAAGGCCGGGGCCGCGACGTGGCCACGGTGGCGGGCACCGTGCTGGGGGCCTCCATTGGGCACGACCTCAGCCGTCGGCGGCCCTACTACCGTAGCGTCATCACCCGCCGCTGCGAGGTGGTGGAGCGCTATGCGGAAGAGGAACGCCTGGTCGGCTATCGTGTAGAATACCGCTATAAAGGCCGTACCTTCGTGACCCGCACCGACGAGCACCCGGGCAAGTGGATCCGTGTCGAAGTGGACGTTGAACCCCTGGGGCGCCTCTGAGCAAGAACGCCCGCTGAGGCGGGCGGAAGGGTAACCGCCGGCGGCCAAAGCCCGAACTCGCGGAACGCCCATGTCAAATTCCTGCCTGAAACTGCTTTGGATCGGCCTGCTGACGGCCCTGCTCGCCACGGCGCCGGCTGAGGCCGACAATCGGCGCGGTCCGGGCCGCCAGCCACCGCCCGACTACAGCCTGGACCGGGCGGTGGAGGGGGTGCGCAGCAGCACCGGCGGCCGGGTACTTTCGGCCGACACGGTGCGTCGCGACGGCCGCCCGATCTATGACATCAAAGTCCTGACTAACGACGGCCGGGTGCGTCGTATGGCCATTGACGGAGAGACCGGCGAGCCCCTGCAGCGCCCTCCGCGCCCGCGTCAGCGGGGAAATCGCGATGCGTATCCTCGTCGTTGAAGACGAAACCGCCCTGCGCGAACAGCTTGCAGGGCACCTTGGTGGTCTTGGCTATGCGGTCGATCAAGCCGCCGATGGCGAAGACGGTCTATACCTCGGCCGTGAATTCCCCCAGGACCTGGCCATCATCGACCTCGGCCTGCCCGGGCTCTCCGGCATCGATCTGATCCGAAAACTGCGCGCGGAGGGCCGTGATTTCCCCATTCTCATCCTCACCGCCCGCGGCCGCTGGCAGGACAAAGTCGAAGGGCTTGAGGCCGGGGCTGACGACTACCTCGTAAAGCCCTTTCACATGGAAGAACTGCTTGCCCGCCTCAACGCCTTGTTACGGCGCGCGGCCGGCTGGACCAGTCCGTTGCTCGAGTGCGGTCCGATCAGCCTCGATACCCGGAGCCAACAGGTTCAGGTAGAAACGCGTACGGTGGAACTCACGGCCTACGAATACAAGGTGCTCGAATACCTGATGCTGCACGCCGGCGAGGTGGTTTCGAAGACCGAACTCACCGAGCACATCTATGACCAGGACTACGACCGAGACAGCAACGTGCTCGAAGTCTTCGTCGGCCGCCTGCGCCGCAAGCTCGACCCGGACAACCGGTTCCAGCCCATCGAAACCCTGCGCGGGCGAGGGTATAGGTTGGCATTGGGGCGGAGCCGCTGACGCGAAGCTGGTGCCCTGTGCCTACCGGTTGCTGCCCCGCTTGGCGGCGAACCAATCGCAGGGAACGCTGTTTGAGCAGGGTGAGCTAGCGGATTGAATCGGCGAACTGCAGCGCTCGGACTCCGCGCCAGCAGGATTTAGGAACAAATCCGCGCAGGCCGCAAACGGTCACCAGATATTTCAAATATGGCAGGACACCATGGATCTACAGAAAGCTAAGCAAGCGATTATCAACGGAATCTATGCGGGGGTGGCTTGGTTGATCCTCGATCTTGGGCTTTTGTTCCAAGAGCACGGAGAACAAACCATCTCCTTTCTAATCTCCGAGCCGGCAATGGCCCTGGGCGCGGTCATTGTAATCGCCTGCATAGCAGGATTGTTCTATAAATCCCGCCTGGCGGCTGTCTTACTGTTTCTGCTGTTCCTCATACCCTTGCTCCTACGAGGAATATCCGGCGTACTCCCATCCGAGATGGTCCTGTTGTTTTTCTGCATAATCCTCTACTTTTTTCTGGCCGCTGTTATAGGAGCCTTCAGTTACCATCGACTGAAAAAACCGGAGCAGGACACAAAAACGCCGGACTAGCTGAGCAGTTCGCCTCGCACTTGGTAACGATCCGCACAGCGTTGTCAGCTAATCGAGCACCGGGGCAAGCTCACCCAATCGGATACGCGCGTATCACCCTCCGCTCGCGAAGCGGTGCGGAAAGGTGTCGTTTTTGCTTTCTCGCGGGTCAGACTTGTTTACTTGAAGGCCCGCTTTATCTCCTCATTCCCTCTCAGCATCCTCCGTTTCAGTGACTGTTTTTGCGGCTATGAAGCTACCGACGGGCGCAGGCCCCTCCAGTGAGTCCCCTCAAGTTCAGCGCTTGAGCACCTCGGTTTCTTCCTCGTCGGGGGCATCCGCTGAATCATAGCTAGTGGCGGTCCCTGCGACGGAGAAGTCACCCGCTACCTTCGGAACCACGGTCAGTTCCACCGCGACCTCGGCGCCGCTGGACAGATCGCCAAGCAGGCAGGTGATCTCCGTGCTCGCCGAGAAGCTGCAGAACTCGGCGGGGCTGACGGTCGGCGTGCCTCGCACGTCACCGTCGAAGGCCGCTACCAACATGCAGTCGGTGGCGGTGCTCGAGCCCTGATTGCGTAAGGCGAGGGTGTAGGTCAGGGTCTGTTTTCGCACCACTGGATCCGGGTGATCGGTGATGTCCAGCACCAGGTCGGCGCCCGCGCTCGGCTCTTGGGCGGCGATGCTGGCCACTGCCGGCTCGCTGATCAAAGTACCGTCGTCCACCACCAGTTGGACTACGTAGTCGCCGGCCTGACCGGGAATGAAGTAGGGGTCGACCGACGTGGGGTTGAACAGTTGGGTATCGCTGCCAAGGGGCACTTCGAGCAGGGTCCACTCATAGTTGAGCGGGTCACCGAAGGGTGCGCTGCTGGCGCTGCCGTCGAGCTGCACGGGAGTGTCGACTATTACCTGCTGGTCGGCGATGATTACCGCCAGGGGCTCCAATGGGGGAGGGTTGAGCACGGCGCCGCCGACCAGGCTGATTTCCGCCACCAGGGCGCCGATGACGGGCCCCGAAGCACCCTGCAAGGGTCCCATCTTGCGGCTGGTGGCCAGCAGGGTTCCGCCGATATAGCTGTTGGCGGCGAACTGTACGGGAACCTTGCCGGGCAGCACATTGACCAGCAGGCGGCTGGGGTCCGGTGCGCGAATACTGGCATTGGGCCCGAGAACGAATTTGCCCGAGACGTTCAGTACAAAAAGATCGTCGTCTCCGCCGATCAACTGCAGAGTCAGGGGGTTGGTGGGGTTGGAGCGGGCATAGTCCAAACCGTCGATGTCAATCACGTTTAGCCCGCCGTTGCCGTAGATGCTGGTGGATGCGAGCAGTCGGCCGAATACTTGAGTCGGCGCCAGCGCGGCATTGGATTGGGCGGCCGCGATGGCGTCCGTGACGGGACCGGCAAGATCCTGCTCATAGAGGCGGGTGCCGGTGACCTCGCCGACATCGGAAATAATGTCCTGTGGCAGCAGAGTCTGGTCCAGATATAGGTCGCCGTCGATGGTGGAGGGGCCCTGGAAATCCAGAGTGCCGTAGGGGCCTACTCCGACGTCTCCGTAGATCGTCACCGCCGACAGGTCGAGCTTGGATTGGCCGTCGGTTTCGGCCGAAGGCTTGCCCAGGCTGAGTACTGCGAACCGGGCCGCTCGCCCGAGTCCGAAAGCGGAATCGGGTTCCCAGCCCGCCTGCGACATAGGGCTCGATAACAGTAAGGCAATGCATGCGCCGATTACGCCCGGCGCCAAGCGGGTTACGCGATTCTCCATCATGGGCCTCCCTCATGCATTGGCTGTTATTGGCTCGGGAGTTATTCATCCCCGCACCCTAACAGCCCGGATAGAACCTCGCGGCGTGAAGAATTCCAGGCGCCGCTGGGTTTAGCAATAACACCGACCTATCACCCAGACATTGACAATTCCCTATGAGCAATCCCCAGCCGCAGTGCTAAACTTTTAGTTAACGGGGGAACGGTCCAAGCCCCCACCATTAATGCGACGGAGGGAGTGGTCCTGTCACAGGCACCCACGCGGAAGCGGGCGTTGCATGAGTTCCATGCGGAAAATTTGGCGTTTTCTGATCCTTGCGGGCGGAACCGGGGGCTTGTTTCTGGCGCTATCGGTGGGCGGTATCGCCGCCTGGGAATACAGCAACAGTTCTGATTTCTGCGCCAATGCCTGTCATGGCGCCCACCCCGAGGAGCCGGATGCCTACCGCGATTCCTACCATTCGCAGGTGGAGTGCGTGGAGTGCCACCTGGGGCGCATCTCAACCCTAGAGGCGGTACTGGTAAAGGCCTCCCACATGCGCCATGTATGGGCCATGCTGACCGGCTTCGAGCGTCCGGTAACGTCCTACTCCATGCAGACCTCCAGCGCTTCCTGCGAGCGCTGCCACACCAAGAAGCCGCAGCGCTTCGATTCGATCCGCGTGCACAAACGCTATGCAGAAGACGCGGCCAATACCGAGACCGAGGTGCACTTGGTGCTGCACACCGGGGTGGATACCCTGCGCTTCACCGGGGGGAAAAATATCCATTGGCACGTGAATGTCCCGGTGCGCTTCGTCAGCACCGATCCCTTGCGACAGAACATCCCTTGGCTGGAGGTGATCCATCCCGATGGTCGGAGCGAAGTCTTCCAGGACGTCACCCAGCTGTTGACGGCGCAGCAACTGGCCGCGCTGCCGAAACGCGAGATGGACTGCCTGGATTGCCACAATCGGGTCGGGCATCCCTTCCACAACCCCGAGGAGGTGGTGGATCAGGCGATTGCTGACGGACGCCTGGACCGTAGTCTGCCGTATCTCAAGGCCCGGGCGCTGGGAATGCTCGAGCAGGGTGCAGCCAACCGTGAGGACGCCGAGCGTTTGATAGATGCCTCCCGGGAGCGGTACGAGCGGGACTATCCGGAGATTGCCCAACGCCAGCCGGAGGCGGTGGCCGGTGCCGCCGCCTTTATGCGCGAGATGCGGGGCTTCATGTTGGACCTGGTGACCCGGAGCGGCTTCGAGGACGAGAGCGTGAGTTGGCGCTCCTTCCCGGACAACAAGGGCCATAAGGACTTCCCCGGCTGTTTCCGCTGCCACAGTGGCAAGCACGCCAATGCCGCAGGCGAAGTCATTCGCCTGCAATGCGGCCTATGCCACAGTATTCCCACCGTGGTGCTCGAAGGGCAGGAACCCCAGCCGATCTTCACCGCCGCTATGCAACAGGTGCCGGAAGGTCACCGCGATCCGGACTTCGTCGCCGAGCACCGTTACATGGACGAGGAGGCCTGCGCAGGTTGCCACGGCGAACTCGAGTTTGGCGACGAAGGTGGCGGCTTCTGTTCCAACTCGGCCTGCCACGGCCGGTCCTGGCCGAATGTGGACCTGGATGCGCTGAGCGAATGAGCTAGCCTCTCAAGAGGCCTGCCGCGGGCGCATCCCTCCGCTCCACCAAATGCGGCAGGCGCCCTCGTCGGACACCATGCAGGGGCCCACCGGGGTGCGTGGCGTGCACGCGCTGCCGAACAGTCGGCACCGGTCGGGGTAGATCTTTCCCAGCACTACCTGGGCGCAGTCGCAGCCGGGTGGCATTTGGCCGGCGCGGCGGCGGTGTTCGTCCTGGGGGATGGGGAAACGGCGGCGGGCGTCGTTGCCGGCATAGGCGGGTTGCAGTGCGAAGCCGGACTTCGGGATCACGCCGATGCCGCGCCAGTTGGCATCCACCACCCGCATCGCCTGGTCGAGCTGGGCGCGGGCGCTGGGATTGCCGCCTGGGCGCACCACCTCGGCATAGCAGTTGTCGAGAAAGCGCCGGCCTTCGATCAGTTGGCGCAGTACCGAGTAGCCGGCGGCCAGCAGGCTCTCGGGGGTGAAGCCGGCCACCGCCGCCGGCAACCCGTGGCGCTCGACCACGAACTCCCATTCTTCAGGCCCCATCACCGTGGCCACGTGGCCGGGGGCGATCAGGGCGTCGAAGCCGGGCTGGCCGGAGTCCAGCAGCATGGCCACCGCCGGCCAGGTAAGACGGCCGGAGAGCAGGAAGCTCAGGTTGTCCGGCACCCCCTGTATCAGCAAGGAGGCCACGGGGGCCATCGTGGTCTCAAATCCTGCGGCGAAGAACACCACTTGGCGCGCGGGTTCCGCTTCGGCGATGGCCAGGGCCTCCATCGGCGAGGCGATGGGGCGGATGTCGGCCCCGGCGGCATGGGCCTCGCTCAGGGAGCGCGGCCGTCCTCTGGGTACATTGACCGGTACCCTTAGCATGTCGCCGAAAGCAACCAGGGTGAGGTCCCGGGTCAATGCCAGCTGGATGGCGTCGTAGATGTCCTCCTCGGGGCAGATGCAGACCGGGCAGCCGGGCCCCGGAATCAGTTCCAGGCTAGGGGGGAGGGCGGAGCGCAGTCCCGCCAGGGTGATGGCGCGCTCGTGGCCGCCGCACACGTTCATGATGCGCAGCGGTCGCTCCAGAGGCAGGGCGCGAATGCGCGCCAGCCAGTGCTGCGCTGCCGCGCTCATCCCGATCAGCCGTGACTGCGGTGGTGATGATGGTGGTGGGCTTGGGCCGGGTTGGCCGGCGCCCGCTTTTCGAGCCGGTCGCGCAGCCAGTCGAGCCAGGCCTCCAGGCCCTCGCCGCTCTTGGCCGAGAGCACATGCACTGGGGCCGGGTTGGCCAGGGCACGCACTCTCTCGGCGGCGCGCTTCGGGGAGAAGTCGTCGAGAAACGGCAGCAAGTCGGCCTTGGTGATCAGCACCGCGTCGGCGCCGCGGAAGATCACTGGGTACTTGGCCGGCTTATCGTCGCCCTCGGTCACCGACAACAGGGTGACATTGGCATGCTGGCCGAGGTCAAAGCTGGCTGGACACACCAGGTTGCCCACATTCTCGATGAACAGCAGGTCCAGGGGCTCCAACTCCATTTGATGCAGGGCGCCGTGCAGCATGTGAGCGTCCAGGTGGCAGGCGGTCCCGGTGGTGATCTGTACCGCGGGCACCCCGTGCCGGCGGATGCGCTCGGCGTCGTTCTCGGTCTCCAGGTCGCCTTCGACCACGCCAATTCGGTACTGTCCGCCCAGCGCCTCGATGCTGGCCTCCAGCAGGCTGGTCTTGCCGCTGCCGGGGGAAGACATCAGATTGATCGCCAGCACCCCGTGGGCGTTGAAGTGCGCACGGTTGTGGGCCGCCTGATGGTCGTTCTCGGCCAGCAGGCCCTGCAATACCTCCACCGAATGGTGTCCGTCGGCGGTTTGCTCCAGCTTGCCCCCTTCCTCCACCAGGTGCCGGTTGCCGGAGGTCAGATTACAGCCGCAGGTATCGCACATTGCATTAAATCCTCTGCTAGGTTGTTCGCATCGCCAAAAATCGCTCGCCGCGCAGGAGGCGCGCCACCGCGCCGATTTGGCGGTTGGCTTCGGTCCCGCTGCCGACTCGCGCCGAGGGCCGCGCTCCTAAAGTGCCGACCGCTTTATGCGGTCCGGAGCCCTCAGTCCTCAGTCCTCAGCCCTAACTCTCCCCGCTCCAACTCCACGCTGGCCAGCAGCATCTCGTCGCCGCTCAGCAGGCGCGTGCGGTAGCCGCCGCAGGCGCCGCACAACAGGCGGTTCGGGCTGGCGTCGGTCTCCGCGCCGCAGTCTTGGCAGCTCACCCGCACCGGCAGCTGGTGTATGTGCAGCTCGGCCCCGGCCGCCAGGCTTCCGGCGCTGGCGATGGGAAAGGCCTGGGCCAGCAGTTCCGGCACTACGCCGGAGAGGGGGCCGATGCGCAGTTCCAAAGATAGGATACGTTCGGCTCGTTCGCGTTCGGCAAT
The DNA here is from genome assembly GCA_963753615.1 of uncultured Gammaproteobacteria bacterium. Lineage (GTDB taxonomy): Bacteria > Pseudomonadota > Gammaproteobacteria > Chromatiales > Chromatiaceae > CAVWCW01. Next base: position 29,795 of record CAVWCW010000008.1, read on the forward strand.
GGCGTCCAGCTGGCCCATCAGGGCTTGGCATACCGCCAATTCATGCATCCGGGCTCCCAGCCTCCGCCGCCAGCATCTGATCGTAGACCTCCCAGGCCGAACGCGCCTCCTGGGGGCTGATCTTTTGGATCGCATAGCCCACATGCACCACCACGTAATCCCCCGGTTGGGGGTCTTCGTGCTGCAGCATAAACAGGTTGACGTCGCGCTCTATGCCCTTCGCTTCGCAGCGCGCCACGAAACGGTCGATTTCTTTGATCTGCATCGGTATTCCGAGGCACATGATTCGATCTCGGCTGCTATATTTGGCCCGGTGTATTGATACAGAATCTGCCCGGGAGGTAGCGCTTGTCAACTCTGGTACTGGGAATCGGCAATACCCTTTTAAGTGACGAGGGAATCGGCGTTCATGTGGTGGAGCGGTTGCGCGGGCGGCTCGAGGGCCTGCCGGATGTGACCTTATTGGACGGCGGCACCCTGAGCTTCACCCTCGCCGAGCCGATCGCGGCCGCCGACCATCTGATCGTGGTGGATGCCGCGCGCCTGGGTGCCGCGCCCGGCACCCTGCGTTGCTTGCGCGACGCGGAGATGGACCGCTACCTGCTTGCGGGAGCGAAGAGCGTGCACGAGGTCAGCCTGGGGGACCTGATGGATATCGCCCGGCTTTCGGATACCCTTCCGCGGCGCCGCGCCCTGGTCGCGATCGAGCCGCAGAAACTGGACTGGGGCGATGCGCCGACACCGGAGGTGGCCGCCGCGATCGAACCCGCCGTAGATTTGGTGATGGGATTGATCGAAGAGTGGACAATTGAAAAATCGGTTAGATGATTGAGCCTGATCAATATCAGAATATTCTGAAACTACTAAAATAGCCCTGATTTCGTCAGGAAGCACTTGTCATGCCCGGTTTGAGCGATATACCGATCGCGTTTGATTCGCCCGCAGGGGTGGCTGGAATGACCGGCAATATGATCCCGGTCGTGACCGAGATCCGCCAGGCCCTGGCGGATTATCTCGATACCGGAATGTCGAAGACCATCGATCTCCTGGCCATGCCCTTCGGCCCGGGCGACGAGGCGGCGCTGTTGGCGGTCCTGGGCGCCGGGGAGATCAGCGCTGAACTCCGAGCCCTGGGCCTCAGCCGCATCTGGGAGACCCGCTTTGCCGGGGTTTGGCTGGTGGACCACGCCAACGAAGCCGGCGAGCGCCTGGCCCTCCAGGTGGAGATCACCGACCTACCGGAGCTGCTGCGCTCCCAGCCGGAAGACATGCGCTCCGCCCTGGGGGACTTGGACGGGCAACTAGATTCGCTGAGCAATACCGAGGAATAACCATGAAAACGAGAGAGACCCTCGGAGAGAGCTTGCGGCGTCAAGGTATCAGCCGACGCGGCTTTCTCAAGTTCTGCACCGCCACTGCGTCGATGATGGCGCTGCCGCCCACCCTGGTGTCGGCGGTTGCCGGCGCCCTGGAGCAGGCGCGCCGGCCGTCGGTGATCTGGTTGTCGTTTCAGGAGTGCACAGGCTGCACCGAGTCGCTCACCCGCAGCCATGCGCCGACAGTGGAGAGCCTGATCTTCGATTTTATTTCTCTGGATTACCATCACACCCTGCAGGCGGCGTCGGGCGACGCCGCCGAGGCGGCACGCGAGGCTGCCATGCACGAGAACGATGGGAAGTATCTGTTGGTGGTGGACGGCTCCATCCCCCTCGCCAATCCGGGCTACTCCACCATTGCCGGCATCTCGAATCTCGAAATGCTCAAGGAGACCGCCGCCGGGGCCGCGGCAATTATCGCGGTGGGCACCTGCGCCGCTTTCGGCGGCCTGCCCCACGCCAAGCCCAATCCCACTGGTGCGGTGGCGGTGTCGGACATCGTCACCGACAAGCCGATCATCAACGTCTCCGGCTGCCCGCCGTTGCCGACGGTAATCACCGGCGTTTTGGCCCATTTCCTGACCTTCGGGACCATTCCGGAGCTGGATGGGCTCGGGCGGCCGAAGGTATTCTTCGGCACCAGCATCCACGACCGCTGCTACCGCCGGCCGTTTTACGACAAGGGGCTGTTCGCCAACACCTTCGACGACGAAGGCGCGAGAAAGGGCTGGTGCCTTTACCGGCTCGGTTGCAAGGGTCCCATGACCTACAACGCCTGTGCCACCGCCAAGTGGAATCAGGGCACCAGTTGGCCGGTTGAGTCAGGCCACGGCTGCTTGGGCTGCTCGGAGCCCAACTTCTGGGATGTGGGCGGTTTCTACCGGGCCTTGTCGGTGCCCACCGGCGAGGTCACCCGCAACACCGCCTATGCGGCGGCCGCCGGCGTCGCCTTGGGTGTAGCGGCCGGTGCACTGAACCGCAACCGCAAGCAGGCCGCCAAGGCCAAACATGAGCCGCTGACGGTGGACGATCTGGAGGAGAAGTCATGAACGATTGGATGGACTTCCTGCTTTGGGTCCGCGGCCCGGCATTCGATATTGCGCTGGTGGTATTCGTGGTCGGCATCCTGCTGCGGCTTTTCGAGATCCTGCTGCTTGGGCGCGGTTCGAATCTGGCCCAGCCGAAGGCGGCCGAGCTGACCTTTGGCCTGCGCACGGTCGTGAGCCGCCAGCTCACCGACCGCGGCACCTTCGCTCGCGCGCCCCTGATCGTAATCCTCGGCTATCTCTGGCACATCGGCTTTCTGGTGGCTCTGCTGCTATTCGTGCCCCATATCGAGCTGCTGAACGCAAGTTATGGTATCTCGTGGCCGGGACTGCCCAACCCGTTCGTGGACGCCATCTCCGCGGTTACTATCGTGACCCTGGTCGCCTTGCTTGTGCATCGGCTCAGCCACCCGGTGATGCGCCACCTGAGTGGCTTCGAGGACTATCTGGTGTGGGCGCTGACGTTGCTGCCCCTGGTCACGGGCTATCTCGCCTACCATCGGATGATCGATCCCTATCCGCTGGTCCTGGGACTGCATATCCTGAGCGTGGAACTGCTGCTGATTCTGTTCCCGTTCACCAAATTAATGCACGCCATCACCGTGTTCTTGGCCCGCTGGTATAACGGCGCTATCTCGGGACACAAAGGGGTACAGTCATGAGCGGCACTTCTTTGGAACGGGGCCTGAACGCCCTGCGCGAACAGATCGACGCCCCCACCGCGGCCTTTTTCTCCAGTTGCGTCCACTGCGGACTGTGTGCCGAGGCCTGCCTGTTCTACACCGAGACCGGCGACCCCAAGTACACGCCCATCAAGAAATTGGAGCCGATGCGCCGCGTATGGGAACAGGAGTTTACCCTGGTGGGACGGCTGAAAAAGACCCTGGGTCTGGCCAAACCGGTCACCGACGAGCTGCTGGCCGAGTGGCAGGAACTGCTGTACGACAGCTGCACCATGTGCGGCCGCTGCTCCATGGTCTGCCCGGTGGGCAACGATATCGCCTACATGGTGCGCAAGGCCCGAGAGGGCATGGTCGCGGCCGGCCATGCGCCGGAGGGACTGATCGGGGCCAGCCAGCGGGCGGTGCGGATCGGCAGCCCCATGGGGCTCACCATCAAGGCACTGACGGCCCAGTTGAGCAACATCGAGAAGGAGACCGGTCTGCAGGTCCCGCTGGACGTCGAGGGGGCGGATTACCTGGCCCTGCTGTCGTCGATGGAGATCATCAACTTCCCCGAGTACGTCGAGAGCCTAGCGCGCATTTTCCAACATGCCGGGGTCAGTTGGACGCTGTGCTCCGAGGCCTTCGAGGCCACCAATTCGGGGGTGCAAATCGGCTCCAGCGATATCGCCCGCGAACTGGTGCAGAGAGTGGTGACCGGCGCGGAGCGGCTCAAGGTCAAGTACGTGATCAGCCCCGAGTGCGGACATGCTTACACCTCCATTCGCTGGGAGGGCCCTAACCTGATCGGGCGGCCCTTCGGCTTTGGAGTGGTGCACATCCTGGAATTGCTGGATCAGCTGCGCTCCAGCGGCCGGCTCAAGCTTGACGGGGTGGACGAGGAGCGCATGACCTTCCATGACCCCTGCCAGATCGCCCGTCGCGGCGGTGTGCTGCAGGAGCCGCGTAACCTGCTTGCGGCGCTGGCCCCGAACTTTGTCGAAATGACCGACCACGGCAAGATGAACTGGTGCTGTGGCGGTGGCGGCGGCGTGAGCAGCAACGAGCGCGCCGAGGGGCTGCGGCTGAAGGTATTCCAACGCAAGAAGACCCAGCTCGACGAACTCAAGGTGGACAAGCTGGTGAGCGCCTGCGCGAACTGTCGCATCATCCTCGAGGAAGGGCTGGAGGAGTACAACATGGAGCTGCCGGTGGTCGGGCTTACCGAGCTGGTGGCCGAGCACCTGGCGGATGACGAACGCGAGCCGTCCTGATCGCATTCGAATAATAACGGGCCCGGGCGCCGGGCCGATGACGGAGAGAGCAGAGCATGAGCGAACGCATAGTCGTTGACCCGGTCACCCGTATCGAGGGCCATTTGCGCATCGAGGCCCAGATGGAAGGTGGGCGCATTGCCCAGGCCTATTCGTCCGGGACCATGGTGCGGGGGATCGAGATCATCTTGCGCGGTCGCGATCCGCGCGACGCCTGGGCGTTTGCCCAGCGCATTTGTGGAGTCTGTACCCTGGTGCACGGTCTCGCTTCGGTGCGGGCAGTGGAAAACGCCCTGGACTATCCGGTGCCGCCCAATGCCCAGCTGATCCGCAACCTGATGATCGCCGCCCAGTACGTGCACGATCATGTGATGCATTTCTATCACCTGCACGCCCTGGACTGGGTGGACATCGTCTCCGCGCTCGATGCCGACCCGAAGGCCACCGCCGAGCTGGCCCAGAGTCTGAGCAACTGGCCCAAGGCGTCCCCGGGCTACTTCTCCGACATGAAGAAGCGGCTCAAGGCCTTCGTCGAGGCCGGCCAGCTCGGCATCTTCGCCAAGGCTTACTGGGGGCATCCGGCCTACAAGCTGCCGGCGGAGGCCAACCTGATGGCGGTCTCCCACTACCTGGAAGCCCTGGAGTGGCAGCGCGACGTGGTTAAGCTGCACACCATTTTCGGCGGTAAGAACCCGCACCCCAACTTCCTGGTCGGCGGCGTGCCTTCGCCCATCGACCTCAACTCCGACTCGGCCATCAACGCCAAAAAGCTGGCCGAGGTGCAGAACGTCATCACCAAGATGCGCAGCTTCGTGGATCAGGTCTATGTGCCCGACACCCTGGCCATCGCCGGTTTCTATAAGGATTGGGGCGGGCGCGGCGAGGGCCTGGGCAACTTCCTGTGCTACGGCGACTTCCCGGAAAAGGGCATGGACGACCCGGCCAGCTTCCTGATCCCGCCCGGGGCTATCCTCAATCGAGACCTCAGCACGCTGCATCCGGTGGATATGCACGACCCGAACGAGATCCAGGAATTCGTCGATCATTCCTACTACGATTACAGCGGCGGCAAGCAGCAAGGTCTGCACCCTTACGACGGCGAGACGGTGCTGAATTACACTGGTCCCGAGCCGCCTTACCAACAGCTAGACGTCGACCAGGCCTACTCCTGGCTCAAGGCCCCGCGCTGGAAGGGGCACTCCATGGAAGTGGGTCCCCTGGCCCGGGTGCTCACCCTATACGCCAGCGGCCACGAGCAGACCAAAGAACTGGTCGGCATGACCCTGAACCGGCTCGATGTGCCGGTCGATGCCCTGTTCTCTACCCTCGGGCGCACCGCCGCCCGGACCCTGGAGACCAAGATCATCGGCGATATGATGCAGGACTGGTACGACCACCTGGTGGCCAATATCAAGGCCGGCGATACCGATACCTTCAACGAGGTTCTGTGGGAGCCCTCCAGCTGGCCCAAGAGCTGCCGGGGCGCCGGCTACATGGAGGCCCCTCGAGGCGCCCTCGGTCACTGGGTGGTGATCGAAGACGGCAAGATCGCCAACTACCAGGCCGTGGTGCCCTCGACTTGGAATGCCGGTCCGCGCGATCCCAGCGGCAAGCCCGGGGCCTACGAGGCGGCTTTGGAGGACAACCACGAACTGCATGATCCCGAGCAGCCGGTGGAGATCCTGCGCACCATCCACAGCTTCGACCCCTGCATCGCCTGCGCCGTGCACCTGGCGGACGAACAGGGAGAGGAAATTCTGAATCTGAAGGTGCTTTGAGCCGGTTCTCCCTCCGGGCTAGAGCGGAATAGGCGCGCCCCCAGGCCAAGGTCAATGCCACCGAGGCAGGGCGCGCCGACTTCCGCCGCAAACAGCCGTCCCGACGATCGTCCGCCGCCAGTTGCGACGGGGAACAAACTCCAACAAGCCTCGGCTTTACCCCCATCGCCATCTCGGCGACAATCCTCCGCGATTCCACTCACTCGACCCAACAGGCGCAGATCGACATGCGGGTAGCGGTATTTTCCGATGTACAGGCCAATTGGCAAGCCATGCAGGTGGTGGTCGAAGACATCCTGGCCTGGGACCCGGAACTGGTCATTATGAACGGCGACCTGGTCAACCGCGGCCCCACCAATTTGCCTTGCCTGGAGGGCTTCGAGCGCCTGCGCCGGGAGCGTGGCTGGCTGCCGGTGCGGGGCAACCACGAAGACTGGGTGCTGCGCTGCGCCGCCCAGCCGCCCACATCCGAGATCGACGCCCAGATGCGCCTGTTTGCCGATTTCGCCGCCCGCCAGTTGGGGCCGAAGGCCGAGCTGATGCGAGACTGGCCCGATCACCTAAGCTTCGCCGATCCGGGCGACCGCGACTGGGTGCACGTGACCCACGGCTCCATGAAGGGCAATCGCTTTGGCGTTTCCCAGAATGTCGATGACGCCGAACTGGCAGCGCGCTTGCCCGAGGATGTCGCCCTGTTCGTCGGCGCCCACACCCACAAGGCCTTGAAAAAGCGTTTCGCCGGGATGGACCTGATCAATGTCGGCTCGGTCGGCTCGCCCTTCGATGGTGATCCGCGCGCCAGCTACGGCCGTCTGGAATACCGCAACAGCGGCTGGCACACCGAGATCGTGCGCCTCGCCTACGACCGGGTCGCCACCGAACGGGCCTTCGAGGACTCCGGGTTCATCGAGCAGGGCGGGCCCCTGGCCCTCATCATCTTCCAGGAATGGAAGCGCGCCGAACTGCTGATTCGCTATTGGGGCGCGAAGTACCGCGAAGCGGTGCTGGCCGGCGAAGTCGACCTGCAGGCCTCGGTGGACGAATTCCTCGCCGGCATCGACTGATGCAGGGACAGGGGGATAGGAAGCGGCGGCGCTGGCCCGGATATTTTGACGGCCTGGTGAAATATGCGGGTTAAGCCGGCTGATAGGGCCGATAGCGGGGGTAGTACATCCGTCGCCGCACATGTTCTTCGAGGTCGTCCGGGCGCGGCAATTCGGCCAGCCCGTCGGTGTAGGCCTGCTCGCACACCGCCACCGCAACCTGGGCCGAGATCTCGCGGATCAGCTTCAGGTCCGGCAACAGGCAGCCGGCGGCCAGGCTGTCTTCGCTCACCTGATCGGCCAGGGTTTGAGCGGCGGCGTAGAACATGCGGTCGGTGACGCGCCGGGTGCGGCAGGCGATGGCGCCCAGGCCCATCCCGGGAAAGATAAACATATTGTTGCATTGCCCCGGCACAAAGATCCGACCCTCGTGCCTCACGGCCGGGAATGGGCTGCCGGAAGCGAACAGGGCCTGCCCGTCGCTCCAGGCGTAGGCCTGCTCGGCGTTGCACTCGGCGTTGGCGGTAGGGTTGGAAAGGGGGAGCAAAATGGGCCGGGGGCTATGGCGCAGCATGGCCTTGACCGCTTCCTTCCCGATGGCACCGCTGCGCCCGCTGACGCCGATCAAAACCTGGGGACGGACTCGCTCGATGACCGCTTCCAGGTCAGTCTCGGCCGGGCCGGGCTGGGCGTAGTCCCGCTTGTGCTCGGCCAGGGTTTCAAGCCGGTCGCGAGTCACCAGGCCGTGGCTGTCGATCATCGAAATGCGGCTCCGGGCCTGCTCGAGGCCCAGGCCGTCCCGGGACATCATGCCGGCGACGATGCTGTCGGCAATGCCGCGGGCGGCGGAGCCGGCCCCCAGAAACAGCACTCGCTGGTCCCCCAGCGCCTGACCGGTGATGCGCAGTGCGCTGAGGACAGCCGCCAGGGTCACCGCACCGGTGCCTTGTATGTCGTCATTGAAGCAGAGGATGCGGTCGCGGTAGCGGGCCAGCAGGGGGAAGGCGTGATTGTTGGAGAAGTCCTCGAACTGGATCAGGGCTCGGGGCCAGCGCCGGTGCACCGCCTGGACGAAGGCGTCGACCGCGGCGAAGAAGGTCTCGCCCTTGCACCTGGGGGTGCGCTCGCCCAGGTACAGTGGATCGTGAAGCAACTCCGGGTTGTCGGTGCCCATGTCGAGCATCACGGGCAGGGTGCGACAGGGGTGGATGCCGGCGCCGGCCACGTACAGCGACAGTTTGCCGATTGGGATGCCCATGCCGTTGCTGCCAAGGTCTCCCAGGCCGAGGATTCGGCTGCCATCGGTGACCACCACGATGTCGACCTCAGGCTCGGGCCAGTTGTGCACCATATCGTCGAAAAAGGCCTGCTCCCAGGCGCTGAAATACATGCCGCGCGCGCGCCGGTAGATATGGCCGAACTCCTGGCAGGCCTTGCCCACGGTGGGCGTGTAGACGATGGGGGTGAGTTCGCGGATGTGTCCCAGCAACACCCGGTAATATAGGGTTTCGTTGCGGTCATGGAGGGTTTCCAAGTGCACGTAGCGGGCCAGGTCGTTGTCCTGGCGCTGGAAGTTCTCCATCACCCGGTGCACCTGGTCGTCGATGCTCACCACCTGCGGCGGCACCAGGCCGCGGATGCCGAGGGCATCACGCTCGCTGTCGGGAAAGCCGGTGCCCTTGTTCAGCAGGGGATCGGTAAGCAGGTCTTTACCGCGTTTGTGGACTTTGAGTGCGGCATCGCCACCGCTCTCGTCCGGGGGACACCATCGCTCGTTCATCGGTTCGCCGTCCTTTCGCGCCTCGCCTCTAATTGAGCATAGCCAAGGGGGGGTGCCCTGACCAGCGCGGCAAAGGATTTCACGCCCCGGCTATGGGACCCGAATCACCTCGGCCTCCGGATGCTGCTCTAGGTAACGGCGCAGCAGCCGGTAGCTGTCCAGGTCGAAGCCCAGGGCCCGGGGGGCCGCCAGCAACTCGGCCCATGCCGCTTCGTCGCCGGCGGTTCCGAGGTGACACCACTGATCCACCAGATGCAGCTCGCTGAGGCCATTGTGCGGGCAATGTTCCCGGATGCCGATCGGGCCCCCATAGGGCCAGCCTGCCAGGCGCAGGGCTGACAAGGCCTCGAGCAGGCGCAGCCGATGCATGGCCTCGGCCTCCTCGCCGGCGCAGACGCCGCGGCAGCGCCCGAGCTGGTATCCAAAGCAGCGGCCGCTGCCGCTCTCCAGCCCGAGGCGCTTAAGGCACAATTGCTGTTCGCCGGCCAGCTTGCGCAGCACCTCCCGGGCCTGGCGGCGCGAGCGGAATACCCCGAAAAGTTCCCCCAACTCGTGCGGCGCCAAGTCGCCTGCGGGTGCGATGAGCGGCGGGCTCTTGGCCTGTTTCTCCGGGTCCCAGCGGATTGCGCACAGCTCGTTCTGGCGCCGTAGGCGGCGGTTGAACACCGGCTGATGCTGCTTGATCAGGCGCGCCTCCAGCAGCAGGGCACCTAACTCGCCGGCGGTCTCGCGAAACTGCACCCGCTGTACCTGCTGGCTGAGCCGGGCATCCGTGCGGGACCTGTGGTCTCCGGAGAAATGCGAAAGCACCCGAGAACGCAGGCTCACGCTCTTGCCCACATAGAGTAGACCCCCGGTGCGGTCGTAGAACAGGTAGACCCCGGGGGTGTCCGGCAGCGCGTCCAACTCCTGCTCGTCGAGCCCCGTGGGGCGCGAAGGGCGCTTGACCAGGCGCGCGATCTCGCCGTTCACCCGCTCGGTCGGGTGCACCTGGTACAGGCGCTGCACCAGAGCCAGCATAGCGCGAGTATCCCCCAGGGCTCGGTGTCGCTCGTCGCAGGTCAGGCCGTGGCGTTGGATCAGGCGGTCCAGGTTGTGGTGGCGTTGCTCCGGGTTCAGGGTGCGTGACAGCTTTACTGTGCACAGCATGCGGGCCCGGTAACCTAGGCCCGCGCGGCGGAACTCGTTGCGCAGAAAGCCATAGTCGAAGCGGGCGTTGTGGGCAACGAGCAGGCGCCCGTCGAGGGCCTCCAGCAGACCCTCCGCCAGTTCGGCAAAGCGCGGTTGGTAGGCGACCATGGCGTCGCTGATTCCGGTCAGACGCTGGATGCGGCGCGGGATCGGGCACTCGGGGTCGATCAGGCTGCTCCATTCGCTGACCGGCTCCCCACCCCGGGTTTCGATCACGGCGATCTCGGTGATGCGGTCGCGCACCGGATCGGTGCCGGTGGTTTCCAGATCTACGAAGACGGAGGGCTCGAGCAGCATGGCTGCAATATAACGCGAACCCCGGTACCTTTATCCAGGCCCAAACTGCGGGCTTTTCGTCGCCGGGACGACGGCGGAATAATCACGGCGAAGACCATTCCGTTCGTCGCCAGGGGTACATCTCGTCAGAACTTGCGCAGGTTCGGGGTTCAACCTCCAACTCCAACCCAATCAACCTCCAACCTAGAGGTCCTGGCCGCTGACGGCCTGGTGAACTAAGCGGGTCGCCTACATTTGATCGTTTCGCGGCGCTGCTCGGGGTGCGACCGATCGGGTTGCAGCTCAGCCCGGGCGGGCCGTCGAGGTGGGCACTCGCTCAGGGCCGGGTTGAGGCTGCGAGCACTCGCCAACCGCGGTATGCCGGGAGTAACGCCTGTCAAAAAATGCTAATATTGAACTGTTCGATAAATAGTGCAGCCAGGAGCCGCCGCAATGAATTCCCTGTTCAAGAACAACGTGGGCAAGATCGATCGCATCATCCGCATCGTCCTCGGCGTGGTGCTGGTCGGCAATGTGTTCGTCGGGCTGACCAGTCCTCTGGGATGGATCGGTTTGGTGCTGATCGTTACCGGCATCGGCGGCATCTGCCCGCTCTACTCTCTGCTCAATATCAATACCAAGAGCCTAGGCGAGAAGGTGGGGCTGAAGTAGGGGTCCCGACGACCGGCGCTTGAATCAAGCCCCCGCGAGGGGGCTTTTTTGTGAAGGCGTTCAGACCAGCCCCTCGAACGGTTCCACCTGTACCAGGTCTCCGGGCTGGATGCCCTCGGACGCCGGGCCCAGCACGATAAAGCAGTTGGCCCGGCTCATGGAGCTGAGAATGCCCGAGCCCTGCTTGCCGGCGAGGCTCACCGCCAGGCTGCCGTCGACCTGAGGGGCCAGGATGCCGCGCTGGAACTCGCTGCGCCCGGGCCGCTTTTTGAGCGCCGACAGGCAGGGCACCCGGAAGCGCTGGGGAGGATTCTCCGGCTCGCCGGCGAGCCGTCGCAGGGCCGGTTGTACGAACTGGTAGAAGGTGACCATTACCGCCACCGGGTTGCCCGGCAGGCCGAAGAAGGCGGCCTCGCCCAAGCGGCCGAAGGCGAGGGGCCGGCCCGGTTTCATCGCGATCTTCCAGAAGCCGATCTCACCGAGTTCTGCCAGAATTGCCTTGACGTAGTCCGCTTCCCCCACCGAGACCCCGCCGGAGGTGATCACCACATCGGCGATCGCTGCGGCATCCGTGAACGCCTGGCGCAGCGCCTCGCGGCGGTCGGCCACCACCCCCAGGTCGAGCAGTTCCACCCCGAGCCGGCTTAGCATGCCGTGCAGGGTGTAGCGGTTGCTGTCGTAAACATCGCCGGGCCCCAGCGGCTGGCCGATGGAGCGCAGTTCGTCGCCGGTGGAGAAGAAGGCCACCCGCAGCCGGCGCCGCACCCGTACTTCGGAAAGGCCGAGGGAGGCCAGCAGGCCGATGTCGGCCGGGCGCAGGCGCCGCCCGGCGGGCAGCACCGCCGCGCCGCAGGCAATGTCCTCGCCGGCCCGGCGTACGTTCTCGCCGCTGCGGTGGCCGGGGCCGATCCGCACCTGCTCGCCTTCACGCTCGGCGCGCTCCTGCATGATCACGCTGTCCGCGCCCGTCGGCATTACCGCGCCGGTCATGATGCGCAGGCACTGGCCGCGTTCCAGGGCCCGATCCCAGGGCTGGCCGGCCAGGGCGGTGCCGATCAGTTGCAGGCAGCTCTCCCCGTCGGCGGGCAGGTCGGCGCCGCGCACCGCGTAGCCGTCCATCGCGGAGTTGTCGTGGCCGGGCACGTCCAGGGGCGAGATCACCGACTCGGCCAGCACCCGGCCCAGGGCCGAGCGCAACGGGATCTGCTCGATCCCGGCTGGGCTGGGGAGCTCGGCGGCGATGCGCTCGCGGGCCTGCTCTACGCTCAGGTCCCGCGGGTCGCCGACACCGCAGCAGTCCATGGGTTGGTTCATCGTTGCCCCCCGGTCAGCTTGCGCTCCAGTTCCTGGCGCTCCTCCTCGGTGTTGATATTGAGAAAGGCGTCCGGATATTCCGAAAAGTCCGCCAGCGCGGTCGAGCGCTGGGCGTACCAGGTGTCGATCTTGCGGCCGCCGTCCTGCAGATACTGCCGCAGGTTCGGCAGTAATTCCCGCTTCAGCAGGGAGAACACCGGCTGCATGCGCGAGCCGTCGTGGGCCACCGCGATCTCGGCGCCGGTGGCCTGCAGGGCCAGATACAGCCGTTCGGCCAGCGCCTCGGGCACCAGGGGCGAGTCGCAGGGGACCGCCAGCAGGTAGTCGGTTTCGCTTGCGGCCAGGCCGCTGGCCATGCCCACCAAGGGGCCCAGGTAGCCGCCGGAGAGGTCCTCGATCACCGGGCAGCCGAACCCTTCGTAGCGCTCTCGGTTGCGGTTGGCATTGATCAGGATGCGTCCGACCTGGGGCTGCAGGGCGTCGCGCACATACTCGATCAACGGCCGGCCACCAACCTCCAGCAGCCCCTTGTCCTGGCCGCCCATGCGCCGGCCCTTGCCGCCGGCCATGATTACCGCGGTAATGGCCTCGCGCGGCACCACGGCGGCCTCGGGGTTGGGGTTGACGGGTCGCTGGCGCTCGCTCATGGGGAACTCCTGGCCGACGGGGCGCTGGTAGAGAAAGGGTTCGACGATTGTATAGCGGGCCGGGCCGGTCTTGCACAGGTGGCGGTGCAGGTTCCCCAGCAGCTGGCCGACATAGGGCTCGTGGCCGGTAACGATGGAGGCAATGCCCTCGTCCTTGAGTCTGCGGATCAGGCCCAGGGTCTGGTGGCGGGACTCCAGGTCCATATTCGCCAGGGGCTCGTCCAGCAGCAGCAATCGGGGCGAGAGCACCCGCGCCCGGGTCAGGGCCACCCGTTGCTTCTCGCCCCCCGACAGCTGGCGTGCATTGCGCTCGGCCAGGTGACTCAGGCCGGCCCAGTCCAGGGCATGGTCGACCCGACGTTGGAGCTCGGGTTTGCGGATCCGGGCTTGGCGCAGGCCGAAGGCGACGTTCTCCCACACGCTGCGGTCGAACATATAGGGGTGCTGGTGCAGATAGATACACTCCCGGCGCAGCAGTTCGCGGGCAGCCTTCCAGCCCTGGCGACGGCCGGCGAATTCCACTTCGCCCTGGTCCGGTTCTAGCAGCCCGGCGACGATGCGCAACAGGGTGGTCTTGCCCGCTCCGTTGCGGCCGCTCAGCACCATGCAACTGCGTTCGGGTACCTCGAACTCCGGCAGATCCAGCAGACGCTGGCCGTTGATCGACATGCGCAGCTTGCGCAGCACCAGCAGCGCGCTCACGGTGCCAGGTTGCCTTTGCCCTGGATAAATGCCAAAGCGAAGTTCAGCCCCAGGGCCAGAAACAGCAGAACGAAGCCCAGGGCGATGCCCTGGGCGAACTCGCCCTTGCTGGTCTCCAGCGCGATGGCGGTGGGGATATTGCGGCTGTAGTTGAGGATGTTGCCGCCCACCATCATCGAACTGCCCACCTCGGCAATGATGCGGCCGAAGGCGGCGAGCACCGCCGCCATCAGCCCGAAGCGCACCTCGTACATCAGGGTCAGCATGGCCCGCCAGGGTGGCGCTCCCAGGGTCAGGGCGGTCTCCCAGGCCCGGCGGTCGGCGGCCTGGATGGCTGAATGCCCCATGGCCACCAAGATCGGCAGGGCGAGCACGAATTGGCCGATCACCATGGCGTCCTGGGTGAACAGCAGCCGCAGGTCCCCCAGCGGGCCGCTGCGCGACAGCAGCATGTAGACGGTGAGCCCCACCACCACCGCCGGCAGCGCCAGCAGGGTGTTGAAGGCGGAGATCAGTAGACGCCGCCCCGGGAACTCCAGGTGCGCCAGCAAAAAGGCGATCACCAGCGCCGCCGGGGTGGCAAAGGCGATGGCCCTAACCGACACGCTGAACGAGATGCCGATAATGGTCCACAGGGCCGGATCGCCGGATACCAGCAGGCCCAGGGCCTCCAGATTGGCTTGGGTGAGGCTTTGCATGAAACTCGTTCAGGTGTGGTTCCGGCACAATTGCGCAGGTTGAGGTGGGTTTGCGAATCCCGACAATCCGCGGGTCGTTTGCCGCGATCTGTCGGGGTTCGTTCCGCACCCCGGCCTACGCCGGGGAATGGCACAGTCCAGCTCTGTGCCGGCTAGGCAAATCAGGCGTCGGGAATGAACAGCGGCTCGCCCTCGATACGGAAATCGCCGATGATCTCTTGTCCCGCCGGCGAGGTAATCCAGTCCATAAGCGCCTTGGCGCCCTGGTGGTTGAGGTCCGGGAAGCGCTCCGGATTGACCGCGATCACGCCGTAGGGGTTGAACAGCCCGGGGTCGCCTTCCACCAGCACCTGCAGCGGGCTCTTGGCCTTCATCGCCAGCCAGGTGCCGCGGTCGGTGAGGGTATAGGCGTCGAGCTCGGCGGAGATCTGCAGCACTTTGCCCATGCCCTGACCCGCCTCCCGGTACCACTGCCCCTCGGGTGCGGTACCGCTCGCTTCCCAGAGGGCCTTCTCTTTCTTGTGGGTCCCAGAGTCGTCGCCGCGGGAGACGAAGATCTGTTTCGCAGCGGCGATCCGGGCCAGGGCCGCGCCGGCATCGTTCATGCCTTTGAGCCCGGCCGGGTCGGCGGGCGGGCCGACGATCACGAAATCGTTGTGCATCACGTCTCGGCGATCGACCCCGAAGCCGTCCGCAACCAGCTTGTCCTCGGCAGCCCGGGCATGCACCAGCACCAGGTCCACATCGCCCTCCCGGGCCAGACGCAGGGCCTTGCCGGTGCCCACCGCGATCACATGCACCTGGTAGCCGCTCTGCTGCTCGAACGGCGGCAACAGCACCGCCAGCAGGCCCGAGTTGTCGGTGCTGGTGGTGGTGGCCAGGCGGACGATCGAATCGGTTGCCGCCGCAGGCAGTGCCGAGGCCAGGGTCAGCAGCAACAGGGCAAGGCGGGTACGGATACTGCGCAGATGCATTAGGTTTGTCCTTTTGGTGGTTAGGGTCTTAACGCCCGGGAGCCGGCGCTCCGCCGGCGTTCTGGACCGGGGCAGAATATAGCACGCTCGAACTGGGATACCGAACACCCGCAGCGGGTTCCGCTATCATTGGGCACTCCCGCAAACCCGGGAGGGTGGATTTGGTTCAGGCATTCAAATAGCGGTTGTTTCTGCTGCTGTAGGTGGCGCTCCCTTCCGCCTGGCGAGCCCTGCACCCGCCTCCCGAGCTGCAGCGGGGCGCGCGCCTGTGCATCGCCTGCCCTTGGCCTACCTGCCCGCCCAGGGGCTGTGGCGGTGCGGCTGAACGGCGAGCGCAGCGCAGGTCGACTGCCAGGCGGGCCAATGAACCGAGCTGGGGCGCCAAGTGGTATATTGCCCTCCCGATGAACGGAGCCCGACAATGAATGATGCCTTTATCGACCTGCTGCTCCCCGATCCACTGCTGCGCGCCCTCGATAAGTTGGGCTTTTCCCAGCCCACCCCGGTGCAGCAGCAGGTGATCCCGCCTGCCCTGGAGGGTCGGGACCTGCTGGTTTCGGCCGCCACCGGCTCCGGCAAAACGGCCGCCTTTCTGTTGCCGATGCTCCAGCGCTTCCTCGACCAGCCGCAGCCCCAGAGCGGAACCCGCGCCCTGGTGCTGGTGCCGACCCGGGAACTGGCCCGTCAGGTGCTGCACCAGTTCATGCAACTGGCGAGCTACACCCGGGCCTTCGCGGGGGTGATCACCGGCGGCGCGCCGATGCGCCATCAGATCGCTGATCTGCGCAGAAATCCGGAGCTGCTGATCGCCACCCCGGGTCGCCTGTTGGAGCACCTGGAGCGGGGCTCCGCGGATCTCGGAGACTTGGAACTGCTGGTGCTCGACGAGGCCGATCGCATGCTCGATATGGGCTTTGCGGTGGACGTGCTGACTATCATCGGCAGCTGCAACCTGGAGCGCCAGTCGCTGTTGTTCTCGGCGACTCTGAATCACAAGGGGCTCAAGCCGATCACCGATCACCTGCTGCGCGATCCCCTGGTGGTGACCACCAACCCGGTGCGCGAGCAACACCCGGACATCCGCCACCAGTTGCTGCTCGCCGACGACCCCGGGCACAAACAACGGCTGCTGCTCTGGTTGCTGGAACACGAGGCCTTCGACAAGGCCCTGGTGTTCGTCAATTCCCGGGAGCAGGCGGGCGCGCTTGGGGCCTGGCTGGCCGCCCAGGGGCAGCGTGCCGGGGCGCTGCACGGCGAGCTGGATCAGCGCGAACGAAATCGGATAATGGGCCTGCTGCGCAGCGGCCAGATTAGGGTGCTGGTGGGCACCGACCTAGCCGCCCGCGGGCTGGACTTGGAGGGGCTCGACCTGGTGGTGAATTTCGAGCTGGCCCGAAGTGGCGACGACTACCTGCACCGCACGGGGCGCACCGGACGGGCCGGCCAGCAGGGACTGGCGATCTCGCTGGTCTCAGCCCCGGAATGGAACCGTGCCGGCAGCATCGAACGTTACCTGCGGCTGGCGTTCGAGCGCCGCTCGGTCCCCGGCCTGGAATCGAAATTCCAGGGCCCTAGGCGCCAGAAGGCTTCCGGTCAGGCGGCGGGCAAAAAGCCCTCGCAGCGGCCAGCGGCGAAAAAGGCCAAGGCCCCGCCCAAGCAGCGCGAGCGCGACCGCAAGGACAAGGGCAAGCCGCGGCGCCTGAAGCGTCGGGACGACGAGGGTTGATCCCGAGTACTCAAACCGCTTTGGGCGAGCGGGAGTTCCTCGGCGCGGCCGAGCGGCGGCGCCGCGACCTGCCGGCGAGCTTTAGCGGCAAGTTCGAAAACAACGAGATCAGCGGTATCCGGCGTTCAACCCGCCCGGCAGCAAGGTTCCGGACAGTAGTGCGGTTTCTGCTCTGCGGCTCAGCCTGCGCAGGGGGCAGGGTCAGCCCCTCGATCGGGTCGCCGCCGACGGCTTCGAAGTCGAGCGCTAGGTAGGCGCCGTTGCCGCTCGCGTCCAGCGCTCGATGATAGCTGCTGCCTTCCCGGCACATGCCGCCGAACGCGCGCCCCCCAAGGCTCGCTTCGATGCCGTTTTTGCCAATTCAGCATGGCCGTAAACCACCCTCTCTCACTCGGCAAAGCAAACCAGGCCTGACCGGGGGAAGTGGTTTTCGCCAGAGCGCAGAACGTCCAGTTTCAGGGTTGCCGATTCGGGTTCGCCCAGAGAGTTGCTTCGTGCCTGCCGGCAAAACTCCCCCAGGTAGAACGGTGTTTCGTTGGCATAGTTAGATCGGGCGTTGAATGCAACGGCGGCCATCGCCGCCAGTACCAGAATCTGTTTGCGCATGATCCAATCCGTCCAATTGCCATGGGTTATTCCAATCGCAATCGCATGCTATATATGACCTTGGGGTTGGGTCATTGACGGGCTTCGACCGCGGCACGCGCAGGAGCAGCCGGCCGGACAAAAAACCCGCCGGCGAGGGCGGGTCTCTCCGAGGGGCTAGGGCGGGAATCAGCTGTCGTCTCAATCTTTACTTGGACTTGCAGGGCTGCAGCATGGCGTCGAAGAAGCCGGCCTCGGTGCTGGCGCCAAGCCCCTCGTCATAGATGCTCGTGATCGCCTTGGCCGTGCCTTCGAGGGTCTTCGGATCCAGTTCCAGCGACCAACTGGTGGACCAGACGCTCATATCGCCGGCTCCGGTTTCGAGAAGGCTGGCCTTGTAGGTGCTGCCGGCGCTCACGGCGCTACCAGTCACGGCATACGACAGGTTATCGCCCAACTCGCGCACCCCGCTGAGCACGAAATGTTCGTTGGCGATGGAGTGCACCACCCGCAGACGCAAGGTGCCGGCGTCGGTTTCGACGTTGTCGATCTTCCAGCAGATATCCTTGTCGGCCATGGCCGGCAGAACCGTCAGCAGGGTCAGGGTAAGGATCAGGGTTTGGATGCTCGTTTTCATGGTTTGTCTCCGCAGGGGCAGCAAAAATAGCGGGCCGATCTCGCATCTCGCCCTACCGTTTCTGCCGCTAGTGTAACTGTTGGGGCCAACGGTGTCCTGACCGAGCTAGCGGTTCGATTATTTGCGCCGCTCGCGTCGGCGCTTCGACTGCTGGGCGCGGATGCGCGGCACCAACTCCGAATAGGGCAGGGCGTCGATACGGGTCCCGTCCGCCGTAGCCTTGGCGATCAACTCGCCGAGATCGGCGATCCCGCCCTCCGCCTCGCCGCCGCATAGGTCCTGCAGGCCCAGGAGACCGCCCTTCTGGACCTTGAGATAGACATTGTGTGGCGTGGCGGCAAGGTCGTCCTCCATTCCCAATGCCGGCAGGCCGACCGCCTTCAGATGCTCGTAAACCCGCTGGCATATCGCCAGTGCCGTCTCCGACCGACAATGAATCTGAGGCGTATTGCGAGCGGTCACCGGCTGGCCGAGACTGCAGGCGAACTCCTTGCTGATGATCGGGGTCTGAAACGGACACTTCGGGGCGGGCATTGGGCGGGTTACTCCCTCGACGTAATTTCGCGCCTATCCTAATCGGTGTGCGGACTTCCGCCAAGCGAGGGTGCGGGTCGAGATCGACCGGGCCGGCGAGCGATCCCCGTCACGCAGAAGAGTCCGGCGAACTCAGAGGTTCGCCGGGTGGTGGGTGAAAAATGACTTGATCCGTCATGCTCCCCCTTATGGTCCGTCGCGGCGAGGGCGACCGAAAAACCCCTCGATGGGACGGGGAGAGGGCAGCAGGTGGCGAGATGAGGAAAGGGCGCCGCGCCCTTTCGCCTCGAGATCGGCATGGACGGTAAAGGCCGCGGGGAGGACAATGTGTTCGTCAAGCGCCTGTGGCGAGATGAGAAAAGGGCTTTGACCCGAATGGCTCTAACCCCTATTCCGCTGGGATCTGCCTTTTCTGAACAGTTAGGTAGACAATGAACCTGGTTACCTATGATATTCAGTTGCATAGTGGAGAGAGTTACTCCATCGGCGTTGATATTGAACGGGGGCATCCGTCGCCCGACGCGCTCGCCAACTCCGAGCACTCCGAATGGACCCGACTCGAGCATCACCGTTGCAAGGAGTGTTCGCTCGACCCTGCCGAGCACAAGTTTTGCCCGACCGCGGTCGATATCGAGGAGATTGCGCACCGTTTTCTCGACACCACCTCGACTGATCGCGCCGATGTGACGGTGCACACCCAGAACCGGAATTATTTCAAAAGCTGTGATGCCCAGACCTATCTGACATCGTTGTTCGGACTGATCATGGCGACCAGCGCGTGCCCGGTGATGGGGCGCTTGAAGCCGATGGCCTATTTCCATCTGCCGTTTTCGTCGCTGGAAGAGACCATCTATCGCTTGGTCGGCACCTATCTGACCAAACAGTACCTGACCCACAAAGAGGGCCAGAGTCCCGACTGGGATCTCAACGGCCTGCGCGAACTTTATGCCCGCCTGAATCAGGTCAATCGAAGCTTCATGCAGCGGCTGCGCTCAGCCTCGACCCGCGATGCGAATGTCAATGCGCAACAGATCTTCATCTCGACTACCCGTTATGTCGAGATGGGGATAGATGCGGCGCTCAAAAAGCTGGCCGCAAAACTCAACGGGTTATGACTCAGGGAATAATGAAAGGAATAAGAATAGTGGGGTGACCCATCAGCATCTAGGCTTGGCGCTGCTAAGCAGCAGGCGCAGGAGGCGCATTGACAGGGCCCGGGGTTGGCACGGTGTTTCGCCGTTGTCCGGTGCCACCGAGCCCCCTACGCCAGCCCCCCGATCCAGGTCGCCAGACTTGGAATGCCTGGGGACCCGAGCCGGGGGGCGTCTACCGCGAAGGTTGAACAGTCGGGGTTCGATTCCTCCTATTGCCGCCCGTAACCGGCAATCTTGAGGCTGGGGTCACCCATCAGATAGAAACCGCGGATTCCCCGTGCCAGCCCGAAGTCTTCGGCGTACGCTTTCTGGGCCTCGAAGAATGCGTCGCCTACCGACATCTGCTGGTCCACCAGATGCTCCTGGATCCGGTAGAACAGGGTGCTGGATCCGCTCTCTGTGGGCGACGTCCAACCGCTGTTATAATCGCTGCCCGCGGAGGCGCCGATCACCGATACCGCCCCGCCTTCGAGGTAGGCCTGGCCGTTGTGGCGGAGCATGGTGCTTCCCACCGTATCGAACAGGGATTGTTCAACCGGGATGTTCT
This sequence comes from uncultured Gammaproteobacteria bacterium, assembly GCA_963753615.1. Lineage (GTDB taxonomy): Bacteria > Pseudomonadota > Gammaproteobacteria > Chromatiales > Chromatiaceae > CAVWCW01. The sequence goes on from CAVWCW010000008.1 coordinate 50,411, forward strand.
TGTTCGGGTCGCCGGCCAGCACGCCGTTGGGATGCACCAGCGGGGGCGCGGTGGAACATCCGTTGAGCCCGACGATGGCGGAGGTGAAGTTGGCCCCGATATCGGCTTCTTCACCGAACCACACCTGGTGTTTGTACACGCACAGGTTGTTCCCGTTCTGGTACACCCAGTTGCAGCTGTGGCTTTCCATGGCGGTGGGATTGCCGTGGGCGGTCAGCACCACGAGACTGTGGCTCTGGGGCGCTATGGTGGCCAGATAGTTCGCCTGGTTCAGCCGTTGCACGCCCGGCAGCGCGGTATAGAGTGACTGCTCGCCCGCCTGGGTGGCGGTAGCGGGTTCGTCGATATACAGCTTGTCGATAAGCCATTCCGGGCCGAACACGTTGCGGTCCAGGAGTTCCACCAGTTCCGCGCCGTCGGTGTGCTCGTCCATAAAACCGGCCAGCTGCAGCGAATTGTATTTCCAGTCGCCGTCGTCCTGCTCGAAAGCCACGATGTTGGCGAGGATTTCTTCGACAGCCTGGGGGGCGTTGTTCGGAATGCGGCTGACGACCACGTCGTGTTCCCAGTCGAAATCGTCGTCGCTGAATTCGCCCCATTTGTCGTCGTTGTCAAGGTCCCAGTCGGTGGTATGCAGGTCGGCATAGTAGTAGTCCGCCGCATAGGGGAGGTCGTGGGGTTGCTGCCAGGCGTGAGTCCAGCCAGGGTAGAGCAAGCGGGTCGGGATCTCGTCGACGTTGCCGACCAGCATTACGTAGTGCAGATTGCCTGAGTTCACGTCGACCAGGTAGTTGCGGATCTTTTCCGCCAGATCCCTGCCGCTCACGAAGCTTTCGATTTCCGTTGCGGTAAGCACGGAAATCTTGTGTCCGATGGACTTCTTCCAGGCAACGAATTCTCTGGTAGCCGCCGCCATCTGCTCGTCTTTGACGATAATGACGAAGTTGGCCTGTTCCGCTGCCGTGCCCAGATAGCGCCAGAGCGAGTCGGTGTATTTGGCTTTCACGACCAGTTCCTCGCCGGCTGCGTACAGCGCTTGTGCAGCTTCGCCGATACGCTCCCAGTGGCCGCCGGAATAGCGCCAGACGCCGTTGCCGTCTGGCGAAATGGCGTACACCAGATCGCTGTTCACTACCGCGAACTGTTTGCCCGGCCCGCCTAGGCGGGTCCAGGAGTAGGGTGTACTGTCGTAACGGTAGAAATCATCGCTGTTGGCGTCGACCACGAATACGGAGTCGCCGTTGGCATACACTTCCCTGACCGAATCCCGGATGCGGGTCCACCGGCCGCCGACCACGCCGCTCCACTGATACAGGGGCCCTCCGCTGCTGGACAGTCCGTACAGCTTGCCGTATCCGCCGACTGCGAACTGGACCCCGGGACCACCCACGCGAGACCAGGACCCCGGTTGATTGTTGTAGATATAGAGATCTCCGCTGCCCGGAAGGGTGCGGAACAGGCCGCCTTCACCGGCATACAGTTTGTCGGTGGCGCCGCCAACCCAGCGCCATCCATGTCCGACGTATTGATACACCGCTTGGCCGTCGGGAGAAACGCCATACAGGCTCCCGCCGCCTACCGCGAACTGTTTGCCGGGTCCGCCCACTTTGTCCCAGACCAGATCGTCGTCGAATCCGAAATCCCGGTAGGCGTAGATACCCCCATCATCCGGGTTTACCGCATACAGCAGATCGAGGTTCTCGATGCTGTTGCGCCCGATGGCGACGGCACCGGCATCGGAGGAGAGATTCTGCCAAAGCGGATGGGAATCGGAGATCGGGATGCCCGCGGATCCGGAAAAGTAAGCCAACGCGTCGGATTCATCCCCAACGGTGCGGTCGGCCATATCGAAATGGTCGCCGGCAGTCGCGTTTTGAGTTCCGAACAATGACAAAGCAAAGCACAGCGCGGTAAGTCTGAATTTCATTTTGGTCCCCTTTGACATGGTTACTGTTGAAAATCCACGTCCATAGGATCTCTCAGATGCCGATCGGAGCGCCGTTTCCAAGTTCACAGGCGTTTCGTGAGATATTCACGTTCGGGGCGGCGTTTTGGCGGCGGCGCGCGAGGAGACGGCTCCGCGGAAAGACGCCGATCGATGGGGGATCTCGGGGGATCGTTGGGGGGCAGGGCGGCGCCTGACCGGCCTCTTATGGAGATGCGGGGCTCGCTGCGTGCCCATTGTCCAAGGAGCGATCCCGATCATCGGCCCCGGTTCACCCGTTCCCCATCCCCGGGGGCCCTCAGAACCGAGGCATGGCCGAACGGGTCAGCGCCACCGCCACGATATAGCCGAAACACCCGATGGCCAGCACCCCGGCCAGCGCCCGTCCGTGCCTTGTCCGCCCTCGCTTGAGCGCGATGCTTCCGAGTACAATGTAGGCGAGCAGTGCGAACAGCTTGGCGCTGAGCCAGGGCTGAATGAAAGGATATTGTTGCAGCCGTAAGGCCATAGCGATACCACTGACCAGTAGCAGCGTGTCGTTGACGTGGGGCAGCGTGCGCACCCAGCGCCGCTGCAGCAAAGGCGAGCCGCGCAGCATCCAGGCGTAGCGCAGCAGGAACAAACAGCCGGCGAGGGTCACCGTGCCGACGTGGGTCCATTTGATCCAGAGGTAGGGCAACATGTCTCAAGCGGTGGTGGGAATTGGCCCAGGAAGCGTTTAACCTTGCGCGGTGTGCCCGCCGGGCGCAAACCGGCATTATAGTTCGCGGCGGGCAGCCGCGGGCAACCCAACCCGAGAGGTTTCGATACGCCAGATGCTGGTCGCCTGCCACGATTGTGACCTGCTGCAGGAGATACCGCCCCTGCCGGTGCGCGCCAGCGCCAAGTGCCCGCGCTGCGGCGCGCTGCTGCGCCGTCACCGCCCGAATGCGGTGGAGCGTACGCTGGCCCTGGTCGTCGCCGGGCTGGTGCTGTTCGCGGTGGCGGTGTCGTTTCCTTTCCTCGCTTTCGACCTCAATGGCAACCGCACCGATACCAACCTGATCACCGGCGTCCAGCGGCTCTACGAAGGCGGCTACTGGGCGCTTGCAGGGCTGGTGCTGGCGACCAGCATCCTGGCCCCGTTCTTGCGCCTGTCGTCCATGTTCTACGTGTTCGGCCAGCTTTACTTCGGCCGGGTACCCTGGAAACTGGCGGCGGTGTTCCGCTTTCTCCAGCGCCTGCAGCCCTGGAGCATGATGGAGGTGTTCATGCTCGGTATCCTGGTTTCTCTGGTCAAGCTGGCCAAGATGGCGGAAATCATCCCGGGGCTGGCGCTATGGTCGTTTACGCTGTTGATCCTGGTGCTGGCGGCGGCCGGCGCTGCAATGGATGCGGACGCGGTCTGGGAACGGGTGGAGAGCCAGGGGTGAAGGCCGGCAGCGCGATCAGTTCCGGTCTCGCCAGCTGTCACTGCTGCGGGTTGCTGGTGCGCCTGCCCGTCGCGCCCCCCCACAAACGGGCCCGTTGCCCGCGCTGCGGCAGCCCGGTGCACCTGCGCAAGCCCGATAGCCTGGCCCGCACCTGGGCCCTGGTGATCGCCGCGGTGGTCTTTTACGTGCCGGCGAATTTGTTGCCGATCACCCATGTCACGTCCCTCGGCCACGTGCAGTCCGACACCATCATGAGCGGGGTTATCTACTTCATCCAGTCCGGCTCCTGGCCGATCGCCCTGGTGATCTTCGTCGCCAGCGTGTTCGTGCCGCTGCTCAAGCTGGTGATACTGATTTACCTGCTGATCTCGGTAAGGCGGGGTTCGCGGTGGCGCCCGCGCGACCGGGCCAAGCTGTATCGCATCACCGAGGCCATCGGCCGCTGGTCGATGGTGGACATCTTTGTGGTCACTATCCTGGTGGCCCTGGTGCACCTGGGGGCCCTGGCCAGCATCGAGGCCGGCCACGGCGCCCTGTACTTCGCGGCGGTGGTGGTGACCACCATGTTCGCTGCCATGACCTTTGACCCCAGGCTGATCTGGGATAACCTGGACTGAGCCATGACGACCCCCGACCCCACCCCGAACCCACCTGCCGCCGAGGCCCTTATCGAGACTCGGCGCGGCCCCTCCCTGGTCTGGCTGGTGCCCCTGGTGGCGGTGCTGATCGGTGCCTGGCTGGTGTACGAGGCCCTGAGCGAGAAGGGGCCGACCATTACGATCGTCTTCGATTCCGCCTCCGGCATCGTCGCCGGCAAGACCCGTATCAAATACAAGCAGGTGGAGGCCGGCCTGGTGGAAAGGGTGGAGCTGAGCGAAGACCTGCAGCAGGTGATCGTGACCGCCACCCTGGCCAAGCAATTGCAGCCCTATCTTACCGACGAGACCCGTTTCTGGGTGGTCCAAGCGGAGGTGCGCGCGGGTCGGGTGACGGGCCTGGCCACCCTGTTGTCCGGGGTCTATATCGGCATGGATCCGGGACAGAAGGGCAAGTCCAAGCGCCAATTTCTCGGCCTGAGCAACAAGCCCATCGTCACCGGCGAGGCCAACGGCCGCAAGTTCGTGCTGCGGGCCGACAGCCTGGGCTCGCTGAGCGTGGGCGCCCCGGTCTACTACCGCCAGATCGAGGCGGGTCGGGTGGCGGAGTACGAACTGGATGACGACGGGAAGGGGGTCACCGTCGAGGTGTTCCTGCAAGACCCGTTCGACGACCTGGTGCACGCAGACACCCGCTTCTGGAATGCCAGCGGCATTACCGCGTCGCTCACCGCCGACGGCTTTGAGTTGCGCGCCGAGTCCCTAACGTCCTTGCTTGTGGGGGGCATCGCCTTCTTCAACCCGGAAACCCTGGAGCCGTACCGGCCGGTGGAAGCAGGCCATGAGTTCAGCCTGTTCCAGACCCGGGAAGAGGCCGCGGAACCGGACTATCGGCACCAACAGCGTCACCTGCTCTATTTCTCTGGTTCGGTCAGGGGTCTGGCGCGAGGTGCACCGGTGGAGTTTCGCGGCATTCGTCTGGGACAGGTGCTGGACCTGAAGCTGGAACGAGACCCCGAGTCCCTGGATTTTCAGATCCCCGTGCTCATCGAGTTGGAGCCCGACCGCATCAGTGCGGAGGGGGCCGGCCAAGTCTTGGATCATGACCAACGGTTGGCGGTGTTGAGGGGATTAGTCAAGAGAGGCCTGCGCGCCCAGTTGAAGACCGGCAATCTGCTCACCGGCCAGCTCTTCGTGGAGCTGGACTTCTTCCCGGATGCGGAACCGGCGGAGCTGGGTGAAGATGGGGAATATCCGGTAATCCCCACGGTCCCCGGGGCGTTGGACGAGCTGCGGGGCAGCGTCATGCGTGCTTTGAGCCGCCTGCAGGAACTCCCGTTGGAAGACATAGGGAACGAGCTGCTGACTACCATCCGCGGCGCCCGCGAGCTGACCAACTCCGTCGAGTTGCGCCAGGCAATCACGGCCCTCAACCGGACCCTCGAGGAATCCAGCAGCATTGCGGGCCAGCTCAACGACACCGCCTTGCCCAAGATCCAGACCAGCTTGGACCAGATCGGCCGCACCCTGACCTCGATCGAGGCCAACTACACGGGCAAGGATTCCCGCATCTACAGCGACCTCGGCCGACTAATGGACGAACTGACCCGCGCCTCGCGCTCGCTGCGCAACCTGGCCGATTATCTCGAACGTCACCCGGAGGCCCTGGTCTCCGGCAAACGGGGTGCCAAATGAACCGCAGATCCCTCCCTTTCCTGCTATCGAGCGCAGCGTTACTCCTACTCGGCGCCTGCGCCAGCAGCCCACCGTCCAGTTTCTACCTGCTGACCCCGATGAACTCGGCGCCGGCGGTGCCGGAGTCCGGGCTGATCGTCGGCGTCGGTCCGGTGCGCCTGGCCGATTACCTCGGACCGGCCCCAGATCGTCTCCCGCGAGGTGCCGAACCGGCTGCAGGTGAGCGAGGTGCACCGCTGGGGCGGTTCGTTGCAGGACAACCTGCTGCTGGTGCTGGCCCAGAATCTTTCACTGTTGCTGGGCGGCGAGCAGGTCCTGGTCTACCCTTGGGACGATCCCCTGCGACCCGACTACCAGGTGCGCATGGAGGTGCGCCGCTTCGACGGCGGTCCCGATTCCGAGGTGGAACTCGATGCCCGTTGGAGCATTGAGGCGGCGGATGCCGCCGAGGCCAGCGGCAAGGGCCGTTCCCTGATCCGCGAAGCGGTGGACGGAACCGAAGTCACCGATTTGGTGGCGGCCCAGAGCCGTGCCCTGGAACGCCTGAGCCGCGACATCGCCGCCGAGATCGGGCGCCTGGAGCAGGGGAAGGCGGGGGCCGATTAAGCCGGGGCCTGGGCACAAACCCCGCACTCGACCGATTCCCGGGGCTATACAGTCCTCCTCGCGCTCGCTGGCTGTTTGCTCCAGGGCCTGGCCCATAGCCGAACGCAGGCCGCAAACCCGCTCCAGGTCCCTCCGCTGCGGTTCGTACAGCAGGCTGGGGGCCACTGTGGTGCAGTCGGCATTGCGCGGCGCCCCCTGCAGCACGGCGGTCTCGCCGACGAAAGCGCCCGGGCAGGCACGCATATCATTCGCCTTGAGTGATTAAACGAGCCACAGCCGATCAGGAACAGGGAGTTGCCGGTGGATCCGGCGTGGATCACCGTCTCGCCGGCCAGGGTAGGCTGCGCAGGCAGCCGATTACCTGCTTCAACTCGGCAGCCGGCAGCTCGCTGAAGAAGGGCACAGGCGCAGCAACTGTTCGGCTCAGCCGCAGCGGCCGCACCGATAGCCGCGAAGGCGCCGCAGCTCGGCGTCAGCTTGCGCAGCGACGTCTGGGCACCAGGCGGGCAACAGCCGGCGTGGCGTTGATGCTCAGCACCGGCGCTGGGTGAGCAGCAGTATGCGCTGGGCAGGCGCTCGTGCATGGCGTTGACGAACTCCGGGAACTGTTCGGCGGTTGCGTCAGGTGCCAGCAAACCTCCTGCCAGTGTCGGAACCGGCCGCGTACCTCTTCGGATACCTCGGGTCGCACCACGTCGATGCGGCTAGGGAACGCAACTCCTTCAACACCTTGCTCGCGCCTGGTGCTGGGCAGCAGCGCTCGTAATCGCGGGCAGGCGCGCGCAGCAAGCGTTGACCCAAACGGCCAGGCCGGATAACCATCGTAGCGGACGAGAACGTCTGGATGCGATCATGCATGCGCCGGGAGCGAAGGGTGTAGATCGGAGCCGGCCAGTGTGGCGAATGCTGTCGACGAGCGCCAGCGACAGGCATAGATCTCGGTATACCGCCTCCGACAGGTGCCTAGGCGTGAAGTCGGTAGTATTTGTCCTTCTCCACCGCGAACCGCGCAGATAGAGCATGCGCCGGACCTGCTCCCGGTCCAGCTCGGTTTGGCGAATGGCGAGCCGCTCGTGCAGATGGAGCCGACGCCGGCGGTACTGGTCCCGCAATCCGCGCGCGATGCGGGCCGAGAACAGCCCGCCTGTTGCAGCTCGGGGATGCGCTGGGCCGCCTCGCGGCTGGCCTCCAGGTTGGCTTCGAGCTGCGCAGGCGATCGCCGGGGCGGGCGGTCGAAGCCAGGCGGCGGATCAGCGGGCCGATGGTCAGGCCTTGCACCAGCAGGGTGAACAGCACCGCACCGGTCACCACCGCAGCATCTGCTCGCGGAAAGGGAGTTCCGGCAGACTCAGCACCAGGGCCAGGGCGATGGCCCCGCGCAGGCCGCCCAGTACATCACCGTCAGGTAGCGGCGGCCACCGGCTGGCTCTCGGGCAGGCGGTTGAGCAGGGGGGTTGGCCGAACACCACCAGCAGACGCGACAGCAGCATGCCGAGGATGGTCCAGCCAGCAGGTCCAGGACCCGAGAAGGTCCCAGGGTGAGCGTGCCGACCGGCCAGCGGAAAGATCAGGGCATTGGCGACGAAGGCGAGGTACTCCCACATCTGGCCCAGTTGCTCGGTCACCGCGGGCGAGATCTTCGTGCTACCAGCCGCCAGGGTGAGCCGGCCGCTACGGTGGCCATTACCCCGCTGACATGCAGCAACTCCTCCGCAGGAGAAAGGCGGCGTAGGCCAATACCAGGGTGAGTTGAATCTCCAGCAGTGGCGCGTTGTTCAGCCGCCGGCCCGACCCGCCGCCGCAGTCCCAGCAGCCAGCCACCGATGCGCCGCCGATAAACACGACGAAGAATTCCAGCAACCCGTCGGCAATGTCCCCGGCCCGAAGCCGCCTGCCACGGCCACCCCACCAGCAGCCGGGTGAGGACGATGGCGGTGGCGTCGTTGAACAGGCTCTCGCCCTCCAGCAGCACGGTCAGGCGCTTCGGGGCCCCAGTTGCTGGAACAGGGCGATGACCGCCACCGGGTCGGTGGCGCTGAGGATGGCCCCCAGGACCAACGCCGTGCTCAGGTCCAGGGGTGTGACCAGCCACAGCAGTCCCATCAGGGCAGTGGACAGCACCACCGGCGCCGGCCAGGTCAGCACCGGCAGCAGATTGTGCCGGAGTTGACGGCCGTCAGATTGAACGCCGACTCGAACACCAGGGTGGGCAGGAAGATGAGCAGGATCAGGTCGGATGGGTAGCCGATGCAGCGCCTGCAGCCACTCCGGGCCATGTTCGGCGAACTGGCCGAGGGCGATGCCGCAGCACCAACAGCACGCTGAACGGCAGCCGCGACCACCGGCTCAACACCGAAGTGGCCGCCGCAACAGCAGCAGGCCCACCAGCAGGGGCGTCAGCTCGTGGATGGCGAGGGCTGGCGGCATGGTGCTGTTTCTGGGCTTCGGAGACGGAGTCGGGCTCAACCCCTCAGGCGGTGGGGTTTGATGGAACTCTAGCAGAAAACGGCACGCGTGCCCAAGCCCCCTATAAGCCCATCGCAGACAAGAACGCCGAATGACCGATCTTCGACCGCTGATACCGATAACGGAGAGCCCCTGGGCCGGTATCTCAGCGGTCGAGACCTTCCCTGGGCTGCATTGGCGAACCAGGACCGAGATCGCCATGAATGAGTTCGAAATCCGGTTGCGTCGCGCCCAAATCGACGACCTGGCGGCGGTCAACCAGGTGGTGGCGGACGCCATCGCCACCTGGGACCTGCCGGAACGGGTCAAGCGCCTGGCCCTGCCCAGCTACAGCTACCAGGCCCACGATCTGGAGCACCTGACGCTGCTGTTGGCGGAGGCTGCGGGGGCGGGGCTGTTGGGGGTGGCGGCCTGGGAGCCGGCAGACCCCGCGGATGCCCCGACGGGCAGCCGGGCCCTGTTGCTGCACGGGCTCTATGTACGCGCCGCCCGGCACCGCCAAGGCATCGGCAGTCGGCTGCTGGCGGCGGCCGAGGCGGCGGCGGAGCAGGGCGGTTACGACGGCCTGTTGGTCAAGGCCCAGCCCGGGGCCGAGGGCTTTTTCGCCGCCCGCGGCCTGCAGCCTCTGCCGGTGCTGGACCCCGCCCGGGACTATCCGCACCGCTTGTGGAAGCCCTTGCCCCGAGCGCCGCTGGGCCGGGTAAAGTCCTGGGGATCGCCATCCTGCCCATTTGCACGAAGAAGAGGTATGCCATGTCCAATCCCGCACGCATTGCAGCGGCCGCCGTCCTTGGCGCTCTACAGCCTTGGGGCCCAGGCCGAATCCACGCTCGAAGCGGTGAAGAGCAAGGGGCATGTGCAGTGCGGGGTCAATACCGGGCTGCCGGGCTTTGCGGTGGCCGACGCCAAGGGCGAGTGGACCGGCATGGACGTGGAGGTGTGCCGGGCGGTGGCGGCGGCGGTGCTCGGCGACGCAAAGGCGGTGAAGTTCACCCCGCTCACCGCCAAAGAGCGCTTTACCGCGCTGCAGTCCGGCGAGATCGACCTGTTGTCGCGCAATACCACCTGGACTATGAGCCGGGACACCGGACTGGGGGTCAATTTCACCGGTGTCACTTACTACGACGGCCAGGGCTTTATGGTGAAGAAGGAACTGGGGGTAGGCGACGCCAAGGAACTGGATGGGGCCTCCATCTGCATCCAATCCGGCACCACCACCGAGCTGAATCTGGCGGACTGGTTCCGCACCCGCGACCTGGAGTACCAGCCGGTGGTGTTCGATACTGCCGACCAAGTGGTGGGCGGCTTTGCCGCCGGACGCTGCGATGCGCTCACCTCCGACCAGTCCCAGCTCTACGCCCTGCGCATCAAGTTGGCGGACCCGTCCAGCGCCATGGTGCTGCCCAATGTGATTTCCAAGGAGCCCCTAGGGCCCCTGGTGCGCCAGGGCGACGACCAGTGGTTCAATATCGTCAAGTGGACTCTTTTCGCTCTGGTCAACGCGGAGGAACTGGGGATCACCGCCGCAAATGTGGAATCGATGAAGACCAGCAGCAAAGACCCCAATGTCCGCCGCCTGCTTGGTGCCGAGGGTAACTTCGGCGAGGCCATGGGCCTGGGCGCCGACTGGGCCTACCAGGCCGTGAAGCAGCTCGGCAACTACGGCGAGATGTTCGAGCGCAACCTGGGTCAGGCCACGCCGTTGGGCATCGCCCGCGGCCTCAACGCCCTGTGGACCCAGGGTGGCCTGCAGTACGCGCCGCCGATCCGCTGATGCCATCCAGCGTAAGGTGGGCGACCGCCTTGTGCCCGCTGGTCCGGTTGCAGGAAACGGTTACGGCGAGCATTTGCATGTCGCCTGGGGTCCGGCTGGGCAGGAACCGCGGCAGGCTTCCGTTCGCTGGTTACGAATAGTTCTGTGGTAGCCCCCGAGTGGCTGCGCCACGACCGCTTCAAACCGGGTGCCCGCACCCTGGGCGGGTTACTTTCTTTTGCTCGGCCAAAAGAAAGTAACCAAAGAAAAGGCCGCCCTTGCTGCCGATGTCTTGCGCTCCTCTCCCCGAGCCGGGCTCGCCAGACGGCACGTCCCTGTGCCGACTGTCGAGAGCGCGCGAATCCCTGCGCGCTCCCTGCGGGCTATTCCGGCTTGGGCCTGCGGTGCTCGACGCAGCAAAAGGGGAGGGCAGATCAAGAGCGTAGCTTACCCGAGTCTGGGCGCCCTCGACCTTGGATTGGCAGTCTTGAGCGAGAGTGCCCCATCCCCCCGCTGGTGGAACGACCCCCGGATCCGCGCCCTGGGGCTGCAGCTGGCGCTGGTGGGCGGGGTGCTGGCCCTGGGCTGGTACCTGCTCGGCAATACCCTGCACAACCTGGAGAGCCGGGGGATTACCACCGGCTTCGGCTTTCTCGATGACCGGGCCGGGTTCGGCATTATCCAGAGCCTGGTGGCCTACAGCGAGGCTTCCAGCTACGGGCGCACCTTTGTGGTCGGGCTGCTCAATACCCTGCTGGTATCGGCCTTGGGCATCGCGTTGGCGACCCTGCTCGGCTTCGTAATCGGCGTGGCGCGGCTGTCGCGCAATTGGCTGATCGCCCGCCTGGCGACCGCCTATATCGAGGTTTTCCGCAATATCCCGCTGCTGCTGCAGATCTTTTTCTGGTACTTCGCGGTGCTGCGGGCCCTGCCGGGGCCGCGCCAGAGCCTGGATCTCGGGGGCGCGGTGTACCTGAATCTGCGCGGGCTCTATCTGCCCCGCCCCCTGTTCGAGCCCGGCTTCTGGCTGGTGCCCGCGGCCTTGCTGTTGGGGCTGGCCGCCAGCTGGCTGCTCGCGCGTTGGGCCCGCCGCCGCCAGGCCGCTACCGGTCGCCAGTTCCACAGCTTCTATGCCGGCCTCGGGTCTGACCCTGGGGCTGCCGCTGCTGGCCTTTTTCGCCGCCGGCGCGCCCCTGAGCTGGGAACTGCCGGCGCTCAAGGGCTTCAATTTCAGCGGCGGCATCCCCATCATCCCCGAGCTAACCGCCCTGCTGCTGGCCCTGTCGATCTACACTGCCGCGTTTATCGCCGAGATCGTACGCGCCGGCATCCTGGCGGTGAGCCATGGCCAGACCGAGGCCGCCTATGCCCTGGGCCTGCGCCCGAACCTGACCCTGCGTCTCGTGGTCATCCCCCAGGCCCTGCGGGTGATCATCCCGCCGCTCACCAGCCAGTACCTGAATCTGACCAAGAACTCGTCGCTGGCCACCGCCATCGGCTACCCGGACCTGGTGTCGGTATTCGCCGGCACCACCCTGAACCAGACCGGCCAGGCGGTCGAGGTGATCGCCATGACCATGGCGGTGTACCTGCTGATCAGCCTCGGCATCTCGCTGCTGATGAACTGGTACAACCGCCGCGCCGCCCTGGTGGAGCGCTGAGCCATGGCCCGATCCGAACTGCCACCCCCGATTGTCGCGCATCGGCCCGATCGGCTGGATGCGGCAGAACCTGTTCTCGGGCTGGCTCAATTCGGCCCTGACCCTGTTGGCCCTGTACCTGCTGTACCTGATGGTGCCGCCGGTGATCCAATGGGCCCTGATCGACGCCGACTGGGCCGGCGACAGCCGCGAGGCCTGCACCGGCGGCGGCGCCTGCTGGGTATTCGTGCGGGTGCGGCTGTATCAGTTCCTGTACGGCTTCTACCCCCAGGCCGAGGTCTGGCGGGTCAACCTGGCCCTGGGGCTGCTGGTGCTGCTCGCCGCCCCGCTGTTCCTGCGCCGCTTTCCCCGCAAGGGCTGGCTGGGCGCCTTCATCCTGCTCGGCTACCCGGTGATCGCCTTCTACCTGTTCCACGGCGGCGCCTTCGGACTGGCCCTGGTGGAGACCGCCCAGTGGGGCGGCCTGATGCTGACCCTGATCCTGGCCGCCGTGGGCATTACCGCGGCCCTGCCGCTGGGCATCCTGCTGGCCCTGGGTCGGCGCTCCGAGCTGCCGCTGGTGAAGGCGTTGAGCATCGGGTTTATCGAGTTCTGGCGCGGCGTGCCCTTGATCACCGTGCTGTTCATGTCGTCGGTGATGTTGCCCCTGTTCCTGCCCGAGGGGGTGAGCTTCGACAAGCTGCTGCGGGCCCTGATCGGCATCGCCCTGTTCCAGTCCGCCTATATGGCGGAGGTGGTGCGGGGCGGCCTGCAGGCCATCCCCAAGGGGCAGTACGAGGCGGCCCAGGCCCTGGGCTTGGGCTACTGGCGCATGATGGGGCTGATCGTCCTGCCCCAGGCCCTGAAGCTGGTGATACCCGGCATCGTCAATACCTTTATCGCCCTGTTCAAGGACACCTCCCTGGTGCTGATCATCGGCCTGTTCGACCTGCTGGCCATCGTTCAGAGCGCCTTTGCCGATCCCCTTTGGCTGGGCTATTCCCTGGAGGGCTATGTGTTCGCCGGGCTGGTGTTCTGGGTCTTCTGCTTCAGTATGTCCCGCTACAGCCAGGCCCTGGAGCGGCGCCTGGGCGGCGGCCGCCGTTCCTGATCCATGCGAGAACCCGATATGAGTCAGACCCCCGCCGACCGCCCCATGATCGAGCTGCAGGACGTGCACAAGTGGTACGGTCAGTTCCACGTGCTGAAGAACATCGACCTCGAAGTGGGGCAGGGCGAGCGCATCGTCATCTGCGGGCCCTCGGGCTCGGGCAAGTCGACCCTGATCCGCTGCATCAACCGCCTGGAGGCGCACCAGCGCGGGCGTATCGTCGTCGACGGCACCGAGCTGACCGATGACGTCAAGCACATCGAGCTGATCCGGCGCGAGGTGGGCATGGTGTTCCAGCAGTTCAACCTGTTCCCCCACCTCACGGTGCTCGACAACTGCGCCCTGGCTCCGATATGGGTGCGCAAGCTGCCGCGCCGGGAGGCCAACGCCCTGGCCATGGAGTACCTGGAGCGGGTGCGCATCCCGGAGCAGGCCCAGAAGTACCCGGGCCAGCTCTCCGGCGGTCAGCAGCAGCGGGTCGCCATCGCCCGCAGCCTGTGCATGAGCCCCAAGATCATGCTGTTCGACGAGCCCACCTCGGCCCTGGACCCGGAGATGATCAAGGAGGTGCTGGACGTGATGATCGAACTGGCCGAGAGCGGCATGACCATGCTGGTGGTGACCCACGAGATGGGCTTCGCCAAGACCGTGGCCGACCGGGTGATCCTGATGGACGACGGCGAGATCGTGGAACAGAACCCGCCGGACGAGTTCTTCGACAACCCGCGCTCCGAGCGCACCCGGTTGTTTCTCAGCCAAATCCTGCATCATTGAGCATGATCAGCGCCGTAGCCCCGGTCTTCGCCCTGATCCTGCTCGGCTTCGGCCTGCGCCGGCTCGGCTTTCCAGGCGACGACTTTTGGCCCCATTGCGAGCGCCTGGTCTACTATCTGCTGTTTCCCGCTTTGTTGGTGACCCGTCTGGCGGTGGTGCCCCTGCAGGCCGAGCCCCTGGCGGATCTGGCCCTGGCCCTGGTGCTGCCGACCCTGGCGGTGAGCGCCGGGCTGCTGCTGCTGCGGCCCTTGGCCGGGCTGTCGGCGGCCGGGTTCACCTCGGTGTTTCAGGGCGGCATTCGCTTCAACACCTATATCGCCCTGGCCCTGGGGGCGGCCCTCGACCCGGCCCGGGGGCTGGAACTCACCGCTCTGGCCGCCGCCATGCTGATCCCGCTGGTCAACCTGCTGTGCGTCAGCGTGCTGGTGCTGTTCGGCCGTGACAGCCGCGCCGGCTGGCCGGGTCTGCTGCTGCGGGGGTTGGCCCGCAACCCCTTGATCCTGGCCTGCCTGGCCGGCCTGGCGATCAACGCCCTGGGCCTGGCGCTGCCGGCGGTGGCGACGGACACCGCCGGCCTGCTGGGCCAGACCGCGCTGCCCCTGGGCCTGCTGGCGGTGGGGGCGGGGCTCACCCTCGGGAGCGTCCCGGGCCCAGCTCACGGCCCTGGTCCTTTCCAGCACCGCCAAGCTTCTGGTGTTGCCGCTGCTGGCCTGGGGCCTGTGCCTGTGGGCGGGGGCGACTGCCGGAGATCACGCGCATCGCGGTCATGTTCGCGGCCCTGCCCACCGCTAGCTCGGCCTATATCCTGGCTCGCCAGATGGGCGGCGACCACCAGAGCATGGCCGCCATCATCACCCTGCAGACCCTGCTCGCCATGCTCAGCCTGCCCTGGCTGGTGGCGCTCGCGGGCTGAGGCGATGCGGCCTTCCTGGCGACCGTTGGCGGGCCTGCTGGCTGCTGATCCTGCTGGCGGCCGGCGCTTGGCTGCTGTGGCAGCGGCCGGTGCTGGCGCCGCTGGAACTGACGGCACCGGCACCCGCGGCCCGGCCGCTCCCGGTCATGGCGCCCCAGGTGCGGGACTCGGTGCTGCACCTGCCGGTGGAGGTGAGCATCGAGGCCCTGCGGCGCGGCTGGAGCAGGCGGCGCCGCGCCGGCTCTCGGGCCGCGAGGAAAACCCCCTGGGCGCGCTCAGCGACGATCGCCTGGACTGGCAGGCCGAGCGCGGGCCGATCGCCCTGGCGGGGCGCCCAGACGGGCTGTATTTGCAGGTCGCTGCGGTGGGGCAGGCGCGGGTCCAGGGCAACGCCCGCATCCTGGTGGAGATCCCGGTCAGCGCCCGGGCCGACCTGGCCGCCACCCTGACCGCCCGGCTGCAGCCCCGGCTGCGCCCGGACTGGACCCTGGCCCCCAATCTGGTCGGGGTGGTGCAGGTGCAGCGGGCAGAGGTGCCGATTCAGGGCCTGGGGCGGGTCAGCCTGCGCGAGCAGGTCCAAGGCCCCGCAAACCGGGCGGCTCAAGGCCTACTGCGGCGCCTGGAGCAACGACTGGCCGAGGACGACCAACTGCGCTCCATGGCCGAACGGGAGTGGGCGCGCCTGCACCAGGTGCAGCGGGTGTCTGAAGATCCGCCGGCCTGGCTGGTGATGTGGCCCACCGGGGTGCGGGCGCAGCAGCCCCGTATCGACCACGAGAGCCTGCACCTGGGCCTGGGCATCAGCGCCCAGACCCGGTTGGTTGCCGTCGTCGAGCCCCCGGCCAACCCGGTAGCGCCGCTGCCGCCCCTGGAGCTGGGGCCGATCCAGCCCGGGGTCTGGGATTTCCAGGTACTCGGAAGCTTGAGCTGGGCCGAGGCCAACCGCTTGCTGGCCGAGCGATTGGTTGGGCGGGACTACCGCTTGGAGCAGGGCCTGGAGGTGTACCTGGCAGCGGCCGA
Source organism: uncultured Gammaproteobacteria bacterium (assembly GCA_963753615.1). Lineage (GTDB taxonomy): Bacteria > Pseudomonadota > Gammaproteobacteria > Chromatiales > Chromatiaceae > CAVWCW01. Next base: position 66,342 of record CAVWCW010000008.1, read on the forward strand.
GGTTCGCCCATGGGGCGAGCAACTGCTGCTGGTGCTCGACCTGGAGGCGCGCCACAGCCTGTTCGCCCGCACCAAGGCCCGAATCTATCTCAAGGCTCGCCCGGAGTTGGACGCCGAGGCGGGGCGGTTGCGTTTGCGCGAGCTGGATTTCTCTACCGAGACTCGGGACAGCTTTCTCAGTAGCGCCGCCTGGCTGCTGCGCCCGGCCCTGCTGGAGGCGATCCGCGCTCGCGCCGAGATCGACCTCAGCGAGCCGGCGGCCGAGGCCCGCGCTGCCGCCAACCGGGCGTTGGCCGACTGGATTGCGGGGATGCCGGCCGGAGTCAAGCTGCAAGGGCAGGTGGAGGAAGTGACCTTGGAACAGGTTGCGCTGGGCGCCGAGCACCTTCACCTGGTGGCGGTGATCCGCGGACGTCTCGAGGCGGCGGTGTCGCGGCTGGATTTTTGAGCGACTACCGGACCGAGTGCTCAGGACGCGCTGCCCACCCAGAACGCCATGTCCTTGTCGAGGAACTCGCTCCAGGACATGTAGTGGGTACCGTCGCAGGAGAAGGTGAGGCTGATCAAGCCGTTGAAGATATTGATCGAGGCCGAGCGCAGGTAAAGGGTGTCGTCCAGGGTACGCAGTTGGCTCACGCCGTGGATGATCTCGCCGATTCGCTCACGTGGGATCAGGGCATTGCCCGGGTAGGCGCGGCGCCGGTAGAGCAGGCAGATGTCCGGGTCGCTGAGGGCCTCGTGGTCGAGGATTCGGTAGCGGTAGGGGTCGTCCATCAGCCAGATGGTGGCGCGGCTGCTGGAGAAGTGGACCACCGCCTGGAACATGCCGCGCTCGGTCAGCAGTTCCTCGAGGATGGCGCAGCAGGTCTCCATATTGTGGTCGAGCAAGCTCTCGACGCGGTGCTGCTGGAACACCAGGCCGCGGATCGCCGGGTCGCCCTTGATCTGGCGCCAGCCGCCGGATTCCTCGCACAGTTCGGCGGTGACCGGCAGGTCGCGCAGGTCGAAGTCGGCGGCGAGATAGCCCAAGGTCCTGCCCTCGAGCTGGACCACCTGCAGGGCGGTGAGGGAGGGGCGCTTGCCGCTCTTGCTCAGGTAGGCGTCGGACAGCAGGAAACCCCAGGAAGGCACCGCCTCGCGCATGTAGGGCCGCTGGGAGCGGTCCCGGCCGTAATGTTCGGGCAGCAGGCCGCCGATGCTCGCATTGTCGCTGATCTGGATGCCGTTGGCGTCGACGACGTAGAGAAACAGGCAGTGGGGAACGCTGGCGAAGCCGTCGAGCAGCACCCGGTCCAGCCCGTCGCGGTGGCCCCATACTGCGGCGCACCGGTGCGCCAGCCGCGCCAGGGGGTTGGACAGCAGTTCGGCCAGCTCGATGCGTTGCTGGTGGATGGCGTCTTTCAAGGCGGCTAACATGGGGCCGATTTTAAACCCTGGCCGCGGTTCAGGCCATTGCGGAAAAATGAATTGCCGCCACGCTGGCGGATGTGAGAGGTGAATCGATGTTCGGATGGTTCGGTACCCAGGACCTGGTGAGCGAGACGGAGGCAGACTGGCTGTTCGACGCCTTCGCCTGGTCCCTGCGCAACTTCAATGCCCAGGTATTCCTCCAAGACAGCCGGCTGGTGGTGCCCGCCAACGAGCACTTCCCCGGGCGCGAGGATAGCGTCCAGGGCATGGCCCAGCTGATCTTCGACCACGTCAAGGTCTACGCGGGCATGGCCCATTGGCCCTTCGAGCTGGTTGACGGTTCCAGCTGCGCCATCGGCGCCCCGGTGCCGGTGCAGATCCAGGGCCCGCTGCGGGCCGCCGGGGGGCTGGCAGCAGTGCCGGCCACCGCCGGCAGCGGCTTGCCGGTGGCCTACGACCCCCAATTGCTCGGCAATCCCGAGGCCCTGATTGCCAGCTATGCCCACAGCCTGGCCCACCATCTGGGGCAGATGGCCCAGGAGCCGCCGCCCGGCGGCGCAGAGAACTGGCCACAGGTCACCGAGGTGTTGGCCATCTTTCTCGGCTTCGGACTGATGTTCGCCAACAGCGCCTTCGAAGTGGCCGTTCGCAGCTGCGGCAGTTGCGGGCCTCGGGCGCAACGCCGCAGCTATCTCACCGAGCACCAGAGCACCTACGCCCTGGCCATCTTCTGCGCCCTAAAGGGCATCCCCAACAGCGCGGTGCTGCGCCACCTCAAAAAATCCCTGCGACCCTTCTATCGGAAATGCGCCCGCGAGGTCGCCGGCCGCCCCGAGCGGCTGCAATCGCTGCGCTCCACCGCCGCCCCGGCCGCCGCTCCCCAGACTCTCGAGACCGGAGAGACGAGACCATGAGCTGGAAGACCGACTACCGCTCCTTCTACTACCAGGGCGCCCCGGAGCCCGAGGACCTTGAACTGCCCCATGCCGAGACTGCAATGCTCAGCATCGACGTGCAGAACACCTATATGGAGCTGCCCGCGGACCCCGCCGAGCGGGCCCGCTGGGCGCCTTTTCACCAGCGCATGCTCGAGCAGGTGATACCGCGAACCCGCATCCTGCAGGACGCCTTCCGGGCCAAGGGCCTGGACGTCCTGCACGCGCGCATCGCCTGCCTGCTCGAAGACGGGCGCGACCGCTCCCTGAGCCAGAAGAAGCCGGGCTGGAACTACTTGCTGCTGCCCAAGGACGAGGCCGCCTCCCAACTGGTCCCGGAACTGGCCCCGGCACCCGGCGAGATCCAGCTCACCAAGACCACCGACAGCGCCCTGACCGGCACCAACTTGCGCCTCATCCTGGCCAATATGGGCATCCGCAACGTCGTGCTCACCGGCATCTTCACCGACCAGTGCATCTCCTCGACCGTGCGCAGCCTGGCCGACGAGAGCTTCAATGTGATCCTGGTGGAAGACTGCTGCGCCGCCGGTACCGACGAACTGCACCACAAGGAGCTGGAGATCCTGAATATGATCTATTGCCAGGTGCTTTCCAGCGCGGAACTGATCGAAATGATGTCTTTATCCGGCTAAGAACGGGCCCGCCTATCGTTTGCCGGCATTAGCGGAAACACGGCCTAGTTCACTGGGGCCGCATTCGCTGGATCTGGGCGCCGTTTCAGGATTCATGCCCTGCCACATGCACTCGAGCATTTCCTCGTAGTAGTTCACCAGGGAATCCTTGATCACTCCGTCCAGGCGCAGGTGAATCAACCGGATGGCGCCGCCGAAAATGCTTGCGGCTACCACCCAGGGGTTTCCGGCCCGTATTTCCCCTTCCTCGATGCCCTGCTGCACGATATTGCGCATGGCTGCGAAGGGGGTGGAACTGCAGATCGGTGGCTCGTCAGGCAGGAACTCCCGGTGTTTGGCGTGCAGCATGTAGGCGATGATGTTGCGCCTGGTTTCCGTATAATCGAAAAGCAGGAGGATGATCTTGTTGCAGCGTTCTCGGTTCGTGAGATCCTCGGCAATTACTTCATCGATCATCTCCTCGAATTCCTTCATCAGGTGATAGTAGAGCGCCTTCGCGATGCCCTCCTTACCGCCGAAGTGATTGTAGATCGACCCGATGCTGACATTGGCTGTTTTCTGAACGTCGTGCACTGACACATTGTGGAATCCGCGCTCGACAAACAGGTCGAGTGCGGCGGTCAAAATGCGACAGTCCAACGGCTCGGGGGACGGTGTGGCCTTTTTCAAATAGGGCATTGCTGCTCCAACAGCATGTCTTCAAGCAGATTCGATTATACGGATTATAGTCCGAACATTGACAGAAATGAACATTCGTTCTACTTTTTCTCTTACGAGTGTCGAAAACACCCCTGAGGAGGAGAAAACGATGATTCGATCAACCCTTAGTCGCGCGAACAGCGGGATCCTGGCGGTTGCCGTGGCGCTGTCGGTGAGCCTGGTCGGGGCGGTTACGCCTACCCGGGCGGACGAAACCTGCCAGTCCCCCTACATGGCGAAGATCACAGGGCAGGAGGATTTCGTCTACGTCTGGACGCTGGGTGTAGAGGGCTTGGGCGACGGGCAAGACAAGCTGGTCACGGTCGATGTAAACCCGAATTCGAGCAACTACGGAAAGGTGGTGCAGAGTCTGTCCGTAGGCGGGCGCAACGAGGCGCACCATTCCGGCTTCACCGACGACAGGAAGTATCTCTGGGCCGGTGGTCTGGATACCAATAAGATTTTTATCTTCGATGTTTCGGGCAACCCGGCAAAGCCGACGCTGCACAAGGTAATCACCGATTTCGTCGATAAGAGCGGCGGCGTAGTCGGCCCGCACACCACCTATGCATTACCCGGGCGGATCATGATCACCGGCCTTTCCAACAACAAAGACCACGGAGGGCGGACCGCCTTGGTGGAATACACCAATGAGGGTGAGTACGTCGCCACCCACTGGCTACCGACCGACCAGGATCTCCAGGGCGCCGAGAAGACCGGCCAGTTTGCCGATGGCTACAACTACGACGTGCGTGTGCTGCCGCGCAGGAACGTGATGCTGACGTCGTCTTTCACCGGTTGGTCCAACTACATGATGGATTTCGGCAAGATGCTGCAGGACAAGGAAGCCATGAAACGGTTCGGCAACACGGTGGTGCTCTGGGATCTGCACAGCAAGAAGCCAAAGAAGATCTTCGACGTCCCCGGCGCGCCGCTGGAGATCCGTTGCGCCTGGCAGCCGAATCACAACTGGTGCGTCACCACCACCGCTTTGACCTCGAAGATCTGGCTGATCTACGAAGACGGCGAGGGCGAATGGCAGGCCGAGGCCGTAGCCGACGTGGGCGACCCCTCGGTGATCCCGCTGCCGGTGGATATCTCCATCAGCTCGGACGACTCCAGGCTCTGGGTCAATACCTTTATGGACGGCAAGACGCGCCTGTTCGACATGACCGACCCGCACAACCCGCAGCAGGTATACGAGAAAGTGATCGGAAGCCAGGTCAATATGGCGTCGTCGAGTTGGGATGGCCAGCGTATCTATTACACCTCTTCATTGCTGGCTAATTGGGACAAGAAGGGCGAAGACAACGAGCAGTACTTCAAGAGCTTTGTCTGGGACGGCGACCAGCTGGTGGAAAAATTCTCCATCGATTTCACCGAGGAGAAACTTGGCCGGGCGCATCAGATGCGATTCGGTGCCTACTCGCTCTACAGTGCAGCCAGTCCCGAGGCGCAGACCATCTCGGTGGCGAAACTGGAATTGGGTGACTGAATGAGGCGGTTCGCCTACCGGGTCTGACCGCAGCCCGGTTGTGTTGCGATTGCTCGGCAGCCTCGGCTGTGGGTCTCCCCCATGGCTTGGGCTGCCGCCACACAGGAGACCGGCATGCTGGCCTGGCTTTTGCGCTCCTTAGTCGTCTTGGTCTTGCTGCCGCCTGCGGCAGGGGCCGATTCCGCAGGCCAGCCGCTCCCACTGGCGTCGGGTTACGGCGATTTGGGCTACCCGTTGCCCGAGATCGGCAGTTACCGCCTTCCGCCGTTGGGGCGGGCGGCCGACGGCGGGGTGCTGGATACGGAGGGCCGCCCGCAACGCCTTTACGACCTGTTCGGTGACCGATACGTGCTGCTGGCCTTTATCTACAGCACCTGCAGCGATGTCAACGGCTGCCCCCTGACCTCCCATGTCTTTTACAAGATCAAGTCGGAGATGAAGCGGGACGCGGAACTGGCCGGGCGCCTGAAGCTGGTCAGCCTCAGTTTCGACCCGGAGACCGACACGCCGCAGGTAATGCGCTTGTACGGAAACAATTTCCGCTATGCAGGGAGTGCGGGGGAATGGCAGTTCATCACCACGGCATCCGAGCAATCGCTGAACCCGATACTTGCCGCCTACAACCAGGACGTCCAGCGCAAGGTTACCACCGACGGCAGATACTCGGCCGGCTACGCCCACGTGCTGCGGGTCTTTCTCATCGACCCGGAAAAAAGCATCCGCAACATCTATAGCGTCGCCTTTCTTCATCACGATCTGATACTCAACGATGTGCGGACGCTGCTGCTCCAAGCGGAGCAGGGCGTTGAGACACCGAAGGCAGGCGCGACGGATCAGCCGGTTGCCCGGCTTTCCCTGCCGGGAGACGACAAACGGGGTTACGAAGACCCGTCCTATACAACCAATTCTCTGGCACTGGCGCTGCGTCGGGGAAGAGAGACTGACCTGACGGCGGTTGTCCGACAGCCGCCGTTGGGGCTGCCGGAAGTGCCCGTGCCGCAGCACAATCCGATCACCCGGGAAAAGGTCGCGTTGGGGAGAAAACTCTTCTTCGACCGTCGCCTCTCGCTCAACGACACCTTCTCCTGTGCCATGTGCCATGTCCCTGACCAGGGCTTCACCAGCAACGAGCTGGCTACGGCAGTCGGCATCGAGGGCCGCAGCGTAAGGCGAAATTCCCCCTCGATTTACAACGCGGCCTATGCGGATCTGCTGTTCCATGACGGCCGCGAAGACACCTTGGAGCAACAGGCCTGGGGACCTTTGCTGGCGTCGAACGAGATGGGCAATCCCTCGATTGGCTACGTATTGAACAAGATCCGCCAGATCGAAGATTATCAGGGGCTGTTCGAAGCCGCCTTCGGCGGTCGCGGGGTATCCATGGAGACGCTGGGTATGGCGTTGGCCAGCTATCAGCGCACGCTGGCATCGGGGGATTCCGCTTTCGACCGCTGGTATTACGCGCAGGATCAGAGATGCACTTTCAGCTTCGGCGCAGAACGGATTCAATCTCTTTACCGGCAAGGCCGGATGCGCCGGCTGCCATACCATCGGCAAGCAAAGCGCCTTGTTTACCGATAATCTCCTGCACAACACCGGGGTCGGGTATCGCGAATCCATGGGTATACGGCCGGAGAAGGAGCAGATACAGATTGCGCCCGGCGTGACCATCGACATCGACCGCGCGGTTATCGATCGGGTAGGCGCCAAGCCGGCGACCGACATCGGGCGCTACGAGGTGACTCAGAACCCCAACGATCGATGGAAGTACAAGACCCCAAGCCTGCGCAATGTCGCCCTGACCGCGCCGTATATGCACAACGGTTCTCTCAGCACGCTGCGCGATGTGGTGGATTTCTACGCTGCCGGCGGGGTGCCGAACCAGTTACTGGATCCGCTGGTTCGGCCGTTGCCTTTGAGCGAGCCCGAGAAGGAGGATTTGGTTGCCTTCCTGCGATCGCTCACCGGCAGCAATGTGGATGTCCTGGTGGCCGACGCTTTTGCCGCACCGGTTGGCGACATCAAGAAGGGCGACCCCTCGTGGGTGCACGGCACGGACGTGGAGGTGCGTTGAATGCCAGTGCGCCGGGTGGTTTTCAGTCTGCTCTTGGTGGTGTCGGTCTGGGCAGGCGCGGGCCAGGCGCTGGAGGAACCGGCAATAGGCGGGGATTTTTCGCTCACGAATCAGCACGGTCACCCGTTTCAGCTTCAGCAACTGCGCGGAAAAGTCGTGTTGATGTTGTTCGGCTACACTTTCTGCCCGGATATCTGTCCCACCGAGCTGGCAAGTCTTGCTGCGGTATTGAAGCAGTTGGAAGGTGCCGCGGAGCAGGTCCAGGGGGTCTTTGTAACCATCGACCCGGCGCGTGACACACCGGAAGTGCTCAAGGACTATGTCGGCTACTTCGGCAAGGATCTCATCGGGCTTAGCGGGTCATTGGATGAGGTCGAGCGGGTCGCCGGGCAGTACCGGGTAAAATATCGAAAACAGCCTCGTCCCGGCGGGGCCTATTCCATGGACCATTCCGCCGACCTCTATGTCATTGACCGGTCGGGACAACTGTTCGCCGTTGTGCCTTACGGCCTGCCGCCCGAGCATGTGCTGGGCGTCGTCCAGCGCCTGCTGGAAAGCGATTCCTAGGCGTTCGCGGGGTAGGCCGTGAACCCGGTTGCCAACCAGATATGTCGGGTGACGGCGTTCGAGAACCGAAACCGGTCTGCGGCACGGGGAAACAGGGTGGTTACGGACACCCTTCCGGGCATTGGCGTTGACAAAAATGAATATTCATTCTAGTTTGCATCAGGAAGATTATAGCGTCGTATCGCGTGCTGCCGATTCTGAGGAATGGCTACCGATAGAGAAGGCGCCTCGGTGACAGCCGAGCCGAGCTGGATGCGCGCAAACACGCTTGGTGCGTTGGTAATGTTCATTGCCTGCCTCTGCTATGGCGGCTCGGGTAGCGCCGGCCCGGCGCTGGCGCAGGCAGGCTGGATGGCGCCCGCACCGCCTTTTCGTCTACAGGATCTGAACGGAGAATTCCATCATTCTTCCGAGTATCGGGGAAAGGTGCTGATCGTCAATTTTTGGGCAACCTGGTGTGCCCCCTGTCGCGAAGAACTGCCCTCGATGAACCGGGCCTGGGCTGAGTTGCAGGACGAGTCGGTTGTCATGCTGGCGATCAACGTGGGTGAAGACAAAGAGGCGGTCCTGGCCTTCAGCCAGGACTATCCCATCGACTTTCCGGTGCTGCTGGACAGTTATGGAAATATCAGCCAACGCTGGCGGGTGGTTGGAATGCCGACCACCTTTGTGGTCAACCGGAGGGGGCAAATCGTTCACCGCATGGTTGGCAAACGTGAGTGGGACAGCGAGGCGCTACTAGGATTGGTGCGAGACCTGGAGTGAGTAACCGGCGGGCCCGCACACCCCGCGTTGCGCAGGCCCGCAGCCGCAATGCACAATTGCTGGATCTTCTCAGCGACAACAACAACCAAATGCGTAAGCCATAGGAGACATCGGATTATGAAGGCAAGAGCCGCAGTAGCCTGGGAGCCGAAAAAGCCCCTTTCGATCGAGACCATCGACGTGGAAGGCCCGAAGGAGGGGGAGGTCCTGTTGAAGGTGATCGCTTCCGGGGTCTGTCACACCGATGCCTTCACCCTGTCCGGCGACGATCCGGAAGGCGCCTTCCCCTGTGTTCTCGGGCACGAAGGCGGGTGCGAGGTGGTGGAGTGCGGGCCAGGCGTGAAAGACCTGAAGCCGGGCGACCATGTGATTCCGCTGTATATCCCCGAGTGCGGCGAATGCGAGTATTGCCACTCGAGCAAGACCAACCTTTGCCAGTCCATTGCCGGAACAGTCTGGACCGGTTACATGCCGGATCGCACCCGCCGTTTCTCCATGAACGGCAAGCCGATTTACCACTACATGGGGTGTTCCACCTTTTCCGAGTATACGGTGGTGCCGGAGATCGCCCTGGCGAAAGTGAATAAGCAAGCGCCGCTCGACAAGATCTGCCTGCTCGGCTGCGGCGTTACCACCGGGATCGGCGCCGTGCTCAATACCGCCAAGGTGGAACCGGGTTCCACGGTAGCGGTGTTCGGGCTCGGCGGGATTGGGTTGTCCGTTATCCAGGGCGCGGTCATGGCCAAGGCGTCACGCATCATCGCGGTCGATATCAACCCCAGGCAAGCGGGAGATCGCGAAGGCCTTGGGCGCTACCGATTTTGTCAATCCGAAGACCTTGAGCGGCAGCGTGACCGAAGCCATCGTCGAGATGACCAACGGCGGCGTGGACTACTCGTTCGAGTGTATCGGCAATGTCCATGTGATGCGCGAGGCCCTGGAGTGCTGCCACATGGGCTGGGGTGTTTCCACCATTATCGGTGTGGCGGGCGCGGGGCAGGAGATCAGCACCCGTCCGTTCCAGTTGGTTACCGGGCGCACCTGGAAGGGCACGGCCTTCGGCGGGGTGAAGGGCCGCACCGAGCTGCCCGGCTACGTGGATCGCTATCTTCAGGGCGAAATCGAACTCGACTCCATGGTGACCCATACCATGCCGTTGGAAGACATCAACCGCGCCTTCGATCTGATGCATAGCGGCGAAAGCATCCGTTCGGTCATCATCTTTTGAGCGTTCGGGCATGAAGCAGATTGAAAGCATTAAAGAGTTCGGCGGCTGGTTGAACCGTTATCAGCACGAGTCGGATTGTTGTCGGTGCACGATGACGTTCTCCGTCTATCTGCCGCCCAGCGCGGCAACCCAAAAGGTGCCGGCGGTCTATTGGCTCTCCGGGCTGACCTGTACCGATGACAATGTGCGTACCAAGGCGGGAGCCCAGCGCTATGCCGCGGAACTGGGCGTCGCATTGGTAATGCCCGATACGAGCCCGCGGGGACCGGAGGTCGCGGACGAACCCGATCGTTACGACCTGGGCCAGGGCGCCGGTTTCTATGTCAACGCGACCCAGGAGCCATGGGCCGCGCACTATCAGATGTACGACTACGTGACCAAGGAACTCCCCGCCCTGATCGAAGCGGAACTGCCGCTCATTCCCGGACTCAAGTCGATTACCGGGCACTCCATGGGCGGTCATGGGGCGCTGATTTGCGCGCTGAAGGAGGAGGGCGCTTATCGCTCGGTTTCCGCCTTCGCCCCAATCTGTCACCCAATGGTCTGCGGTTGGGGGACGGGGTGCTTCGGCGCCTATCTGGGGGATGATCGTGAGGCTTGGAAGGCCTACGACGCCACCGAACTGATCAAGGCGGGGGCGGCCGAGATCCCCTTGTTGATCGATCATGGGACCGGCGACGAGTTTCTCGCCGATCAACTCTACCCGCAGGATCTGCAGGCCGCTTGTAAGGATCGAGGATTTCCGCTGACCTTACGCATGCAGGAGGGTTACGATCACAGCTATCATTTTATCGCGACCTTCATCGGCGAACACCTGGCTTACCACGCCCGGGCTTTGTTCGAATAGCCCCGCCATGCCGGCTTTCAGCGGGTGCCCCTGGGTTTCCGCTCGAGGCCAGCAGCCGGTTTTGGTTGCTGGTTCGGCCTGATCCGCCCCAACGGCCGGGAGCTAATCTACGCGGTCGGCGTTGTCATTCCACCGCCTCCACGCGGGCCGCGCAGAACTTGAACTCCGGAATCTTGCCGTATGGGTCCAGGGCCTGGTTGGTCAGCAGATTCGCCGGTGCTTCCGCGTAGCAGAAGGGAATGAAGACCATGCCGTCGGGCACCGCTTCGTCGACCCGGGCCGTCAATTCGAGCACGCCGCGGCGGGTCGAGACGCGAACTCGTGGCCCCGGGCGCTATGCCGATCCGGGCCATATCGCCCGGCGAGAGGCTGGCCACCGCTTCGGGCTCCAACGCGTCGAGTATGCTGGCCCGCCGGGTCATGGCGCCGGTGTGCCAGTGCTCGAGCTGCCGGCCGGTGGTCAGTACCATCGGAAAGGCGTCGTCCGGCACCTCGTCCGGCGGGATGATGTCGACCGGCACCAGCTTGCCGCGCCCGCTGCGGCGTCGGGAAAGCCGTCGCCGAAGACGATCTCCTCGCCCGGCTGGTCCGGGGCCTTGCAGGGATAGGTCACGGAATCTTCCGCCGACACACGGTCCCAGCCGATGTTGTCGAGCGATGGCATAACGCCGGCCATCTCGGTGTAGATCTCGCGCGGGCCGGCGAAGCTCCAGTCGCAACCCATGCGTTGCGCGATTTCGTTGGTGATCCACCAGTCCTGGCGCGCCTCTCCGGGCGGCTCCAGGGCCCTGCGCCCGCGCTGCACCTGGCGGTTGGTGTTGGTGGCGGTGCCGTCTTTCTCCGGCCAGGCGGAAGCGGGCAGCACCACGTCGGCGTGGAAGGCGGTCTCGGTGAGGAACAGGTCCTGCACCACCAGGTGATCGAGCTTGGCCAGGGCGTCCCGGGCGTGCTGCACATTGGGGTCCGACATGGCCGGGTTCTCACCCATGATGTACATGGCCTTGACCCTGCCGGCATGGATCGCATCCATGGTCTCCACCACGGTCAGGCCCTTGTGCGGGTCCAGGGGCGTACCCCAAAGGTGCTCGAAGCGTCGCCGGATGTCTTCGTGCTCAACCGGCTGGTAGTCGGGGAGCATCATCGGGATCAGGCCTGCGTCGGAGGCGCCCTGGACGTTGTTCTGGCCCCGCAGCGGATGCAGGCCGGTGCCGGGCCTGCCTACCTGCCCGGTGATCAGGGCCAGCGCGATCAGGCAGCGGCAGTTGTCGGTGCCGTGGATGTGCTGGGAGACGCCCATGCCCCAGAAGATGATGGACGACTTGGCACGTGGCGTATTTGCGCGCCACGGTGCGCAGGGTCTCGGCATCGATGCCGCAGATCGGCGCCATGGCCTCCGGCGTGAAGCTCTGGATGTGCGCCTTCAGGCCCTCGAACCCCTCGGTGTGGGTGTCGATATAGGCCTGATCGTAGAGCCTCTCGCTCACGATCACGTTGAGCATGGCGTTGAGCATGGCCACGTCGCTGCCGGGCTTGAACTGCAGCATGTGGGTGGCGTGGCGCTTCAGCGCCATGCCCCGCGGGTCCATGACGATCAGCGTGCCGGTCTTGGCCGCCTGCTTGAAGTAGGTGGCCGCCACCGGGTGGTTTTCGGTCGGGTTGGCGCCGATGACGATGACCACCTCGGCGTCCTTGACCGCGCCGAAGGGGGCGCTCACGGCGCCGGAGCCGACCCCTTCGAGCAACGCGGCCACCGAGGAGGCATGGCACAGGCGCGTGCAGTGGTCGACGTTGTTGGTGCCGAAGCCGGTGCGGACCAGCTTCTGGAACAGATAGGCCTCCTCGTTCGAGCATTTGGCGGAGCCGAAGCCGGCCAGGGCGTTGCCGCCGTCGCGGTCGCGAACCGCCCTGAGGCCGTTGGCGGCCACCTCCAGCGCCTCTTCCCAGCTCGCCTCGCGGAAGTGGCTCGACGGGTTCCTCGGGTCAATATCCAGGTCGCGCGTGTTTCGGCGCGTCGGCGCGCCGGATCAGCGGCTTGGTCAGGCGCTGCGGATGAGTGACGTAGTCGAAGCCGAAGCGGCCCTTGACGCACAGGCGGTTCTCGTTTGCGGGGCCCGGCCGCGCCCTTTACCGCCGCGATCCGGTTGCCGTTTACCTGATAGGTCAGTTGGCAGCCTACGCCGCAGAAGGGGCAGACGCTGTCGTACCTCTGTCGAGACTATCGGTCCTGCCGATGCCCTGTTCATCCACCAGCGTCGCCGGCATCAGGGCGCCGGTGGGACAGGCCTGTACGCATTCGCCGCAGGCGACACAGGTGCTGGCACCCATGGGATCGTCCTGATCGAAGACGATCTTGGTGCGGTGGCCGCGAAACGCCATGCCGATGACGTCGTTGACCTGCACCTCGCGGCAGGCGCGCAGGCAGAGGTTGCAGTGGATGCAGGCGTCGAGCGCGACCGCGCATAGCCGGGTGGCTGAGATCCGGTGCCGGGCGTTTCTCTGCGCGGGAAGCGGCTCTCGGTGACCCCGAGGCGCTCGGCCCATTGCCACAGCCGGGAGTCGCGGTCATGGGCGGTCTCGCGCGCCGGGCTGATCCGCTACCAGGAGTTCCATCACCATGCGCTGCGCCGTCTTGGCGCGCTCGCTGGCCGTGTGCACCCGCATGCCGGCGCTGGGCTTGCGCAGGCAGGAGGCGGCCAGCACCCGCTCGCCCTCGATCTCGACCATGCAGGCGCGGCAGTTGCCGTCGGCCCGGTAGCCCGGCTCCGGCGAGTAACACAGGTGGGGGATCTCGCTGCCGCAGCGTTTGGCCACCTGCCAGATGGTCTCGTCTGGGCCGGCCTCGACCTCCTGTCCGTCCAGCGTGAAGCGGATCGAATCGGTCATCAGAGGTCCTCCGGAAAGTACTTGAGCACCGCGTTGATCGGGTTGCCGGCGGCCTGCCCAAGCCCGCAGATGGATGCCTCGGCCATGGTCTTCGACAATTCGGACAGCAGCCCTCGATCCCATCGGTCCCGCGTCATCAGCTCGACCGCCTTCTCGGTTCCGACCCGGCAGGGCGTGCATTGGCCGCAGCTCTCGTCGTCGAAGAAACGCATCAGGTTCAGCGCCACGTCTTTCATGTTGTCCTGCTGGCTGAACACGACGACGGCGGCGGAGCCGATAAAGCAGCCGTATTGCTCGAGGGTGCCGAAGTCCAGCGGCAGGTCGCCCAGCGAGGCGGGCAGGATGCCGCCGGAAGCGCCGCCGGGGAGGTAGGCCTTGAGCTCGTGGCCTTCCAGCATGCCGCCGCAGAATTCGTCGATCAGTTCCCTGACGGTGATGCCTGCGGGGGCCAGCTTGACCCCGGGCTCTTTGACCCGGCCCGAAACCGAGTAGCTGCGCCAGCCCTTGCGGCCGTTGCGCCCGGCCCCGGCGAACCACTCGGGGCCGCGCTCGACGATGTCGCGCACCCAGAACAGGGTTTCCACGTTGTTCTCCAGCGTGGGGCGGCCGAACAGTCCGACCTCGGCCACATAGGGCGGTCGATTGCGGGGCAGACCGCGCTTGCCCTCGATGGACTCGATCATCGCGGACTCCTCGCCGCAGATGTAGGCGCCGGCGCCGCGGCGGATCTCGATCCTGAGGTTGCCCAGCAAGCCGTCCGCGCGCAGGCGCTCGATCTCCCGTTTCGCGATTTCATGGATCGCCCGGTACTCGTCGCGCAGGTAGAGGTAGCAGGCCTCGGCCTCGACCGCCCAGGCGGCGATCAGCATGCCTTCGAGAAAGCGGTGGGGATCGCGCTCCAGGTAGTGGCGGTCCTTGAAGGTGCCGGGTTCGCCTTCGTCACCGTTGACGGCCATCAGCCGGGGGCCTCGGTAGCCCCGCACGATCCGCCACTTGCGCCCGGCCGGGAAGCCGGCGCCGCCCAGGCCGCGCAGTTCCGAGTGCTCCAGCGCCTGAGAGGATCTCCTCGACGGTGCGCTTCCCGGACAGGCACTCGCGCAGCAGCGCATAGCCGCCGCTCTCAACGTAGGCGCCGTAATCGATATAGTCCGGTATCTGGGGCTCGGTGCGCCGGTTGCGGACCGCGCTCATCACCGCGCCGGAGCTGGTGGACGTCAAGTGGTTGTGCCCCACCGCGGCCACCGGTGCGCGGTCACAACGTCCCATGCAGGGTGCGCGCAGTACGCGGACCTCCCGGCCCGCCTGCTCGGCAAGCTCCATCAGCATGGTCTGTGCACCGGCCAACTCGCAGGCGATTCCGTCACAGACCCGAACCGTCAACGGCGGGGGCGGCTCCTCCCCATCGGCGACGACATCGAAATGGGCATAGAAGGTGGCGACCTCATACACTTCGGCCTGTGACAGTCGCATCTCATGCGCCAGCGCCGCCAGATGGCGCGCCGATAGATGACCATACCGATCCTGTATCCGGTGGAGGTATTCGATGAGCAGATCCCGTCGCACAGGCTCGTCCCCCAATAGCGGGACGACCTCGGTTAGCGCCGACGGGTCTACCTGCCGGCCTTTCGGAGTCTTCGCGGTCCGCTTTGTTCCCGCGCCTGGATGACCGCGCTTGATTGGAGACTGCGTGTGGTCATGCATCGCTTGACCTCTGATTGGATTGGTAAGGGTGCCCTGAAATCGAGCGGGGTGCCGAGGGGCACCTGACCCGCTGAGCCTAATGCAACAGCGTCTCAGCCTGCCGCACCCTGGCCGCGGAACGGCGATTGGGGGCGTGGCCCGGTGTTCGCCTGGCGCCGGCGTCGCAAGGTGTGGTCTTGTTTCGCCAAGTTTTGCATAATTCTGCGTATCACGGTGCATGGGAGTTGGGCTATGCTGGCATTTTTAAGCGTTTTCCTCGGTCGAAGTCTAAATAACCTGATGGACGAAGAACCGATAAGACCTTGACTGGTTCCCTCGTGCCTGCGAAAGCCCGCCCGTTTCCGTGGAGCCCTGCCTACTGGCTCCTAACGCTGCTCTGGCCGCTGGTTGTGCTTCCGCTGACCTATCTCGCGGTCTCCGTGCTGGAGATGGTGTTCAACTCTCCGCATTTCGCCGATGGCCAGGCCTATCCCCTGTTGACGCAGTGGTACCAAGGGCTGGGGAGCAGCGGCGTATACGCGCTCACCACGTTTCCAGGTCTCCTTTCCGTGCTCCTGGCGCCCTTTCGCAGGCACTGGTTAGCGGTCTGTGTTTTGGGATTGGGCGAGGTTGCCGGAATTTACCTTGCTTTCGTGGGGGTGATTGCGGCCCACATCGCCTATGTGAAGATGTGCATTTGACAATGGGTGTTCGGCTGCGGATCTCGGCATCGATCGAGCTGGCCCGCATTGCGCTGCTCGCGCTGGGATGTGCGCCGGCGCAGGCACACGCCCTCGGTTTCCATCCCAGGTTCGAGACCGAGATCCCGGTGGGTGGTGCCTTGAATTGTTGGGTGGTTCCCGGTATCTGTGGTTGGACGCGGAACTCAAGGTGGAGGCGTCCGATCCGCTGGGGAGCCGTCAAGCCAGGGTTTCCGATTCCGGAGATGTGTGGGACCGTGTGGTCGGGATCAACGGCCAGATCAATCCAAAGGAAAAATGGTATCCGCCCTACTATCTGGATGTTGAAACCGGCGACTCGGATCTCACCTGGCAGGCGTGCGCCGGCGTGGGTTACAGCTTCAAGAAGCTGGACGCGCTCCTGGGCTATCGCTACATGGACTGGGAATTCGACGACAACTAGGTGTGCGACGATCTCAACCTGAGCGGGGTATTTGTCGGGGCCGAGGTCGGGTTCTGATTCGAGGAACTAGTCCTTGGTAGCGAAGCCGGTCGGAAACGACGCGGAAAACCACCATTGACCCAACTTGCACTTTTCAGGAAAACTTGTTTGCGGGGTTGGTATAACAGGCAAGGGGGAATCATGTGGACGTTTGCTCGTAGTAACGCCCTGGGCCTGCTCGGCTTGGTGCTGCTATTGACGGGATGCAGCACGGCGCGCGTAATGATGCCCACGCCCAATGTGTATCTCGAACCCGAGAGGGATGTGTATGCGGACCTGGCTACGCCGCTCCAGAGCACGGAAGTGCCGCTCTTTTACGTCACCGACCGCGCGCCGGAGCAGGACGAGGAGGGCAACCTGCGGTACGGCAGCGGTCGTTCCGCCTCCCTGGCCTTCGGCACCACGGTGGTGGATCTCGGTGGGGACATCACTTGGGAGGAACTGCTGGAAGCCAGCCGGACGCAGCAACGGCTCAAGCCGGTAGAGCTCGAGGTTCGTGAGGTGACCGAGCTCGTACGCGGACCGAACTCGCCCCTGCCGTACGCATTGGTCGACGGCAGTATCGTTCAAGAGCCAGCGCTGCTGGCGCAGCGCAAGGCTGCCGCCGAGGCGTTTCGCAGAATCCTCGTAACGCAGCTCGCGCTGACGCCCCGTAAAGAGGTGTTCATATATGTGCACGGCTACCACAACACCTTCGACGACGCTGCCTTTGCGATGGCGGAGCTCTGGCACTTCCTCGGACGCATCGGCGTGCCCATCATCTACACCTGGCCTGCGGGCTATCCGGGGCTGTTTGGCTACACCTATGATCGCGAATCGAGTGAGTTCACCATCTATCATCTGCGCGAGGTTCTCGGTTTGATCGCGAGCTTTCCCGAGGTAGAGAAGATTCACCTTATCGCACACAGCCGCGGCACCGACGTTGCCGTCGCGGCGGTGCGCGAACTCACACTGCTGGCCCGGGGAGCGGGGATCGACCCGAGGGAGAAGTACAAGATCCACAACCTGGTACTTGCCGCACCGGATCTGGATGTGGAGGTGGCGACGCAGCGTATTGCGGGCGACCAGCTCGTGTTGAGCGTCAACCGGTTTACCATCTATACCTCTCCGGCGGACAAAGCCATCGGTTTTGCCCGGAAGCTGTTTCAGAGCCCCCGCGGACGCGTCGGCACACTCGGCCTGGGGGACGTGGACAAGACCATCCGAGCCGCGATGGAATACGGCAGGGAACACAGCGCGACCAACCTCGCGGTTGTCAACTACTCCGGAGCCGCGGACGCGAAGCACACGCAGCGCGACCGCTACGGACACAGCTATTTTCGTGATGCCCCGACGGTGAGTTCGGATCTGGTCTTGATGCTGCGCGACGATCTCGACCCGGGTACACCGGGTCGTCCGTTGGAGCCCATAGGTCTGCGCTTCTGGCGAGTGCCACCGGGTTATCCGCTGGCAAAGCCAACAGAATAGTCCTTGAATTACGGTAACACCTTACGAATTTCGGTGACACCTTACCATTTACCCTAATTTCCGTCTGTGCTAGCCTCAAGCTATGGCTCGACTTCCAAGAATCATCGTTCCAAGCGTTCCGCACCACGTGACTCAACGTGGTAACAGGCGTCAGCGAGTGTTCATAGAAGACGATGACTACGCGCTTTATAAGGATTGGCTAGCCCAGTCTTGTAGGTCAAATGGTGTAGATGTCTGGTCCTATTGTTTGATGCCGAACCATGTTCATCTGATTCTGGTACCTTCAGACGATACTGGATTGTCTCGGGCCGTCGGCGAAACACATCGTCGTTACAGCGGGTATATCAATGCACGACTACGGGTAACCGGTCATTTGTTTCAAGGGCGATTTGGATGCGTGGCAATGGATGAGTCTCACTTGACGGCGGCTTTTCGCTATGTTGCTTTGAACCCCGTCAAGGCGAAGCTTGCTAGTACAGTTGTTGATTGGACTTGGTCCAGCACGCCAGCACATTTCAGGAGGACGGACGATGGCTTGGTCACCGTAAAGCCGCTTCTGGACCGCGTCGAGCGGCTCGATGAATTCTTGGACATGGCGCCGGATCCAGAACTTGAAACCGCTTTGGCAAAGGGTCAGACCATAGGGCGCCCGTTGATGGGTGACCAAGCGCTCGCGGAACTCGAAAAGCGTCTCGGTCGCCCATTGAGGCCCGGGAAGCGTGGCCGGCGCGCTTCTTCAAAGAACGATGGCAGACAACTTAAATTAGTGTAATAGGTAAAGTGTTACCGTATATCCTAACAGCGTCAATTAATCCCATTCTCAGCAACTATTTTACACAAGCAAGGACCTATGTCTCTTTGCTGTCAATTGATCAAAGCTACTGAATTTGGAAATTCAACAGTTGATCGTGAATTTCAGAGTATATCTTTTCGAATTCGCAAAATGCTGCTCGCATGGAAAATCTGAGTTAGATCAAGAAAAACGGGAATCGTACTTGAATAATCCGGCGCCGCGGTGGAAGCTATTGGAGACCAGTAGTGGACCTGAGTTTTGGCTTGAAGAACACGGGTTCGTATTGCGTTTGAACCAGGGTTTACAGGAGATTGATATGGCCTTTCCGTTGATTCCAGTGTTAGTCGGTGCCGCCGCCGCAGCGGCGGTAGTCTACTTCGTCGCGAATAAGAACGCCCAGAAGCGTCTCACCGATGCCGCGCGAGATCTGGGAGACAGTGTTCAAAGTGGCGCCGAAAAGCTAGAAAGTGTTGTTACCGATGCGGTTGATGACGCAGGAGATGCTGCCAAGGACGCAGCAGCCAAATTGAAAGATGCTGCGTCGAAAGCTGTCGACTGAGTGCCAATGCATTATGCGATACAACCAATCGGGAGGAAAGAGTGAATAAAGCGACGTGGAATGCATTGTTGATCGGCGGCAGCACACTTGCTGGCGGCGTTGCCGGATCTTGGATGACGGTCCGGGCGAGCACGAATTTCGGGTGTCAACTCGGACCCTGGGGTGCGGTGGCCGGCGCTGTATTCGGGGCGCTGATCGGCTCGGCGCTCGCTGGCGGTCCCCAACTATCTGCCAAGGCGGAATCATAAGGCGTATCGTTGCCACCGGCTCTTTCCCCTACTAAGGAACCGGGCGGGCGCCATTCGTCGTCCGGTTCCTATCGTCTCCAGTCCATCCGGAATTACGGTGACACTTTACCATTTCCAATTACGGTGACACTTTACCATTTGCACTATTTCCCAGCTGTTCTAGGCTCCGCGCATGGCTCGACTTCCAAGGATTATCGTTCCAGGCGTTCCGCACCACGTAACTCAGCGGGGCAACAGGCGCCAGAGAGTTTTCATGGAAGACGATGACTACGCGCTCTACAAGGATCGGCTAGCCCAGTCTTGTCGCTCGAATGGTGTAGAGGTCTGGTCCTTTTGCTTGATGCCGAACCATGTCCATCTGATTCACCTACCTTCAGACAATACCGGGCTGTCTCGGGCTGTCGGCGAAACACATCGTCGTTACAGTGCGTACATCAACGTACGACTACGGGTAACCGGTCATTTGTTTCAAGGGCGATTTGGATGCGTGGCAATGGATGAGTCTCACTTGATGGCGGCTTTTCGCTATGTTGCTTTGAACCCCGTCAAGGCGAAACTTGCTAGTACAGCTGTTGTTTGGACTTGGTCCAGCACGCCAGCACATTTCAGGAGGACGGACGATGGCTTGGTCACCGTAAAATCGCTTCTGGATCGCGTCGAGCGGCTCGATGAATTCTTGGACATGGCACCGGATCCAGAACTTGAAACCGCTTTGGCAAAGGGGCAAACGATAGGGCGCCCGTTGATGGGTGACCAAGCGCTCGCGGAACTCGAAAAGCGCCTCGGTCGCCCATTGAGGCCCGGGAAGCGTGGCCGGCGCGCTTCCCCAAAGAACGATGGCAGACAACTTAAATTAGTGTAAAAGGTAAAGTGTCACCGTAATTCCCCCAGACAACTTAAATTAGTGTAAAAGGTAAAGTGTCACCGTAATTCCCCAAAGGTAAAGTGTCACCGTAATTCCCCGAGGCGCATTACTCGCCGCATCCTTGTGGCTCGCCTGCGGGCCAGCGGGAGCTGTTCAAAATCGCTCCGCGCGAACTTGTCAGCTTGAAAACGGCCCAGAAACGGCCGAAACTGCCATGAACGTAGAGATTTCTCGCAGCAGGAGGGGGCGGGATGGTCAGTGCGGAGAACAGCGGTTATGTCAAACAGGCAATGGGGGGCTTGGTGGCCCTGCTGAAGGCGCCAGCGCCGGCGCTCGCTGAAAGCGAATCCCTATCCCTACCCTGGAAGCGCCCCGAACACCTCCTCACCGGTTTCTGGGAAGAGTGGCTGCAAGAGGCCTTTGGCGCCGGTTACCTTAGCCGTCGCGATATCATCAAAGCGTGTTGCTCGGTAGCATACACCGGCATTTTCTGCGCCATGCCATCTGGGCCGCTTAGACACGCCATTCGGGCAGCCTAGTGGATTCCCCCGCGACCAAGCCCCCCCGCATCTGGCTGGTTCTGGGCGACAAACTCGGCGATAACGCCCAGGTCCAGATCATCGCCGATGCGCTCGGTCTGCCCTACGAGGTGCGCCGGGTTCTACCGAAGCCCGAATACGTGCTGGGAAAGCCCCCCTTCGAGGCGTCTTTGTATCACCTGGATCTGGAGCGTTCCGACCGGCTGGAGCCTCCCTGGCCGGATCTCGTCCTTACCGTCGGTCGGCGCGCCTCCATGGCGGCCATGTGGATTCGCCAGCAGTCGGGAGGGCGAGCTAAGGTGGTCCTGCTCGGGCGCCCCAAGCGGATGTTCGACGAATTTGCCCTGATCATTGCTACCGGGCAGTACCGGGTGCCGGAGCGGCGGAACGTCCTGCGCGTAGATCTTCCTCTCATGCGCGCAGACCCGGCGGCGCTGGAGCAGGCGAGGGGAGCGTGGAGGGCCCGTTTCGCCCCATTGCCGAGGCCCCTGACCGCAGTGCTGGTCGGCGGACCCACCAAGCCCTATGTTTTCGATGCCGGGGTGGCGCAGCGACTGATCGAGGTCGCTCGCCGCAGCGCCGGCCGGGGAACCTTGTCCGTCACCACGAGCCGGCGGACGCCGGAGCCGGTGGTCGAGGCCCTGCAGGCGGCCCTGCCCGCCGGCGGACGGTTCTACCGCTGGACGCCCGAGGCCGTGGAAAACCCCTACCTCGGGCTACTGGCGCTCGCCGACCGCTGCGTGGTGACCGGCGACAGCATTTCCATGATGGTGGAGGTCGCCCGCCTGGGCAAACCCCTCGCAATCTTTCCCCTGCCGACCCGGGCGGGTGCGCTGGCTCGGTTGCGGCGCGCCCTGCAGCGCGCCGGGCTGGTCAGCTGCTCCCGGGACCTCACCCAGCTGCACCGGATTCTGATCGAGCGGGGCCTGGCGGTCCGGCTCGGAGAACCGTTTCCCGACGGCGGCAGGACGCCGGTGGACGAACTGCCACAGGTGGTGGCACGCATCAGGGAACTGCTAGGCTGAATTCGGCGCCGCCCCGGCGCGGTGTAATATCGGGGGTTGACGGTTTATGATTGCGGCCGTTTTGCGCGATCAAAGGAACGGTGGAGGCTTTCGAGCATGCAGCAAGATTCGTCGAGCGTCTGCCCGGTCTGTAACGGCGGCGGGCGGTACGCGTTCTCCGGCCGTGACCTGATGTTCCAGGGCGACCGGAGCTTCGCCTATCATCGCTGCCTAGCCTGCGACCTGATCTACCAGCATCCGCTTCCGCGGGGCGAGGAGATCGCCGGTTTTTATCCCCCGTCCTATGTCGTCTATCGGGACCCTTCTCGCGTCGGCTTTTCGCCGGCCGAGCTCACGAGACTGAAGCGCGAGCTGGGGTACACGCATCTCGAAGTGGCCGCTAGGGCCGGGCTGAGGGATCGGTTGTCGGCACGGGGGATGGTCGCGGACGTCGTACCCTGGGTGTCCGGCGGTGCGGTGCTGGATGTGGGTTGCGGCAACGGCGAGTATCTGCTGCGTCTGCGATCCATCGGTTGGCAGTGTCAAGGAGTGGAATTCAACGACAAGGCGGTCGGAATATGCCGCGCCCAGGGTCTGCAAGTGTTTCATGGAGACCTCGAGAGCGCGGGCTTCGAGTCCGCATCCTTCGATCTGGTCACTGCACATCACCTGATCGAACACGTCCCGGACCCCCACCAGCTGATGGCCGAGATCGCCCGCGTCACCAAACCCGGCGGGACGATCCTGATCCGCACCCCGAACAGTCGCTCACTGGGGCGGGCCTGGTTCGGCACTTGGTGGTACGCCAACGATGTCCCCCGGCACCTGTATCTGTATTCGGCAGCGAATCTGCGCATGCTCGCGGCCCGCCATGGTCTGGAACCCACAAGGCTCGATACGCCGGTGAAGCCGAAACTGGTGTTGCACAGCCTGGACTACAGGCTCGGCAACCGGGGTACGCCGTCGAAAAAGAGAAAATTGCGCAAATGGCTTTCCAAGCTCTACGTCCCCCTCGCCAAGGCGACTGGCAGAGGGGACGAGCTGTTCGCCTTGTTTCGCAAGACCTGAGCTGGCGTTGCGCTGCTTCGGGTCGCCGAGGTCCGGCTACACGAGCTCGAACAAGGCCTTCCACCGTTCGGCGATGACCGGAACGCTGAATCTCCTCCGGATGATATCTCGGGCGGAGGTGACGTGCCGGGAGATCAGCTCCGGTTGTTCCAGGTAGGCGTTCAACCCCTCTTCCCAGCGGTCCAGAAAGGCGCAGTCGGCGAACACCCGGTAACTATCGATGCTGTCGGCCAGCACGCCGAGACCCAGGTTTAGCGACAGGGCGATCCGGTTGTTGGTCTTCACCGAGGTGAATTCGTTCACGCCGATGGGGATCACCGCGATGTCGTGCCTGCGCATGGCCTTGAAGAAGGTGTGTGCGCTCCAGTCGATGTAAAAGCAGGGTACCCCCCAGTCGGCCAGGGTTGCAGCAAACGCCTCCCTGGAGTTGCTGATGACCGTCAGGGTGAGGGGATGGGAGCGATGAGCCAGTTCCAGCAGCGAGCGGATCCTCCCAACGTGGACCAGGCCGGAATCGCCGTAGTTGGCCTTGTGGTGACCAAACCAGACCAGGTGCGCGGACCGGTGGTGGGCTGGCTGATTTAGGAAGTGGTCGAGCTGCAGCAGCTGCGCCTGCCCCTTGACCCAGCCTGCCAGGTCCAGTGGGTGTCCCGAGAGCCGCTCTTCCACCGAATCCTCGATCACCGTGAGCGGGGTTGCCGCGCCGAGCTCGCGGCGCACGACCCGGCCCAGGGCGTTGCTGGAGACCACCCAGTGGTCCGCCAGCGCGAACATGAGCTTGAGCCGGGCGACCCGCTCGCCAGATAACAGGAAGTGATTGTCACAGAGATCGAACAGGACCCGCACGCCCTGTTGCTTGAGCCTTTCCGCCAACGCCACGTCCTTCGGCTTGTAGGCCTTGGAGAACAGTACCGCTCGGTAAGCGGATTCGTGCCGTTTCCGGTAAAGCTCCACCGGGTAGCGTTCGGCGCGCAGTTGACGCAGGGTGTTCAGGCAGCGGATGCGGACGCT
Source organism: uncultured Gammaproteobacteria bacterium (assembly GCA_963753615.1). Lineage (GTDB taxonomy): Bacteria > Pseudomonadota > Gammaproteobacteria > Chromatiales > Chromatiaceae > CAVWCW01. The sequence continues at coordinate 90,314 of CAVWCW010000008.1, forward strand.
GGCTCCGCGCGAGTGGTATTTGTGGGCCTTACAGGCGACTCTCTTTCTAGCGTTCAAGAGCGAAATCTTCCTTACTTAATGCGTGCGGTGTGCGGATAGCCCGGTCGCCGCCGCGCCCCTATGTTCGGATATGTCCTTTGCGCCAATCGCCTACAGGGCAGTGCAGTGCTAGCGGACCTGATTGCAGAGCGGACCCTCAACCACTACCCGGGCCGCCCCCCCAACAGCTTCGACGCCACCCGGCGCAACCGTCCGCCGCGCAGTCTGCGCGCCTCGGCCCCGAGATAATCCACGTGCCGCAGGATCGGCGCCATCGCCAGCAGCTGGCCTTCGATGCGCGACCAGTCGCTCCAGAGCTCCACATCTCCGGGATCGACACGGTCGTTGTGGACCGCAGAACCAGGCCTTGCTTGGACCTGCCGCTCAGGTGTGTCATGTGGAAATCGATGGGTAACCGAACCGGGACTCGCAACACCGAACATTCTCCCAGACTGAGGCGGCTTCGGCCACAGGGTTGGTGGGCCTAATCCGCATGGTTGTCGGCCTGAGGACCGTTTCCTGGCACCCTGGGCTGCGTTGGCGCCGTTTCGTCGGCTTCTTACATCGCGACCGCTAGCCGCCCTCTTGCGTTTCGACCAGTACCCCTTCTTCGAGGCGCAGTATTCGGTCGGCGATGCGGGCCAACCCTGACTGGTGGGAGATGGCGAGAATGGTGATCTCGCCCCGTAGGCCGCTCAAGGTTTCGCAGATCGCCGACTCGCTGTTCGGGTCCAGCGCACTGGTGGCTTCGTCGAGGATCAGTAGCTTAGGGCTGCGAACCAGGGCGCGGGCTATGCATAGGCGTTGCCGTTGGCCACCGGACATCTTTCCTCCGCGCTCTCCCACCAGCGAATGGATACCGTCGGGTGCGGCACTGACGAATTCCCAGGCCCCGGCGCAGCGCAGCGCACGCTCCGCATCGGCCTCGGTGAGAGCCGGGTCACCCATAGTCACATTGTGCAGCACCGTATCGTGTAGCAGCAGGGTTTCCTGGGGCACATAACCGATTCGGTGTCGCCACTGCAGCAGGTTGCAGTCGCGCAGCGGCAGACCATCGATCCGCACCTCGCCCTTGTCCGGCTTGAGTAGACCGGTGATGAGATCGACCACAGTGGTCTTGCCGGAGCCGGAGGGACCGATGATCGTGGTGAAAGAGCCCGCCGGCACCCGCAGGGTCAGGTCGCGCAGGACCTCCTTGGAGCCGAAGCTGAAGCGGACCTGGTTGAATTGAATTTCGCGCTGGAAGCTGGGAATCTCTCCCTCCTCCGCCGCCTCATGGGCTTTTTCGGCGCGCTGAATGGTCTCGAATAGCGACCAGTAGGCGCTCTCCTGGGTGACCATACTCTGGTAGGAGCGCTGCACTTTGCTCAGCGAGGCCATCATTCGGACCAGCAGCACCACGAGCACAATAATGCTGGCCAGGGGGATGGAAAACTGGGTCACCGCCACCAACACACCTCCGGCCACGAAAGTGACGATCGCCGGTTCGTAGAGCGCTTTGAGCGCCTCGCTGCTGATGATTTGCCGGCGCAAGGCCTTGTTCAGGCGGCCGGTTTCCGCTTCCAGCACCACGTTGGCCCGGTCGGCCAGTCCCATCGACTTGAGCGACTTAACCGATTGAAGCGTGTCCGTCATCCGGCTCATCAGCGAATTGAGCAGTTGTGTCTGCCGATTCCCAGCTCGGCGCGCCTTGCGAACCAGAAAGCCGAATCCGCCTGAGATTAACCCGGCAATCGCAAGGGCGGCCAGGGCGGCCTGCCAGGATACGAGAAGGGCCACGGTGATGTAGACCAGGGCCTCGATCAGGGCGGCCGCGGTGCGCGCTCCGTTCAGGTAGGCCGAGGAGCCCCGGGTGGCTTCCGTGGCCATCGCGTTGGTCAGACTGCCGACCGGCTGGTGCAGGTAGTAGTCCCAACGGGTCTCCACCAATGCGCGCAGTAGGTTCAGGCGTAGATCGGTCGCGATCTGGGCTACCGTATAGCCCACATGACGGTTTGCGAGGAGTACCACGATGCCCTTGAGCGTCATGCCGACCACCAGCACGCTCAAGAGGACGCTAAGGGACGGAGCAATGCCCAGACTGCTCAGTACGCCAACCAGCGCGTTGTCGCTGCCGGCGGAAGAGGGTTGGCCCTCGTTCATCGCCACGCTGATTGCCGGCAACAGAGCGGACAGACTCACGCCCTGGATCAGACCAGCGCCGAGCAGCGCGATCAGGGTAAGCAGTGTCTGTGAGGGGTAGGCACGCGCGATGTGTAGCAGAAACCGCATTGAAGTTGACCGTTTGAGGGGATGCTTCAGTCTAAGACCGACCAACGCTGGTTTGAGGACTCACCATCACCCGAGGCGCCGGTCTAATCGATCTAAGGATACCATCAGAGATCACTGGGACGGATACTTTTGCGTGCCTCGCCTGGGTAAAGCTGCGCCGGTTGACAGTCTCGGTTCGCCTGCGCAAACTGCCCGGCAGTGGTTAAGGTCATCTTGGAGAGCGGGAAATCTTGAAGAAATTCGGCGAGTTTTGGATATCCGACGTAGACGCCCGCTAGGGCTGTCACTGGCTCAAGTCGAACCGCCTCTAACGGCGAGGGCGGGGGCCGAAGGTGGAAGATATCGAGGATGCGCTGGAGTAATAGGGGACGAGTAATAGGGGACGTACCACGGTTTAGCTGGGGAATTGGAAAGAGCAGGGGGCATCATCTAGCTGACTCCGGTCACTAAACCGGCCTTTCCCTCGGATAGTTTGGCCACCGGTGATCCGGACCGACCGCGCCGCGAGTCGTTCAGACCGACTGCGCTACTTGGGTTTTCGTGCGGGTGTTGACAACGGCTCTTGCTGATCCGGACCAGTCACTCCTCTGGATTCAAGGTCTGAGGCTGCCCCGAAAGGGCAGGCTCCCGACCGCTGTCTGGGCTCAGCCGCAGAAAACCTGGAGTGCCCGGACCTGCCAGGTGTTGCGGAGCGCTGGGTGCGAAGCCGCCTGGGGGCAGTCGGGAGCTGTTGATCCCGAGGCCCCCAGGGGGCTATGGCGGCGCTCACGGTTCACAGGTCTGTGGTTACTCCCCACGAAAGGAACAAAGGCAGATCGGGCCTATTTACCGGCCTTGGCGCCCAGAAGGGACTTGGCCTGTTCCGGCCAGCCTGATGGATCGTACTTTCGATACTTGGGACCTTCGCTGTCGAGGACATCTCGAATCTCGGCCGGGTCCATGGCTGCCAGTCGGTCATAACTGTCGATGCCTTTGCCTTGTAGCAGCCGGGACAGGGCGGGACCGATTCCGGAGATCGCAGTCAGATCATCGGTAGAGGTTTTGCTGGAACTGCCAGACTCTTTTCCAGCCCTTGCCTGCGCTCTAACCGCTTTCTGTTCTGCAACGGGTACCGGATTGGTCGCAGGTATGTGTGCAGGTTTCGAAGTCGGGGCACCTATGCGGGCTTTCACGTAAGAACCGGGAGCATCCTCTATTGCCTCGAAATTTCCACTACCGGGGTTGCGGGCGTCAATCTGCTCTCCAGCCAGCGGCTGTATCCATTGCTGCCACTCAGGCCACCAGGAGCCCGGATGCTTTTCCGCCCCTGCGGCCCAGAGATCCGGATCGTCGGAGAGTCCGTCGGCCACCCGGTAGTCGTACTTACTGGCCTCCGGCGGATTTATCACACCGGCAATATGCCCGGAACCGCCGAGGATGAAACGCACCTCACCGGAAAAGAGCTGCGCTCCCGCGTAGGTCGATTTCCAGGGCGCGATGTGGTCATCTACCGTCGCGACGAAACACACCGGGATGTCTATGGAGGAAAGATCGATCGGCACCCCGTCGATTGAGAGGGCCCCGGGTTTGCACAGCTTGTTCTCCAGGTACATGTTGCGTAGGTACCAGCTATGCATCTTGGCCGGCATACGGGTCGAGTCGGAGTTCCAGTACAATAGGTCGAAAGGACGTGGGTCATTGCCCAGCAGGTAGTTGTTGATGTAGAAGGACCAGATCAGATCGTTGGCCCGCATCAGATTGAATGCACCTGCCATGGAACTCCCCTCCAGATATCCCTCCGTTTCCATCTGGCTCTCCAGGGAGGTGAGCTGTTCCTCATCAATGAATACACCCAGCTCACCAGGTTCGGAAAAATCGAGCATGGTGGTGAAGAAGGTTGCACTCTTGATTCGATCGTCACCCTTGTTCTTCAGATATGCCAAAGTGCTGGCCAGCAGGGTCCCCCCGATGCAGTAGCCGATGGAATTGATCTCGTTCACACCGGTTATCTGTTCAACCACGTCCATGGCGGTGATTACGCCGTCCTTCATGTAATCTTCAAAGACCGTATCACGGAAACGCTCGTCCGGATTGACCCAGGAAACGACAAATACAGTGTGTCCCTGTGCAACAAGCCATCTGAGCATTGAGTTCTTGGGCTGCAGATCCATGATATAGAACTTGTTGATCCAGGGCGGTACAACCAATAGCGGCCGATTCGATACCGTTGCAGTGGTCGGGGCGTATTGGACCAGCTGAAACATGCGATTTTGGAACACCACCTTGCCGGGTGTTACCGCGACATTCTTACCCAGCTCAAATGCCTCTGCGTCGGTCATTCTTATCTGCAACTGGCCCTTGCCCCGTTCCAGATCCTCCAGCATGTTCCTCAGTCCGTGTACAAGGTTCGCGCCTTTGGTTTCGAGGGTCTTTTCGATGACCGCCGGGTTGGTGACTGCAAAATTGGTCGGAGACATGGCATCGATGTAACGCTCCGTGAAGAACTTTACCTTTTGCGCAGTGTGGTCATCGAGGCCGTCCAGATCGGTGACGATGCTGCGCATCCACTGGGAGGCAAGCAGATAAGACTGCTTGATTGCACTGAAAACCGGCTTCTCAACCCAGTCGTCGTGGTGAAAACGACGGTCACCTTTTTGTTCCTGGATGACGGGCTCGGTCTCGATTCCGATCAGACTCATGGCGCTGCGCTGATAAAGGTTGGTGGCGTTTTGCAGGTAAGCCACGTTGGCTTCAATCAGCTTTCGCGGGTCGCGCGCCAAAACGGCAAGCCATTCCGTGTAGGCCGAATTCAGGTTGAAGGGATCCAGATTCATACCCTCATAGGAATTGGCAAAATCCGTCATTACACCCTCCACGCGCTCGAAGTTCCTCTGCAACCCCTCCGTCAGGGATGCGAAGTCGAGGATGTTCATGTCGTCAGCGGTTGATTCGCTCATAGTCAGCCGGTCTCGTTTTATTGTGAGAAGGGCGCAACGCGGCAGCATCGCCACGCAACCCCCTTGATGTTGCACCAGGAAGCTCTACAAGCTGCTGTCTGATCGGGAGCAGCCCCATCGAGCGCAGGATCGGTTAGCCGAGTTTGTTAATGGCTTCCTTGATTTCCTGCAGGCCCTCAGCGACTCGCTGGTTCACCGTACTGGTGATCTCATCCTGGTTTGTCTTTACCAGTTCACTGAGCTTCGTTGAATTAGCGAGCGCCTTCTCGAAGGCCGCCTGGACCAGTTCCATCTGCTTTTCAGCCAGGACCTTAGGGTTGGACGACCCGGTCAGTGCAGTGGCGGCTTCAGTCGCGTCCGTCATTGCCTGCTGGAGCATCTCGCCTTGCTGCCTGAGAAGCTCCTGGGTACCCATGAACGCGGCCTTGTTCGCCTCGATGAGGGCGTCCACGTTCTTCTTCTGCGATTCGATCAATGCGGCGGTGTCCACATTAGGTATCTGGTAAGCACCGAAACCGCTCTGTAACTGCTTGAAGAACGCCTGCGGGTCGTAGCTGCTGAAAAGACTCGAAAAATCAAAGGGATTGTTGGTCTTGTAGCTCATGGTATCAACCTTCCGTCGGTGGGTTAAAGGGATTGCTGCACTGCACAATACCGGGGATTATTGCTTGTTATCCGGGCCGCGTCAAGAATATTTTGTGCGGTGCATCAAAATGCGTTCGCCGAACCACTCTCCCTGACGGGCAACTGCGGGAAAACCCTGTCGCCCGGGGTCACTGGCTGGGTGCCCGGGTCGACCCCGAGGTCAGGTGCGGAAACTAGACGGAGATGGATGTACCAAGCTTGATACGCTCGCCGGGTTCCTTCTCGGACGGGCATTTACGAGGCTGCAGCCTGCGGTTCGAGCAACCGCAGGGAGGTCGTATCAGACAGGATTGCCGGAAGCGCTTGGGTGAGTCTGAACAAAATGGACGAGCGTGTATTTCAATACGAGAGCATGCTCCTTATCCCCTCGTTTCTCGGCCATTTCGATGTCGTCCAAAATGATCCGGCGTATCTTCGGAACCCCCGGCTCCTCATGAACCAGGTAGTTCCCCAACTCGATAGCCACGATGTTCGGAATCTGCTCATGCTCCGCGATGGCATCTACTTCTTCTTCGGTAAGATCACACATCCCAACGCAATCTTGATATGTCAACATGTAAGAAATCTCCTATTCCTCTCTAGTAAATCTAGTGCGACACCGCGCCGCAGACAACGGCATCTGTCTCTCGATGGTCGGTTTCGTTGATCTAGATCACCGAAGCCACGGGAAGGGGTCGGAATATGCTCTCTGACGTGGTCAAGTCCTAGCGGACACCCCAGTTAAGCCGCATCGGCCAGCTGGCCGTTTCTTTCAAACTCGTCTGGGCTTTGGTAACCCAGATAGGAATGGAGCCGCCGGCTGTTATAGAACATGCCGATGTACTCGACGATGTCAGCCCGAGCCTCTTCTCGGCTCTGGTAGTTCCGCCAGTGAACCCGCTCCGACTTCAACGATCCGAAGAAGCTCTCGACCACCGCGTTATCCCAGCAGTCGCCCTTTCGGCTCATACTGCCCTCGATCCCGTGGGCCTTGAGTACCCTGCGGAACGCCCGACTAGCGTACTGTACGCCCCGGTCAGAATGATGGATCAACTGCCCCTTGGGTGGCTTGCGCCGCCACAGCGCCATCTGCAGCGCATCGCAGGCCAGACTGCTGGTCAGGCGCTTTCCCATCGACCAGCCGACCACCTTGCGCGAGTACAGGTCGATCACCACCGCCAAGTACAGCCACCCCTCGTGGGTCCAAACGTAGCTGATGTCACCGGCCCAGACCTGGTTGGCGGCACTCGGGGAAAAATCCCGTTTCAGCCGGTTCTCAAACACCGGCTGGCGATGATTGCTGTTGGTGGTGACCCGGTACCGGCGCCGATATCGCACCCACACCCCGGCCTCGCGCATCAGTCCTCGCGCCCGGTAACGCCCTACCGGATACCCCAGCGCCCGCAGCCCTTTGGCCATGCGCCGCGACCCGTAGGTATGGTCCGAGCCCTTGGCCAGGTCCTTGATCCAGCCGAGCATTTCCTCGCGCAGCGGATCCGGATCCTGACGCTGACGCCGCACCCAGTCATAGAACCCGCTGCGGCTCACGCCCATTAATCGGCAAAGCAACCTCACCGAATACGCCTTCTTCTGTTGGGCGATGAACTGATATCTCAGCTCGACTCTTTCGCGAAGAAGGCAGCCGCCTTTTTTAAGATTTCTCGCTCAAGCTTTAACTGCTTGTTTTCCCGACGTAAACGACGAAGCTCTTCCTGCTCCGCCGTCAGCTTGCCGTTGCCGGGAAATGCCCCACTCTCGTCATCCTGGAATTCCTTGATCCAGCGACCCAGCATCCCGCGGTCGATGCCCAGATTCCTGGCCGCCTCCGTGTGCTTGTAGCCCTGCTCGGTGACCAACCTCACCGCGTCCTGCTTGAACTCTCTCGTGTATTGCTTACGTGTCGCCATCTCTCACCTCAGTTTCGGGTATTGTCCCTTAACTGGGGTGTCCGTTGGTATTAGACCAAGTCACTCGGCGCGTTCTGGCGCTAGCAGCAGGCTCGGGCGATGCCGGGGACGGGGCGGCAATGCTGCGCGCGAGCGCGTTGGCTAGGATACAAGAGGCAAGAGAACTCAGGGCAACGCCTTGCTTTGGCGCAAGTTGATAACGATTTGGCGCTGATCGATTAACCCTCCCGGGCAGCGCGACGTAGACTGGAAGCACGCTTAGGCAAGGGAGACCCACGAGATGAAAGCCCACCCGAGAATCAGGAGTATCAATACCCCTCACGCCACCGTCGCTATCGACCCCAACTGTTCGAACTTGGAGCGGGTGGCGGTCGACTTCACCGCATCGCTGATGCCCGCCCCAGACCTCGTCCTGGAGAACTCGGACGTGGATTCCGAGGTTGCCATCAAGCGCATCGTATTCGAACTGGGGCTTAACCCCGAACAGCTGGAGAAGCTGCGCGCGATCAAGTCGGAACTCGTCTCGATTTGTCGGGAGGACAGGACCGAGCAGAACAAACTCATCTATACTTGGCTCGAAGAGCTCAGCAGGCCCTGCATGGATGAGGCCAACCTATACGCCCTGATCGATGAGCGGGATCGGTTGGTGGAAAGCTATGCGCCTCGAGTGATGGACAAGGTCACCGACTTCCACGCGTCTCTCAGCGACGAGCAGCAAGAGAGGCTAGCAAGCCGCACCGAGAAAGTGCGCGATTGGTAACCTAGAAGTAAAACAGACTAGGCCGGTGAGGACGAAAGAATAAGGCAGGCCGCCTACCGGGGCCTGTTCCGAGTCGAATTGGATCAAGAGGCCATCAGTGACATCCGCCTAGCGCTGAACCAGAATCAGCCGCTCGGAGATTTCACGCTTCTACGCGAAAATCGAGGCCATGACCGATGGGCGGCGGGAGCCGAGACCGCGCGGCAGGCCTAGGAAACGGCGAGACGAACGGACGACGCCGATGCGGAGCAGGGGGAATTACCGATTTGAGCCTGGGTGTTGGAAGTAAATCGACTCCCACTACCCGCTTTACCCAGCATGCCATCGACCGGCGGAAAGAGGGAAGGTGGACGCCGCTTGGGCCATCGGACGACCACTTGTGATTGTGCTATCATTTGGCGAATAACGGAAAGGATCAATATCAGGGATGAAGCAATTGCACGCGCCGAAAGGCTATCAGGAAAACGACCAATTCTCCGGCGGACCCCTCGCGCTCACGCCCTCTTGCCCCCATTTTTTCACCGCCCCGGTCCTAGAAATCGGCTTTGACGTCGTTATTCGTCTTTATCGGACCCCTTTATCGCTTTGTCGGTGGTTGTTTTGAGCAAGGTCCGTGCCTCAGCGGAATGGAGCCCCGCGGGAGACCAGGCATTAGGCCATCGGGCGTTTCTCGGAAATCACGACAACCTCACGGAACAGCGTATTCGAATGTGTGATACTCGGGTACGGCGGGGATGCGCACAGTTATATGGCGCGGTGTGGCGTTCGAAAGATCGGTTGCTGATTCGTTGCGGCGCTGGCTCGGAAAGGGCGCTTTGGTGCCCCCGTACCGAAGTTGGCTTGGCACATCCGGAATGCCCCAGAAAAGCTTTATCGGCTTGGCCGTGTCTAGTCTCGAACCTCGTGACCGCAATGCCCTAGAATAAGTTTTCCGTTGCCGGAAAAAACCGTCCAGGATAGATCGGGTATAAGAAAATGGAAAAAGAGAACAAGATTCGCTTCGGCATTTTCCCAAAAGTGCTTTTGACCATGGTCATCGTTGCGATAGCGCCGTTGGTTACGATTTGGTACGTCAACTATGCGAACACTAACCAACAGATCAACCTGGCGGTGAGCCAGCAGTTCACGGAGGGGCTTGATCATCTCACTCATCATGTGGATAGCTGGGTCGACATGAACCGCCGTATGTTGCAAGAAAATTCGAAGCTGCCGGATATTCGGGCGATGGAGGCAACGCGTCAGAATCCGATTCTCAAGCTGATTACCGAGGCGTACGACTGGAACTATCTTGCCTTTACGGTGGCTCCGAATGGCGAGAATGTCGGCCGTAGCGACGGCAAGCAAACGAGGTATTACGGCGATCGCGTTTATGTAAAGCAAGTCCTCGACGGCAAGCCGATGGGGAAGCAGGTTCTGATCGGCAAGACGTCGGGAAAACCAGCATTTGTGCTGTCAGTCCCGATACCGGACGATAACGGTGAACTCAGCGGTGTACTTGCGATTGCAATGACCATCTCAACGGTTTCCGAACGCATCATTTCCACCCGAATCGGTAAAACGGGCTTTGCTTTTCTCGTGGACGAGTCCGGTAAGGTAATCGCACACCCTTCCGACGAGCTAACCAACCAGCGACAGGATCTATCTGCAGATCCTGCCGTGGCCGCGGCTCTGACGAACGGCGCCAACAGACTAATCTTTCGCGAAAAATCGGGGAAGAAGATCATTGCTTACATGCAGCGCACGCGAGACGGCTGGCTGATGGTGATGCAGCAGGATTTCGATGAAGCCTTCCGCGCGGTGGCGGAATCGAATCGCGACGCCATTGTTCTCTTGAGCGTGACATTGGTGCTAGTGCTTTTGGTCGCAGTCCTGTTCTCCCGCCGCCTGTCTTTACCCATCCTCAAGCTGACCGAAGTGGCGGATGCCCTGAGCCACGGAAAGATGGGTTTCAAGGTCGAGGGCACGGAGCGGGGAGATGAGATCGGGCTATTGGCGAGAGCGATCGTTCGACTCGGCGCCAGCATTCGGCTGGCAATGGAGCGTCTCCGCCGCAACGCAAAGAAAACAGCGTAGATCCCGCGGTCATTTGCATGAGTTCTACGTCCTTGACTGCGAGTGCTGGCGATACGCCAGTCTAGAGGTGTAGCGATGTCTGGCGACAAACCGATGTTGGATTACGGAGCGCTGCTCGTTTATCTGCGCGAGCTGGTAGCATCCCAAAGAACGGGTACGCTCTTCTGGGCGACGAGCGATAACCATTCCGCGATTTTCGGCTTCGAGAACGGCGAGATCGTTACGATACGTTGCCAACGGTTGAGAGGGATCGACACATTGGATACGTTGTTGTCGATCGAGTCCGGTCGGTGCCGATTCATCCCCCACAGTGCCGGCATACACAAGAATACCGACGCGCTGCCACCGACTTCGGAGTTATTGACCATTTTAGAAGCGAATCAGGATGCCTCTATTCCCGCCGAACCTCGACTCGCCTGGCAGTCAGCACCAGCACCTCGCCCGGAGGATACATTAGGGCTGTCGGTTAGGAACATTCAAAAAATCGTCGAAAAAGAAGCCGTGGAGTACCTGGGGCCGATGGCAGGTGTCGTGTGCGAAGAGCATTTCGAGGAAATCGCCCCGACCGATAAGGCGACCCTGTTGCGGCTTCTGGATCGAATCGCTGCCGAGATCCAAGACAAGGAGCAGGAGAAAGAATTCAAGATCCGAACCTTGTCGCGCTTGGACATCGAGCCTGTAGGAAAAGACTAGAGCCGGATTGGTCAACTCCCGTTGACGGGAGCCGGGTTCGAGCTGTTCCTAAATTAAAGGGTCCACCCATTGGCTCTTCATTCGCCCATGCAGGGTCCTGCGCCTAGATTAATCCTACTTGGCAGTGCCGTTCGAATCGATCATTCGAAGCGAAATTCCGGCCGACCGATGCTCGGCGCTGCTCGAACGGGCGCAACAGGTCAGCCAGTTGGCGGAGCCCAAGCAGCGTGTTCTTGCTCACCTAGAACTGCCATACCAGTCCAAGGCTGACCAAGGTCTTGTAGATAAAGCGCTGGCTGCGGGTCGTGAACCCCTTGAAACTGCCGGCTTCGGTCACGCCTTGGCGCAATCGGAGCCAGTCTTGCGAGCCCCAGAGCAGGGCTTGCCGCTTGAGGTCGTCCGCATCGTCGAGCAAGTCTCGAATCAATTGGTCGTTATCGAAGAAGAACCCCATCTCGTTGTTCAGCAGGCGCGATCGGTAATCGAAATTCGAGGTCCCAACCCAGCCAATGCCCTTGGTTACGATGAACTTGGCGTGCATTTTCCCGTAGTGAGTTCCACCGCCGAGTGCTACGGCATCGCTGCGGCCGGTTTCGTAGATACGAATCTGCGGATTCGCGACCAAGCGGCGCCATTCAGCGCTGTCGACCAGTTCCGGGTTCCGGTCGCCGCTGGACCAGCCCGACAGCCATGTCTGTTGCAACTCCGGGGTCAACAGCAACCCTGGTGCGGTGTCCATGTCGATCACAGCTTGGGTGAAGAAGTTGTCACTTGTCAGCACCGAATTCGTGACGATCACGAGCTGGCTGCCACCGTGACGGTCGAGCCACTCCAGTGGTTCTTTGACCTCCTTCGTCGGTCAGGCGGCGCAGCGGCGAGTTCGGCTCTTCCCATGCTGCGTTGAAGTCGCCCGCCAGGATGACGGGATGATCACGGGCCGACAACACCCGCATCAGCTCGTCGACCTGGGCTTTGCGTACAGAGGCGCGAGAAAAATCGAGGTGTACGGATACGATGTCGCCGCCCGGCCAGCGCAGCTCCGCGAGGACGAAGCCCTTGCCGGCGGTGGGCGGCGACGGCGCGAACCGAAAGGATAGCGGATCTTCGAGCGGTCGCTTGGACAATAGCGCCGTGCCGTAATCGAACAGCCAGGACTCGGCATGGCTACCGCGAAAGGCGACCGGGTAGCCGGCCAGCTCGGCCAAGTGGGCGACATGGTCGAAGCCGCCGCTCCAGCGCGATGGACCGTCCGCCTCCTGCAGCGCAGCGATATCGGCACCCGCTCGTATCAGCGTTTCGGCAATTCGGGCGAGATTGGCGCGGATGGCCGCATCCCCAACCAGTAATTGGTTCAAGCTGTTGCCTCGCCCATGGGCCAGGTTCAGCGACAATACCTTCAATGTATCTCCGAACCCAGGCGAGATGCCCGCACAGACGAGCACCAGGGGACAGGCGAGGCGACTCAGAGGGTTCACCCGCAAACCTTCGACCGCAGTCGAAGGGGATGCGGAAAGCGAGTCGCTGCTGCGGTCCTGTTCATGGCTTGTTGGTCTTAGACTGAGTTTCGCCGAGCTGTGGACCGAAGGTGTCTTTCGCACCGGGTAAGCCCTGGTGGTAATCTCCGGGCGTCGAGCGTCGGGGGACGCCAACGTTGATGCGGAAGCGGCATCCGCCCTTGGGTCTCGGTCCGGCATCGCCGAGGCCCGTTGATGGAGAAGCTACCTCAGCGTGTTCTTGATGAATCGCTTGGCCCGTTTCTCCATCTCGGCTTTGTCAACTTGCCTGCACTCCGGCATCGAGAAGGTGTCCTCGGGGATCACGGAAGACGGGAGCGTTTCCAGATCCACCGCCTCCATAACCTCGGTCTTGACCGAAACCTTCCCCGCCTGGAGATCGGTGAGCCGCACGACGTTCCTGTGCTTGAGAACGGCGCCGGTGACCTCGGCGATCCAGGTCACCGACATTGCATCCGCGTAGGCGAACCCGGTCCGCGCCATCCCCTCCGGCCAGCGGCGCTCCAGGGCCGGCATTTCCAGTTGCGACGTCATCCAAACGTCGTCTGTCTGCTCCACGGCGTACTCGACCTTCAAGATCAGCACGCGCCCCTGGCGCCGTCCAGCGTGACCCGCTCGACCAAGCGCTTCGTTGTCACCCGGTCGCCTTCTCGCTGGATATCGGTGACGCTGGTATAGCGCAGGGCCGCGCCCGCGGGCATTACCAGGAATAGGCAAAGCAATGGTCCGACGCGCGCACCTTTGCTTATAGTAATCAGGCGCGCATTTGCGCTGAATAAGATCTCGACCTCGGCCTCTGCGCGTCCTGAAGGGCTCAGATGCCCCAGCCCTCACGTTCGCTGAAGTTTTCCAGGAAGGTCAAAGGGATAGCCAGTTCGATATTGTTGACATCCTCTTTGCTGTTTCCGAACAGCTTGCGGTAGAAAGCCTTTGACGAGTTTTTGGGGCTTTGGCAATACCATTGGTAGTTGTAGGTCACGGCCCGGTGGCATTCCTGACGGCCAATGATGATGGCTTTGCCGGGATAGCTGCCACAATCCTTGGTGCTGGCCTTTAGATTCAGGCGCCGGTTTTTCCAGTCAAATCCCCGGCTGACCGGTTTGTCGTGCTTGACCGAGATCTGCAGAACGCACCACAGGTATTTGTCGTCGTTCGATACCCTGGTTTCGGTTCTGTGCTTGAGTTCTACCAGGCAGCGCATCGCCTCATATTGAAAGGCATAGCGGTGGCCGTCCCGGATCGGCTGGGAATTCACGGGCCAGACCAGTTCGTCCCCAAGAATGAGCTGTCCGAACTTGTCGAGGTTGCCCCAATCGGTCAGAAGCCCGCCGTGGCAGGTCTCGACGACTTGGATGGAAGTTTCAAAGGCCTGAACGACCTTCTTGCGCATCTCCCGGATCGCCGAGGTCAGCGCACCGGATCCGCCCCCCATCGCGGCTTTGGTGGCATCCCAGGAGATTTTTAGGATCAGGGTGATCAATGGCCCGACCTCCGGGATACTGCCGATGAGCCGGAGTGCGAGGTCCATCGCCAATTGCATCTCGAACGAGACGGATTTGGCCGTATTCTTGATGAGCCCGAAGTCGGTATTGGTGCGTTCGACGAAATCGAGGTCGAAAAAGACCAGATCGCGGTAGCTGTTGCGCAGGTGCCCCCCGTCGCCGAACCAGTCGGCGGCATAGCCATAGAACCGGATCTCCCGCCTGAGGTGCTCCAAGACCTCGGACCAGACGGAATCGGGAATGCGCGGTCGTTTGGGTTTCTTGACCTTGGCAAAATCGGCAAGGTGGATGGTCCGTCCCTTGTCCTCGATTGGCTTGGCCCCGAGTTGCTCGCAAATGCTTGCGTAGGCCTCCCGGTGATCGCCGGTGTAGCTGAACTCCGGAAAGTCGATCCCGCTGGGCTTCGCCTTCAGGATATCGTCAAGGATCTCGCCGACCGCTGCCTGCCGGGCCGTCAGCTGGGGCAGTGGAGCAATCCAGCGCGCCAGGGTGGCCGGGGCGCTTGGCGCTTCGTCGGCCGTTGGCGGGGCCGACATCACGAGTTCAGGCCCGGTGGTCCGCAGTTCGAACGCAGGGTTGGGCACGGCGGCGAGCGCTTCGGTCACGGCCGCCTCGTCTTCTTCAGTCGCCTCGGTCAGGTGGACGACGAAGCGCGGCAGGTCGTCTGCTTCGGCTGGCAGGGAGTGGAGTACCCGGGCGCGCGCATAGACCCGCTTTGGAAGATGGCCGCGCAGGAGCTCAAGAAAGGCCCGAGGATCGGCCGGAGCCGTCTGAAGGAGGGAAAGTTCCATATAGAATGCCCTTATACGCGCAAAAATTATGAAGTCAGCGTAGGCGCGATCTGGCTGGCTGTAAACCTTATGGGAAATGGTGAAATGGGGTCGGATTCGAATAGGTTTCTCTCCGGGTAAACGGGAGGGACCCGGACGTCAACCAGCATCGGGTTGCTGCATGCCCGGCGCCAGAAACCAGGCATAGGCCTGGGTCAGCCCACGCTTGCTCAGTGCCCACCCGGCGCACCCGCCGACAGACAAAGGACTTGAACTTCTGCACCCGATTCAGGATAGTCTGGCCCAGAATCCGGGCCAGCTTCGTCCGAGTGATATAGGCTTTGCGACTACATCCTCTCAGACTTGCGATCGGGGTGCGCCCGCGCTTCCTAAACCCCTCTTTTTCGGGGCAAACCGCCCACAAATTCTTCTGAATATCGCTTATGAAAGATCTTATGGCCGTGTTGCTGAACGGCATAGCCCAGCTGGAATACAACCGCAACAAGCCCCTGCCGGACCATCAGGGCGCCTACCTGGACAAGATGGACGAGAAGATGGCCGCCGGCATCGAAGTCGACGGCCGGGTGCTCGCCGACCCGGATCTGGGCCAGCGCGCCCAGTTCGTCGCCGCCAACCTGGTGCATGCGATCAAGAGCGACGACGAGGCCAACGCGGCGGCCATGTGCACTTATCTGGCGGTGCGCCTGCCCGACCTGACGCCAGGTCAAGATCGACGATAGGGAGGGCGAGGTCTCGATCGAGCTGGTGTTCGACGAGGACTACGTCAAACAGTTTCCGGTGCAGTTTAACCGGCCGCACTAGCAAACGCCCTGCGCGGGCACCGGCTTCCCGGCCGGCTACACTTGGCTCGGCGTGCCCCCCAGGACGATATCGAGGCTGGCACTGAAGGCCGCCTCGGCATTTCCTTTCGCGGCCAGAAACTCGGCTTGCACCAACCGCCGCTGCTCGGCCGGGATGCCGAGAAACAGGAAATCCTCCTGGTTGCGGGGTTCGCCGGCGATATAGATCTGGGTGACGAAGGGGCGCTCGCCGGGCAGGAAGACGGCGGTATGGATGTGGGGCGTGCGGCCGGGGTAGGGCACCGGACGAATGGTACGGAAGCGGTAGCCGCCGTCGGCTTGGGTGAGGTAGTGGCCGTGACCCTGGAAGTTGGGGTCCAATTCGCTTCGGTTCGGGTCCCGGGGGTGGCGGTAGCGGCCGTTGGCGTCGCACTGCCAGATCTCGACCCGGGCCCCGGCAATGGGTTGGCCGTTGGTGTCTAACACGCGCCCGCTGAGGTCGGTGATCTCGCCCGCGGCCTGTTGCTGGCGGTCGTCGAGCCAGGTCAGGTCGTTGTCGTCGTCCAAGGGCAGTTCGGTGGGGTAGAAGGGGCCGGCGCTCTGGCGCGGAGTGAGCGGCAGCAGGCCGGCCGCGGCGGGCAGGCTGAGCAGGCCCAGGGCGGCTACCAGGCGGCGGCGTTTGTGGTCGGGTCGGTTTGGCATCGGGTGTCTCCCGTTAGTTTTAGGAATCAAACCATTCCGTAGGAGCGCCGCCCCCGGCGCGATGCGGCGCCTGGGTACCACCGGAACTGGAAATGTGCGTCCAAGTTCTGGTGGCACAGGCCTAAGCCTGATCGGCGCGGGGGCGCGCCTCCTGCCGGATAGGGTTCTCTCTATTCTAGCTGCCGGATCAGACCAGCAACCGTCTCCGCACCAAGGCCACCGCCAGGTAATAGCCCAGTGCGGCATAGCCGGCCAGCACCGCCAGGTGAAGGGCCGGATCGGTCAGGGGTTGGCCGGTCACGAGTGGCCGGGTCAGGGCCACCGCGTGGGTCAGGGGCAGCACCTGCACGAAAGTCTGCAGGGTCTCCGGGAAAGTGGAGATCGGGTAGAAGACCCCGCTCAGCATGAACATCGGGGTAATCGCCATCACGAAATAGTAGTTGAAGAAGTCGTAGCTGGGGGAGAAGGCGGTCATCACCAGGGCCGGGCCGGCGAAGCAGAGCCCGATCAGGAACACCACCGGCAGCACCCACAGCGCCTGCCAGCCCCCCACCACCCCGAGCAGGGCCGCCAGCAGCAGGATGGCGATGCCGCTGAACAGGCTCTTGGTGGCGCACCAGAGCATCTCGCCGGCCAGGATGTCGTCCACCTCCAGGGGGGTGGCGAGCAGGGCCTCGTAGGTGCGTTGAGGCACCATGCGGGTGAACACCGAGTACATGCCCTCGAAGCTGGCGGTGGTCATGGCCGAGGAGGCGATAATGCCGGAGGCGAGAAACGCCAGGTAGGGCAGCCGGTCCATCTCGCCGACGAAACTGCCCAGGCCGTAGCCCAGGCCCAGCAGGTAGAGGGCCGGCTCGCCGAAGTGCATGGCCACCGCCGGCCCCAGCAACTGGCGCCATACCATCAGGTTGCGCCACCAAACCGCCAGCGCCCCGCGCCGCAGCCGCGGTAAGGCCCAGATACCCATCAACCTGGAAACGGCAGTTGGACCCGGGGCAGGGTGGGTGCCGGGTGGTGGCTGGATAGGCGCGGTGAGGACCAATAGCAGGCTATTGCGACGATCCGCAACGCCCCCAGCCGCGGTCCGGGGCCTGCACTGGGCCGGTTAGCGGCTTGATCCTGGGCGTGAGATTCGAGTTTGCGATTGCTTTGGGCCATTTCAACGCGTTTCCGGTTTATCGAGCAGCGGTCAACTGCCGTTTCTAGGTTCAATCCCGAAGCTCCCTTCCGGTGAGCTTCAGGAACACGTCCTCCAGCCCCCCGCGCCGGTGCAGGTAGGTCAGGCCCGGGACGATTTGCAGCCGTTCCAGGAGAGGCGCGGCGTCTGACGTATAGCAATAGAGACTGGAGCCGACCGCCTCCACCCGGCAGCCGGGCAGGCCCTCCAGCGGCGGCAGCCGGGAGCCGACCTCGGCCCGCACCTCCACCACCTCCGGCTCGACGTGGCGGGCGATCAACTGGCGGGGGGAGCCTTGGTCGAGGATGCGCCCGTGGTCCATGATCACCAGTTCGTCGCACAGGCGCTCGGCCTCTTCCATGTAGTGGGTGGTGAGGATCAGGGTGGTGCCGGCCTCGCGCAGCTCACCGAGCCGGGCCCAGATCAGGTGCCGGGCCTGGGGATCGAGGCCGGTGGTGGGCTCGTCCAGCATCAGCAGTTCGGGCTGGTTGATCAGCGCGCGGGCAATGGTCAGGCGCCGCTGCATGCCGCCGGACAGGGCCTCGGTCTTGGCATCCCGGCGCTCGCTCAGCGCGGCGAATTCCAGCAACGGGGCGATGCGGTCCTCGACCTGCGGTCTCGGCAGCCCGAAGTAGCTGGCGTAGATGCGCAGGTTCTCGGCCACGCTGAAGTCCGGGTCCAGGTTGTCCGCCTGGGGAACCACTCCGACCCGAAAGCGCGCCTCCCGCGCCTGGCGCGGTATGTCCAGATCGAACAGCCGGATGCTGCCGCCGCTGGGTGGGGTCAGCCCCAGCAGCATGCGCAGGGTGGTGGTCTTGCCGGCGCCGTTGGGGCCGAGAAAGCCGAAGCAGCGCCCGCGGGGGATGTCGAAGTCGACCCCGTCCACCACGGTCTGCCTGCCGTAGCACTTGCGCAGCCCGCGCACCGAGGCGAGGGGGGAGGGGGCGTCCATCAGCGGCGGATGCCCGGTGTCTCGATCGGCAGGCCGTTGCCGCGGGCGGTCATATAGACCTCCAGATCGGTGTATTCGGGCGAGCCCACCGGGTAGGGCTCGGCGCGCAGGGTGATATAGCAGTCGATGAATTTGCGGTGCAGGCCGCTGACCCGCCCCGGGGTAAGCCGGTAGGCGGGGAAGGCATTGGTCTGGCCCTGGCTTAGGGTCTGGCTGCGCAGGCGAAAGCCGGGGTAGACCTCATGGCAGTGGGCGCAGCTCAGGTTGAGCTGGCCGAAGCGGGTCTCGAATAGCCGACGGCCGCGTTCGAAGTGCTCTGCCATGGGGCCTTGGGTGTCTACCCGCACCGGCTCGCCCCGAGCCAGATAGCGGACGAAGGTCTCGAGCGCCAGCAAATCCTGGGATTCATAGGGCTCCGGAAATTCGTCCATGCGCTGGTCGCGGCAGACGTTGATCTGGCCTCGCAGGGTCAGCACCGCGCGGCGCTCGCCGTCATAGACGGGGTAGGCGGCGATGCGCCCCGGGTCGAGTCGTTCGCCTTCCGCCCCGTGGCAATCGGCGCAAGCCTCTTCGCTGAGGCCAGGCTGGGCGAACAGCTCGCGCCCGGCCTCTACCGTCAGCATGCCGGGGTTGGTGAACTCGTCGTCCTGCATCTCCTGCATCTCGGGCGACAGCAGTCGGTAACCCGATTCCGGCTCCCGGGCCGGGACGCCGGCGCTGACCGCGAGCAACAGGAGCATGGCGGCGGCTTTCCAGGTCATTTGAGGGTCACCAGGTAGGCGAGGACGTCTTCGATCTCCTGGGCATCGAGAACGGTGCGGCCGGCCCGGGCCGGGGCTACCCGGTGCAGCAGGGCCGGGTCCCGGTAGAACCCGGGCATGATGGTGGCGGGGTTGAGATAGGATTCGTCCACCAGCCGCAGGCGGATCTGGCCCGGGGTGAGGCGCGTGCCGACGCCGTCCAGCGGCGGGCCCAGGTTGCCTTGGTCCGGTTCCTCCGGGATCGGCAGCCGATGGCAGGCCAGGCAGTTGCCCTTGTCCCGAGCCGCCGCCAGGGCGCGGCCGCGCTCGGGGTCGCCGGTGAGTCCCCCCAGGGGGTCGGCGATGGCGAAATCCACGACTTCCCATGGGAGGTAGGCCTCGGCATCGGCAGCCGGCAAGGGAGCCGCGCTCAGCAGGAGCGCAAACAGCCCAAGATCGCTTAGCCAGATCGCAGCCCGGCGCGCAGCCGGCGAATGCAGTTTCATACATACCCCCCGAATCGCGGCTATTGTCCTGCAACCAGACGCAAGTTCCAACCGCGGGCCCGGTGAGGGAAAGCCGCTATCATTGCTCGATGGAAACCGAAACTGGTACCGGCCTATGGCTGGCGGGCGCCAGCTGGCCGCAGGTGGCAGAGCGCCTGGCCGCCGGTGCCCCGGCGCTGCTGGCGGTGGGGGCCGCCTGCAAGCAGCATGGCCCCCACCTGCCCATGCACAGCGATTGGCTTCAGGCCGAATGGCTGGCCCGGGCGCTGGTGGAGCGGACGCCGGTGGTGTGCTGGCCGACTCTGGGCTACGGCCATTACCCGGCGTTCACCGATTACCCGGGCAGCATCAGCCTGTCGGCCGGGACCTTTACCGCGCTGGTGGCCGAGATCCTGACCGGCATCCGCGGCGCCGGGGCCGGGCGTTGTCTGGTGTTGAATACCGGCATCAGCACCATCGTCCCGCTGCAGCGCGTGATCGAACTGGCGGCCCCGGACTTCGCCGCCCTGGATCTGGCCAATGTCTATGCCGGTCCAGCCTACCGGCGCGAGGAAGCGGCGCTGGCCGAGCAGGCCCGGGGCGGCCATGCGGACGAGCTGGAAACCTCGATCCTGCTCGCTGTCGCCCCCGAGCAGGTGGTCATGGGCCTAGCCCCCGACTGGTCCGGAGGGGGGTTGCGCGGCGCCTTCAGCCGCGGCGACCCGCAAAGCCCCGGCTATTCCCCGAGCGGGGTTTACGGCAATCCCCGGCTGGCCAGCGCCGCCAAAGGCCGGTTGCTGTTGGCCGCCATGCTCGAAGATCTGCTCGCGGCGTTAAAGCGGCTGGACGGATAGGGCGGCCGGCCCGATCAATCTCCTGCGGTCGGCAGTCGGCTTTGATAGAATCCGCAGTTTCCGTGTCGACCCCCTGATTAAGAAGGAAGCCATGACCGTCCGCACCCGTTTCGCCCCCAGCCCCACCGGCTACCTGCACGTGGGTGGCGCCCGTACCGCGCTGTTCTCCTGGCTGTTCGCCCGCAAGCACGGCGGCGCCTTCGTGCTGCGCATCGAGGACACCGACCTGGAGCGTTCCACCGCCGAGTCGGTGAACGCCATCCTAGAGGGCATGACCTGGCTCGGGCTCGAGTACGACGAGGGCCCCTTCTACCAGACCGAGCGTTTCGATCGCTATCATCAGGTGATCGATCAGTTGCTGGAGCAGGGCCTGGCCTACCGCTGCAACTGCTCCAGGGAGCGCCTGGACGACCTGCGCGAGCGGGCTATGAAGGTCAAGGCCAAGCCCCGCTACGACGGCCACTGCCGGCACCGGCAAGTGAGCGCCGACGAGCCGCACGTGGTGCGCTTCCGCAATCCGGACGAAGGCAGCGTGGCCTGGAACGACCTGGTACAGGGCCGCATCAGCATCTCCAACGGCGAACTGGACGATCTCATCATCCGCCGCACCGACGGTTCGCCCACCTATAACCTGACGGTGGTGGTGGACGATCTGGACATGCAGATCACCCACGTGGTGCGCGGCGACGACCACGTCAACAACACCCCGCGCCAGATCAACATCATCCGCGCACTGGGCCAGGAGCCGCCAACCTACGCCCATGTGCCCATGATCCTGGGCGACGACGGGGCGCGCCTGTCCAAGCGCCATGGTGCGGTGAGCGTGATCCAGTACCGGGACGACGGCTACCTGCCGGAGGCCCTGCTCAACTATCTGGTGCGCCTGGGCTGGTCCCACGGTGATCAGGAGCTATTCAGCCTGGACGAGATGATCCAGCTGTTCGACATCGACCAGGTCAACAAGGCCGCCTCCAGCTTCAACACCGATAAGCTCAACTGGCTCAACCAGCACTACCTCAAGGAAGACAATCCCCAGCGCATCGCCCACCTGCTGAGCCCGCACATGGGGCGGCTGGATATCGATCCGAGCACCGGGCCCGATCTGGTGGCGGTGGCCGCGGCCCAGCAGGAGCGGGCCAAGACCCTGGTGGAGATGGCAGAGATCAGCGCCTTTTTCTATCAGGACTTCGACGACTACGACGCCAAGGCCGCCAAGCAGCACCTGCGACCGGTGGCCCGCGAGCCCCTGGAACGCATGCGCGAGCGCCTGGCGGCCCAGGAGGACTGGAGCGGCGAGGCGCTGCACGACCTGGTGCAACAGGTATCGGACGAGTTGGAACTGAAAATGGGCAAGGTGGCCCAGCCCCTGCGGGTCGCGGTGGTAGGCCGCGCCGCCTCCCCCGGCATCGACGTCACCCTGGAACTGGTGGGCAAGGAGGCCTGCTTGCGGCGCATCGACCGGGCCCTGGCGTTCATCCGCCAGCGTGAGGAATCCGCCGCCTAGGCGGTAAGCAATTGAGCGAAGCAGTCATGAGCGAGCACAAACCCAGCAACTTCATCCGCCAGGTGATCGACAAGGACCTGGCGGCAGGCAAGCACGGCGGCCGGGTGCACACCCGCTTTCCGCCCGAACCCAACGGCTACCTGCACATCGGCCACGCCAAGTCGATCTGCCTCAACTTCGGCATCGCCCAGGACTATGCGGGCGGCAAGTGCAATCTGCGCTTTGACGATACCAACCCGCACAAGGAAAACCTGGAGTTCGTGCAATCCATCCAGGCCGACGTGCGCTGGCTGGGCTTCGACTGGGAGGACCGGCTGTTCTACGCCTCCGACTACTTCGAGCAGCTTTACGCCTATGCCGTCGAGCTGATCCAGGCCGGCAAGGCCTACGTCTGCGACCTCAACGCCGAGCAGACCCGGGAATACCGCGGCACCCTCAAGGCGCCCGGGCGCGACAGCCCATACCGCACCCGCTCGGTGGAAGAAAACCTGGACCTGTTCCAGCGCATGCGCGCCGGCGAGTTCCCGGACGGGGCGCGGGTGCTGCGGGCCCGCATCGACATGGCCTCGCCAAACATGAACATGCGGGACCCCACCCTGTACCGCATCCGCCACGGCGTGATCCACCACCAGACCGGGGAGGAGTGGTGCATCTACCCCATGTACGACTACACCCACCCCATCTCCGACGCCCTGGAGGGCATCACTCACTCCCTCTGCACCCTGGAGTTCGAGGACCATCGCCCCCTCTACGACTGGGTGCTGGATAACATCTCCGTGCCCTGCCACCCGCAGCAGATCGAGTTCTCCCGCCTTAATTTGGAGTACACCCTGGTGAGCAAGCGCAAGCTCACCCAGTTGGTGGACGAAGGCTTCGTCGAGGGCTGGGACGACCCGCGCATGCCCACCATCGCCGGACTGCGCCGGCGCGGCTGCACCCCGGCCGCGATCCGTACCTTTGCTGATCGCATCGGCGTCACCAAGGCCGACAACCTGGTGGAGATGAGTCTGCTGGAGAACTGCATCCGCGAAGACCTGGACCGGAGCGCTCCGCGCCGCATGGCGGTATTGCACCCCCTCAAGCTGGTGATCGAGAACTACCCGGAGGGCGAGGGTGAGCCCCTGACCGCCGCCAACCATCCCAAGGACGAGGCCATGGGCAGCCGCGAACTGAGTTTCGGCCGCGAGTTGTACATCGACCGCGAGGACTTCCGCGAAGAGGCGCCGCGCAAGTACAAACGCCTGGTCACCGGCGGCGAAGTGCGCCTGCGCAACGCCTATGTGATCCGTGCAGACGAGGTGATCAAGGACGATCAGGGCGAGATCGTCGAGTTGCGCTGCAGTTACGACCCCGACACCCTGGGCAAGAACCCGGAAGGGCGCAAGGTGCGCGGCGTCATCCACTGGGTGCCCGCCGAGCAGGCGATCGCCGCCGAGGTGCGTCTGTACGACCGTCTGTTCGCCCATCCCGCTCCGGACGCGGCCAAAGGCGAGCACTCCTTCACCGAGCACCTCAACCCCGACTCCCTGCGCACCCTCACTCACTGCCTGCTGGAACCGGCCCTGGCCGGCGCCGGGCCCGGCGAGCGGTTCCAGTTCGAGCGCGAGGGCTACTTCGTGGTCGACCTCGACAGCACTCCCGAGCGGCCGCTCTTCAACCGCACCGTGACCCTGCGCGATACCTGGGCCAAGATCGCGGGGCAGGGGAACTAGACTTTGGTGAATCTGGGTGCGAACCAACGTTTCGGTGCCGCAGCAAGGATCGCGAGGTGAGCACTGGCCATCTATGCTTGCTTATAGAGGCCATTGAGGAGACACAGTCATGGACCATGACCAGGCGCAGCTGGAGTTACACCAAGGCACCCTAAGCGCGGCGTTGATCACGCCGGCCAAAGACGCCAACGGCTGGCGGATCATGCTCGTTGCCAGGACGGGGGAGCAGGTCCCGTACACCGGCCATAGCGGCACCGGGAAGGTCTATCACGATCTGGACCAGGCCACCGCCGTGGCGCGGGAACTGGGGTTTGCCGAGATCCGGGTCGAGGAGACCTTTTAAGGATCGGTCAGTCAGTGGCTCTGCCGGTGCGGCGCGAGCATCTCTGCGGGCCGGGAATCGACCCGATTGGGCTATTTTTTCGCCGCCTTGAGCGGCGCAACCTTGCCGCTGGCGGCAGTCTCGGGCGGGCTCAGCTCCGGCTCCTTGCCCTTGAGGATACGGTCGACGTTTTTGGCGTTCAGGGCCAGGTAGATGGTGAGTTCTTCGAGATCGGCGTCGTCCAGCTTGGGCAGCACTTGGTCGTGGCGCAGCAGGGTCTGCAGGCGTTCGGCGTTGTCCAGGGCCTTGTCGTAGGCGTCGGCGGCCTTTTTGTCGGCGGTGCGCAATTTCTCTACCCCTTTGCTGTCTTTGACGATGTACTCGATCTCGATCACGGCGCGGTGCTCCCATGGATTGGTGTTGGGGCGCCGCCCTCATGCAGGTGGGCGACCCGATTAGGGTACTGTTGTTATTATCAGTAATCAAGCCCGCGAAGGGCGCCGCTATTGCGCGGGGCTTCGGGCTCGGTTAGCCTGCCGGGCACATTTCAATGGACCCGCGGATTACCCGCGGACGGTGGATGGCATGGCAGACAATGAAGATTTCGCCTCGCTGTTGAGCGAGTTCGAGCAGACGCACCCGGGCACCGGCCAGCGTGGCCCCAAAGTTGGGGACAAGGTCAAGGGCAAGGTGCTTTCGGTGGGGGCGGAGCAGGTGCTGGTGGACCTCGGCGGCAAGTTCGAGGGCGTGCTGCCTCTGGAGGCGGTGCTGGACGGCGACGGCAATCCGAAGGTGGCGGAGGGGGATCGCATCGAGGCGGTGGTGATCCAGGCCGACGAGTCCTCCGGTTCTCTGGTGCTCGGCAACAAGGACGGCGGCCGGGTGCACGACAGTGCCGAGGTGGAGCGGGCCTATGCGGATCGCCTGCCGGTCGAGGGCCTGGTCACGGCCACTACCAAGGGCGGGGTGGAGGTGCAGATCGCCGGGCTGCGGGGGTTCTGTCCCGCCTCGCAGCTCGCGCTGGGATTCACCGAGGACCTGGAGCCGTTCGTCGGCCAGCGCCTGAGCTTTCGCATAACCCGCTTCGAAGGGGGCCGGCGCGGCAACCTGGTTGTGTCCCGGCGTGAGTTGTTGGAAGAGGAGCAGCGCGCGCTGGCCGCCGAGACCCGGGCCCGCATCGAGGTGGACGCGGTGCTCACGGGCACTGTGACCTCGCTGCAGGACTACGGGGCGTTCATCGACGTCGGCGGCATCGAGGGGATGGTGCATATCAGCGAACTGGGCCTCGGCCGGGTCGGCCACCCAAAGGACGTGCTGTCGGTGGGTCAGCAGGTCGATGTAGCGGTGCTGCGTATCGAACAGACCGGCAACCCCAAGCGCCCGGAGAAGATCGCCCTGTCGATCCGTGCGTTGGCCCCGGACCCCTGGGAGGAGGCCGAGCGGCGCTATCCCATCGGGGCGCGGGTTTCGGGCAACGTAACCCGGCTGCAGCCCTTCGGCGCCTTCGTCGAGCTGGAACCAGGGGTCGAGGGCATGGTGCACATCAGCGAACTGGGGGCAGGGCGGCGGGTCGGCCATCCCCACGAGGTGCTGCAGGAGGGCCAGCCGGTCGAAGCCCGGGTGTTGAGCGTCGACCGGGACAAGCGCCGAATCGGACTCTCCCTCGACACCGCCGAGGCCGCTGGGGCGAGCGCCGCCGAGGTAGCGGCCTACAGCAAGCCCGAGCCCCAGGGGTCCGGGCTCGGCTCCCTCGGCGAACTGCTCAAGGAGCGCCTGGAACAGCAGAAGAAAAGGGATTGAAGCAGCCAAACCCGTCGTCGGCCGAACACCTGACCTTGGCCGACGGCAGACGGCTCTGCTTCCAGCAGTTCGGCGATCCCGTTGGGCAGCCGATCCTCTATTGCCACGGTTTTCCCAGCTGTCGCCTCGAGGCGGGACTGATAGCGGACGCAGCGATTGCCGTTCGGGCGCGCCTGATCGCCGCCGATCGCCCCGGCATGGGCGGCTCCAGCCCGCAACCGGGGCGCCGGATCGGCGACTGGCCGAAAGATCTGGCTGCCTTGGCCGACCACCTGGGCCTGGGGCGCTTCCATCTGCTGGGGGTATCCGGCGGCGCCCCCTTCGCCATGGCCTGTGCAGCGGCGCTCCCGGAACGGATTCTGGGATTGGGCCTGGTATGCGGGCTCGGGTCCCTGGAGGGCTCCGATGCGGGAGCGGGGATGGGCTGGATGCAGCGCAATACCGTCGATTTCGCCCGCGCCTGGCCGGCGTTGGCCCAGCCTCTCTACACCGGCGTGCTGGCCCCGACCTTGGCCTGGTATCCCGATCTGGTGTTGTCTTTCCTGGTGCCGCACAGCGCGGGGATCGATCGCGAGGTGCTGGCGCGCCCCGAGGTGAGGAGCCTGCTGCGGGCCAATATTCGCGAGACCTTCCGTCAGGGCGGGGCGGCCGCATCCCGGGAGCTTTGGCTGTTCACCCACCGCTGGGAGCCGGACCCGCGCCGGGTGGCGGTGCCGACCCGGCTCTGGCACGGCGAGGACGACCGCACGGTGCCGGTGCAGATGGGACGGCGCCACGCGCTCGTGATTCCGCATTGCCGGGCCGAGTTTCTTCCCGCCGAGGGTCATTTCTCCCTTCCCGTGTTACATGGCCGCCGGATTCTGGAGGAGTTATTGGCCGGCTAGGGAAGCCCCCGCTTGCTTGGCGGGTTCCAGAGTGATTTCCCCAGTCTCGTAACATTGTTCGACGTTCGTGTTTTTTCGGCTCGTTGCCAGAATCTGTGGGCGATGGGTTGAGCGGGGCGGCGCCAATTGCTTGGAACCCAACCGTTTTCGTTTAACCCCGAGCGATGATCTTCTGATGGGTGAATCGCGAGCCGATAGGGTACCTTCCCGCTCCAAGAAGGCGCAGATGGTCCGGCTCTCGGGGTAGGTTGGGACTAGTTATTCAGCGGAGGGCGCTTATGAGTCTTGCCCACGAATTCCGCTGAAGAGCGATTTTTTCCGGCTTCAGATACAAGTCGACAAGTCGTTCACATTTGGGGCATTTTTTCGTGAAGCGCATTAGGAATGTACGGTGACTCTCGTATTCTTCATCCTGATTAACCGGATGGGTCCATAGCGTAAATCCAGGTAGTCTTTTTACCACCGGCTGTTGAGCCGCGAAGCGACTAAGGCCTCGGCGTTGTCCGAACACTGGGTTCTCTTTCTTGTCGGCGACAGCCCTGAAACGTTGGACAAAAAAACCTACAAACCCCTAGACAACCGGGATAGGTTTTACTAATATGCGCGTCTTCAACGCCCTGGGGCCATAGCTCAGCTGGGAGAGCGCAACACTGGCAGTGTTGAGGTCGGCGGTTCGATCCCGCCTGGCTCCACCAATTAAAAGAGGAATCCGGCGCCCGAAAAGTTGCCGGATTTTTCGTTACAGGTTCCAAGGTCCCCTTCGTCTAGAGGCCTAGGACACCGCCCTTTCACGGCGGTAACAGGGGTTCGACTCCCCTAGGGGACGCCATATTCGGCGAGTCAGAAAAACGGGTCAACCGGCATCGGTTGGCCCGTTTTCGTTTCCGTTGCTGGATTCCGAACGGACGGTTGAATGGCTGTCCCGGGCGGCGTGATACAGGTCGTTTCGCCGCAGACGCCTCCGGAGTCCTATTCAAGGTGTCGGATTTCCCGTCGCTTATGCGCAGCAGTCTGGCGGCCAGGTGAAATATGCGGCTAGATGCCTGCCAAGCCGCGAAATCGAGTCAGGCAGCGCCTGCAATCTCGCTTCCCAAGCCTTCGCGCTGCCAGCTGGGGGAGTGTGCCGATTAGATCGCCGGCGGCTGCCAGCGCTGGGGTGAACCAAGGAACTGCGGATGAAACGCGGGTGCGGCGGTGCTGCCGCACCCGGTCTGGATCAGCGCAAGTTGCTCTTGTAGAAGGGTATCTTGGCGTTGCGGGCGGCCGAGAAGTTGGCGAAGTCCATGGTAACGGTCGCCAGCTCGACGCCGTCGAAGTTGGCATCGGTGACATTGGCGCTGCGCAGGATCGCGCCGCCGAGCACTGCATGGGATAAATCCACCCCCGTGAGGTTGGCGTGCCTGAAGTTGGCGTCTTCGGCGGATACGCAGTGCAGTCGGGCCCCGCTAAGGTCGGCGCCTTCCAGATTGGCCAGGTTGAGCACGGTAAAGCTTTGGTTGTGCATCCCCTCCAGGTTGGCGCCGCTGAGATTCGCCTTGATCAGGTTGGCGTCGTTGAGGTGGCTGTTTCGGAGGTCCGCTCCGGCCAGGTTGGCTTCCCGCAGGTTGGCGCCGATCAGCAACGCGTCGTTGCATACCACACCGGCTAGATTGGCCCGGAAAAGCGAGGCGCCGCGCAGATCGGCAAAGCTTAGCACCGCATTCTCCAGATTGGCCTCGCGAAGCTCCGCGTTGCAAAGGTTCGCGCGGAATAGATTCGCCCCCTGTAGATTGCTGTTCATCAGCATGGCCGCGTTGGAGCCGATAGGGTCCCCGAGCTTGGCGGAGGTAAGGTCCGCGTTTTGCAGGTTGGCGTCGTTGAGGTGTGCGCCCTGGAGGTAGGCGCCGACGAGCGACGCCTCGGCTAGGTCGGCGCCGACCAGGTCGGCGAGTTCCAAACGGGCATGGCTGAGGTCAGCGCCGCGTAGGTCGGCATTCTCCAGCCGCATGTCGCGCAGGTCTGCGCCCGCCAGGGTGTCGGCTTCGATGCTTGCCAGCACTTCGCCGGTGTTTTTGTTTTTGATTTCGATCATGGTTCACCAGCCTTTGCCTATCCACGCGGCTCTGGGGCGCCCGTCGAGCGTCCTTGGTCGCTTGTTTATGATGCTTCGAGAATATAACCCGTATCCTTTGGCGCCACCAGTTGCGGATACCCGGCGCTGCCTGGCTTGCGGGACCGGCTCAACGGCCTGATTCCTTTCCCCCTAATATTCTCGGCGGCCACCGGCATTTCGGAATTGATCCCCCGCAATCGGCGGCAGGATAGGGTGACTGGTGATCAACCCGGAAGGGGTTTACCTGACGGCTGTCAAGTGAACCGCAAATTCTTCCCCAGGGGGCGGTGTCCGAGGAGAGCGAAGGGTTCATTTCGTGATTCATGTGAATTCTATTATTATTCTAGTAATAAAATGATAAATCGATTAAAAATTAGAATAGAAAAGGGGATCAATTAGAAGGGAGCGGGGCGCGAGCGAGCCGGAGCCAATCGGGCGACTGCTATAATCCCCCATAGAACGTGCCGGAATATTGAACTACTAGAGGGGACGCACATGGCCGAATCCCCCCCGAAGTACCGATCGCGCCGTCCCGCTCTGGATCACCCGCCTCTGCCCCACCGGCCGCAGCCGCCGTTGGGCTTGGCCGGCAATCTGGCGCGTACCTTCATCGATTCCCCGTTGTCCCCCTTGCTGTTGGTCGCCACACTGGCGATCGGGCTGCTCGGGCTGCTGTTCACTCCGCGCCAGGAGGACCCGGAGATCTCGGTGCCGATGATCGATATCTTCTTCACCTACCCGGGCGCCAGTTCGGAGCAAGTGGCGACTTTGGCCATCGACCCGCTGGAGCGCATGATGAGTGCAATCCCCGGGGTAAAACACGTCTACTCGGCCGCTTCCCGCGGCCGCGGCATGGTGACGGTGCGCTTCATCGTCGGCGAGCCCCTGGGTGAGTCCATCGTCAAGGTCCACGACAAGCTGCAGTCGAATCTGGACAAGATCCCGCCCGGGGTCTCCATGCCCCTGGTGCAGCCCAAGGGCATCGACGACGTGCCCATCGTGACCGTTACCCTTTGGTCCGAGCAGTTGCATGACGGGGCCCTTCGGCGCATCGCCTTCGATGTACTCCAGCAGCTAAAGGAGGTACGCAATACGGGCGCCAGCTTCGTGGTGGGCGGGCGTCCGGAGCAGGTGCGGGTGGAGGTGCTGCCCGAGAAGCTGAGCGGGTTCGACGTCAGCCTGGACCAGGTGGCGGCCACCATCCGCGCCGCCAATGCGGAGCAGGACACCGGCTTCGTGGAGGACTCGGACGTACGCTTCAACGTGTCGGTGGGCAGCTACCTGCGCAGCGCCGCAGATGTGGAACGCCTGGTGGTGTCCAGCCAGTACGGGAGCCCGGTCTATATCAAGGACGTCGCCCGGGTGGTGGACGGGCCCGCCGAGACCGAGCGCATGGCCACCTACTACAGCGGACCCGCCCAGCAGCAGGGGCTTCCGCTCACCCTGGGCGCTCCGGCGGTGACCCTGGCGATTGCCAAGAAGGAGGACACCAACGGGGTGCAGGTGGCCAACGACATCCTGGCCCAACTGGAGACCCTGAAGGGAGACCTGATCCCGACGGAGGTCCAGGTCAGCATCACCCGCAACTATGGCAAGACCGCCAACGACAAGGTCAACGAGCTGTTGTTTTCCCTGCTCGGCGCTACCTTCGCCGTCAGCATCCTGTGCTGGGTCACCATCGGCGGCCGGCCGGCCTTGGTGGTGATCATTGTTATTCCGGTGGTGATCCTGATCACCATCTGGTCGGCCTGGGCCCTGGGCTACACCATCAACCGGGTCAGCCTGTTCGCCCTGATCTTCGCCATCGGCATCTTGGTGGACGACGCCACGGTGGTGGTGGAAAACATCTTCCGCCGTTGGCTGCAGGAGGAAGAGACCAGCCTCCCCATCGCAGTGGACGCGGTGCGCGAGGTGGGCAACCCCACCATTATCGCTACCCTGGCGGTGCTCTCGGCCCTGCTCCCAATGGGCTTTGTCAGCGGCATGATGGGGCCTTATATGCTGCCGATCCCGCTGCTCGGTTCGGTGGCCATGATCTTCTCGCTGTTCGCCGCCTTCGTGTTCACGCCCTGGTTCGCCTACCGCCTGCGCCCGCCGATGAAGAAGCTGCAGCGGGCCGAGGCGCGCGAGCGGAGAGTCCAGGACATCATCGGCCGCGTCTACCGGCCCCTGATCCTGCCCCTGCTCAACAGCCGGCTTAAGGGCCATATCTTTCTCTGGACCATCGTGGTGGCATTCTTCGCCGCTTGCAGCATGTTCTACACCAAGGCGGTGGTAGTGAAGATGCTGCCCTTCGACAACAAGCCAGAATTCAATGTAGTGATCAACATGCCCGAAGGCACGGCGCTGCCGATCACCTCCAACGTCGCCCACCAGGTCGCGATGGCGTTGCTCCAGATGCCGGAGGTCACCGCCGTTCAGGCCTATTCCGGTACCGCTTCGCCGTTTAACTTCAACGGCATGGTGCGCCACTACTACCTCAGAGAGAACACCTGGGAGGGCGATGTACAGGTGATGTTGGTGGACAAGAACGAGCGCGAGCGCAGCAGCCATCAACTGGCCAGCCAGGCCCGCCACCTGCTGACCCCGATCGCCGAGCGCCTTGGCGCCCGCATTGCGGTGGTGGAGATGCCCCCGGGCCCGCCGGTGCTGCAGACCCTGGTGGCCGAAGTCTACGGGCCGAATGCCGATACCCGCCGCCAGGTGGCGAGGGATCTGGTGCAGATCTGGGAGGATACGCCCAACGTCGCCGACGTGGACGATTATATGACCAGTCCTTACACCCGCTGGCACTTTGCAGTGGCGACCGAAAAGGCGACCCGGCGCGGGGTTTCGGTAGAGACCATCGGGCGCAACCTCGATATGGCCATGGGCGGTTATCAACTCGGCGACATTAAGCGCGGCACGGTGATGGAACCCACCTACCTGGTTCTGCAGATGCCGTTGGAGGCCCGTTCTAAGCTGGCCCGGCTGACCCACCTGCCGATCCCCAGCGACCGCGGCGGCAATATCGCCCTGTCGGAGCTCGGCTACTTCCATCAGTTAGCAGAGGATCCGATCATCTACCACAAGGATCTACGCCCTATGGAATACGTGGTGGCGGAGATGGAGGGCCGCCTCGGCGCCCCGATCTACGGAATGCTCGGGGTGGAAGATAGGCTGGCGGAGTACACCACCCCGGACGGGGTGCACATTTCCGGCACGCTCACCGGGCCGCCGGACAGCGACGCCGAGTCCGGTTTCGAGTGGAGCGGGGAGTGGGTGGTGACCTACGAGACCTTCCGCGACCTGGGCCTGGCGTTCGCCGCCGCCCTGCTGCTGATCTACATTCTGCTGGTGTGGGAGTTCGGCAACTTTATCCAGCCGGCCATTATCATGGCGCCGATTCCGCTAACCCTGATCGGCATCATCCCCGGCCACTGGCTGCTCGATGCCGAGTTCACCGCTACCTCCATGATCGGGTTCATAGCCCTGGCGGGCATCGAAGTGCGCAATTCCATCTTGCTGGTGGACTTCGCCAAGAACGAGATCCACCGCGGCGCCGGCGTGCGCGAGGCGGTGGTGCGAGCCGGACGCACCCGCATGCGCCCGATCTGGGTCACCGACCTCACGATGATGGCCGGCGCCTTTGCCATCATCTTTCGACCCTATCTTCCAGGGCATGGCGGTCTCGCTGCTGTTCGGGCCCATCGTCGCCGTGCCCTTTGACGCTGCTCGTGGTGCCTCTGGGCTGCATCTCTGCCAGCGGGGCGTTCTGCATGGTGGAAGAGGGTGAGACCGAAGTCGCTCCCGAAGCCTGTTGCGAGTGAAGGCCGGAAGCGGCCGGCGCCGGGCGCACGCGAAGATACGTGGCACTGTGCAAATCGAATACGGCCAACAGCGCCCATCGGGATCGCTCGAGATCAAGGTTCTCGGGCACCGCCGATTCCTGTGCCTTCGGAGGATGCCCATGGGATTTGCTCCTGACGCTATCTCACCGCAATCAAAGCTGCCGCGAAAGCCGGGGAAGGGAACTGGCGGGTGTGGGCCGCGGCCGTCGAAGCACAGCCCGCACCGCTGCCGGTCTCTGGAAATCGAATATTGTCGATTGGCTAGGGGGCTGGATTCGGAGGTTGCGCGGCCGTCTCGCGCTCGGCCCGTTCGAGGTAAGGAACCCAATCGAGGGTTTGAACTCCGGATAGCGCGACCGGACGGGTGACGAAGAACATCACCGCGCGCAACCCGTCGGAAAAATAACCGGATTGCCCAGGATCGCGATCGTCTTGCGAGTGCTCGTCGCCGGTCGCACTGCCTTCGGCGAAACCGAGCCTGGCCAGTCCTCCGGAGTAGATCAGATCCTGGATCAACAGGTTTCTGGCCTCGTCTACGTACGGGTGCAGCTCAAGCTGCGCTGCATCGGCGACCGCAAAACGTCCGCCGACCGGTCGCCCCACCTGCATGAGAAAAACCAATTGACCCTTGTAACGTAACGGCGTCACCCATCCCCGTAACCAGTAAGCCGGGACCTCTTGACCCGCTTTGCGCGCCACCAAGTCCGGTCGCCGGCCGAACACTTGTTGGACGTCATCGTAATCCTTTCTATCGATACGGAATCCCCGGCGGACCAGCGCGGCCGCGATATCCGCAACATGTCCAACAAAGACTAGGTTCAGTGGATCGCCGGCTCCGGCTCCGTCCGTTCCCGATGCACAGCAGGGCAATCGCTCCAACGCGTCGCGTAAGACATCGAGATCGTCAAAGTCCTCCCGTGGCTCCCTTGCGTAATGTTGTATAACCTCCAGTGCAGTTTCGTCGGGAGGGTCGTCAGGGACGGGCAGAAACAGGGTGAAGGGAATGACTTTGCCCGGCCCTAGCAGGTCGACGTTCACCACCCGTGTCCGGTGATGGGGATTGGTGAAGATGATGCCGCCAACCCTGGAGTAGGGCGGGATCGGGTTCTGAAAATCGAGCGCATCGAAATGTTCGTCGATGGCCGCATTCTTCTCCGAGGAGAGTGCAGCGTGGAAGGACCAGGCCACCTCGAGCGGGGAAAAGTAATCCGGGTCGGTCCCGGCACGCAATAGCCAGAGCGTGTCCTCGGTCGCGTTTTCCACCTCCAACCATAACGGTTGAATGCCGATGGAATTGACGTCCTTCCCGAAAATGCGCAGGCTCTCTTCGGCGCTGAGCACGGCAGCGCTGAGGCGCACATCGCCCACCGCTTCGGTCACCGCCCTGGCCCGTATCTCCGGATCTTCTTCCACCGCTTCGGGTGCCTGCCAGGTCGCGCAGCCGCCTATCGTCGCAGCCAGCACGCCCGCACCGAGCGTGGCGACCAGCCTTGGGGAGCGGGGAGGGCGGCGGGGCGAGTTTAGCGACGATCGGGTAACCTTACATTTCATCGGTCTCGCCCCTTGGCTTGGTCGACGAAGCCGCCCTTGCGCCCCTCCCAGGGCAGAAATTCGATTTCCGCCAGCGACCGGGGATGGAGGTCGAATATCAACACCGCCCGAAAGCCGTCGGTGTAGTAGGGGTCGGTAGTCAGATTTCGCCTGGGAGCATCCTTGGACGCCGGGCCGACACCAGCGACCAGGCCGATCGCGGCGAGGTTTTGGGAATACGCCATATCCTCGGTCAAGGCCGTTCGGGCTTCGTCCACCTGGGGGTCGATCTTGTGGGTGGTGAGATAGGGCGAGTGGATGGTGAGCCGAGTGCCGATGTCACGGCTGATTTGCCCCACCCAGACCGGCTTTCCCCGGAAGCGCATGGGACTGAGCCAGAGGCGCAGGTGGTTGCGCTGGTGGATGTTGTCGCGCGCCCGCTGCAGCGCAAGGTCCTGGGGGCGCCCATACAGGTAGAGTGGGCTCACCGGCGCATAGGGATAACGCTCGCCTGCGAGCACGGATTGGGCCATCCTGAGCACCGACCCGTGCCAGGTTTCCTCGGTGGGCTGCCAGCCGCGACGAGCGAGCGCGGGAAAGGCGTCGTCCCGCCCGCCGACGACCACCAGGTTGAG
Source organism: uncultured Gammaproteobacteria bacterium (assembly GCA_963753615.1). Lineage (GTDB taxonomy): Bacteria > Pseudomonadota > Gammaproteobacteria > Chromatiales > Chromatiaceae > CAVWCW01. The sequence goes on from CAVWCW010000008.1 coordinate 125,422, forward strand.
CGGGTCGCCGTCGCGTGTTCCCTTTTTGTTGGTGACGCAGCAGGGCAGTTCTTCGAGCGCGGCCTGGAACGCTTCCGCATCCGTATATTCGACGATTTCTTCTTCGAGATAGCTGTCTTGGAAAAATTCCCGCGACTGATAGTCGGCGCGAAAACCCGGCACGTCGTTCAGGAAAGAAAAAGTCCTGAGACGACCATCCGCGATCAGATCGACCTGGACCATCTTCACGCCTTCGTCGAGGTTGGTGAGCACGAAGCCGGACACCGTGGCCCCGGGAGGAACCGGGTTTTGGAAGGCAAGCTCCCGGAATCGCCGCTCGATGGCGCGCTCCTGGCCTTTCGAGGCGAAGACGTCCGCCGCCTCGGTGGCAGGGAAAAAGTGCGGATCGAGTCCAGGCGACAGCAGCCAATAGGTCTTGTCGTCACGATTTTCCACCTCGATCCACACCGGCTGGATATTCTTGGCCGCAAGGGGTACGCCGTAAACGGACAGGCTCTCCACGGCGGAGAGGACGCTGGTGGAGACGCGCATTCCATCTTCGGTGCGGGAGATGGCGCGTTCTCTGAAATCCGGGCCTGTCAAGTCGGTTAAGGCAGGTCTGGATGTACAGGCTGTAAGGACCAGGGTCAGCGCGGCGACCGAAAACGCCTGCATGATCCTGCGGGTGAGCCGCGCCAACCTGAGCGGGTTCCTTGTATCACTCTTCACGCAAGAAGCCCCTGTTGCCCAGAAAGGCTACCGTCTGACGGGCGGCCTCGTCACTGTACCGCACCGCGTAGCCTGTCGACACCAAAATCACGAAACTCACTAACTCCACTAATCGCGGCGGCATTTCGCCAACGGAATCGTTGACGGTTCGTTGCCCGATAATTCTTCGCTGATGCCCTCCAGAGGATTGTAGGCGATTCCCAGCGGGTAAAAAGGACGTTATCGGATTGAGGGCAAGATGGCGACGGTCGGGGCTACCGACCGGCTCGGGTATGCCAACCGACGAACGAGGACGTTCAGCGCTGGTCTGGCATGCGGCATTCAACAGATAGTTGCGCTAGAGTAGGATGCGTGAGCATCCCGCCGAATCCGAAGGACCGAGTAATGAAACGAAAACTGCTTACGCTTGCCGCCGCCGGCATGACCGCCTGGCTCTCCGCGCCGAACGTCTTCGGGCAGTTCGTCCCGTCCAGGGAATCGCTCTCCGACCTCTATCCCGGCAAGGCCTACTCGCCCTATGCGCAACGCACGTTCCCCGACCGCATTTTCTGGGGAGACACGCATCTGCACACGGGGCTATCCATGGATGCCGGGCTCTTCGGGGCGCGGCTCGGCCTCGAGGAGGCCTACCGGTTTGCCCGCGGCGAAGAGGTGATCGCCTCGAGCGGCCAGCCGGCCAAGTTGGGTCGCCCGCTCGACTGGCTGGTGATCGCCGATCACTCGGACGGCATGGGCTTTTTCAACGATCTCGAGGCCGGCAAGCCTGGAATCATCAAGTTCGAGCAGGCCAGGCGGTGGTACGACGGGCTGCAGCAGGGCGGTGAGGCTTCCGCCGCCGCGGCGCTCGACCTGATCGGAACGTTTTCGCAGGGCAAGATCAATCCGGAAATGATGGCCGAGTATTCTCCGGGCGGCAGGACCTACAAGACGATCTGGGAGGAGGTGGTCGCGGCGGCCGAACAGTACAACGACCCCGGCAGCTTCACGACCCTGATCGGCTTCGAGTGGACTTCTTTGGTCAACGGCAACAACCTGCACCGCAATGTCATCTTCCGCGACGGCGCCGACAAGGCCGGGCAGGTCGTGCCCTACACGACCCAGGCGCCGATCGGCTCCACCGACCCGCTCGACCTCTACAAGTGGCTCGAAAACTACGAGGCGAAGACCGGAGGCGATGCGCTGGCCATCGCGCACAACGGCAACCTCTCCAACGGGATCATGTTCCCGGTCGATGCGCAGTACACGGGCCGCCCGCTCGATGCGGCTTACGTGGAGGCCCGCGCGAAATGGGAGCCGCTCTACGAGGCCACACAGATCAAGGGTGACGGCGAAGCGCATCCGTTGCTTTCGCCCGACGACGCCTTCGCCGACTACGAGACCTGGGATTCCGGCAACCTCGACCTCTCCGAGGCCAAGACCAATGAGATGCTGCAGTACGAGTATGCCCGCGAGGCGCTGAAGAACGGCCTCCTGCTGGAGAGTCGTCTCGGCACCAACCCTTACAAGTTCGGGATGGTCGGCTCGACCGACAGCCACACGGCACTCTCGGCCATCGAGGAGGACAACTTCTTCGGCAAAGCGACCAACGTCGAGCCAAAGCCGGGGCGCATGGATCATCCCTTCGCCAAGTCCAAATTCGGGTCTTTCGAGGGCTACCAGCTTGTCGCCTCGGGGCTCGTTGGGGTTTGGGCGCAGGAAAACACCCGCGGTGCGATCTGGGACGCGATGGCGCGCAGGGAGGTCTTTGCCACTACCGGCCCGCGCATGATGGTGCGCTTCTTCGGCGGTTGGGACTACACCGGGGACGACCTCAACAGCCGCCAGCCCGCTTTCCGCGGCTACCAGAAGGGCGTACCGATGGGCAGCGACCTGGGGGCGCGTGCGGGCGACGGCGCGCCGACGTTCATGGTCTACGCGCTGCGCGACCCGGTCGGTGCCAACCTCGATCGCGTCCAGATCATCAAGGGCTGGCTCGATGCCGAGGGAAAGACGCAGGAGAGGGTCTACGACGTCGCCTGGTCGGCCGGTCGCGAGCCCGACACGAACGGCGTTCTGCCGCCGGTCGGCAACACGGTCGACATCGAGAACGCCAACTGGACGAATACCATCGGCGCCTCCGAGCTCGCGACCGTCTGGACCGACCCCGACTTCGACCCGGCCCAGAAGGCGTTCTACTATGCCAGGGTGCTCGAGATCCCAACGCCCCGCTGGGTGGTCTACGACGCCTTCCGCTTCGGCGTAGAGATTCCCGAGGGTGCCGAAACCACCGGCCAGGAACGCGCGTACACCTCCCCGATCTGGTACACGCCGCGCTCTTAGCCGGCGAGTGTCAGGACAAGGTGGCAGGTTCGGGTGGAAACAGTCCCGGACCTGCCGTTTTCATTCTGCATGGTCCCAGTCGGTGGATGGCCGTTCGTCGGTAAGGGGTGAGCCCTCGGTTAGCAGCGCAATCAATGTTCAACAGGTACAAATTCTGGCGCGAGCCACTGCTGCATTTTCTGGTGATCGGCGCCGCTCTTTTTCTGGCATTCGACCTCACCCAGGGCCCCGGTAGCGAAGCGACCAATCGCATTTTGGTGGACGCCAGGCAGGTCGAGCAGCTGGCAGCCCAGTTCAAGCGCACCTGGCTGCGTCCGCCAACCGAGAAAGAACTGGCGGGACTGGTCGAGAGCTATGTACGCGACGAGGTGTACTATCGCGAGGCGCTGGCGATGGGCCTGGACCAGAACGACCCACAGGTGCGCCGGCGCATGCGACTCAAACTCGAGTTCATCCTCGAGGACCTGACAACCGAAGAGCCGCCGGGCGACGAGGTCTTGACGGCGTTCCTGCAGCAACACCCTGAAAGATTCCGCATCGAGCCCCGGCTCTCGTTCCGACAGGTTTATCTCAGCCCCGACAGGCGCCCGGATCTGGCTGCGGATGCCGAACGGATGCTCGCCGACCTGCAGGCTGGGGCATCGCCCGAGTTCCTCGGCGACCCGACCATGCTTCCCTATGAGCATATCGCGGCGTCGCCTAGCGGGATCGCCCGAACCTTCGGCGAGACGTTCGCGCAAGCAGTGGTCGCACTCGAATCTGGCGCCTGGAGCGGGCCCCTGGCTTCCGGGCTTGGCGCCCACCTGGTGCTGGTCACCGAACGCCGGGCGGGGCGCCTTCCCGAGCTTGAAGACGTGCGTGGCGAGGTCCAGCGCGAATACCTGGCGCAGCGCCGCCAGGAGCTTAAGGACGCGGCCTACCGGAAGCTCCGCGAGGGCTACGACGTGGTCGTCGAGCCGCCGGAACCGCAGGTCAAAGCCCCTGGACAGGCCGCAGCGGCAACCGAATCGGAGCCGGTCGGGGGATGACGTATTTGCGCCGCTGGATCGCGATTGTCTGGTTGATTCTCGCTGCCACACTCTGCGGCGATGTGTCTGCGCACGAATCCCAGCCCGGGTTGTTCGAGCTGCGGCAGCTGGGGCCGGAGCGCTACGAGGTCATCTGGCGGGCGCCGATCTACTATGGAAGGCCTCATCCCGCGGAATTGCAGCTGCCGCGGGACTGGTCGACGGTTGGAGAGCCCAGGGTGCGCCAATTGCCCGATTCCGCCCTGCATCGCCGCATCGTCGACGTGGCGGGGGGCTTGATCGATGGCAGCGTGATCCGCTTTCCCGGCCTGGAGGCGACCATCACCGATGTATTCGTGCGCGTCTCGCGATTGGACGGCAGCGAGGCCAGCCAGGTCGTGCGCCCCACACAGCCCTATGCGGAGCTGCGCGGCGAGCGGCCCTGGTACGTCTCGTCCGGCGAGTACCTCGTGCTGGGCTTCCATCACATCCTGATGGGGATCGACCATCTGCTGTTTGTGCTGGGGCTGCTGATCATCGTCAACGGGCGGCGGATGCTGGTGAAGACCATCACGGCTTTCACGGCGGCCCACAGCATTACCCTGGCGCTCGCCACCCTGGGCTACGCGAGCATCCCCGGGCCGCCGCTGAACGCGGCCATCGCCTTGTCCATCCTGTTCTTGGGGCCGGAGGCGGTGCGGGTCTGGCGCGGCCAGTCCAGCTTCACTATCCGCCACCCCTGGGTGGTGGCCTTCGCCTTCGGTCTCCTGCACGGCTTCGGCTTCGCCAGCGGCCTGTCGACCGTGGGGATGCCCAAGGCCGAGATCCCGTTGGCCTTGCTGATGTTCAACGTCGGTGTCGAGCTCGGCCAGCTCGCTTTCGTGGTGCTGATATTGCTGAGTTTCCGTTCGGTCGCGGTGCTCCAGTTCCGCTGGCCGCGCTGGGCGGAACTCCTGCCCGGCTACGCCATCGGTTCGCTGGGTGCATTCTGGGCCATCCAGCGCACCCTTTTGATGTTTTAGAAGAAGAGATCGACAGGATGAAGATCCACCTCAAGCACCCGCGACCAAGGGCCGCTTCGCTTGCCGCGGCGGTCGTCCTGGTCCTTTGGTCCGTCGTTGCCGGGGCCCACGTCGCCTCTGGGCCGTCCGGCGGATTCGTGAGCGGATTGGCTCATCCCGTCTCGGGCCTAGACCATGTGCTGGCGATGGTGGCGGTCGGGCTCTGGGGTGCCCAGTTGGGCGCGCCGGCGCTGTGGGTGTTGCCGGTGGCCTTTCCCATGATGATGGCCTTCGGCGGCATGCTCGGCCTGATTGGCGTACCCCTGCCCGGGGTCGAAATTGGTATCGCGGTTTCGGCGGTGGTTCTCGGCGCTCTGGTGCTCGGCCAGGTTCGATTGCCCCTGTTCGCCGCTATCGGAGTAGTCGCCTTTTTCGCCGTCTTCCACGGTCATGCCCACGGCACCGAGCTGGAGCCGGGACAGAATGCCTTGCTCTACAGCCTGGGGTTCGTTATCGCGACCGGGATGCTGCACGGGGTCGGGATCACAATCGGCCTGATCCACCGCTGGGATCTCGGCAGACTGGTGCTGCGGGCCGGCGGCGCATTGGTGATGGTCAGTGGTCTGTACTTCCTCTGGGGCGCCGCCGCATGAGACGGACGCACCTCCTCGCCATGACCGCCTTGGGGCTGTGCGCCTTACCTTCGGTCGCCCTGGCGCACCTGGTCAACTCCGGTCTCGGTCCCTTCTACGACGGCGCGCTGCACCTGCTGCGCTCGCCGGGTGAACTGCTGGGTCTGGTAGCCGCCGCCTTGTTGGCCGGGCTGCGCGGGTTGAGGGCGGGCCGTCTGACCGTGGTCGTCTTGCCCACGGCCTGGCTGCTGGCCGGATTGGCCGGTCTGGGCCTCACGGCGACGCCGGAGCTCGCTTGGCTGAGCGTGCTGTCCCTAATGGTTCTCGGTGGCCTGGTTGCCGCGGACGTGAAGCTGGCGCCGCCCGCGGTTGCGGCGCTGGCGGGTCTGTACGGCGCGTTCCACGGCCTGCTCGACGGCGCGGCCCTTGCCGCCGTCGGCGCGGGGCCGTCGGCCTTGCTGGGTATCGTGGCGACGGCGCTGGCGGTCGCGCTGTTCACCGCGGCGGCGGTGGCGCCAGTGCGCGCGGCTTGGGCGCTGATCGCCGTGCGGGTGGCGGGAAGCTGGGTGGCGGCCGTGGGGATGCTGATGCTGGGCTGGCTCGTCCGAGCGTCCGGGTGAACCGCGTCGGGTGTTTCGCCCGTACCGGCGACCGCTGCGCGTCCCGGGCCTGGCAGGAGTCGCCGATGACTAGGGACGCGCCCGGTCGCCTGGCCCGAAGCGGGTCCTTCGCGCTGCTCGAAAACTACGAAGCGAAGACCGGAGGCGCACCTATTCCGACTACGAGCACCGGGATGTTGGCAACCTCGACCTCTCGCAGGCCAAGACCCGGGAGATGTTGCAGTACGAGTATGCCCGAGTGCCGGAGATCCCGACGCCCCGCTGAGGAGGCAGCGGCACGCTTGTAAAGAATCGGTACCAGCCCAGGAGAGCTACTTTTCCAGTTTTTCCTTCACTTCCTCGGTCGCCTCCCGGGTCTTTCTGGTAGCCTTTTCCACGGCTGTTTCGTCGCCGTGTTTGATCTGATCGACTTTCTGGTCGATATCGCGGCCCAATTGTTCCACTGGCCCTGGTTTCTCATAAACGAGGACGTACCAACCTGCGGCCGCTGCTGCGACTAGAATTAAAATTATCAATGCGTTTTTCATCTTAGCCCTCGTTCATCACTTCATTTTTTGGTCGCTGATTCTCAGCAAATCGAGTTACATGGGTATCATCCTGACTGCGCGAGCCGCTGCAGCACTGCTCGCCTACAGTGGCTTCGGCAGTCGGACGAAATGAAAACCCTACGCTGGGGCTTGCGAAGGTGGAGTGTTCATTCACCGCACCCAGCACCCCGTGTTCAAATGGGTCAACACGGTGCTCGGCAACGTAGAAAGCGCCATCCGGGGAACCTTCCCTGCCGTCAGTGAGAAACACGCGCCTGGTTACATGGCCCAGTTTGAATATCGGTTCAATCGCCGCTTCCATCTGCCCGACATGATCGAGCGGCTACTGCAGGCGTTGCAGGTCGACTTTGTGGCCGAGACCTTGAGTATGGGTTCCCGCAGTTTGCAGCGTGCGCTCGCCAGGCAGGGCCTGACCTATTCGCAGATATTAACGGAAACCCGCATCCGCCAGGCCGCTCATTGGCTGGAGAACACCGACAAACCCATCGCAGAGATCGCTTTCGATCTCTGTTACACAGATGCCTCCAACTTTTCGCGCGCATTCCGGCGGCATATCGGGGTGCCGCCGCTGGCCTTCCGCTGCAAGGCGAGAGGATTGTAGCGTCGAGGCAGATTGATTACCGGTCGGCGTCGGGGCAAGCAGACATTGCGCAGCGGGCAGGGTGCCGGCGCCGGCCGGTCGCCGAGGCAGGGCAAATTCCCGCGGCGGCGGAGCCGTTCGCGTGGCGCGAGATGACAGGTATGCCCTACAGACAAGGGGTTATACTCGGGAAAGAGCTTAACCTGTACTCGGTGTCCGACTCGACCGAACCCGATTGCCAAGTTGGCGAGGCCGGGGTGCCCGAGGCGAGGCGAGTCTGGGCTGGGACAGGCAGGACGCGGGTTGGTACAGCGTTATCCGCCTAGGCAGACAGCTCCTAACATGCTCAGTCGCTTAATGAAGGGGGGAGATGCAAAAACAACAATTCGATACGCTGAATCGGAAGAGCGCCCGCGGACAATGGCTCCAACGCTTTCGACCGGTCCCATTGGCGATCGTCGCTTTGACCGCCTGCGGTTTCAACGCCCATGCGGGCGACGCGGACAGTGGTTGGCGCTATGCCATGTCTCCTTACCTTTGGGCCGCCGGTATCAAAGGGGAATCGGGCACCCTGCCCGGGCTGCCGCCTGCCGATGTCGATATGAGCTTCGGCGACATTTTCGATGATCTGAAATTTGCCGGCATGTTAATCGCTACCGCCCAGAAGGGCCGTTTCGGCTTCGGCGGCGACCTTCAGTACGTGAAGACCTCTGCCGGGGTCGACGCCGCGCCGCCGATTTTCGATGACGGCAAGCTGACCTCCGAAACCTTCTCCCTGTCCGGGTGGGGCCAATACGCCCTGTTCGACGACGAACGCTCCAATCTGAAACTGGCGGCTGGCGCGCGCCTTTGGTCGGTCGACACCGAACTCAAGCTCTCCGGTGGCTTGGTGTCCCGCGTAAAGATCAAACACGACGAGACCTGGGTGGATCCTATGCTGGGCGTGATCGGTAAAACCGACGTCTCGCCTAAATTCTTTCTCCAGGGCTGGGGCTTTGTCGGAGGGTTTGGTGTGGGCTCGGACACCATGATCGATCTCTTCGGGGGGGTTGGATACCGCATCAGCGATAAAACCTCGACGACGATCGGCTATCGATGGTTGAAACTCGACTACGACAACGACGATTTTCTCTACGACGTGCGCCAGCAAGGTATCGTCGCGGGTATGACGTTCCGGTTCTGAACCCGCGGGACGCAGCGGATCGATTCGCGACGGCGAAGGCACCTGGGCCTCGGGTTTTGCTGTCCCCACTATCAGCCGGCCGTCTCGCCCCACCCCGTTGGGCGGCCGCGGCTGCACGGCTTCCCGCTACGCCCCCCGGCCCGCGAACCGACACAGCACGAATGTGCATGCAGGGAAGTTTCAGGTTGGGTCAGCACGGGCCGGTATGGGCGCGACCCCGACCCCGATCCCGGGCTGCGGCCGGATAAGTTTTGTCCTACCATTTTAGAGATGCTGTAAAAATACGCGTTAATCGGATCGGGAAGTCGCATGATGTTCGTTCGCACCGCGAAGGTTGTTGTTTTTCTGGCGCTCGCCGGACTCTGCGTGCCGGCGGCCGGCGCGAACGACGAAGGTGCGCGAGAGACCACCGCTGAAACGCAAGTAACGTTTTACCCGAGCTACGGCTATCAGAAGAATGAACAATGGTTTATTCCGTTGCGCCTGTGGGTATGGAAAGCGCCCGACCTGAAGCGGCGCGCCTCGGCCAAACTCGCACGGGAATATCTGGCGGCGCGGGCGGGGATGCCCGGGCTGAGTGAGTCGGAAAAAGAGATATTCCAGCGAAACTCCAGGGGTTTCGTTGCCGGTAACCAATCGAAGGAGTTGGTGCGATTCGTGTTCGACAAGGATCCGGAGCGCGAGGCGTTTTTTGCGTCAAACGATGAAGGAGAAATGTTAACCAACCGCAACGGGCTGCTGGAGGGCTCGCTGCGGTTCGACCAGGACACCGCTGACAGACTTCTCAAGGCCCAGGGCGCGCGCCGAGGCTGGCTGCGGTTTCGAGCGACGTCCGAAGGTCACGAAGGGGTGGGATATGTTCGACTGATCCAACCCTCGGGGCTGTCCGTGATCTCGGATATCGACGACACCGTCAAAATGACCGGCATTCCCGACGGGGAGAGCGTCGTTTTGCGGAACACCTTCTTCCGCGATTACGAGGCCGCCCCCTGTATGGCCGAGCTTTACAGGAGTTTCGGCGAGGATACCGCATTCCATTACGTCTCCGGCGGACCATGGCAGCTTTATCTGCCGATCGACGATTTTCTGTTCTCGGAGGCGGTCGGCTTTCCCCGGGGGAGCTTCCACATGAAGAACCTCCGCACCAATCCCTTCGAAAAGGAAAGTTATCAGGATATCTGGAATATCCTCGTCAGCGGTACCAAACAAGCCACGTTCGACCAGAAGATCTCCCAACTAACGACCATAGTCGGGCATTTTCCGGGGCGGAAGTTCATTCTGATCGGCGACTCCGGTGAGAAAGATCCAGAAGTTTTCGCCCAGATCCGCGACGAATTTCCGGCGCAGATCGCGGAGATATTCATACGTAGGGTGTCGGATGGGGAAGAGAGCGACCCGGGCCGACTGTCGGGGATGACCACAATCCCTCCGGCGCCGGACGGGGAAGGAACCTGCGCCGAACTCCTCAACGCCCTGCCGCTTTCCCGCGCAGGGGACTACGCGCTTTCGCGCGGATCGAGAACCGCGCGCACAGCGACTCGCGTCCGGCCTGGGGGCAAGGACAGGGTCGGCGGGGGCACCGCCAAACCCGGAGTATTCCGTGGCGGAATCGACCATCCAGCCCAGCCCAGTACTTGAGAAGCCGGGTGAGGCCTGATTCACTTGGGACGCCGGGGCACCGTTTCGAAATGTCGGCTGACGCCCGCCGGCACCTTCGATTGCTGCCGCGGAGGCGACCTCGGCAGGCACAACGGCTTCGCGTGGCGTATGCTCTTTTTTCCGGCGCCACCAGTGGGAGATGACGAATGAAATCAAACAAATCGCTGCTGACCTTGTTTGCCATTGGAGCCGCCGTGCTGCTTGCCACCGCCTGCACCCGGTCGGCGCTGAAAGACGAACTTGTGCGCCCGCCGCCCAGCTATTCGGAACCGCCGGCCACCGAGGGCGCTCTGGCCGGCATCGCGCAACGGATCGCTGCCGAACACGGCCCTTCGGCCTCCGGGTTCATGGCCCTGGACGACAGCAAAACGGCACTGGACTGGCGCATCGCCCTGATCGACTCGGCCGTATCCTCGGTCGACATCCAGACCTACCTCTGGTACCCGGACAATGCGGGTCGTTTTCTCCTGGAACGGGCCGTCAACGCGGCCGAGCGGGGTGTGCAGGTTCGCCTGGTGGTTGATGACCTGCTGACGGTGGGCCTCGACCAGGCCTTCGCGGCGCTTCAGAAGCACCCCAACATCGAGTTTCGGATGTTCAACCCCTGGAAAGACAGGGACCTCGGTGCCCGGGTGGGCGAGATGATCGCCAAGATGGAGCGGCTCAATACCCGCATGCACGACAAGCTGCTGGTCGTCGACGGAGTCGCCGTGATCATGGGTGGGCGCAATCTCGGCGACCACTACTTCGGGCTCAGCAATGACTTCAATTTTCACGATCTCGACGTAATCGGTTTTGGCCCCGTCGCCCAGCAGGCCGCGGAAATGTTCGATCATTTCTGGAATAGCGAATGGGTGGTGTCGGCGTTGAACCTGGCCAGCGAACCCGACCCCGAAAATGAGGCCGAGGCCTGGACCAACCTCCTGACGAAGAACCGCGAAGCCGCGGAACTGGCGGCCTTTCCCCGCGACCACCGGGATTGGGGTGAGGCGCTGAGCCAACTCGAAAAGCAACTGCGCATTGGCACCAGTGAGGTGGCTTATGATGAAGCGACCGCCGAGACGATCTCACAGAAGATGGGGGCGGCGATGTTCGCCTTTATGGAGCGTGCGAACCGAGAACTGCTGATCACCAATGCCTACATCATACCGGGGGAGCGGGGAATCGACCTGGTGCGGAGGCTGACCGAGCGCGGAGTGAAGGTGAAAATTCTCACCAACTCACTCGCGTCCCACGACGTGCCGGCCGTGAACAGCCACTACAAGGATTGGCGAGACGACCTGGTGGAGGCAGGCGCCGAGCTCTATGAGCTGCGGGCCGATGCGCAGATCAGGTCGATTGTCGAGGTACCGCCCGCCCAGGGGGAATTTGTTGGCTTGCATACCAAGGCGGCGGTCGCCGACCGGCGGCATGTGCTTATCGGCTCGATGAACCTGGATCCGCGTTCCGCCAACATCAATACCGAAGCGGGCGTCTTTATCGACAGCCCGCCGTTGGCGGAAGACGTGGCCGCCCTGATGGAACGTGACATGGCGCCGGAAAACGCCTGGCAGGTGCTGCTCGACGAAAACGGCGAGCCTTACTGGACCAACAGCGACGAGACCGTCACCACCCAGCCGGCACGCAGCGGTACTCAGCGCGTAATGGAGGTGATCTTCTCGGCCTTTCCAAAAGAGCTTTTTTAACCGCGTTCAAAGCGGTTTCCGGTTGCCGCACTGGCTGTGTTTGACCGGGATGGCGGATGTTAGAGCGGCCCTGGCAGCCGCACCGGCAACCCAGGGCTCGTAAGTATCGCCATCGCTATCCGGCAAGGCTATCGCCCAGAGTCGTATTTAAGGTCTGGAATTTCCGATTGCTCAGGCGCAGCCGCCTGGCGGCCTGGTGAAATTTGCGGGCAAAGTCCTCCGATAGCTGGCAAATCCGAAACTCGCCGGCCAATCCGCCGATGTCGCGTTTCTGCCGGTGTGCGAGAATCCTGCAAATTCAGCTTTTTGCTAGGCGAGGATCGTCTTGCCCTTGTGCTTTTCCGCGTAGGCAATCGCTTTTTTGATGAACCCTCGGCGAATTGCCTCGGAGGTGGCGCGGTTGAGGCTCAGGGGCAGGTTGTGCTGGTCGAACCAGCGGTATTCGGAGTTTTCGTCGTTGAGCTTGGGCTCGATCGGCTGGTCAATGAGAAGCAGGAAATAGTGAAAGTCGCGCTCGTCGCCGGTATGGCCAAGGCCGCGCAACTTGATGTGATCCAGGGGGATCAGATCGCCTTTGCCGGCCTTGATGCCGGTTTCTTCCCGCAACTCGCGAACTGCGGCCTTTTTGGGGGACTCTCCGGTATCGATGGCGCCGCCGAAAAAGTTCCAGACGAACGGGTTGTTGACTAGTTTTGAGCGCTTGCCCAGCAGGAACGCCCGTTTGTTCGGACAATAGATTGCGATCCAGGCTCCCCTTTGAACTGCCATGCTGCCCATGCCTTGCTCCGGTCTTTTTGCGGAATTCGAATGCCTGGACTTTACGGAAGGCGCCCCGGGGATTCAATCGCCGAATGGTTAAATCCAGTCCGGGCCGAAACAATAGTGGCGCCCGCCCACCGGTTGGCGTTCGCCATCAACTCGGAATTATGCCGCGGAAGGTGCGCCCCCGCCTTGATAGGGGTCATGCGGGGACGCTGGGCATGGGGTAGGGATCAGCGATTTTTGCCTTTTTGCTTCTGGTTGCGGTGCTGATACTGGTGACCTTTTCCGTTGCCCGCGCCCGAGCCTCCACCTTGGCCGTAGCCACTGGATTGGCCCGAGCCTCCACCTTGGCCGTAGCCGCCGGACTGACCCGAGCCTCCGCCTTGGCCGTAGCCGCCGGACTGACCCGAGCCTCCGCCTTGGCCGTAGCCGCCGGACTGGCCCGAGCCTCCGCCTTGGCCGTAGCCGCCGGATTGGCCCGAACCTCCGTCCTGGCTATAGCCGCTGGATTGGCCCGAGCCTCCGCCTTGGCCGGAGCCGTAACCGGCGCTCTGGCCCATGCCCTTGCCGCCGCCGGCAGCGGCGCCTGCGCCGTAGGTTAGCGCGAACAGCGCTATTGCGAGGGCCTTGCTGATGGAAGATTTCATTATGCCGCTCCAGGTTGATTCGCAGAATACGCACTAATCTATTCCTAACCCCTGGTTTCGTCATTGCGATCGGGCAACTCACTTTCGCCTCTCGCCCGGTTTGGGTTCTAATGGCTCGATAACCGCAGCCGCCCCGAGCCCGACAATGACCCCAGCCAACGGCACCGAGCTGCCGGCCCGCAGCCGCATCCTGCTGGTTACCCTCAATGCCCGCTATATCCACAGCGCGCTCGGGTTGCGCTATCTGCTGGCCAATCTGGGGCCGCTGCAGGCCCAGGCTCGGATTCTGGAGTTCACCATTCAGGAACGTCCCACCGATATCGCCGAGCGTCTGCTGGCGGAGCGGCCGGCGATCATTGGCTTCGGGGTCTACATCTGGAACCTGACCCAGACCACCGAGCTGGTGAGCCTGCTCAAGCGGTTGCGGCCGGAGATCCGCGTTGTGCTGGGCGGACCGGAGGTGAGCCACGAGTACCGGGAACTACCGATCGTCGCTGCCGCCGATTACCTGATTACCGGTCCGGCGGACCTGGCCTTTGCCGATCTCTGCCGGCGCCTGCTGGGCGGCGAGCGGCCTGTTTCCAAGTTGATAGAGGCGGTACCCCCGGCGCCGGAGCAGATCGCGTTGCCCTATGGGCTGTACGACGATCGGGACCTGGCCCACCGGGTGCTCTATGTAGAGGCGTCGAGGGGCTGCCCGTATCGCTGCGAGTTTTGCCTGTCGGCGCTGGACCAGCGGGTGCTGGCTTTCGATCGGGAACGCTTTCTCGGAGCCTTGCAGGGGCTCTACGAGCGCGGGGCTCGGCGTTTCAAGTTCGTCGACCGCACCTTCAACCTGCGTATCGACGACTGCCTGGCGATCTTGGAGTTCTTTCTGGCGCGGCTGGAGCCGGGCTTGTTTCTGCACTTCGAGCTGATCCCTGACCGCTTGCCGGAGCGGCTCAAGGCGGCGATTGCCCGCTTTCCCCCGGGCAACCTGCAGTTCGAGGTCGGCATCCAGAGCTTCAATCCGGAGGTCCAGGCCCGCATCGGCCGCCGTCAAGACAATGCCAAGAGCGTGGACAACCTGCGCTGGCTGAGCCGGGAGAGCGGGGCGCATGTCCACGCCGACCTGATTGTCGGCCTGCCGGGAGAGGACCTGGCCAGTTTCGGCGCCGGTCTCGACCGGTTGGTGGCCTTGGGGCCGCAGGAGATACAGATCGGACTGCTCAAGCGCCTGCGCGGCGCCCCCATCGCGCGCCACACCGAAAGCCAGGGTATGGTCTACCAGCCGTTTCCGCCCTATCAGGTGCTGCAGACCCGCGCCCTCAGCTTCGGGGAGGTACAGCGGATGGGACGCTTTGCCCGTTATTGGGACCTGGTGATCAACTCCGGGCGCTTCCGCGCCTGCCGGCCGCTGTTGCTGGGGACCCAGCCGTTCGCCCGCTTTCTCGCCTTCAGCGACTGGGTCTACGCACACACCGGGCAGACCCACCGCATCCGCCTGGAGCGCTTGCAGGAATTGGTGTACCTGGGCCTGATCGAGTGCCTCGGGATGTCGGAAACCGCGGCCGGGGATGCGGTCTGGCAGGATTTCTGCCACTCCGGGCTCAAGGGCACGCCGCCCGCGTTGCGCGCCCTGGCAGCCAGCCGGCAGCGCACCCCGCCGGTAACGAAGGGCCGGCTGCCCGCACGCCAAGCCCGGCATAGAGGTGGCTAGCCCGCCCTGGAGAAGCAGGCCGACCGCCCTTATCTTATAGGAATAGCATTGGGTGGCGTGAGCGCTCCGGCCACCGACCGGCGCCGCCGGGCTCGCCCGCATTGGCGCTAGGAGACGAATCGTGGAAAGCTCTCTGCTGGACCATGAATTGGCGATTCGCCTGGACTTCGTCCCCGGCATCTTCGCCCTGATGGCGCTCTGGGAGGTGCTGGCCCCGAGCCGTGTGCTGTCGGCGTGCAAGGCTCTGTGTGCTGGGTCAACGACCTGCCGCTGCTCGGCTAGATCACCGGCTATGCGATCAACCGCCGCCAGTGGGATGAGCGTGAAGAGCCGCGCCCTTTAGGGCCCCGAAATGCCGATAGAAGAAGATGGGGACTCGACGGCCGGCCGCCTGCGCCGTTGCTTCGGATGGGCGCTGGGCTTTGTCGCGCTGCTCTGGGCGATCCGCCTGGTGCAGTCCCTGTTGGATCTGGAGTTGGCCCGCTACGGTGTCCTGCCGGGCGATCCCGCCGGCTTGGCCGGGGTGCTCGCAGCCCCGCTGATACATGGCTCCGTCGCCCACCTGTTCGCCAATACCGGGCCGTTGCTGGTGCTCGGCACTGCGCTGCTGTTCGGTTACCCGCGGGCGGCGCGCCTGGCGCTGCCGGTCATCTACCTGGGGGCTGGGCTCGGGGTCTGGTTGTTTGCCCGCGACGCCTATCATATCGGCGCCAGCGGGCTCACCTTCGGCATGATGTTCTTCGTCTTTACCATCGGCGCCTTGCGCTGGGACCGGCGCGCCATCGCCCTGTCCCTGATCGTATTCCTGCTCTACGGCGGCATGATCTGGGGCATATTCCCGAGTACCCCCAACATCTCGTTCGAATCCCACTTCTTCGGCGCCCTGATGGGCGTAGGCTGCGCCATCGCCCTGCGCAACCGGGACCGGCCGGCGGTCGAGCGGCTTTACCCCTGGGATGGCGATGATTTCGAGGAGATCCCGGAGCAGGAGTTCAAGCGGGTGCTGGACCGGGAGTTCTTCGGTATCGCGGACGATTCGGAGCGTCCCGGGGACAAGCCGGGTTAGGCGGGGCCCCGCTGATGCGTTAAGCTCGGGGCCGACACCCGTGAACCGATCGGAGCGAAGCGAAACCAGTCATGGCAGCGACCAGAGCCAAAAAGCAAGCGGACCAGGCGGTCCAGGAGGAGGCGATGCAAGTGGCCCAGGCGACGCAACGCCCAGGCCAGACCAAGGAGCAGACCAAGCTGATCGCCCAGGGCGTGCGCAAGGCGCTGGAGGAGTACAAAAAACGCCAGGCGACCAAGACCCGCGAACTGGACCGCAAGCTAAAGCAGCTCAAGCGCCAACTGGCCGAGCAACAATCGGCCCCCGAGCGGGTCGAGGAGCGCGCCCCTTACCGCCAACATTGGCTGCCCTGGCTGCTGTTAGCCCTGAGTTGGACCGGCTTCGGCGGTTATCTATGGTGGCGCGGGTTGTGAGCTAAGGCCCTCAATACACCAGATTCAGCATCCCTAGCATCACCACCAGGAACAGCAACGTCATGATGCCGCCGGCGCGCATGAAGTCCGCCACCCGGTAGCCCCCGGGGCCCATGATCAAGGCGTTGACCTGGTGGGTGGGGATAAGGAAAGAGTTCGAGGTGGCCAGCGCCACGGTCAGGGCATACAGGGCCGGGACTATCGCCCACGCCGATGGCGATATTCACCGCCAGCGGCACCAGCAGCACGGTGGCGCCCACGTTCGACATCACCAGGGTGAAGCCGGTGGCCAGCACCGCCACCGCGGCCTGGATCACCCAGGCCGGCATGTGGCCGACCACCGCGAGGGTTTGTTCGGCAATCCACTTGGCAGTACCGCTGGTCTCCACCGCCAGCCCCAGGGGAATCAGTGAAGCGAGCAGAAACACCGTCTTCCAGCTCACGGCCTGGTAGGCCTCTTCGATTTTCAGCACTCCGGACAGCACCATGCCGACGGCGCCGGTGAGCAGGGCTACCGACAGGCGCAAATCGGTGAACAGCACCAGGAACAGGGCCAGGCCGAAAAACAGCCCGGCCCAGAACAGCTTGTGGGGGCGCAACTCCTCGTGCGGGTATTCGGTGGTGACCACCACGAAGTTGCGGTCGCGCTCGATACGCGCCAGGGAACTCCACTGGGTGAATACCACCAGGGTATCGCCGGCCTGCAGGGGCATGTCGCGGATGCCGTCACCGCCGGCCAGCGTGGTGCCGGCGCGATGCAACCCCACCATCGCCAGGCCGTAGGTCTTGCGCAGCCAGACATCGCGGGCGCTATTGCCGATCAGGTTGGAGCCGGGCGGGACCACAATCTCGGCAATGCCGGCCTTGTCGGCTGACATGGCTTCGGCAAAGGCGGTAACCCGCTGACGCAGGTGCAGGCCGTATTCGTCGACAAAGCTGCGCAGGTCGCTGACCGTAGCCAGGACGGCGAGCACGCACTCTCCTTCGATGCCCACGTCCCGCGCCAGGGCGCCTGGGCTGAAGCGCAGGGTGCGGCCCGGGTTCTGCACGCCAAGCACGCGGATTCGCGCCGGGCCCTCGATGTCATCCAGGGTCTTGTCGGCCAGCGCACTGTCGGCCGGCACCGTTACCTCGAACAGATGGTAGTCCAGCCCGTACTGGTTTTTGAAGTATTCCATGGGGTCGGTGCTGGTGACTTTTTCGCCGTCCCCCGGCAGCACCCAACGCCCGGCCACCACGAAATAGGCGATGCCGGTGGCCACCAGGGCCAGTCCGATGGGGGTGACCGAGAACAACGACCAGGTCTCCATCTGCTGTTCCGGGGGCAGGGCTTGGTTGGAGGTCAGCAGCAGGTCATTGAGCAGGATCAGCGGGCTGGAGCCAACCATGGTGACGGTGCCGCCGAGGATAGCGCAGAAGCCCATCGGCATCAGCAGTCGCGACATGGGCAGTCCGGAGCGGGCGGAGATGCGGCTGACCACCGGCAGGAACAGTGCCGCGGCCCCGACGTTCTGCATGAACGAGGAGATGATGCCCACGGTGCTGGAGATGATGGGAATGATGCGCCCCTCGGTGGTTCCGCCGAGCCGAAGGATCAACGCCGCTACCTGAGCTCATCACCCCGGTCTTGTCCAGGCCGGCGCCGATGATCATCACCGCAATGATCGAGATCACGGCGTTACTGGAGAAGCCGTCGAAGATGTGATCGGTGCTTACCAGGCCTTGTTCCAGTCCCATCGAGGGGGCCAGCAGGGAGGTCAGGCCCAGCAGCACCAGGATACTGACCGCCGCCACGTCCACACCCACAACTTCGAAGGCGAACAGGTACACGGTGAGCAACAGAAAGGCGCTCACCCAGGCGATCTCGATACTCGGGGTAGTCGAGGCCAGGCCCAGGGCGGCCAGCGCGAACCCGAGCGCGGCGATGATTTTGCGCCAGTCCAGATGCCCGCAAAAGATCCGTTTGCATTCGTCGTCGGCGAGGGCGGCCAAGGTATCGGCTCCTGTGGATGTATGTGGTTGGGGTCGGTCCCGCAACGCCGGAACGGCTGCGATCAGGGCGCGGGCCTTAGATATCAGGGTACTCCCGAGCAAAGCGCCCATTGTAACCCCGAGCGCCCGGTTTTTGCACCGACGGTGCCGGGTCGTCAGCCTGGGCTTCCGCAAGCCGGTGGTGGTCTGCCGCACCAGCATGGGCCGGGCCAGGGGGCAACAGCCCCCGCTGCCGACGCGCGACCCAGCCGCGGTAGGCGCGATCTGGGTGGTTGCCTGGTTCGGCGGCGGGCAGCATGGTGCTGCGACCGGGGCATCGCTTCCGGCAGTGCCCCCGCCGCAGGTTCAGCGGCGGAGGCGCCGCTGGTGTTTGAGCAGCACGTAGACCGCGCCGGTGCCGCCGTCCCGGCGCAGGGCGGAGCAAAAGGCCAGCACCTCCTCGCGCTGACGCAGCCAGAGATTGATCTTCTGTTTGAGCACCGGCTGACGGTGCTCGGAGCCGCTGCCTTTGCCGTGTATGATCTGAACGCAACGGATGTCGCGGCGACCGCACTCGTAGAGGAACTCCTGCAGCACCTGGCGGGCGTAGCGCACGGTCAGCCCGTGCAGATCCAGCTCCATGCCGATCTGCAGGTGGCCGCGCCGCAACTCTCGTAGCAGCCGCTTCTGCACTCCCGGGCGGCTGAACTCCAGGAACTCCGGCGTCTCGATCTCGTGTTCGGAGTAGAGATCACGATCGGCCTGATCCTCCTCCCAGGGTCGGCTCTCTCTGGGCAGGGGATGCGGCGAACGCTTGCGCCGGAAGGGGGCTGCTCGGTCCTGCTGCAAGGGGCGCACGTCACCGATCTCGTCGCGGAACAGTTGGCTTTCGTCGCCTTCCTGGTCGGGCTCGTTGGGCATCGGGGTCGTGCGGTTGCCGTGGGATTGGGGCATTGTAATACATCTCCGGAACTGACGATCGATGGTGTTTCCGGGGCGCAAATTCAGTATAGTTAGGTGCCGACCCGCCCAGGCTGCGGCCTTGATTAGAAACTTTCGACGAACGAGCGTACTGGCGCTTCCCGTGCAATGCCTTGCGGCCGCGAGCAATGAGAATTCTGCTGAGCAACGATGATGGTTATCAGGCGCCGGGACTGGCTGCGCTTGCGGCTCGGCTGCGGGCCATGGCGGAGGTATTCGTGGTAGCGCCGGAGCGTGACCGCAGCGGTGCCAGCAATTCCCTGACTCTCGAGCTGCCGATACGCGCCCGGAAAGCCGAGAACGGCTTCATCGCGGTGGACGGTACCCCCACGGATTGCGTGCACCTGGGGATCACCGGGCTGCTGGAGCAGGAGCCGGATATGGTGGTCGCGGGAGTCAACTCCGGGCCCAACCTGGGCGACGACGTGCTCTATTCGGGCACCGTGGCGGCGGCCACCGAGGGACGCTTCCTCGGCTTCCCGGCCATGGCGGTGTCCATGGGCGCGCATGACCCCCAGCACTACGATAGCGGGGCCCGGGTGGCGCTGGATCTGGTGCGCCGAATGCAGGCACGGCCCCTGGGCGTCGATACCATTCTCAACGTCAATGTTCCCGATCTGCCCTGGGAGCGGCTGCGCGGATACCGCTCGACCCGCCTCGGCCATCGCCACAAGGCCGAGCCGGTGGTGCGCGCGAAGGACCCCCGCGGGCGGCCGATCTACTGGGTCGGCCCGCCGGGGGCCGAGCAGGACGCAGGTCCCGGCACCGATTTCCATGCCCTGCGCGAGGGCTATGTCTCGGTCACGCCGTTACAGGTAGATCTCACCCGCCATGCGGCCCTCGATCCCCTCGGCGCCTGGCTTTCGGAGTCGGCATGAGGGGTAGGGCGCAGCATCTCGGCACCGGCATGACCTCGCAGCGCACCCGCGACCGGCTGGTAAAGCGCCTGCGGGACAAGGGCATCCGCGACGAGCGCGTGCTGGCGGTGATGCGCAGTATTCCGCGCCATTTATTTGTGGACGAGGCCCTGGCCAGCCGCGCCTATGAGGAATCCGCACTGCCGATCGGTCACGGCCAGACCATCTCCCAGCCCTATATGGTGGCGCGCATGACCGAGGCCCTGCTGGAGGGGCGTCCGGTGGATACGGTGCTGGAGATCGGCACCGGCTCCGGCTATCAGAGCGCGGTGCTGTCTCGGCTGGTGCGCCGGGTGTACACCATGGAGCGCATCAAGAACCTGTTGCAGCAGACCGAGCGCCGTCTGCGCGACATGGAACTGCGCAATATCCATCCGCACTATTCCGACGGCGGACTGGGACTGCCCCAATATGCACCTTTCGATGGCATCGTAGTCACCGCGGCGCCCGCCGGCATACCCAAGACCCTGGTCAATCAATTGGCCGTTGGCGGGCGCATGGTGCTGCCTCTGGGAACCCGAGACGAGCAAGTGCTGGTGCGGGTCACCCGCAACCATGGCGGCTATTCGCACGAGATCCTCGAGCGGGTCAGTTTCGTACCACTACTCGGGGGGCACCCGCTGATGCGCGTATTTTCATCTCTCTACGACCGTGTGCTCGGCTGGTCCCGCCATCGTCACGCACCGCGCTATCTGGCGGGCCTGAGCTTCGCCGAGTCCTCGTTCTTCCCAATCCCGCCGGACGTGATGTTGGCTCCCATGAGCCTGGCCAATCCAAGCCGGGCCTGGTGGTTTGCACTGCTCACCACCCTGGCTTCGGTGCTGGGGGGGTTGCTGGGTTATCTGATCGGGGTGTTCGGCTTCGAAATGATCGAGCCTTGGCTGCGTGAAAGCCATTATTGGGCCGGCTTCCTCAAGGCCCAGGACTGGTTCGCCGAATGGGGTTTTTGGGCGGTATTCCTGGCTGGGTTCTCGCCCATCCCCTACAAGATCTTTACCATCACCGCCGGTGCCATCTCCATGGCCCTGCTGCCGTTCGTTGTGGCTTCGGCGGTGGGTCGGGGCGCGCGTTTCTTTCTGGTAGCGGCGCTAATGGCCTGGGGCGGCGAACGCATGGAGCGGTTGTTGCGCGACTACATCGACCGGATTGGCTGGCTCGTGCTGCTGCTGGCGGTAGTAGTCTTTTTCTTGGCCAAGGTGTAAACCGAAACGAGGCGGGCGGCCGCTTCGCAGTGATTGAATGGCATGAATCGAATGCATCGGCGATTCCCCGGGCTTGCGGCGACGAAAGCCGTTACCCCCATCCAGTGTCCGCGTGTGCTGGCACGAGCAGGGGCGCCTTGGCCACTGCTTTGCGGCGGTTGTCTCCGCCTGCCGCCCGCGGCCCAGCCTGAACCGGGTTCGACTACCGGTTCGGGGGTGAACGACGAACGGGCAAGGTAATTTGGGCAGAAGCCAAGCAATGGTGCGGCGTCCGCTGGCGGCGCGCATTCTTTTGGTGGCGACTCTCGGACTGCTGGTAGTTGCCTGCGGCACCCCCAACCGGGCTCCGGTGGTGAACCGGGAACCCGGGGTGCAGGCCGGTGCCCAGCGCCCGGCTTTCTACCAAGTGCGTCCGGGTGATACGCTGTACGCCATTGCGTGGCAGACCGGCTTGGACTACCGGGAACTGGCGGCTTGGAACGGGATTAGCAATCCCGGCCTGATCCATGCCGGGCAGCGATTGCGGCTATGGCCGCCACCGGCGCAAGGTCGCAAGCCCGCCGTCAATCAAGCCGGGGCCAGCGGCTGAGCCGAAGGCGCGGACCCAGCCTCCCCCGGAGGTCACCCTAGTAAAACCGGCGCCCCGACCGGCGGCCCCGAAGCCCGTGCCGCGGCTAGCCAAGTCCAAGCCCAAGCCCAAGCCGGTCGCAACCGCTTCGAGCGCGGGACCGCTGGAGTGGCAGTGGCCGACCATTGGGCCAGTGGTGGAGCGCTTTTCCGCCCAGGACCGTACCCGCAACGGGGTGAAGATTGCCGGGCGAAGCGGTCAGCCGGTCCTGGCCGCCGAAGCCGGCCGCATTGTATACAGCGGTAGTGGACTTATCGGTTACGGTCAGCTTATTATCATCAAACATAACAAAAACTACTTAAGTGCCTATGGTCACAATAGAAAGATCCTGGTGAAAGAGGGGGATCAGGTGGCGCGGGGGGCGCACATTGGAGAGATGGGTAAGCCGCCGGACGATCAGCCCCTGTTGCACTTTGAGATTCGCCGCCGGGGCACGCCGGTCGATCCTTTGCTTCTGCTGCCCAAGCGGGGCTAGCTTTGCAGATCGACAGGTACCAAAGCTGGGGACATAGGAGAAGACCTGATGGTGAGCAAGGTCACCGAGACTGACGCAGCGCTCGACGGAGAAGAGCCGGTGGAGTTAGAAACCACGGACGGCCCGGCGATCGAGGATGACCAGGAGCCGGAGATCTCGACCGAAACTCTCGACGACGTCCGCCGCAAGGCCCGCATCAACATGCCCCAAGCGGACCTTGACGACCCGCAGATGGATGCCACCCGGCTTTATCTCAGTGAGATCGGTTATTCCAAACTGCTGACCGCGGAGGAGGAGGTCTGCTTTTCCCGCCTTGCGCAGAAAGGGGATGTGGCGGCGCGGCAAGCGGATGATCGAAAGCAACCTGCGGCTGGTGGTCAAGATCGCCCGACGCTATATGAACCGTGGGCTGGCGCTGCTCGATTTGATCGAGGAGGGGAACTTAGGTCTGATACGCGCAGTGGAGAAGTTCGATCCTGAGCGCGGCTTTCGCTTTTCTACCTATGCCACCTGGTGGATACGTCAGACTATCGAGCGGGCGATCATGAATCAGACCCGGACCATCCGTTTGCCGATTCATGTAGTCAAGGAGATCAATGTCTATCTTCGGGCTGCCCGGCAAGCTGGCCCAGATCCTGGATCACGAACCGACCGCGGAGGAGATGGCGGAGCTGCTGGACAAGCCGATCGACGAGGTTAAGCGGATGCTGGGCCTGAACGAACGGGTGACTTCGGTGGATACGCCTTACGGCAAGGATGTGGACAAACCCCTGCTGGACACCATTCCCGATGAAAAGTCACCCAGGACCCCTCGGTTAGCATGCAGAACGATGGCCTTCAATGCCAACCTGGAAGGCTGGCTCGGCAAGCTCAACGACAAGCAGCGTGAGGTGGTAGAGCGACGCTTCGGCCTTCACGGCTATGAGAACTCAACGCTGGAGGAAGTGGCCAACGAACTCGGAGTGACCCGCGAGCGGGTAAGGCAGATCCAGATGGACGCCCTGCGCCGGCTGCGCGACATTCTGGAAAAAGACGGTTTTTCGATAGATTCAATATTCAAATAATATCAATTTAATCATAAATTTATATTGGTATTCGAATCTAATTTCTTACAATAGGGGATCGCCAGAAAGTAGAACGGAAGAAACGGAAGTCAAGCGCGGGTTCCCTGGACCAGCGCTGAATACTGGGAGGTAAAAGGATATGCGGTATTGGATGGGGGCCGGCGCCCTGGTGGTAGCGTTCGGGATTGGGGCAGCGGAGATCAAACGCTGGGTGGATGCCGAGGGTCTAACGCACTTCGGCGATCAAGCACCGCCGGCGGTGGAGGTGGAGGTGCAGGAGATCCATCACCCGGAGCAAGCGCCGTCCGGTACCGGACTGCGTCCCGGGGAATTGGAAATGCTGGAGCGCTACGAGCAGCGGGGCCGAGATCTGGAGGCAGCCAAGCAACGCTCCTACCGGGAGTACGAAAAAGGCCGGCTGAGCGCCGAGCAGGAGCGGAAGCGGGAGGCCCGATGCAAGTACTATCGGAGCCGGCTAGAGCAATACCTCGGCAAGAAGCGCCGCGGCTATTCCCGCGCCGAAGGCGACAGTATCGACGACCAGATCGAACTCAACGAGATGAAAGTGGAGATCTACTGCGACTGAGCGCCAGCGCGGCGCGGCGGCGCGGCGACGCGCTTCCCGCCCCGCCCAACTGCACTTTCCAGGCTCAATCTTCCTCGATCATCAGCAACGCCGCCACCACCCGGCGCCGTTCCGACATCAGGATATTGTAGGTGCGGCAGGCCGCACCGGTGTCCATGATCTCCAGGCCGATGCCGCGGCGGATCAGCTCAAGGTAAATCTCCGGGGCGGGAAAGCGCTGGCGGCGGCCGGTTCCAAGCAGCAGGATTTCCGGTTCCAGTCCGGCCAGGTCGGCGAAGTCGCGGTCGGCCAGATCGTCAAAGTCGCTCGGGCGCCAGCCGCGGATGATTCGTTCCGGGGTCAGCACCAGATTGCGCTCAAGCAGTTCGCCGCTTATCACCACCCGGCCGGGCCCATAGGACTGCACCACAAGGCCGCTGCCCGAGTCTGCAGGGAAGAAATTCATGCGCCGACCATAGCGGAATCCAGGCTCCTTGCGCAAGCCCCGGATCGGCCGGAAACCGGCCGGATATCCGATTCATTTCATTGACATTTTGCCTACCTGTCGAGTACCTTAGCGGTTTTTTCGCCGCCCCCCGGGAGCCCTTGCGTCCAGTGTCCCAGATGGAAGAATTTCAGCGAATCAAACGCTTGCCGCCCTATGTCTTCAACATTGTCAACGAGTTGAAGGCGGCTGCCCGGGCCCGCGGCGAGGACATCATCGATTTCGGTATGGGCAATCCGGACCAGCCCACGCCACAGCACATCGTCGAGAAGCTGGTCGAGGCGGCCCGGCGCAAGGACACCCACCGCTACTCGGTGTCCAAGGGCATTCCGCGCCTGCGCCGCGCCATTTGCAACTGGTACCGGGACCGTTTCCAGGTGGAACTCGACCCCGATACCCAGGCCATCGTCACCATCGGTTCCAAGGAGGGCCTGGCGCACCTGGCCTTGGCCTGCATGGGTCCGGGCGATTCGGTGCTGGTGCCCAACCCCGCCTATCCGATCCACCCCTACGGCTTCATTATTGCCGGGGCCGATGTGCGCCACGTGCCCCTGGTTCCCGGGGTGGACTTCTTCGCCAAGCTGCGCGAGGCGATCACCGACAGCTGGCCGCGGCCGAAGATGCTGGTACTCAACTTCCCCGGCAACCCCACTACCCAGTGTGTGGAACTGGGATTTTTCCAGCAGGTCATCGACATCGCCCGCGAGTACAGCATCTGGGTGGTGCATGACCTGGCCTATGCGGATATCGTGTTCGATGGCTATAAGGCGCCGTCGATCCTGCAGGTCCCGGGGGCCGAAGAGGTGGCAGTGGAGTTCTTCTCGCTGTCGAAAAGCTATAACATGCCCGGCTGGCGGGTCGGCTTCATGTGCGGCAACGCGAAGCTGGTGGCGGCGCTGGCGCGCATGAAGTCTTACCTCGATTACGGCACCTTCACCCCCATTCAGGTAGCGGCCATCACCGCTCTGGAGGGGCCCCAGGACTGCGTGCGCGAGATCTGCTCCATGTACGAAAGCCGCCGCAATGTGCTCTGCGACGGTCTCAATGCCTTGGGCTGGAAGGTCGAGCGGCCCCAGGCGACCATGTTCGTTTGGGCGCCCATTCCGGAGCAATACCGGCATCTGGGCTCGCTGGAGTTTTGCAAGAAACTGCTGGCGGAGGCCAAGGTGGCGGTGTCGCCGGGGATCGGTTTCGGCGAGCACGGCGACGACCACGTGCGCTTCGGGCTGATAGAGAACGAGCACCGCATCCGCCAGGCCGTCCGCGGTATCCGCGACATGTTTCGCCGCGACAGAAAGAACACAGGAGAACAACATTGAATCCGGTTAACGTAGGTCTTATGGGGTTGGGTACCGTCGGCGGCGGCACCGTCAAGGTGCTTACCCGCAATGCCAGCGAGATCGCCCGCCGCGCCGGGCGCGGCATCAGAATCACCCATGCGGCGGCGCGCGATTACGACGCCAGTATCTCGGGGCTGGAGCAGATCGACAAGATCAGCGACGATGCCTTCGCGGTGGTCGACGACCCGGATGTGCAGATCGTCGTCGAGCTGATTGGCGGCTACGAGCCGGCGCGGGAACTGGTGCTGCGGGCCATCGCCAACGGCAAACACGTGGTCACGGCCAACAAGGCCTTGATCGCCATGCACGGCAACGAGATCTTCGCCGCCGCCCAGGCCAAGGGCGTGACTGTCGCCTTCGAGGCCGCCGTGGCCGGCGGTATCCCCATCATCAAGGCGGTGCGCGAGGGCCTAGCGGCGAACAAGATCGAGTGGATCGCCGGCATCATCAACGGCACCGGCAACTTCATCCTCACCGAGATGCGCGACAAAGGCCGCGACTTCGGCGAGGTGTTGGCCGAGGCCCAGGCGTTGGGCTATGCGGAGGCCGATCCCACCTTCGACGTAGAAGGTATCGACGCCGCCCACAAGCTAACCATCCTCGCTTCAATTGCCTTCGGCATCCCGCTGCAGTTCGATAAGGTGTACACGGAGGGGATCACCAAGATCACCCGCGAGGACGTGTCCTATGCCAATGCCCTCGGCTACCGCATCAAACACCTGGGCGTTACCCGCAAGACTGAGGACGGCATCGAGCTGCGGGTGCACCCCACCTTGATTCCGGAGCGCCGCCTGATCGCCAATGTGGATGGGGTGATGAACGCGGTGCTGGTGCACGGCGATGCCGTCGGCCCGACCCTATACTACGGCGCCGGCGCCGGATCCGAGCCCACCGCTTCGGCGGTGGTGGCAGACGTGGTGGACGTGGTGCGGGCCCTGACCACCGACCCCGAGAACCGGGTGCCGCACCTGGCGTTCCAGCCCGAGGAACTGCACGACCACCCGATCCTGGAGATGGAAGAGGTCGAGACCGCCTACTACCTGCGCCTGCAGGTCGAAGACAGTCCGGGGGTGATTGCCCAGGTGGCCGGTATCCTCGGTGAACTCGGCATCAGCATCGAGGCGATGCAGCAAAAGGAGCCTGGCGAGGGCGAGACCTTCGTGCCCTTGGTGATGCTCACCCAGAGCGTGCGCGAGCGCTATATGAACAGCGCGATCGCCCAGATCGAAGCACTGAAGTGCATTAGCGGGGCGGTCACCCGCATCCGTATGGAGTCGCTCGACGGCTGAGCGCAGCCCGCTCAGCCGCGCCCGACCCGAGGACACCCGATGCCATTCCGACGCTGCTACAGCGGTCTGATCGACAGATACCGCGATCGACTCGACAGTCGGGCACAGAGGTGGACATCTTCGTCGAGTTCGAAGGCCTCATTCCCACCGGCTCGTTCCGGCGGGATGGCCGTGACCAACGCGGTGGAGGAGGGCAGCCCGGCCATTGGCTGCGCCTCCACCGGCAACCCGGCCGCCTGAGCCGGTACCGGCCATGGCGGGGCTGCGACTGCACCTGCTGGTGCCCGGCCTGCTCGGGCCGCTGCCCCGGCAGGCCCGGGACCCGGGCTTCGACTGGCCGGCGGCGCCGGCCCTGGAGCGGCTGCTGGCGCGCAGCGATGCCGGCCCCGACCTCGACTCTCTCTGCGCCTGCCTGTTTCGGCTGTTCGGCCTTACCCCGCCGCCCGGCGGTGAACTGCCCAGCGCGGCTCTGTGTCGATTGGGCGAGGGTCTGGCGGCGGACGCCGGCTGCTGGATGCACGCCGACCCGGTTTACCTGCAGGCTGACCGTGACCGCGTGCTGCTGTTCGACGCCCGCCACCTCAAAATTGACTCGGAGCAGGCCCGTCGCCTGGCGGACGAGGTGGAGGCCTATTACGCGGACGACGGCTGGCGCCTGGAACTCGTCCACCCGGAACGTTGGTACCTGCGCCTGCCCGGGCCGCCCGCCCTGCGCACCCAACCCCTGGAAGCGTTGGTCGGCCGCCATATCGAGCCCTACCTGCCGGAAGGCGACGCCGCCCGCGATTGGCGCTTCCGCCTCAACGAGACTCAGATGCTGCTGCACGCTGCGGCGGTCAATCAGGAGCGCGCCGCAATGGGGCTGCGCCCCGTAAATGGCCTCTGGTATTGGGGGGCCGGGGTGCTGCCGCCGAACCCGCCTGAGGCACCCTTCGCCCAGGTCTGGGCGGACGATCTCCTGGCCCGAGGACTCGCCCGCCACGGGGGACTGGAATCCGACCCCCAGCCGCGGGACCTGGCGCAGTTGCTGGAGGCGGCTCCAGCCGGAAAGCTGCTGGTGCTGCTCGATGGCCTGCATGGCCCGCTGCTGGACGGCGACCTGGACGCCTGGCGCGAGGGGATACAGGCGCTCGAAACCGGCTGGTTCCAACCGTTGCTGGGGGCGCTGGGCCGGCGCCGGATCGAGGGGCTGACGCTGTATCCGCTGGCGGGCCGCCAATACCGCTGCACGAGCCGCGCCCTGCGCCGCTTCTGGCGCCGCAGCCAGCGATTGCGGGCGCTGGTCGCGGAGGCGACGGAAAGCTGATCTGCGGCAAGCAAAGACGCTGTCAATGGCGCCGCGAGTAATGGCTTGGGCCTATCTTTGCTATAGATGCACTCAAAGCAAGGAGACAGGTCATGAGCGATATAGCAATCCGCCTCGGCGACGAAGCCGAATACCTGCTGGGGCACCGCTGCAGCACCATACCCAGCGATCAACTGCACCTGCCCGGGCCGGACTTCATCGAGCGGGTGGTGCTCGACAGCGATCGCCGGCCTGGGGTGCTGCGCAATCTGCAGACCCTGTTCGACCACGGCCGTCTCGGCGGCAGCGGCTATATGTCGATCCTGCCCGTAGACCAGGGGGTGGAACACTCGGCGGGCGCCTCATTCGCCCCCAACCCGATCTACTTCGACCCCGAGAACATCGTACGCCTGGCCATCGAGGGCGGCTGCAACGCGGTGGCCTCCACCCTCGGCGTGCTAGGTTCGGTGGGTCGCAGGTACGCCCACCGCATCCCCTTCCTGGTCAAGCTCAACCACAACGAGTTATTGACCTACCCCAACCGCTTCGACCAGACCCCGTTCGCGGCGGTGGACCAGGCCTTCGATCTGGGCGCGGCGGCGGTCGGGGCCACGGTATTCTTCGGCTCCGAACAATCCCGGCGCCAGATCCTGGAGGTGAGCGAAGCCTTCGCACACGCCCACGAACTGGGCATGGTGACGGTGCTCTGGGCCTACCTGCGCAACTCCGCCTTCAAGCACGAAGGCACCGACTACCATGTGGCCGCTGACCTCACCGGCCAGGCCAACTACCTGGCCGCCACCATCGAGGCCGATATCATCAAGCAGAAGCAGGCCGAGACCAACGGCGGCTATAGCGCCATCGGATTCGGCAAGACCAGTCCCCGAGTCTACAGCGAACTGACCAGCGAACACCCCATCGACCTGGTGCGCTACCAGGTGGCCAACTGCTATATGGGCCGTATCGGCATGATCAACTCGGGCGGCCCCTCCGGCGCCGACGATCTGCACCAGGCGGTGCGCACCGCGGTGATCAACAAGCGGGCAGGGGGGATGGGGCTGATCTCTGGGCGCAAGGCGTTCCAACGGCCGATGGCGGACGGGGTGGCCCTGTTGAACGCGATTCAGGACGTATATCTCGATCCGGCGGTGGATATCGCTTAGCAGGCTGGCCGTAGCCACCTTGGCGAGGCAAGGGTAATTACGTCGTACGGAAGAGCTATAGAATAGTCGTGAATTCGGTAAAACTCCGGTGAACTCCATCTGCCATGGGTCCGGCGCATAGCCTACACTGCTGCCATGCAACCGCAGGAGAGGTAGCCATGGCAGAGACAACCCCGAGCAAGCGAACACCGCGTGCCGAAAGGCGCGCCTATTGGCAAGGCCATCTGCAACGTTGGCGAGCCAGCGGTCAGAGCAAGCAGGCGCACTGCCGTGAACACGGACTTAAGCCGGCGAACCTGTACCGCTGGTGTGCGAAGGAGAGTTATAGGGGCCAGGGTCAAATGTAGAATAAAGATATCGATCCTGCCCCCTAATTTCCTGCTAATTTCCTCGCCTCGCGGAAAAGGCTGGAAAGTAGGGCAATGCGTAGCCTTTTCCCATTATGACGCCGGCTATCGTTGGCCTTGGACGCTCGGGCATGCTTTTGTTGGTCAGTGGCCCGATAGAAACTGGCGAGCATGGAATCATGCGGAGGAAGAAGCTAAGTATTGGGTTGATGAGTGGGGTAGATACTGCAGTTGCCTTAGGAGTAATCCAAGACATCTGAGATAGAAATATTGATACTTAATGCTGCGATAATAGTTGCTAGATGTTGTGGGATAATGTTTAGTCTCTACATAATATTGTTGGGATTTATGCTGATTATTGGTGGTCCAGATGGGAGTGCGTCTATCGAACCAAGGATGATTGGGGTTGGGTACTTAGTCTATGGTCTTGCGTGTGCTTGCTGCGCGTTAGTGAAATATCAATTTATTTTATCGAATGCCCGATATTTTATATTAATTTATTCTTTTCTGCTATTTCCTCTAGTTTACCTTATATCTAAAGATCAAGATGCGATAATAAAATCGCCGAGCCCATTTGTAGCGTATGTGAGTGTAGTTGCGATATTCGCACTTATATTAACGCGATCAAGTATGGTAAGTAATAGCAGAGGGTAACGCAATGAAAGGGGCTTGGTTCGAATTAATTTTTCAGCCCCCCAGTGTTTCAAAGCCCGACCCTCCTTCGGGTTACGTCAGACAAAGAAGATGGCCCCCTTAACTTTAAGCGAGCCGGCTCCTTATTTCGGCTCTACCAGTTCGACGTGGTAGGTAAGTAAGAATAGGCTCGGAGCAGCGGTGAAATTTGGACTGCTCCAGACAGCATTTGCTGCCTCGCGGAAAAGGCTGAAAAGCCGGAGAATACGCAGCTTTTCTGGACCTTGAGCCTGCACCGCGGTCTGCCCCGATCTTGAGTTAGGCGATGATCTTTACCAGCCCTTATTTCACCCCCGTTCATGGCCGATAAACGTCTGCGTATGCATAGCGCCATCGGGGCTGCCGAAGGTGATAAGCGCAAAGGCCACGCCTGCGTGGTCTGGGCCCTCGAAGCCGGGGGTGTTGTTGTCCGCCACTTCAGGCATGTCCAGCCGAACGAAACCCAATCCCACATTGCCGGGGCGCGCCAGGCTGGCGGGGTCGATAAAATTCAGCATCCGGTCAGATCTATGACTCCCTCGGCGGAGTTGCGCCCCGCATCGAACGTCCTCACCGGCAGGTTGTGGCGACCGCAAAGGTCTATTCCGCCCGACAATTGTGATCCAATCAAACCACCATCTCGGTCGAACCGTTGATGTTTGGGCGCACCGCATAGGGCAGATCGACGTGTGTGCAATTGCACTGAGGGCATCGCCGTAGATGGCGATTTCGGGATCACCGGCACCAGTGGCCATCGAGGTGTTGGCAATCACCATAAACTTTGGTATGCCGTCCAGTTCGGTGGCACCGCTCGGACCGGCGAGGAAGTTTGAAGTCGAGACGGAGTTCAATAGCCTTTTGGTATAAACGCGGGCCGGTAGTGCGTTGTCAGACTACAAAGAGTCCCTTCAGACGAGACCCACTTAGCCGTTGTGTTTGATCGCTGAGCCGAGGGTGGGATTGCGCTCGGAACGAGTGGAGCCAGGCGCCATTAAGCAGCGACCAAAGCCATTTCCGTCGCTCCGGAAAGCGAGACCACAGGCACGAGAGGAGATGCCCGGACACGGGAACGCGAAAATCAGCGATAGCCCTATAACTCTCCGCAGCCCAGTGGCATGGCGCCATTCGAGCTTCGCCATTTTTGCTGACCGCGTGCCACGCACTTCAGGCACGGCATACTAATCCACCCGACTTCGCCTTGCGGATTACCATGTTCGCGACTACCATCCGCTAACAGGGATAGCTGCAGTATCGTCCCTCAATCAGCCGATAATGAGAGATTCTATGCACAAGACTGCTACCTTTATTGCCGCCGCCGCTTTTGCCTGCACGGCCACCGCTGCTGACATGGCCACCCCGGACGAGGCCAAGGCCATGAGTCAGAAGGCGCAGGCCGCTGTCAACGAAATGGGAAGCGAGAAGGCCTTTGTGGTCTTTGCGGCCAGCGACGGCGGCTTCCAGGAGAAGGATCTCTATGTGTTCTGTTTGAATCTGGAGGGCGTAATGCTCTCTCATGCCAAAAAGCCTCAACTCGTGGGCAAAGACATGATTGATTTCGACAAGTACGGTGACGAACTATTCAAGGACATGGTCGCCACTGCGTCTTCCTCGGGCGAGGGCTGGGTCGACTACAAATGGCCTTATCCTGGTTCCGATGAGATCCGCGAGAAGACCAGCTACATTATGATGAACAACGAAGGCTTTTTCTGTGGTGTTGGCGCCTACAAGTAAGTTCCGAAGTTGTTGAGCGCCCGGCAGTGCAGGTTGCGCTACCGTGGTCTCTCCCGCAGCCTTTTGCCCGCCATACTAGAGTAATATCGGCTATCGGCCCCTCGGGCGGCGATGATTTCCGCCAGGCGGTGCGCGATCAATAAATGCGCTGGCGGCAAGGGGCTGATCCCCGAGCGCAAGGCATTCCAACGGCCGATGGCGGAAGGGGTGGCCCTGTCGAACGCGATTCAGGATGTCTATCCCGACCCAGCGGTTGACATCGCCTAGGACGACTCGTTAACACGAATACCGCAAAAATGGCTACATGCGGGCCAGCAGAGCTGGCGCGGCGCAGTTGACCGCCTGATACTTTTCCGCTCGTCGAAAGGAACCCCTTCCGCCGTTCTCGTGCCCAATGGGTTAGGGATGCTTGACCTGTGCGTAACGCGCAGGTTGTAAGCTCGAAACAGGCCATCCTTTGATGTCCGCAAAAGCCCCGAAACGAGAGCAGTGAAATGAGCATCGAAATTCCAGCCGCCGCCGCTAGGCTGACGGTCAACGAACTCGCCAAACAGAGCGGTGCCCGGGCGCATGTAGTGCGCTACTACGCGCGCATCGGCCTGATCCATCCGGCCGGAGAAAAAGCCAACGGATACCGCCTGTTCACACCGGGCGATGCCGGCCGCTTACGCTTCATCCGCATGGCGAAGACGCTCGGTTTCACGCTGAACGAAATCAGGCAGATCACGCAACAGGCCGAGCACGGTGAAGTGCCCTGCCCGGATGTCAGGCGGATCATTCGTCGGCGCATACAAGAAACCCGCGCGAAAATAGACGAAATGCTGCGGCTGCAGACCCGGATGGAGCAGGCGCTCGCGCAGTGGGATAACATGCCCGACGGCGTTCCGGACGGCCATAGTGTCTGTCACCTGATCGAGTCTTTCGAACTCGACCAGAGGGCACCGGACGAGCCCGGGCAAAATCATTGTGAGCGAGATGACTGACGGGAGATTAACCGGATGAGCCAACGGTTTCACGTAGAGAATATGAAATGCGGGGGTTGCGTGGCGACGGTGCAGAAAGCCCTCGGCGGGCTGCAAGGCTGCGAGAAAGCCACGGTCGACCTGGAATCGAGGACGGCCGAGGTGGATGGGGTCGTGGACCCTGACCAGTTGGTGACGGTTCTCGCCGGGCTCGGTTACCCGGCCAGGCCCATGGACTGAGGCTAGGTAAGCTATCGTTATGATAAGCGAAATTCGCCTATCGATCGCCGGCATGTCCTGCGCCGGTTGTGTCGCCGCCGTCGAGGACTCGTTGGCGCAGGTGCCCGGCGTCAAGTCCGCATCGGTCAACCTGGGGGAGCGTACCGCG
Source organism: uncultured Gammaproteobacteria bacterium (assembly GCA_963753615.1). Classification (GTDB taxonomy): domain Bacteria; phylum Pseudomonadota; class Gammaproteobacteria; order Chromatiales; family Chromatiaceae; genus CAVWCW01. The sequence continues at coordinate 159,436 of CAVWCW010000008.1, forward strand.
ACCGTGCGAGGGGAGGCGAAGGTCGAAGCCTTGCTGGCCGCGGTGCGCCGGGCGGGCTATGAAGCGGCACAGTTGACAGGCCTGGCCGACGAGGCGGACAAGGAAATCCGGGAACTGCGGGAATATCGCCGGCTGTGGCGGCGGGCGCTCGCCGCCGGTGGGATCGGCGTGGCGATGTTTGTCGCCGGCATGGCGGGATGGCTGCCGGCGATCGAGCAGGGAAGGGCAACCTGGCTAGGCATCAGCCTGTTGACCTTGCTGGTACTGGCTACCGTGGGCCGCCATTTCTTCACCGGGGCCTGGCAGGCGTTGAGGAATGGCCGCGGCAACATGGACAGCCTGGTGGCCCTCGGCACGGGCACCGCCTGGCTCTATTCCACCACGGTGGTGTTGTTTCCCGATATGGTGCCCTCGCTGGCCCGCCATGCCTATTTCGAAGCGGCAGTGATCATCGTTGCGCTGGTGTCGCTGGGCTCGGCGTTGGAGATGAGTGCCCGGGGCCGCACGTCGGAGGCGATCAAGCGGCTGATCGGCCTGCAACCCGCCACCGCCAGGGTGATGCGCAACGGTGTCGAGACCGATCTGCCGATCGAGGAAGTGGGGCTGGAAGAGACCATCAGAGTGCGCCCGGGCGAGAAGATACCGGTGGACGGCGTGCTCTTCGAAGGCGGTTCCCACGTCGACGAGTCGATGCTCACCGGCGAGCCGATGCCGGTGCGGAAAACCGTCGGGGGCGAGGTCTTCGGCGGCACCCTTAACACGTCCGGCAGTTTTCTGATGCGCGCCACTCGCATCGGTCGCGATACGGCCCTGGCCCGCATCGTCGAACTGGTGCGTCGTGCTCAGGCCAGCAAGCCCCCCATCGGCCGCCTGGTGGACCGAGTGGCGGCGGTGTTTGTGCCGGCGGTGGTGGTGGTCGCCGTGATCAGCTTCGCCGTCTGGTATCTGATTGGCCCCGAACCGCGCCTTAGTTATGCCATGGTGTCGGCCATGACGGTCCTGGTGATCGCCTGTCCGTGCGCCCTGGGCCTGGCCACGCCCATCTCCATCATGGTGGGAGTGGGCCGGGCTGCGACAGGGGGTATCCTGATTCGCAATGGCGAGGCCCTGCAGCAATCCGGCCGCTTGACCACGGTGGTGCTGGACAAGACCGGCACCATTACCGAAGGGCGGCCCCGGCTGACAAGGCTGATTCCCTCCGCGGGTATCGACGAGGCGGCCTTGTTGCGGGAAGCCGCGGCCCTGGAGATCGGTTCCGAACACCCGCTTGGGGCATCCATCCTGGAGGCTGCCCGGGAGCGAGGCCTGGAGCCGAAAGCGGTAAGCGGCTTCCGATCACACGCCGGACGCGGCGTAAGCGGAACCTGGGACGGCCGGCTGCTGCGCCTGGGCAATGCCGCTTTCATGACCGAAAACGACATTGTCACGGGCGAATTGGAAAAGACGGCTGATTCGCTGGCCAGTCGGGGCGAGACGCCGGTCTACCTGGCGGAGGATCAGCGCGTCTTGGGTATTTTGTCCATCTCTGATCCGGTCAAGGAGGACGCCAAAGCCGCAATCCGGCGGTTGCACGAACTCGGACTGCAGGTGGTCATGTTGACTGGCGACAACGCCGCGACTGCCCGGGCTGTGGCTGATCAGGTAGGTCTGGACCGGGTCATCGCGGAGGTGTTGCCCGCGGACAAGGCTGCTGCAGTCGCCGCGTTGCAGGCAGAAGGCGAGGTGGTGGCCATGGTCGGCGATGGTATCAACGATGCGCCGGCCCTGGCGCGTGCGGACGTAGGCATCGCCATCGGCAGCGGTACCGACGTGGCCATCGAAGCGGCGGACATCACCCTGATGCGAGGCTCCCTGCGGGGCGTGGCCGACGCCATCGTGATTTCCCGCGCTACGCTGAGAAACATCAAGCAGAACCTGTTCGGTGCCTTCGTCTACAACTCGCTGGGTATTCCGGTGGCGGCCGGCCTGCTCTATCCCTTCATGGGCCTGCTGCTGAGTCCGGTGATCGCGGCCGCGGCTATGAGCATGAGTTCGGTGACGGTGGTGACCAATGCGCTCAGGCTGCGGCGGATGGCTTTATAAAGAATCACTGAGGAGATCGCAAACGATGGGCGACGCTTTCTTTATGGGATTTGGGGGCGGCTTTATGTGGTTGTTCTGGCTGCCGCTTGTGGTTGGCGTCATATGGGCTTTGAAAGGCCTGTTTGCGGTTGGGAGTGATCGCGACAACAAACGGAAAAGTACTCTGGATATCCTTGAAGAGCGTTACGCGCGGGACGAGATCGACCGCGAAGCGTTCAACAAGATGAAACGGGATTTGCAGCGATAGCCGAGCGAAGGAGGCCTGAAATGAGCCGTAGCGATTCCCTGAAGCCCACAGGCGCCTGGGAAGTGCGTCGCAGTATCCGGATACCGGCACTGGACGGTGAGGCCGGTGCTGCAGTGATCGAGCGTGCCCTGACCGGGATGCCCGGAGTGCGGACGGTGGCGACCGACCTGATGAAAAGGAAGGTGATCGTGCGCTATGACGCGACCGGGGCCGACTACCGGTCGATTGTAACGGTTCTGGAAAGAGCGGGATTTCCGTCGCTGAACAACCGTTGGTCACGAATCAGAGGGGCGTGGCATCAGTATTCCGATACCACGGCGCGGGAGAACGACCATGTCCGCCCTTCAGCCTGCTGCAACAAGCCGCCCAAGTAGGAAACTTGGCGATGCGACGATTGTTGGCAAGTAGGTAAGAATATCTCGAAAAGACCCAGTTCGTTCCACTCGATGATTCTCTGGCTCCGAGCAGACCTGCCGCCAGATCCTTGAGATGATCGAGGCCTTCGCCCAAGCCCCTGGGTTAAGCGTGGTCAGCGTGCATTGGACCGACTTGCGAAATTCCGCTTTCAAGCACGACGGCAGCGAACTCCGCACGGCTGCCAGCCTTACCGGCCAGGCCAACTGCCTGGTCGCCACCATCGAGGCCGACACCAACACGCAGAACCAGGACAAAGCGTAACCGGCGGCAGGTTTCAACGAGAACGACGAGAAGGGCGCATCCAAGACGAGGGTAGCACCGCGGTTCCCTGGTTACCCGTTCCGATTTCCCCAAGCGCAATGTTCGTCAACGGTGATTCGGTCGGTCGAGCGACAGAAAATTCAGGGGCAGGCCAAAAACCCTGCGGGAGGTGGTGTTCGCCTGGCGGTCGCGCATGCATTGTTTGTTGTTGCCTAGTCCGGGCGCTGCGGCTAAGATGCACGCGGGCTGGATCGCTCGGTGATTCGCTTTCAAATGTAGCGTATCAACCAGATCAAACCTACTCAAGAGCCATCCCAGCAGATAACAAAACCTCACAGGGGAAGAAATGCTTAGAAAAGTCTTGGTTGGATTCATTTTTTTGCCATTCATTTTGGCGCAAACAGCAGGATGTTCAAGATCTGCCAGCGGAACATGGTTTAAGATTTCAGAGCCAGAGGGAGAGGAGTACGAAGCAATAGGAGTAGTGAACGGGCTTTGGGAATACGATGTGGATGAGAACCGCTCAAGAATAGAGGAATTTCTACCGGAAGAGAGGATTTCCAACGTAGATCAAGCAGCGGAGTTGTATCAAGTCCGAGTCGGCATCAAGCGGGGCATGTTCGGGGCGTCAGCTACCGAAGTAGTTCTTTTGCCCGAGGGCTGGTCTTATACGACGGATAGCAGCATAGAAGGCGGCAATGTTGTCAACATCGGCGATGTGGTTGCGATTCGCGCACAAAAGAACAGGATGGTAGATTACTTTTCGGAGATAGTGCGTAAATGCAATGATAGCCCAAGCGAGGACGAAAGACCGGAGTGGGCTATCGGTTGTCAATCGGTCTCCGAATTCGATGAAGAAGGTTATGGCGGAAATACGTATTATTGGATGGGTTTTTAGATAGGCCAAATCCCGATCAGGCGGCGCAAAAAACAACGCCGAGCCTGGATTCGATGGAATTCTCGTGAATATATATTGCCGCTACAATGGCCAGGATCGATCTGATCCTGGAACCATGCCGCTCCGGCTCGTTGGACACTGAAGTGGTGCCGCCTGACGCTCGGGGGGGCGAGCTTGTAAGGGCTTGGCGTCCGATAGCGGCGAATCGGCGAAGGCGTCGATCTCGTCGACTTCGATGATATTGTCCCGCGCCGAAAGGACGCCGCAACGGCTCAGTGCGATCAGATTCGATCGCACCGGAGCGCGGGTGGCAAACATCCCCCGCACCGGATCGGCCGGGTCCCGGCGCGGGTGCATCTGGAGGATGGCCCGCCGCTCCGGCATCTCGGTCCAGTCGAACCAACAGAGCACCCAGATGGCAGAGAACTTGGCCATGCCGAGCAGGGCCGTCTGGTAGCGTGGATTCTTTCAACAGATGAAGGTTCGCCCCTCGCACTTGCGGACCCAGCCGATCGGCCTCATTTCATGCACTGGGTAGGGAAAGTTGTTCCTGGGCCTGAGTCGCCTCGACCAAGGGGCTCGAGACAAACAGAATGGCCAACAAGATCGCTTTCATGCCCCCTAGTCTCCATCCGAGCGCCGGTTCCACGCGTGTACCATGAACGTGGATGACCTAATCCGATTTGTAGAGCGACACCCAAGGTTGTTCGTGCTCACTGGCGCCGGGGTGAGCACCGGCTCTCGTATTCCCGACTATCGGGACGCAGAAGGTAACTGGAAGCGGCCGGCGCCGGTGCAATATCGTGATTTCCTTGCCAGTCTCGCTACACGACAACGCTATTGGGCCCGCAGCCTGGTGGGCTGGCCCTGGTTTCAGCAGGCCCGCCCAAACGCCAACCACCGGGCTTTGGCGGCGTTGGAGGTTGGCGGTTGGGTACATCAGTTGGTCACTCAGAATGTCGACCGGCTCCATCAGGGGGCGGGGTCGAAAAAGGTGGTCGATCTTCACGGCCGGTTGGATATCGTGAGGTGCCTGGCTTGCGGCAAGCGCGTTCGCCGTGACCCGCTGCAGCGCCAATTGGAGGAGAAGAACCCGGGTTTCGCCGAGCGTGCAGCTGAGATGGCCCCGGATGGCGATGCCTATGTCGAAAGGGGCGATTTCAGCAGTTTCCAGGTCCCCGCTTGTGATTCCTGCGGCGGGATGTTGAAGCCCGATGTGGTGTTCTTCGGCGAAGGAGTGCCCAAAGAGCGGGTGGAGTCGTGCCGCGAAGCCTTGCTGTCGTCCGATGGCCTGCTGGTACTGGGTTCGTCGCTCATGGTGTATTCGGGATATCGCTTCTGCCGGCTGGCCGCCGAGCGCCAGATCCCGATGGGGGCGATCAACCTGGGACGCACCCGCGCCGATGAACTGTTCGACTTCAAGCTGGAAGCGTCTTGCGAATCGGTGCTGCCAAGGTTAGCCGAGGTGCTGGCGGGTTAGTCCGCCGGATCCGGCGTATGGCGATCGGTCGGGCTCCAACCAGAACCGCTCAGCCGGACGGAGCCGAATATGATAGTGTGAATGGCAATCCGAATCGTGCTCCCGCCGAATGCCAACCGGTCGGGCTACCCTTGATAGAGGCCGCAACCGCGCGCCGAGGACTCGTGATGAACTTACGCAGCTTTGTACTGCTGTTTGCATCGCACGGCGCCGTCGGCGCGGCTGGATTCGCAGCCGGAATCTACGCGCTGCCGATCCTCATCGCCCCGCCGGCTCCGAGCCAAGCGGAGATAATGGCCGTGTCTTCTAACGCTGAGTACACGGGTCAATTCCGGCGGGACCTGAGAGACAGCGACGCGCTGCACTGGGGCGAAGGCAGGGTTTCGGTTGGTCCCGGTGCCGTAACGCTGATGGGCAAACTCGCGCCCGGTCCGGATTACAAGCTCTATCTGTCGCCCGAATTCGTTGAGACCGAGGCTGATTTCAATCGTTTGAAGAACAGGATGATCCGTATCGGAGACGTCAAGACATTCGAGAATTTCGTTGTGGACGTCCCGCCGGGTATCGATCCGTCGGACTACACCACTGCGGTGGTCTGGTGCGAGTCGTTTGGCCAATTCATCACCGCAGCCAAGTACCGCTGAGAGCAACCCGCGCCGGGAGACAGGCCAGGCTTGGGTTGATCCCGGAAAGATCGACCATCCCTAGCGGTTCCCCGGACGACTCGGCACTCTGATATCGTGGCGGCCCGAAGGTCGATTGCTCCGCACCGGGGGTGAAAGGAGACCGGTATGGAAACATTGGTCCGAATCGGCGGCGTGTACTGCGTCGCGCTGATCCTGTTCCACTTGTCGTTTTGGAAGATCTTTGCCTGGGCTGAGCAACTTCCCCGGCTCAGCAAACTCAACCAGGCGATCATGCAGGTCCTGAATCTCAGCCTGGCCTTTGTGTTCGGGATCTTGGCCTATCTGTCGTTCGCCCACGCAGACGAACTGTTGAACACCGCACTGGGGCGGGTGTTTCTGGGTGCGTTCGCGCTGTTTTGGCTCTTCCGATCGGTGCTGCAGATCGTCTTTTTCAAGCTGGAGCACTGGGGCTCCTGGGCGTTTCTTGCGTTCTTTCTCGGCGGCGCCGTGATCTATGGTCTCCCGGTGGTCTATCCGGTGTTCTAATCCTATCCGGCCTACAATCGCCTTCGCATGCACCCGACCGGGATTGCCTGACGCGAGCAAAGCCGCAATTCTATGCTGTCGGCGAAACCCGTTTGGCTATGTTGGCAGTCCGGAATGGGAACCGATGGAAAATTGCCGATGGTGGGCCGGTAGCTTGCTATGATCGGCCCAGACAAGCGAAAAGGTATCGACCGATGATTAAACCTGCTACCCGCCGCTGGCTGCCGAATCTGCCGGTAGTCCCGATGCTTTCCCTGCTGATCGGATTCGTCTGGCTGACCGCCGTGCATGCCGCCCAGAGCTCGGCGGCGGGGTCCGAAATCGATTGGCTGCAACTCGCCATGGGGCTGTTCGGCGGCCTGGCCCTGTTCCTCGCCGGCCTGGAACTGCTGTCGGAGGGCCTCAAGCAGGCGGCGGGCGATACCCTGCGGGACGTCCTGCGCAAGCTCACGGTGAACCGCTTTCTCGGTGCCCTGACCGGGGCCTTAGTCACCGGCGTGCTGAACTCCTCCTCGGTCACCACGGTGCTGGTCGTGGGCTTCGTCACCGCCGGGGTCATGAGCCTGTCGCAGTCGGTTGGGGTGATCATGGGGGCCAATATCGGCAGCACCGTCACCGCCCAGATCCTGGCCTTCAATATCGCCGCCTACGCCCTGATCCCGGTGGCCATCGGTTTTTTCATGACCTTTGCCGGCAAGACCGAGCGCATCAAGCAGGTAGGCATGATGGTGATGGGTCTGGGGCTGGTGTTCTACGGCATGGGCCTGATGAGCGACGGCATGAAGCCGTTGCGTACCTACGAGCCGTTCATGGAACTGCTGGCGCGGATGGAGAACCCGCTGTTCGGCATCCTGGCGGGGGCGGTATTCACCGGGCTGGTGCAGTCCTCGGCGGCCACCGTGGGCATTGCCATCGCCATGGCCAGCGAGGGACTCTTGGCCCTGCCGGCGGGCATCGCCCTGGCCCTGGGAGCCAATATCGGCACCTGCGTCACCGCCCTGCTGGCGGCGCTCGGCAAGCCGACCGAGGCGGTGCGGGCGTCGGTGGTGCACATTAGCTTCAATATCCTGGGGGTCCTGATATGGCTACCGTTTCTCACCTTGCTGGCGGATATCGCGGTCCAGCTTTCGCCGGTGGCTGCGGGGCTTGAAGGGCAGGAGAAGCTGGCCGCCGAGGTGCCGCGGCAGATCGCCAATGCCAACACCCTGTTCAACGTGCTCAACACCCTAATATTCATCGGCTTCACCACCTGGTTTGCGCGCTTGGCCGAGCGCCTGGTGCCCGAGCGGAAAACGCCCGAGGGGGTAATTATCGAGCCCGAGTTTCTTGACAGCTCGGCGCTCAAGCTGCCGGCGGTGGCACTGGAGAACGTGCGTAACGAGATCAACCGCGCCGGCGGCATCAGCCTCGCCATGATGGATGCCCTCTACGAGGCCTTCGACCAGCGCAACCGGGACAAGATCGACGAAGCGGCGCGGCGCGAAGACGAGGTCGACATCCTCGACGTAGAGATCATGCGCTACCTGGGGCATATCCGTCAGTCCATGCTGACCGACGACGAAAGCCGGGAACTGGAGGCGTTGATGACCGCCATGACCAACCTGGAGAGCCTGTCCGATATTATGGAAGCGGAGATGGTAGGCGTGGCTAAGACCTATCTGGAGGGAGAATTCGAGCGTGGCAGCGAGGAGACGCAGACGATGGTCGAAGGTCTGTGGCAGGGGGTGCGCAAAGCCCTGGAGTTGTCGGTGCGGGCGGTGGGTCAGAACGATCAGCGGGCGGCCCAGGACGTGGTCCTGATGAAAGACGAGATCCGGGCGTTGGCCGACGGCCTGTTCGCGCGCCACGCCGGCCGGCTGCGCGCCGACGATCCGGCCTATCTGGAACGCGTTCGGCTGCTGATGACCTTTATCGAGCAACTGCGCCATATGTACACCCTGATCAAGCGTATCGCCCGCACCAATCTCCCGGCGGAGGTGGCGCGAGGCGGGGCTTAGCTTCGATACGCCATCAATGATTGCGTGCCCGGCTTTGGCCCTAACTGGCTGAGCGCCGTTCTCGGTCAGGGGGCTAAGCGGGCTTTTTCCGCAATAGTGGTCGGCGGCGCGGGCGCTGCCTCCGAACTGGATAGCGGCCGGAGAATCAGCCCAGACGCCGCTCAACTGCGCTGAACTCGGCCTCGATTTCGGCGCTAGGGGCCCGCCCCAGCAGGCTCACAATGACGATCGCCAACAGCGAGATCAGGAACCCGGGCAGAATCTCGTAGAGATCGTACAGGCCGCCCTCGAGCTGTTTCCAGATCACCACCGTGAGGCCGCCGCTGAGGATGCCGGCAAGTGCGCCGTTTCGGGTCATGCGCGGCCAGAACAGGGCCCCCAGCAGGGTCGGGCCAAAGGCGGCTCCGAATCCGGCCCAGGCGTAGGAGACTAGATTCAGCACCGAACTGTCGGGGTCGAGGGCCAGCCCGTAGGCTGCCAGCGCGATCAGCAAAACGGCACCGCGGCCCACCAGCACCAACTCGCGGCTACCGGCGTTCGGGCGCAGCAGGGTCCGGTAAAAGTCTTCGGTCAGGGTGGACGAGGATACGAGCAGCTGGGAATCGGCGGTGCTCATGATGGCGGCCAGGATCGCGGCCAGCAGGATGCCGGCGATCAGCGGATGGAACAGCAGGTTGACCAGCACGATGAAGATCTTCTCGGGATCCGCCAAGGGGGCGTCGACGTAGGAGACGCCGGCCATGCCCACCAGGGTCGCCCCGGCCAGCCCCAGGCCGGCCCAGGTCACCGCGATGCGCCGGGCTTTGGGGATGTAGGCACTGGAGCGGATGGCTTGAAACCGGGCCAGGATGTGGGGCTGGCCGAAATAACCCAGGCCCCATGCCAGCAGGGACAGGATGGCAACCGCACCCAGGGCGTTGCCGTCGCTGTCGCTGAAGGCGTCGAGCAGGGCCGGGTCGAGCTGCCCCAGTCCGGTATCCGAATCGCTCAGTGCAAGAAGAGGCACCACCAGCAGGGCGGCGGCCATCAACAGCGCCTGAACCAAGTCGGTCCAGGACACCGCCAGGAAGCCGCCGAAGGAGGTATAGAGGAGGATCGCCAGGGTCCCGGTGGTTACCGCCAGGGGGTAGGGTACATCGAATACCTCCTCGAACAGCTTGCCGCCCGCCACCAAGCCGGAACTGGTGTAAAAGAGAAAGAATAGCAGGATGAACAGGGCGGGCACGATGCGCAGCAGCCCGGAGTGGTCGTGGAAGCGATTGGCCAGAAACTCGGGCAGGGTCAAGGCATTGCCAGCCATCTCGCTGTAGACCCGCAAGCGCGGGGCCTGCAGGCGCCAGTTCAGCCAGGTTCCGGTCAGCAGGCCTACCGAGAGCCAGAGGGACTCCAGCCCCGCCAGGTAGGCATACCCGGGTAGGCCCAGCAGCAGCCAGCCGCTCATGTCCGAGGCGCCGGCACTCAGCGCTGCGACCCAGCTGCCCAGGCGTCGGCCGCCGAGGATAAAGTCGGAGAGGTCTCGAGTGCTGCGGTAGCCCCGCCAGCCGAGAAAGAGCATCAGTGCCAGATAAGCGGCGAAAGTAAGGCCGATGGTCGTTTGCGCGGGGCTCATCGTATGGTTCAGTCTTTGCTTTTTGATTTTGCTTTATATGGGGTTATGAGCAATACTTCGAGCGAATTTCGGCCCGAAATATCCGGTCTCGCCGCGAGCCGCAAATATGCAGTGTGCGGCTTTCTTTGGTATTCTCCCCACGGTGGGCGACGTCGGATGCGGGTGCCGACTACAAGGCAACTTTACCAGCCAGGTTGGGTCTCTGCCATTGGCTGAATGAGCAACCAAAGGTTCGGCGGTATGACATCGATCGTGATCGTAGATGCCGACGCCAGCGGCCGGGCTGAGCTGGAGCGCCTGATTATCGAGTCCGACCCGGGGCTGCACCCGTTCGGATTTGCCGTGCCGGAACGCGCAATGAGCTGGATAACGTCGGCGCATACGGACCTGATTCTGGTGGTGAGCCCCGAGCTGGACCGAGCCAGCAGGGCCTTCCTGCGCTCGGTCCGCGCGCACCCCGGTTGCCGGCACGTGCCCCTGTTGATCGCTGCCCGCAGTCACGACGCTGAGGCTTGCCGATTCGCATTGGAATTGGGTGTCACCGACTTTCTCAATTACCCCATCGACCGGCACCAATGTCTGCTGCGGTGCCGTACACTGGTGACGCTGTGGCGCCAGCAGCGTTCGATCGAGGGCCGCGCCCACTGGCTGGAAAGCGAGTCCCGCCGGACCGAGCGCAAGCTCGCGGAACGTGAGCGTGAAACCCTGTTGCGGCTGGCCCGGGCCGGGGAGTTTCGAGACGGCGATACCGGCAATCATGTGCTGCGGATTGCCAGTTACAGCCGCGTGATTGCCGAGACCCTGGATCTGCCGTTGAGTCAGTGCGAGATCATCGAACACTCCGCGCCGATGCACGACATCGGCAAGATCGGCATGCCCGACCATATCCTGCTCAAACCGGGCCGGCTCAGCATGGCGGAATGGGAGGTGATGCGCTCGCATACCGACATCGGTTACAAAATCCTCAAAGACAGCCAATCCTGTTACCTGCAAGCGGGGGCTGAGATCGCTATCTGCCACCACGAGCGCTTCGATGGCGACGGCTATCCCTTCGGACTGCGGGGGCCGGACATCCCGATCGCCGCCCGCATTGTAGCGGTCGCGGACGTGTTCGATGCGCTGGTCTCGCCACGCCCGTACAAAGCCGCCTGGTCGGTGCAACGGGCGTTGGACTATCTGGTGCGCGAGCGCGGCCGCCATTTTGATCCGGAGTGCGTGGACGCTTTTCTCGCCCAGCTAGACCTGGTGATCGACACCCATCAGGAGTTCCTGGTCCAGGCGGTCTGAGTGGGCAGTAACGTCCCTTCGGGGAGCGGCTGAAATCGCCGTAGCGGGCGTTTTGAGTACCCCTGGTCGAAACGCGGTGCCTGAGGGGTCTGGTCTCCAATCGACCGAAGCGATCGAAAAGGGCCTCCTGAGCGGCGCCGCTCTCACCGGTTGGGCGCTTCCTTTGCTTCCAGCCGATTCCAGGTCGAAGCCTTTCACCCCGTTGCAATGAATATCGGGTAGAATCCCCCCTTTTTAGCCCAACGAGGCTTCGAGGCGACCGCGTTCGGCGGCGGCTTCGGTCAATCACCCCTGTGCAGTAGAGGATGGCAATCAATGAATGACAGTGCGGTAATCAAGCGGGTCTTTGCGTTCACCGAAGGCGACGGGAAAAACAAGAAATTGCTGGGAGGCAAAGGGGCGAACCTCTGCGAGATGACCCAGATCGGGCTCAATGTGCCGCCGGGCTTCGTGATCACGACCGAGGCCTGCCTGGAATACCTGGCCCACCAGGATAAGGAACTGCCGCCCGGGGCGATGGAGGAAGTGCGCAGCCAAATGGCCCAGGTGGAACAGGCGACCGGCAAGGGCTTCGGCGACCCCGGCAACCCACTGCTGGTGTCGGTGCGCTCCGGCTCCGCCATGTCCATGCCGGGCATGATGGACACGATTCTCAATCTGGGCCTGAACACCGAGACCCTGCAGGGCGAGATCCGCCAGACCGGCGACGAGCGCTTCGGCTACGATGCCTATCGCCGCTTCATCCAGCTCTTTGGCAAGGTGGCCCTGGGCATCGACGATGAGCTGTTCGACGTCGAGTTCGAGGCTGTCAAAGAGCGGGCCCATGTCAAAGAGGACGTCGGCCTGTCCGGCGCCGACCTCAAGGACATCAGTGAGCGGTTCCTGAAGGTGGTGGAGGGCCAGACCGGCCGGCCGTTCCCGCAGGACCCCTACGAGCAGCTGGAGATCGCCATCAAGGCGGTGTTCAATTCTTGGATGGGCAAGCGCGCGGTGGACTACCGGCGCGAGTTCCACATTACTCCGGACATGGCCAACGGAACCGCGGTGAACATCTGCACCATGGTGTTTGGCAACCGCGGCGACGATTCCGCCACCGGCGTGGCGTTCACCCGCAACCCGGGCAGCGGCGAGAACAAGCTGTACGGCGAGTACCTGGTCAATGCCCAGGGCGAGGACGTGGTGGCCGGCATCCGCACCCCCAAGCCGATTGACCGCCTGGCCCAGGAGATGCCGGAGATGCATCGCCAGCTCGAGGCCCTGCGCCAGCGCTTGGAGACGCACTACACCGAGATCCAGGACTTCGAGTTCACCATCGAGCGCGGCACCCTCTACTGCCTGCAGACCCGCAACGGCAAGATGAATGCCGTCGCCATGGTGCGTACCTCGGTGGAGATGGAACGCGAGGGTCTGATCGACAAGCGCCAGGCCTTGCTGCGCATTGACCCGGACCATCTAGAGCAGATGCTTTACCCGCGGCTGGATGCCAGCGCCAAGGCCCGCCCCATGGCCCAGGGCCTGCCGGCCTCGCCGGGTGCATCCTGCGGGCATGCGGTATTCGACGCCGACCGCGCCGAGCAACTCGGGCGCGGCGGCCAGCCGGTGATCCTGGTGCGCGAAGAGACCAAGCCGGAGGACATCCACGGCTTCTTCGCTTCCGAGGGCATCCTCACCAGCCGCGGCGGTAAGACCTCCCATGCCGCCGTGGTGGCGCGCGGCATGGGCAAGCCCTGCGTGGCCGGGGCCGAGGGCATCCAGGTCGATGTGCAGCTGCGCGAGGCTTTCGTAGGCGACACCACCATCCACGAGGGTGACCTGATCACCATTGACGGCACCAGCGGCAATGTCTACCTGGGTCGGGTGCCCACCGTCGAGCCCGAGTTCTCTCCCGAGCTGAATGTCCTCCTGGGTTGGGCCGACGAGACCGCTCGTATGCAGGTGCTGGCCAACGCCGATACGGCCGAGGACGCTCATCGTGCCCTCAAGTACGGCGCCATGGGCATCGGCCTCTGCCGCACCGAGCGCATGTTCAACGACGTCGAGCGTCTGCCGGTAGTGATCGAGATGATCGTCGCCGACAACCAGGAGCAGCGCCAGGCCGCCCTGGACAAGCTGCTGCCGATGCAGCGCTCCGACTTCCAGGGTCTGTTCGAGGCAATGTCCCCGCGCCCGGTGACCATCCGGCTGCTCGACCCGCCGATCCACGAGTTCCTGCCCGGCGAGCGGCAGCTGCAGGAAGAGCTGGAGTACCTCTACAAGCTCAAGGGCACGGTGCGCGGAATGGAAGTGCTGGCCGGCACCCTGAGCCTGTTGGAAGATCCGACCAAGGCCCGCGCCGAGGCGGAGAACATTCGTCACCTGGTGGAGGCCCACTTGGTGGAGGAGGCTATCGCCAAGAAGGAGGCGATGCTCAAGAAGGTGCGCGCCCTGTACGAGACCAATCCGATGCTCGGTCACCGCGGGGTACGCCTGGGCATCACCTTCCCGGAAATCTACATGATGCAGATCCGGGCCATTCTGGAGGCCGCCGCCGAGTGCGCCCAGAAGGGCATTGAGGTGCACCCCAAGATCAAGGTGCCCCAGGTCTGCACAGTGGAGGAATTGCTGCACGTCAAGCGCTATGTGGAGGTCGCCCACCAGCAGGTGGAGGCGGCCTACGGCCAGCCGGTGAAGTTCGAGTTCGGCACCATGATCGAGGTGGTGCGGGCCTGCATGCGCGCCGATCGCCTGGCCGAGGAGGCCGAGTTCTTCTCCTTCGGCACCAACGACCTGACCCAGGCCGCCTTCTCGTTCTCCCGGGAGGATGCAGAGAACAAGTTCCTGCCCATGTACAACGAGGCCGGCATCCTGCGCGACAACCCGTTCGAGGTGCTGGACGTCAACGGCGTCGGCAAGCTGATGGAGGTGGCCGTGGAGTGGGGACGCAAGACCAAGCCCGGGCTGCTGGTAGGCATCTGCGGCGAGCACGGCGGCCATCCGTCCTCCATTGCCTTCTGCCATAATGCCGGGCTGGATTACGTTTCCTGCTCGGCCCCCCGCGTACCGGTGGCGCGACTGGCGGCGGCGCACGCGGTGCTGTTGGAAAAGGACTGAGAGCGGGTTGCTCGCGGCGTAGGAGCGCCGCCCTCGGCGCGATTCGGCGTTGGGCGGGTCTCCCCCGACGAAGAGCCATCGGCGCGGGGCGCCGCTTCTGCGTGGGTACGAGATTGCCCCAGGTTCGGGCTAGCAGTGCGAGGGAATGCGGGCTAGAGTTCAGGGGTGCCCCAGCGCACCCCTGAACCAGGAGACCAACCCGAATCCAGCTGAGAGGAGCCCCCATGAAGTCGATCTTTCCAGCCCTTTTGCTCGCCCTTGCCGCGCCTCTCGCCTGCGGCCAGGGTGGCGATCCCGTGAAGTTCTTTATGCAGGAGTACGATGGCGACGGGGACGGCAGCGTCTCACGGGAGGAGTATCTGAAGCCGTTTGCCGATGAGTTCGCCGAGATGGACCTCAACGGGGATGGGGTGGTCGGTGGCGACGAGGCCGAAGCCTTTGCCCAGCAAATGATGGAGATGGAGCAGCAGAAGGGTCAGGGCCAGGCCCAGAAGCAAGGCGGCGCGGGCCCCGTTCAGGCCCCGGCCGGTTACGGCCAGCCTCAGCAAGGCTATGGCCAGCCGCCACAGGGTTACGGTCAACCCCAGCAAGGCTATGGTCAGCCGCCGCAGGGTTACGGCCAGCCCCGGCAAGGCTATGGTCAGCCGCCGCAGGGATACGGCCAGTCCCGGCAAGGCTATGGCCAGCCGCCACAGGGTTACGGTCAACCCCAGCAAGGCTATGGTCAGCCGCCGCAGGGATACGGTCAGCCCCAACAAGGCTACGGCCAGCCCCAGGGCTACGGTCAATCTTCTTACCGTTGATTGGTTCTACTATCCCGGTGCCCGCTGTCCGGCGGGCGCCGGTCCGGTTCGGGGAGCGGTCCAGCCCCAAGCCGCTTCAGGCCGCTGCGGCCAAATCCCTAATGTCTCGCAGGTCTTCCAGCAACTGGGCAAGGGGGGGCAGGCTGTTGGTCGGCTCCAGCATGGTGCTGACCGGGGCGATAAGGTCCAGGGCACTCTGGAAAAAGCGCCAGACGGGATTCTCTGCCGCCGGCAATTCCCCCGGATCGGGTCGGCTGCCCAGGTGCAGTTGGCAGATGCGCTCTGCGGGCAGGCGCGCCAGCAGGTCCATCGGGTCGCGGCGCTGGGCGAGGGCGGAAAGATAGAGGTTGTCGAGGTCGAGCAGGATCAGGGAGTCCGACCCCTCCGCCACTTCCGCGATGAAGGTCCAGTCGTCCATCTCCTCGATGCCCGCCGCCGCGGGCTGTGGAATGTTCTCCAGCAGTAGCGGGCGTTCCAGGCGTTGTCGCACCTCGCGGATGCGTGGCAACAGGTGCGCAACGCTGGCGCGGGTGCGGGGCAGGGGGCTGAGATCCAGTGCGTGTCCCTCGCGCCTGGGGCCGCTGCAGAGATGATCGGAAACCCAGGGTGCCCGCAGTTGCTCGGCGAGGGCCTTGAGGCGGGTCAGATATTCCAGGTCCAGCGGCCCGGCATCGCCTATGCCCAAAGACATCCCATGCAGCACCAGGGGTAGCCGCTCGCGAAGTTGCTCCAGGGATTGGAGTTCCGCCGGCGAAGCCTGGAGCCAGTTGTCGGAGATGATCTCCAGCCAATCTACCGCCGGTTCGTCCCGCAGGATCGGCCCGATGAATTCCCGCTGCAGACGCAGCCCGTAGCCAAGATAGGGGCAGGTGCCGTGGGTGCCTCCGTCGCCCATGCCGAATCCTCTTGCCGCCGAGCGGCACCGTGATGAAGTAATGGGAGAAAATACCGCGCAGCGTCGGGTGGGGCAAGCGATTGCTTAAAGGGAACGTCGGCGCTCAGCGTTTGCCGTGCGGCTCAGGTCATCAAGCCCTGCTCAATCGCCCCGAACGATCGACGGTGAAGACTGCTGGTAAAAGGGTTTATAGCCAGCCTGTAATAACCGGGCGGCAGTTCGCGTCAGCGTTTCCGCGTTAATGCAGCAGATTGAACATGCGGTTGCGGTAGCGTTTGACCAGCTCGCCGCTGCCGCCCAGGATATCGAATACCGCCAGCAGCCCCTTGCGGGCGGCGTCATCGCCGTAGGCTCGGTCTTTTTGCATCAGCGCAAGCAGCTGCGCCAGGGCGTTCTCGTAGTCGCCGTCCATTACCCGGTGGGCGGCCAGCTGGTAGATGGTCTGGGAGTCCGCCGTGCCGTTCTGCAGGCGCTGTTGGAGTTCGGCTGGCGCCGGTGCCTGCTCGGTGATCCGGTCGAACAGGATCTGGGCCCGCAGCGCCCGCGTCTCCGGTTCGTCCTGCTGGTCCAGTGGCAGTCGCTCCAGGGCCTGCTCCGCTTGATCGAAATGCCCCAGGGTGGCGCTGACCCGGGCAAAGGCGAGCTGAGTACGGGGGTTGTCCGGGTCTTCCGCCAAAGCCTGCTCGACGAGCTGCTGGGCGCCGTCGCCGTCGCCTTGGCGCAGCAGTTGCTGGGCCTGTTCCACCAAGTCGTCGGAAGGCCGAGGCAGGTGGGGCTCGAGGAAGCGGCGAATCTCCGATTCCGGCAAGGCCCCCATGAACTGGTCCACCGGCTGGCCGTCCTTGAACAGTTGCACCGTGGGCAGGCTGCGGATGCCGAACTGGGCCGCCAACTCCCGCTCCTCTTCGGTATTCACCTTGGCCAACAGGAAGGCGCCTTGGTACTCCTCCGCCAGCTTCGCCAACACCGGCATCAGCGTCTGACAAGGGCTGCACCAGTCGGCCCAGAAGTCGACCAGTACGGGCGTGCTTCGGGATGTCGCCAGGACGGTTTCGGCGAAGTCCTGGGCGGTGACGTTTACGATGTAGGGGGAGTCGGCCATGGGGAGGATCCTGGGGTCTGCTGCTTGCGATGATTTTCTGGTGCGGGAGAGATATGGGGGCGGCAGCGAGCCATGACAAGCGGCGGCGGCGCTTGAAAACCGGACTTCGGGCCCGGAAATAGTAAGACAATTCTATTCAGCGATCGAGGCAAAGGTTGAGCCATGAGCGATTCCCTACATATCGTCTGCCCCCATTGCCAGGGGGTGAATCGGGTGCCGGCCCCCAAGCTGGGGGACGGGGCCAAATGCGGCCGCTGTCACCGGGCCCTGTTCGACGCCCGCCCGCTGGAGGTGGACGAAGCCGGCTTCGCCCGCCACGCGCAGCGCGACGAGATCCCCCTGCTGGTGGATTTCTGGGCCCCCTGGTGCGGGCCGTGCAAGATGATGGCGCCCTTTCTCGAGCAGGCTGCGGCCGAACTCGAACCCAGGGTGCGGGTGTTGAAGGTGAATACCGAGGTGGCGCCCAGTCTGAGCCGGCAATACGGTATCCGCAGCATCCCGACCCTGATGCTGCTGCGAAACGGGCGCGAGGTTGCCCGCCAAGCCGGGGCTATGGACCTGAGATCCCTTTTGGGCTGGACCCGGCAACATCTATAAGCTGCCGTCGCCCTTGGGCGCGGTCGCGCATAGACAGGGCCGAAGCCGATACTTTAGAATCGTGCGCACCTTGCGCCGGGACCTGGCGCCGAAGCATCCGCTGTCGTGCAGCAGCGGGCGGCGGCGTCCCCCGGCATTTCCCCATACACGCTAAGGATTGGGTCAATCCGATCCACGCCCTGGTGTCTGCGCGAAACGGAGGTTTCCTTGAAACGGCCTGCACTGCTAGCCCTGGAAGACGGCTCCCTGTTCTTTGGAGAGGCGATTGGTGGCGATGGCCAAACGGTGGGGGAGGTGGTGTTCAATACCGCCATGACCGGCTATCAGGAGATCCTCACCGACCCCTCGTACAGCCAGCAGATCGTGACCCTCACCTATCCTCACATCGGCAACACCGGGGCCAATGCGGATGACGAAGAGTCCTCCCATGTCCACGCTGCCGGGCTGATCATCCGCGACCTTCCGATGCTTGCCAGCAACTGGCGCAGCCAGATGACCCTGGACCAGTACCTCGCCAAGCACGGGGTGGTGGCCATCGCCGGCATCGACACCCGGCGCCTGACCCGAATCCTGCGCGAAAAGGGGGCCCAGAACGGGTGCATCCTGGCCGGCTCGGAGCTGGATCAGGAGCAGGCCCTGGCGGCGGCGCGGGCCTTTCCCGGGCTCAAGGGCATGGATTTGGCCAAGGTGGTGAGCACCCAGTCTCCCTACGAGTGGGCTCAGGGCACCTGGAGCCTGGAGCAGGGCGTGCCGGAGGCACTGCACCCGATCGAAGAGCGGCTGCCTCGCCACGTGGTGGCCTACGATTACGGCATCAAGCGCAATATCCTGCGCATGCTCGTGGACCGCGGTTGCCGGGTCACTGTGGTGCCGGCCCAGATGCCGGCGGATCAGGTATTGGCCTTGCAGCCGGACGGGGTATTCCTTTCCAACGGCCCGGGCGATCCGGAGCCCTGCGACTATGCGATCGATGCGATCGGGCAGATCCTCGAGACCGGGGTGCCGGTGTTCGGTATCTGCCTCGGCCACCAGCTGCTGGCGCTGGCCAGCGGCGCCCGCACGGTGAAGATGAAGTTCGGCCACCACGGGGCCAATCACCCGGTGCAGGATCTGGGCTCGAAGGTGGTGATGATCAGCAGCCAGAACCACGGCTTCGCGGTGGACGAGGATAGTCTGCCGGATTACCTTCGGGCCACCCATCGGTCGCTGTTCGACGGCTCGTTGCAGGGTATTCACCGCTCGGACCGTCCGGCGTTCGGCTTTCAGGGCCATCCCGAGGCGAGCCCGGGCCCTCACGATGTGGCGCCGGTGTTCGACCATTTCATCGACCTGATGCAGCAGGGACAGGACTGAGCCCAGCGCCTGCCGCGGCAGGTGCCCTCGCGCAACCACAATAGCAATTGCCGGAACTATCATGCCGAAGCGTACAGATATCCACAGCGTTTTGATCATCGGGGCGGGCCCGATCGTCATCGGCCAAGCCTGTGAGTTCGATTACTCTGGGGCCCAGGCCTGCAAGGCCTTGCGGGAGGAGGGCTTTCGAGTGGTCCTGGTCAACTCCAACCCGGCCACCATCATGACCGACCCGGATAGCGCCGACGCGGTGTACGTGGAGCCCATCAACTGGCGCACCCTGGAGCGGGTCATCGCCAAGGAGCGTCCAGATGTGCTGCTGCCCACCATGGGCGGTCAGACAGCACTCAATTGCGCCCTCGACCTGGTGCGCGAAGGGGTGCTGGAGCGCTACGGGGTGGAGATGATCGGGGCCACCCGCGAGGCCATCGACAAGGCCGAGGACCGGGACCTGTTCCGCCAGGCGATGCGCAAGATCGGCCTCGACATGCCCGTATCCGCCATTGCTCACAACATGGAAGATGCCCACCGGGCGCTGTCCGAAGTGGGTTTTCCGACCATTATCCGGCCGTCTTTCACCATGGGCGGCAGCGGCGGCGGCATTGCCTACAACCAGGAGGAGTTCGTCGAGATCTGCGAGCGCGGCCTGGACCTGTCGCCCACCAGCGAACTGCTGATCGAGGAATCCATCATCGGCTGGAAAGAGTACGAGATGGAGGTGGTGCGCGATCACAAGGACAACTGCATCATCATCTGCTCAATCGAGAATCTGGACCCCATGGGGGTGCACACCGGCGACTCCATTACGGTTGCCCCGGCCCAGACCCTGACCGACAAGGAATACCAGATCATGCGCGACGCCTCGCTGGCGGTGCTGCGCGAGATCGGCGTCGATACCGGCGGCTCCAACGTGCAGTTCGCGGTCAATCCCGACAACGGGCGCCTGATCATTATCGAGATGAACCCGCGGGTGTCGCGTTCTTCGGCCCTGGCCTCGAAGGCCACCGGCTTCCCGATCGCCAAGGTGGCTGCGAAGCTGGCGGTGGGTTATACCCTGGACGAGCTTAGGAACGAGATCACCGGCGGTGCCACCCCGGCCAGCTTCGAACCGAGCATTGATTATGTGGTCACCAAGGTGCCGCGCTTCGCGTTCGAGAAGTTCCCCCAGGCCGATGCCCGACTCACCACCCAGATGAAATCGGTGGGGGAGGTGATGGCCATTGGGCGCACCTTCCAGGAGTCCCTGCAAAAGGCGTTGCGGGGGCTGGAGACCGACAAGTACGGCTTGGACGAAATCCTCGACCTGGCCCGCGACGATGTCATGGACGTGCTGCGCCGGGAGCTGCGCCAGCCCGGGGCCGAGCGCCTTTGGTACCTGGCCGACGCCTTCCGCTACGGCCTGAGCCTCGAAGACGTCCACGAGCTCTGCCGCGTCGATCCCTGGTTCCTGATCCAGATCCAGGACCTGGTTAACACCGAGGCCGAGATCCGCGAACAGGGCCTCGGCGCCCTCGACCGGGAGCGCCTGCTGGCGCTCAAGCGCAAGGGCTTTTCCGACCGGCGCCTGGCCCGGCTGGTGGACAGCAGCGAGCAGGCCCTGCGCGAGCTGCGCCGCAAATGCGGCGTGCGCCCGGTCTACAAGCGGGTGGACACCTGCGCCGCGGAGTTTGCTACCGACACCGCCTATATGTACTCCACCTATGAGGAGGAGTGCGAGGCCGCCCCGTCCGAGCGCAAGAAGATCATGGTGCTTGGCGGCGGGCCGAACCGGATCGGCCAGGGTATCGAGTTCGATTATTGCTGCGTGCATGCCGCGTTCGCCATGCGCGAAGACGGCTACGAGACCATTATGGTCAACTGCAACCCGGAGACCGTGTCAACCGACTACGATACCTCCGACCGGCTGTATTTCGAGCCCCTGACCCTGGAAGACGTACTGGAAATTATCGACAAAGAGCAGCCTGAAGGGGTGATCGTGCAGTTCGGGGGCCAGACCCCGCTCAAGCTGGCGCGGGACCTGGAGGCCGCGGGCGCCCCGATCATCGGGACTACCCCGGATTCCATCGACTTGGCGGAGGACCGCGAGCGCTTTCAGCAGATGCTGCACAAATTGGGTCTGCACCAGCCCCCCAACCGCACCGCCCGCGAGCAGGAAGAGGCGGTGCGTCTGGCCGAGGAGATCGGATACCCGCTGGTGGTGCGTCCCTCCTACGTGCTCGGGGGGCGGGCCATGGAAATCGTCTACAATGAGACCGACCTGCGCAACTATATGGGCTATGCGGTCAAGGTATCCAATGAATCGCCGGTACTGCTTGACCGATTTCTCGACGACGCGATAGAGGTGGATGTGGACGCCATCTGCGACGGCGAAGCCGTGCTGATCGGCGGCATTATGGAACATATCGAGCAGGCCGGTGTCCACTCGGGAGATTCCGCCTGCTCTCTCCCCCTATACCCTGTCGCCCGCCCAGCAGGATCGGATGCGCGAGCAAATGGCGAAGATGGCCAGGGAATTGGGGGTGGTCGGGCTGATGAACACCCAGTTTGCGATCCAGGACAACCGGATTTACGTGCTGGAGGTGAACCCCCGGGCCTCGCGGACGGTGCCGTTCGTTTCCAAAGCCACCGGCGTGCCTCTGGCAAAGTTGGCGGCGCGCTGCATGGCGGGCACCAGCTTGGCGGAGCAGGGTGTGACCAGGGAGCGGGTGCCGAGCTTCTACTTCGTTAAGGAGGCGGTGTTCCCCTTTGTCAAGTTCCCCGGCGTGGATACTGTGCTGGGGCCGGAGATGAAGTCAACCGGCGAGGTGATGGGCGTGGGCCAGACCTTCGGCGAGGCCTATGCCAAAGCGGTGGACGGGGTCGGACAGCCGCTGCCGCGGGGCGGCAAGGCCCTGCTCAGCGTGCGCGATGCGGACAAGCCGCGCCTGGCCCAGGTAGCGCAAGACCTGGCGGCGCTCGGCTTCGAGCTTTTCGGCACCGCCCGTTCGGCCCAGGTGGCCCTGGACATTGGGCTGCCGTGCACTCGGGTCAACAAGGTCAACGAAGGGCGTCCGCATATCGTGGACATGATCAAGAACAACGAATTCAACTTGATCGTGAATACCACCGAGGGTAAGAAGGCGATTCTGGATTCGGCGGAGATCCGACGTGCCGCGCTGCAGCACAAGGTGGCCTACACTACTACCATAGCTGGGGCCGAGGCCACCTGCATGGCGCTTAAGCACCTGGACTCCCAGACGGTGCACTCTTTGCAGGATCTGTACCGAACTGCGGGCGAATAGGGGCCCCGACCCGCGGGCGGGCGGTGGATTCGACGATCAGTCAACAATTGAAGCGAGGTATTTGCGGATGAGTAAGGTCCCGCTGACGGTTCGGGGCGCGGAGAAGCTGCGCAGCGAGCTGGAGAAGCTCAAGAGGACGGAGCGGCCGGCCGTGATCAAGGCCATCGCGGAGGCGCGCGCCCACGGCGACCTCAAGGAGAACGCGGAATACCACGCCGCGCGCGAGCAGCAAGGCTTTATAGAGGGTCGCATCAAGGATATCGAGGGCAAGCTTTCCCATGCCCAGATCATCGATGTAACCAAGCTGCAAGCCGATGGCCGGGTGGTGTTCGGCGCCACGGTCGATGCCTTTGAGGAAGAGACCGGCGACGAGCACAGCTACCGGATCGTGGGCGACGACGAGGCCGACATCAAGAGCGGGCTAATCTCGGTGAACTCTCCCATGGCGCGGGCTTTCATCGGCAAGTTCGAGGGGGACGTGGCGGTGGTGCAGGCCCCAAGCGGGGCGCGTCATTTCGAGATCCTGCAGGTGCGCTACGAATAGCCCCGCGAGACCGCTTCATTCTCAGCTCGGCAGCAGGATGCGCCTTTCCTTTTTCTGCGGATTGGGGCGATAGAACACGGCCATTTGACCGATACTGAGAATCGTCTCGGCCTCGGCCTGGTCGGCGATAGCGTCGATCATCGGGAGGCGTTCGGTGCGCCCGGCGCCGGCGAGTTTTACCTTGATGAGTTCGTGGTGGTCCAGGGCGAGGCCGAGCTCGTTGAGCACTCCCTCTGTGAGCCCGGCTTGACCCACCGTCACCACCGGCTTGAGGTGATGGGCGAGGCCCCGCAGGTGGCGTTTCTGTCGCTCGGTAAGGCTCATAGTGCTCCCGGTCGGTTGTTTGTTATACCGTGGCAAACCACGCATTAGACCCCAAAATGGCGAAAAGCAAAAGCAGCCGACGTTGGCTCGATCGGCATTTCAACGACCCCTACGTCAAGCGCGCCCAGAGCGAAGGCTACCGGTCCCGCGCCGCCTACAAACTGTTGGAGCTGCAACGGCGCGATCGGCTGTTGCGCCCGGGCCTGCGGGTGGTCGACCTGGGAGCGGCGCCGGGCGGCTGGTCCCAGGTAGCCAAGCGGTTGGTGGGTGATCAAGGCCAGGTGCTGGCGCTCGATATTCTGCCTATGGACGAGCTACCGGGGGTCGAGTTCATCTTGGGCGACTTCCGCGAAGACGCGCCGCTGGCAGCGTTGGAGCAGCGCCTGGGGGGCCAACCGGTGGATCTTGTAATCTCCGACATGGCGCCCAATGTTTCCGGTATGAACGCGGTAGATCAGCCGCGCGCCATGTACCTTTGCGAGCTGGCGTTGGATTTCGCCCGCAAGGTTTTGAAACCGGGCGGGGCGCTGGTGGTCAAATCGTTTCATGGCGACGGTTTCGACCAGTACGTACGGGACTTGCGGGCGGCCTTTGCCAAGGTGGCGTCGCGCAAACCCCAGGCCTCGCGCCCACGCAGCCGCGAGGTCTACCTGGTAGCTAGTGGCCGCAAAGTATAGTAACTTAGCAAAAAGCTGTGTATTCCCGTCCCTAGACGGCTTGGGACGACCGCACTGATCGAGGGTCAAGACCTTGAACGATATGGCAAAAAATCTCATTCTTTGGGTGATCATCGCGATTGTCCTGATGTCGGTATTCAATAGCTTCAGCACCCAGAAACCGAAGTCTCAACAGCTGCCTTATTCGCAGTTTCTGGAAGAGGTGGAGCGCGGTTCGGTGCAGAAGGTCGAGATCAACGGCCGTGCCATCGACGGCACGACGTTGACGGGGCAGCGCTTCTCCACCTACAGCCCGGGCGACGACGGCATGGTCAGCGACCTGCTGAACAACGGTGTCGAGATCATCGCGAGCCCGCCGGAGAAGCCGTCAATCCTGATGCAAATTCTGATCAACTGGTTCCCGCTGTTCATCCTGATCGGTTTGTGGATTTTCTTCATGCGTCAGATGCAAGGCGGCGGCGGAGGCCGCGGTGCCATGACTTTCGGCAAGAGCCGGGCCCGGATGTTGAGCGAGGACCAGGTCAAGGTGACCTTCAACGACGTCGCCGGCGTGGAAGAGGCGAAGGAGGAGGTGACCGAAGTGGTGGACTTCCTGCGCGACCCGTCAAAGTTCCAGAAGCTCGGCGGCAAGATTCCCCGCGGCGTGCTGATGGTCGGTTCCCCGGGTACCGGCAAGACGCTGCTGGCGCGGGCGATCGCCGGCGAGGCCAAGGTGCCGTTTTTCACCATCTCCGGTTCCGACTTCGTGGAGATGTTCGTCGGCGTCGGCGCATCGCGCGTGCGCGACATGTTCGAACAGGCCAAGAAGCACGCCCCCTGCATCATCTTTATCGATGAGATCGATGCGGTGGGACGCCACCGCGGCGCTGGTTTGGGCGGAGGCCATGACGAGCGCGAGCAGACCCTGAACCAGTTGCTGGTGGAGATGGACGGATTCGAGGGTAACGAAGGGGTGATCGTTATCGCCGCCACCAACCGCCCGGACGTCCTGGACCCGGCCTTGCTGCGCCCCGGACGCTTCGACCGTCAGGTGGTAGTGCCGCTGCCGGACGTGCGCGGGCGCGAGCAGATCCTCAAGGTGCACCTGCGCAAGGTTGCCCTTTCCGACAACGTGAACGCGAGCATTATTGCCCGGGGTACGCCGGGTTTCTCCGGGGCCGACCTGGCCAATCTGGTCAATGAGGCAGCCCTGTTTGCGGCCCGCGCCAATAAGCGTGTGGTGGACATGGAAGAGATGGAAAAGGCCAAGGACAAGATCATGATGGGCGCCGAGCGCCGTTCGATGGTGATGAGCGACGAGGAAAAGCGCCTCACCGCCTTCCACGAGGCCGGACACGCCATCGTTGGCCGCCTGGTGCCGTCGCATGACCCAGTCTACAAGGTCAGCATCATCCCGCGCGGCCGGGCCCTGGGTGTGACTATGTTTCTGCCCGAAGAGGACCGCTACAGCCACAGCCGCGAGCACCTTGAGAGCCAGATCTCCAGTCTCTTCGGGGGGCGCCTGGCCGAAGAATTGGTACTGGGCTCGGAGCGCGTGACCACCGGCGCCTCCAACGACATCATGCGCGCCACCGAGATCGCGCGCGCCATGGTCACAAAGTGGGGCCTGTCCGAGCGCCTGGGCCCGCTTACCTACAGCGAGGAAGAAGAAGAGGTGTTCCTCGGTCACTCGGTTGCCAAGCACAAGTCGGTGTCCGACGAG
Source organism: uncultured Gammaproteobacteria bacterium (assembly GCA_963753615.1). Taxonomy (GTDB): domain Bacteria; phylum Pseudomonadota; class Gammaproteobacteria; order Chromatiales; family Chromatiaceae; genus CAVWCW01. The sequence continues at coordinate 185,254 of CAVWCW010000008.1, forward strand.
ACTGCCCACGCCATCGACGAGGAGATCCGCAAGTTCATCGATCGCAATTACGAGCGGGCGCGCGACATCTTGACTGCCAATTTGGAGAAGCTGCACTTGATGGCAGCAGCCCTGATCAAGTATGAAACCATCGATGCGGGCCAGATAGACGACATCATGAGCGGCAAGGAGCCGCGTCCCCCCGCGGATTGGGACGAGGACGAGCCTGGGACCGGCTCCGCGACCAAGACGGGCGGTTCCGCTGCGGCGGGCCAGACCGACGGCCCGAAGGGCAGCAGCATCGGCGATCCGGCGAACCAGCACTAGCCGAGGTCATCTCCGGCGTACCGCGAGGAGCCACTTACGCCGGTGAGCCAGCATCTGGATTGTGCCGGCCGCATTCTGGAGTTGTCCCGGCCCCTGGTGATGGGCATCCTCAACGCGACCCCCGATTCCTTTTCGGACGGGGGTCGCTTTATTGATTTCGAAGTCGCGTTGGCGCACGCCCGCCGGATGGTAGAGGAGGGTGTCGACATCATCGATGTCGGCGGCGAGTCCACCCGCCCCGGGGCGCAACCGGTGAGTGCGGCGGAAGAGATCGACCGCGTGGTGCCGCTGATCGAGGCCCTGCAACGGGAACTGCCGGTACCCGTTTCCATCGATACCGGCAAGGCAGAAGTAATGCGTGCGGCGGTGGCGGCGGGTGCCGGCATGATCAACGACGTATGGGCCCTGCGCGGCCCGGGTAGTCTGGAGGCGGCCCGCGATTGCGCGGTGCCGGTGTGTCTGATGCACATGCGGGGCGAGCCTCGGAGTATGCAGCACGCCCCCTGCTATGCCGACGTGCTCGCCGAGGTCTCCGCATTTCTGCGCCAGCGCCTGCAGTCGGCCGAGGCGGCGGGTATACCCCGCTCGCGGCTGCTGGTGGACCCGGGCTTCGGCTTCGGAAAGAGCCTGGAGCATAATCTGACCCTTTTGCGAGGTCTGCAGCGCTTCGCCGAGCTTGGGACGCCGCTGTTGGTGGGGATCTCGCGGAAGCGTATGATCGGCCAGTTGCTGGGTGACGCACCGGTGGAACAGCGCCTCTACGGCAGCCTGGCCGCCGCCCTGTTCGCAGCCGAGCGGGGCGCCGGCATTCTGCGGGTGCACGATGTCAAGCCCACCGTCGACGCGCTGCGGGTGTTGCGGGCTCTGGCCGAACCCAGGTTATCCTGAGTCAATGAGCGCGGCACAAACGCGGTTTCCGAAAGCCGAAAAACACTAAACGTCAGAGTTTCCCTTATTTCGGCCGTCATCGGCCGCCGACAAAAATATAGCTTTAAGGAGCAGTCCCTTGAGCCGCAAGCATTTTGGAACCGACGGCATCCGTGGCCGAGTCGGCACTCCCCCGATTACCCCGGAGTTTGTGCTCAAGCTGGGCTGGGCCGCCGGCCGTGTGCTGAGTAACGGCCCCCACAGCAAGGTACTGATCGGCAAAGATACCCGGATCTCCGGCTATATGTTGGAGTCTGCGTTGGAGGCCGGGCTGTCGGCAGCGGGGGTGAATATCCTGCTGCTTGGGCCGATGCCGACTCCAGGCATTGCCTACCTCACCCGAACCTTGCACGCGCAAGCCGGCATAGTGATCAGCGCCTCCCACAACCCCCACTACGACAACGGCATCAAGTTCTTCTCCGGAGACGGCAACAAGCTCCCGGACGAGATAGAAAGTGCCATCGAGGCGGAGTTGGAGCGGGACATGACCACCGTCGAGTCGCGCCAACTGGGTAAGGCCGAAAGGGTGGATGATGCCGCGGGTCGCTACATAGAGTTCTGCAAAAGCAGCGTACCGTCGCTGATGAATCTCCGCGGCATCCGGATCGTGGTCGACTGCGCCCACGGGGCCACCTATCACATCGCCCCGCATGTGTTCGACGAATTGGGCGCTTCCGTGATCGCCATCGGCGATCGCCCCAACGGCCTCAATATCAACGACGAGGTCGGCTCCACCCACCCGGAGAATCTGCGCCAGGCGGTGCTCAAGCATGGGGCTGACATTGGCGTCGCCCTGGACGGCGACGGCGACCGCAGCCTGCTGGTCGACGGCAACGGCAATCTGGTGGACGGAGACGATATCCTCTACATCGTGGCAAACGCCCGCAAGGCCGCCGGTGAACTCGATGGGCAGTCGGTCGTAGGTACCCAAATGAGCAACCTGGGGCTGGAACTGGCCCTCCGAAAGTTGGGGATCGGATTCGAACGCACCGCCGTGGGCGACCGCTACATCATGGCCCGGATGCAGGAGGCGGGATGGGTGCTGGGCGGCGAGCCTTCCGGCCACATCATCTGCCTCGATCGCACGTCCACCGGCGACGGCATTGTCTCGGCTCTGCAGGTACTGGCCGAGATGCGGCGTACCGGCAAGTCCCTGAACGAGTTGCGTCGGGGGATCGAGAAGTTCCCACAGCGCCTGGTCAACGTGCGTCTGGACCGGAGCATGGATGTGCTGGGGTCGGACCCGGTGCGGGCGGCGGTCCGGGCGGCTGAGGCAGAGCTGGCGGAGCAGGGCAGGGTGCTGCTGCGCGCTTCGGGCACCGAGCCGCTGATCCGGGTGATGGTCGAAGGCCGCGACGAGGAACAGGTCCGGCGCCTGGCGGATCAGATTGCCGACAGCGTTCGCGAACTGCTGAGCTGAGCCCGATTGCGAAAAAGATCGCCGTTGGCGATTGATTTTGTAGCGCGGCACCGTTAAGCTAGCGCGCTTGATTTCGCACCGGGAGAAGTAGATGCGTCAGCCACTCGTAGCCGGCAACTGGAAGATGAACGGGTCCCTCGACAGCGCCCGGGAACTGCTCGCTGGCATCAGCGGCGGCGTCAGCCCGGCGATGAAGGCCGAGGTGGCAGTCTGTCCCCCCTACGTCTATCTTGCCGAAGTGCAGAAGCAACTGGCGGACAGTGGCGTGGCCTGGGGAGGCCAGAACCTGGCCAGCGAGACGTCCGGGGCGTATACCGGCGAAGTGGCCGCCTCCATGCTCCTGGATTTTGACTGCAAGTACGTGATCGTCGGTCATTCCGAGCGCCGCTCCTATTATGGGGAGGACGATGACCTGGTGGCCCGAAAGTACGCATTGGCCCGCGCCGCGGGACTCAAGCCCATCCTGTGCGTGGGCGAGACCCTCGAAGAACGTGAGCAGGGCGTCACCGAGGAGGTGGTCGGCCGCCAGCTGGACGCGGTTATCGAGTTGGAAGGGGTTGCAGCCCTGGCCGACGGCGTGATCGCTTACGAGCCGGTGTGGGCCATCGGCACCGGCGTTACCGCCAGCCCGGAGCAGGCCCAGGAGGTGCATGCCTTCATCCGTTCGCGAGTCGCGGCCCATAGCGCTCAGATTGCCGACGGCGTTCAGATCCTCTACGGCGGCAGCATGAAGCCGGACAACGCGAAGGAATTGATCGCCAAGGCCGATATCGACGGCGGTCTGATCGGCGGTGCATCCCTCAAGGCCGAGGATTTTCTCGCCATCTGCCGCGCGGCCGACTGAAGCAGCGTATTTAGAGCGTTATGGAAACCATACTGATAGTCTTTCACCTAGTGCTGGCGGTTGGCCTGGTCGGGCTGATCCTGATCCAGCATGGCAAGGGAGCCGACATGGGCGCCGCCTTCGGCAGCGGGGCTTCATCCACCGTATTCGGCGCCCGCGGCTCGGCCTCGTTTCTTTCCCGCACCACCGCCGCTTTGGCTACCCTGTTCTTCCTGACCAGTCTGGCCTTGGCTTATTTCGCCAGCCAGGCCACCGAGGTGCCGGGCCTGATGGATTCGGCTCCAGCGGCGCCGCTGGTGGTGACCGAACCCGAACCCGAGGGCGAAGTGCCGGTGCCGGTGGAAAACGCTCCTGTTCCGGCGGAAAGCGCGCTACCGACGCTCGCGGAGCCGGAGGCAGCCATTACCGAGGAGGTGCTTCTCGAGGTGCCCGTGTCCGTTGAGGAGAGTGCCCCGCCGGCGCCTGGAGACGCTGCGGTACCGGCAGTGGAAGCGCCGGCGCCGGCAGAAGAACAGCCCCAGCAGCAATGAGTTAGCAGCCGATGTGGTGGAATTGGTAGACACGCCGTCTTGAGGGGGCGGTGGCGCAAGCCGTGCCGGTTCAAATCCGGCCATCGGCACCAAATCTGAAGGGCGTTTCCGGACTCCGGGGCGCCTTTTTTTATCGCTGCACAAGGCGATTTTTTTACAGGAAAAAGTCGCTCTAACTATCTGATTCATAATAAAATCGGCATTTTCTTACGAACTTGACAGGGGTTGCTCAACTGCACTAGACTGCCCGGCACTATAGATAATGCCAGCGCTGGCGCCGAGCCAATCGATGCCTGGCCGGGGAGGGGAGCCGAATGCTCGAAAACTATCTGCCGATCCTAGTGTTTCTGGTGGTTGGCGGCGTGATCGGAATCGCGGTAGGTGGGCTCGGCTATCTGTTGGGACCCCAGCGCCCCGACAGCGAAAAAGACTCCCCCTACGAATGCGGCTTCGAGGCGTTCGAGGACGCGCGCATGAAGTTCGACGTGCGCTACTACCTGGTTGCCATCCTGTTCATCATCTTCGATCTGGAAATCGTCTTTCTGTTTCCTTGGGCCGTGGTCCTGGAACAGATCGGGATGGTTGGTTTCGTCGCCATGATGGTGTTCCTGGGCATCCTGGTAGTCGGCTTTATTTATGAATGGAAGAAGGGGGCGCTGGAATGGGAGTAGAAGGCATCCTCGAGCAGGGGTTCATCACGACCAATGCTGACAAGCTGATCAATTGGGCCCGTACCGGCTCCATGTGGCCGATGACCTTCGGGCTGGCCTGTTGCGCGGTGGAGATGATGCAGGCCGGTGCATCGCGCTACGATTTGGACCGCTTCGGTATCGTGTTCCGCCCCAGCCCCCGCCAGTCCGACGTCATGATCGTTGCGGGCACCCTGGTCAACAAGATGGCCCCGGCGCTGCGCAAGGTCTACGATCAGATGGCGGAGCCACGCTGGGTGATTTCCATGGGTTCATGCGCCAACGGCGGCGGTTACTACCACTATTCCTACTCGGTGGTGCGTGGCTGCGACCGCATCGTCCCAGTGGACGTCTATGTGCCGGGCTGCCCCCCACTGCTGAAGCTCTGATATACGGCATTCTGCAGTTGCAGAACAAGATCCGCCGTACCAACACCATCGCCCGCTGAGCCGGCCCTATGAGCTATTCTGCTGACGCGACCCCCAACGAGCGCCTCGACGAACTGGTCGAGAAGTTGGAAGAGTCGTTCGAAGAGATCGAATTGGAAATCCAACGCGATCGCGGCGAGCTGACCCTGGTGCTGCCTCGGGAACAGTTGCTGGAGGTGGCCACCCGGCTGCGCGACGGCAAGGACTTCGAATTTGCCCAGTTGGTGGATCTGTGCGGCATCGATTACGCCGCCCACGGGCTTGCCGAGTGGGACACCGAGACTGCCAGTGCCACCGGCTTTGGCCGAGGGGCAAGGCGCGATGCGGATAGAGAGCCCAGCAACGCCTATCCGTCCCGTTTTGCCGTGGTGGTGCATCTGCTCTCGCATCGCTTCAACCTGCGCCTGCGCTTGAAAGTGTTCCTGGATGACGAACAGCCGGTGCTGGATTCCCTTTGCGGCGTTTGGAACTCCGCCAACTGGTTCGAGCGCGAGGCCTTCGATCTCTATGGGATCCTGTTCGATGGTCACCCCGACCTGCGCCGCATCCTCACCGACTACGGTTTCGTTGGCCACCCGTTCCGCAAGGACTTTCCCCTCAGCGGCCATGTCGAGATGCGTTACGATCCGGACAAGCAGCGGGTGGTCTACGAGCCGGTGTCCATCGAGCCCAGAGTGCTGGTGCCGCGGGTGATACGCGAAGACAACCGTTATCAGCATCCGGAGGCTCAGGCTTCCGCCGATTCGGATACTGCCGATGCCTGACATTCGCAACTACACGTTGAATTTCGGCCCCCAGCACCCGGCCGCCCACGGTGTACTGCGCCTGGTTCTGGAGATGGACGGCGAGGTGATCGAAAGGGCAGACCCCCATATCGGTCTGCTGCACCGGGCCACCGAAAAACTCGCCGAGAGCAAGCCCTACAACCAGAGCATCGGCTACATGGACCGTCTCGACTACGTGTCCATGATGTGCAACGAACACGGTTATGTGCGCGCGATAGAGGCCTTGTTGGGCATCGAAGCGCCGTTGCGGGCCCAATACATCCGCACCCTGTTCGACGAGATCACCCGTATCCTCAACCACCTGATGTGGCTCGGCACCCACGCCCTGGATGTGGGCGCCATGAGCATGTTCCTGTACTGCTTCCGCGAGCGCGAGGACCTGATCGATTGCTACGAGGCGGTCTCTGGCTCGCGTATGCACGCTACCTACTACCGCCCCGGCGGCGTGTATCGGGATCTGCCGCAGAAAATGCCTCAGTACCGCCCGGGAAAATGGAGTGACGAAAAAGAGACCAGGCGCCGCAACGCCAACCGCCAGGGCTCGCTGCTGGATTTTCTCGACGACTTCAGCCAGCGCTTCCCCGGCTATGTGGACGAGTACGAGACCCTGCTGACCAAGAATCGGATCTGGCGTCAGCGCACCGTAGGCATCGGCGTGGTATCCCCCGAACGGGCGCTCCAGCTGGGCTTCTCCGGCCCCATGCTGCGCGGCTCCGGCATCGCCTGGGACCTGCGCAAAAAGCAGCCCTATGCGGCCTACGACCGGGTCGATTTCGACGTCCCTGTGGGGGTCAACGGTGATTGCTACGACCGCTATCTGGTGCGGGTCGAGGAGATGCGCCAGTCCAACCGCATCATCGGCCAATGCGTGGACTGGCTGCGCAACAATCCCGGCCCGGTGATGATCGAAGACCACAAGATCGCCCCACCCAAGCGGGCCGAGATGAAACAGGATATGGAGGCCCTGATCCACCACTTCAAACTGTTCACCGAAGGCTTCTGCCCGCCGCCGGGCGAGGTCTATGCAGCGGTCGAGGCGCCGAAAGGGGAATTCGGGGTCTATCTGGTTTCCGACGGCGCCAACAAGCCGTACCGCCTCAAGGTGCGAGCCCCCGGCTTCGCCCACATGGCGGCCATGGACGAGATGTCCAAGGGCCACATGTTGGCGGACGTGGTGACCATTATTGGTACCCTGGACGTCGTCTTCGGCGAGATCGACCGGTAAGTAGTAGAGAATGAGCGACACGAATATGGCGCCGAACCGAGAGCAAGCCATGGCCCCCGACGTGCTGGCCGAGATCGACCGCTGGGTCGCCAAGTACCCCCCGGAGTGGAAGCAGTCGGCGGTGATGGCCGCCCTGCGGGTGGTGCAGGACGCCAACGGTGGCTGGCTCACCAGCGAACTCATGGACCAGGTGGCCGAGTACCTGGAAATGCCGCCGATCGCGGTATACGAAGTCGCCACCTTCTACTCGATGTACGAAATCAAGCCGGTCGGCCGGCACAAGATCTGCCTGTGCACCAATGTTTCCTGCATGATCAACGACAGCGGGCGAATTCAGGCCCATCTGGAGCGCAAGCTGGGGATTAAGTTGGGACAGACCACCGCCGACGGCCGCTTCACCCTCAAGGAGGTCGAATGTCTGGGGGCCTGCGGGGGCGCGCCGATGATGCAGATCGGAAATCAGTACTATGAGAACCTGACCCCCGAGATCGTGGATTCCATTCTCGACGGACTGGAGTGACGCATGGCCAACGAAGTCTGTTTCCGCAATATGGATCTCGACCGCCCCTGGCTGCTGGAGCAATACCAGAAGCGCGGCGGCTACGAGATGTTGAGCAAGGTGCTGCGCGGAGAGCTCGAGCCGGGGCAGATCGTCGACGAGGTCAAGAAATCGGGCCTGCGCGGGCGTGGCGGGGCCGGTTTCCCGACCGGGCTAAAGTGGAGCTTCATCAAACGCGACGCCGCTGGGCCGAAATATATCGTCTGCAACTCCGACGAGGGCGAGCCCGGTACGTTCAAGGACCGCGACATTCTGCGCTACAACCCCCATGCCCTGATCGAGGGTATGGCCATCGCCGGCTATGTAATCAACGCCAACGTCGGCTACAACTACATCCGGGGCGAGTTCTGGGAGCCGTACGAGCGCTTCGAGGGGGCCCTGGAAGAGGCGCGGGCGGCAGGCTTCCTGGGCCGTGATCTGCTCGGCTCCGGTTTCGACTTCGAGCTCTATACTCACCTGGGCGCCGGCGCCTACATCTGCGGCGAGGAGACCGCCCTGCTGGAGTCTTTGGAGGGCAAAAAGGGCCAGCCCCGCTACAAGCCCCCTTTCCCTGCCCAGTACGGGCTGTTCGGCCGGCCGACCATTATCAACAATACCGAGACCCTGGCCTCGGTTCCGGATATCCTGCGCAACGGCGGCGACTGGTTCCGCGAGATCGGGGTCGAGAACAGCGGCGGCCCCAAACTGTTTTCGGTCTCCGGCAATGTCAACAAGCCCGGTAACTTCGAGGTGCCCCTGGGCACCCCGTTCTCCGAGTTGCTGGAGATGGCCGGCGGTATGCGCGACGGGCGCCCGCTGAAGGCGGTGATTCCGGGCGGCTCCTCGGCTCCGGTGATCCCGGGCGAGCAGATGATGCAGTTGAATATGGACTATGACAGCATCGCCCAGGCGGGCTCCATGCTTGGCTCCGGGGCGGTGATCGTAATGGATGACCGCGCCTGCATGGTCAAGGTGCTCGAGCGCATGGCCTATTTCTATCACGAAGAGTCCTGCGGACAATGCACCCCCTGCCGCGAGGGGACCGGTTGGATGTACCGGGTGATTCATCGCATCGAGAACGGTCAGGGACGCCAGGCGGACCTGGACCTCCTGGACGACGTGGCGGCCAAGATTCAGGGCCGTACCATCTGTGCGCTGGGCGACGCCGCTGCTATGCCGGTGGCCGGTATGCTGCGCCACTACCGCGATGAGTTCCAATATCACATCGACCACGGCAAGTGCCTGGTCGAGTCCGGCAGCTGAGTGTCGGCCGCGGGCGCTGGTTAGAGACGAGTTACGATGACTGACGACGCATTGATTACCATCGAGGTCGACGGCCGGGAGCTTAAGGCCCGGCCGGGCGCCATGCTGATCGAAGTGACGGACGCGGCCGGCATTGACATCCCGCGCTTCTGTTACCACGAGAAGCTGTCGGTGGCTGCCAACTGCCGCATGTGTCTGGTGGAGGTGGAGCGGGCCCCCAAGCCCTTGCCCGCCTGCGCCACCCCGGTTAGCGACGGCATGAAGGTGTACACCCGCTCGCCGCTGGCCCTGGCGGCCCAGAAAGGCACGATGGAGTTTCTGCTCATCAATCACCCGCTGGACTGCCCGATCTGCGATCAGGGGGGCGAGTGCGAACTGCAGGACGTGGCCATGGGCTACGGCGGCGGAGCATCGCGCTTCGCCGAACGCAAGCGGGTGGTCAAAGACCAGGATATTGGCCCCCTGATCGCCACCGACATGACCCGCTGCATCCATTGCACGCGCTGCGTTCGCTTCGGCGACGAGATCGCCGGGCTGCGCGAGCTGGGTGCCACCGGGCGCGGCGAGCACACCAAGATCGGCACCTATATCGAGCACAGCGTCGCCTCGGAGCTGTCAGGCAACGTAATCGACCTGTGCCCGGTGGGTGCTCTGACCTCCAAGCCCTTCCGGTATCAGGCCCGGGCCTGGGAACTGGTGCAGAAGGAGGGCATCGCCCCCCACGATTCGGTGGGTTCGAACCTGTTTATTCACGTGCGCGGCAATCAGGTGATGCGCGTCCACCCGCGGGCCAACGAGGCGGTAAACGAGGTCTGGATCTCCGACCGCGACCGCTTCAGCTATCAGGGCTTGAACAGCCCGGACCGCTTGCACCGACCGCTGGTCAAGCGCGACGGTGCCTGGCAGGAAGTGGACTGGGAGCAGGCCCTGGAGTTGGTAGCCAACGGCCTGCGCGAAGCGGCCGAGGCCGGCCCCGAACAATTGGCCGGGCTAGTGGCCCCCAGCGCCACGCTGGAAGAGCTGTATCTGGCCCAGCGCATCATACGTGGCCTGGGTAGCGGCAATATCGATCACCGCCTGCGCCAAGGGGACTTCCGGGGCGATGCCTCCGATCCCGCCTTTGCCTGGCTCGGCCTGCCCATCGCTGAGCTTGAGCGGCTCGACTCGGCATTGCTGATCGGGGCCAACGCGCGCAAGGAGCAGCCGCTTCTCGGACACCGCCTGCGCAAGGCCGCCTTGTCCGGAGCTCGGATCGGTTACCTCAATCCGCTGCCCCTGGAGCTGAATTACCAGGCCAGTCAAATGGTGCTGGCCCCGGCGGCCATGGTCTCCGCCCTGGCCGGAATCGCCAAGGCCCTGCGGGCGAAAGCGAAGGGGAGCGCGGGCAAGCTGATCACTGCCGCCAAGCCCGATGCCGGGCAAAAAGCATTGGCAGACGTGCTCAAGAAGGGCGATCGCGCCGCGGTGTTGCTCGGCAATCTGGCTCAGGCTCACCCGGACTATGCGATCCTGCGCGATCTGGCGGCCGCGGTTGCCGCCGCCGCTGGCGCCAGCCTGGGTTTCCTGCCCGAAGCGGCCAACTCGGTGGGGGCCCGCCTCGCCGGCGCCCTGCCGCACCGGGGCCCGGCCGCTCAGCCGGCGGAGCCCGCCGGGGCCGCAGTGGACGAGTTGCTGGCGGCACCGCGTAAGGGCGTATTGCTGCTGGGGATGGAACCGGACGCCGACTGTTGGGACCCGGCGCGAGCCCAGGCCAGCTTGGGCGCCTCTGAATTGGTGGTCGCGCTCACAGCCTACCGCAGCCCGTCCCTGGAGGCCTGCGCGGACATCATGCTGCCGATCGCGGGCTTCGCCGAGACCTCCGGCACTTACGTCAATGCGGATGGCCGTTGGCAAGGCTTCCGCGGCGCGGTAGCACCCCCGGGAGCGGCGCGCCCGGCCTGGAAAGTGTTGCGGGTGCTGGGAAACCTGCTGGATCTGGAAGGCTTCGACTATGTGAGTTCCGAGCAGGTGCGCGACGAACTCCAGGCACTTTGCTCCGAATTGAAGCCGGACAACGCCCTGGGTGCGGCGGTGTCGGACAAACCGACCGCCGCCTCAGGCCTGACCCGTGTCGGCGAGGTACCGCTATACGCGCTCGACCCCCTGGTTCGGCGCGCCGAGGCCCTGCAGCGGACCGCCGACGCGATTTCAGCCGGCATTCGCATCAGCCCGGCCTTGGCGGCCACTTTGGGTCTCGAAGGGGTCGAGCGGGCGGTGGCGGTGCAGGGCGACGCCCGGGCAGAGTTGCCGTTGGAGATCGATGCCGAGATGCCGGATGACTGTGTTCGCATTCCCGCCGGGGTGCCGGGCACCGGGATGTTGGGCGGCCAGTTCGCCGCCGTGACGTTGGAAAAGGGCTAGCTTTATGGATTCGCTAATCGGAATCTGGAACACCATCGGTGAGGAGTTGCCGCTGTTGGCAATCCTGATCAAGATGGCCCTGATCCTGGCGCCGCTGATGCTGTTCGTGGCCTACTTTACCTACGCCGAACGCAAGATCATCGGTTATATGCAGATCCGCATCGGGCCGAATCGGGTCGGGCCGCGGGGCTGGCTGCAGCCGATCGCCGACGCGGTCAAGCTGATGTTCAAGGAGATCATCATCCCGAGCGGGGCCAACAAGCTTTTGTTCCTGATGGCCCCCACGATCGCCCTGGGCACCGCCCTGGCCGCCTGGGCGGTGTTCCCCTTCTCCGATCACCTGGTGCTCGCCGACATCAATATCGGTCTGCTCTACATCCTGGCCATCGCCTCCGTGGGCGTCTACGGCATCATCATCGCCGGCTGGGCGTCGAACTCGAAGTACGCATTGCTCGGCGCCATGCGCGTCGGCGCCCAGGTGGTGGCCTACGAGATCGCCATGGGATTCGCCTTGGTCGGGGTGATCGTCGCGGCCGGCAGCCTGAACCTGGGCGAGATCGTGCGTGCCCAGGAGGGCAGTATTCTGCATTGGTACTGGCTACCGCTGCTGCCGTTGTTCCTGGTCTACTTTATCTCCGGGGTGGCCGAGACCAACCGCGCCCCTTTCGATGTGGCGGAGGGCGAATCCGAGATCGTTGCCGGCTTCCACGTCGAGTATTCCGGCATGCTGTTCGCCACCTTCTTCCTGGCCGAATATGCAAACATGATCATGATTTCGGCCCTGACCGCCCTGATGTTCCTCGGCGGCTGGCTGTCGCCTTTCCAGGGCACCTTTATGGAGTCCTGGTTTGCCTGGGTGCCGGGACTGATCTGGATGCTGCTAAAAGCGGCATTCGTCGGCTTCTTCTATCTCTGGCTGCGGGCTACCTTTCCGCGCTACCGCTACGACCAGATCATGCGCCTGGGCTGGAAGATATTCATTCCCATAACCATCGTTTGGATCGTGGTGGTGGGCCTGGCAGTGGTGCTGCAACTCCCCTGGTGGTTCGACTGAGGGCGGCCTGAGCGATGAAAGTCTTTACCAACTACCTCAAGAGCCTGTTCCTGCTGGAGCTGCTGCGCGGCCTCAGCCTCACCGGCCGCTACCTGTTTGCGCGCAAGATCACGGTCCAGTACCCCGAGGACAAGACCCCGATCTCGCCGCGTTTCCGCGGCCTGCACGCCCTGCGCCGCTATCCCAACGGAGAGGAGCGCTGCATCGCCTGCAAGCTCTGCGAGGCGGTCTGCCCGGCCCTGGCCATCACCATCGAGGCGGAGCCCCGGGATGACGGTTCAAGGCGCACCACCCGTTACGACATCGACCTGTTCAAGTGTATCTATTGCGGTTTCTGTGAGGAGTCCTGCCCGGTGGACTCGATTGTCGAGACCCGGGTGTTCGAGTACCACTTCGAGAACCGCGGCGAGCAGATCATGACCAAAGATCAGTTGCTCGCCATTGGCGACAAATACGAGGCCCAGCTGGCGCAGGACCGCGCCGAGCAGGCGGCCTTCCGCTAGGCCCGGGTATCAGGACCTAAAGCTTCCAGAGTCGGCACAGCCCATGACCTTTGAAAAATTCCTGTTCTACGTATTCGCCACGGTGCTGGTGGCGTCGGCGCTAATGGTAATCACCCGCCGCAACCCGGTGCACTCGGCCCTGTTTCTGGTGCTGGCCTTTTTCAACGCCGCCGGCCTCTGGCTGCTGATGGAAGCTGAGTTTCTGGCCATTACCCTGGTATTGGTCTACGTTGGCGCGGTGATGGTGCTGTTCCTGTTCGTCGTCATGATGCTGGACATCGATCTGGCCGCTCTGCGCGCGGGTTTCATCCGCCACGCACCGATCGCTCTGGTGGTGGCCATTGCCATGGCCGCCGAGATGGCGGTGATGGTGGGGCCCCAGCGCTTCGGTCTCGACAAGTTCTCTGCGCCTGCTCCCCAGCCCGCAGACTACAGCAACGTGGCCGACCTCGGCGGCCTCCTGTATACGGTCTACATGTACCAGTTCGAAATTGCCGCGGTGATCCTGCTGGTGGCGATCATCGCCGCCATCGGGCTGACCCTGCGCCGGCGGCCGAATACCAAGTATCAGGAACCGGGGCGCCAGGTGCACATCCGGCGCGAAGATCGGGTGCGCTTGGTGAAGCTGAAGTCCGAAGGGAGGCTGAGCCGATGATCGCGCTCTCCGATTACCTGATCCTGGCGGCGGTGCTGTTCTCCATCAGCGTGGCCGGCATCTTCCTCAACCGCAAGAACGTGATCCTGCTGCTGATGTGCATCGAGCTGATGCTGCTGTCGGTGAACTTGAACTTCATCGCCTTCTCCCACTTCCTGGGGGATATCTCGGGCCAGATATTCGTGTTTTTCATCCTCACGGTAGCGGCGGCCGAGTCGGCCATCGGCCTGGCGATCCTGGTGGTCCTGTTCCGCAATCGCCAGACCATCAATGTCCAGGATCTGGATACGCTCAAGGGGTAACCGCGCCATGGATTCGATCTATCTCACAATCGTCCTGGCGCCCCTGGCCGGCGCCATCTTCGCCGGCCTCTGGTGTCGCTGGATGGAGCGTTCTGTGGCCCACTGGGTGACCATTTTCGGGGTGGCCGTCTCCTGCGTCCTGTCTCTCTACGTGCTCAAGCGCTTCGTGTTCGACGACGAGGCGGTCTACAACCAGGCGCTGTATACCTGGATGGTGAGCGACGGCCTGCGCTTCGAGGTCGGCTTCCTGGTGGACAAGCTCACCGCCATGATGATCAGCGTGGTGACCTTCGTGTCGCTGATGGTGCACATCTACACCATTGGCTACATGGCCCACGACGAGGGCTATCAGCGTTTCTTCAGCTATATTTCGCTGTTCACCTTCTCGATGCTGATGCTGGTGATGTCGAACAACTTTCTGCAGTTGTTCTTCGGCTGGGAGGCGGTGGGCCTGGTCTCCTACCTGCTGATCGGCTTCTACTTCAAGCGCGAGTCGGCGATCTTCGCCAACCTCAAGGCGTTCCTGGTGAACCGGGTAGGGGACTTCGGCTTTATCCTCGGCATCGCCGCCATTGCCATGTACTTCAACAGCCTGGACTACGCCCAGGTGTTTGCCGCCGCTCCCGCCGAGGCCGGCACCCAGATCCAGATCTGGGGTGACAGCAGTTGGTCGCTGATGACGGTGATCTGCATTCTGCTGTTTATCGGCGCGATGGGGAAATCGGCTCAGGTGCCGCTGCACGTCTGGCTGCCCGACTCCATGGAAGGCCCGACGCCGATCTCGGCGCTGATCCACGCCGCCACCATGGTCACGGCCGGCATCTTCATGGTGGCGCGCATGTCGCCGCTTTACGAGCTGTCGGAGACTGCGCTCAGCTTCGTGCTGGTGATCGGCGCCACCACCGCCTTCTTCACCGGGCTGATCGGTATCGTGCAGAACGACATCAAGCGAGTGGTGGCCTATTCCACACTGTCCCAGCTTGGTTATATGACCGTGGCCCTGGGCGCATCGGCCTATGCCGCCGGGCTGTTCCACCTGATGACCCACGCGTTCTTCAAGGCGCTGCTGTTCCTGGGCGCCGGTTCGGCCATTATCGCCATGCACCACGACCAGGACATCCGCAACATGGGCGGGCTGAAGAAGTACATGCCCATCACCTACTGGACCATGCTGCTCGGCTCTCTGGCCCTGATCGGTTTTCCCGGCTTTTCCGGCTTCTTCTCCAAGGACGCCATTATCGAGGCCGTGCACCATTCCGAGATCTGGGGCTCCGGCTATGCCTATTTGATGGTGCTTCTCGGTGTCTTCGTCACCGCTCTCTACAGCTTCCGCATGTTTTTCCTGGTGTTCCACGGCGAGGAGCGGATGGACGAACACACTCGACATCATCTGCAAGGAGTCGCCCTGGGTGGTGACCCTGCCGCTGGTGATGCTGGCCATCCCTTCGGTGGTGATCGGCGGCATGACGGTGGGGCCGATGCTGTTCGGCGACTTCTTCGACGGTGTGCTCTACGTGGCGCCTGCCCATGACACCCTGGGCCAGATCGAATACCACGGCGTCTGGGCGTTTCGTGCTGCACGGCGTGCTGCGACTGCCGTTCTTCCTGGCCATGGCCGGTCTTGGTACGGCCTGGTACATCTACATGAAGAACCCGGCCATCGCCGATCTGGTCAAGGCCAAGGCCCAGCCGCTCTACACCATCCTCGACCGCAAGTACTGGATGGACGAGTTGTTTCAGATTTGTGTTCGCGCGGCGGCAGTCGCGGCATCGGCAAGCTGCTGTGGAAGGGCGGCGACCAGCGGCTGATCGACGGGGTGCTGATCAATGGTTCGGCCAGCGGCGTGGGCTGGATCGCCGGCATCGCCCGCCAGATGCAGACCGGCTACCTCTATCACTACGCCATCGCCATGATCTGGGTCTGCTCGGCTCTGCTGATCTGGTTCGTTGAACGCTTAAGAGAGTAGGACCAGGCATGACCGCAGACCTGCCCATTCTCAGCTTCGCCATCTGGCTGCCCATCCTCGGTGGCCTGCTGGTGCTGGCCAGCGGCGACCAGGCGCGCGGAGATCTCGCGTTGGATCGCCTTGCTTACTTCTCTGGCCACCTTCGCGGTGAGCATCCCGCTGTATAGCGGTTTCGATATCGGTACCGCGGCGATGCAGTTCGTCGAGCACGCCGCCTGGATTCCGCAGTTTCGACATCAACTACTACCTGGGTGTGGACGGCATCTCCATGCCGCTGATTCTGCTCACCACCTTCATCACCATTCTGGTGGTGCTGGCGGGCTGGGAGGTGATCCAGTACAAGCCGTCCACAGTACATGGCCGCCTTCCTGATCATGGAAGGGGTGATGGTCGGGGTCTTCGCCGCCCTCGACGCGATGCTGTTCTATGTGTTCTGGGAGGCGATGCTGATCCCGATGTTCCTGATCATCGGCATCTGGGGCGGACCCAACCGGGTCTATGCGACCATCAAGTTCTTCCTCTACACCTTCTTCGGTTCGGTGTTCATGCTGGTGGCCCTGATCTATATGTACTTCCAGGCCGGCAGCATGGAGATCCTGGCCTTCCACGATCTGCAAGCTGGGGCATGACCGAGCAGATTCTCATCTTTATGCTTTCCTGCTGGCCTTTGCGGTCAAGGTGCCGATGTGGCCGGTGCACACCTGGTTGCCGGACGCCCACGTCGAGGCGCCCACCGGCGGCTCGGTGATCCTGGCGGCGATCATGCTCAAGATCGGCGGCTACGGCTTCCTGCGCTTCAGCCTGCCGATCACCCCGGATGCCAGCCATAGCTGGATTGGCTGATCATTGCCATGTCGCTGATCGCGGTGGTCTACATCGGCTTCGTGGCCCTGGTGCAGCAGGACATGAAGAAGCTGATCGCCTATTCCTCGATCGCCCACATGGGTTTCGTGACCCTGGGCTTCTTCATCGTGTTCAGCATCATCGGCGCGACCGGCGATGCAGCCGGCGCCGCCCTGGGCATCGAAGGTGGCATGGTGCAGATGATCTCCCACGGCTTCATCTCGGCGGCCATGTTCCTATGTGTCGGCGTGCTCTACGACCGCCTGCACAGCCGCGAGATCGCCGACTACGGCGGTGTCGTCAATACCATGCCGGTGTTCGCGGCCTTTATGGTGTTCTTCGCCATGGCCAATGCCGGGCTGCCCGGTACGTCCGGCTTCGTCGGCGAGTTCATGGTGATTCTCGCCAGCTTCCGGGCCGATTTCTGGTTCGCCTTCCTGGCCGCGACCACCCTGATCATCGGCGCCGCCTATACCCTGTGGATGGTCAAGCGGGTGGTGTTCGGCGAGGTCGCCAACGAGGGTGTGGCGGCGCTGCAGGACGTCAATGCCCGCGAGTTGTTCGTGCTCGGCACCCTGGCCGTCGGCGGTGCTCGTGCTGGGCCTGTGGCCGGCGCCGCTGATCGAGGTGATGGACGTGTCCATCGACAATCTGTTGCGCCATATCGCGGTTTCCAAGCTCTGAGCGGGTGAGCATCCATGGATTTTGCATATCTCCAGCCTGATTCCGATCGCCCCTGAGATCTTCGTTCTCAGCGCCGCCTGCCTGATGCTGGTCATCGACCTGTTTGTCGACGACGAGCAGCGAGTGCTCACCTACGCCCTGACGCTGCTCAGTCTGGTCGGGGCATTCGCTGCGTCACCCTGGCAGTCGGGGGGTGGTGCCACGCAGATCGTGTTCGATGGCCGCCTATGTCCGCGACGGCCTGGCCGACGCTCTGAAGCTCGCCATCTACGTGGTCAGCTTCGTCGCTTTCCTGTACGCCAAGGACTACCTGCGCGACCGCGGCCTGTTCCGCGGCGAGTACTATGTGCTTGGTCTGTTCGCCATGCTCGGCATGATGATCATGGTATCCGCCAACGGCTTCCTCACCATCTACCTGGGGCTGGAGCTGCTGGCGTTGTCTCTCTACGCCATGGTCGCCTTCGACCGCGACTCGCTGCCCGGCTCGGAGGCGGCGATGAAGTATTTCGTGCTCGGTGCCCTGGCGTCCGGGATGCTGCTGTACGGGATCTCGATGATCTACGGGGCCACCGGGGCCCTGGACTTCCAGACCGTTGCCCTGAGATTGGCCAGCGAGGGGATGGAAAACAAGATCCTGGTGTTCGGCCTGGTCTTCGTGGTCATCGGTTTGGCCTTCAAGTTGGGGGCAGTGCCTTTTCACATGTGGGTGCCCGACGTCTACCAGGGCGCCCCCACCGCAGTGACCCTGTTTCTCGGCAGTGCCCCGAAGATCGCCGGCTTCGGCCTGGCCATGCGCTTGTTGGTGGATGGCCTGGGAAGCCTGCAGTCCGACTGGCAGGGAATGCTGGTGGTGATGGCGGTGTTGTCGATGGCGGTGGGCAATCTGGTTGCCATCGCTCAGACCAATATCAAGCGCATGCTGGCGTATTCCACCATCTCCCATGTTGGCTTTATCTTGCTCGGCCTGCTTGCCGGCAGCGGCGAGGGCTATGCGGCGGCCATGTTCTACAGCATCGTTTATGCCCTGATGGCCCTGGGCGGTTTCGGCATGGTGATCCTTCTCAGCCGCCGAGGCTTCGAGGCCGAGCAACTGGATGACTACAAGGGCCTCCACGAGCGCAGCCCCTGGTTCGCGGCGATGATGCTGCTGGTGATGTTCTCCATGGCCGGCGTGCCGCCCACGGTCGGATTCTTTGCCAAACTGGTGGTGCTCGAAGCGGCGGTATCGGCCGATCTGGTTTGGCTGGCCCTCGTCGGCGTCGCGTTTTCCATCATTGGCGCCTTTTACTACCTGCGCATCATTAAATTAATGTACTTCGACAAGGCCGAGACGGATCAGCCTCTGCAGGCCGGTTCTGATATGCAGGTGGTGCTCAGCCTCAACGGCCTTGCCATGCTCGCCCTGGGGATGTTCCCGGCAGGCCTGCTGGCGATCTGCAATAGCGCCATCGGCGTCGGCGGCTGAGCGGCCTGGCCAGCCGCCTCCCGGCGGCCGGCGGCAGGGTCGGGGAAGCGGGAGTGCCTTTCGGCACGCTGGAAAAGATAACCGAGCGCCTCTCCGGCGGGTGCGCAACCTTGGTCGGAGCCGCGAGATTCCGGGGCCGGATGCGCCGTCCGGCTCTCTCCGCGCGGGATCTCTGGCCTAGCCCGGATATTTCACCAGGCCGCCTGGCGGCTGATAGTAACCCAATGAAAAATTTGCATTTTTAGGTAAGTTAGACGGTTCTCTTGCGTAAACACCCTGTATCCCGCCGCTTGGCTATCCCGCCCCTGGCTGGTTCCTGCACGCCTGGGCTTGCTCTTCACTCAACAGGTAGCTATGGCTACCTGTTTCGCTCCAGATAGGCGCCCAGCCGCACAGGCTCTGCGCCAGGAACGCGATTCCTGGTGAAATATCCGGGCTAGGGGCCCAGATCAGCAAAACCGCCGGCAGCGATCACCGACTCCCGACCCTCTGCACGGTGTGGCTTTGCAGTTTCAGGCCCACTCTCAGGAGCCGTGAGAGCAAGGCTCATCCTTTCCTCTATTTCTTCGTGGGGCGTATTCTCGGATCAGGCGGTCTTATCTGTCGGTAAGGAAATGCAGGTCCTTGCCCAGCGTGCTCATCTGAGAGGTCACCATCGGGATCGGGCGTGCCGGCAGCAGCATGTGCCAATAGACGTGCTTGAACGCGAGCTTGCCCAGATGGTTCATGTAGCTCTCCTTGAGCAGGCTCATGGGGCCGACGATGGGCATCGGAAACTTGCCGGGCACCGGCTGGATGTCGTAATTGAAGTCGATCAGCACAGCCTTGTTGTGCCCGGTTTCGATGAAACAGTTGGCGTGGCCGTCCGCGCAGGGCTCTGACTCTTTGCCTTCGATCTCCCGCAGGAGGTTGTGCACCACCACCTCGGACTGGAAGTGTGCCACCGAGCCGGCCTTGGAAGTGGGCACGTTGGTGTTGTCCCCGAGCAGAAATACCCGCTCGGCGCCGGTGGCCTTGAGGGTCTGCTTGTCGGTCTGACCGAAACCCAGGCCGTCGCCGAGGCCCGCGTCTTCGATCAAATCCGATCCCTCGTGCGGGGGGATGGTGACCATCAGGTCAAACGGTACCTCTTTACCATCCGGGCAGTACATGGCCCGGTCGGTCACTTCCTGTAATGGTGCATTCGGAACCACATGGACGTCTTTCTGCACCAGCATGTCCGTCAGCACCTCGTTGCACACCGGCTTGGTGAAGGCGCCGGTGAGCGGAGTAACCAGAGTGATCTTGGTCTTGTCGCGGATCCCGCGCTGGCTCAGGTAGTGGTCGACCAGAAAGGTGAACTCCAGCGGCGCCACCGGGCACTTGATGGGCATTTCGGCGATATTCACCAACAGGTCTCCACCCTGGAACTTCTCCAGGCCCTCGGCCAACGCGAGCGCGCTGTCCGGCGTGTAAAAGCCGTGGATCGTCTTGCCCCATTGCTCGGGCAGGCCGTCGATATCTTCGATCAAGGTGCGGCAGCCCAGGCTCAGTATCAGCCAGTCGTAGCTCAGGGTCTGGCCCTCGGTGGTCACTTGGCGCTTTTCGGTGTCGATGGCCAGGATCTTTTCGCACAGGTAGTCGACGCCGTCAGCGATGAAATCCGCGTTAGGTCTCTGGATATCCGCCAGGGTTCGGTAGCCGGGTTTCTGAAAAGGGATGAACAGTAGTCCGGGCTGATAGGTGTGCTGTGGTGAATTGCCGACGATCGTCAGTTTGACGGGCAGGTTTTTCTTGCGGGCCTTCTTCAGCAGTAGGTTGGCGGTCACGATGCCGCCGGTTCCATCACCGAGAATGAGAACGTTTACGTCCATGAGCTACCTCGATTGGTGGCAGGGTGTATTGTAAGGGTGAAGATTTCGGCGATCCGCAGGATTTTGGGAAACGGGAGGGCGGGGTGCGGGGCTGGGCGGCGAGTCAGGCTCTCTATCGGCCACGCAGCATGCGCTGCGGCTACGGGGCCCTGTGTCGGGCGCGGTACCAATATTCACTGCCCCAGACTCCCCCATGTTGTCCCCTGTCACGCCTTTATAGTCGTCTCCCCCCGGGCCGGTCAAGCCCTTCTACCAGCTACATGGGCCGTGGCTGCCGAGGGCCGCTCGGCGGCTTTCCCGGGGCCCAACCGGGCGAACGTTCAGCCGTCGTCGAAGAGTCTGGGCTGGCAAGGTGATACCCGGCGTTCAACTCCGGGTGATCCGTGCATGGAGCATCTCTGAGCCCTATAATCTGCTAGGTTTGATGTAGGTAAGGTCGATGCGGCCGGCAAGCTACGGGAATCGTCGCGCAGCCTGGCCGGGCCACCGACATCGCGCGTGCCTGCCGACTGGCCGCATACTTTGGGCCAGGATTTAGCTGATGCAGAAATGAATATCCCAAGCAAACCAAGTAGTGAAATCGCGCAAGGGTCGAAATGGCGGGTGTTGATTGCTCTTGCCGTAGCGGCTTTCTTGCTTCTGGCCGGTTTCGGATTTTTCCTGGTCGATCGCCTGGTGGGGGACATGCGGCGAGTCGCCGATGCCATCGAGATCAACATGGAGACCATGGCATCGCAGATGCTTCAGGTCTCCGGTAACCTCGACGAGCTTACCGGAAGCGTCAGGAACATCTCGGTAAATCTGGACGATCTCACCGGCAGCGTGAAGAATATGGGCGACACCATGGTGTTGATTGCAGACGATGTGGACACCCTTCCCCCAATGCTCGGCAATTTGGGGGAGATGAAGGTGAGCCTGCGCATCATGGACCAACACATGGACGAGATGAATCAGAACATCGAGATCATGAGCGGTCAGGTCACCAATATGACCGGCCTGATGAGTTCGATGACCGCGGCTACCCATCATATCAACCAGGGTGTCTCCGGGATGAACCAGAATATTGGCCGACCGATGTCGTTCATGAACAGCATGATGCCCTGGTGAATCGGCGAAGGCCGGGGCGCTTGGCCGCCGCTTCGGCACCGACCCGAGTAGGGAATATTGGGCTATGCTTATATAGAGGGAGTGGGGCAGTCGGCGCGAAGATTCGACTCCGCGGAGTCCGAAGTCGCCCGTAGCCGAGCGTGGGCCGGTAATGGCGGCCCCCTAACGCGGTTTTCGCTGTTCGGAATTGCACTGCAAGAGGGGGCGGAAGAGACCAATCGGGAGACAAAGGATGCGTACGAGGACTCGGAGTTTTGGCCTGGGGAGCGCGCTGTTCGCGGTGCTGCTGCTTGCCTCCGGCTGCGAGGCGCCGCACCCCTCCAACACGCTCCATAGGGCGGTGCTTACAGGAGACTGGGGGGAGTTGGAGCGGCATGCCCATTGGAACAGCGACTTCAATCAACGCGACGAGATGGGGCTTAGCCCGTTGGATTACGCGGCAACCAAGGGCTCGGTCGAGATCGCCGAATTTCTGATTGCCCAGGGCGCAGACCCCAATGCCGAGGGCCCCTATCGGCAGACCGCGTTGCACAAGGCAGCGCTTAACGGCAATCTTGCGGCTGCGGAACTGCTGATCGAAAAGGGCAGCGACATCAATGCCCAGGACAAGCGCGGTAATACTCCGCTCCATTATGCGGCGGATACCGGCCAGGAGGCGCTCGCCTGCCTGTTCTGCCGGCATGGGGCCGAGGTGGACGTGGAGAATAAGCGCGGGCACACGCCTTTGCACCGGGCCGCCGACGAGGGGCATGTGGGGGTTGCCAAACGGCTGATCGTGAGCGGGGCCGACGTGAATGGCGGGTTTACTGGTGAACGCCCGATGCATCGGGCGGCCATCAAGGGCCATGTGGACATGGTCAAACTGTTGCTCGCCTTCGGTGCCGAAGTCGATGCCGAGGACCCCTTGTTCTGGACGCCGCTGCACGACGCGGCTTACTACGGCCACGTGGAGGTGGTGAAGACGCTGTTGGAAGTCGGGGCGGATATCAATCGCCGCTCGCGGCGCGGGCATACCCCCTTGCACAAGGCGGCCATTTCGGGCAACGAAGCGGTTGCCGCACTGCTTATCGAGCAAGGTGCGCAGGTGAATGTCCGTGATAAGCGTGGTAATACCGCACTCGATCGCGCGGAAAAGAGCGGGCACGAAGCCGTTGTGGCCCTGCTGCTGGCACGGGGCGGCAGATCCGGCAGTCAAAGCGGGGACGGGTCGAGTTTGAATCTTTCGGATCCAGAATTCGCCAGTTGCCCGGTATGCTCGGGAAGCATCGCCGGGTTGGCGAGGGGCAGTGGCAACCCGCTGGATTGATAAGGCCCGCGGCGGGGATAGCGGGGGCGCCTCGTCGGATACTTTAGCCGCAGCAATCCCCTGCCGGAGCCGGTCAAAGAACGGTCGGCGCCCGGGTTTCAGCGTTCGCCAATAATTCCGGGACCGAGTTCAAACTCGTCATCGTGTTCATAGCCGGGCGGGGGATGCACGGCCTCGCACGTGTCCAAATTTGCGCTACCCATATCCCGCTGCAGCAAACAGGTGTCTTTTTCGCCGGGGCCGCCGTCCAGTTGGTCGTAGCCCGGGCCGCCCCAGAGCACGTCGAAGTCACCGGCCCCGCCCAGGAGCGTATCTTCGCCACGCGCTCCGAACAGCCAGTCGTCTCCGTCGTCGCCGTGCAATTCGTCGTTGCCGCGACTTCCATGCAGGGCATCGTTTCCGGGGCCGCCGCAAACCACGTCGTTCCCGGCGTCGGCCTGCACCACGTCGTTACCCGCATCCGTATAGATCACGTCGTCGCCATCGGTACCCCAAACCAGATCGTGGCCTGTCGTGCCCACACAGGTGGCCTGCCGGCCATTACACTCGGGTATTTCCACCAAGTCGCCAGGCAGATGCGGGCAGACGATCACGGCGCCGGTAGCACCGACGGCGTTGCCCATCGACGTCGATCCGACGACACAGCCCAAGGCGGCATAGAGTAAGTGTTGCTTGCAGAGCCGCAACTCCCTCATCACATCTCCTCCCTCACCAGTTGTTGACCGGTCCGGACCGTTCCTCCTTAGATTGCTTTCGGTCCGGGCCGGTGAGGTGCTCGACGCAATGCGTCCGTTAGCAGGCCTCCCAGAGCTGAGGGAACGCTGCTTGCATTGCGCCTTCCTTGCCGGGCGGGATGCCATGCCAAAAACATCCCTGAATGGCATTTCCCCATCAAGCCGAGGAGAACCCGCCAATACACTGCGCGCATCCCGCCTATCTATTCCAATACCACCGGGGCATTGGGGAAAGCATTGCGGAACGTCAAACCCACCGGGTTATTTTCGGCCCCCACCCCGTCTCAATTTGCCGCCGGATCGAAGCCGACCCCTGGGCAGCCGCTCTGTCCAGAACCGGGTGACCGGGCAACGCGCCGTGCCAACGGCGCTTCTGGGCGCAGCACTTCCGCGATCGCCGACGGTTACTGATGGGGCAGGACACCGACGCCGCTCTGTTCGGGCTCTCGGCGGTGGTGGTTTCGCGAACGGGGTATAGGAACGCGAGCCGATCTTCGACGAGGGTTGGGTTGAAGTACTCCCTCGGGAACCGATCTAAGCATTCACCAGTTGGTGCCGGCTCCCGCCAGGTTCGGGATGGGCGCCTATTTCAGCGGCATGGGGTCGGCCTTGTGTCGGCTCCCGGAGGAGCTAGGCAGATGCCGACCCGTCGGATCGGCGCGAGCAAGCGCATGCGTCGGCTCGGCTCCGAATCGGGCCGCCACTATTCCCAGTCGGGAAAGACTTCGATGCCCGCTTCGAAACCCAGCCATTGCGTGCCGTCCCAGGCCTCCAGCGGGCGGTAGCGGTCCTTGTAGCTCATCTTGCGGCAATCCCGAATCCAGTAGCCCAGATAGAGGTAGGACAGGCCCAGGACCCGCGCGCGCTCCAGTTGCCAGAGCACGGAGAAAACCCCCAGGCTTCGCGATTCCCATTCGGGTTCGAAGAAGGTGTACAGGGCGGACAGGCCGCCGGCCAGAATATCGGTAACCGCGACTGCCGCCAGCCGGTCGCCGAGACGAAACTCGAAGAAGCGGGTGTCGGCCCAGGTACTGGTGAGGAATTCCAGGTAGTGCTCAGGGCTCAGATTGTCCATCGGGCCGTTGGAGTGGCGGGACGCTGCATAGCGGGAGTAGAGGTCGAAGTGTTCCTGACGGAACCGGGTCGGGCGAGAGATCACCCGAAGGTCCTGGTTGCGCCGCCAGCAGCGGCGTTGGCTGCGGTTGCGGGAAAAGCGCTCGACGGGGATGCGCACCGGGATACAGGCGCGGCAGGCGCGGCAGTGGGGACGGTACATATAGCTGCCGCTGCGGCGAAAGCCCTGGTCGGCGAGCCACTGGGCCAGGCGGCGATCGATGCGCACCCGCGGATCAAAGAACAGGGAGCGGGCTTCGCGCCCGGGCAGGTAGGAACACTCGTGCTCGCTGCCCAAGTAGAGCGCGAACTCCCGGCTGCTATGGGGCGAGTCCTGGTTCACGTCGCTCCCGGTACGGCAGGCCAGTGCCGCTCGGTGCTGGTCCAGGCGGCGGCCGGAGCCGCATCCACCAACTCCCGCAGCAGCCGGCTGAATTCGCTCCGGGGAATAAGCTCAGCCCCCAAGCTCAGCAGGTGCTCGCTGTAGACCTGGCAGTCGATCAGGCGGTAGCCCCATTCCATGGCCGCTCCCACCAATCGGGTAAGGGCGACCTTGGAGGCGTCGCTGGCGCGACTGAACATGGACTCGCCAAAAAACACCCGCCCCAGGGCCAGGCCATAGAGGCCGCCCGCCAGTTGGTTCCCATGCCAGACCTCCACCGAATGGGCGATGCCCTGGCGGTGCAGGTCTCGGTACGCGGCCATCATGTCGGAGGTGATCCAGGTTCCGGGCTCGTTCGACCTGGGCTCGGCGCAGGCCGCAATGACTCGATCGAAGGCGCGGTCGAAAGACACCTCGAACTTCTGCTTGCGCAAGGTCTTCCTGAGGCTTCGGGAGACCTTCAAGCGTTCCGGGAAGAGCACAGTTCGCGGGTCAGGCGCCCACCAAAGAATGGGCTGGCCGGCGCTATACCAGGGGAAGATACCGCGGCTGTATGCATTGATCAGCCGCCGGCTGGTGAGGTCCCCGCCCAAGGCCAGCAGCCCGTCGGGCTCGCGCAGTGCCGACTCCACATCTGGAAAGGGCGCGTCCGGGCAGTGCGGATCCAACAGCGGAATCATGGCCGATGCCTGCGCGGCCGCGCCGGGTAGCAGGGTGACCGGCTAGCCCTGGGCCTCTTCCAGGGCATCGAGGTAGCGCTCGGCATCCAATGCCGCCATGCAGCCGCTGCCGGCGGAGGTGACCGCCTGGCGGTAGATGTGGTCCATGACGTCGCCGGCGGCAAATATCCCGGGGACGCTGGTCTCGGTGGCATTGCCTTCCATGCCGCCCGTTACCCGGAGGTAGCCGTGCTGCATCTCCAGTTGGTCGATGAACAGGTCGGTATTAGGCTTGTGGCCGATGGCAATGAACACCCCCTGCAGCGCCACGTCCTTGGTGCCCTGGGTCTTGACGTTCTTGATGCGCATGCCGGTGACCCCGCTTTGGTCTCCGAGAACCTCATCCAGCACGTGGTCCCATTCGATGACTACGTTGCCCTCCCGGGACTTCTTTACCAACTGGTCGGACAGGATCTTCTCCGAGCGGAACTTGTCCCGGCGGTGCACCACAATCACCTCGGAGGCGATGTTGGACAGATAAAGGGCCTCTTCCACCGCGGTATTGCCGCCGCCGATGACCGCGACCTTCTGGTTTTTATAGAAGAAGCCGTCACAGGTGGCGCAAGCGGAGACACCGCGGCCTTTGAACGCCTCTTCCGACTCCATGCCCAGGTATTTGGCGGAGGCGCCGGTGGCGATGATAAGGGCGTCGCAGGTGTAAACCGCCTGATCTCCGGTGAGGCGGAAGGGGCGCTGGTCCAGCTCGGCCTTATTGATGTGGTCGAAGATGATCTCGGTGTCGAAGCGCTCGGCGTGCATGCGCATCCGCTCCATTAGCTCCGGACCCTGAACCCCGGCGTGGTCGCCCGGCCAGTTGTCGACCTCGGTGGTGGTGGTGAGCTGGCCGCCCTGTTCCATGCCGGTGACCAGCACCGGATTCAGGTTGGCGCGGGCGGCGTATACGGCCGCGGTATAACCGGCGGGCCCCGAGCCCAGGATCAGCAGACGGCAATGCTTTACTTCGCTCATGTATACTTCACTCCTTAAAATACCGGGCTGTTGGTCCGGCAACTGGACGGTTGCCGTGGCGCCGATGCAGCGGCGGCCTGAATTGGGGGCATGTTACGGAATGTTCCCAGGCCGGTCCAGAAGGGGGGCCGATGAAAATCGCGATACCGAAAGAGATCAAGACCTTGGAAGGCCGGGTGGGGCTGGTGCCGGAGGCCTGCGGCGAGCTGGTGCGGGCCGGTCACCGGGTAGCCGTAGAGCAGGGCGCCGGATTGGCCAGCGGCTTTGCCGACCAAGCCTACCGGGACCAGGGGGTCGAGATGCTCGCCGACGCAGCGGCGGTTTACGACTTCGCCGAATTGCTGGTCAAAGTCAAAGAACCTATCGGCCCGGAATTGGAACTGCTGCAGGCGCGGCACCTGCTGTTCTGTTTCTTGCATCTGGCCGCCATCCCGGAGTTGCAGCAGCGACTTTTGGAAATCGGGTTGACTGCGGTCGCGTTCGAAACCCTGGCCGATGCCGGCGGTCTGCCGATATTGGCCCCGATGAGCGACATCGCCGGGCGTCTGGCGGTGCAAATCGGCAGCAACCTGTTGCACCGACCGCTGGGAGGCAAGGGCCTGCTGCTGGGCGGGCTGCCGGGGGTTCCTCGGGGCCGAGTGGTGATCCTGGGCGCCGGACAGGCCGGCGGCAATGCCGCCCTGGTGGCTGCCGCGCTGGGCGCGGAGGTGACAATTTTTGACAAGCGTCGCGAACGGCTGGAAGCGATGCGGGCCCTGGCACCCAATGTCACCGCGCTTTACGCTTACCATGACAGTATGGATCGGGCAGTGGCGGTGGCGGACCTGCTGATCGGCGCGGTGCTGATCCCCGGTGCCCGCGCCCCGCGCCTGGTTTCCGCCGAGCAGGTGGCGGGCATGCAGGCAGGCAGCGTGCTGGTGGATATCTCGGTGGATCAAGGGGGTTGCATCGAAACCACCCGGCCTACCACCTATGCCGAACCGACCTATCAGGTGACCGGAGTGACCCACCTGTGCGTCACGAATATGCCCGGGGCAGTGCCGCGGAGCGCTTCTCAGGCCCTGTCGGCCGCCGTCATTCCCTACCTGTTGCCCTTGGCTGCCGGCGAGCTTGAGCGCAATCCGGCGCTGCGAACCGGCATCAATGTCAAGGCTGGCGCCCTGGTGCATCCCGCCCTACAATAAGGATATCTTGAAATTAGGATAGATTGTTTTAGTAACTATCTAATCCAGCGAAGCAAAATATCCCGGAGGGTGCGGTAGTGGCTGGGAGCGGGACGGAAGTACGACAGCAGGAGACCTTGAGCGTGCATGTGGGAAGAGGACTCAGAGAAGTGGCCATGTGGCTGCTGTTCGGCTGCGCCTTCTACCTTGTGCTGTCCTTGGCCAGTTATTATCCGGACGACCCCGGTTGGTCGTACACGGGCCTGGCCGAGAGCGTGCGGAACGCCGGCGGGCGTGCCGGGGCCTGGTTCGCCGACGTCTTCCTGTATCTGTTCGGGTTGTTGGCCTACCTGTTTCCGGTAATGCTGGCCTGGAGCGCCGTGCTGGTGTTCCGCCGCCGCAGTGGCGACACGCGCACGGACGTACATGTTCTGGCCCTGCGCTGGCTCGGCTTCTTCGTTACTTTGGCCGCGGGCAGCGCGCTGGCCGGCCTGCATCTGGACGCCCTGCAGCCGTCCCTGCCTACCGGTGCCGGCGGTATCCTCGGCAGTTCCCTGGCAAGCCTGCTGGTGGAGATTTTCAACCGCGCAGGCAGCACCTTGATCGCGTTGGCGGTGTTTCTCGGCGGCTTTACCCTGTTTACTGGCCTGTCCTGGCTGCAGATCGTGGAGGCGCTGGGGGATTTGACTCTCAAACTCGGGGCCCTGATGTCATCCGCCGGGAGTTGGATGGTCAATTCCGTGACCCCGCTGCGCCGCGCTTGGGCCTGGTTCGACGAACGCCGTCAGGGGCGTCGCGCCAGTCGCGAGAGGGCCGAAAGCGTGGAGACCGAACGCCGCCGTCAGGCCGGTCGGGAACCGCCGCGCATCGAGCCTATGGTGACCGAGATCGAGCTCAGCGACCGGGAAGAGCGCGAGCGCCAACTGCCGATATTCAGCGCCGGCCCCAGCTCAGGTGAGGAGGCGAAGCAACCGCCGAAGCCGACTATCGCGGCCTCGGCGGCCAAGCCTAAGATCAAGGCCCCGAACCGCTCCAGAGGCACCCCCACCGTACTGCCCTGGGAGACCGAGGCGCCGCTGGACGTGCCGGACATCGACCCCTATGTGCAGCTCCCGCCGCTGGATCTGTTGGAGCCCGCCAAATCCAGCGGTCGCGGCTATTCCGAAGAGGCCCTGCAGGCGATGTCGCGGCTGGTGGAACTGAAGCTGCTCGATTTCAACGTCGAGGTGCATGTGGTGGCCGTGCACCCCGGGCCGGTGGTCACTTTGTTCGAGCTACAACTGGCGCCGGGCACCAAGGTGAGCAAGATCACCGCGCTGGCCAAAGACCTGGCCCGGGCCCTGTCGATCATCAGCGTGCGAGTGGTCGAGGTGATCCCCGGCAAGTCGGTGATCGGTCTGGAGATCCCGAACGAACAACGCGAAACCGTATATTTGAGCGAAGTGCTGCGCTCCGAGGCCTATGACCGCGCGAGATCGCCCCTCACCCTGGCCTTGGGCAAGGACATCGCCGGTCACCCGGCGGTGGTGGACCTGGGCAGGATGCCCCACGCCCTGATCGCCGGCACCACCGGGTCGGGTAAATCGGTGGCCATCAACGCCATGATCCTGAGCCTGCTCTACAAGGCCAAGCCGGACGAGGTGCGGCTGATCATGATCGACCCCAAGATGCTGGAGCTGTCGGTCTACGAGGGCATACCTCATCTGCTTACCCCGGTGGTCACCGACATGAAGGAGGCCGCCAACGCCTTGCGCTGGTGCGTCGGCGAGATGGAACGGCGCTACCGTCTGATGGCCGCCATGGGGGTGCGCAATATCGCCGGGTTCAACCGCAAGTTGGCGCAGGCGGCGAAGGCCGGGCACGCCATCCCCGACCCTATGTTTACCCCCAACCCCGCGGTATTCGATGAGGAAGGGGTGGAGCAACAGGCGCCAGCGCTGGAACCCTTGCCCTACATCGTGGTCATTATCGACGAGCTCGCCGACATGATGATGGTGGTTGGCAAGAAAGTGGAAGAACTGATCGCGCGCCTGGCGCAGAAGGCCCGGGCCGCTGGAATTCACCTGCTGTTGGCGACGCAGCGACCCTCTGTGGATGTGCTCACCGGCTTGATCAAGGCCAATATTCCCACCCGCATGGCATTCCAGGTGTCCTCGCGCATCGACTCGCGTACCATCCTGGACCAGATGGGGGCGGAGCACCTGCTGGGACACGGCGACATGCTCTACCTGGCGCCCGGCGGCAGTCTGGTGCAGCGGGTGCACGGGGCTTTCGTCGACGACCCCGAAGTGCATCGGGTGGTAGAGTGCCTGAAGCGCAATGCCGGCGGGCCCAACTACATAGGCGATGTTTTGGACGAGCCCACCGAGGCCATTCCCGGGCTCTCCGCGGACGCCTCGGGGGTGGATACCGAAGAGGCCGACCCGCTGTTCGACGAGGCGGTGCGCATCGTCACCGAGACCCGCCGAGCCTCCATCTCCGGGGTGCAGCGGCGGCTCAAAATCGGCTACAACCGGGCAGCGCGCATGATCGAAGAGATGGAACGCATCGGCGTGGTGGGCCCGGCCGAAACCAACGGCAACCGGGAGGTGCTGGCCCCACCCCCCCCCGAGGATTGAGGTGATCGGTTTGCATCGATTCACATGGCTGGTACTGGCGCTGGCGTCTTGGTTCTCCCTGCCGGCCCAGGCAGCGGGCGGGCGCGCCCAACTCGACGCCTTTTTCGACGGCCTGGTAACCCTCCAGGCGGAGTTCGAGCAGCGGGTGATCGGCCCCGACGCCGGTTCGGCCATCGGCTCCGAAGGCGTCTTCTATCTGCAGCGCCCAGGGCTGTTCCGATGGGAATACCGCCAGCCGCCGCAACTGGTTGTGGCCGACGGCGACCGAGTCTGGCTGTACGACCAAGAGCTTGAGCAGGTCAGCCACCAGGGCCAGAATCGCACCCTGCGCGGCACCCCGGCCCAGCTGCTGGTGGACACCGCCCCGCTGGAGGATTACTTCGCCGTCGGCGAGATCGAACGCGGCGGCGACCTGGCCTGGGTCGAATTGCGCCCGCTAGACAGCGGCAGCGAGTTCGAGCGCATCCTGCTCGGCTTAGGAGACGGCCTGCTGCGGGAGCTGGAGATGGAGGACAGCTTCGGCCAGGTCACCCTGTTCCGCTTCGCCGGCCTGGAGCGTAACCCTGAACTGGACCCCGAGCTGTTCCGTTTCGTGCCGCCGCCCGGCATAGACGTCCTTGGCACCGACTGATCCCCCGTCCACACAGGACCTGTTCGCCCCCGGAGCTCTGGAGACCCGGCCCCTGGCGGACCGGATGCGACCGCGCAACCTCGACGAGTACATCGGCCAGCCCCAGGTGCTGGGTGAGGGCAAGCCATTGCGCCGAGCGATCGAGAGCGACCGCCTGCACTCGTTGATCTTTGGGGCCCACCGGGCACCGGCAAGACCACCCTGGCGCGCCTGATCGCCGCCCACTCGGGGGCCCAGTTCCTCAGCCTGTCGGCGGTGCTGTCGGGGGTCAAGGACATCCGAGCCGCGGTAGTGCAGGCCGAGCAGGCGCGTCAGACCGAAGGCCGGCCGCACGGTCCTGTTCATCGACGAGGTGCACCGCTTCAACAAGGCCCAGCAGGATGCCTTTCTGCCCCACGTGGAGCGCGGCACCCTGGTATTCGTCGGCGCCACCACCGAGAACCCCTCGTTCGAGCTGAACAACGCACTGCTGTCCCGCGCCCGCATCTATGTGCTCAAGCCGCTTACCGGGGACGACCTGGAGCGTATGCTGGACCAGGCCCTGGCCGATCCGGAGCGCGGCCTGGCCAGCGGGTCGCTGGCGCCGCGAACTGCGTAACCTGCTGGCCGAGGCCGCCGACGGCGATGCCCGGCGCGCCCTGAACCTGCTCGAGCTGGCGGCCGAGCTGGCCAGCGGGGCCGCCATCGACCGGCGCGCGGTGAAGAGGTCATCACCGGCGATCTGCGCCGCTTCGACAAGGGCGGCGACCTGTTCTACGAGCAGATCTCGGCCCTGCACAAAGCGGTGCGCGGCTCGGCGCCGGATGCCGCCCTGTATTGGCTGGCGCGCATGCTCGACGGCGGCTGCGATCCGCTGTATGTCGCTCGCCGGGTGGTGCGCATGGCCTCCGAGGACATCGGCAACGCCGATCCGCGCGCCCTGGAGATGGCGCTCAACGCCTGGCGAGGCCCAGGAGCGCCTGGGCAGCCCCGAAGGCGAGCTGGCGCTGGCCCAGGCGGTGGTCTACCTGGCCTGCGCCGCCAAGAGCAACGCCGTCTACACCGCCTGGCAGCTGGCCCAGGAGGAGCCCGCGGCTCCGGCACGCTGGAGGTGCCGCGTGCACCTGCGCAATGCCCCCACCCGGCTGATGAAAGAGCTGGGATACGGCAAGCGCCTACCGCTATGCCCACGACGAGCCCGACGCCTACGCCGCCGGCGAGACCTACTTTCCCGAGTCCTTGGGCGAGCGCCGCTACTACCGGCCGGTACCCAGGGGCCTTGAGATCCGCATCGCCGAGAAGCTGGAGCGCCTGCGCGAGCTGGACCACCGGGCCCGGGGTGGCGACGGACCCGGAGTCGGGCGGAGGGGCGTCTTGAGGCGCGGGCCGCTCGCCATCGACCCCCAGGTGCAAGCGGCTCTGGATCATCTGCTGTTGGAGCAGGGCGGCTACGAACCCCTGGATCTGCTGCTGGCCCAGGGGCTGCTGCTGTACACCGACTACGAGGACTGGCGGGCCGGGGAACTGCCCAGGCTGGAGGAGCGCCTGCAGGGCCCCGGCGTCAAAGCCTTGCTTGAACAGGCCGGGCGTTACGCCCGGGCCCTGGGCCTGGAGTCGGAGCCGCGGATCTACCGGGACTGGACTGGAGACGATGCGGGCGGGCGGGAGTTGGCTTTCAGCCGCGACGCCCAGCGCCAGCAAGCCTTTGCCCGCCGCTATTGCAAGCCCGCGGATGCCCCGCAGCTGGACCTGTTCATGGATACCGGCGAAACCCTGCTGGCCAACGGTGTGATCCAAGCCTTGGGCGAGCGCGACCTGCGCGGCGCCGCCCGGCAGCTCCAACGTCTGGCCGCCACCAATCCTGCGCATGCCCAGCGCGCCGACCTGGAGCAACTGCTGGAAGCGGCGCGTTCGGCCCGGGAGCCAGCCGCCGACCCCTCGGCTGCCCTGGCCGACCTGGAGCAACGCCTGCTGCCGCTGGCGGAGCGGCGCCTGGGGGGCTATGCCCGCCATTTCCTGCCGCCCCTTTGGCGGCGCCTCACCCAGGCCCTGGACGGTTGCCGCTTCGACCCGGCGCACCCGGAGCGCCACCCCAGCTACCCGGCCCTGCGTGCCGAGGACTGGCGGGAGGTGGTCGAGCTGGTCGAGTCGGAACCCAATTGGCATTGTCAGCCCTATCTGCTGCGCCGCCATGCCCGGGCCTGCGGTCGTCTGCGCCGAGATACGGAGGCCCTGTGGAGCTGGTTTCAGTTATGCTGGGGCTGGCCGGACCAGGCCGATGCCTTCGGGCGCGAGGCGGAGCCGGCCTGGCGCCGGGATTGGCCGGCGTTCCTCGATCTGGAACCCGAACTTGCCTGGAGCGAGTTTCCGGCTTGGCTGCTGTTGCACCACCCGGCGCTCGCCCGCGCCCTGCCCGAAGCGGAGGTGCCGGAGGCCGGTGCCGGCTTCCGCCAGGTCCGAGCCCTGTTGAGTCTGCCGGCGGACCGCCTGGATCAGGACCTGATCGACTGCCGTGCCGCCCTCAAACAGACGCATCCGGGTTTGTTTCACCACTACCTGGCCCGCCGCTGGGGCCCATGAGTTCCCGAACCACCGCGGTCCATGCGGCAGCCAGGTTCTCCAGCTTGTAGCCGCCGCCCCCCAGGGCCAGCAGACGGCCCTGGCAGCAACGCTCGGCGATGGCGCACAGGCTGCGGGCGGCCCGAGCATGGGCGGCGCTGGTCAGTTCCAGGTCGGTGATGGGGTCGCCGGCCAGGCTGTCGGCGCCGCACTGGAACAGAATGAACTCCGGCGCGGCGCGCTTCGACGAAGCGCTCCACCTGGGGCCAGACCCGCTCGAACACGCGATCGTCGGCAAACGGCGGCAGGGGGATGTTGAGCTTGCGCCCGCGGGCGGGGCCGAGGCCGGTCTCTTCGACGGCGCCGGTGCCGGGGTAGAGCACTCGGCCGTCTTCGTGCAGGTCGGCCAGGATCAGGTCGGGGTCGTCCTCGAAGGCGTAGAACACGCCATCGCCGTGGTGGGCGTCGATGTCCACGTAGGCCAAGTCGGCGGATGCCGTGGACCTGGCGCAGCACCTCGATCGCCACGCCGCAGTCATTGAACACGCAGAAGCCGGCAGCGGCGTTGCGCCTGGCGTGGTGCAGTCCAGCGATGGGTACAAAGGCACGCCGGCAGGCCCCGCTGAGGATACGCTCGATGGCGTCGAGCACGCTGCCGACCACGAAGCCCGCCGCCTCGTACATGCCGGGAAAGGCCGGAGTGTCGCCCTGGTCCAGATAACCTTCGCCGCTGGCGGACTGGGCCCGCACCCGAGCTAGATACTCGGCACTGTGGAAACGCCGCAGGTCCCGTTCGCGGGCCGCTACCGGCGCGGCAATCGTCAACTTGGCCTCCAGCCCCTCGGCCTGCAGGCGTTCGCGGAAGGCGTGCAGGCGGTCGGGGCCGAACGGGTGGCCTGGGCCGAAGCCATAGCGGGCCAGGTCGTCACCGGCGTAGACGCAGACCTTGGCGGGCGCGGGCATGGAAGATTCCTGTGGCGGAGGTGGGCGGCATTGTGGCTTGAGATCGGCCGGGGGAACCCAGATAATAGCCTGATTTTTCCCGAGCCTGCCAGCGCTCACCCCAATAAGGCAAGAATCTATGAAGATAGGCATACCCAAGGAGAGCGTGGCCGGGGAGACCCGGGTCGCCATCACCCCGGATATCGTCAAGAAACTCAGTGCCAAGGGTTTCCAGCTGGTGCTGGAATCGGGCGCCGGGGCTGCGGCCCAGTTTCCGGATGCGGACTACGAAGCGGTCGGAGCCGAGATCGTCGATCGAGCCGCGGCGCTGGGAGCCGAACTGGTGGTCAAGATCCGCAAGCCGAGCCGGGAAGAAATCGCGGCCATGTCCGAAGGCGCGGTGCTGATCGGGTTGGTGGAGCAGTGCGAAGACGATGGCACCCTGGCCGCCCTCGACGGCCAAGGGAGTGCAGATGCTAGCCATGGAACGCATACCCCGCATCTCCCGCGCCCAGTCGATGGACGCCCTGTCGTCCCAGAGCAATATCGCCGGCTACCGAGCCGTGCTGGAGGCGGCCAACCGCTACGGGCGCTTCCTGCCGTTGATGATGACCTCCGCCGGCTCCGCCAAGCCTGCCCGCCTGGTGGTGCTGGGGGCCGGGGTGGCCGGGCTGCAGGCGATCGCCACCGCGCGCCGCCTGGGGGCCGAGGTTTGGGCCTACGACGTGCGCCCGGAGACCAAGGAGCAGATCGAGTCCCTGGGTGCGAAGGCGATCGAGCTGGATCTGGGCGAGAGCGGCAGCGGCGAGGGCGGCTACGCCAAGGAGTTGTCCGCCGAGGCTAAAGCCAAGCAGCAGCAGCAGCTGGCCGACGAGTTGGCCAAGGCCCATATCATCGTCACCACAGCTCTGATTCCCTGCCGGCCGGCGCCGGTGCTGGTCACCGAGGAGGTTGTGAAGCGCATGCGCGAGGGTTCGGTGATCGTCGACCTGGCGGCGGCCACCGGCGGTAACTGCCCGCTCACCGAGAAGGACCAGGTAGTGGTCAAGCACGGGGTGACCCTGGTGGGCTACACTAACTTTCCAGCCCTGGTGCCTTCGGACGCCAGCGCCTTCTACGCCGGTAATCTCAAGAGCCTGCTCGAAATCATGGTGGAGCAAGGCGAGCAGGGGCTGACGCTCAAGCCCTTCGCCGACGACGAAATCACCAAGGCCATGCTGGTCACGGCCCAAGAACGAGACCAATAGGGGAGCCCTGCCATGCCCGAAACACTGGTTGCACTCTACGTATTCGTACTCGCCTGCTTCATCGGCTACTTCGTGGTCTGGGGCGTCACCCCGTCGCTGCACACGCCGCTGGTGGCGCTCACCAACGCGATCTCCGGCATTGTCGTCGTCGGCGCCTTGTTAGTGACCGGTCTCGAAACGGTGGGCGGAGCGGCCGAGATTATGGGCTTTTTCGCAGTGCTCCTGGCTTCGATCAATGTCTTCGGCGGCTTTCTGGTAACCAACCGGATGCTGTCCATGTTCAAAAAGAAGGACAAGTGAGCCGCTGACCATGGAAATCTCAATCAACTTTCAGGCTACGGCCTATCTCGTCTCGGCGGTCCTGTTCATCTTTGCGCTCAAGGGCCTGACCCACCCCAGCACCGCTCGCCGCGGAAACTATTTGGGCATGGCCGGCATGGCCATCGCCATCGCCGCCACCCTGTTGGGCGGCGAGGTGAAGTCCTACGGTTTCATTATCGCCGGGGTGGCCGCCGGGGCGGTGATCGGCTCGGTGGTGGCGGCGCGGGTGCAGATGACCGCGATGCCCCAGCTGGTCGCGGCCCTGCACAGCTTCGTCGGCATGGCGGCGGTGCTGGTGGCCATCGGCACCTTCCTCAACCGCCAGGCCGCCGGCACCCTGAATACGGTGCTGATGGGAGAGCTGTCGGCCGGGATCGTCATCGGCGCCATCACCTTCACCGGCTCGGTGATCGCCTTTGGCAAGCTGCAGGGCCTGATCAGCGGCAAGCCGGTGGTGTTCAAGGGCCAGCATGCGCTCAATGCCCTGATCGCGCTGGCTACCGTTGGCCTGGCGGTGCACTTCGCGCTAACCGGCAGCATGGTCTCGCTGGGCCTGATGACGCTACTCGCCTTCGTCATCGGGGTTACCCTGATCATCCCTATCGGCGGGGCCGACATGCCGGTGATCATATCGATGCTCAACAGCTACTCGGGCTGGGCGGCAGCGGCCACCGGCTTCACGCTGGGGAACAATCTGCTGATCATCGTCGGCGCCTTGGTAGGTTTCTCTGGCGCTATCCTGTCCTACATCATGTGCAAGGCGATGAACCGCTCCATTATCAACGTGGTGTTCGGCGGCTTTGGCAGCGATACCAGCGCCCCCAGCGCGGCCGGCCAGGCGGCCCAGAAGGGCGTCAAGTCGGCTGCGGTGGAGGACGCCATCTACTGGATGGAAGACGCCAACAAGGTGATCGTCATCCCCGGCTATGGCATGGCGGTGGCACAGGCCCAGCATGCGCTAAAGGAGTTGATGGAGCAGTTGGAAGCGCGCGGGGTGGAGGTCAAGTTCGCCATCCACCCGGTGGCCGGTCGCATGCCGGGACACATGAATGTACTGCTGGCCGAGGCCGACATCCCCTACGACCGGGTGCTGGAGATGGACGAGGTCAACCCCGAGTTTCCCACCGCCGATGTGGCCCTGATCATCGGCGCCAACGACGTGGTCAACCCGGCGGCCAAGTCCGACCCGTCGAGCCCGATTTACGGCATGCCGATCCTGGATGCGGCCAAGGCGCACCAGGTTTTCTTCGTCAAGCGCTCCATGCGCCCAGGCTATTCCGGCGTCGACAACTTGCTGTTCTACCAGGACAATACCTCGCTGGTGTTCGGCGATGCCAAGGACGTGTGCGAGGGCATGGCCAATGCCCTGAAGGGCGGCGGGCATTAGAAGACGGTCGTTCCTCGCCCTCCGCGTCAAGGGGCCCCAATGCGCCGAGAAGCGCTATTCAGCCGTTCCGGGTATTACCGCTTCCTGCTGGATACCAACGCGCTGATGCACCGCGAGGCCCGGGCTGCCGCCTTCCGGGTACTCGGCGAATTGACTGCCGCGGCGCCGGACCGCAGGCTGCGGGTGCTGGACCTGGCCTGCGGCGGGTGGCCCCTCAGCATCGCCGAGGCCATGGGGCGTTGTGCTGACCGGCGTTTCGAATATACCGGGGTCGATATCAACCCGGACCAAGTAGAATCGGCGCGCGCGCTGTTCCGCTTTCCGGATTCGGTGACCGAGGTGCGCATCCTGGTAGGCAACGCCTGGGACCTCGGGCCGTTGGGCCTGGAGCCCGGCGTTGACCTGGCGTTCAGCGGGCTGAACCTGCACCACGGCACGCCGGAGGAGATCGAGTTTCTGGCCTGGGAACTGCTTCGCTTGCTGGCTCCCGGAGGGCGTTTTCTCAGTCACGACGTATACCGGCCGGAAGCCGACCGCTACCGGCGCCGGCCGGCGGTCAATCCCCTCGATCCCGCCGAGTCCTTTCGTCTGGTGACGCCGCAACGGCTAGTTGCCGCCGGCATCTCGGACTCGCCGCTGGCGGTGGATTCGGATCCCCGGGAGCCTGCTTGGCGGGACGACTATCTGGCCAGAATGCACCGGTTGCTGCTGGAGCGCGGGGCCGATACCGCGGGCGCGGACAGCACCGTCGCGCACATGCGTCAGCGCGATTATCCGATCTCCCTGGGCGAGTTTCGGGGAATATTCGAGCCCCTGGGCTTCGTCGTGGAAACCGGCCGCTACCCGGGTGCGGAACATCCGATGGCGCCTCACCTTGGCTGGGCCTTGGCGACAGCCCCGGTTGGGTAACGGGGTTACCGCCGCTTGGGCCGGATTACTCGAAAAAACTCTCTTCGATGCGCCGGATGTAGGGCAGGGCGGCCAGCCCCTGGAGGCGCTGGCGATGCTCTGGGTGGTGGCTGTCGCCTAGGGTGAGGCATTCGCCGGGGCCGCAGCCGATGCGCCCCGGGGAACTGCAGCTGAAGCGGGCCGAGGGGTCGATGGCAGCCACCTCGGTCCGGGCGTCAGGCCGGTCGGGGGTGCAAAACTCGTAGCTCAGGGAGCGCTTGCCGCCGGGCGGGCCCTGCAGGCCCTCGGCGTCGAGGCGGGCGAGGTCGAATTGGATCTTGTCGCCGGGGTCGGGGGCGCCGGAGCAGGCCGCCAGCAGGGCGCTGACCACCAGCAGCGGCCAGGGTCCCGGTCTCATGCCGCCAGGCCGAGCCCTTTCCCCGGGCGGCTGTCGGCAACCGGCCGGGGAAAAGGCTCGCGCCCTTTGTGCTTGTCGTGGCGTTGAAATTTGCTTCGGTCGCGAAAGCTGGCCGCGCGGTGGAACTGGGGCGCATGCTTGGCCACCAGGTTGCGTCGTCTCGGCGCTGGTTTGGTTTTGGACATCGGATTTCTCCCTGGTCTGCTTGGTTTGCAACCTCAGAAATAGTCCACGTTCTGCGTCCCAGGCTCTTGCTCGAAGGGAGCCGAAGGGTGGTCTGGAGGTCGGTTTGGGGAGGAGAGGGGGGAGCGCCCGCGGGGATGGCGATACAGCGAACCGGCGATACTGCATGTCGGCCTTCCATCCCCGCGAACTGAGTATTATTAGAGCATAGTAAAACTCTAATATCAAGCCTTGTCGCGCCTTCAGATATTCCGCGCCTGCTGCGCCGCATTGCCGCTATAGGTCGCCGGGGTCAATTCGCGCAGCGCCCGTTTGGCCTCGTCCGGAAGCGCCAGGCCATCGACGAAGGCTTGCAGCTCGCGCTGGCCGATGCGCTGGCCCCGCGTCAGCTCTTTGAGTTTTTCATAGGGCTTCTCGATGCCGTAGCGGCGCATCACGGTCTGGATCGGCTCCGCCAGCACTTCCCAGTTGGCGTCCAGCTCGGCGGCCATATTGGCGCCGTCGGCCTCCAGCTTGCCGATGCCGCGCAGCGCCGAGCCCAGGGCGATGCTGGTGTGGCCGAAGCCCACCCCGAGGTTGCGCAGCACGGTGGAGTCGGTGAGATCGCGCTGCAGGCGCGAGATCGGCAGCTTGCGGCCGAGATGGTCGAACAGGGCATTGGCGATGCCCAGATTGCCCTCGGCGTTCTCGAAATCGATGGGGTTGACCTTGTGCGGCATGGTCGAGGAGCCGACCTCCCCGGCCACGGTCTTCTGCTTGAAGTGACCGGCCGAGATATAGCTCCAGGCGTCGCGGCAGAAGTCGATCAATATGGTGTTGAAGCGGGCCACCGCATCGAACAGCTCAGCCATGTAGTCATGGGGCTCGATCTGGATGGTGTAGGGGTTCCAGTCCAGGCCCAGGGACTCGACGAAATTTTGCGCGAAGCCTGGCCAGTCCAGCGCCGGGTAGGCGCTGAGATGGGCATTGTAGTTGCCCACCGCGCCGTTGATCTTGCCGAGCAGCGCCACCGCGGCGATCTGTTCACGCTGGCGGTGCAGACGGAAGACCACATTCGCCATCTCCTTGCCCAAGGTGGTGGGGGAGGCGGGCTGGCCGTGGGTGCGCGCCAGCAGCGGCTGGTCGGCGTGTTCGTGGGCCAGCTGGCGTATGGCCTGGATCAGCTCGTCGATCTGCGGCAACAGCACCTGGCCCCGGCCCTCGCGCAGCATCAGGGCGTGGGACAGGTTGTTGATGTCCTCCGAGGTACAGGCGAAATGGATAAACTCGCTGACCGCCTCCAACTCGTCGTTGCCGGCGATCTTCTCCTTGAGGAAGTATTCCACCGCCTTGACGTCATGGTTGGTGGTGCGCTCGATGTTCTTGACCCGGTGGGCATCGGCCTCGCTGAAGTTGTCGACGATGGCATCGAGCAGGTTGCCGGCGTGGCCGGACAGAGGCGGCACCTCGGGGATGCCGGGCTCGGCGGCCAGGGCCTGCAGCCAGCGCACCTCCACCAGGACCCGATGGCGGATCAGGCCGAATTCGCTGAAGATCGGACGCAGGTCGGCGGTCTTGCTCCCGTAGCGGCCGTCGACCGGGGAGACGGCGGTAAGGCTGGAAAGCTCCATGGGCGGTTCCTGTTCTGGCTGGGTTGGAAAAATCCGAAAAGTATACCACCGGCCGGCGGGCAATCGCCGGTTCAATCCCCGGGCCCGCGGCGTTAGAATTGCCGCTTTGGTCGGAACAAGGGTGGGCGCAGGGGTGACACAGCTGATCGCCATCGCCGCCGGTGGGGCCGCCGGGGCGCTGCTGCGCTTTTGGGTCTCCACGGGGGTCTACGGGTGGCTGGGGCGCGGCTTTCCCTGGGGTACCCTGGTGGTGAACGTGCTGGGCTCCCTGGTTATGGGGGTGCTCTACGTGATGTTCATGGAGCGCATGAACGTGACGCCGGAGCTGCGGGCGGGCCTGCTGATCGGGCTGCTGGGCGCCTTCACCACCTTCTCCACCTTTTCCCTGGAGACCCTGAGCCTGATCGAAGGGGCGCAGCTGCTCAAGGCCGGACTGAATATCCTGCTCAGCGTCAGCGCCTGTGTGCTGGCCACCTGGCTGGGCGTGCTGATGGCGAGATCCTTATGAAGCAATCCGAAGTCACCGTGGTGCGTCTCTACTTGACCGAGGGCGACCACCAGTTGGAGCGCCTGCTGGCTCTGCTGCACGACGAAGAAAGGGTCCGCGGCGTCACTGCCTTCCGTGGTATCGCCGGCTTCGGCCGCTCCGGGCGCATGCACTCGTCGAGCCTGCTGGATTTGTCCCTGGACATGCCGCTGGTGCTCGAGTTCTTCGACCAGCCGGACAAGGTCGCGCAGGTGCTGCAGCGGCTCGACCGAGAATTGGAACCGGGGCACATCCTGTCCTGGCCGGCAACCATCAACGCAGAGTGAAACCCTATGTTGGACCCCCGTTTGCTGAGAACCGAGCTGGAAGCGACCGCCGAGCGCCTGGCGCAGCGCGGCTTCGTACTGGACCAGGGCCGCTATGCCGAGCTGGAGGCGCGGCGCAAGACCCTGCAGGTGGAGGCCCAGGAACTGCAGAACCAGCGCAATGTGCGTTCCAAAGGCATTGGCAAGGCCAAGGCGGCCGGCGAAGACATCCAGCCCCTGCTGGCCGAGGTAGCTGACCTGGGCGAGCGCCTGAAGGCGGTCCAGGAGGCCCTCGGCGAGGTACAACAGGCGCTGCAGGCGTTCATGCTCGAGATCCCCAACCTGCCGCACCCGGACGTGCCGGCGGGCCGGGACGAGGCCGACAACCGGGAGGAACGGCGCTGGGGCGAGCCGCCGGAGTTCGCTTTCGAGCCCAAGGACCACGTGGACCTGGGCGCCCGCAACGGTTGGATGGATTTCGACGCCGGGGCCAAGCTCACGGGTTCGCGCTTCGTCACCCTGCGCGGCCCGATCGCCCGCTTGCACCGGGCCCTGGCCCAGTTCATGCTGAATCTGCACAGCGGCCATCACGGCTACACCGAGACCTATGTGCCCTATATGGTCAACCGCGACAGCCTGTTCGGTACCGGTCAGCTGCCTAAGTTCGAGGCCGATCTATTCGGACTCAGCGGCGAGCAGGCCTATTATTTGATACCCACCGCCGAAGTGCCGGTGACCAACCTGGTGCGCGATGAGATCGTCGAGGCCAGTGATCTGCCCCTGTGCTACGTCGCCCAGACCCCCTGTTTCCGCAGCGAAGCCGGTTCCTACGGCCGCGACACCCGGGGCATGATCCGTCAGCACCAGTTTGAAAAGGTGGAGATGGTGCAGATTGTGCGGCCCGAGGATTCCGAGCAGGCCCTGGAGACCCTGACCGGCCACGCCGAGGCGGTACTCCAGAAGCTGGAGTTGCCCTATCGCGTGGTGAC
The DNA here is from genome assembly GCA_963753615.1 of uncultured Gammaproteobacteria bacterium. Lineage (GTDB taxonomy): Bacteria > Pseudomonadota > Gammaproteobacteria > Chromatiales > Chromatiaceae > CAVWCW01. The sequence goes on from CAVWCW010000008.1 coordinate 227,992, forward strand.
CCTGTGCAGCGGAGACCTTGGCTTCTCCGCCACCAAGACCTACGACCTGGAGGTCTGGCTGCCGGGCCAGAACCAGTATCGAGAGATCTCGTCCTGCTCCAACTTCGGAGACTTCCAGGCCCGGCGCCTACAGGCGCGCTGGCGCAATCCGGAAACCGGCAAGCCGGAACTGGTACACACCCTCAACGGTTCCGGCCTGGCGGTGGGACGCACCCTGGTGGCGGTGATGGAGAACTACCAGCAGGCCGACGGCAGTATTCGGGTGCCGGAGGCCCTGCGTCACTACATGAGCGGGTTGGAAGTGTTGGAATAAGGGGTTCGAAGCGAGCATAAAAAAACCGGGCCGAGGCCCGGTTTTTTCTGGCTTAAGCCAAGGATTAATCCTCGCCGGCGAAGACGCCGAGCAACTGCAACAGGCTCAGGAACAGGTTGTAGATGCTCACGTAGAGCCCGACCGTGGCCAGGATATAGTTGGTCTCGCCGCCATGCACCATGGCGCTGGTCTGGTACAGGATCAGTCCCGACATCAGCAGGATGAACATGGCCGAGACCGCCAGCGAAAGGGCCGGGATGCTGAAGATCGCGGCGCCGATACCGGCCAGGAAGGCCACCAGGATGCCGACCATCAGGAAGCCGCCCATAAAGCTGAAGTCCTTGCGGCTGGACAAGGCATAACCGGACAGGCCGAGGAAGATCACGCCGGTGCCCCCCAGAGCCATCATCACCAGTTGGTTGCCGTTGCTGAAGGCTTGGGTATAGGCACTGATGATCGGACCTATGGTCAGGCCCATAAATCCGGTCAGCGCGAACACGCAGAGCAGGCCCCAGGACGAATTGGCGAACTTGGTGGTCGCCCACAGCAGCCCGAAGTAGCCGACCAGGGTGATGATCATGCCCGGGTGGGGCAGGTTTAAGACCATCGACAGCCCGGCGGTGAAGGCGCTGAACAGCAGCGTCATCGACAGCAGGATGTAGGTGTTCTTGATCAGCTTGTTGGTCGCCAGCACCGACTCTTGCGGGCGGACGACGGCGTAGTCTTGGTTCATGAGGCGCATCACTCCTAAAATAGCGTTCTGTTTATTTGCGGATTTCTTACTGGTGAGACCAGTACTCCGATGACACGTTCCCAAGGATACCGATCTGGCATCAAACTTCAATAAGCTCAAATCGGGTCGAGGGCTGGCGTTTTCAAGCCTGCTTCGGGTATGCTTTAGCGCGCTGAATCACCCCGATGGACCAGCCAAGCGGTGTCATCACTGGCGTATCCGTGCTCTGTCAGTGCCGGAAATGGAAATCAAACTTGGAGAGGTGGCTGAGCGGGTGAGCCGCAAGCCTTGGTCCGGTGGACCAAGGAAGTGGGGCGAACGACCGGCCAGGGGTGGACGGGCTGGGGGAGTCACAGGGACGTATCCCGGCACCGCCGCCGGGCTCGAAAAAAACTTGGAGAGGTGGCTGAGCGGGTGAGCCGCAAGCCTTGGTCCGGTGGACCAAGGAAGTGGGGCGAACGACCGGCCAGGGATGGACGGGCTGGGGGAGTCACAGGGACGTATCCCGGCACCGCGGCCGGGCCCGAAATAAAACTTGGAGAGGTGGCTGAGCGGCCGAAAGCGGCGGTCTTGAAAACCGTTGAGGGTTGATCCCCTCCCAGGGTTCGAATCCCTGCCTCTCCGCCATTTACTCTGAGCGGCTGTTTGAGTCCTGAGCCGCCTCGGCAGCAGCCACGCCCTATTGCCTATCGGTTCCTGGGACCTGGCCTCGTCGATAACCCTGAACTTCTAGCGTCCGTTTCCGGTCTTGCAAGGAGTGCGACATCGACTCATCTTACTCAAACCTCATCTCGTACCAGTTCCCGAGCCGATGAGAATCTTCCGGCTGTTGAACTACCCCCTCTCCGCACTGGCGTTGCTGGCCCAATCCGCGCTGGTGGAAGCAGGGCCGCCGTCAGTCCCCTATTTTACCGAACTAGGATCGGAGTCGGGGCTGGATTTTGTGCACTTCAACGGGAGGTCCGGCGCGCTCTACCTACCCGAAATCATGGGGTCGGGTGCGGCTCTTTTCGACTATGACAACGACGGCGACCTGGATATTTACCTGGTGCAGAGTGGCCCACTGGGGCCGAACGCAAGCGCACCCGGCGGTCAGCGTCCGCCGCCGGCGCAGGCGTCGGGAGACCGCCTGTTTCGCAACGACCTGACCGCGGGAGTGCCCCATTTTGTCGACGTCACCGCGAGCGCCGGCATCCTGGCCCGAGGCTACGGCATGGGGGTGGCGACGGGCGATTTCGACAACGACGGCTGGACCGACCTCTATGTCACCAACTTCGGCCCCAATCAGCTGTGGCGTAACCTGGGCGACGGCCGCTTTGTCGAGGTCGGGGCCGCTGCCGGGGTGGCGGACCCGGGCTGGGGTGTGAGCGCGGCCTTTCTCGACTATGATCGCGACGGCTGGCTGGATCTTTACTTGGGCAACTACGTCAGGCAGGACCTGGCCAGCCACAAGCCCTGCCTGGCCCCCAGTTCGATGCCCGACTACTGCACGCCGCTGGTTTACGCGGCCACAGCCCGACCGCCTGTTTCGCAACCTCGGCGACGGCCGCTTTGCGGACGTTTCCGAGCGCGCCGGTATCGCCGCGGTCAAGGCCCCGGCCCTGGGGGTCGATGGTGGCGGACTATAACGGCGACGGGGTGGCCCGACATCTATGTGGCCAACGATGCCCGCCCGAATCAGCTCTGGATCAACCGGGGCGATGGCCGCTTCAGCGAAGAGGCCTTCTTCAGCGGTGCGGCGGTCAATATGGCCGGCGCCGCCGAGGGCAGCATGGGTATCGGCGCTGGTGATTTCGACAACGACGGCGACCCGGACCTATTTATGACGCACCTCACGGGAGAGACCAATACCATCTACGTCAACGACGGACGGGGCTGGTTCGAGGACCGCAGCATCGGCATTGGCCTGGCCGGGCCGAGCAAGCCTTTCACCGGCTTTGGCACCGGCTGGCTGGACGTGGACAACGACGGCTGGCTGGACCTGTTCGTGGGCAACGGCGAGGTCAGCCTGGCGCGCGCGTCGTCCGCTTCCCAGGGTTCCTCCCCTTTGGATCAGACTAACCAGCTGTTCCTGAACCGGGGCGGGCAGGGCTTCGCAGCGGTGGAACCGGTGACCGGCGGGGTGGGGCTGCGCGCGGAGGTCACCCGCGGCGCCGCCTTCGGCGATATCGACAACGACGGCGATGCCGACATTCTGGTCACCAACAACAATGGCCCGGCCCGCCTACTCATCAACCAAGTCGGCCAAACGGCGAACTGGATCGGGCTGCGCCTGCTCGACGCTCGCGGCCGCGACGCCCTAGGGGCCTTAGTCGAACTGGAGCTCGTGGGCGACAGTCGCTGGGGGAGGGTGCACAGCGACGGCAGCTACGCCTCTGCCAGCGACCCGCGCCTGCTGTTCGGGTTGGGGACGCACGCTCGAATGCTCGGCGTGACGGTGCATTGGCCGCACGGCCGCATCGAGCGTTTCGGATCGCTGCCGGTAAATGGCTACCACCAGCTGCGTCAGGGCCAGGCACAGCGGGCGGAGCCGGCGATCCAATGAACCGGACAGGGTGCATGCGGGCCCTGCTTGCGCCCCTCTGGGCCCTGGCTTTGGCGGCCCACGCCGGGCTGCCGGAGCCATTGCCGAATCCCGACCTCGGCGCCGCCGAGCCCTTGGTGCGCCAGACCCTGGCACAGGCACGGGCCGACACCCAGGCTCTGCTTGGGGCAGCCGAGATCGAGCCCGAAAAACTGGGGCGGTCCTTCGGCGATCTGGGTCGGCTCTACGATGCCCACCTGGTGCTGGGCGCAGCGTCCGACTGCTATCGGAATGCCGCCGCATTGGATCCGGGGGACTACCGTTGGCCCTATTATTTGGGCTACCTGCTGCAGCGAACCGGTCCCCTGGAGGACGCGGCGGCGGCTTACGCTCGAGCCCTGGGTCTGGCCCCGGACTCTGCTTTGGTTCATCTGCGTCTCGGCCAGGTGGAACTCGAGCTCGGCCGACTTCAGGCGGCGGCGCCCCATCTGGAGCAGGCCCTGGCGGAGCCCGGCCTGCAGGGCGCGGCCTGGTTCGAGCTGGGCCAGCTCGCCTATGCCAAGGGTGACTCGGCGCTGGCGGTGCAGCATCTGCGTAATGCTTTGGCGGTAAGCCCCCAGGCCAGTCGCATCCATTACACTCTGGCTCTGGCCTATCGCAGTCTCGGCGATACGGAGCAGGCTCGCTCCGAGCTGGCCCTGCACGGCGACCTGGAGCCGGAGGTCAGGGACCCGTTGGTGGAGCAGTTGGCCGAGCTTTCCTCGGGCCAGCGGATTCGCTTCTACCTCGGCAGCGGGGCCGCGCAGCACGGCGAATATGCCCAGGCGGTGCGCTACTTTCGCGACGGTCTGGCCCTGGACCCGGACAACCAGGACGCTCGGATCAGCCTGGCCCGATTCCTTCACTTGGCGGGCCAGCGCGAAGCCGCCGGGTCCGAGCTGAGGGCGGTGCTGGCACGGGACCCGGGCCAAGTGCTGGCAAACTTTCTGCTCGGGCTCTGGTACGCGGAGCGCGGCGAACCAGCGGCGGCGAAGCGGCACCTGGGCGTCGCCCTGGAGCGCGAGCCTCTGCATTCCGGCAGCCATTTCTACCTGGGCGAACTGGCGGCGGCCGCCGGCGAAATCGGCGAGGCGGGTCGTCAATACGCTCTGGCCCTGGAGCAGGTGCCGGAAAACTCCGCCGCCCGCTTGCGCTGGATCCTGGCCTCGATCGATCTTGGCGCCGATCATCAGACCCTGAAGGCCCGGCTGGAAGAGGCCCGGCGGATCAGTCCGGAGGTGGAGGCCTTCGCTTATTTCCTGTCCGCCCTGCTGTCCGCCAGCTCGGACGGGAGCATACGCGACGGCGCACGGGCGCTGGCCTTGGCGGAGTTCCTATACCGCGGCTACGCTTCGCCCGAGCACGCGGAGTTGGTGGCCATGGCCCGGGCAGAGCTGGGGGATTTCGCAGGGGCCGTCGAGCAGCAGCAACGAGCCCTGGCGCTGGCCATGGGGGAGGGGCGCTGGTACCTGCTGCCGCGGTTGGCTGCCAACCAGGAGCGTTTTGAGGCCGCTCGGCCTTGCCGCGAACCCTGGAGCGGAGGGGCGCTGCTCGGTCAGCTGCCGCCGGCGAGTCTGGCCAAGCCGTTTGCCGACTACCCTACCGAAGTCAGTTACTGAGCGCAGATCACTGGCCGAAGGTTCGGCGGCCGGTTAGCGGCGGCTCGAGCCACAGCTGGTCCGCGTTTGGTAGCCGCACGCCAAGTCGGGCAAACAAAAGGCGGGCCGCCGTAGCGACCCGCCTTCGGTAGCCCTCAAGCCGCCTCCGGGCGGCCGGGCCGGTGCCTACTCCGGCACCGGCGGTGGTGGTGGGGGCGTGTCGTCGCTCTGCTGAGTAATGATGGTGGGATAGCCATAGGGACTGCCGCCCCAGCCGTAGGGACTGCCGCCCCAGCCGTAGGGATTGCCGCCCCAGCCGTAGGGGCCGCGACCGTAACCGTAAGGACCGCCATAGCGCCAGTGCCGGGGGTGATCGTAGTAATCGTCATCCCCCCATCGGTCTCCCCCCCACCATGCGGATGCCTGCTGGGCGGCAAAGATCCCAGCGCCCGCGATCACCGCCATCAATCCCAGCTTGCGCGTCATGTTCATAGCAAAGGTTCTCCTCGTCGGCGTCTTCGACATCGTATCTGGTTTTGGAATTTTTCCTATGCGGTCGGAGACCCGGGAGCCTCGGACCGTCGACCCGGTTAAGCCTCCATTATACGATACCGATACTCTTTTGGTAGGCGGTAACCCCTAAGGTGCGCGCAGCGATCAAGCCCGCGAGGGCGGGCGATTGGCCATTGCACCCGGCTTTGCAAGCATTAATAATCCCAGCAGGTCCGAGGGGCAAGGATCCTGGCGCGATGTTAGAATGTGTCGGACGGGGTGTATTTGTGTGTCTTGTTGATCAACGGCAGTGCCGGCGGGCCTCGCTCCGCTGCGCTGGAAACAGAAATTTTGGGGTGGGAGGTCTCGGGTATGAAGCGGTTGGTGACGGCGGTTTTGGCGTTCGGCGTGGTGCTTGGCGCCCAGGCGGGTGATTTTAAGAGTTCCCTGGTGGTGCAGACCGGGGAACTGCGGGAGAGCGATCTCATCGTGCGCAATATCACCGACCTCAACAGCAAGAAGACCTGTCTGGCCTTCTATATCCGCACCACAGGCACCAGCCCGGTGATGCACTGCTACGACGTGGTCGGCGGTTTCGGCGCCTCGATCAACCAGGTCGGATCGCTGAAAGAGGGGGAACTGGTGATCCGGAAGATCGAGGACTTCAAGAACAATATGTCTTGCCTGGTGGCCTATGTGGCGACCCCCGGCACCTCGCCGGCGGTGGATTGCGTGGCCATCAAGGCGCGATTCAAGGACACCCTGACCGCAGACGGGCACCTGCGCGAGGGCGATCTGGACGTGCGCCGCATCAGCGACCCGAGCAGCCTCAAGACCTGCCTGGTGTCGTATGTCAGCACCAAAGGGACTTCCCCCTCGGTGGTCTGCTACGACGCCAAAGCGGGCGGCCAGGGCGGCCTGATTCAGGCCAGCTACTTGCGAGAAGGCGACCTGGTGGTGCGCAAGATCGTTGACGAAGCCAACGGCAAGTCCTGTCTGATTTCCTACGTCAGCACCGAGGGCACCTCGTCCCACCTGCATTGCTATAGCGAATAGCTCGGGCCTGCGAATCCAGTGACCACCCACCCGCACCGTCATGATTAGGGTGCTGCTGGCCGAGGATCAGGCGCTGGTGCGGATTGGAATTCGCTCGATCCTGGAGGCCGCCGGAGACGTAGAAGTGGTTGCGGAGGCGGAAACCGGTGAGCTGGCGCTCGAGTTGGCCCGCCAATTGAAGCCGGACTTGGTGCTGATGGACCTTCACATGCCGGGCATCGGCGGCATTGAAGCCACGCGCCGAATCACCCGGGCGCTGCCGGAGACCAAGGTAATCGCCCTCACCGTGCTCGATGACGATCCCTTCCCGGCTCAGTTGCGGGAGGCCGGGGCCCATGGTTATCTAACCAAGGGCAGCCCCGCCGAAGAGGTCTTCGAGGCCATCCGCAGGGTACACGGCGGAGAGTTTTATGTCGCTTCCGCGGTAGCCAAGAAGCACATGCTGGCCGACCTGGACGGGCGCGACTCGCCGTTGGACAAACTGTCCCAGCGGGAGTTGCAGATCATGATGATGATCCTGGACGGTCGGCGCGGCCAGGAAATCTCCAAATCCCTCTGCCTGAGCCCGAAGACGGTCAGCACCTACCGTCAGCGCATTTACGAGAAGCTAGGGGTCGAAAGCGAGGTAGGCCTGACCAAATTCGCCATGCGTCAGGGCTTGCTGGCGGATGATGTCTGAGCCGGCGGGCGGTCTGCCATGTCCGAGTCTCGCACCTTCGATGCCGATTGCCGTTCTTGTCCACGCCTCGTGGATTATCTGGAAAGGGTTCGGCGACGATTCCCCGGCTACCACTCACGCCCGGTGCCGGCCTTCGGGGCCACCGAAGCCCGCCTGCTGGTAGTGGGGCTAGCCCCCGGTCTGCACGGCGCCAATGCCAGCGGACGACCTTTCACCGGCGACCAGGCCGGCCTGCTTTTGTACCGGAGTTTGCACCGCTTCGGCTTCAGCGACCGGGCCGAGTCCCGGGCCGTCGATGACGGCCTGCGGCTGCGTGATTGCCGGATCACCAATGCGCTCAAGTGTTTGCCCCCGGGCAATCTTCCCGTTGCGGCCGAACTGGCCGCTTGCAACCGCTTTCTGCGCGCCGAGATAGAACAACTGCCAGCGAATGGTCTTATTCTAGCGCTCGGCGGGGTGGCGCACCGGGCCGTGCTGCGGGCCCGCGGGCTGATCCAGGCTCGCTACCCTTTCGCCCACGGCGCCCTGCACCGGCTGCCGGGTGATCTTCGAGTGCTGGATTCCTATCATTGCGGCCGCTACAACCTGCAGACTCGGCGCCTCACGCCAGAGCGCTTCGACGCCGTGCTGGCGCGGGCGAGGCAGCTGTTGTGAGCGCTGCGAACGCCGATCCGAAGGCCGCGTTCGATCACAAGGGCTTCCTGCGCACCCTGACCAACCGCCCCGGGGTCTACCGGATGCTCGACGCTGCCGGCGAACTGCTATATGTCGGCAAGGCCCGTGATCTCAAGCGGCGAGTCGGCAGCTACTTCAGCCGCGCCCTCAATCGCCGGGTGCAGGTGATGGTGTCCCAGATCCGCGATATCCAGGTAACGGTTACTCATACCGAGGCGGAAGCCCTGCTGCTGGAGAACAACCTGATCAAGTCGCTCAAGCCGCGTTACAACGTGCTGCTGCGAGACGACAAGAGCTATCCCTACATCTACCTCTCCAGCCATCAGCGCTTTCCGCGCCTGGCCTTGCACCGGGGGGCGCGAAAGGCCGAGGGGCGCTGCTTCGGGCCATACCCCAGTGCCTCGGCCACCCGCGAGACCCTGCGTCTGCTGCAGAAGCTGTTTCCGGTGCGCCAGTGTGAAGACAGCTTTTACGACAATCGCTCTCGACCCTGCCTGCAATATCAGATCAGACGTTGCACCGCCCCTTGCGTGGGGCTGGTGAGCGAGACTGACTATGCCCGTGACGTGAATGACGTGGTGTTGTTCTTGGAGGGCAAGGGCAGCCAGGTGATCCGGGCCCTCGGCGAGCGCATGGAGCAGGCCGCCGCTGCCCTGGAGTTCGAGCAGGCGGCCCGCTTCCGGGACCAGATCGCCGGCTTAAGCCGGCTCCAGGAGCGGCAATACGTCAGTGGTGAACGCGGCGACCTGGACATCGTCGCCTGCGCCGTCGGTGGGGGCAGCTCTTGCGTGCAGCTGTTTTTCATTCGAGGCGGGCGCAATCTGGGAAACAAGGTTTTCTTTCCCAACGCCCCGGCGGAAATCGAGGCGTCCGAGCTGATATCCGCTTTCATTGCCCGCCACTATCTGGGGGCTCAGGTGCCGGCGGAGATCCTGGTCAGCGAGCTTCCCACGGACCAGGCGCTGCTGGAGGAGGTGCTGGAGCGCCAGGCCGGGCACAGGGTGCGTCTCCGCTCCCGGGTCCGCGGCGAGCGAGCCCGCTGGCTGGAGATGACCCGGAACAATGCGCGGCTGGCCCTGGAATCCCGGCTGGCCAGCCGCGGCGGCATGCAGCGCCGGATCGAGTCCCTGCGCGAGGCCCTGGACCTGGACGAGACGCCCCAGCGCATGGAGTGCTTCGACATCAGCCATACCGGAGGCGAACTGACGGTGGCCTCCTGTGTGGTGTTCGATCAGGAGGGGCCGCGCAAATCCGACTACCGCCGCTTCAATATCCGCGATATCACCCCGGGCGACGACTATGCGGCCATGCGCCAGGCCTTGAGCCGCCGCTACACTCGGGTTCAGAAGGGGGAGGGGCGGGTGCCAGACCTGCTGTTCATCGACGGCGGCAAGGGGCAGCTGGGGGTAGCGCGGGAGGCGCTCGAGGAACTCGGGCTGGGGGAATTGACCCTGGTCGGTGTAGCCAAGGGCCCGGATCGCCGGCCGGGACTGGAACAGCTGTTCTTGTCGGGTGCCGAGACCCCGATTATACTGCCTTCCGATTCCCCTCCCTTGCACCTGATTCAACAGATTCGCGATGAAGCCCACCGCTTCGCCATCACCGGACATAGGCAACGGCGGGCACGGAGCCGCAAGACGTCGGCGCTGGAGGCGATCCCCGGTATCGGCCCCAAGCGCCGGCAGCGGTTGCTCAAGCAGTTCGGCGGCCTGCAGGAACTGGCCCGGGCCGGGGTAGAGGACCTTTCGCGGGTGGAGGGCATTAGCCGCCAACTGGCGCAGCAGATCTACGACGCCTTTCGCGGCGAGACATGACCATGTGGAATATTCCCAACATTCTGACCTTGCTGCGAATCCTGTTAATTCCGGTGTTCGTGGCGGTGTTCTACCTGCCGGTCGGATGGTCGAACATCGCCTGCGCTCTGGTGTTCGCTCTGGCGGCGATTACCGACTGGTTCGACGGCTACTTGGCCCGACGCTGGGGCCAGGTCTCGCCGCTGGGGGCCTTTCTCGACCCGGTGGCCGACAAGCTGATGGTGGCGGTGGCCCTGATTTTGTTGGTGCAGGCCGAGCCAGCCCCAGAACTGGCCCTGCCGGCGGCGATCATCATCGGCCGCGAGATAACCATCTCGGCGTTGCGCGAGTGGATGGCCGAACTGGGGGCGAGAGCGGCGGTAGCAGTATCGCTGATCGGTAAATTCAAGACTGCCGCCCAGATGGTGGCGATCCTTCTCCTGATCTATCACCAGCCCCTGTTTGGCTTGCCGGTGCGTGAGATCGGCTATGTCCTGCTCTACCTGGCGGCCGCGCTCACCCTGTGGTCGATGCTGGTCTATCTGCGCGCCGCCTGGCCGAGTCTTTCGGGCCCTGGGCCCGACACCCACCGCAACTGATCTCGCGCTTGCCTAAATACCTTGGCGAGTGTTATATTTCCGCGCTTTACCGGCGCGGCGGGGGTAACCGGCTGCGCCGACTCCTTGCCTCACCGCCTTGGGCTCTATCCAGGTCGGGAGGCTGTCAATCCGTAAGGAGCCATCATGCGGCATTACGAAATCGTGTTTCTGGTCCACCCGGACCAGAGCGAGCAGGTTCCGGCCATGATCGAGCGCTATCGCGCCGGCATCGAGGGCCGGGGGGGCGCCATCCACCGCCTCGAAGAACTGGGGCCGGCGGCAGCTTGCCTATCCCATCAACAAGATCCACAAGGCCCACTACGTGCTCATGAACATCGAGTGCGACGGCGAGGCCTTGACCGAGTTGGAAAGCGCCTTTCGATTCAACGACGCGGTGATACGAAACCTGGTGATCAAGCGCGACAACGCCCGTACCGAGGCCTCGCCGCTGGCCAAGGGCCAGGACGAGCGGGACGATTCCGGCTCTTCGGAGTCGACCGAATCGTCCGAAGACTGAATCTGCTGGAAAAGGAGAATCGAACATGTCGCGTTATTTTCGCCGCAAGAAATACTGCCGCTTCACCGCCGAAGGCATTACCGAGGCCGATTACAAGGACCTCAACCTGCTCAAGGCCTATGTGAGCGAGAGCGGTAAGATCGTTCCGAGCCGCATCACCGGCACCAAGGCCAAGTATCAGCGCCAGTTGGCGACCGCCGTGAAGCGGGCCCGCTACCTGGCACTGTTGCCGTACACCGACCGCCACTAAAGGAAGCCTTGCCGCTTCTGCAGGCGTGGCTACGGCCCGCCGGGCGCCGAGCGGCTGCGCACCAGGCCATGAGGGTACTGGCGTCTTTTGTCATGCGGAGCAGCACCCAGGCTGCTATGGTGGCCGCGGTGTTCGCGATGCTGGCGCTGCAGTTTCCGCCCGTGAGCCTTTTCAGCTCGGCCAGCGTGGCGCTGGTGACGTTGCGCAACGGGGCCCGGAGCGGGGCGCTGGTGGTCGCCCTTGCGGCCATCGCCTGCAGCCTGTTCGGCCAGCTGGTATTCGGCGACGCCTGGACCCTGCTGGCCTATAGCCTGCTGTTATGGCTGCCCATCTGGCTGCTGGCGGAGCTGTTGCGGGCCAGTCGATCTCTGGCTCTGAGCCTGCTGGCGGCACTGGGGATCGGGCTGCTGGTGATCGCTTTGGCCTATGTCCAGTTGGGCCAGCCGGAGGCCGAATGGCAACGCTTGCTGCAGCCGTTCGGCGAGGTCCTGCAGGACAGCGAGGTCCTGGATGCGGCGCAGGCCGATCAGCTGATCGAGGTGCTGTCCGGCTGGATGACTGGCGTGCTGGCGGCGGGTCTATTTCTGCAGCTTGTGTTCGGGCTGCTGCTCGGGCGCTGGTGGCAGGCGCTGCTGTATAACCCGGGCGGTTTCCGCAGCGAGTTTCACCAGTTCCGATTCCCTCCGGCCTTGGCATGGCTGGCCCTGCCGGTGCTGGCGTTGACCTTGACCGGGTTGAGTGACGATTGGGAACTGCTGCGTTACCTGGGCGTGCTGTTGATCGCGGCCTATTTTCTGCAGGGGCTGGCGGTTGCGCATGGGGCAGCAGCTCGGGGTGGAGCACATCCCGGATGGCTGGTGGCGCTGTATCTGTTGCTGTTTCTGGCCATGGCGCATGCGGCTATGGCGCTGGCGGCGGTCGGGTTGACCGACGCCTGGTTCGATTATCGGGCCCGGATCAAGACCTCCGGGCGTAACCAAGATTAAAGAACTTGAATTGATTAGGGGTGGCAAGATGGAAGTAATTCTGTTGAAGAACGTCGAAAATCTCGGCAGCCTGGGTGATAAGGTCAGCGTCAAGGGCGGCTATGGCCGCAACTTCCTGATTCCGAAGGGCAGTGCCGTGCCGGCCACGCCGGCCAATCAGGCCGCCTTCGAGGAACGCCGGGCCGAACTGGAAAAAGAGGCCGCCGTGGCGGTCGCTCAGGCCGAGACCCGCAAGACCGCCATCGAGGCGCTGAGTATCGTCATCCCGGTCAAGGCGGGTGAAGAAGGCCGGCTGTTCGGCTCCGTGGGCGCCGCCGACATCGCCGAAGCGGCCAGTGCTGCGGGCGTGCCCGTAGACAAGAAAGAGGTGCGGCTGCCCACTGGTGGGCTGCGGCTGGTCGGCGAGTACGAGATCGAGGTATATCTGCACACCGACGTCGACGCCGCCCTGAAGCTGGAAGTGGTGCCGGAATAAGGCCCGTCGGGGCGGTCGCCGGCGGCCGCCCGAACCGAGTTGCTGCGCGGAGCGCCCTCACCGGGGGGCGCTCCGCGTTTGCGTTTTTGCCTTGGGATCCGCACCGGCGCGCTTCTTTCCCGGGCGTGACTGAATTATCCTAGCCTTTTGCCGCCGCGCCGAATCCTCCATGTCTGAACCCGCGCTCCCCCCAGACTTCGAACCTACGCCAAATTACCCGGATCAGGCCACCGAGTCCTTGCGGGTGCCGCCGCACTCGATCCAGGGCGAGCAGTCGGTGCTTGGCGGGCTTATGCTCGACAACCGGGCCTGGGACCAGGTGGCGGACCGGGTCGCCGAAAGCGACTTTTACCGCCGCGAGCATCAGCTGATCTTCAAGGCGGTCGCCGCGCTGGCCGAACGCACCCAGCCGTTCGATGTGGTGACCCTGTCCGAGGAGTTGGAGCGCTACGACGCCCTGGCCGAGGCTGGCGGCCTGTCGTACTTGGGCACCCTGGCCAAGGACACGCCGAGCGCGGCGAATATTCGCGCCTATGCGGACATCGTGCGCGAGCGCTCGGTGATGCGGCAACTGATCTCGGTCGGCACCGAGATCGCCGACAGCGGCTTCCAGCCCGAGGGTCGGGACTCCCAGGCCCTGCTCGACGACGCCGAAGCCAAGGTGTTCCAGATCGCCGAGCAGCACACCCGGGGCGAAGGCTTCGAGTCCATCAAGAGCCTGCTGACCAAGGCGGTGGACCGCATAGAGACCCTGTTCCAGAAGGACGAGCCGATCACCGGCCTGGGCAGCGGCTTCACCGACTTCGACCAGATGACCTCCGGGCTGCAGCCGGCGGACCTGATTATCGTCGCCGGGCGCCCATCGATGGGCAAGACCACCTTCGCCATGAACGTCGCCGAGAATGTGGCCATCCAAAGCCAGGTTCCGGTGGCGGTATTCAGCATGGAGATGCCCGGCGAGTCCCTGGCCATGCGCATGATGTCGTCGCTTGGGCGCATCGATCAGCATCGGGTGCGTACCGGCAAGCTGGAGGACGACGAATGGCCGCGCCTGACCTCGGCGGTCAGCATTTTGGCCGAGGCGCCCCTGTTCATCGACGACACACCGGCCCTGAGCCCGATCGAGTTGCGGGCCCGGGCGCGCCGCCTGAAGCGCGAGCACGGCGGTCTGGGCCTGATCGTGATCGACTACCTGCAACTGATGCAGGTCCCGGGCCACGGGGAGAACCGCACCAACGAGATTTCGGCCATCTCCCGCGCGCTCAAGTCCTTGGCCAAGGAGTTGGAGGTGCCGGTGATCGCCCTGTCCCAGCTCAACCGCAGCCTGGAGCAGCGCACCAACAAACGCCCCATCATGTCGGATCTGCGCGAATCCGGGGCCATCGAACAGGACGCCGACCTGGTTGTCTTCATCTACCGCGACGAGGTCTACAACGAGGACAGCCAGGACAAGGGAAGCGCCGAGATCATCATCGGCAAACAGCGCAACGGCCCGATCGGCACCGTGCGCATGACCTTCCTCGGCCAGTACACCAAGTTCGAGAACTACATCCACGATGTCTACGGGGACGAGGGCTATTGACCCCTAGCGCGATCGACTTCCGCCCCCGGGCCCGGATCGATCACGCCGCCCTCCGGCATAATCTGATGCGGGTTCGCAGCGCCGCCCCGGGCCGGCGTATTTGGGCGGTGGTAAAGGCCAACGCCTACGGCCACGGCCTCACCGAGGTGGCGATGGGTCTGGCCCCCGCCGCCGACGGCCTGGCGGTGGCCCGCATCGACGAGGCCCTGGCCCTGCGCCGGGCGGGGGTGTCTGGCCCGATCCTGGTGCTGGAAGGCCCCCACGACCCGACCGAACTGGAGCAGGCGAGCCGCCAGGGCCTGGAGATCGTCGTCCACCAGCCGTTTCAAGCCGAATTGCTGCAGTCGGCGCGTCTCCCGCGGCCGCTGCCGGTCTGGCTGAAGGTGGACACCGGCATGCACCGCCTCGGCCTGGCGCCGACGGCGGCAGCCGAAATGGGTACGCGGTTGCGCGACTGCCGCAACTGTTCCGGTGACCCGCGCTGGCTCACACACCTGGCCAATGGCGATGACTTGGACGACCCCTACAGCCGAGCGTCAGGTGGCCGAGATGCAGCGCTTCGCTGGCCCCGACGCCGTGCTCAGCATGGCCAACTCCGCGGGCATCCTGGGCTGGCCGGCAAGCCACGGTGACTGGGTGCGACCGGGCATTATGCTGTACGGGGTGTCGCCCTTTATTGGCGAGCAGGGGCCGGAGCGGGATCTGCGCCCGGCAATGAGCCTGGAGGCGCGGCTGATTTCGGTCAAGCGGCTGCCCCGGGGGGCGCCGGTGGGCTACGGCGGCAGTTATGTCTGCCCCGAAGAGATGCCGGTGGGGGCGGTGGCCATCGGTTACGGCGACGGCTATCCGCGGCATGCCCCCAGCGGCACCCCGGTGCTGCTCAACGGCCGGCGCGTACCCTTGATCGGGCGGGTATCCATGGACCTGGTAACCCTGGACCTGCGCAGTCAACCCGAGGCCCGGCCCGGCGATCCGGTGCGCCTGTGGGGGCCGGACCTGCCGGTGGCAGAGGTGGCGGCGGCCGCCGCCACCATCGGCTACGAGCTGCTGTGCCGGCTTACCCGGCGGCTGCGCTTCGAGCACCTAAACTGGGAGACCGCAGCGCTATGAACCGGGGCGGCGGCAAGGGCGCCAAGAGCGTCTACAGTTGCAGCGCCTGCGGTGCAAGCTTCCCGAAGTGGTCGGGCCAGTGCCCGGACTGCGGGGCTTGGAATTCCCTGGAGGAGGCGGTGGCGGTTCCCGAGCCGGCAGGCGGCCGCTTCGCCGGCTATGCCGGCGATGCACGCCAGGCTCGGGTGCTGGCGCTCTCAGAGGTGGAATCCGCGGAACAGGCCAAGCGCCACCAGCGGCAGCGGCGAGCTGGACCGGGTGCTCGGCGGCGGACTGGTCAGCGGCTCGGTGGTGCTGATCGGCGGTGATCCGGGCATCGGCAAGTCTACCCTGCTGATCCAGACCCTGGCGCGGCTGGCCCAGGGCATGGCGACCCTGTATGTCTCCGGCGAGGAATCACCGCGCCAGATTCGCCTGCGCGCCCAACGGTTGGAACTGCCGTTGGAGGGACTGCGCCTGCTGCCGGAGACCTGCGTCGAGCGCATCCTGGCGGTGGCGGCCAAGGAGCGCCCGGGGGTGATGGTGGTGGACTCGATCCAGACCATGTACACCGAACAGTTGCAGTCGGCGCCAGGCTCGGTGGCCCAGGTGCGCGAGGCCAGCGCCCGCTTGGTGCAGTTCGCCAAACGCACCGGCATTGCCGTATTCCTGGTCGGCCATGTCACCAAGGAGGGGGCCCTGGCCGGACCCCGGGTGCTGGAGCATATGGTGGACACGGTGCTTTACTTCGAGGGTGAGGCCGGCAGCCAATTCCGGCTCATCCGCACGATCAAAAACCGCTTCGGCGCGGTCAACGAGCTGGGCGTGTTCGCCATGACCGATAAGGGCCTGCGGGAGGTCAGCAACCCCTCGGCGATCTTCCTCTCGCGCAACCCGGAGCAGGCCCCCGGCAGCCTGGTGCTGGTGACCCGCGAGGGCACGCGCCCATTGCTGGTGGAAGTGCAGGCCCTGGTCGACGAGAGCCCCCTGGCCAACCCGCGCCGGGTTACCCTGGGCCTGGAACAAAACCGGCTGTCGATGCTGCTGGCGGTGCTCCACCGCCATGGCGGGATCGCCATGTTCGACCAGGACGTCTACGTCAACGTGGTGGGCGGGGTGCGCATCACCGAGACCGCCGCCGACCTGCCGGTGCTGCTGGCGGTGCTCTCCAGTTTCCGCGACCGGCGCCTGAGCACCGGCTTGGCGGCCTTCGGCGAGGTGGGTCTGGCCGGCGAGATCCGACCGGTGCCGAATGGCCAGGAGCGCATCCAGGAGGCGGCCAAGCACGGCTTCCGACGGGTCATCGTGCCGCGCGAGAATGCCCCCAAGCGGCCGCCCCGGGGCATCGAGATTTGCCGGTGGCGCGCCTGTCCGAGGCTTTGGAGCTGATCTAGCCGCCGCCAGGCTCGGGTTGGAAAAACCCGAGGCGGAAACGAGGGTGCGATGGGCCGTCAATGTTGCCGGGCCCTCGGTTTGCCTATCCGCTAGAGTTTGCGCTCTACGATCCGCACGCCTGGGTCCTCCGGGGAGGGCCGCTGGCTGAATCCCAGCTCCCGGGTAAGGGCCAGCATCTGCTGGTTGCCGACCATGACCTCGCCCCGCATGCGCTTCATGCCGCGGCCTCGAGCGGCCTCGAACAGTTGCTTCATCAGGCGCGAGCCGATGCCCCGGTTGTGCCATTCGTCGCTCACCACCAGCGCAAACTCGCAGCTCTCCCGGTTCGGATCGATGGCATAGCGGGCAACCCCGATCTGACGCCGTTGTCCATCCTGGCGCACCAGTGCGATCAGGGCCAACTCACGGTCGTAGTCGGGCTGGGTGATGCGCACCAGCATGTCCGGGGTGAGCTCCGTAATGGACTGCATGAAGCGAAAGTAACGGGACTCCGGGCTCAGGCCACGTACGAATTCCTGCTCGATTTCGGCATCTTCCGGGCGCATCGGGCGGATCTCCAGCTCGCTGCCGTCCGGCAGGTGGGTGCGCGTCTCCAGCTGGCTGGGATAGGGGTGGATGGCCATATGGGCATAGGGAGCCGCGGCTGGCATCGGCCGTTCCACGAGGATACGGCAGTCCACCGCCACCACTTCGCGTTCGTCCGCCAGCAGGGGGTTGATCTCCAACTCGCGGATATGGGGCAGCTCGCAGGCCATCTCCGAGACCCGCAGCAGCGCATGTTCCACTGCGGCTCGGTCGACCCCCGGCATCTGCCGGAAGGGCTCCAGCAGGGCGGAGGCCCGGGTGCGGGCGATCAAGCGCCGGACCAGCACTCCGTTCAGGGGGGGCAAACCGACGGCTTCATCGTGCAGCGGTTCTATCCCGGCGCCGCCGGCGCCGAAGCGGATCACCGGACCGAAGGTCGGGTCGCGCGCCACCCCCAGCAGCAACTCCCGGGAGGCCGGGGAGCCGGCCATGGTCTCCACGGTGAAGGCGCGAATCTGGGCTTCGGGGCGTTGCGTCCGCATTCGTTCCAACAGGGTGCGATAGCCGGCGTGCACGTCCTGGGCGCTGTTGAGATTAAGCAGCACGCCGCCGACGTCGGACTTGTGGCTGAGCTCCGGGCAACTCACCTTGAGCGCTACCGGGAAACCGAGGGATTCGGCGGCCACCAGGGCCTCGGTGGGGCTGTGCACCTCGATGGTGGTGACCGTTGGGATGTGGAAGGCGGTGAGCAGGGCCTTGGATTCGGTGTCCGTTAGCAGGCCGCGGCCGCTGGCGAGCACCCCTTCGATGATCAGGCGCGCTCCTTCGACGTCCGGCTTGCGGGCATCGCTCAGGGGGCCCGGGGTTTGCAGCAGCAGTTGCTGATTGCGCCGGTAGTGGGCCAGGTAGCCGAACGCCTCCACCGCTCGCTCCGGGGTCTGGAAACTCGGGAGGCGGTGTTCTGCAAACAGCTCCCGCGCCTTGTACACCGAGGTCTCGCCCATCCAACAGGCGAGCACCGGCTTGTTGGGGTAGCCCTCGGCGGCCTCAATCAGTTGCTTGGCAGCGGCCAGGGGATCGGTGCCGCACTGGGGGGCCAGCAGGGCCAGTACCGCGCTGGTGGCGGGGTCGCGCAGGCAGAGCGCGGTGGCGGCGCCGAAGCGCTCGGGCGAGGCATCGCCCTGCAGGTCCACCGGGCCGGCCTCCGGGGCGCGGGCAGCGCCGGCCGGGAGCAGGGCATCGAGCTGCTCCCGGGTGTCGCCGGAAAGGGTGGCGATCTCCAAGCCCCAGCTCCCGGGCATGGGCAGCGGCCAGGGCGGCGGGTCCGGCGCCGTTGCTGAGAATGGCAAGCCGGCTGGCGCCGACCCGGGCGCCGCCGGCCAGCAGTTCTGCGGCCCCGAACAACTGGCCCGCGCTGTGCACCCGCACCACCCCGGCGCGGTCAAGGGCAGCGCGAAATGCGAGTTCGGTCTCGGCCTGGGCGCCGCCGGCTTTGAGTACTACGACCGGTTTCATCCGGGAGGCGCGGCGCAAACCGCTCATGAAACGACGGGCCTGGCCGATGTTGTGTACATAGAGCAGGATCGCCTGGGTGTGGGGGTCCAACGCCAGGTAGTCGAGCAGGTCGCCGAAGTCCAAATCCGACGCCCTGGCCAGCGATACCACCGCCGAGAAGCCCACCTGATGCGGTTCGGCCCAGTCCAGGATGGCACTGCACAGGGCGTCCGATTGTGAGACCAGGGCCAGGCTGCCGGCCCGCACCGGGGTGCGCAGGAAGCTGGCGTTGAGGCCACTTGGGGGGCGGATGAGTCCGAGGCAGTTGGGCCCCAGCAGGCGCAAATCGTGCGAGGCAGCGGCCTGTTCCAACTCGCGCTGCCACTCGGCGCCGTTCGGGCCTTGCTCGCCAACGCCGGGGGACAGGATCAGCGCCGCCTTCACGCCCTGTTCGCCGCATTGCTGGATGATCCGCGGCGCCTGGTCCGCCGGAACGGCCAGCACCGCCAGGTCCACCGGTCCGGGCACTTGCTCCAGTGTCGGGTAGCAGGCGCGCCCGCGCAGCCGGCGGTGTTTGGGGTTGACCGGATACAGTTTGCCTTCGAAGCCGGCGCGCAGCAGGTTGCGGAATACCTGGGTGCCGAGGGCTCCGCGGCGCTCGCTGGCGCCGAATACGGCGATGCCGCGGGGTGCGAACAGGGAATCGAGGTAATGGGCGCCCATGCTGCGGAATTTCCTGCCGGGGGTTAGTATTGAGGGTAACTTGCTAAGATCCCTTAAGCGGTCATTCTACAATAATACCGATACCGCCCTGCGAGGAGCCCAGGCCCATGCCCATTGCCTTTATCAGTCACCATGATTGCAGCCTTCACGATATGGGCGATGGACACCCGGAGTGTCCGGCCCGGCTTGGGGCCATCAACGACCGCCTGATCAGCTCCGGCTTGGATTTGGCGGTGCATCAGTTCGACGCCCCGCTGGCAAGCCGCGCCCAGTTGCAGCGGGTGCACGACCCGGACTATGTCTCGGGCATCTTCACCGAGGCCCCGGACGATGGCTTGCTGCGTCTGGATGCCGACACCATGATGATGCCGAAGACCCTGGACGCGGCCCTGCGCGCCGCCGGCGCCGGCATCCTCGGGGTTGACCTGGTGATGGCGGGGCAGGTCGGCTCCGCGTTCTGCAGCGTGCGCCCGCCCGGCCATCACGCCGAGCGCCATCGGGCCATGGGCTTTTGCATCTTCAACAATGTCGCCGTGGCCGCTGCCCACGCCTTGGAAAGCCACGGCCTGGATCGGGTTGCGGTGGTGGACTTCGACGTCCACCACGGCAATGGCACCGAGGATATCTTTCGGCATGATCACCGGGTGCTCTTCTGCTCCACCTTCCAGCATCCCTTCTACCCCTTCAGCGGCGAGGACAGCGGCAGCGACCACATCGTCAACCTGCCGCTGGCGGCGGGCGCGGACGGCAGCGCCTTTCGGGCCGCAGTGGAGGGCCATTGGCTGCCGGCCCTGGATCAGTTTGCACCGCAGATGATCCTGGTCTCCGCCGGCTTCGACGCTCATGCGGAAGACGAGATGGGCCAGTTGCGCCTGCGCGAGGCGGATTATGCATGGGTCACCACCCAATTGCGGGAACTTGCCGAAAGCCACGCCGAGGGCCGGATCGTTTCCCTGTTGGAGGGGGGCTACGCCTTGTCGGCGCTGGGTCGCAGCGCCAGCGCCCACATCGACGCCTTGCTCGGGCACTAGTATTGTCGGCGAGGGTAGGCCAAGCGAGCGAGAAATATCGCGTTTCGGGCTTGTCCTCAGCTGCCCACGGCATCCTCTACCGGCGCCGCATTGAGCTGGCCATCGGCGACGTCGAAGGCCTGGCCGGTGACGCCTTGGCTGTCCGGGCCCATCAGGTAAAGGTACAGGTGCATGAAGCTCTCGGCGGTCGGCAGCCGGCCCGGGTCTTCGCCCGGATAGGCGTGGGCCCGCAGGTTGGTGCGGGTGGGGCCGGGGGCGATGCTGTTGACACGGATTCGGCTGTTGTCTCGGGTCTCGTCGGAGAGGATCTGCATCAGCCCTTCGAGGCCGAATTTGGAGACCCCGTAGGCGCCCCAATAGGCGCGGCCGCGGCGCCCGACCCGGTCCGAGGTGAACAGGATCGAGGCGTCCGGCGCTTGGCGCAGCAGCGGCAGACAGACCTGGGTGAGCAGGAAGGGCGCGGTGAGATTGACCCGCAGGACCTTTTTCCAGACCTCCAGGTCGTAGTCGTCGATGCGGCTCAACAGGGCCAGCTCGGCGGCATTGTGCAGCAGGCCGTCGAGGCGGCCGAATTCCTGCTCGATGGTAACCGCCAGGCCCTGGTATTCCTGCTGGTGGGCACTGTCCAGGTTCATGGGGAAGATCGCGGGTTGCGGGCCGCCGGCCGCCTCTATGGCGTCGTAGGTCTGCTCCAGTTTGGCCATGGTGCGCCCGAGCAGGATCACGGTGGCCCCATGCTCGGCAAACGCCAGGGCGGCGACTCGGCCGATGCCATCGCCGGCGCCGGTTACCAGGATGGTGCGGCCGGCGAGGAGATCTTGCGGTGCAATATAGTCGTTCATCTTCTTGTTAGCTTGGGGTTTGGCCGTGGGCGGATAGTGCTCGGTAGGCGAACTCTTAGTTCTTTATTGTAGCCGCAACGAGCCTCCAAGGGGCTCAGACTCGATGGCGCCGGCCACTGCGCCAGGCGATCCAGAATCGGCGCAGCGGGGTCAGGCTGACCCGGCTGTCGAGCACCGGGAAGCCGGCGCGGGCGGTCTCGTTCAGGGTCGCCCGCCCCAAGGCCGCGAGGGCGACCGCCGGGCCCAGGGCCCGGGATCGGGATCGCAGCAGGTTATTGGGTAGAAGCCGGAGAGCGTCTCGAGCCAGCTCGGCAAGCAGCGGCGCCAGGGTTGCAGGATGCTCGCCCGCACTCAGCTGCGCGGCGGAGAGCCGATGGCGGGACAGCCGCTCCTCGGGCAGATAACAGCGCTCGCGCCTTAGGTCGGCCCCGAGCTCCGTGACGATCTCTGTCAGCCGGGTATAGCCACCCAGTGCTCGAGCCTGCTCGAGCAGCCCGCCTGTCGGCGCCGCCGGCGACCCGGGTCAGAAGCTCCGCAAAAGCGCCGCCGGCCTGACGGCAATGGGCCCAGAGTTCCTCGTCCTCGGCGATCGGTTGGGCCAGCACGTCGGTCTCGGCCGCGTCCAGCAACTGCAAAAAAGGCTGCAACGGCAGCTGCTGCAGTTGCATCGGGGTAGTAAGGGCCTGGGCCAGCGGGTGGCGGGCCTGGCCTTGGCGGCTGGCCTCTACCTCGCGCCGCCACCAGTCGAGCTTTAGCCGGGCCACCCCGGGGTCCCGGGTGTGCTCTTGGATGCGCCGGATTTCGGCCCTCCACGCGAACAACAGGGCCAGTTCCGGACGGCTCTGGCGGGTGCCGAAGCGGATGCAGTAGTAGGCGGCCGAACCTGGCGGTGTAGCGTTGTTGGGGAAGCGGTAGGCCTGGTCGCCACTGTCTGGCGCCGACGGCTTAAGCATCGCCGCCCAGCCAGTCGAGAACCTGCAACGGGTGCTCGATGCAGCCGTCAGCGCCCCATTCCCGGGGCCGGTCCTGGGCGCCGATATAGCCGAACAGGGCCACCAGGGTGGCGGTGCCGGCGCTGCGGCCGGCCCGGATGTCGCGCTCCGCGTCGCCCACGTAGAGGCAGGCCCCCGGATCCCTGGCGGCCAGCTTGCAGGCATGCAGGATGGGGCCCGGGTGGGGCTTGGCGTGGGCCGTGGTGTCGCCGCTTACCACGCAGGCCGGACGGCCGTTCAGGCCCAGTCCGGCGATCAGGGGCTCGGTCAGCCAGCCGGGCTTGTTGGTTACCAGGCCCCAGCGCAGACCTCGTTGCTCCAAGCGGTCGAGCAGTTCCGGTATGCCCGGGAACAATCGCGTGTGACGCTGGATATTGTCCCGGTACAGGGCCAGCAGTTGCTGGCGCAGCGGTTCGAAGCCGGTTTGTTCGGGGTTCAGCCCGAAGCCGACCTGGATCAGGGCCCGGCCGCCGTGGGAGGCCGCCTCCCGCACCCGGCCGTAGTCGGCCGGCGGTCGGCCGTGCGCCTGCAGCAGACGGTTCAGGGCATAGGCAAGATCGGGGGCGGTGTCGGCAAAGGTGCCGTCGAGGTCGAACAGGACGCAACCGACAGGCGTTCGGCCTCCGGCGTTGCCTTCATTCATCCCCGAGCTTGCGGCAGCAGAGCATGTAGTTCACTTCCACGTCCGGGGCCAGCTTGTAGACGCGGGTCAAGGGGTTGTAGACGAGGCCGACGATGTGCTCCAACTCCAGGCGGGCGGTGCGCAACCAGGCGTCAAGCTCCGAGGGGCGAATGAAGCGGGCGAAGTTGTGGGTGCCCTTGGGCAGCAGGCCCAGCACATACTCGGCGCCAATAATGGCGAACAGATACGACTTGGGATTGCGATTGATGGTGGAGAAAAACGCGCGCCCGCCGGGTTTCAGCAGCTCGGCGCAGGCGTGTACGGTCGAGGCCGGGTCCGGCACGTGTTCGAGCATCTCCATGCAGGTGATCAGGTCGAAGGAATGGGGGCGTTCCGCCGCCAGGCGCTCCACCGGAATACGCTCATAGTTGACCTCGAGCCCGCTCTCGAGCAGGTGCAGCCGGGCCACCTGCAGTGGCGCTTCGCCCATGTCGATTCCGGTAACCCGGGCTCCGAGGGCCGCCATGCTCTCGGACAGGATGCCGCCGCCGCAGCCTACGTCGAGCACCTGGCGCTCCGCCAGACCGCCGGCGCGTTGCTCGATGTAGTTCAGGCGCAGCGGATTGATCTGGTGCAGGGGCTTGAACTCGCTGTCCCTATCCCACCAGCGTGCGGCCAGTTCCTCGAACTTGCTGACCTCGGCGTGATCTACGTTCACCTTCTGCTCTACTGTCATATTGAACTGCGACCTGGCTTGGAAATTGTATTGCTGATTATAACCTGGAGTATTGCCTAGGGTGCGGACTCTCCGGGGCCTAATGTGCTATGTTCCCTTGATATAGTGTGGTTTCTGGGGTACCGGCCGTGATCGAGTCGGCTCAGGCGGACGCAGATCCGCAGCCGGTAGACCGCAGTTGTGGTTCCAGCGTTTTTTGCGAAGGGGAGTTTGCCATGCATCGTATCGGCTCTTGGTGGTTATTGGGTCTATGTATTTTGCTGCCTGCATTGGCATCGGGTGCGGAATTAGCGGAAGTTCAGGGTCAGGTCCTGGTGGACGCGGGAAACGGCTTTGCGGCGGCCGATCCGGGCCCGTTAGAGCCTGGCAATCGGGTCATCCTGCTGGAGCGGGCCCGGGCCACAATCGCTTACGGAGACTGCCAAGTCCGGATCGAATCGCCGCAGGTGTATGCGGTGACTGCAGCGTCCCCGTGTGCGGGGGATGAAGCGACCCTGTCGATCCCGGGCGGCGCCAGCGCGGCCGGCAGCACGGTAGACAGCGCCTCCCTCGGTGGCTTCGTCTGGCGAGACCTGAATGACAACGGCTCGTGGGAAAGGACCGAGAACAAGCTCGGTGGCATCGAGATTGCGCTGGTCAATGAATCCTGTCGCGTCGGAGTCGATTGCCTGGTGGCGACCACGGACTCCGACGGCAGCTACGGCTTCGCCAGCGTGGTTCCGGGTACCTACAGCGTGACGGTTATTGGCGAGGACGACGACGACCGCACTGTGGTGGCCGTGATCATTTTGGACTCCGGCGGGGCCTACGCCCTGAACATCGGGCTCGGCAGTTCCGGCTTCGTCGCCGCAGCCCGAGGCTTGATGCTGGCAGGTGCCGTCGGCGCGGGGGCTGCCGCGGCCACAGGCGGGGGGGCTGCCGTGGTCGCCGGCTGGGGCCTAGCGGTAGGTGCCATGGCTGTCTCGGTGGACAACAATGGCAAGCGGCTCAGTCCCTGACGCGGTCCCCGAGGTGCCGCGCGGCCGCTGTTTGCGGGCCGGCCGAAGGTTGACTTGGCTGCTGGGGTTGGCGTTGCTCGCGGGATGTCAGAGCAACCCGCCCCAGACGACGGTGCCCGAGCCGGAGCCGATCAACGAGTCGATTCGCCAGGGCTTTGTCGCCTACACCCAGGGCCAGTACGGGCTGGCGATCCGCCTTTACAATGAGGCTCTCGAGAGCGGAAGCCTAGCCGACCGCGACCTGCTGATCGCCTACCTGCGGCGCGGGGCGGCCTATCAGGACCAGGGCGATCTGGAGCGGGCGATCGCCGATTACAGCTACGTGATCCGTCTCGACCCGAACTCCGCGGCCGCCTACAGCAACCGGGGCTGGGCCTATATCGGCCAGGGGGAGTACGAATTGGCGCTGCTCGACCTGGATCGGGCGGTAGCGCTCGACCCAGGTTTCTTCGTCGCCTTCAACAACCGGGGCCTGGCCAACAAATACCTCGGGCGCTACCCGGCGGCGCTGGCGGACTTCGGGCGCGCCATAGAACTCAAGCCGGATTATATCTGGGCCTATATCAATCGCGGCTCGGTCCATGCCGACGCCGGCAATTTCACCCAGGCCATCGCCGACTACGACCGTGCCCTGGAGTTGGTCCCGGATTCGGTGCCCGCCTACCTGAACCGCGGCTACGCTTATCGCCGCATGGGCTACTTCGATCAGGCGCTGGCGGACTACAACGCCGCTCTGCAGCGGGATCCGGAGCACGACCTGGCCTATGTCAACCGGGCCACGGTCTACTACCTGCAGGGCAACTACCGACGCGCCATCGACGATTTCGAACAGGCCCTGCGCCGAGACCCGCGCTATCCACCGTCCTACCGGGGCCGCGGAAATGTGTACCGTGAACTGGGAGACTATGAGCGGGCGCTTGCCGACTATGACAAGGCACTGTCGCTGCAGGACGGGGACCCTGACCTGTTTGTCGACCGCGGTCTCCTGTATGCCTACAGGGGCGACTGGCGGGCGGCGGCGGCGGATTTCGAGCAGGCGATCCGCCTCGACCCCAATGCCGCAACCGCCTACGGCAACCTGGCCTGGTATCTGGCGACCGCCGACGCTGCCGGTTTTCGCGACGGCCGGCGTGCCCTGGCACTGGCCGAGCGGGCGGTAGACCTGGACCCAACCGTGGACCATCTGGAAGCCCTGGCTGCCGCCTACGCGGAGATGGGGGACTTTGCGCGCGCCATCGAGACCCTGGAGCGGGCCCTGCGCAAACTGGCAAAGAACGCCTCAGCGGCCGCCGAGTTGGAACGGCATCTCGCCGTCTATCGTCAGGGCCGGCCTTGGCGCACAGGAGCCAGGGCCGGCCTGCTCTGAACCGGAGCTTGCTATTTGCCCCGGCGGCCGGAGGCGATGCGGGCCTGCCATTCCCGGGCCCGAGCGCTGATCGCCTCGCTGTCGAGGGTGGTAAGTTCGCGCTTGCGCAGGAGTTGCCGGCCGGCGACCCAGACGTCGCTCACCTGATGGCGACCCGCCGCGTAGACGATCTGCGACAGCGGATTATAGACTGGCTGGGTCTCGATCGCCCCCAGGTTAATGGCGGCGATGTCGGCGGATTTGCCCGGCTCCAGTGAGCCGGTTTCCTCAGCCAGCCCCAGAGCCCGGGCGCCGTTGATGGTGGCCATGCGCAGCACCGCGGCGGCCGGAACCGCGCTGGCGTCGCGCGCCACCGCCTTGGCCAGCAGGGCGGCGGTGCGCATCTCGCCCAGCATGTCGAGGTCGTTGTTGCTGGCCGCCCCGTCGGTTCCGAGGGCCAGGTTGACCCCGGCCGCCAGCAGCTTGGCCAGGGGGCAGAAGCCGCTGGCCAGTTTGAGATTGGACTCCGGGGCGTGCACGAGGCTGCCGCCGCCGGCGGCAAAGGCGCCCACCTCGGCCTCTTCAAGCTGGGTCATGTGCACCGCGATCAGGCTTGGCGCCAGCAGGCCCAGCCGCTCCAGGCGCGCCAGGGGACGCTCGCCGTACTGCTGCAGGCTGTGCTGGATTTCGTCCCGGGTCTCATGCAGGTGCATGTGGATCGGGATCTCCAACTCGTCCGCCATCACCCGCACCCGCTCCAGGGGCTGGTCCGAGACCGAGTAGGGGGCGTGCGGGGCGAAGGCGGTCTGAATGAGCGGGTGACTGCGGAACTGGTCATGCACCTGCAGCCCGCGGTGCAGGTATTCGTCCGGGTCCTGCGCCCAGGCGGTAGGGAAATCGAGCAGGATCAGCCCGACGGTGGCGCGGATGCCGGCCGTCGCACTCGCCTGACCGGTGACCTCGGGAAAGAAATACATGTCGTTGAAGCAGGTGGTGCCGCCGCGCAGCATCTCGGCGATTGCCAGCTGGCTGCCGTCGTGCACGAACTCCTCGTTGACCCAGCGTGCCTCGGCCGGCCAGATGTGCTCGTGCAGCCAGGTCATGAGCGGCAGGTCGTCCGCAATCCCGCGCAGCAGGCTCATAGCGGCATGGGTATGGGCATTGACCAGGCCCGGGATCAAGGCGTGCTCGGGCAAGGACTGCTCCTGCTCGGCGATATATTTGCCGCGCGCCTCCGCAGAGGGGAGAATCTCCACTATTCGCCCGCCGCGGATGGCCAGGCTGTACCCCTCCAGAACCGGGTCGCCGGCGGTGACGGGGATGATCCAGCGGGCGTGCAACAGGGTATCGACGTTCAATTCGGGCCTGCCTCGGGGATTCGTCTGAGCGTATTTACTTGGCTGGCGGCCAATTTGCCACGGGAACCATCGAGATGGAAGAGATCGACGACATCCAGGCCAGTCCGGACCACGCCATCGTCTGGCGCGGCGGACGTTTGTATCTGCTGGACCAGCGGGCGCTGCCCGAGCGCGCGGACTTCGTTGCTCTGGACACTGCGGCGGCGGTGGCCGACGCGATCGCCGACATGGTGGTGCGGGGGGCCCCGGCGATCGGCATTACCGCAGCCTACGGGGCAGTGCTCGGGGCCCGGGCGCGCCTGGTCGAAGCCGGAGATGACTGGCTGGATCTGTGGGAAGAGGACCTGGAACGGCTCGCCGACGCCCGGCCCACCGCGGTCAACCTTGGCTGGGCCTTGGCCCGCATGCGCCGGCTCGGCCAAGGACTGTCACCACAGCGGGCGGAAGCCGGGTTGCTGGCCGAGGCAGAGCGCATCCACCGCGAGGACATCGCAGCCAACCGTCGGATCGGTGAGCTGGGAGCGGCCCTGATGGAGGGACCCGTCAAGGTGATTACCCACTGTAATGCCGGGGCCCTGGCCACCGGCGGCTATGGTACCGCCCTCGGGGTGGTGCGCAGCGCCTTTGCCGCCGGCAAGCTGGAGCAGGTATTCGCCGACGAGACCCGGCCCTGGTTGCAGGGTGCCCGGCTGACCGCCTGGGAACTGCTTCAGGACCAGATCCCGGTCACCTTGCTGGCCGATTCCGCCGCCGCCAGCCGCATGGCCTGGGGCGACATCGGCTGGGTCGTGGTCGGTGCCGACCGCATCGCCGCCAACGGCGACGTGGCGAACAAGATCGGCACCTACGGCCTGGCGCTGGCGGCGCGCCATCATGGGGTGCGTTTCATGGTGGCGGCCCCAACCTCCACCCTGGACCTGGAACTGGCCGGCGGCGCCCAGATCCCCATCGAGTGCCGCGACGGTGCCGAACTGCTGGGCTGCGGCGGGCGGACCCTGGCCGCACCTGGGGCCGGGACCTGGAATCCGGTGTTCGATGTGACCCCGGCTGCGCTGGTGGATGCCATCGTCACTGAAAAGGGGGTTGTACTTTCGCCGGATGCGAAAAAGCTGGCGGATCTAATGAGCGTCTAGGCTTAGAGCGCCTGTAAGCGTTTCTCGCGCGTTTTCTCTGCGCACGGCACCCCGCCGGTATGGTACCATTACCGATTTCCCGAGAAGGCTTTTCGTAAGCCGCCCGTCCGCTCCCTCCGAGCGGCCGGCGGGACGTCCGATGGAAGCGCATGACTGAATTCGCCAAAGAAGTTCTGAACGTCAATCTCGAAGACGAGATGCAGCAGTCCTATCTCGAATACGCCATGAGCGTGATCGTGGGTCGGGCGCTGCCGGACGTGCGCGACGGCCTCAAGCCGGTGCATCGCCGGGTGCTCTACGCCATGAGCGTGCTCGGCAACGAATGGAACCGGCCCTACAAGAAGTCGGCCCGCGTAGTGGGCGACGTCATCGGTAAGTACCATCCCCACGGCGACACCGCGGTATACGACACCATCGTGCGCATGGCACAACCGTTTTCCATGCGTTACATGCTGATCGACGGTCAGGGAAACTTCGGGTCGGTGGACGGCGACGCGCCGGCGGCCATGCGCTACACCGAAGTGCGCATGGCCAAGATCTCCACCACCCTGCTCAACGACCTTGAGAAGGAAACCGTCGATTTCAACCCCAATTACGACGAGTCGGAGTCGGAGCCGGTGGTGCTACCGGCACGTATCCCCAATCTGCTGGTCAACGGTTCCGCCGGGATCGCAGTGGGCATGGCCACCAACGTGCCGCCGCACAACCTCAACGAGGTGGTGGATGCCTGCATCGCCGTCGTCGACGACCCGGACATCACTATCGACGGCTTGATGAAACATGTGCCGGGCCCGGATTTCCCCACCGCAGCCATGATCAACGGCGCCCGCGGCATCCGCGAGGCCTACCAGACTGGCCGCGGCCGCATCCACGTGCGCGCCAAGGTCGAGATCGAGACGGACGAGCGCAGCAACAAGCAGACCATTATCGTCAACGAGCTACCCTACCAGGTAAACAAAGCGCGGTTGCTGGAGAAGATCGCCGACCTGGTCAAGGAGCGGCGTATCGATGGCATCACCGAGCTGCGCGACGAGTCCGACAAGGACGGGATGCGCATGGTGATCGAGCTGCGCCGCGGCGAGGTGGCCGAGGTGGTACTCAACAACCTGTACCAGCACACCCAGATGCAGAGCGTGTTCGGTATCAATATGGTGGCCCTGGTGGACGGCCAGCCGCGCCTGCTCAACCTCAAGCAGGTGCTGGAATACTTCCTGCGCCACCGGCGCGAGGTGGTGACCCGGCGCAGCATCTTCGAGCTGCGCAAGGCTCGGGAACGGGCCCACGTGCTGGAGGGCCAGGCCGTGGCCCTGGCCAATATCGACGAGGTGATCGCCCTGATCAAGGCCTCCGCCAGCCCGGCCGAGGCCAAGGCCGCGTTGCTGGCCCGGGTTTGGAAGTCCGGGGTGGTGGAGGCGATGCTCGAGCGCGCCGGCCAGCAGGCTACCCGCCCGGATTGGATGGGCCCGGAGTTCGGCCCTACCGCCGAGGGCTACCGCCTGACCGAGGTCCAGGCCCAGGCCATCCTCGATCTGCGCCTGCACCGCCTGACCGGGCTCGAGCAGGACAAGATCCTCAAGGAGTACGAGGAGCTGCTGGCGCGCATCGCCGACCTGCTCGACATCCTGTCCAGCCCCGAGCGCCTGATGCAGGTGGTGCGAGACGAACTGGTAGAGGTGCGCGAGCAGTACGGCGACGCCCGCCGCACCCAAATTCTCCACGACCATCTCGATCTGACCCTGGAGGACCTGATCACCGAAGCCGACGTGGTGGTCACCCTGTCCCACGCCGGCTATGCCAAGGCCCAGCCGATCGATACCTACCAGGCGCAGAAGCGCGGCGGGCGGGGCAAAGCGGCCGCCGCTACCAAGGACGAGGACTTTATCGAGAGCATGTTCGTGGCCAGCACCCACGACACTATCCTGTGCTTCTCCAGCCGGGGCCGGGTTTACTGGCTCAAGGTCTACGAACTGCCCCAGGCGGGGAGAGCGGCGCGCGGCAAACCGATGGTGAACCTGCTGCCGCTGGAAGAGGGCGAGCGCATCAATGCGGTGTTGCCCGTGCGCGAGTACAGTGCGGACCGCTTCGTGTTCATGGCCACCAGCAGCGGCACGGTGAAGAAGACGAGCCTGCAGGAGTTCTCCCGTCCCCGCACCACCGGCATCATCGCCGTAGACCTGCGCGACAACGACCAGCTGGTGGGCGTGGCTCTCACCGACGGCAGCCATGACGTGATGCTGTTCAGCAGCGGTGGCCGCGCAGTGCGGTTCACCGAGACCAGCGTAAGAGCCATGGGGCGCAATGCCTGCGGTGTCCGCGGCATGCGCTTGAGCGCGAGCGAACGGGTCATTTCTTTGATCATCTCCGAAGCGGGTAAGGTACTGACGGTGACGGAGAACGGCTACGGCAAGTGCACCCCGGTTGATGAGTACCCGATAAAGGGTCGCGCCACCATGGGGGTGATTTCGATCAAGACCGGCGAGCGTAATGGCGAGGTGGTCGGGGCGGTGCTGGTCAACGACGAGCACGAGGTGATGCTGATCACCAGCGGCGGCACCCTGGTGCGGACCCCGGTGGCCGGGGTATCGGTGATGAGCCGCAATACCCAGGGTGTAGGCATGATCCGCCTGTCCAAAGGCGAGCGCCTGATGGGAATTGCGCGGATCGAAACCCTGGGCGGCGAAGACAACGGCGACGAGCCAACGTCTGGTGCGGATGAAGGCGCTGAAGAATAGAACTGAATATCAATAGATTGGAGAGTAAATATGTCCCGAGCTTTTAACTTTAGCGCCGGCCCCGCCATGCTGCCCGAAGAGGTGCTGGAGCAGGCCCGGGAGGAAATGCTCGATTGGCAGGGAAGCGGCATGTCGGTAATGGAGATGAGTCACCGCGGCAAGCAGTTCATGTCAATCGCGGCGCAGGCCGAGGCCGACCTACGGGACCTGATGGGCATCCCCGACGACTACAAGGTGCTGTTCCTGCAGGGGGGGGCTTCGAGCCAATTCGCCATGGTCCCGATCAACCTGCTGCGGGGCAAGGCCGGTGCCGATTACATCAATACCGGTTCCTGGTCCAAGAAGGCCATCGCCGAGGCGAAACGCTTCTGCCAGGTCAATCTGGCGGCCAGTTCCGAAGCGGAAAAATTCACCGCGGTACCGCGTCAGAGCGAATGGAAGCTGGACCCGGATGCGGCCTATGTCCACTACACCCCCAACGAGACCATCGGCGGGGTGGAGTTTTCCTTTATTCCGGAAACCGGAGCGGTACCGCTGGTCGCGGATATGTCGTCTACCATCCTGTCGCGACCTATCGACGTGAGTCGCTTCGGCGTCATCTATGCGGGGGCCCAGAAGAACGTTGGCCCGGCGGGCCTCACTTTGGTGATCGTGCGTGAGGATCTGATCGGCCAGCCTCTGTCCGGAGCACCGGTAATGTTCGATTACCGTACCCACGCCGACAGCGGTTCGATGTACAACACCCCACCCACCTACGCCTGGTATCTGGCCGGACTGGTGTTCCAGTGGCTGAAGCGGCTCGGTGGACTGGCTGCCATGGCCGAGATCAACCAGCGCAAGGCGGAAATGCTGTATGCGGCCATCGACCAGTCCCTGTTCTACGCCAATCCGGTGGACCACGACTGCCGCTCCTGGATGAACATACCCTTTACGCTGGCCAACCCGGAGCTGGATTCGACCTTCCTGAAGGAGGCGGAAAAGACCGGCCTGGTGACGCTAAAGGGTCACCGCTCGGTCGGCGGTATGCGCGCCAGCATCTACAACGCGATGCCGGAGGAGGGCGTGCGGGCCCTCGTTAGCTTTATGCACGATTTCGAGAAGCGCTACGGCTGACGCCGGTTCGGCCCTGATCAGAACTAAAAACGGATCGAGAATAGATGTACAAGATATTGACATTGAATAATATTTCGGTTGCTGGTTTGGACCGGCTACCGCGGGATACATACGAGGTTGCCTCCGAGATCAGCCACCCCGATGCGATCCTGGTGCGCTCGGCCAAGATGCACGAGATGGCACTCGCGGACAGCGTCAAGGCCATTGGCCGGGCCGGCGCCGGGGTCAACAATATCCCGGTTCAGCGGATGAGCGCCCGGGGCATCCCGGTGTTCAATGCCCCGGGAGCCAATGCCAATGCGGTCAAGGAACTGGTGCTGGCGGGCATGCTGATGGCGGCGCGCAATATCGCCCAGGGTTGGGCATTCGCCCGCGACCTGAGCGGAGACGACGCCAGGATCAACGCCGATGTGGAGAAGGGCAAGAAGCAGTTTGTCGGTTTCGAACTGCCCGGGCGCACCCTCGGGGTGATCGGTCTGGGGGCCATTGGCGTGCAGGTGGCCAATGCCGCCCGCGCCCTGGGCATGAAGGTGGTGGGCTACGACCCGACCATCACGGTGCAACGGGCTTGGCAGCTGGAATCCGACGTGCAGCAGGCACTGAGTGTGGACGACCTGCTCTCGCGGGTGGACTTCGTGTCCTTCCACGTGCCGCTGACCGACGACACCAAACACATGATCAATGCGGCGCGCATCCGCCTGATGAAAAAGGGCGCCGTGCTGCTGAACTTCGCCCGCAGCGGCATCATCGACGACCAGGCCGCCTGCGCAGCCCTGGATTCCGGCCAGCTCTACGCCTACGTCTGCGACTTCCCCAGCAACATGCTAAAGGATCACCCGCGGGTGGTGACCCTGCCGCACCTGGGGGCCTCCACCAAGGAGGCCGAAGACAACTGCGCCATCATGGTGGCGGACCAGGTGCGGGATTACCTGGAAGACGGCAATGTGCGCAACGCCGTGAACTTCCCTCGAGATCCAACTCCCCCGCAATGGCGGCCACCGGATTGCCGTGGTCAATTCCAATGTGCCCAATATGGTGGCCCAGATCTCCTCCGACCTGGGCGAAGTGGGGCTCAATATCATCGACCTGCTGAATCGCTCCCGTGGCGACATAGCCTGCACCCTGATCGATGTCGACCGCTCGCCGCCCCAGGAAACCATCGACGAGATTTCCGCTATCGAAGGCGTGCTCTCGGTACGCTGTCTCGGCTGCACCAAGGACAGCGCCCAGTAACGCGGGCAGTGGCGGAATGAGCGGCGAAGACAAGCTGGCGCATATCCGCCGACGCATCGATTCGTTGGACCGGCAGATCCAGGATCTGCTCAACCAGCGGGCGGCAGCAGCTCAGGAAGTGGCCGCGGTCAAGTTGGAGGCGGGGCAGGACGCAGAGTTCTATCGCCCGGAGCGCGAGGCTCAGGTGCTGCGGGACGTCAAGGCGCGCAACCAGGGACCCCTCGGAGACGAGGAAATGGCGCGCCTGTTTCGCGAGATCATGTCTGCCTGCCTGGCCCTGGAACAGCCCCTCGGCATTGCCTTTCTCGGCCCCGAGGGGACCTTCACCCAGGCCGCGGCCCTCAAGCATTTCGGGCACTCGGTGCGCACGCAGTCCTTGGGGGCGATCCCGGATGTGTTCCGTGAGGTGGAATCCGGCAGTTGCGCCTATGGGGTAGTGCCGGTGGAGAACTCCACCGAGGGTGTAGTCAATCACACCCTGGACATGTTCATGGCCTCGCCCTTGCACATCTGTGGCGAGGTAATGCTGCGCATCAATCACCACCTGCTGGGATGCGGCGGCCTGGAGGCGGTGCAGCGGGTCTATTCCCACCAGCAATCCCTGGCCCAGTGCCGGGGTTGGCTCGACCGCAATTTGCCCCAGGCCGAGCGCATTGCGGTGGGCAGCAATGCCGAGGCGGCGCGGCTGGCCCATGACGAACCCGACAGCGCGGCGATCGCGGGCGAGGCGGCGGCTGATATCTATCAAATCGCGTTTCTGGCCCGGAATATCGAAGACGAGCCGGGCAATACCACCCGTTTCCTGGTGGTGGGCCGCCAGCAGGTAACCCCTAGCGGCGACGACAAGACCAGCCTGCTGCTGGCGGTGCCGAACCGGGCGGGCGGGCTTTATCAACTGCTCGCCCCCATGGCGGATCACCGCATCAGTATGACTAAAATCGAATCCCGGCCATCGCGCCGGGGCATGTGGGACTATGTGTTTTTCATCGATGTCGAGGGGCATCGGGCCGATGCCCCTGTGGCTGACGCGCTGGCCGCCCTGGAGCAGCAGGCGAGCCTGTTCCGGGTCCTGGGCTCCTATCCCCGGGCCGTGCTGTAATACTAAAACTGAGTATAGATAGTAATCGTATCTATATGATAAAAATAATAAAATATAGAAATTAATTGTATTAATCCAGGTGTCTTCGGTGACCTATTCCAACCCCTTTCTCGATCTTTGTGCCCCCGGTATCGGCTCCCTTCAGCCCTATGTGCCCGGCAAGCCGGTGGAGGCGCTGGAACGGGAACTCGGGATCAGCGGTTCGATCAAGCTCGCGTCCAACGAAAATCCTCTCGGCCCCAGCCCGAGGGTACTTGCCGAGCTACGGGATGCGCTCGGCGAACTGGCGCGTTACCCCGACGGCGGCGGTTTCGCCCTGCGCCGGGCATTGGCGAACCGCCACGGCGTGCCGCCCAGTGCGATCACCTTGGGCAACGGATCCAACGATGTGCTCGACCTGGTGGCCCGTACCTTCTTGGGCCCCAGCTCCGAGTCGGTGTTCTCCGAGCACGCCTTTGCGGTCTATCCGATCTGCACCCAGGCGGTGGGGGCCGTCGCTCGGGTGGCTCCGGCCCGGGACTATGGACATGACCTAGATGCGATGGCCGCTTTGGTGGGCGCGCGTACCCGGGTGATCTTTATCGCCAACCCCAACAATCCCACCGGCACCTGGCTGCCGCGGGACGAGTTGCGGGCCTTCCTTCAGGGGCTGCCGGAGCATCTGGTGGTGGTCGTCGACGAGGCATACTTCGAATACGTGCAGGCCCCGGAGTATCCGGACGCCAGCCGTTGGCTTGACGAGTTCCCCAACCTGATCGTCACCCGCACCTTCTCCAAGGCGTTCGGGCTGGCCGGTTTGCGGGTGGGCTACGGCCTGTCCCATCCCCAGGTAGCGGAGCTCCTGAACCGGGTGCGCCAACCGTTCAATGTCAACTCCCTGGCGCTGGCGGCAGCGGAGGTGGCCCTCGGGGACAACGCACATCTGCAACGGGCGGTAGCGGCGAACCAGGCCGGCATGGCCCAGCTCGAAGCCGGATTTAGGGCCCTGGGGCTCGAGTTCATCCCCTCGCTGGCGAACTTCATCTGCGTTGATCTCGGGCGGCCCGCTGCCCCGGTCAACCAGGCGTTGTTGGAGCGCGGCTGCATCGTTCGGCCGGTGGCCAACTACGGGCTGCCCAACCACCTGCGCGTTAGCATCGGACTCGAGGCCGAGAATGCCCGCTTGCTGAGCGCCCTGGGCCAGGTGCTGGCGGGATGATCCGCCGGCTGACGGTCATCGGCGTCGGACTGATCGGCGGCTCCGTCGCGCGCGCTTTGCGAGCCGCCGAGGCAGTGCAGGAGGTGGTCGGTTGCGGCCGGGGCCTCGCGAACCTGGAGCGCGCCTTGGAACTCGGCGTAATCGACCGCTTCAGCCAGGATATCGGCCAAGCGGTGGCGGGCGCGGATATGGTGCTGGTTTCGGTACCGCCTGGAGCCATGGAGGCGGTGTTCCGTGGGATGCGGGGCCACCTGGCCCCGGACGCGGTGATCACCGACGCCGGCAGCACCAAGGGCAGTGTGGTCGAGGACGCCCGCCGCGCTTTCGGGGTAGTCCCAGCCCGCTTTGTTCCCGGGCATCCGATCGCCGGCACCGAGAGCAGCGGCGTGGAGGCTGCATTTGCCGAACTGTACCGGGAGCGCCGGGTGATACTGACCCCGTTGCCCGAGACCGATCCCAAGGCCCTGGCCCTGGTTAGCGAGATGTGGCGCATGTGCGGGGCTACCGTGACCGAGATGGAGGTGGCGCACCACGACGAGGTGTTGGCCGCCACCAGCCATTTGCCGCATATGCTGGCCTTCAGCCTGGTGGACTCTCTGGCGCGCATGAAAGAGAACGACGAGATCTTTCGTTTCGCCGCCGGCGGCTTCCGCGACTTCACCCGTATCGCATCCAGCAACCCGGTGATGTGGCGCGACATCTGTATTGCCAATCGCCAGGCGCTGGGTGAGATGCTGAAGCACTTTGCCGACGAACTTCACGGCTTGGCGGACGCCCTGAACCGGGGCGACGGCGAGCAGCTGCTGGCCATCTTCGAGCGCGCCAAGGCGGCGCGCGACCGCTATGTAGACCGGGCCTGAGTCCGGCCCTTTCCGTTCCCCCCATCCCTATAAGGTAGCGAACTTGACCCATCCCTCCGATCTGCGCTTTATCGCCGAGCCTGGCGGCCGGCTGCAGGGGCGCCTGCGGGTGCCCGGCGACAAGTCCATCTCCCACCGCTCGATCATGCTCGGCTCCCTGGCTGACGGGATCACCGAGGTCAGCGGTTTCTTGGAAGGCGAAGACAGCCTGGCCACCCTGAATGCGTTCCGCGCCATGGGCGTCTCCATAGAGGGGCCGGCGCAGGGTCGAGTGCGCATTCACGGGGTCGGGATGCGAGGACTCAAGGCCCCAGCCGGAGCCCTAGATCTGGGCAATTCCGGGACCTCCATGCGCCTGCTGTCGGGCCTGCTGGCGGGCCAGGGGCTGGATCTTACCCTGATCGGCGACGCTTCGCTTTCGTCGCGACCGATGCGCAGGATTACCGACCCGCTGGCGATCATGGGGGCCCGAATCGACAGCACCGAAAGCGGTACCGCGCCCCTGCATATCCGCCCGGTAACCGCGCTGCGGGGCATCGATTACCCGATGCCGATGGCCAGCGCCCAGGTTAAGTCCAGCCTGCTGTTGGCCGGGATCTACGCCGAGGGCGAGACCTGTGTCAGCGAACCGGCTCCGACCCGCGACCACACCGAGCGCATGTTGCGCGGTTTCGGCTACCCGGTGCAGAGCCAGGCCGGGCGCGTCTGTCTGATCGGGGGAGGGCGGCTGCGTGCCTGCAACCTGGATGTGCCGGCGGATATCTCGTCGGCAGCCTTCTTCCTGGTAGGGGCCAGTATCGCCGAGGGTTCGGACCTGACCCTGGAGCACGTCGGCATCAATCCCACCCGCATCGGCGTGATCAACATCCTGCGCGCGATGGGAGCGAACATCGAGGTGCTGAACCAGCGCGACATGGGCGGCGAGCCGGTGGCGGATCTGCGGGTGCTGTCGGCTCCCCTGCATGGCATCGCCATTCCGGAAGACCAGGTGCCCCTGGCCATCGATGAGTTCCCGGCCCTGTTCGTGGCGGCGGCATGCGCCGAGGGCGAGACGCTGCTCACCGGGGCCGAGGAACTGCGGGTGAAAGAAAGCGACCGCATCCAGGTGATGGCCGACGGCCTGCAGTCCCTGGGGGCGGACGCTCAACCGACTGCGGACGGCATCCGCATCCGCGGCGGGACGATCGGCGCTGGCCGGGTGGACAGCCATGGCGATCATCGCATCGCCATGTCTTTCGCCATGGCCGCGCTGGGCGCCGAGGGCCGGATCGAGATCGGCGATTGCGCCAATGTGAACACCTCGTTCCCCGGCTTTGCCGCCTTGGCCGCGGGCAGCGGACTGGCAATCCGCCAGGAGGAGGGGTGAACATGGTGCCGGTGATAACGGTCGACGGTCCCAGCGGTTCCGGCAAGGGCACCATCAGCCAGCTGTTGGCGGCCCGCCTGGGCTGGAATTTTCTCGATAGCGGGGCGCTCTACCGGGCCCTGGGCCTGGCCGCCCAGGCCCGCGGCATCGCCCTGGATGCGCAAGCCGCATTGGCGGCGCTGGCGGGGCGACTGGAACTGCGTTTCGAAGGCGAGCGGATCCTGCTCGATCGCCGCGACGTGAGCGACGAGATCCGCACCGAGACCAGCGGCAATGCGGCCTCCAAGGTGGCGGCGCTGCCCGCGGTGCGGGCCGCCCTGCTGGACTGGCAGCGGGACCAGGCCCGGGCGCCTGGACTCGTGGCCGACGGCCGCGACATGGGCAGCGTGGTTTTCCCCCACGCACCGCTCAAGCTGTTTCTCACCGCGAGCGCCGAAGAGCGCGCGCAGCGGCGTTATAAGCAGTTGAAAGGAAAAGGATTCGATGTTAGTCTCTCCTCCCTCGTCGAGGAGATCGAGGAACGGGATCGGCGCGATCGCTCGCGCAGCGTGGCGCCACTGCGCCCGGCGGCGGACGCCGTCGAGCTGGATTCCACCGGCCTCTCGATCCAAGAGGTGTTCGATCGGGTGCTGGATCGGGTGCGCTGCACCTTGCCCCAGCATTTGGATTGAACAGACGCCGCGACCGGGCAACGGGGGGATTCTCGTTGGCCTGTTACCGTGGCCACAGGTGGGTTTTTGGACTTGGTCCCAAAACCCGTAAATATAAACCAGACCGCCGGCCGTTTTGCGGCTCGGCAGCAGCACCCGCTGCAGGAAACCTAAACCCATGACCGAAAGTTTTGCAGAACTATTTGAAGAGAGCATTGCCAACACTCAACTGCGTAACGGCGCCATCGTCATCGGAACGGTGGTCGACATCACCTCCGACTCGGTGGTTGTGAATGCCGGCCTCAAGTCCGAGGGCGTAATTCCCAAACAGCAGTTTCTGAATCTCGACGGCGAGCTTGAGGTCGCGGTGGGCGACCAGGTGGAAGTTGCCCTAGACGCGGTCGAGGATGGCTTCGGCGCCACCCGGCTGTCGCGCGAAAAGGCAAAACGCAATCAGGCCTGGGAGCATCTGGAAAAGGCGTTCGAAGACGAAGCCACGGTCACCGGCCGCTTGAGCGGCAAGGTCAAGGGCGGTTTTACGGTGGATCTGGGCGAGATCCGGGCCTTCCTGCCAGGCTCTCTGGTGGACGTGCGTCCGGTTCGCGACACCGGTTACCTGGAAGGCAAGGACCTGGAGTTCAAGGTCATCAAGCTGGATCGCCGGCGCAACAACGTGGTGGTTTCCCGCCGTGCAGTGGTGGAGAAAGAGTACAGCGCGGAGCGCGAGGCCTTGCTCGAGAGTCTGCAGGAAGGCATGGAGATCAAGGGCGTAGTCAAGAACCTCACCGACTATGGCGCCTTCGTGGACCTGGGCGGCATCGACGGTCTGCTGCACATCACCGATATGGCCTGGAAGCGGGTCAAACACCCCTCCGAGGTGGTGGAGATCGGCGACGAGATTCAGGTCAAGGTGCTCAAGTTCGACCGCGAGAAGCAGCGCGTGTCCCTGGGCCTGAAGCAGATGGGCGACGATCCCTGGGTCAACCTGGCGCGGCGCTATCCGGAACACACCCGGCTGTTCGGAAAAGTCACCAACATCGCAGACTACGGCTGCTTCGTGGAGATCGAAGAGGGGGTGGAAGGACTGGTTCACGTCTCCGAGATGGACTGGACCAACAAGAATATCCATCCCTCCAAGTTGGTGCAGGTGGGTGACGAGGTCGAAGTTATGGTCCTCGACATCGACGAAGAGCGTCGTCGCATCTCCCTCGGGATGAAGCAATGCCTGGCCAACCCCTGGGACGAGTTTGCGGCCAACCACAACAAGGGCGACCACGTCAGCGGCAAGATCAAGTCGATCACCGACTTCGGTATCTTCATCGGGCTCGACGGAGGCATCGACGGCCTTGTGCACCTGTCCGACATCTCCTGGGACCTGCCCGGAGAAGAGGCGATCCGCACTTACAAGAAGGGCGATGAGATCGAGACCGTGGTGCTGTCGGTGGACCCGGAGCGCGAGCGCATCTCCCTGGGCGTCAAGCACCTCGATAAAGATCCGTTCTCCAGCTACCTCGGTATGCACGAGAAGGGCAGCGTGGTGATAGGCACCGTCAAGGAAGTGGACTCCAAGGGCGCGGTGATCACCTTGGGCGAGGGCGTGGAAGGCTATATCCGGGTATCGGAGATTGCCCGCGAGCGGGTCGATGATGCTCGCTCCGAGCTTAAGGAAGGCGAGGAGATCGAAGCCAAGTTCCTTGGCGTGGATCGTAAGAACCGCACCATATCCTTGTCGATCAAAGGCAAGGACCGGGACGAGGAACAGGCGGCGATCAAGGGTTATTCCCGCGATGCCAGCACCGGAACTACCAGCCTCGGCGATCTGCTGAAAGAGCAGATGGCGGACAAGGAAGACTGAAGAAGTCTCCCAACCCAGCCGCCGCCGTGCCGCACCAGTCGGAGCGGCGGCGGCTCCGCCGGACGCGGAAGCGGGAGGATAGTCTGAAACGGGACCGGGAGGGTTCCAGCCGACGGCCCTTAGGTGCCGCGGCTAGCAACGGCGCTTTGCGCGGACGTTATCGTAAACCCAACCGGTGGCCGGCGCGGCAGCGGCGGTCCGAAGAACTTGGGCTTTGCCAAGCAGGGAGACCGAAAATGACGAAGTCCGAGCTGATCGATGTCATCGCGAGAGAACAAAGCCACCTGGCCCACCGTGATGTTGAACTGGCCGTCAAGTGCTTGATGGAGCACATGAGCGGCGCACTCGCGTCTGGTGAGCGCATCGAGATCCGTGGCTTCGGCAGCTTCTCGCTACACTACCGTCCGCCTCGCATGGGCCGTAATCCCAAGACTGGCGAGGCCGTGGCCCTAGCCGGCAAACACGTACCTCACTTCAAGCCGGGCAAAGAACTGCGCGACCGTGTCGACGACAACTTTTCGGACGCCGACAGCTTCTGAGTTCCGTGTCTAGGCTAGCGCCGGCACAGCGTCTGACTGCGGCCCCCTTCCCGACCAACCCATTCCTCCTGATCCAGGCAGCGAACTGGCTGCCCTGTCTGCTCCTGCTTGCGCTCTTCGGCTGTGCCAGCGCCGATACCCGGCCGGTTCTCTATCCCAACAGCCATCTGCAATCCGTCGGCCGCTCCCAGGCGGAGCGCGACATCGACGCTTGCCTGCGGTTGGCGCGCGAATACGGTGCCGAGGCCGATAAGTCGTCTCAAATCGCCAACAAGACTGCCACCGGTGCAGCAGTGGGGGGCGCTTCGGCGGGGGCCTGGGGGCTGGTCCGAGGTGATGCCGCCGAACGAGCCTTGGCCGGAGCCGCCGCCGGCGCAGCCGGCGGCCTAGTGTCTGGCGGTATCCAAGCCAGCCAGCCCGGCGCGGTGTTCAAACGTTTCGTCGAACGCTGTATGGCCGACCGCGGCTATGACGTGATCGGCTGGAACTGATTCCCGAGCATTCCTAGAGCCAAAGCCTGCCGGGTCGCATCGGCGCTGAGCTCGGGTCTTGGCGAAGCAAAACCAGCGACAGAATTGAGGGGTAGCCAAAACCGACATTGAGATGGTCGAAGCGGCAGCCTGAGGTGGCCGGTCCGAACCCGGCGCCCAGCCGGGCGTAACAGGAGCAATCAAATGAGCCCGATAGTAATCGTTGGAACCGGCCTCGGCGGCTATACCTTGGCCCGCGAGTTGCGCAAACTCGACGCGGAAATCCCCTTGGTGCTGGTCACCACCGGCGACGGCGCTTTCTATTCCAAGCCTATGCTTTCGAATGCGCTGGCCAAAGGCAAACTCGCTCGCGAGTTGGCGAGCGCCGATGCGACACAGATGGCACACCAGCTCAACGCACGGATTGTGACCCAGACCCGGGTCGAGGCCATCGAACCCGGCGCCCATCGCATCCAGCTCAATGGCGAAATGCTCGATTACAACCGTCTGGTGCTGGCGGTCGGGGCGGTGCCAATTCGCTTGCCGACCGCCGGAGAGGGTGCCGAGGAGGTGCTTACGGTGAACGACCTCGACGATTACGCGCGCTTCCGCGAACGCCTCGAAGGGGCAAAGCGGGTCGCCATTATCGGCCCCGGGCTGATTGGTTGCGAATTCGCCAATGACCTCGCGACGAGCGGCCGAAGCGTGACCGTGATCGGGCCGGACCAGGCACCTTTGGGACGCCTGCTCCCGCTCCAGGCGGGGCAGGCATTGCAAGCGGGACTCGCCGGGGCGGGAATCGATTGCCACTTGCAGACGCTGGTCGAGCGCATCGATCGGGACGGCCGGGGCCTGCGCTTGAGCTTGCGCAGCGGGGCCGTGGTCGAGGCCGATCTGGTATTGTCCGCCGTCGGCCTGCAGCCCGACACAGCCCTGGCGGCGTCCGCAGGCCTGGACGTGGGGCGGGGCATACGCGTGGACAGGCTATTGCGCTCCAGTGTCCCGGAAGTCTACGCCCTGGGCGACTGCGCCGAGGTCGAGGGTTTGGTGCTGCCCTACGTGATGCCGATCATGCACGCTGCCCGGGCCCTGGCGCGCACCCTAAGCGGTGAGGCGACCGCGCTCACCTATCCGGCCATGCCGGTGGTGGTGAAGACGCCCGCCCACCCTGTGGTGGTGGCTCCGCCCGCCCCGGGCGCCGAGGGCAGCTGGCTCGAAGAGGCCTTGGCGGACGGAGTGCGGGCCCGTTTCGTCGCCGGCGACGGCAGGCTGCTAGGCTTTGCCCTCACCGGCGGTGCCGTAGCGGAGAAGCAGGCCCTTACCAAACAGCTGCCGCCGGTCCTTAGCTAACGGTGGGATCGGTATCCAAGGAATAAGGCAGCTCCTGCAACTGCAACAGCGGGCCTCGATCACCGACCAGGTGCAGCTCGCCGTTCTCGGCGCTCTCGATCTCCGCCACCGCCAGCAGGTCGTAACCGCCCTCCGGGGCCGGGCGGGCATCCACCACTCGCCCGGCTCCCTGGCCGGAGGCGTTCTGGGGCGAAAACAGCGGGTCCCCGGCCTTCGGCGGCTCGGCAGTATCCACATGGGCCAGGTACATGCGCCTTTTGAGCTTGCCCAAGTACTGCATGCGGGCCACGATTTCCTGGCCCGTGTAGCAGCCCTTGGTGAAGCTGACCCCGTCGACCAACTGCATATTGGTCATTTGCGGCACGAACGCCTCCACCGTCTCCGGGTATACGGTAGGGATGCCGGCACGCACGTCCAGCAGGGCC
Organism: uncultured Gammaproteobacteria bacterium; assembly: GCA_963753615.1. Taxonomy (GTDB): domain Bacteria; phylum Pseudomonadota; class Gammaproteobacteria; order Chromatiales; family Chromatiaceae; genus CAVWCW01. Next base: position 271,476 of record CAVWCW010000008.1, read on the forward strand.
CAGTAGTCCGCGTTCACTGCGGCTGGCATGGGCAGCCAATGCCTCCCAAAGGGCTCGCATTTCCGCCGGCGGCCCCAGGATCTCGAAGCGCGGGCTGCCGGCGTCGGGCAGGCGGATCAGGGTGATCTCGCCTAGGCTGGAGACCGCGCCGAGGACTTCAGGAAGCCCTGGGAAGCGCCCGCCCAGCAGCCGGGGCGCGCATTCCCCCGCCAGACCGATGCGCACCAGCTGGTCGCTGGCGTCTTCGAGTTCCACCTTGGCGCGCAGCACGAACATGCGCAGGCGTTTCATCACCGGCTCCAGATTGCTGGCAGGCAGCTGCAGGTATATCCGCTGAGCGCGTTCGAACACCCTGAAGTTTGCCAACATGCGCCCCTTAGGGCCACAAAACCCGCTCAACTGGCTGTGGCCGGCATCCACGAGGCGGATGTCGTTGGTGAGCTGGCCCTGAAGGAATTGAGCCCGGTCCTCGCCGCCAAAGGCGATCAGGCCGAGATGCGAGAGGTCGCTCAGGGCGCAGTCGGCGCCCGCCGGCGCGGCGTCGAAGCGGGCTTCGCCGCGGTCGTCGATGCGCGCCGATCGGGATTCGAGGAAGGCCTTCCACTGCTGGTTCATAGTGCGGATTCCGCTGAAGCTGATAGAGGCGCGAGTAGGCGCGGGGTTGACGGCGCCTATCTTATTGCAATCCCGCGTCGCCTGTCAGCCACTGGCGGATCGGGGGTATCATAGGGCCGCGCTGACGATTATCGCCGAAGGCCAGCCCCAAGCAACGGAACTAGGAGCTCATGATCGAAACCAAACCGACCGTAAATAGCCTGGTGCTCTACAAGATTCGCGCGGCCCGGGTGGTGGCGGTGGACGACAAGATCGAGATCGAGCTGGAAGGCGGCAAGAGCAAGCGCGTGCGCCCCAAAGACCTGACGCTTCTGCACCCCGGGCCTTTGCATTGCTTAACCGACTTGACACCCCGCAACGGCGAGACCCTGGAAGCTTGGGAGTTGTTGACTGGCGGTGAAACCGATCTGCGGGAGCTGGCCGAGCTGATCTTCGACGACTATACGCCCGCCACCGCTTGGGCTGCCTGGCAGCTGGTGGCGGAGGGCCTGTATTTCGAGGGTTCCCCGCAGCATGTGCGGGCCCGAGAGCCGGAGCAGGTGGCGCAGGACCAGGCGGCCCAGGCAGCCAAGGAGGCGGAGCAGAAGGCCTGGGAAGGTTTTCTTCAGCGTCTCGAACGCGGGTCCCTGGCCGAGGAAGACCGCGACCGCCTGCGCGAGGTGGAGATGTTGGCCCTGGGGCAACGCGAAAACAGCCGCATCCTCCGGCAGCTGGGACACCAGGAGAGCCGGGAGAATGCTCACCGGCTGTTGATCAAGGTGGGCTACTGGGAACGGGCCTTCAACCCCTACCCGGGACGCATCGGCCTGCCGCTGCAAGATCCGGCGGTCGAGTTGCCGGAGTTGCCGAAAGAGGCGCGGCACGATTTCACCGGACTGCCGGCGTTTGCCATCGACGACCAGGACAACCAGGATCCCGACGATGCGTTGAGTCTCGACGGCGAACGCATCTGGGTGCACGTTGCCGATGTCGCCGCCCTGGTACCGCCTGGCAGCGGCGCCGACCTGGAGGCACGGGCCCGGGGCGCCAATCTGTATCTGCCCGAGCGCATCGTCCCGATGCTGCCGCCGGCGTTAACCGAGCGCCTGGGGCTCGGGCTGCACCCGGTGTCGCCGGCCCTGTCGGTGGGCTTTCGGCTCAATGCCGATGGGATGCTGGAGGACGTGGAGCTGACCGCCAGCCTGGTGCGGGTCCAGCGCCTGAGCTACGACGAGGTCGACCAACGTCTGAACGAGGCCCCATTCCGGCAACTATCGGCGCTCGGCCGGCGCTTTCGCCAGCGCCGCCAAGCGGCCGGCGCCATCGGCCTGAACCTGCCGGAGGTTATGGTGCGGGTGCATGACGAAAAGGTGGTGGTGCGCCCCCTACCGCGCCTGAACAGCCGCGAGATGGTCACCGACTGCATGCTGATGGCCGGCGAGGCCGTGGCCGGCTTCGCCGAGGATCGGGGCTTGGCCATTCCTTTCGCCGGCCAGCCGGCTCCGGAAGCCAAGGACTGTCCCGCCGACTTGGCCGGTATGTATGCGTTTCGGCGCCAGCTCAAGCCCAGCAAGCTGAGCACTCAGCCGGAGCCCCACGCCGGCCTTGGCTCTGGAGCGCTATACGCGGGCCACGAGTCCGTTACGGCGTTATTCGGACCTGCTGGCGCACCAGCAGCTCAGGGCCTGTCTGGCCGGCCGGCCGCCCCTGGAGGCCGGCGAGCTTTCCCAACGCCTGGCGGTGGCGGAGACTGCCGGGGCCGGAGTACGCCGGGCCGAGCGGTTGTCCAACCAGCACTGGAAGCTGGTCTACCTGCAGCAGAACCCGGATTGGCGTGGGGACGGCGTGGTGGTGGAGCTCAAAGACGGTCGCGGCGTGGTGCTGATCCCAGAACTGGCCCTGGAGGCTCGGATGCGGCTTGCGAACGGAGCCAGCCTCAACGACCGACAACGGTTGGTGTTGCGCGAGGTCGACCTGCCGGATCTGACGGTTCGGTTCAGGGCCCGCGGCTGAGGCGGGGCGAAAAATTTTCTCGCGTGGCGGGTGAAAGCCTCCGGATTAGTTTCTATACTTGCCTAGGGACTCGAGCGCCGCCGGTGTCCGCAAGGTTAGAAAAATGGGCGCGTCCCTAGCCGGCCTTGCCAGCTAGCGCTGCCCCCCAGAAGACAACAAGAAGTCGAGGTATCTCCATGTCCGAAGCGAACCAGCCGCCGCTCGATAGCGACGACCTGCAGGGTACTGCCAGGGAATTTCTGGATTTTTGCGAGGAGGAGCGAGAGCGGCGGCGCGACTCCGGCGCGGCCTTCGATGAGGTGCTTTACCAAGAGGCGGTGGACATGGTCTTGCGCCGCTTGCGCAACCTGGAGCAGGGGGGTGCCCTGTGATCATCGACCGTCTGGAAGCGAAGAACCTCCTCAAGTATGCGAGCCTGGCGTTGGAGGATCTGCCGGAGCGCGGCTTGATCGCCATCAGCGGCTGCAACGAGTCCGGCAAGAGCAGCATTGGCGAGGCCATCTGCTTTGCCCTCTACGGCCGCACCTTTTCTCTCGGGCTGGCCGACGGCGAAAAGATCATCCGTTGGGGCGCCAACCAGTGCTCGGTGCAGTTGCGATTCCGCATCGACGGCGAAGGCTACGAGGTGAGCCGCACCCTGGACGATGAGGGAAACCACAGTGCCCGGCTGAGCCGAAGCTCCGATCCCGGCACCGCCCTAGCGCGCGGGGCGGAGGCGGTCGAGACCGCTCTGCACGGGCTTTTGGGCTACGATTTCGAGGAGTTCATCGAGTCTTTCTATCTGGCCCAGCGCGAGATCACTACCCCCCATCCCCATAGCCACGCGGTCAAGGTGATGGCCGGCGTAGCCCCCTTGGAGCAGGTGGGACAGGAGTTCCGGGACGAAATCGACGCCATGGGCGAAGAGTTGGTGGAACTGGAGCAGGACCGTGAGCGCATCGACGAGGATCTCGAGGCGCTGAATATCCAAGAAGGCTACCTGCAAACCTTGGAGCAGGAGCGCCAGGGACTTGAGACCGCCAACTCGGGGCTGCTCGCCCAGCTGCAGGAACTCGATGCCGCCGGCATCGGCTACCGGGAGCGTCTGCCCGAGCGCCAGGAAGCGGTTCGAAGCCGAGGAACAGCCGGCTTTTTCCGGTTTCTTTTTCTGCTGCTTGCCCTGCTAATCGGTGGCGCCTGGGCCTACCTTACCCAGGTTCCGGGCGCCGAGTTGCCGCCTCAACTGGCGGAACTGGTAAACCAACAGGTCCCGGGTTGGGAGCAGAAGCTGCCCTGGCTGTTGTACGCGGCGGGCGCGTTTGGTCTTTTATTCCTGCTGATGTGGATGCGTTGCTCCAACCTGGACGGGCGGATTCGCGACTTCGACGATTATTCCAACGCCTTGAGCGCCGAGCTGGATGCGGCTCGCGAACAACTGCCGCTGGAGCCCGCCGAAGCGGGCGCCGAGGCGCCGGCGCGGGTAGATGAGGCAGGGCTCGACCGTTTCAAACGTCGGGTTGCAGAGGCCATGGCCGACAGCAGCGAGGTCGAGGACGTTTTGGCGCGCGAGGCTGCGGCATTCGAGGCGCGGCGCGAGGAGCGCCAGCGGCGCATTGCCCAGCTCGATCAATCGCTGGAGGAGGAGCGCGACCGGCTGCATCGGGCCGGTCTGCTGCGCCAGGCCTGGGACGCCAGCACGGAACAAGGCGCCAAGCGCGAGCGCCGCATCGCGGCCCGTGAGCTGGGGGATGAGTTGCTCCTTGGCGCCATCCGCCGCATCTCTCAGCGCTTCAACCGCAATCTGCGCGAGCTGGTCAGCCGCACCCTGCCGCTGTTCACGGACGGTCGCTACGAACACCTGAAGATCGACGAAAACTTGGCAGTGCGGGTATTCTCCAGCGAGAAGCGAGACTTCTTGGATCTGGATGAGGTTTCGAGCGGCACTCAGCGTCAGATCATGCTCGCGGTGCGCCTGGCGCTGTCCCAGGAGTTGGTGGCGCGCGTGGTGCGCGGACCCCAGTTCCTGATCCTCGACGAACCATTCGCGTTCTTTGACCGGCAACGAGCGCGGGCGTCCCTGGACATTCTGGGTCAGCTCAACGAACAAATTTCCCAGGTCTGGGTCATCGCCCAGGAATTCGAGAATGAGAGCGGCTTCGATTTGCATATCGAATGCGCCCGCGACGCTGATACTTTGAGCGCCGGCGTTGCCGTAGGCGAGGGCTGACGTGTCGCTCCGGCGTAGAAGTCCGGGCTGAGGACGACCTTGTTTGGGCTGCCCACAGCCGCATTCGTCTCGGGATTGATCTCTGTCAATGAGTTTTCAAATTCTCTTTCTCGACATTGGTCATGCAATAGGTTTGGGCTAATGTATCAGACGCAGGGAAGAACAGATGGCCCGGGAAGGGCTCAGGATACCGGCTCCGGGCCGGTGAGATACGCATTCCTTAGGAGGAAACGCGATGAGTACGCTACAAGTTGCCGGTGAGAGCATTCCGGTAAATTCCGCCGGATATCTGACCAATTTCGACGATTGGAGCGAGGACGTGGCGCGGGAGATTGCCGCCGACGACGGCCTGGATCTGGTCGATTGCCACTGGGCGGCGATCCATTTCCTGCGTCAGTTCTATAAGAGTCACGGGGTGGCAGCCTCCCCGAGGGTGATGATTCAGGAGGTCGGGCACAAGCTTAACGAGCACCGCTGCACCTACAACGACGTCAAGCGGCTGTTCCCGAAAGGAGGCATCAAACAGGCCTGCCGCATCGCCGGCTTGCCCGATTTTTATTGCCACGCCTGCTGAGTCCGGTGGCGGCCCTTACGGCCGCTCACCCGATTAAAAAGTCGACAGCAGTTCCTGCAGGCGCTTGCCCAAGCGTTTGTGGTGCTGTATTGCGTCGTCGTAAGTGATGCGGTCCTGGCGAAAGTCGGTAGCCGTGTAATTGCGCCAGCCATCGACGTCCTTCTGTTCCCGGGCGACGCGCTGGCAGATGGTGTTCAGCAGCGCGACAGAGGCACTAAGCGCCTGGGTGTATTCCCCCAATGCGGTGCAGATGTCGTGGCCCCGGCGTTTGGTCAGGTCGCATTCCTGCAACTCGCCGAGTTGTTGCTGCATCCCCGCCAATGCTTGGGATAACTCATCCAAGCGCTGTATCCTGGCGCGGCATTCCGGCTCACTTCGTTGGCCCAGGCGCATGATGCGGCGCATGGAGAAGCCGAACATTTCTTCGTGCATTCCGGCGTATTGCCGGCGCAACTCGCTGGCATCGTAGACTAATTTCAGCAGGTGCGACATATCGAACGCTTTTGGCTCGGCGCTGCGTTTGGAGGGGTGTGCTGGGTTTCGTTCGCCCGGCTCAGGGTAACGCGGCGATCTTTTCGAAATCTATCGCAGCCGCATAGGCCCGAAGCTCTTCCTCGTTGGCACCCCGGCCCTCCAAGGAGACCAAGAAGCGGTTGGCTACCACCGCATTGATGCTGCCGCGGCCCGTTGCCGGGTCGAACTTGACGATCGCCTTTTGGCGCCCGAAGCGCTCCATTCGCCCGCCGTCGGCGCTGGCGAACATCGGGTTGGCGAACATCATCATCATTGCCTGCAGCATCGGCGAGTCGGTGACGATCTGGATCTGCACGCTTGCCTGGTCCTTGCGGTAGGTCCGCTCCACGCTCAACCCGCTGCCCAACATCGCGGCTGCCGCGACCTGAGATTGGGCGGCGTCCGCGATCCAGCCCTCCAGCGGTTCCGGCAACAGGTCCGCCAGGGTGCCGCCCTTCTTCTCCTGGATTTGCTGCACCGCCAGGTTGAGGCTGGTAACCGCCTCAGAGAAGTTACCCTCCTGGTAGAACTCGATCGCCTCTTCGATCGAAACGAGGACCGGATCCTCGCGTTCGGTTTCGGCGCTCCAGGCCCCTCCCGTCGTCAGCAACAGGGACAAGGCGAGCGTACTCAGGCCCATCGAAATTTTCGGCATATCAATCCCCGCAACTGGTTCGGGAGCAAAACGCGGAGAATGTCCCCAGCGCTATCCTGGGATTCTATTAGCCCTGCGAGTCGAGGGGAAGCGATTAGTAGGGACAATAGCCGAGCGGGGTAAATCTCGACGAGTTCTATAGGCACATTTGTATCTACAGGAATAGGTATATTTAAAGAGCTCCTCGAAAAAAACCAATTCGCTACACACCGCAGCCTCTGGACTTCAGCAAGCGCTGAACTAATTGCGTTTCCCGAGCGCCGAAGGACGCCCCGCTGAAAAACGCCAGGGAGGGCTTTTTTCACTTTCCCTCAAGGAGATGAAAAACGTTGCCGACCCTGCTTTCTGTGGGCCTGGCTTCGCTTTGGCCTGGTCTTTGTAGGCTTGTTCCGGGCCGCGGCGGCACCGCCGCTTTCATGCCTTTTTTTGCCGCAATTGCGTCAAGGAAACCTGCTACACTTCCGATTGTGGGTCGATTGGAGCCTTCAAGAAGGGGAAAAATTTCCATCCCTCCGGTTTTATGCGGAAGGGGTGATTGTGTTCGTTGTTCTCGATCCTGGCTTGGGTCGAACTTGCAGCAATGACGTGGGGAGTAATAACGATGAAGTTCAGATCAAAACTGTTCGGTTTTCTAATCGGGGGCATTTATTTGTTCCCCAGTGCTTTTTGTCGCGCCTACACAGGCCGTCGTCGGCTCCGAAGGCTTGGCTTCACTGGAGGCCAAAACGCTTTCGGAGAACCCCGGCAACCAGGTTTTCACCCACAACCGCGCCGCCACCCAGAGAATCGTGGCGGCGGCCGCCGCGATTCCGGAGGCGGGCGAGGCCGAGATCGTGGAGCGGTTGAAGCAGGCGCGGCGCGACGGGGACGTCGAGACCACCGCCGCATTGGTGTCGCAGCTTGACGCCCTGCACGGGGTCGAATCGATCTCTGCCACGTCGAACGCCGACTCCGATAACCGAGTGAGTCTAAGCCCGCCGCAAAGCGATCCCGGGTTCCGCTGGGTGGATGGCGATATTCTGGTCACGGACCCGACTTTCGACCAGGCAAAGCCGTCGATCGCGAGCGCCCCGAACGGGGACCTGTACGTGGCAGTGGATAATTTGGCGGCGGGGATCACCGTCTACAAGTCAACCGATAGCGGCGAAACCTGGTCTAACCTTGCTGTTTTTGGGACGGGGGTGGGTAGTCGGAACCCATCGGTCACCTATGGCGAGAACAGCTCGGGCGCCTGGGTGTATACCGCCTTTGAAGCGGTAAGGCCGAACGGTACGAGCGACGTCATGGTTTTTCGTGTCAGACCTGACGCGTCCGCAAGCGATTTTCTAACCGTTCAGTCGGGCATCGTCATGGCCGGCCCGGACGATCAGATCTATCCCCGCATCACCTCCGATAACCTGGAATTTAGCGAGTTATATTTCCTCTATCTGACCTATGCGGCCTATGGAATCGACTATTATCCGGTCTATTTCTCGCGGAGCACCGACCTGGGGGTAAACTGGACCGTCCCGGCCAACGTCACCGGCGGGGCGGAAAACTCGTTGTGGCAGACCCGGCCGGATATCGCCTACGGTGACGCCGGCCTGGTTATCGCCTTCGAGAAACTGGGGGTGAGCGCCGCCATGTTGCCGGCCTCCAGCGCGTGAGCCCGTAGCGGAAACCGTATTCTCGGACGTGAACGCTAACCAAGGCAATGTGGAGGCCTCCGAACCGGTCACGCCAAGCGTTTTCGAGGGCGACCTCAGGGATCTCCCCAGGGCGCCCGACTTGCAGCCCGGTGCTCCGGAAATCGAGATCCCCAGGCTTACCTACCCGCGCGGCGACGAGAGCGGCGCGTCGGCCCCCGCCAATCCCCCGGCCGGGGGACCGGATCCGCTCCTTGAGGTCCAGGCCCAGGCGTCCGCGACGGGAACAAGCCGTGTGTTCGGCACGCCGGACCTGAATTTCGCCGGACAGGCCTATACCGGCGTCGTGCCTCCGGACCCGGTGGGGGAGGTGGGTCTCAACTACTACATCCAGATGACCAACCATCCCTCGGGTTCCATCTTTACCATCTACAACAAGGCCACGGGCACCGTCGCGGCTCCGGCCCCACGGTGCTTTCCAACCTAGCCTCGACGGCAAACTGTACTTCCGGGCACGGCGACCCGATCGTCCTCTTCGATACGCATGGCCAACCGCTGGCTGATGAGCGAGTTTTCGAATGTGGGGAACCACCTATGCGTGTACGTCTCGCAAACCAGCGACCCGATCACCGGCGGCTGGTACGCGTACGACTTTACGGTGACGCCGAATTCCCGGACTACCCCAAGTATGCCGTCTGGCCGGATGCCTACTATGTCACTTCAGCAACGAGTCCGGCCCGGCCGCCTATGCCTTGGACCGCAGCGAGCATGCTTGCGGGCGCGCCGGCGACCTACCAACGGTTCACCGCGACTAATCTGGCCGGCTTTCGGCTTCCAGGCGCTGACGCCGGGCGACCTGGACGGCTCGACCCGCCGCCTACCGGGACCCCGGGCTACTTCATCCGCCACCGCGACGACGAGGTGCACAACGTCGGCTCCAACAACCCCAACGAGGATTATCTCGAGATCTGGGAGTTCGACGTCGACTGGGCCACGCCCGGCCAATTCGACCTTCACCAAGGTCCAGGATGTGGCGATTTCCGAGTTCGATTCCGACCTCTGCGGACTGGTATCCTTCAACTGCTTTCCGCAGCGCGGCACCACCGTTACCCTGGACCCGCTGCGCGAGGTGGTGATGTGGCGGCTTCAGTACCGCAATTCGGCATCTCACGAGACCCTGGTGGGCAATCTGGTGACCGATGTCGACGGCACCGACCATGGCGGCATCCGCTGGTTCGAACTGCGCAAGAGCGGCGGCGAACTGGAGCCTGTATCAGGAGGGGACTTACGCGCCGGACAGCAACAACCGCTGGATGGGCAGCATCGCCATGGACGGGGCGGGCAACATGGCCCTCGGTTACAGCGTCTCGAGCTCAGCCATGTTCCCCGGTATCCGCTATACGGGCAGGCAGTCTGGCGATACCCTGCGGGACCATGCCGCTCGGCGAGTACACGATCATCAACGGCGGCGGCTACAGTTCGTCGAACCGCTGGGGCGACTACAGTTCCATGAACGTCGACCCCGTCGATGACTGCACCTTCTGGTATACGATGGAGTATCCCACCGCCAGCAATACGTGGAACACCCAGATCGCTTCGTTCGCGTTCGATTCCTGCACCAACCCGGCGGTGAGCTGGGACAAGCAGATATTCGTTACCCAGAGCACCGATTACGGACTCAGCTGGTCCACGCCCGCGCAGATCACCAACAATACGGACGAGCAGTACCATCCGCGGATCGCCGCAGCGCACGGGACCAATGCCGTCGTTGTGGCCTACACCCATGAGTGGGTGTTGAGCCGGCGACACCGATGTCATGTATTACTACTCCACCGACGCCGGAGCGACCTGGATCGGAGAGCTTTCGTTACCCTGGACCTTGAGCAACGAAGAAAGCGTTGACCTGGCAGCCAGCGACGACCTGGGCAACTTCCATGCGGCCTATTGGTCGGATTGGCTGGAAGCGACATCTGGCACACCGCGACCCCGGTTGCAACGCCCAACCCTTTGGAGCGATCCGGCGACGGTCGTAAATGAATTGAACTTCTGCCAGTCATCGATTATCCCCGGCCCACGGTTGCCGTGAATCCGATCGCTCCGCTGGACGCAGAAGCGGCGGTGGCCTGGACCGATTCCCGCGGCGCGTTCCTCGATGTTTACTTCGATTCCGCGGGCTTGGGGCTGCCGGATAAGATCGGCACGTACCGGCCGTCCATCCGGCGGTTCTATCTGGATGTCGGACGGCAGCTTCACTTGGAATCCGGCCCTTGATATGTCCGCAGCGTTCGGAGCGATTGGGGATACGCCCATCACCGGTGACTGGAACGGTGACGGCGTGGATGAGATCGGCGTGTACCGGTCATCGATCAGGCGGTTCTATCTGGATTACGACGGCGACTACGTTTGGAATCCGGCCCTTGATGTGACCGCAGTGTTCGGAGCGGTTGGGGATACGCCCATCATCGGTGATTGGAACGGCGACGGCGTGGATGATATCGGCGTCTACCGGCCAGCGATCAGGCGGTTCTACCTGGATTCGGACGGCAGCTTGGCTTGGAATCCGGCCCTCGATACGACTGCAGTGTTCGGAGCGATTGGGGATACGCCCATCACCGGTGACTGGAACGGTGACGGCGTCGGATGAGATTGGCGTCTACCGGCCGCCCATCAAGCGGTTCTACATGGATACGGACGGCAACTTCGTTTGGAATCCGGCCCTTGATACCACCGCAGCGTTCGGAGCGGTTGGGGACGAGCCCATCATCGGTGACTGGAACGGTGATGGCGTGGATGAGATCGGCGTCTACCGGCCGATCCAACGGCTATACTACATGGATACGGACGGCAACTTCGTTTGGAATCCGGCCGTAGATGTGGTCGCAGCGTTCGGTGCGGTCGGGGACAGGCCCATCATCGGCAATTGGTAGGAAAGCCGTGTCTTTGTAGCGGTCTAGCATAGGTCTTGGCTCGCGCCTGCTTCGGCGGCGCGAGCCAAGACCGACACGCTGGGGACAGTCGAACGGACGGACGGTTTCCCGGATTGCAGCCAGCGCGTTTGAGTATCCGGCAGAGCCCCCACGCCCCGTTATTCCCTAGCACCCCTCTCGCCGATTCAGGGCAGACAGATAGCCTCCGGCGGCGGCTATACCCCCTCGTACGTTAAACCCCCAGCGGTCGGCGACCGGCCAGAACCAACTTTGGTCGTCGGATATCACCAAACCCAAAGGCTTGGCGATGTGGACCTGGTTTCCGGGTGCGCGGGCGTCGACAGGCGGCTGTAATTTCCCGGAGTGCCATGGGAGCATCCATCGGCCCATCGTGCGCTAACCGTGGTGGATACCCCTGTGGGGGTTTATGTAAGCAACGGCATCCGCATGAAACGAATTCGGCTCGCGGCTCAGTGATCACCCAATGAAAAAAAGCTAGGTGAAGATTCACCTAACCCCTTGTTTTCTTGGCTCCTCATCGTGGACGCATATCGAACCATTGGTATCGCACCGTCGCGAGAAGTAAAGGCGATGTTTGAGGCCATTCGCGAACTTGGCAGCGCGCCCTGCTAGTCTGAGATACCGGCTTGACCTCGTGCTGCGACTGCGACCCTCGCTGCTCAGGGCAGGGGTGGGCAAGGCTGTGCCGCGGGCGATGCGACTGGTGTCGACGATCATCGCCTTGTGCGGCCCGGCGAGGTTGGTGGTCAGCCGCCCTGGCTGGTAGCGGCACTCGGCTAGGGCGTGGCGGTCGACGGCGGATTGGTGGATCGCCTCGCCGTCAGCGCTGTGTTCGCCGATCTTTCGGTTGCATGGGCCCACCGCCTTGTACACCCCGCCCCTGACGCGGTTGCATTGGCTCTTCCTCGCTCCTACACTGCTTCGAAAGGCGGAATTGAAATCTATTCCTTGCCAGGGCTTGGCCTGCAGCGCAGAGCGCCAAACAACACGCGGTACGTCCGCCTTCAGCCCGCTCCCGAGCATCGCGGGTCCCGAAACGCGGCCCGTCGGCGATGTGGATTTCTCGCTGGGGGCGGGCTTGACCAACATTGGCACCGGCGTCCGTGGAATTCCTGTCCCAATGTTCCGGCTGCGCTTCCGAGGACTGCCCTATGTCCCTCCAAGACGAGTCAACCCAACTGCGACGGGCTTCGGGCTCCGCAGCGCTCCCGGCCATGATTGCCGCCGTGGTGGTTGTGCTTAGCTCGGCGGTCTCCGCGAGCCAACTTGGGCGCGACGGCTTCTCCGGCAACCCCTCGACCAATGGAGGGGCCATCTGTTCTGTGTGCCATGTCCCCAACGGCGCGGCCCTGCCGGTCTTGACACTGGCCGGTCCGACGTCGATGGATGCCGGCAGCTCCGCCGACTACACGGTGACTCTTACGGGTGGCCCCGCTGTCAGCGGCGGACTGAACGTTTCGGTGGCAGACGCCAACGGCGCGACCGTTGGCACCCTGGCGCCACTGGACGGCGATCTGCAATTGCGCAACAACGAGTTGGCGCACACCAGCCCCAAGCCGTTCGCCGGCGGCATCGTGACCTTCCGGTTCCGCTACACCGCGCCCAACTACGACGCGGAGGCCACCCTGTACGTGGCCGGTAACTCGACCGACGCTGCCCTGGATCTGATCGGCGACGGCGTCGCCGCGGGCAACTGGCCCATCGCAGTCGTCAACGGCTTTGAGCCACCACCACCGCCGCCTCCACCGCCGGCCGATGCAGTGCTCGCCGCCGACGTCTTCGCCACGGGCCTCGCCGCACCGGTGGCCATTACCAACGCGGGGGATGCTCGACTGTTCGTGGTCGAACGGGCGGGCCGCGTCCGCATTGTCGGGCCCGACGGCTCGGTGCGGGCCACACCCTTCCTGGACATAGTCGCCAGCGTGAACGCTACCAGCGGCGAATTGGGCCTGCTGGGTCTGGCCTTCCATCCGGACTATGGCAGCAACGGCTACTTCTACGTCTATTACACACGCGACGCGGGCGGCGTAATCCGCTCCCGGGTGTCACGCTTCACCACATCAGCCGATCGGAACCTCGCCGACGCCGGCTCGGAGCTGGTATTGCTCGAGTTCGAACAGCCCTTCGCGAACCACAACGCCGGCGACTTGCACTTCGGCCCCGATGGCTATCTCTACATTGCCTCGGGCGACGGCGGTAGCGGCGGTGATCCCCTGGACAACGCGCAGAATCCCAGCCGGCTGTTGGGCAAGCTTCTGCGCATCGACGTGAACGGCGTGGCGGGCGGCATCCCCGACTGCGACATCTCCGGGGCCGGCAACTACAGCGTGCCGGCAGGCAACGCCTATAGTGACGGTTCTGGCGGGGCGGGGTGCGACGAGGTTTATGCCCTGGGTTTGCGCAATCCTTGGCGCTTCAGCTTCGACCCAACCACAGGGGATCTGTGGATCGGCGACGTGGGCCAGAATGCCGTGGAGGAGATCGACCGCATCCCGGCGGGAAGCCTCGGCGGCCTCAACCTGGGTTGGCGCTGTTTCGAGGGCAGCCAGCCCTTCAACCTGACTGGCTGCGCAGCGGCCTACCTTCCCCCCGTGTATGAATACACCCACGCCGACGGGAGCTGCTCGGTGACTGGTGGGGTGGTGTACCGCGGCGCTCTATATCCGGAGCTTAACGGCGAGTATTTCTTCAGTGATTTCTGCGTGGGGAGCGTGCGCGCTCTCACCGGGGCGCCCGGCCCAGTCCAGGTGCGGGAGGTCCTGCCCGCCAACATCGTCGCCGGACCCTCCGCCTTCGGTATCGATGCCGCCGGTGAGATGTACACCGCCAGCATCTTTAGCGGGACGCTGTATCGCCTGCGGCTGGCGAGCGCGCCGGTCGATACGGACGGCGACGGGATGCCTGACGAGTGGGAGATCGCTAACGATTTCGATCCTTTGGATCCCGCCGATGCAGGGGATGACGCCGATAACGATGGGCTGACCAACCTGCAAGAGTACGAGGGGGGGACCGACCCGCACAATCCTTTGGACCCGATCCCGTCCGAGGCGCTTCCCAGCCGAGGAGGCTGGCGTGCGATCCTCAACAGCGATTTCCTGAAAAAATAGCCGCGGCTCTCACGAGGAGGAACAAAACCATGCGTAAGAAGTCCCTGTACGGTGCAGCACTTGCGCTGTTCACGGCGTTGCTGAGCCCCTCGGCGGTTTGCGACGTAGCCAATATTGCCGCCAAGGTCAATCGAGTCCTCGTCGTAGCCGACGACCGATTCGGGGGTTGTATGGCGGCGCTCTCCGTGGACCCCGCCACCGTACTGCCGGCGTGCATGCCGACTTGGGTCAGCTTTAGCTGCACTGGGGATTTCACCGACCCGGTTCGAGGCTACCGGATGCTGGATCAGGCCCAATTGGCGCTTGCGACAGAAAGGCTGGTGATGGTCACCGTTGTCGATACCTCCCTCCACAACGGTTACTGCTTCGCGAATCGTATTGACGTTATCAAGTAGCGGCTACCGCGTTTGGAATTCTTCGGGAATGTGGCATTGGTTCGCACCAGCGTTGTGCTCTTGGGAATCGTTGCCGGGGTGGTGGTATTCGCGGCCGCGGGGCGTTTTTCCCTACCTTCCGAGGGCTTAACCGAGCGGGATTCCCCCGAATCGGTTTCGGATGGTGGACGTCCCGGGGAAGCACCACGGCTCCGCTTGGAGACCGGGAACGGAGACGAGGGGGTGGAGGATCGCGCGATCGGGTCGTTTATCGCCCCGGAGTATTCGCCGCCGTCGCTGCCCGAAACAACGTTGACGGTCCGCTCCGCATGGATGTCATCCGAGTATCAGGCCATCGGCGAGCTGCTTGATGCCGAATTGGCGGCTCTGGCGGCCGATGAAATTGCGCGCGTGGCGATTGGCGAGCCGCTCGATGCGGACCGCCCGGACTGGGAGGCGTGGAAGGCCAGCGACGCACAGGTTATCAGTCTTGGTGAGGATCTGGATGCCGACGCCCCGTTTTATCCGACGGATGCCAGGGCAGCGCCTGTGTTCATTGGCGAGCCGCTAGATGCCGACGCCCGGGATGACACCAGCCCCTGATTCGCGACTTCTTGTGATGCTTTCGGCATCGATTATTGCCCCTTATCGCGCCGCTCAGGATTCTCCTGTCTGCGGCCATCGTTTGAAATAGGTTCGCGAATCCGCCGACCTTCTTCGGTAGCCCGGAAGGGTTAAGAACAGCGAAAAAAGGACTAATAGCGGCTGAGGCGCTCCCGACTAATACTTTCGCGCTATGCCGATTAAGCCTGCTTCGATTTAACCTTGAGGAATGCCCAAGCTCGTGCTTAGGCGTCCGCTGCACAGGAGACAATCCCGAGGCCAAGATAGGAAATGGTCTCGGGCTGGAATTCGCCAACAAAGTATGAGGGTGCCGGGTGACGCCACGAGGATGCCCCGGGGATCGGGACGTTGTGGTCAAGAGAGTTCTGTGAGCTACCACGTCCGGACGCGTGGGGGGTGGTTCGGCCGGGCACGGCGGCATAACCACGGGGTTTCGCGTGTTGAAGAATAAGGTTGCATACCCTGCAGTCGGCTGCGCTTGGATTACGGGAGCCTCGTTGGTCAGCACTCTGTTATTCAGGTGACTAATGAACCGCCGTGTCGCGTTGAGGCGCGCATCGACTCAAGAGGTTGGCTATGCCGCCGAAATGCGTTTTGCTGGTGACTCAAACAAAAAGGGTTAGGTGAAAAATCACCTAACCCCCTGTTTTGTTTGGCTCCTCGGGACGGGCTCGAACCGCCGACCTAGTGGTTAACAGCCACCCGCTCTACCGACTGAGCTACCGAGGATTTGCGTTGGCAGGCGCGTATACTAATGACAGATAGTCGACGGGTCAACCCCCACCGTCGTTGTTAAGGAGGGTGCTAATTGGTAAAGAGGACCTCCGCATGCGAAAGCGGCGTTAAATCTCCGAGCCGGCACCCGAGTGCGAACAGCGAATAAGCTGGTTAGGCTTCAGGCCGCCGGGGTGACCCTGCGCATGGGGTTCGCTATCGTACGGCTGCCCCCATCCGATGCAGGGCCGCCTGCCGGTGACGCAGCATTGTCCACCGGGTGGCCCGAGATGGTGAATCGGGATAGGAATGGGCGTTTCACCGGCGGTGTCCTCCACCCTGGGTATTTTGTTAATTTCGTTAAATTGGCACGTCAGACGCGGTTGATTTTCCCTAGCCCTTAGGGGCGGGAGCGTACAATAGACAGTAATTCCGACCTGCCGGGGCGGTGGCCCGACTTCTGGCCCCCTGGTTTCGACGTTGCGGTCAGTAGAAGAGGGTTCCGAGCTCACCGCCTGGAGGGACTATCATGGACGGCTTCAAAACAACCCTTTCGAGACACCTCAACCCGGCCTTGGTCTTGCTGTCACTGCTGTCCCCTTTGGCCTCAGTAGCGGCGCAAGGCGTGGCCTCCGGCCTGCCCGGGTACGCGCCTGACCGCGTGCTCGTCAAGTTCAAGCCCGGTCGCGCCGCGGCCTCGCTGAGCGAGTTATCCAGCCAGATTCAAGCAAGCGTGCTCAACCGCGTCGAGAGCCTGGATGTACATGTGCTGCAGGTGCCTGGTGGCACCGTTGCCGAGCAGGTGGCGCGTTTGCGGCGCTACCCCAATGTGGTCTATGCCGAGCCGGATTACTACCGCGTGCTGGATATCCCCACCGAAGGACAGGATCCGGACGGATCGGGAAACCAATACTTCAACGAGCAATGGGCACTGAACAACACCGGGCAGCTGCATACGATGCCAGACCCGCTGCTCGGCGAAACTCTGGTGAGTGGGGCGGTGGACGCCGACATCGACGCCCCGGAGGGATGGGATATCACCCACGGCAGCGCTGAGGTGAAGATCGCCATCCTCGATACCGGGGTCGACTGCCGCACGGCGGCAAGGCCCGGCGGCAGCCTGGAGTTCATCGGCGGTTCCAAGTGTCTTGAGGAGGTGAGCTTCGTCGATGCCTACGTGCCCACCGTGGATGACGTGGTGGGGCACGGGTCCCATGTGGCGGGGATCGCGGCAGCACAGACCAACAACGCAGTCGGCATTGCGGGCGTCGGGCGCGACGGCTCGATCGGAAGTCTCAAGGCGTGCTTCGAGTACTACATTGACCAGTACCCGCCGTTGGAGATCTGGATTGTCGTCGGTATCTGTCCGGTCTCCGCCTCGGCCGCGGCGATTACCTACGCCGCCGATAACGACTACCACGTCATCAATATGAGCTACGCCAGCGATCAGGTGGACGAGAACGGCGATCCACTGGGTCTCGGCGGCGTTACCCAGACCGAACTCGATGCCGTGAACTACGCTTGGGATCGGGGCGCGGTGTTGGTGGCGGCCGCCGGCAACAACAACGACACCTTTGAGTCCTACCCGGCCGCCTACGACAAGGTGATCGCGGTCGGCGCTACCGACCGCTACGACGACCGCGCCTCGTTTTCCACCTTCAGCAGCAGCTGGGTCTCGCTGCTGGCGCCGGGGAAAACATCATTTCGACCGTGCCCAACGAATTGTGCGTCTTATACGCAGACTTGCTGGGGTTGAGCTTCGACCCCGACAGCGACGCCTGCCTCGACTGGTACTCCGGTACCTCCATGGCGAGTCCGCATGTGGCTGGCGCCGCCGCGCTGGTGTGGGCAAAGCTGTTTCCCGCTGACCTGGCGGATCCCGGTACCTGCATCAGCGCCGAAGGTTTTGCCTGCAATCATGTGGTCCGCCAGCACTTGGAGATCGGCGCCGATGCACTGGGGGCACTCGGCCAGAATATGTTGGCTTGGTCGCAACACGGACGCTTGAACTTGGCGGGCGCTTTGGGCGAATTGGTGGTCCCGCCGCCGGCACCGGAATTATTGTCGCTGACCGACAACGGCGACGGAACTGTGACCATCGACTGGGACTTCAACGGCGACGTGGAAGTGCAGCGTGAAACCTTCAACGCCAATACCGGCACCTGGGTGGGCCTCACGACAGTCTGGTTCGGCAGCGGCACCAGCCACACCGATGCGAGCGGCGGCGGCACCTTCCGCTACCGCGTAGGCGCGGTGCAGGGCGCCGGCGGCCCGGTGTGGGGTGTCTGGAGCGAGGTGGAGGTGACCGCCGAGTACCCTGACGAAGTGGGTGTCTGGCGCCCCAGCACCCGCAGATTCCACCTGGACGCCAACGGCAACAGCGTCTTGGATGTCGGTGTCGAAGCGACGGCTCCCTTCGGCGTCAGCACCGACACCCCGGTGGTAGGGGACTGGAACGGTGATGGCATCGATGACGTCGGCGTGCGCCGTAATCATCTTTTCTTCCTAGATTCCAACGCGAACAATGTCTGGGATGCCGGTGTCGATGAGGTGTTTCCCTTC
The DNA here is from genome assembly GCA_963753615.1 of uncultured Gammaproteobacteria bacterium. GTDB lineage: Bacteria > Pseudomonadota > Gammaproteobacteria > Chromatiales > Chromatiaceae > CAVWCW01. The sequence goes on from CAVWCW010000008.1 coordinate 289,985, forward strand.
GGGATCGATACCGACACCCCGGTGATAGGGGACTGGAACGGCGATGGCATCGATGACGTCGGCGTGCGCCGCAATAACCGCTTCTTCCTCGACGCCAACGGCAATCACGCCTGGGATGTCGGCGTCGACGAGGTGTTTCCCTTCGGCGTCAGTACCGACACCCCGGTGATAGGGGACTGGAACGGTGACGGCATCGATGACGTCGGCGTCCGCCGTAATCACCTTTTCTTCCTCGACGCCAACGGAAACAGAAGCTGGGATGTCGGCGTCGATGAGGTATTTCCCTTCGGCGTCAGTACCGACACCCCGGTCACAGGGGACTGGAACGGTGATGGCATCGACGACGTCGGCGTCCGCCGTAACCAGCTTTTCTTTCTCGATGCCAACGGAAACAATGTCTGGGACGTCGGTGCGGATGCCGTGTTTCCCTTTGGCCTGAGCGGCGATTCGCCGCTGGCGGGAAACTGGTGATACTGAAAACGCTATAGACTTACCTGGACCGCCCGAGATTCTGGCCCAGCAAAATAACGGCATCGGGAGCCGCTTCGCGACTTGAGTCGATGCCGACGAAAGCGCGGATCGCCTGGCTGTCGTTCCGCGCATCTTCCGCCTCCCCCTCGGCCGACAGCCCAAAGCTTTGGCGCGCTGAGCACACGCGCAGCATCCGTTCTCGCCGGGTCTGCTAGACCTTGGCGCTGTATTGCAATTCCGAAAAGCTTTTCTGCCCCGCGTAGTGGTTCATGAAGAAGGGGTTGAAAACAATCCCCGTTCTCCAAAAGCAAGCCCACGGCGGCAGCGAAACGGCGGGGCTACGTCAGGGTTCCCCCAGACGGGTGCGCTCAGCGCCCCAGCACCCCCTCAATGCGGTCCAGTGCTTTGCGTAGATTGTCCATACTGGTAGCGATGGACAGGCGGACGTGACCACCGAGCCCGAAGGCGGAGCCAGGCACCAGGGCCACGCCGGCGTTTTCGATCAGGTACTCCGACAGCTCGACATCGGTGGACAGGCCGTCGATACGCTCCAGGGCCTCGCGCACGCTGGGGAACAGGTAGAAGGTTCCGTCGCTTGGCAGGCAATGAATCCCGGGGATGCCGTTGAGCCGCTCGACCACGTAGTCATGGCGCTCTTTGAACGCAACAAGCATTTCCTGGATGCAGTCCTGGGGGCCTTCCAGGGCCGCCTGGGCCGCCACCTGGGAGATGGAGGTTGGATTGGAGGTGCTCTGGGACTGGATCTTCTTCATCGCCTTGATGATCGGCTCCGGTCCGCCGGCATAACCGATGCGCCAGCCGGTCATCGAATAGGCCTTTGAGACCCCGTTGAGTACCAGCGTGCGCTCGGCCAGGGCCGGGCAGGCGTTGAGGATGTTCTTGAAGGGTTCGGTCGACCAGCGGATGTGCTCGTACATGTCGTCGGTAGCGACGATGATGCGCGGATGCTCCAGCAGCACCGCGCCGAGTGCAGCCAGTTCCTGCTCGCTATACGCCACTCCGGTGGGGTTGGAAGGACTGTTGATCACCACCAGCTTGGTTTTTTCCGTGATTGCAGCCGCCAGCTGGCCGGGTTTGATTTTGAAATTCTGGTCCGGCGAACCGCGTGGACGAATACCGGCACTCCGCCGGCCAAGCATGGCCATGTCCGGATAAGAGACCCAATAAGGTACCGGGATCATCACCTCGTCACCGGGGTCGAGTACCGCCTGCGCCAGGTTGTAGAAGCTTTGCTTGCCGCCGCAGGAGACCAGGATCTGCTCCGGGGCGTAGTCGAAGCCGTTATCCCGCTTGAACTTGTCGATGATCGCGCGTTTGAGATCCGGGGTGCCGTCAACCGCCGTGTACTTGGTGAAGCCGTCGGCGGATGGCCTCGATGGCCGCCTGCTTGATGTGTTCCGGGGTATCGAAATCCGGTTCTCCGGCGCCGAGCCCGATAACGTCCTTGCCGGCGGCGCGCATTTCGGCGGCGCGAGCCGTCACGGCCAGCGTGGGGGAGGGCTTGACGGCCTTCACTCGTGCGGAGAGTCTGCTATTCATGGGTATGGGTCCGGTCGCTGCTCTGGTGGAACTGGCATGGGATGTGGGCTCGGGGGCCGCGCGAAAGCACTTAGCAAAGCCCTCGTCCAGCCTTATATAATAGCGAATTCGGCGGTTATTAAGAATCCCCATGTCCAAACAATTTGAGCTGGTTTCGATGTTCGCGCCGGCCGGCGATCAGCCGGCGGCGATTGCCGGACTGCTGGAAGGGTTGCGGGCGGGTGAGGCCGGGATGACCCTGCTCGGGGTTACGGGCTCCGGCAAGACCTTCACCATCGCCAACCTGATCCAGGCGGTACAGCGCCCGACCCTGGTCCTCGCCCCCAACAAGACCCTGGCGGCCCAACTCTACGGCGAAATGAAAGGCTTCTTCCCGCACAATGCGGTGGAGTATTTCGTCTCCTATTACGATTATTACCAGCCTGAAGCCTATGTGCCGTCATCCGACACCTTTATCGAGAAAGACGCCTCGATCAACGAGCACATCGAGCAGATGCGGCTGTCCGCCACCAAGGCGCTGCTCGAGCGCAAGGACTGTATTATCGTGGCCACAGTGTCATCGATCTATGGCCTGGGAGACCCGCGCTCCTACCTGAGCATGGTGCTGCACCTGGTGCGTGGCGATACCATCGATCAACGTTTCCTGCTGCGTCGGCTGGCAGAGCTGCAGTACACCCGCAACGAGGTGGAGTTGCACCGGGCCACCTACCGGGTGCGCGGCGAGGTGATCGACATCTACCCGGCCGAGTCCGAGCGCGACGCGGTGCGGGTGGAACTGTTCGACGATGAGATCGAGCAGATCTCGCTGTTCGATCCCCTAACCGGGGAGGTGCTGCGGCGCCTGCCGCGCTATACGGTCTACCCCAAGAGTCACTACGTAACCCCGCGCGATCGGGTAATGGAGGCGGTGGAACAGATCCGGATCGAGCTCAAGGAACGACTGGAGCAGCTCTATTCGGTCAACAAGCTGCTGGAGGCCCAACGCCTGGAGCAGCGCACCCGCTTCGACCTGGAGATGATGCTGGAACTGGGGTATTGCTCCGGGATCGAGAACTATTCCCGCTACCTGTCCGGGCGCCAGGCGGGAGAGCCCCCGCCGACGTTGTTCGACTATCTGCCCGCCGAGGGGCTGCTGGTGATCGACGAGAGCCATGTCACCATTCCCCAGTTGGGCGGCATGTACCGGGGGGACCGCTCGCGCAAGGAGACCCTGGTGGAATATGGCTTTCGCCTGCCCTCGGCCCTGGACAACCGGCCGCTGCGCTTCGACGAGTTCGAGCAGCGCTCGCCGCAGACCATCTATGTCTCCGCTACCCCGCGCGACTACGAAAGGGAGCATTCGGGCGAGATTCTGGAGCAGGTTGTGCGTCCCACCGGATTGGTGGACCCGGAGGTGGAGGTCCGCCCCGCGGGCACCCAGGTCGATGACCTGCTGTCGGAGATCCGTCTGCGGGTCGAGGCCAAGGAGCGGGTGCTGGTGACCACGCTCACCAAACGTATGGCCGAGGACCTGACCGAATACCTGGACGAGCACGGGGCGCGAGTGCGCTATCTGCACTCGGACATCGACACGGTGGAGCGGGTCGAGATCATCCGCGACCTGCGCTTGGGAGCGTTCGATGTGCTGGTCGGCATCAATCTGCTGCGCGAGGGCCTGGACATGCCGGAAGTGTCCCTGGTGGCGATCCTGGACGCGGACAAGGAAGGCTTTCTGCGCTCCGAAGGTTCGCTGATCCAGACCATCGGCCGCGCCGCCCGCAATGCGCATGGTAAGGCAATCCTGTATGCCGACCGGATCACCGGCTCGATGCGGCGCGCCATCGATGAAACCGACCGGCGGCGAAACAAGCAGATCGCCCATAACCGGGAGCACGGCATAACCCCCACGACAGTCCAGAAGGCGGTGGCGGACATCATGGAAGGTGCCTATCCTGGGGCACCCCTGCCCGCCGAACGCTATGCCAAGGTGGCAGAACGCATGGCCGAGTACGCCACGCTGAGCCCCGCCCAGATGGCCAAGCGGTTGAAGGAACTGGAGCGTGAGATGTACCAGCATGCCCGAGACCTGGAGTTCGAGGAGGCGGCCCGGGTGCGGGACCAGATCCGCGAGCTCGAGGCCCAGGGCTTGGTGGCCTGATGGATGGCGAATTGCCCTGACAAACAGGAGCGGGTGATTGTCACCGGCGCCAGCAGCCAGGTGGGTCGTTTTCTGCTGCCGAGGCTGCGGGCGGGCGGGTTTGCCGTCAGCGCCCTGAGCCGACGCTCGCAACCGCCGGAAAGCGGCGTCGACTGGATTTCGGGCGATCTGGAGCGGCACGTCGATTGGTCTCCGGCGGCCGGCGCCAGGGCCCTGATCCACGCCGCGGAGATCACCCTGATCCGGCCCCACTTGGAGCACTTGGCCGGATTCGGGGTGCGCCGGGTGATCGCGTTCAGTTCCACCAGCCGGCTCACCAAACAGGATTCGGCGGACCCCGCCGAGCGCCGCCTGGCCCGGGCGCTGGCAGATGCAGAGCAGGGGTTGAGTGGGATCTGCGGCGCCCTGGGAATGGCCTGGACCCTGTTCCTGCCAACCCTGGTCTACGGTGCCGGGCTGGACCGCAATGTTAGCTTCATCGCCCAGTTCATCCGCCGCTTCGGGTGGTTTCCGTTGGTAGCGGGCGGACGCGGCCTGCGCCAACCGGTGCATGCAGACGACTTGGCTGCCGCCTGCCTGCGGGCACTCGATAACCCCAGGACTTACGGCGGGATCTACGTCCTGACCGGCGGCGAGACCCTCAGCTACCGGGCCATGGTGGAGCGGGTATTTCAAGGGCTCGGCCAGACCCCGCGTCTGCTGCCGGTGCCTATCGGGCTGCTGCGGGCGGCGATTATGGCCGGTCGGCTGTTGCCCGCCTATCGGCAGCTCAATCCGCAGATGGCGAACCGGGTCAATCGGGACCTTTGCTTCGACAGCGGCCCGGCTCGGCGCGATTTCGGCTATTCCCCTCGGGCTTTCCGTTTCGACCCCTCGCCGAGGATCGGCCGGGTTCGGGGAAACGCTGATTCTTAGGGAGACGCTGAAAAAAGCCCTCCCTGGTTTTTTGCAGCGCGGCTTTCGAAAACTCGGTTTCCGAAGGCCTTCATTTCCAGGCGGTTGGATGGCTGAAAACGGCGGGGCATCCTGCCCGCTCGGGAAACGCGCTGAAATCAGCGTTTCCGTTGCTTCGCTTTCGGGAAGGCATGCCTGTAGGAAGCGCCTATCAAGGCTCTCCCAAGCCGTTTACTTGGCGTGTTGAACCATCTCAGTAACTGCCTGATGGCTCAGCGAAATCGGCGAAAAACTATCGGCAAACAATTTCCTAGGAGACTTTGTCTCTTCTTACTTGAAAACAAGTGTTAACCGAAGTCGTCAACACGCGTAGTAAGCGGCTGCGCTCTCCCGGCGTTTCCGAGGGCCGTCCGCGGGGTGCCCCGATACCTAATACGTACTTGAGGTGTGACGCAAGCATTTGCGAGCCGTCCCAAGTCTGCTATTTTCGGGAGGGGAGCTCATGGTTCATTCCGCGTCTCGGCCAGCCCGGCGCGACCATTGATCCCTGGTCCAACGGCATTCCTTCAGAGCCCTTGAGAGGCTTTTGGCAATTCGGTGCGGCGCCAAATCAGTTCGGCCCCGAAAACAAGCAAAGCTATGGCATTTATTCGAGTTTATTTAAAGGATAACCTCCTGCACCAGATCGAGCTCAATGCCGAACGGCTGAGCATCGGTCGGGCTGATGACAACGACATCGTAATCGATGACCCCGGGGTGTCCTCCCGACACGCTGAATTGGTCCGGACCGGCTCGGGTTACGAAATTGCCGACAGGCACAGCACCAACGGGTTGTTCGTCAACGGCCAGCGCGTCCATCGCCAAAAGCTTAAATACTGGGACGAAATCCAGGTTTATAATCATGTTCTGAAATACATGGCGATAGCGCGTCTCGGTGGCGAGAGCGACCCTGGGGTGACCGACGAGGTCCATGTCGATGCCACGGTAGAGGTGGACGTATCCAATCTCGACGATTTGATACGGCTGCGCAGGCAAAAGAAGGAGGTGTACCTTAGCCTGGCGCTGGAGGGGGGCGGGGCGGATAAATATCCTTTAACACAGGCCAATTTCCGCATCGGGCGAGGGCGGGACTGCGATCTCCGCCTGGGGCGTTTCTTCGCACCCCGCGTGACAGCCAGTATTCAGCATCGTAGCGATGGTTTCTACCTCACGCCCGGGCGCTGGGGCGGGGTCCGGGTCAATGGCGCCAAGGTGCGGCAAGCTGTCAAACTCCGGGACAGCGACCGGCTGCGGCTGCGCGGCGTGAACCTCACTTTCTGCAACCGCATACCGGATCCATAGCAGGCGTCAGGAATGGAAATCACCGGCTTTCGCATCGAACGTCTCATCGCAGAGGGCGGCATGGCCTCGGTGCACTTGGCTGTGCAAGAGTCTTTGGGTCGGCACGTGGCCCTGAAACTGTTGAAGAAATTTGATTGCCCCGAAGATTCCGAACGCTTCGTAAATGAGGGGCGCATTATCGCGGCCCTCAACCACCCAAATATCATCACCATCCACGATATCGGCTTTGACGGCGAGCGGCCGTTTATCGCAATGGAGTACCTGGAGGGGGGGTCGCTGACGCAGCGCATCGAGCGAGGCATGACGGCCGAGGCGGCGGTGGACATCGTCATCGCGATTGGCGCCTGCCTCGACTTCGTGCACCGCCAGGGTATGATCCACCGCGATGTCAAGCCAGCCAATATCCTGTTCCACGTCAACGGCAATCCCAAGCTCACCGACTTCGGAATCGCCAAGTCGATGGAGGTGGACAGCGACCTTACGCTCGACGGCTCGGCCGTTGGCAGTCCCTATTATCTCAGCCCGGAGCAGGCCCAGAACAAACCCGTCGACGGACGAGCGGATATCTACTCCCTGGGTATCATCTTCTACGAGATGCTGACTGGGAGGAAACCGTTCCGTTCCGACTCCCACATCGAGACCATCCTCTCCCACGTCACCGACGAACTGCCACCGCTGCCCCCGGAGCTGGTATTGTTCGAAGAGGCGCTCGAGTTGATGACGGCGAAGGACCCGGATGACCGTTTCTCCTCGGCGGGGGAAATGCTCGGTTACTTCCGTGCGTTGCGCCGTTTCGCCGCTGTTGTCTCTGGCCCCGGCGCCGGACACCATGCCGCCGCCGCATACGGGGTCGGTGCCGGTTTCTCAGAGACGGGCCGCAAATGGCTGAGAGACTCTCGCTTGGCATTTGCGGCCGGCGCCGCCCTTGGTTTGCTGTTGCTGGGCTGGATCGCTGGCGGCTGGTTCGGCCCGTCCGAGCCCGAGCGCCGCCTGTCCGGGTCGACCCCAGTGCCGGAGCCCGCCGGCCCCGAGCCCGGATGGTCACTGCCGGTGTCCGCAACTCAGATCCAGCCATCGGCCACACGGGCATCCCAGCCGGAAAACACTCTGCTGGCGCTGCAGGCACCAGCCGAAGAGTTCGAGCCCCCGACCGCAGCGACAGGGGCTGGGGCCGAACCGTTGGCGGTCATTGGGGTAGAACTGGAGCCGCAAGCGGAGGGGCCCAGCCTGCCGCCAATGGCCGGAGTCGAGACATCCACCCTTCAGTTGCCGACAGGTGGCGAGGCAGAACCGCCGACCGATTCCACTGGGCCCGTTGAAGATGGTTCGTTAACAGTCGATGATCCTGCGCCAGACGGATCCGTGGCGGCAAGCCTCTCCGGCGAACCGACAGACGGCGAATCCGGGCCGGACGAGTCGGCGCAGGAGGCAGACGAGAAAAACGGGGTGCTCGATATATCGCAGTTGCTGGACTTGGCGGCTCAGGCGTTGGAAGACTATCGCCTGACCATACCGCCCCAGGATAGCGCCCTGTATTACTTCGAAGAGGTTCTCAGGCTGGAGCCTGGGCAACCGCAAGCGGAACAGGGGCTGGACCAAATCGCCGACCGCTACGCCAACCTAGGGCGCAGAGAGATCGAAAATCAGGCGTTCGACAAGGCGGAACGTTATTTCCAACGGGGCCTGGTGGTGCGCCCGGACTACCCTCCGCTGCTTGAGGCCCAGGGCGAGCTCGACGCGCGCCGGCTCGAACTGGCGGCCGCGGAAGCGTCGCGGCAGCCGGTGATCGAGGTGGCGGAACCGCAGGTCCCGGAGCCGCCGGCCCCGACGGGAGGCCTGCAATCGATTTTCCAACACTGAAGCCGACTCCGGCGAATCGGGGGTAATCCGAGATGGCCTGGCATTTTTCCAGCGCAGCTGCCATCGGGGGCCGCAAAGCCCAGCAGGATAGAGTGGCGATCCTGCATTCCCCGGATGGTAACTCGCACCTGTTGCTGGTAGCCGACGGCATGGGGGGGCACCACCACGGTGCTTTGGCGGCGCAAGCGGTCCTGGACTGCGCGGAGAGCAGCTTCGGCGAGGATTCCGGTGCCGACCCGCTGAGATTTCTGGAGCGCTTGTGCGCCCAGGCCCATGCCAGGATTCTGGCCCTGGCAGACGGCAGCGAGCGTCCGCCCGGCAGCACCTGCGCTCTACTGTATTTGCGTTACGGCGAGGCCTATTGGAGCCATGTGGGCGACAGCCGCATCTACCACTGGCGTGGCGGGGAGCTGTTGCATCGGACCCGAGACCATACCGCCGCCGAATTGTTGCGCTATGGCGGAGGCGGTTCCGCCGTCCCGGGGGTGGCGGGGCATGAGTTGTATATGTGTCTTGGCGGTCGCCACAATCTTGAACCGGATTTCGAGTCGTCGGACGTGCGCGGCGGCGACCTGTTCCTGCTCTGCAGCGACGGCTTCTGGAGGTATCTGGATTCCGAGGGACTGGGGTTCGGATTAAGTGCGGGCATCGATAGCGGCACCGCCGCCGAGCTGGTGGCGCGCGCCGCAGCGTCGGCCAGCGATCACGGGGACAATATCAGCTTGGCGCTGGCCTACTGGGAAGGCGCCGGAACCGGAGGGCTGTTGGGTCGGGTCAAGACCTGGCTGGGGCGCTAAGCCGGGGGCTCGGACGATCCCTCCGAAACGCTTCGGAATACTTGATTGTCGTCGACGGGCATCTGCCCTGGTCCTCTTTTTGCGCAACCGACTTGCGCCTGCAACTCGACGCCACGATTTTCGATGCATCGGGATTAATTGTGTAGGGGAAAGCGCCGGAACGGCAGGTCTGGGATGTCGACTCGGGTTAGTATAGAGACAACGGGACGCGCGCCGGATTCCGTTGGAAAGGCGGCGCGACGGACGGTCCCAAGCGAGGCCCCAGATGAAACGCTATCGAGCTATGTTTTTCGCCGGCCTGACGGCGGTCGGCATGCCGGGCATCGGGTCGGCGGATGTCAGGGCCAAGCTGTCGCAGACCGAGTTGAGCCAAGGTCAGTCCGTGCAACTCAGGCTCGATGCCAACGGCAGCGCCCTGGCGAAGCCTGATCTTTCCGTCCTGCAGGACGACTTCCAGATTGCCAACCGCAACCTGCGGCAACAAAGCTCCACCGTCAATGGTCGCCGTTCACAGCGCATCACCCTGACCCTGACCCTGATTCCCTTGCGCAGCGGTGAACTGCGGATTCCCGCCATCCGGTTCGGCAACGAGGTGAGCCAGGCGCTGAAGCTGCGGGTCACGGGGGAGGCGAGTCCCGCACCTGTCCCGTCGGGCGGCAACTCGGTTCCCGCCTGGGAGTCGCCGACGCCGGAGAGCTACGGGTATCGACCGCCTGCGGCAGCGCAGCCGGCTGCTGAGGACCGAGCCGACGAGAGTCGGTCCTGGACAAGCAGCGAGCGCCAAACTGTGCAGCCGGCGGACGACTATCGGCCGCCACCCGCCGCAGCAGGGGCGACGGGATCGAGCGGCGGTTGGCCCCTGGCTGCCTGGACCGCCCTGGGGTTGGGCGTGCTGGTGTTTCTGACCCTATTGCATCGCGGCGGCCGTCGCTTGGCTCAGGGCCTGCCTGAGCCGCCGCCTCCCGCGGCGCCACCGCTTCCCCTGTCGCCGGCTTTGCTGGCGGTGCGAGAGGCCTATGAGGGCAACGACGCCGATGCCGCCCGCAGGGCCCTGTTGGAATGGGCGCGCCAGACCTGGCCCGACGACTGCCCGACCAATCTCACCCGCCTGGCCGGGCGGCTGGAGGGGCCTGCCCGGCAAGCGGTGCTGTGCCTGGACCAGGCACTGTACAGTCCGACACCGGTGGCATGGTCCGAATTCGCGACTTGGGAGTACCTGGGAGCGGTGAAATCATAGCCGGACGCTGGACACAGCCGATCATGGCTTGGTGCGGCTCGAATTTCGAGCATTCAGTGCCCAGAAACCATCATTTTCAGCGGCTTTTCGGGCTGAAAGGGCGGGTCATTTCGCGCTTTAAGGGAAACGCGATTACTCGTTTCGCTAGCGGATTTGGCGCCGATGATTTCCCGAGGACGAGCCGGTGAGCACCGCTCGCAGTCCATCCAGGTCTTTTAGTTGGATATGCTTGCGCTCGACCTGGAGCAGACCTTCGTCCTGGAAGCGGGTGAACAGCCTGCTTACGGTTTCCACCGCCAGCCCCAGGTAGTTGCCGATCTCGTGGCGCGACATGCTCAGGTAAAAATCCCGCGGTGAGAAGCCCCGACGGCCGAAACGCTCCGACAGGCTGATCAGAAACGCCGCCAGGCGCTCTTCCGCATTGCGCTTGCCGAGCAGGAGCAGCATTTCCGTGTCCTGCCCGATTTCCTTACTCAGCAGCTTGAACATCTGGTGCTGCAGACTGGCGATCGAACTACTGAGTTCTTCCAACTGCTCGAACGGGATCTCGCACACCGCCGTGGTTTCCAGCACCCTGGCCGAGCAACCATGTTCGCCCTTCTGGATGGCGTCGAGGCCGATGATCTCCCCCGGCAGGTGAAAGCCGAGTACCTGCTCGCCTCCGTCTTGCACCGGGGCGTAGGTCTTCACCGAGCCGGTTTTGACGATGTAGAGGGCCTTGAAGGGGTCGGCTTCCCGAAACAAGTGGTCACCACGGTGCAAGGGGCGATTGCGCTTGACGATCTCGTCGAGCCGCTCCACGTCTTCCGGCGCCAGGGCCATAGGCAGGCAAAGTGACGACAGGCTGCAATTCTTGCAGGCGACTTTGATGTTTTCTAACGAAACCACTTTGTGCTCGGTCACCTGTGGGCTCCTGTAGGGTGCGCATCGAATATTCTGCCCTCTTGGTTGATCTGGATCAACAACCTGTTGCAAAACTAGGAAAAACCGCGCGGCGAAAGTGGCTTAAGCCATCGACTGTGATTGCTCCGGCGCCCCCAATTTGGCGAAACAAATGGGCCGCGTCCAATCGGACGCGGCCCACAAGAGTGCCGCTGGGATCGGTTGGGTTATTTTTCGACGGCGGGGGCCGGGGCCACCGGCGCGGCATAGGGTACGCCGTAGGGGGCGCCCCACCCACCCCAGCCGGGATAGCCGCCATAGGGGCCACCCCACCATGGGCTGTAATAATCGTAGTAGCGGTTACGGCCCCAACCGCGGCCACCACCGCTCATGGACATGTTGAAATCGCCCCAGCCATTGCCGAACCAGTCATCGCCCCAGCCGCTGGACCCAGGCCATCCACCCCAAGGCCCGCCGCCCCACCATGCTTGGGCGGACTGCGCCGAGAGGCCAGCGGCCGCTGCGACGGTGGCAATACCGACTACTTTCGCTAACTTGCGCATTTTTCGATCCTCCATTTTCTGTGAGGTCTCGGTTTTACAGATTTCCGGCCCGGGCGCGTTATTGCCGAGGCCGGATTCAATAGCGGCTCGAAGCTTGAACGCCGAATAAATCATAGAACGGATTTTTCCGCTTTCGAATATCGTCCGGCCCGAGAAGGTGGGATCGGCTTTCTCTATCCGACTATGGACTTTAAAAAAGTATTACAGATCATTGATGATTAATGTATAAAAGTCCATTTTTATGTTGATTTTAGAGCTGTAGCCAGGGTCTCGACGATTGAGCGGGTCCCCGTAATCTGGTACCGTTCTGGTGTTTTTTTACCCTATCTTCCCCGTCCTTCGGATCGAGCCCAATGGCCAAATACATTTTTATCACCGGCGGCGTCGTTTCATCCCTCGGCAAGGGTATCGCATCCGCATCGCTCGGCGCCTTGCTCGAAGCACGCGGGCTCAAGGTCACCATGATCAAGCTGGATCCTTACATCAATGTGGATCCCGGCACCATGAGCCCGTTTCAGCATGGCGAGGTATTCGTCACTGCCGACGGGGCCGAGACCGACCTGGATCTTGGCCATTACGAACGCTTCGTGCGCACCACCATGGGCAAGAACAATAATTTCACCACCGGCCAGATCTACGAGAGCGTGATCCGCAAGGAGCGCCGTGGCGACTACCTGGGCGGCACGGTGCAGGTGATTCCGCACATCACCGACGAGATCAAGCGCTCGGTTGTCCTGGGCGCCGGCAAGGCCGATGTCGCCATGGTGGAGATCGGCGGCACCGTGGGCGATATAGAGTCCCTGCCGTTTCTGGAGGCGATCCGCCAGATGGGGGTCGAAGTAGGGCACGAAAACGCGATCTTCATGCATCTCACCCTGGTCCCCTATATCCGCACCTCCGGCGAGATCAAGACCAAGCCTACCCAGCACTCGGTCAAGGAACTGCGTTCCATCGGCATCCAGCCCGACGTACTGCTGTGCCGCGCCGAGCAGCCGGTTCCCGACAGCGAACGGCGCAAAATCGCCTTGTTCACCAACGTGGCGGAAGAGGCGGTCATTTCTGCGGTGGACGCCGACAATATCTATCGCATCCCGATGCTGTTGCATGCTCAGCGCCTGGACGACATCGTGGTCCGCAAGATGGGCTTGGACCTGCCGCCGGCGGATCTGACCGAATGGCGTGCTTTCGTCGACGGCTTGGACAACCAGCAGGGCGAGGTCAAGGTCGCCATGGTCGGCAAGTACGTGCACCTGACGGAAGCCTATAAGTCCCTGTCCGAGGCCCTGGGTCATGCCGGGGTGCATACCCGTACCGGCGTTCGCATCCATTACGTAGACTCGGAGGAGATCGAGGAGCAGGGCACCGGCTGCCTGGAAGGAATGGATGCCATTCTGGTGCCCGGCGGCTTCGGCGAACGCGGGGTCGAGGGCAAGATCGAAGCGGTGCGTTATGCGCGCGAACACCGCATCCCCTACTTGGGTATCTGTCTCGGCATGCAGGTGGCGGTGATCGAGTGCGCCCGCAATCTGGCCGGGCTCAACGGCGCCCACAGCACCGAGTTCGATCCCGATACCCCGTATCCGGTAATCGCCCTGATCACCGAGTGGTTGGACGCCAGCGGCCAAGTCGAGTCCCGGGACGAGAATACCGATCTCGGCGGTTCCATGCGCTTGGGTGGGCAGCGTTGCCAATTGGTCGAGGGCAGCCTCGCGCGCGAGCTGTATGGGCGCGAGGAGATCGTCGAGCGCCACCGCCACCGCTACGAATTCAACAACCGCTACCTGGAGGCCCTGGAGCAGGCCGGGCTGAGGGTTTCCGGACGCTCCGCCGACGGACGGCTGGTGGAGATGGTGGAACTGCCGGACCATCCCTGGTTCCTGGCGTGCCAGTTCCACCCGGAATTCACATCCAAGCCACGGGATGGGCATCCGCTGTTTTCGGGCTTCATCCGAGCCGCCCGCGCCCAACAGGCGGTGCGCGACGGCGCAAAGGTGGCTTTGGCATGAAACTCTGTGACTTCGAGGCCGGCCTGGACCGGCCCCTGTTCCTGATTGCGGGCACCTGCGTGATGGAGAGCCGGCAGCTGGCGCTGGACACGGCCGGTCGTCTCAAAGAGATCACCGACGCCTTGGCCATCCCGTTCATCTACAAATCCTCCTACGACAAGGCCAACCGCTCCTCTGGCGAGAGCTTCCGCGGGCCCGGTATGGAGGAGGGACTGCGGATTCTCGAAGAGGTGCGCGACCAGATCGGCGTGCCGGTGCTCACCGACGTGCACGAAGACACGCCGATGGACGAGGTGGCCGCGGTGGTGGACGTGCTGCAGACCCCGGCCTTCTTGTGCCGCCAGACCAATTTTATCCAGCGCGCGGCGGCTGCCGGCAAACCGGTAAATATCAAGAAGGGCCAATTCCTCGCCCCCTGGGACATGCGTCACGTGGTGGCCAAGGCCCGGGCCGTGGGCAATGAGCAGATCATGGTTTGCGAACGGGGGGTCTCGTTCGGCTACAACAATCTGGTCTCCGACATGCGCTCCTTGGCGGTAATGCGCGAGACCGATTGCCCAGTGGTGTTTGACGCCACCCACTCGGTCCAACTCCCGGGGGGGCAGGGCAGTTGTTCCGGCGGCCAGCGGGAATTCGTGCCCGTTCTGGCGCGGGCTGCCGTAGCGGCGGGGGTGGCCGGCCTGTTCATGGAGACCCACCCGAATCCGGAGCAGGCCCTGAGCGACGGCCCCAACTCTTGGCCACTGGATCGCATCGGCGAGTTGCTGGAGACCCTGGCGGAACTGGACCGCGCGGTCAAGGACCGCGGGTTCGTCGAGGGTTCCCTCTAGCTTCCAAGCATTGGCCTGCTCCTTGCTATGCACAGGGGCGAGCAACCGAATTATTTCCCTTAAAAATTTATGGATAATATGGAGTCGATATGTCTGAAATCGTAGAGGTTCGTGGACGCGAAATTCTGGATTCCCGGGGCAACCCCACGGTCGAAGCTGACGTGATTACCGCCGCCGGGGCCATCGGTCGGGCGGCGGCCCCTTCGGGTGCTTCCACCGGCTCGCGCGAAGCCCTGGAACTGCGCGACGGCGACAAGGCACGCTACGGGGGCAAAGGCGTGCTCACCGCCGCCGGCAATATCGGCGGCGAGATCCGCGATACCCTGGTGGGCATGGACTGTGGCGACCAGGCTGCGCTGGATCAGCGCATGATCGCCCTCGACGGCAGCGACAACAAAGCGCGTCTCGGGGCCAACGCGATTCTTGCCGCCTCGCTTGCGGCTGCCCACGCCGCGGCCCAGGAAAAGGCCCTGCCCCTGTACCAGTCGCTGGGGCGCGGCCAGTACCGGTTGCCGGTGCCGATGATGAATATCATCAACGGCGGCGCTCATGCGGACAACAGCGTCGACCTGCAGGAGTTCATGATCCTGCCGGTGGGCGCCGGCTCAATTCGCGAGGCCGTGCGCTACGGCGCCGAGGTGTTCCATGCCCTCAAGAGCGTGCTGTCCGGGCGCGGTCTGGCCACCGCGGTCGGCGACGAAGGCGGCTTCGCCCCGGATCTGTCGTCCAACGAGGCGGCCATCGAGGTGATCCTGGAGGCGATCGAAAAGGCCGGATTCGGCGCCGGCAAGGATATCTATCTGGGTCTGGACGTGGCCAGCTCCGAGTTCTACCAGGACGGGGACTACGATCTCGCATCCGAGGGCCGCAAATTCAGCGCCGCCGAGTTTGCCGACTACCTGGCGGGCTGGGTCGACCAGTACCCGATCATCTCCATCGAAGACGGCATGGACGAGGGTGACTGGGACGGCTGGAAGATCCTTACCGAGCGCCTGGGCAGCCGCGTGCAACTGGTGGGCGACGACCTGTTCGTGACCAATACCAGCATTCTCAAGCGCGGTATCGACGAGAAGATCGCCAACTCCATCCTCATCAAGCTCAACCAGATCGGCACGCTGACCGAGACCCTGGCCGCCATCGACATGGCCCATGCCGCGGGCTATAGCGCGGTGGTTTCCCACCGCTCCGGCGAGACCGAGGACACCACCATCGCCGACCTGGTGGTGGCGGCCAACACCGGGCAGATCAAGACCGGCTCGCTTTCGCGCTCCGACCGCGTGGCCAAATACAACCAGCTGATGCGGATCGAAGACCAGCTCGGCAACGACGCGGTGTATGCCGGCCGCGGGGCCTTTCCCGGGCTCTGACCTACCTTGCGCCTGCTGATCGGAATTCTGGTACTACTGTTCCTGCTGCTCCAGTACCGCCTCTGGGTGGGCGAGGGGAGCCTGGCCGAGGTGAATAACCTAAGGCATGAGATCCAGAACCAGCGCAGCGAGCTAGCGCGGTTGCGGGCCCGCAACCGCGCGCTGCAGGCCGAGGTGGACGACCTGCGCGAGGGGATGGAAGCGATCGAGGAGCGGGCGCGCAACGAACTCGGAATGGTCAAACCGGGGGAGGTCTTCTACCAGGTCGTGGAACCGGAGGGCGAGGAGTGAGCCGTGCCTATTGGGCCTTGGTGCCAGCCGCCGGCGCCGGCAAGCGCATGGGCGCCCAGGTACCCAAACAGTACCTGAAACTGCACGGACGCAGCGTGCTCGACCATACGCTGGATCGGCTACTCAGCCACCCCGATATCGACGGTGTTTACCTCGCGCTGTCCTCGGACGACGCTTGGTGGCCGGACAGCGGGTTCTACAACGACCCCCGAATCACCCGGGTCGATGGCGGCGGAGAGCGTTGTCACTCGGTACTCAACGCCCTGCAGGCCCTGTCGCGGCGCGCCACCGAGGACGATTGGGTGCTGGTGCACGATGCCGCCCGGCCCTGTCTGCGCCGCAGCGATCTGGCATTGCTGATCGAACGGCTCAGTGTTCATCCAGTGGGCGGCCTGCTTGGCAGGCCGGTACACGACACCATGAAGCGTGCCGATCAGGACGGACGGGTAGAAGCCACGGTACCTCGGGACAACCTCTGGCACGCCTACACCCCCCAGATGTTTCGCCTCGGTATCCTTCGCCAGGCCCTGGAGCGGGCCCTGACCGCGGGCCGATTGCTGACCGACGAAGCCAGCGCGATGGAACTGGCGGGCCAGCGACCGCAGCTGGTGGAGGGCGCTGGCGACAATCTCAAGATCACCCGGCCCGGGGATTTGGCCCTGGCCGCCTTCTACCTCAGCCAACAGCGGGAGGACTGACATGCGCATCGGACAGGGCTACGACGCCCACCGCTTCAGCGACGGCCGGCCTCTGGTGCTCGGTGGAGTCACCGTACCCCACCCGCAGGGTCTGGCCGCCCACTCGGACGGCGACGTGTTGATCCACGCCCTGTGCGATGCCTTGCTCGGGGCCGCCGGCCTGGGCGACATCGGCCATCACTTTCCCGACAGCAGCGCCGAGTTTGCCGGCATCGACAGCCGCATCCTGCTGCGCCGGGTGCTGGCGAGTTTGCACCAAAATGGCCTGCGCGTTCACAACGCCGATCTTACGCTGGTGGCCCAACGCCCCAAGCTGGCGCCTCATATCCCCGCCATGCGTGCCCTGTTGGCGAGCGACCTGCGGGTCGAGCCGACTCGGGTCAATGTCAAGGCCACCACTACCGAGGGCATGGGCTTCACCGGGCGCGGCGAGGGTATCGCCGCTTTCGCGGTGGCGCTGCTGCAGGAATGAACCGGCCTGACGAGCCCAGGGTACCGATGCCGAACTGGCAGCCGTTGGCGGAACTGCCCCGGGCCTATGGCCCACCCCCTGGACGCGGCCGAATCCGCAGCCGGCCCGAGGACTTCCAGGTCGACGAGATCCCGGGATTCGAGCCGGACGGGGAGGGCGAGCACCTGCTGTTGCGTATCCGCAAGCGCAATACCAACACCGATTGGCTGGCACGCCAGCTTGCCCGGCTGAGCGGCTTGCCGATGGTGGATGTCGGCTACGCCGGGCTCAAGGACCGCAACGCAGTCACCAGCCAGTGGTTCAGCCTGCGCCTGGCGGGCCGGCCCGAGCCCGACTGGACGGAGCTGGAGTCGGACGAGATCCAGATCCTGGAAAGTGCTCGCCACCGCCGCAAGCTGCGCCGGGGCGGCCTCCAGGGCAACCGCTTCAAACTACTGATCCGCGCCCTCAGCGGCCAACGCCCCGCCCTCGAACAGCGCCTGCAACAGCTGCGCCAAAGCGGTTTCCCCAATTTTTTCGGTGAGCAGCGCTTCGGCCACGGTTACGGTAACCTGGAGAGAGCCGATGCCCTGTTTGCCCGCCGCCTCGGCCGGGTGGATCGGCACCGGCGCGGCCTTTACATCTCCGCCGCTCGTTCCCAGTTGTTCAATCAGGTGCTGGCCGCGCGCCTCGGGCAGAGCAATTGGAACCGTCCGCTCGCTGGCGACCTGCTGATGCTCGAAGGTACCCAGAGCTGGGTCCCGGCCCCGGAGACCGATCCCGAGCTCGAGCAGCGTGCCGCGCAACTCGATCTGCACCCGACAGGTCCCCTCTGGGGGCGCGGTCGCAGCCAGCTCGGCGGCCCGGCGGCAGCGTTGGAAGCGGCCGTCCTCGGGGATTTCGAAGCCTGGCGCCAGGGACTGGAGCATTGCGGCTTGAGCCAGGAGCGGCGCGCCCTTCGCGTGGCGGTCGCCGATCTGGCGTGGAACTTTCCGGCCGCGGATGAGTTGGAATTGATCTTCAGCCTGCCCGCGGGCAGCTATGCAACCGCACTACTGCGGGAGTTGCTCGAGGTCGATTGAGATGGCGACAGCCCACATCAAAGCGCCGATTTTGCGTCGGGGATCACCCACCTTCCGCGCAACCCGAGCTACCTGAGCTCTCTGCGGTCAGCCGGTCGGGTACAGCCGCTCGAACTCGCTGCGGCTCCGCAACAGGCAATCCTCAATGGAGACTCCCGCGAAGTAGTTGCCGGTGAGCCCAAGGCGCTCGCCGGCCAGTCGGCCGTCGATTTGGGCGATCAGGTCGGCGTGACCGAGCGCCAGGGACGGAAGCCGGTTAATGGTGCTGGCGTGGTCGGCAATCTGCTCGGGCTGGATCTGCAGGACCTGGCAGATGCGGGCCAGCTTTTGCTGTTCGTCCAGTCGGTTGGGCCGGAAGTGAAAGCTGAAACCCCGGTAGCGGGGGTCCGGACGGGTATCCCGGGACACCGCGGAGTAGAAGTCGTCCTCGGCCGCGATGATCCCGGCCAGCGGAGCCAGGGACAGGGCCTCCGCCGGCACCACCACCGCCAGCGTTTCGATGCTCGCCTCGGCGATCCGCGACAGGAGCTGGGACAGTTCGGGGTAGGCCTGCGCCAAGAGCCCGGCAGCCACCGCGGCGGGGGTCGCGAGCACCAGGTCCCGGGCCCGCCACTCACTGCCGTCGCCGCCGCGCACCAGAAAGCCGCCGTCCTCCCGGATCACGGCTTCGATCTCCTGGCCGGTTCGCAGTGCGGGGCCCATGCGCTCGGCGATGGCCTTGACGATGTCCTGGATGCCGCCCGGCAGGGTGAAGTTGCGGGTGACCTCCTTGCGCCGCGTGCGCTTGCGGAACAGCGCATCGGCCGGAAAGCCCGCCGCCGGCTGACAGATCACCGCATCCAGGGCCGGCCCAAGCACCCGCGCGAAATTGCGGCGGCCGAGAATTTTGGCATAGTAATCCCCCACCGTCTTGCCCTGCTTGGAGAGGCCGAACATGCGCGGCACCGATACCAGCAGCTCCAAAAAGCTTAGCTGCGACGGGATGGAGACGATGCGCTCGCCGCTGAGCATGCGAAACGACACCTTGGCCTTGGGCTCGACCCGCTCCAACACACCGCAGGCCTGCATGATGTCGAGCAGGCTGGCATAGGAGTTGTAACAGGTGTGGGCCCCCAGTTCGGCCCAGAAGCCGCCGCAGCGTTCGAAGGCGTGGGTATGAATGCACCCGCCCGGGCGCTCACTCTTCTCGAGCAGCAAGGTGCGTTGGCCTTGCTCGGCAGCATAGTGGGCCGAGGCCAGACCGCTGATGCCACCGCCTATAGCGATGCTGTCGTACTGCTCAACTGCCATGGATCGGCGTTCCTAATGTTATGTTGGGGGTTCGTCGGACGCTGCGGGATCGGTCAGCGGCCGCTGTCTTTGCTGTCCGGAGTCTCCAGCTGCAAGCCGCTGGTATCGGGCAACGGGGCAGGGGGCTCCGGCTGGGCGCAGTCTTCCAGAGAGCCGGTATTGGCCGGAGCCACGCTCAAGGCCTCTGTATCTACCTGCATCGGCGGCGGCGGTTGGTAGTCCCGGTCCAAGTCGGCCCCAGGCGGATCCAGGTCGAGGCCGCTCAGGTCCAGTTCAAGGGGCGGAAGCGTCCGCGACTCAGGGTCCAGATTGGCGCCCAATGCTTCCATGTCCAGATGCGAGAGATCCGGGATGGGTACTGGTTCGGCCCCCTGTGCAAACTCAGCCAGACTCCCGCTTCGGGGCGGCAGCAAGGTCAACTCGTCCTCGTCGATTGCTGCTGCAGGCGCTTTGGGGGGCTCGGTGCGGGGTTTCGGCTCCGGCGCCGCTGCCGCCGGCTCGGACTTCTTGAGTTCCACCAAAGCGCCGGCCTTCTGGAAGGCATCCCGGTAACGCTGCGCCGTCTGCAGGTCCAAGCCCTTCTTGATTGCGATGCGGGCGCCGGAGAACAGCGCGTCCAACTGCGCGCCGCCGATTTGAAACATCTCGCCGATGCGCGCTCGCACCTCATCCGGGTCTCGGCCGGGAAAGATCCTGCCGAGAAAGATCACGCTGTACTGGTCGGATTCCATGCGCAACTCCTGCAAAGATGCTGTTGATCGGCCTGAACTCGTCATGACTTTCGGAAACCTGGCTTCCGGCAGCTTTGATACAAAATTAAGGTTGGCCGTTATCAACCAGCGGGGTTTCCCGACCCGCTGGGGAAACATCGATAACGCATCGCCCCCGGGTTCCCCGCGACCGACCCAATTCTATCCGAGCTCGCCCCGGGCCGATAGGTTTGCGGGCGCGGTCTCAGCGGTCTTCGACCCGCACTGCCAATACGTCGCAATTGGCGCGATGGAGCACGGCGTTCGCGGTTGAGCCCAGCAACAGGGCGAGGCCGCGTCGGCCGTGGCTGCCGACTAGTATCAGGTCGACCCCTTGCTCTTCGGCAATACGGAGAATCTCGATCTTTGCGGCGCCTACCACTACGTGTTGATCGCTCGGTGCCACCCCCAACTCCTTTCCGACCCGTTCCAATTCTTCCCGGGCCCGGCTGACCAGCTTATCTTCCAGGTCCAGTCCGAGGTCCATGGGGTAGATCTGGTCGCCGCCGTAGTCCAACGGCAGATACTCCACCACATGGACCAGACTGAGCTTGGCGCCAAAGCAGGCGGCCAGCTGCTGGGCACGCTGCGAGGCCTTCGAATTCTCGCCGCTCAGGTCCGCGGCGAGGAGGACATGGCTATAGCTGTTCATCTGACCCCCGCAAATCGCTGATTCTTCTAACCCAATTATTACGCATAACCCAGTAGAAGCCATCCCACATCAGTGCATAAAGCGAAACAGTCGAAGCGCCCTCCGGACCTGGTGCAGTGATTTCCTAACGCCTTTGGCTGCCCAACCACCATTCGGAGTCCAAGGGGCAGGATCCTACCTGCACTAAACATTAAGCCCCGCCAAGGCGGGGCTTTATCGCAACGGTGGGATGAGCTGTCAGTCGGCGCCGATCTTCTTCATCAGACCGAAGCTCTTGACGAAGGGCCCGGCCATGCGCGGGTCTTTGATCATCGCCTTGAAATCGCCGGAAAGGAATTTCAGCTTGCCGGTGGTAAAGGCCATGCCCATGCCGGTCATCCCGAGGCCCTTCTCGACCCATTTCATCCAGTCCTTGCGGTCCGCCCGCATGTCCCAGTTAGGGGGCTCTCCATTGTAGGAGCCGGCGCTCACGCACTCGCCGTTCTCAACCGTGAACACACCGCGCGGCTGGTCTTCGCCTTTGAACCCGCAGGTGATCACCGAAGAAAAGCCGATCTCAGCGAGTTTATCCTTGACCTCGGGGTCGCCGTTCCATGCGCCCATCAACTCCTTCATCCAGGCATCGGAAAACAGTTCTGCCATTGGTATTCTCCTCTTGATCGATTGGTGGTTATTGGTTGTTGAAATAAACCCCTTGCCAGCGGCCGCGCTAGTGGCTGGAAAGCGTCTCGGCAGTATAGTACAACCCCAGGAAAGGGGAGGAAGCGCGCTGCGGTTGTGGCGCAGAGGCCCGCCCTGGGGACAGGGCGGGCCGCGCATCATCTACTTCTCGGCCGGGGTGGTGGCCGGCACCACCGGGGTCACCAGCGGGGTGACGACTGGGCTCAGCCAGGGGCTGTAGAGGCCCGGATAATAGCCTCCGTACCAGGGATAGCCCCATCCGTGCCGCCTGTAGCCTCCCCAGCGGTAGGGGCGGCCCCAGCCGGGCCCGTAACCGTACCAGGGGTGCCCCCAGCCATGGTGGCGCCAGCCACCGCCGAAGCCGAAGCTGAAGCCACCCCCGCCACCGAACCAGCTGCCGGGCCAGAAGCCGAAAAAGGCCTCCGCGGTGCCGAGCGGCAGCAGGGTAAGACCGGTGACGGAGAGAACGGTCAGCAGTTTGCGGGTCCTGTTCATACACACCTCCTACGTCTGTTTTGGTGCTCCAGAAAACTCCTCCTACTAGCTAACATAGACCCCCAAAGGCGGACGGACATTGACCTGAATCACGAGCGCATTAGAAGCTGGTTAATAACTGAATCGCATGCCGTTCTTTTTCCGGCTCCCGTTACGAAACCTGTTCCAAATCAATGATGTTTCCGGTTGACCGGGAAACCAGCTTGACCTGCAACCTGCTGGCGCCGAATATCCAAGACAGAAGGGCAGGCCTCCGGAGGCTGGCCGGATGTGAAACCAAGGGGGGATTTGAATGGCGCAGTACAAGAAAATCCTGGCCGCCATCGGCGGCCGCGAAGAAGCCGGTCAGGTCTGGTACCGAGCGCGGGCGTTGGCGGCCGCGAACGGCTCCGATCTCGGACTACTGCACGTCGAGCGTCGGCTATTCGGCCCGGAAGTGCCGGCGACGCCATTGCAAAGCGTTTCTCCGGATCTGATTGGTGAAGCGGCGCGCAACAACCTGATTGAACTTGTCGACGACGCCACGGGCGAGGGGGTCGACATTCGCATCGCCGCGGGTCATCCGTGGAAGCTGATCCTGCAAACCGCGGAACAGTCGGGGACGGATTGCATCGTCATCGGCTCCCATACTGCCTGGGGTATCACCGGCCACCTGGGCTCCACCACGGACCGGGTGGTTCACGGCGCCAGCGGCGACGTGCTGGTGGTGCGCACGGACGAAAGTGGCGAAATCGCTGGCCACAGCGGCTACCGGCGCATCCTGGTGCCGGTCGATTTTTGCGATACCTGCGACCGCGTCGCCGATCGCGCGAAACACTGGGCCGATCGCTACGGGGCCGAAATTAGATTTCTGCACGTGGAAGAACACTTCCCAACCGACCGCTCGAACGAAGTGATCACGCCCGAAGACCAGGACCCGGCCGCCGACGCCGAACAACGGTCCCGCAATCGGATGCGGCAGATGGCCGCTAAACGCGGGCTCGATGATGCACCTTTGTCCTATCTCCGCAGCGCCGGTGCAGCCAAGCACGAGATCGTGGGATACGCCCGTCGCGAGGGTGTAGACTTGATCGTCATTGGCTCCCACGGCCTCCACGGCCCGGGTGACTTGCTCGGCTCTACCACCGATGGCGTGCTACACCGCGCACCCTGCGATGTGCTGCTGGTAAGGATTCGGGACTAGGCAGGCGAAGGGAGTGGAGACCGCGGCGATTCCGTATCCGGCTGATGCGAATGGCGGGTTGTTGGCAGCAGGTCGACTGGATGTGACGCTGTAACAGGGGTCGTCCGCGGTTGCATGAAGCACGGCCCTCGTCTGCTTGCTCCCGCCGCCCGCGGGCTGACCGCGTTTCGCCAAGCTTGTGAAGGGGTGTCCACAGTCGGATTGGGCGCCAACTCGGCGCCTGCACGTAAAACCGCCTGAACAGCCGGTTCCAGGTCTTCAAACGTGTTGGTGGGCGATGCTGGGTTCGAACCAGCGACCCCTGCCGTGTGAAGGCAGTGCTCTCCCACTGAGCTAATCGCCCTGCGATGTGAGGCGGCATTCTAGTGCCGGTTGGTGGAAAGGTCAAACCCTTCCTGGCGGCTGCGAAGCGTTGGATTCTTTGTTGCCCGGACGGATTCCAACGCTTAGTATCCGTGCCGACACCGCCCGTCAGCTTTCCCCATCGGGGGGCAGCTAGAGCATGATCGGGCCTTAACCGCTTTCCGATTGATCGAGACTTCCGCTATGCCGAATGATGAATCCGCAAAACCGGCGTTGGGCTGGCGCGAATGGGTGAGCTTCGAGGGCCTGGGCTTGCCGCCGATCAAGGCCAAGGTGGACACCGGCGCGCGCACCTCTACCCTGCATGCGTTCAAGGTGCGGGGTTTTACCCGAGGCGGGCGGAAGTGGGTGCGCTTTCGGGTGCACCCGCTGCAGAAGAACAGTTCACAGGTGGTGGAGTGCGAGGCGCCGGTGCTCGACCGGCGGCCGGTTACCGACTCTGGTGGTCATACCCAGAACCGCTACGTGATCGAATGCATGCTAAGTTTTCAAGGTGAGCGCTGGCCCGTCGAGTTGACCCTGACCAACCGTGACAATATGCTGTTTCGAGCGCTGTTGGGGCGTACCGCCATTCAGGGGCGCTACCTGGTGGACCCGGGACGATCCTTTACCCAAGGGGGGAATCGCTCCGAGCCTCCCGCCATCGAAGAACAACGAGAATAAGAATGAAAATCGCGATCCTGTCCCGCAATCCCAAGCTCTACTCCACCGCCCGACTGATAGAGGCGGCCAAGCAGCGGGGCCACGAGGTGCGGGTTTTGGACGTATTGCGCTGTTATATGAACATCACCTCGATGCGCCCGGAGATCCACTACCGGGGCGAGGTGGTGTCAGGCACCGATGCGGTGATCCCCCGCATCGGTGCCTCGGTGACCTTCTACGGCACCGCGGTACTGCGCCAGTTCGAGATGATGGGCGTATTTCCGCTCAACGAGTCGGTGGCGATCACCCGCGCCCGCGACAAGCTGCGCTCGCTGCAACTGCTGGCCCGCAAGGGCATCGGGCTGCCGGTGACGGGCTTCGCCCACTCCCCGGACGACGTGCAGGACCTGATCAAGATGGTCAATGGGGCGCCCTTGGTGATCAAGCTACTGGAGGGCACCCAGGGCATCGGCGTGGTGCTGGCGGAGACCCAGAAGGCGGGCGAGAGCGTGATCGAGGCCTTCATGGGGCTAAAGGCCAATATTCTGGTTCAGGAGTACATCAAAGAGGCGGGCGGGGCAGACCTGCGCTGCCTGGTGATCGGCGACAAGGTAGTGGCGGCCATGAAGCGCCAGGCCAGAGAGGGCGAGTTCCGTTCCAACCTGCATCGGGGCGGCTCCGCGTCGCTGGTGCGGATCACCCCGGAGGAGCGTTCCACCGCGGTGCGGGCGGCCCGCACCTTGGGGCTGAATGTGGCCGGCGTGGACATCCTGCGCTCCAATCACGGCCCGGTGGTGATGGAGGTGAATTCCTCGCCCGGGCTGGAGGGCATCGAACAGGCCACCGGTAAGAATATAGCTGGCGAGATCGTGGAATTCATCGAAAAGAAGGGGCGGCCTCATCATACCCGCACCCGGGGGAGCGGCTGATCCATGGATAGGATGATTCGAATCGGCGGCACCGAAATAAAGCCCGGAGAACGCCGCAGTATCTGCTTACCGGTAGCGACCCTCTACACCCACACTCCGGTGGAAATGCCGGTGCATGTGATCAACGGCCGGCACCCGGGGCCACGGCTATTCGTCACCGCGGCGATCCACGGCGACGAACTCAACGGCATCGAGATCATCCGCCGCCTGCTGCGGGTGCGGTTGCTGTCGCGGCTGCGCGGAAGCCTGATCGCGGTGCCCATCGTCAACGTATTCGGAGTGCTTAACCATTCCCGCTACCTGCCGGACCGGCGCGACCTGAACCGTAGCTTTCCCGGCACCGACCGCGGCTCCCTGGCGGCTCGCGTCGCTGACCTGGTGCTGAGCGAGATCGTCGGTCCGTGCAGCCATGGCATCGACCTGCACACCGGCGCCCTGCACCGCAGCAATTTGCCTCAGATCCGGGCCAACCTGGACGACCCCGCCACCGAGGCCATGGCCCGGGCCTTCGGCGCGCCGGTGCTGCTGAATTCGGACCTGCGTGATGGCTCGCTGCGGGCGGCGGCGGCGGAGCGGGGAATTCCGATGTTGCTCTACGAGGCCGGCGAAGCCCTGCGCTTCGACGAGATCAACATCCGCGGTGGGGTTGCCGGTATCGTCAATGTGATGCGCACCCTTGAGATGCTGCCGGCGTTGCGCACGAGACGCCAGCGCCACAAGGAGCCGGTGGTGGCCCGATCAAGCTTTTGGGTGCGGGCGCCGAAGGGGGGCATTGTGCGCACCCACGCCAAGCTGGGGGCTCGGGTGGAAAAGAACAGTCTGCTGGGCACCGTCGCGGACCCCTTCGGTGACGCGGAAGAGCAAATCATCAGCCCGTTCGGTGGCATCGTCATCGGCCGCTCCAGCCTGCCCCTGGTCAACGAGGGCGACGCTTTGTTCCACATCGCCCGCTTCCAGCGCCCAGGCGAGGCGGCACGGGCGGTAGAGTCCTATACCGAGGGCGATGTCTTTCCCACCGAACCTGGGATACACGAAGAGCCGGAAATACTCTGATCCTTTTCTCGGCCGGCTGTTGTCAGTTTCGGCGGTCGTCCTGAACATAGGGTTTCTTCATCGGTCAGGGAAAGCGGGACGACCATCGGCGTGAGCGAGATCGAAGCAAAACAGGCGTTGCGGCTTTGGCATGAGGCAGGGTTGCTGGAGCCGGAGCAGGCCGAGCGGCTGGCGGCCTATCTGGACGGGCACCCGGATGCGGGGCAGGGCAGCGGGCGGATGGTGCACATCGTCTCGGTGTTCGGCGCGGTGCTGGTGGGGCTGGGTTTGATCCTGTTCGTCGCCAGCCATTGGTCAGGCATGGGTCCGGCACTGCGCATCGGCATCCTGTTCGGCGCCTATTGCACGGTGGTGTCGGCGGCCCTATTGGCCCAACGGCGGGGCTTCGACCGGGTAGGGCGGTCCCTCTGGTTCCTGGCTACCTTGACGGTGGGGGCCAATATCTTTCTCATCGGCCAGGTCTTCAACTTCTCACTGACTTTTTGGCAAGGGCCCTTCCTATGGTTGCTGGCGACCCTGGCCATGGGCTTTGCCCTCGGTTCGCGGCTGCATGCCTGGCTGGCCATCCCCCTGGCGCTGCTGACCCTGGGCTGGCTCGGAGGCGGCCAGGCCTGGTTCAGCGATGACCAACTGGAGTTCCTGTTCAGCGACCGGGGGCTGCGGCCCCTGCTGCCCCTGCTCGGCCTGGGGCTGGTGGCCTTGGCGCTACTGGTCGAGCGGCGGTCAGCCTGGCGTTTTGCCGGCGGTACCTGGCTGGTCTGGGGGGCGCTGCTGATCGCCTTCCCGCTGGTGCTGGCGACGATCCACGAGGAGATGCTGGAGGTGATGTTCCGCCTCCGCTTCACCCCCAAGCAGTGGGCGGTCATCGGCGCCTGTGTCGGACTCGCCGCGCTCGCGATGGGGGCCGGGCGCTTCGCCTCCCGCTCCAATCGCCTGCTGCTGATCTTGGTGGCGGCCCTGTTGTTCGGCCTTTTGCTGCTCGGGAGCGGTGCCGGCGCCGAGGCCGACAAGCTGTTTCCCTGGTTCGTGCTGCTGGTGTTTCTGCTCGCCTTGTGGCTGACCTGGGCCGGGGTGGAGGCGCAACGCCCGGTGCTGGTTAACATCGGCGTGGCTAGCGCGGCGATGGTGGTGCTGATCCAGTATTTTTCCTGGTCCCTGCGCCTGCTCGACCGCTCGCTGGCTTTCATTCTCGGCGGACTGGTGCTGATTGCCCTGGCGTTTTGGATCGAGAAGCAGCGCCGGCGGCTGTTGTCGAGGATCGGCGTATGAAGTCGAAACTGGTCCTGGCCGTGCTGGTGCAATTGCTGGTAATGGCACTGGTGCTGGCCCAACCCCTATGGGTGCGAGCCACCGGCAGCGTCGTCTACCTGGAGACCGAGAAGATGGACCCGCGAGCCCTGTTCCGCGGCGATTACGTGATCCTCGGCTATACCCTGGCACAGGACATCCTGCCCCTGGAGCAAGCCCAAACGGCGGCCCGGGATTCCACCCCGGTCTATGTCACCATCACGGCAGAACGTCCTGCGCGCTTCGTCGCCGTGACCCTGGAGCCACCGCAGCTGAATCCAGGCCAGGCCTGCATTGTCGGCCGCTCCCGGGGCCAGGGTTCGGTGGACTTTCCCCAGATCGCCCAATTCTTCGTCCCTGAGGGCACAGGACGCGCCATCGAACGCGCCCGCGGTGCCGGCCTGCTTGCCAAGGTGGCGGTCTCGCCAGGGTGCAAAGCGCTGCTGTTGGGGATGGAGCAGCGGTAGCAGGAAGCCGATCAGGATCGGGTCTGCCGCGCAGAAGGAATAGCTGGCCACTTTCCTGCACGGGATGACCGTCGAGTAGGCAAAGCCGCTCCAGAGATCGCGCCTTCGATCTGCGCCGAGCAATAGTGGATCGTCGCGAGCGCTGTTCCGGATTTTCCGGATGTGGTAGCTTTCCCGCAGAGGTATACCGAATGAACAGACCGCACACGAAACGCCGGGCGTGGGCCCTTGGCCTGGCCGCCGCAGTTGGCCTTTCGTCGGCCCAGGCCGTCAGCCCCTGGAGTTGGCTCAAAGACACGCCGGCCAGCCGCTTCACCGAACAGGATTGGACCCTTATGCGGGCCGCCAATGTCGAAGCATTGGAACATGGCGCCGACGGGACCGAGACCCGTTGGGAGAATCCGGAAACTGGCAACACCGGCAGCATAACGCCGCTTAACACCAGCGAAGACGAGAACGGGACCTGTAGAGAAGCGCGAATCGTAAACCATGCCGGGCAAGCCTCCGGCGACTCTACCTATCGTTTTTGCCGGCAGGCGGACGGGAGCTGGATGGTTCGGCGGCAACGGAGTGAGCCCCTGGACCAACCGCCGCTGCACGAGCAGGAGTAGCCGTGAGCAGAAAACTAGCATTGATCGGCCCAGTCGCGCTGGTACTGGGCTTGGTTTCCGTCCCGGCCGCCGGCCAGGACATGAGTGCCGAAGAATTCGCCGCCAAGGCCGGCGCTCTGGGTGATGCGGTCAATGCCACGGGCAACGACTCCGCCGAGTGCCAGGAACTCAGGAGGCGCGCCGACGCTTTGGTCGGGCGCCCTCAGCTCCGCCATACGGCGATGGAGGAGTACCAGGCTATTTGCGAGGGCGGCAACGGTCCGACTCTGCCCACCGACAACCCCGCGCAATTCGACGGTCCTCCCGTTAACTGAGCGGCGCGCCGGCAGTGCGACCTGCCTTGCGCGGCCGCCTTCACGATTCCGGTGCCCCTCTTGTTGAGTCACCCTGCCGAGATCGCCGCGGCCGGCCTTACTCTGTTGCTCGCCTACGGCTTGCGCGCCGTTACAGGCTTTGGCTCGGCCCTGGTGGCGGTGCCCCTGTTAAGCCTGTTCCTTCCGTTACAATTTGTGGTGCCCTGGATCGTAGCGCTCGACGTGGCCGCCGCTTTCCTGCTCACCGGCGTCAGTTGGCGCAACCGGGAGGTGGATTGGCGCGAAATCCGCTGGCTGTTGCCGCCGGCGTTGCTCGGCATCCTGCTCGGCCTGCTCCTGTTGGTGGAACTTCCGCAGCGGGCTATGGCTCTGGGGCTGGGTGGATTGATTATCCTGTTCGGCCTGCGCAACCTGCTGGATCTGCACGGAGAGCGGCCCGTTTCCCGAGCCTGGGCATTGCCCGCCGGCGCCCTTGGCGGCGCCATCGGCTCTCTGTTCGCCACCGGTGGCCCGCCCTTCGTCATTTATCTCAGCCATCGAATCCGGGACAAGGCACGTCTGCGTGCAACCCTGTCCGGACTGTTTCTGATCGAGGGCGGACTGCGGCTGCTCGCTTTCGTGGCAGCGGCCCTGCTGGTCCAGCAGGGGATGTTGAAGGCCCTGCTGTTGGGCGCGCCGGTAATGGGACTGGCCCTGTACGCCGGTCACCATGTCCACCTCAGTCTCAGCCAGCGCCAGGTATTGCGCCTGGTGGGCGTGCTGTTGGTGGTGAGTGGCTGCGCCTTGATATGGCGCTGGCTGTGAGTCCCGACGGCTTGCGCCCGAGGCGCTATGCCGTATTATGGCGAGGGTCGGCAATTCCATAACAAACCGTCCCAACAGCGATTTCAGCGCAAGGCAAGGCCGCGCCCGGCCTTGCGCCGGGCTCGGCGAAGCCGAGGCAACCATAGGAGACAGCGAGCATGAGCAGCAATACGGCCAGTGCGTCCCCGGCCCCGGGTGGGATGGGGTTATGGGTCAAGGTCATCATCTTCGTGGCATTGGTGATCGCGGGGTACGCCTACATCTGGTCTTTGGTGCACTCGGGGTTCGGACAGGAGACGACAGCCGGCGTCAAACCACGAACTTTCGCCTCGATGGGGGAGGCTGGTTCGTCGCCGGCGGAAATCCTCGTTGCGCCTACCTCGGCGAGCGAGGCCCGGCCCGAGGCGTTGGACGTCGTATCGTTCGGACCCGGTATGTCGAATGAGAACCGCGCCGCTTCGATGCCGGCAGCAACGGCGGTCGTCGTCGCATCCAAGCCCGGTGCCGGTGTGACCTTGGTAGAAACTGCAGCGGCGGTGGCGACAACGGCGCCTGAAGCCGCGTCCGATGCCGAAGCAGGCAAAGGAACCCTTGGGGTTGCCAAATCCGAAGCGGTTCGGGAGACAACTGCTGACCCGGAGGCCGATGCAGTGGATTCGGATTCGGCTCCCGCTCCCGCGGCCAGTTTGCCCGAAGCAACTCCGGCGGCGGCACCTAACACCGCGGTTTCCGCAGTCGCCGAGACGCAACCAGCTACACCGGTCAGCGGTGCAGAACCGGTCCCGGTACGCGGCCCTGTCGCTGGCACAGCGGCGATATCGCAAGCCGCTCCCGAACCGGCGGCAGTGCCGGCCGCAGCCGACCCGACTCCGGAAGCAGGCCCAGCCGTTGTCGAACCGATTTCCGACGGCTCCGATACCAGCGAGGCCCCGGTGATTGCACCCGCCGCCGAAGCCGATTTTCCCGCGCAGGCAAGCCCCCCTGCAACGCCGAGCGGGCCTGGCGATCCGGATGCGGTCGCGACCCCGGATGAGGGTTTCCGCGCCTATAACTACCGTCCCCGCGTACCGGATCTGATGCGCGAGTACCAGCGCCTGCGGGCCGAGGCAAGGACGGAGCGCGCTCGTGGCCGCCCCGGCTACGGACCCGGTTACGGTTATCCGGGGCCATACCCCCGGGCCGGTGGAGGCGGAGGCCGGGGCTATGGTCCGGTACTATGGCTATCCCTACGGCCCCGGGCCCAGCGTGCCGCCGTCCGGGATTCCGGCCCAGGCGCCACAGTAGGCGCCGTCGGGCCCACTGCGATCAGGCCCGTAACTACCGCATAAGGGGCTGGTGATCCAGGAACTGGTGTCTGGCGGTCAGACGGGTGTCGATCGGGCCGCCCTGGATCTCGCGCTGGAGTTGGGCATTTCCTGCGGCGGCTGGTGCCCCAGAGGCCGGAGAGCGGCCGACGGGCCGCTACCGGCCCGCTACCCCCTGCGGGAAACCCTGAGCACGGATTATTCCGAACGTACCCGCCTGAATGTGCGCGACAGCGATGGCACCCTGATCCTCTGCGCCGGTCCTCTCAGCGGAGGCACCGCTTATACTGCGGACTTCGCCGCCAGGCTCGGGCGGCCCCTTCGGATCGTCGATCCGCGTCAGCGCGCCGAACTTCGGGCAGTGCGCCAATGGCTGCGAAATGAACGTGTCTCACGCCTGAACCTGGCCGGTCCCAGGGAACAAGAGCAACCTGGTATCTATCGGCTCGCACACGATTGGCTGTTGGCGTTGTTCCGCGCCGACGGCTAACCCGGATATTTCAGGTAAATACCGGTTTATCGCGTTGCCCGTCCCGGGAAGGAATCCCGTCATTTTGATCGGTTCATGCGATCAAAATGGAGGATTTCGGAACCCCCGTTTTCGAAAGCCGTGCTGCAAACAGCAAGGCGGGCTTTTTCAGCGTCTCCTCAGTCGTTTCTACCGTAATCGTCGGAGAAGCGCACGATATCGTCTTCCCCCAGGTAGCTGCCGGTCTGGACCTCGATGATTTCGAGCGGAATCCGGCCAATGTTCTCCAGCCGGTGCCTGGTGCCCAAGGGGATATAGGTGGACTGGTCTTCCGTCAGGATGATCTCGCGGTCGTCCAGGGTGATCTTGGCAGTGCCCTTGATCACGACCCAGTGCTCGGCCCGGTGGTAATGCATCTGCAGGGAGAGCTTGGCGCCCGGATTGACCGCGATGCGTTTGGCCTTGTGTCGTTGGCCCGTATCTATGCAGTCGTACCAGCCCCAGGGACGATAGACCTTGCGGTGGGCCTCGCTTTCCGGCCGTTTCAGCGCCTTGAGGCGCTCGGAGATCTGTTTGACGTCCTGCACCCGGTTCTTGGCGGCCACCATGACAGCGTCGTTGGTCTCCACTACCACGACGTTTTCGAGACCAATGGCTGCCACCAGTCGGCTTTCGGAGTGGAGCAAGCTGTCGTGGGTGTCGTAGCTTAAGACATCGCCATGCACCCGGTTGCCCTGATCGTCCTTTGCCGAAACGTCCCACAGCGACGACCAGGAGCCGACGTCGCTCCAGCCCGCATCCAGGGGGATGACCACTGCCCGATCGGTCTTTTCCATCACCGCGTAGTCGATCGACTCGGCGGGGCAAGCGGCAAAGGCGTCGCTGTCGATGCGCATGAAATCGAGGTCGGCTTGGGTCCGGCTGCAAGCCTGGTTGCAGGCGTCGAGGATGTCCGGGCGGTACTGCTCCAGCTCTTCGAGGAAACGGCCCGCCCGGAACGCGAACATGCCGCTGTTCCAGTAGTAGTCCCCAGATGCCAAATAGCCCTTCGCGGTTTCCAGATCGGGCTTTTCGACGAAACTCAGTACCCGATAACCCCCGCCTTGGGTGTCCCCCCGCTGGATATAGCCGTAGCCGGTCTCCGGCCCTGTCGGTACTACGCCGAAGGTGACCAGCGCGCCTTCCGCGGCAGCTCGGGCCGCCTCCTGGATGGCGGCGGCCAGGGCTTCGGCATCGCTGATGACGTGGTCGGAGGGAAGGATCAAGAGCACGGCATCGGGGTCTTCGGCGGCCAGGGCCGCCAGCGCCACCGCTGGAGCGGTGTTGCGCCCGAACGGCTCCAACATGATGGCCATCGGCTTGATTCCCAGTTGATGCAACTGCTCGGCGACCATGAACCGGTGATCCTGGTTGCAAATGACCATGGGGGCGCTAAAGGCTTCGCTCTCCGGCAGCCGCGTCACCGTGTCCTGCAACAGGGTCTGCTCCGTGATCAGAGGCAGGAACTGTTTCGGATAATGACTGCGGGACAACGGCCACATCCGGGTGCCGGATCCGCCGGAGAGAATTACGGGTATGATTTTAGCGTTCTTAGACATAGATCGATCGGTCACGGCGAGTCGTCAGGCGCCGATTGGCGCCCGCCAATTGTCGGCCAGTCGCCGGAACCTGTCTAGGCGCCTGTCCGTATATCGGCGATCTTCTGGTGCCGCGGAGGATCGGCGGATTACCCGCTGGTATGCCGCCATTCTCGTCCCCCATGCGCCAATCCCAGTCTTGGACGCGAAACACCGAGCTCCCGGGGTGCGTCGCAAATGAATCTTCCGTGATGCCGGCGATCTAGCCTGCAGGCTGGCTTGCGGCCCGCCGCTATTTTCCTCTACCCTGCAAGAGAACGAACATCGAAAGCACAGGCGGTACTACCGCCGCTCACCCGGGGGAAGTTCATGACCGTTATCGAGCCGGCGGCGGCCGGCCAGGGCCAGGCGAGAATGCGCTTGGGCGACGACTACCGGCGGGTGCGGGCGGATTCGCAGGCGATCTGCCGACCGCTGGAGGTAGAGGACCATGTCATCCAGACCATGCCGGACGTGAGCCCGCCCAAGTGGCACTTGGCTCACACCAGCTGGTTCTTCGAGACCTTTCTGCTGCAGGCGTTCGGCGACGGTTACTCGCTCTTTAATCCCGTCTTCGACCACTTGTTCAACTCCTACTACGTGACCCACGGTCAACCTTTCGCCCGGTCCCGTCGCGGGCTCCTGGCACGGCCCACGGTGGCCGAGGTCTATCGCTACCGGGCAGCGGTGGACGCAGCCATGCTGGCGCTGATCGAGTCGGCGCCCGCGACCGATTGGGCGCGCATCGCCCCGCTGCTGGAACTCGGGCTGCACCACGAGCAACAGCACCAGGAGCTGTTGCTCACGGACATCAAGCACATCTTCGCCCAGAACCCCATGCATCCTGCCTACCGGCCGCTGCCACTCCCGCCCGCACAAGCCAAGTCGCCGCCCGTGGACTGGAAGCGCTTTGACGGCGGCCTGTGCGAGATCGGGCACAGCAAGTCGGGTTTCGCCTATGACAACGAGGGGCCCCGGCACCGGGTCTGGTTGGAGCCCTTTGCCTTGGCCAGCCGGCCGGTGAGCAACCGGGAGATCCTGGCTTTCGTCGACGACGGCGGTTACGCCGAACCAGCGCTCTGGATGTCCGACGGTTGGACCCAGGTCCAGGCCGCGGGTTGGCAAGCGCCCCTGTACTGGCTGCAGCGCGACGGGGACTGGCTGCAGCAGACGCTGGGCGGGTTGCGCCCCTTGGACCTGGAGGCGCCGGCCTGCCACCTGAGCTTTTACGAGGCGGATGCCTTCGCCCGCTGGTCCGGCAAGCGCCTGCCCAGCGAAGCGGAGTGGGAACTGGCTGCGGCCACGGCGCCGATCGCAGGCAACTTCCGCGAAGCCGGCTTCCTGCAGCCGGTAGCGTTGCAGCATCCGGGAGCCGGGATCGAGCAGATGTTCGGCGATGTCTGGGAGTGGACCTGCAGCCCCTACGGACCCTATCCAGGTTACCGCTCACCGGCAGGCACCATCGGCGAGTATAACGGTAAATTCATGGCCAACCAGATGGTGTTGCGGGGCGGCTCCTGCGTCACCCCCCAAGACCACATCCGGGCCAGTTACCGGAATTTCTTTTACCCTGGCGACCGCTGGCAGTTCTCGGGGCTGCGTCTGGCGGACGAGGCATGATCCGGCCAGCGACCGACGTTCCGAATCCCGCCCCGGCACCGAGGACCTGGTCCAGGCACTGCTCGACGGATTGGCTGCCAGCCCCAAGGCCCTGCCGCCCAAGTTCTTTTACGACAAGCGGGGCGCATAGCTGTTCGACGCGATTTACGAGCTGCGCGAGTATTACCAGACCCGGTACCGAGACGCAGATCCTGCGCCGATGCGCGCCAGAGCTGGCCGGAATCATCGGTAGCGATTGCCTGCTGATGGAGTTGGGCAGCGGGGCGGGCAAGAAGGTGCGCCTGTTGCCGCGAGAACGGCGGCCCCCGGGCTACCTGGGATTCGATATTTTCGAGGATCAATGGTTCGACTTCCACGCCGGCGAGAGCATCCACACCGTGGACGCGTACCAGTGCGCGGTAGAGAGCTTCGGACGGCTGGCGGGGCCAGTGGGCTGGGGGCAGGAGCCGGTCTGGACCGACCCGAATCCCTATTTAGCGTTCAACTGCTGCGTTCCCGCGGTGCGGAAAATGGGTAGAATGCTGCCCTTCGTTTGATCCTTAGGGGAAGTTTCCAAGATGTCGACCTGCCATTGCGGCTCCGGCCGCCCGTTTGCCGAATGCTGCCAGCCGATATTGCTCGACGAACGTTTGGCGGCCACTGCCGAGGACCTGATGCGGGCTCGCTACACCGCCTATGTGATCGACCGTATCGACTTCCTCGGCGCCAGCCTGCACCCGGAACATCGCCGCGAGTACGACGAAGCGGCCACGCGGCGCTGGGCGAGGCAGTCCGAATGGCTGAGTCTGGAGGTGGTGAGCAGCGAAGCCGGCGGGCCTGCGGACGAACGCGGCAGCGTCGAATTCGTGGCCAGCTATCGGGAAAAGGGGGCCGTGCATCACCACCACGAGGTTAGCGAATTCCGCAAGCTCGACGGCCGCTGGTACTTCACTCAGGGGCGCCTGGTCCCGCCCAAGACACAGCACCGCGCAACCCCAAAGGTTGGCCGCAATGACCCTTGCCCCTGCGGTAGCGGGAAAAAATACAAAAAGTGCTGCGGAAAATGAGTTTATTCAATATGATACTCAACTAAATTTGAATCTACTCGAATTTTTTCGCAATGCACCTTCGGATAAATTTAGTACCCGGCTATTAGCACTCTGGTGCCGGAAGGCAGCGAGCGCACAACCAGCCGACCTCAGTCTGCAGACTCGCTCCCATCACTGCAGGCTTCTGCCATCATCAAACCTGATGCTTGGTGAAAGGATTATTTGCCAACGAATTGAAATCCATGGATTCAGAGGCAACCGTGGCCGTTGTGGATCGATTTCTTCGTCCTAACTCAACCCGTATTTCTACCCCCAAAGGTCCGTTGGGTAGTGCGGGACTTGCCCCTCGGCTTCCACAAGAACGCCCGCAAGGCCGCGCAGGCGGCCTACTGCGCCGGAGAGCAGGACAAGTTCTGGGAGATGCGCGATATTCTGTTCATCAATGCCAAAAAGCTCGATGCGGAGCACCTCCCCAACTATGCCCAGGTGATTGGACTGGATGGCGCGGCGTTCGAGAGCTGCCTATCGAGCGACCGGCACCTCGCGATTATCGACCGGAGTTCCCAGGATGCGGGCAGTGTAAAGATCACCGGCACCCCGACCTTTGTCGTCGGAAAAGCCGCCGGCGACTCGGTCGAGGGTAACCGGGTGGTCGGCGCGCGCGATTACAAGGTCTTCGAGGAACAGATCGTCAAGCTGCTGGGGGAGAAGCAAGCGGTCGCCAAGTGACCCGCCAAGTACGGGCATCGGTAGGCCCGAACAGTGGAATTCCTGCTTTGTCCTTTAGCAGATAGGCCCTGCTCAAATATTCTAGCAGCGGTTGATCTCGAGGGTGGTTTGACGTGTTCGAATCTGCCGCCCCTTCACTAACGCAGCCCGCGCGAGGCGGGCTGCGGCTGTTGCTGTCTGGCGAGGTCAGCCTGGGCGGCCGATCATCGTTCTGGCGGCAGCATATCGAACCACACCTGGTCCGGCCGTCTCAGCTTGACCGGCGTCTCGGTCCGCTTCAGGTTGCGCCACTTGAGGGCATCCCTGACCACCGTCTGCAGATCCTCCAGCACCATCGGCGGCAAGACCATGAACTGCTCCAACTCCTCGTCGGTCAGGTCGCCGAAGGCATCGCTGAACAGGGCGGAGAACATGAAGTGGGGATCCAGGTAGGTGATCAGCAGGGTTTCGTTACCGTCGATCCCGTCGTAGCTGACCGCCTTGACGGCGATCTCGCAGGGCAGGGCGGTCGCGTGATCCATCCCCAGCCCCATGGCCGCGATGGCGTTGGTGGGCGAGCAGGCCTCGATCACGAGATTGCCGGGCACCGGCAGCGGATGCGCGCGGGCGGACCGCCAGTCGTCCATGTTCAGCCGTGCATCCAGATTCCTCGGGTGAATGCCGTCCAGGGAAAGGGTAGCGATAATCTCGTCCGCGATGGTGGCAACCTCCGCAGCGGTGAAATCGCTGCGGTCCACCTTCTCATAGGCGAAATGGACGTAGGGGGACTGATCGGGGGTTTCCGCCACCACCTGCGCCACCTCCCCCAAACTCTGGTAAACGGGGCCGAGGGGCACAGACACAGGATCGTAGGCGATCTCCGCATCGAAGAGGGCTGCGTAGATGATGGTCCGGATCTCCCAGTTGACCTGGGCCGGCAGGGCCTGGATCTCGTCCGCGAAATCGTCATCTTCCATCTGGTCACCGAACAGGACGTCGGTAAAGAAGAGCGTGAAGATCGCCTCCGGATTGAGCATCTCCACATTGACGTTTCCGTCCTCATCGGCATAGATCGCCACCTCGCAGGGCAGCGCCGGGGCGTGGATATAGCCGTTGACGATCTTGGTGGTGTCATCCCCCTCCACCACAGGCAATAGACCCAGGGCTTTCATCGCAAAGGTTTTATTGCACATCTCGACGATGTTCACCTTGTTGCGATTGGTGGGGGACATGGGCTCGTCGGGGTCGATCCTGTAAGGCGTGGGTACACGCAGGATCGCCTCTTCGATGGCCTCTTCAGTCGGCTCACCTTCCAGCCCACCGAGGACCCAGTTGGCGGAAAACTCTGTGGGCGGAAGAGCGTCGTCCACCGTGGCCACGTAGGTCGCAAGGGCCGTCGCCACCTCCCGGGCCACTCCATAGGCCTGCACCGGATCGGCGATCGGACCGATCACGGCCACCCGGGTAAACGGCGTCAGGCCCAACGCGCCTTGCTGACCGAGGGCGGAACCGCTGAACAGAGCGGCAAGCATCAACAGGAGCCCTCCAAGCCCCCAGATCGGTGTGAGTTTCTTCGTTTTCCACATCTCAACCTCCGAAAGCGTGATAAGTGGTTTTGGTACAACTCATTCGAGGTTGGGCGGGTCGATACTGCCTGGGCTCGTCTAACCTGGCTTTGAAGCTAGGGGAGCGCCACAGAAACCCCAATGACAAACGTCAATTTGTGTAAACTTTCCAGTTCGGAACGCGGTGCGCCGGCGCGTTTCGCCCACCGCATCGGATCTTCTCGCAACCGCCAACCGCATGCCCAAAGCCGCGTGATCGCGGTGAGTTCGAGCCCGCTGCGCAGGGAATGAAGCCTGCCGGCCCAAGCGCGGTATTGCTCAGAAACCGCTGTATTGGTATTGACCTGCCCGGCGATTTTCGTGCCAATTGAAACTTGAGATGATGCCTCCTGCAACCCTGCGAGGAGCCCATGAAGAAGAGCCGATTCACTGAAGAGCAGATGGTCAGCATCTTGCGCGAGGCCGACAGCCGGCCGGTGGCGGAGGTAGCGAAGCGCCACGGTGTGAGTAAGCAGACGATCTACAGCTGGTGCAAGCGCTACGGGACGCTGGAGACGGCGGATGTGCGCCGACTCCGGTTGGTTGATCCTTACCTCCAATCTGGCACCTCCGATGCCGGGCAGGGAGGGGGGAGCCCATCCCATTTCCCTACGGAAACGCTAATTCAATCGCGTTTCTCGTGCGGGGCATCCTGTCCCGCCATTTTCAGGTGTCCAACCGCCTGAAAATGAAGGCTTTCAGAAACCGCGTTTTCAAAAGCCCTGCTGCGAAAAGCCAGGGAGGGCTTTTTTCAGCGCCTCCCTAGGTTGAATAACGTGGCCGAGAGACTTTTTTCCTGAGCAGCGACGTCAAAACACCCGCTATTCATGCTGCCGTTTTTTGGCGCTTTTCTACTTCCGACTGACGTTTTTCGGCACTTTCTCGCTTACCACGTCACCCCGGATTCCGCAGCACCTCAAGCTCGCGCGCTGACGGGGCACGCCCGTTTTCATGTTTACAATTCTTGACCTTTCTAGCACGGTCAGAAGCATCCCAGAAAGTCCTTTATAAACAACACAGTCTAAATTTTTCAGGTTGGGTTGATAGGCCTTCTACGGTGTCATGCGGCGGAAACAAACTGAAGGTGTGGCTTAGGTCACAGAAATAGGCATAAACACTGCAAGAACTAAGGGTGACATGTGTCCCTGTCCGCTGCGATCCGCAGCCTATCCAAGACACTGCCCCGGAGCCGGATCCTGCGCAGTTTGACGGGTGGCACATGAATCGCTCCGACTGCCGGTGAGGGGAGGATGCCTCAGACAGACAGGAGGAATCGATAAACCACAATCGCACTTTTATCGGGAGGTTTGTATGTTCGTTTCCAGTCGACAGAAATTGGGTTTGGCCATGGGCATCCTGTTGGGCTCCATGGGCACATCGGCAAACTTATCGGCTGCGGACGCATTAAGGGTTCGCTTGTCCGATGTCCAGAACTTGGGTCCCTCGGTGCAGCTAGCGATGCACCAGGTGGGTCAGCAGGCGACAGAAGTGCGGCCGATGCTCATCCACTACCTTGCGGGCACGGGCGCGACCTTAGCGGTAATTGATACCGGTTTGTCCGAGCAGACATTCGTTAACGAAACTCCGGGCGGGTTCCTTCGATGCGAATGAGGATCTTCTCGGTTACCATTGGACAGAATCCTCGATGCAGCTAATGATGTAAACTGGTCCACCCCCAAAAAACCGACAATCCAATCGCATCTAAGGACCTCGAAGCGTGAACTTAATAATCGGGGCCGTACCATAAAAGTAATGGAGGACGCACCACGTTGTTTAGAGAATCAACTTGGTACGTCCCTTATTATTCTCTACCCGTTTTGAGAAGCCGAAACCTATATCACTGCATGGCAGAGCTGCCTATGCGCAAAACCGTGCATACATTCGCGTGACGAACCGGAAAAATAGGATTTTGTGAGGGGTGTCGCCGTTGGCGATTTTGATCTTATCAGCCTTGTCGCCAAAATATCCGCGATCTATCTGAAAAAATCCCCCCGGCGGACGAGCCGAGGGGATTCGGTCACGCTATGAAAGCATCCCTGCGCGCAACTCAGGCGCTAGCGCATTGTTTCCGCAACTATTACCATTTCCCCGCTAGCGGCGTATCGCTGCTTACTCCGAAGGGGAACACCCCGTCAATCCCGACATTCCAGGCCAGGTTCCCGTTGAGGTCGAGGAAGAAGAGGTTGTTGCGCCGGACGCCGAAATCATCGAAGCCGTCGCCATTCCAGTCTCCGATCACGGGCAGATCCGTATTCGCACCGAAGGCAAACACCCCGTCGACTCCCGGTTCCCAGACCCTGTTGCCGTTGATGTCGATGTAGAAGAGGTTGTTGCGGCGGACGCCGACATCATCGACACCATCGCCATTCCAGTCGCCGATGACCGGTAGATCCGCAGGAGCGCCAAAGGCAAACACCATGTCGACGCCGGGCTCCCAGACCCTGTTGCCGTTGAGGTCGATGTAGAAAAGGTTGTTGCGGCGGACGCCGACATCATCGGCACCGTCGCCATTCCAGTCGCCGATCACCGGCAGATCCGCAGAGGCACCAAAGGCGAAGACCG
The DNA here is from genome assembly GCA_963753615.1 of uncultured Gammaproteobacteria bacterium. Lineage (GTDB taxonomy): Bacteria > Pseudomonadota > Gammaproteobacteria > Chromatiales > Chromatiaceae > CAVWCW01. The sequence continues at coordinate 330,883 of CAVWCW010000008.1, forward strand.
TGTCGATCCCGGGCTCCCAGACCCTGTTGCCATTGAGGTCGAGGAAGAAGAGGTTGTTGCGGCGGACGCCGACATCATCTACACCATCGCCGTTCCAATCGCCGATGACCGGTAGATCCGTAGGCGCACCGAAGGCAAACACCGTGTCGATCCCGGCATCCCAGAGATGGTTGCCGTTGAGGTCAAGGAAGAAGAGGTTATTGCGGTGGACGCCGACCTGCGAGAGCGGGACCAAGATATACCCGGTGTCGAAGCCGCTGAAGGCGCTGCAACCGGCAGCGTTACACGCCTTGGCCCGGTAGTAGTAGGTCACGCCCGGAGCGGCCCCGGTATCGTCGTAGCTCAATCTTCCGCCCGAATAGATCGCGCTGCCACAGCTAGCGGTCGAACTGGTCGTGCACCGGTAAAGCTCGTAGGACGTTGCCCCTGAAGACGAACTCCAGCTGGCCGCCACCTTGTCCGTGTAGGTGCCGTCTGATGCGGTTATGGAGCTCGGCGTATCCGGCGGAGCCAGGATATACCCCGGGTTGTAGGTGCTGAAGGCGCTGCACCCGGCAGCGTTACACGCCTTGGCCCGGTAGTAGTAGGTCACGCCCGGAGTGGCCCCGGTATCGTCCTGGCTGGTGCTCGTACCCGAATAGATCGCACTGCCACAACTGGCCGTCGAAGTGGTCGTGCACCGGTAAAGCTGGTAGGAGGTCGCCCCGGAGGACGAACTCCAACTGGCCGCCACCCTGTCCGTGTAGGTGCCGTCTGTTGCCGTTATTGAGCTCGGCGCAGTTGGCGGCGCCAGGATATATCCGGTGTTGTAGCCGCTCAGGGCGCTGCAAAGGGCACCGTTGCAAGCCTTGGCCCGATAGTAGTAGATCACGCCCGGTGTGGCCCCGGTATCGTCATAGCCTGTGCTGGCACCCGCATAGATCGCGCCGCCACAACTGGTAGTCAAACTGTTCGTGCACCGGAAAAGCTGGTAGGACGTCGCCCCGGTTGACGAACTCCACCCAACAGCCACCTTGTTCGTGTAAGTGCCGTCGGTGGCCGTTATCGAACTCGGGGCACTAACTTGCAGGACGGTCAGCGTTGGTGATGCTTCATAGGCTATGTTGTTGGTTTCGTCGAACTCGCTGTTGGTACCCGTAGAATCGATGATCCATCCGATGTAATAGCTTCCCGGCGCTATATTTGCCGGGAGGTTCCCGTTCCAATTTGCGTCTGCCCAGCTAAACGCATTGACGCCGGATACCCACACGGAACCGAGCAGACGATCCGCAGTGGAGATTATGGTGTTTGTCGATGCGTAATAGCTGACCCAGAAACCACTGGAATTCGCCGTTCCGACGTTGCGAATATCGCTCCACGCACTGAATGACCAACCCGGATAGGCGCTGGTGGGCGTGAACCCGGAGTAAGCAGGCCCGTCGTCGATCAGGTCCGGTTTATCTGTAGGCGGGCTGGAAACGTCGTCCCCTAGCCAGGAAATGAGCCGATCGTATTTGTCTTGGTTCAGCCTTGTCCCGCTATTGGTGGGGGGAGTGCCTCCAGCTCCATAGGCGTGGACCGTCATAATCCAACGACTGGGGTCGACGTAGCGCCAAACCGGTGCGCCGCTCTGACACCCGTAGGTATCCATGTAATAGTAATGTTTATACTCGGTTGCCGAGGCACCTAAATCGGAGTCGTACCACTGCGAGCCAGCAGGCTTGTCACAAGGGTAGCCTGAGACATTCGCCGTGCTAGTGTATATCGAGTCGGAGGATGCGCCTGTAATGCGGCCCATCCACCCCGTGTGGTTGCCGATATTCCGGTCCAAAGTGACCAGGGCCCAATCATTATCCGGACTTTGATCAACCGTCCAGCCCGTATAGCTCCGCGCGCCCGTTACCCACGCCATATGGTAGGGCGTGTAACTCTCATCCTGGCCCGGATAGACCTCTATCCATTCATACCAGTTCGAGCCGTCGTGGACGCAGTGTCCAGCGGTTAAGATGTGAAACCCATCGACCAGTGCGCCAGAACACCCCCAGATCGAGGCCGACCCCGGGAACTTGATCCGCAGTCGGGCGATCGTTCTCCAGGGAAAAGTGGTCGTGTTCGTAATCTGGACCCTGTCATCCGTTCCCAGCACGCTTCTAGGATTCTCCAACGGTGTTACCGGTAACAGCCCCTCGTACGCTGGTGTCGATCGCTCGGTACCGTCGAGAATCTCTGGACTGGGGACCTCGGGGATAACGGTTTCCTCTCGGGTTGTCGGGTCAAATATGACCGTGTCCAATGGCATGTCGGCTATCGGCACGGCCCGCGGTGCGGGGGGGACGATGGGTTTTACGTCCAGTAGATCCGCGTCCTGCCAGAGTAAAGGACTATCGGAAAGACGAAATTCCGAATTCTCCTGAATGTCAGTTGGCGGGGTTACCTCCGCCATGCCGTCATCCGACGCCACGTAGCCGCCATACGAGATGGCCGAGATGGCCGAAAAAACCAGTAAGCTCTTCGGTAAACTGAACTTTTTCGCTTGCTTCTTATACATTTTTGACACCTCAAACGTCATGATCTCTAACGAGAGCCCTACACTGACCTGGCGGCGTGCGAAGCCACGATTCCACAATTTCTCTAATGAATGCCCTCGGATTCTGCTGCCTTGCAAGATCAGCGTAGTTTTGAACGCGGGGAGGATATAAACAAAGACTGCAGGGCTCTCAGTTTCGCGCTGAGATCCAGCCGGTCGCTCGGCGCCTCCCTCAACGTCGCCGACCAAGTTTCTATCATGCGTCTCTGCGCCCCAAATCGGAAGCTCTAAACTGTGATGTCAGTCATTGACAAAGGATAAATCATGAATATGGCCTCAAGCTCACTGCTGTCCCACTTATGCGAAGGGACACCGAAGCCGTCACATCCATGACACGCAACCCCTGCTTTCATACTTGAGAACCGCACAGCGTCGACCCTTCCAAGGAACTTTTCCCGTTCAAGCCGTATCCCAGTTTCTTGTTTGACTATTCGTAGTCAAGAGGTTACGCGACCACCCTAGGAAAAAAGGTGGGACAGCAGTGCCTCAAGCCGCCTTCGCCTCCTTCAAAATGGCTCTGGTCCATACCTCCAACCGGAAACGTCGATGGGAGCGTGAACCCGGTTAGAAGCGCTGATTTAATCGCGTTTACCGCGCGGGGCAGGATGCCCCGCCATTTTCAGGCGCCCAACCGCCTGAAAATGCGCGCTTTCGGAAACCGCGTTTTCGAAAGCCGTGCCGCAAAAAGCCAGGGAGGGCTTTTTTCAGCGTCTCCTCAGCGGAATCCGCACTCGCAGAGCGATCGACCGGCGGGTAGTTGGCTTCGGAGGCGATCGGATTAAAGACTCGCAATCCGGAAAAATTGACGAATCGCAGGAGCCAGAGAAAAAGACGGCAAAAATTGGGCGTTGAACTTGTCACGATTGACCGCGACACGCCGTGCCGGTTTCCCCGAGCATTCAAGACTATCTGCCGGAAGACGACTTGGCGCGCTTCGTGGTGGAGTTAGTCGATCCGCTCGATATGCGCCGAACTCTCGGGGTGGGTTTATGCGGGCAAGGGCAAGAAGCCGTGCCGTGCGGCGATGTTGGCGACTCCGTTGCCTATCGACTCAGGGTCGCTTGGCGGGCAGCCCAGCACATTCAACTCCGCCGATTGATTCTATCGCCTTGCGATTCGTCGCCATTGAATCTACATTTACACTGTTTATGCCCACATAAATCATCGCAGCGGAAAACCAACCCTGCTCTTTATTCTTTATCCACCGTCTATCTGGAGATTTCCTCAATGGCAAATGACGTCGTAGTACTTAGCGCAGTGCGATCCGGCATCGGGACATTCGGTGGCGGGCTCAGCCAGATTGACCCCCCTGAATTGGCCGGCCAGGTGATGAAGGAGGCCATTGATCGATCCGGGGTAGATCCTCAGCAGATCAATTATGTAACCGTCGGCAACTGTATCCCCACCGATTCGCGCTTCGCCTACGTCGCCCGGGTCGCGGCCATCCAGGCGGGCCTGCCCCTGGAATCGGTCGCCATGGCGGTCAACCGTCTGTGCAGTTCCGGCCTGCAAGCCATTGTCACCAGTGCACAAAACATCATGCTGGGCGATTATGACTACGGCATTGGCGGGGGCGTAGAAGTCATGTCGCGGGGCGGCTACCTGTCCCCGGCACTGCGCTCTGGTGCGCGGATGGGCGACTCCGCCATGGTCGATATGATGGTGGCCACGCTGAACGATCCCTTTGGCGTCGGCCACATGGGCATCACCGCTGAGAATCTGGCGGAGAAATGGGGCATCAGCCGCGAGGAACAGGATGCCTTTGCGGTGGAATCGCAACGCCGCGCGGCTCTGGCCATCGAAGAAGGCCGTTTCAAGTCCCAGATAACCCCGGTCACCATCAAGACACGCAAGGGCGATGTCGTCTTCGAAACCGATGAACATGTAAAACCGGGCACCACGGTTGAGAAACTGGGCACGATGCGTCCGGCCTTCAAGAGGGACGGCACCGTGACGGCAGGCAACGCCTCGGGTATCAACGACGGGGCATCCTTCTTTGTACTTGCCTCCGCCGACGCAGCCGCCAATGCGGGCCACAAGCCCATGGCTCGAATGGTCTCCTACGCGGTGGCCGGGGTTCCCAATGAAATCATGGGCGAAGGTCCGATCCCGGCCTCCCGTATGGCGCTGAAGAAAGCCGGGCTCAGCCTAGACCAGATGGATGTTATCGAATCCAACGAGGCCTTTGCGGCTCAGGCCCTGGCGGTGGCCAAGGGCCTGGAACTGGACATGGCAAAGACCAACCCCAACGGCGGCGCGATCGCGCTGGGGCACCCGATTGGATGTTCCGGCGCCTTCATAGCGACCAAGGCGATTTACGAACTGCATCGCACCGGCGGACAGTATGCGTTGGTCACCATGTGTGTTGGCGGCGGTCAAGGTATCGCCGTGGTGTTCGAACGGCTCTGATCGCGGGTTAGAGGCAGTTCGAATCCCCTTGCCAGGCCTTGCGGGGGGGATTCGAAGCAGATTCCGTGCTGCGGCCAGGGATGCATACCCTGCTTCCCTGGCCAAGGTACCGCCTTGTATTGAATGAAGGGCTTATTTTCCGGATCTGATCCGATTACGCTCCTCCGTTGGTCACTCCCGGTGAGGGCGCCCGAAGACACCCGTCGATGAAACGGGGCGGCGAGAGCACCGCTATTCCGCCTGACAGAGCGGTCTCAGAATGTCCCATCACCAAACCACTGATTTCGTGCGGCAGATTAACCGGCTTCGGAACGGTGAGAAGCGGTAACAGAGTGTCCGTGCTCGTGGCGGAAGAAGCGACACAAGCGACAAGAACAACAGTAGACATGGAGCACCCCAGCAAACCCGCTGATCAGGAAGACGCCCGCCATCACCAGCAGGTTCCAATCAGACGCCGCGCCGCCCGCATAGGCGAGCACGCCAGCCAGAAATCCGATATACAGGATCGCCAGGGGAAGTCTCCGGCGGCACCCGCTGCACAGTTTCATACAAAATCTCCTCTGTTACTGCCATTCCCGCTCTCCCGCCCAACGCGCGAATACGGCCAACCATGCGCCTTAACCCAAAGCCTTTCCTTGCGGCGCCAGTGCGAGGCGCGGATATAGGGATTTCCCTAGTATTATAGCCATACGAATAGGGAATATACTGACTTGGGTCAAGCGCCAGGAGTTTCAGAGTCCGCGATAGGGGATAGGGGATGTGTAAACCCCTCGCCTTTAGGCGAAAGATCGGTCGGTTGGGTAATGCTGTTTGGGTAAAGGATTACAAACGAGGCGGCGATTCGGTCTGGGATTGCAAGGACCTCCTGGTGTGGACTACTAAGTACCGGTACCAGGTTTTGGCGGGAGATGTTGCCTTCACACCGGAATCGGTGGGCGTCTTCGCCGGAATCCGCAGGAGATGTTGGGCTGCGCTGTCGAGGATGCTAAGAGAGATAGCGCAGAGCAAGCACATGGTGATATTCGCGGGCTCGATCAATCGGGACCACATGCGCATGCTGATTGGGATGCCGCCACCTAAAACGGTCGTGACCCTGCTTGGCCACCGAGTCCTTTTGTCGGAAGTTCATTGGCGCAGCACGTTTGATTGCCGAACGAACCTTGCGGCGGGATGCGAGATGGTTTGGAGTGCACTACGCTCGGCTTCGCAAGGCGCTAGAAGCGGTTGAATCACCATCCCTTTATCCTTCCATCTCCTGAATCGCACGCCTGAACAAGAGTGCCACGTGTCTGCCGCTCCTCGCCATGACACCACTTTGATCTAGTTTTGCATACGTTCGTCTCATTCGGGCCAGAGTCGGTTGAACGCGCATCAGCCTGCCATTTCAACCGACTCCGACCCTTGCGATGCGCGGTTGCTACCGCGCCGACGAGGTCGGGCTTACAGCAAGTCGTCGACGATAACCGTGTCGATGTAATGGATCACACCGTTTCGCGCTATGATGTTTGGCTTGATGATGGTCGTCTCGTAATTGATCTGAACACCGGATGCACCGATTCCAACCGGAAATTCCGACTCATCGGCCACCACAACGCTTCCCTTTTTCAGCAGGACGTTTTCAGAGGCCGTCCATAGGTTTGCTCGCTTCGGAAGGGCGACGTGTTTGAGTAGGATATCTGCAACCGCAACAACGCCTACACCGGGAGGCAGCAAACCGGGCAACGCCTCTTTCACCTGGTCTATGGACAGGCCATTCAGGGTTCCGGGATCCAGTCCTAGCAACTTCTCGAAGGCTGCGTTACCAGGTGCGAACAAAACTACCTCCGCTCTTCGGTCCCCAAGGATCTCGGCCAGGCTGAAAGACAGGACGCCTGCTTCATCGACTACCAGCACGGCAGCTACTACGGCCTGAGCGCCATCTGTTTGTACAAGTTTGTCAAGAATAGTCGGTGTCTTCTTGTAGCCGTAGCGGTCGTTGTCGGCCATAGCAAAAGGCGCTGCCAGGAAGAAGCCAAGTGCCAGGGCTATTGACCGCAGAAAGCGCTTGTTTAATTTTTTCATCGGGTTATATCCTCTCTAGGTTGTTGGAGACTGTAGGGTTCTATCTGCTGCTTAGTTGCTCTGATACGATACCAGCCGTGTTGTCACCGGTATGGCTGGATTAAAGTTTAACCAAGAAATATTGTCAAGTACTATTTCTGTACAATTAACATCTAGTTTTTCTGCAGTCGCGTCCTGTACGCTCGCGATCGGGCCGGACCCGCCGGTTCGGTGCTGCTCCGGGGGCGAAACAGAAGGCGAAACGGGGCAAGCACCCCGGAACACCCCGGGGTCTCGCTTTGTAGCGGCTACCAAACGGGTTACACGCTCTCCCATGGCCAGACCGCTACGAATCGAATTCGCTGGCGCCCTCTACCACGTCACATCGAGAGGAGTAAGCGGGAGGCGATCGACGAGGGCCAGGAGGACCGGGAGAGGTTTCTCGGTGTGTTGGCCGCGACGGTTGACCGGTTCAACTGGATTTGCCATGCCTACTGCTTGAGGACCAACCACTATCACTTGGTTGTGGAGACGGTGGAGGGGAATCAACCGCAGAGGATGGGCAGTTGAACGGGTTGTTCACCCAGGCATCGAACCGATTCTAGGGAATTCTGGTGGATAAGGGATAAGGGTGCCTACCTGCAGGAGCTGAGTCGGTATGTGGTGCTCAACCCGGTGCATGCGAGGATGGTGGAGGCGGCGAGCGATTGGCCGTGGAGTAGCTGCCGGCCAATGATGGGAGGGGTGACGGCTCCGCCGTGGCTTGCGGTGGATGGTTTGCCTGGGCCTGTTCAGCAGCAATCGGTCCGCGGCGCGCGCGGTATCAGCGGTTTGTACTCGAAAGGGTTGGCCGGCGGCTCTGGGATGGGCTGCGCCAGCAGATCTAATATGGAGATGAAGCGTTTATTCGCCAGAGGCAGGCGAAGGCCCAGCTGGCCGGTGACGAACTGACCATCCCCCAGGCGTATGCTATGGGCGCCTACAGCTATACAGCTACCGCGAGATAGCGGCGTATTTCGGCTTCTCTCTGGCAATCGAGGGTAGGGTTGTCAGAAGAGCTATGCAACGATGCGAGACCCTGATTACCTGAACAGAATCACTCTCTTGGGTCGGCCTGCGAAGAACGGTGCGGTTTGAACGCTTACTCCCGAGGCGTAACTTAACGGTCGTCGGAAAAATCGTTATCCCATTACGGATAATTACTCCCATTCAATGCTTAGCCCTTTTTCTTCAAGGTATTTGGTGATATTGACGATAATATTTTTCTTTTCTTCGGTTGAGATAATTTCATCATCGTGCGGTGGTTGCCAAGCCTTTATTCCCTCAGAATAAATCACCAAGTCAATAGATCCAGACAACATCTCCGCCTCGATCTGTACGCTTCTATCACCTTCCTTGTAGATAACACCTGATCGGCCGCGAAATTTAACTATATACATTCTATTTTTAAAAAGCATATTATTTCTTAATCACATGATGATTTATGGCATTGCCCTGTTCTTTTAAAGGGGTATTCCTTTGTTTCCCAGACGGGATCTATTCGGACTCCTTTCCGAGAATGGAATACATTGGAATTACGGTGACACTTTACCATTTACACTATTTCCAGCTGTGTTAGGCTCAGCGCATGGCTCTACTTCCAAGGATTATCGTTCCAGGCGTCCCGCACCACGTGACTCAGCGGGGCAACAGGCGCCAGAGAGTTTTCATGGAAGACGATGACTACGCGCTCTACAAGGATTGGCTAGCCCAGTCTTGTCGCTCGAATGGTGTAGAGGTATGGTCCTATTGCTTGATGCCGAACCATGTTCATCTAATTCTCGCTACCTGCAGACGATACCGGGCTGTCTCGGGCTGTCGGCGAAACACATCGTCGGACTGCGATTCGCCACCCATTGGTGCAACAAGCGCCGCCGCAATAGCGCCCGCAGCCAGTGGCACTGGCCAGGACACGGGAGGGGGTGAGGTAGCCATGCAACCAGGACGTTTTTTGACCTGGGTCAAGGAACGATCGAGGCGCGGCCGTTACGCTTGATCCCGCCTAAGGTTAGTGATTCAGCGTACTTTGGAATATCTGCCCGCAGGCTGTGGGACCGATTCGATTGCCTCCCGAATCCGTCCCCAGCCTGCAATTTTTTGCCCTCCGGATCGCTCACGCCCCGAATCCCTGATTCCGCGCCAGCAGTGCGCTGCCGTAGGCCGCCTCTTGGTGCGCCGCCAATCGCACCGGCACCCCCAGCAACCGCTCCCGCAGCGCCCGCCACGCCGGATTGACCGCGCCGCCGCCGGTGGACAGCACTTGGCTCGGCGCCGGGGCGCCCAGTTCGGCGAGCAGCGCATAGCCCCGGGCCTCGATGCGGGCCAGGCCCTCCAGCAGTCCGTGCAGAAACCGCAGGTCGTCGGCCGGGCGGGGCGCCAACCGGGGCGCGTAGTCGGGGTCGTTGACTGGGAAGCGCTCGCCGGGCTTGAGCAGGGGGTAGTAGTCCAGGCCGCTGTCGCGCATCGGATCGAGCCGGAGCGACAGCGCGGCCATTCGATCGGCGGAAAAATATCGGGCGCAGACCGCGCCCCCGGCGTTCGAGGCACCGCCCACCAGCCAGCGCTCGCCGAAGCGGTGGCTGTAGACGCCGAACTCGGGCGCATTTACGGGGCGTTCCGACACCAGCTTGAGCACCAGGGTGCTGCCGAGTGCGGTGACCGCGTCCCCGGGTCGGCTGACCCCGGCGGCCAGGGCGGCGGCGGTGCTGTCGGTGGTACCCGCCCGCAGTTCCAGCCCCTCCGGCAGACCCGTCAAGCGGGCCGCCTCCGGCGTGAGCACGCCCGCCGGCTGCCCCGGTATCCGCACCTCTGGCAGGCAACCGGGCGGCAGGGCCAGGCGCTGCAGCCAGTCCGGCCAGCACCGGGCCTGGGCGTCGTACCCGAGCTTAAGGCAGTTGTTCTCGTCGCTGAGGCCGAAGCGCCCGCTCAACCGGCCCAGGATCCAGTCTGCCTGGTGCAGGGCTCGGCAACCTGGGGGCGCGGGTGCATGGGCGTCCAGCAGGTAAAGCAGCTTGGCGAGGCTGGAACCGGCGCTGTGCACCGGGATCTCGGGCGGGGCGACGGAACGGATCGAGTCCAACCGGTCGCGGGCTCGGCTGTCGTCGTACATCAGGGCCGGGCCCAGGGGCCGGCCCGCGGCATCGGCCAGCAGCAGGCTGGCGGAGGTGCCGTCCAAGGCCAAGGCGCGGGGGCGGAAGCCGTCCAGCCCAGCGCTCAGTTCCGCCAGGACCTGCACCACGGCTTGCCACCAGTGCTCCGGATCCTGCTCCGAACTGCCGCGCCCGCCGCGCTTGGGTGGGGGCAGCGGCGCGCGGGCCAGGGCCAGCACCCGGCCGCCAGCGTCTATGGCCAGGGCCCGGCAGCCGGAGGTGCCGAGGTCGAGGCCGAGCCAGCAGCCGGCTGTCGGCAGCGGGCTCAGGGCAGGCTGACCGGGGCGGGGGGCTGCCAGTCAGTGGCCTGGTGCTCGGCCACCACGGTGGTGTAGATGCCGCCGCGCACATTGAAGTCGGCGATCAGCCGCATGAAGCGCGGCCGGATGGCGTCCACCAGGTCGTCGAGGATGCGGTTGGTCACCGCCTCGTGGAAGGCGCCCTCGTCGCGGTATGACCAGACGTACATCTTCAGGGCCTTGAGTTCCACGCAGAGCCGGTCGGGAACATACTCCAGGGTCAGTTCGGCGAAGTCGGGCTGGCCGGTCTTGGGGCACAGGCAGGTGAATTCCGGCACCCGGATGCGAATCGTGTAGTCGCGTTCCGGCTGCGGATTGTCGAAGGTCTCCAGGGACTTGCTAGGCTGGCTTGGCATGAAGGTTCTCGGTCGGGTGCGCTGGGGTTATTCGGCCCGGCATTATACGAAACTTGGCGCAGGCCCGGAAACGACCCTCGGGACAACCCTTAGACGGCCTCTAACAAGATAGTGAAAATACTTAATAAACAGAGAGTAATAATATTAAATTAATGTGATTTTTCTCCACTGCTCTCGCTTGTATCGCCAGGGGCGATTCCTGTATCTTAGCGGTCCATGCGCCTGGAAAAGATCAAGCTGGCCGGCTTCAAGTCGTTCGTCGACCCAACGACGGTGCCCATGCCCAGCAATCTGGTTGGCATCGTCGGCCCCAACGGCTGCGGCAAATCTAACGTGATCGATGCGGTGCGTTGGGTGATGGGCGAAAGTTCGGCCAAGATGCTGCGCGGCGAATCGATGGCGGACGTGATTTTCAACGGGTCGAACTCGCGCAAGCCGGTGGGCCATGCCAGCATCGAGTTGGTATTCGAGAACAGCGACGGCCGGGCCGGCGGGGAATATGCGCAATACAACCAGATCTCGGTCAAGCGCCAGGTGTCCCGAGACGGCCAGTCCCTCTACTATCTTGAACAGCGCCCGCTGCCGCCGGCGCGACATCACCGACCTGTTTCTGGGAACCGGTCTGGGGCCGCGCAGCTACGCCATTATCGAGCAGGGCATGATCTCGCGCCTGATCGAGGCGCGGCCGGAAGATCTGCGGGTGTTCCTGGAGGAGGCCGCCGGCATCTCCAAATACAAGGAGCGCCGGCGCGAGACCGAGAACCGCATCAGCCGCACCCGGGAGAACCTGGATCGCCTCAACGATCTGCGCGACGAGGTGGCCAAGCAACTGCGCCATCTGCAGCGCCAGGCCGCCACCGCCGAGCGCTACCAGCGTTACAAGCAAGACGAACGCTTGCTCCAGGCTCAGCTCATGGCGCTGCGCTGGCAAGAGCTCGACGCCACGATCCAGACCGAGGAGCGCCAGATCCGCGAGTTGGAGACCGGGCAGGAAGCGGCCATCGCCAACCAGCGGCGGCTCGAGGCCGGCATCGAGCAGGACCGGGAGGAGCATCACGAGGCCAACGAGCGCTTCAACGAAGTTCAGGGCCGGGTATATGCAGTGGGGGCCGACATTGCCCGCCTGGAGCAAGGCATTCAGTACGCGCGCGACAGCCTGCGCCAGCACCAGCAGGACCTGGAGCAGGCCGAACGCGCCTGGGGCGAGCTCGACCAGCACCGGCGCAACGACAGTGAGCAGTTGGAGACCCTGCGCCTGTCGCTGGCCGAGCAGGAGCCGGCTTTGGAGGAGGCGCGCGAGGACGAAATGCTGGCCAGCGAGCGTCTGGGCGAGGCGCAGGCGGCCATGCACGCCTGGCAGTTGGAGTGGGACCGTTTTAACCAGGAGGCGGCGGAACCGGCACAGAACGCCCAGGTGGAGCGCACCCGCATCAACCATCTGGAGCAGCAGGACAACGACCTGCGCCGGCGCCTGCAGCGCCTGGAGGAAGAATTCGAGCGCCTGGGCGATCACGGCCTCGAAGCCCAGTTGGCCGAACTGGAAGCCCGCGAGGCGGAACAGGTGGGGCAGGGCGAGCTGCTGCAGGAGCAATTGGATCGGCTGCGGGCGGATATCGACGCTACGCGGGAAGCCAACCGCGCCCTGGGGGGCGAACTCGACGAGTTGCGCGCCGGGCTGCAGGCAGATCAGGGGCGCCGGGCGTCCCTGGAAGCGCTGCAACAGGCAGCCCTGGGCGAGCACCAGGACGCCGCCGCCGAGGCCTGGCTGGAACAGCGTCATCTGCGCCAAGCCCAGCGCCTGGCCCAGCGGCTGAAGGTGGACGCCCGCTGGCAGCGGGCGGTGGAGGTCGTACTGGGCCATCAGTTGCAGGCGGTCTGTATAACCGGTCTCGACGACTTGGGCGGCCAGCTCGACGGGCTGGAAGGCGCGGCTTTGGCGCTGTTCGAGGAGGGCGCCCCGCAGACCCCCGCGCCTCGCGACAGCCTGGCGGCCCAGGTGGAGGCCCCGGCCGGGGCCGCCGCGCTTTTGCACGGGGTGCGGTTGGCGGAGGATCTGGCTGCGGCCCTGGCCGGTCGCGCCGACTTGGCGGCCGGGCAATCTCTTATCACCCCGGATGGGATCTGGGTCGGGGCCAACTGGTTGCGTCTGCCTGGCGAGGGCGACGCGGCGGCCGGCGTGCTGGCGCGGGAACAGGAGCTGGAGCAACTGGCGGCCCGTATCGACGAACGCAGCGCCCGGGTCGAGGCGCTGGTGGAACGCCAGCAGGCCGGACGCGAGGCCCTGCGCGGCCAGGAGCAGGGTCGCGAGGAGCAGCAGCGCCGCCTAAACGACAGTAACCGCCAACTGGGGGACCTGCGTGCCAGTCTCAGCGGCAAGCGCACCCGGGCTGAGCACATCCAGCAGCGGCGCGAGCACTTGCGCCAGGAGGCCGAAGAGCTCAGGGCGCGCATCGGAAGCGACCGCGAGGAGATGGCGCTGGCACGTGAGCGCCTGCATTCGGCGCTGGAGCGGATGGAGACTTACGCCAGCCAGCGCGAATCCCTGGTGCATCGACGCGACGGCCTGCGCGAGGAGGTGGCAAGACTCGGCGAGACGGCCCGGGAGCGTCGCGACCGAGCCCACGAGATCGCCCTGCGGGTGGAATCGATGCGCAGCGCCGAGGGTTCTCTGAGCCAGAGCCTGGAGCGGGTAGAGGGCCAATTGGGGCAACTGGCCGAGCGCCGCGAACTGCTGCGGGAGCAGATAGAACAGGGCGCCGAGCCCCTGGAAGAACAACGCGAGGCCCTGGAGGAACTGCTGGAGCGGCGCATCCAGGTGGAGGCCGAATTGTCGGAGGCGCGCAGCCTGCTGGAGGCGATCGACGCCCGCCTGCGCGAAAACGAGCAGCGCCGGCACCAGGCCGAACAGGCGGTGGAAGCGGTTCGCGGGCAGCTGGAACAGGCGCGGCTCAAACGCCAGGAAATGCTGATCCGCGCCAAGACCCTGGAGGAGCGGCTGCGCGAAACCGGGCTGCAGCGCGAACAGTTGCTGGCGGAGATGCCGGCGGAGGCCGCCGAAGCCGAGTGGGAGACCGAACTGGAGCAGTTGCAGGCGCGCATCCAGCGCCTGGGGCCGATCAATCTGGCGGCCATCGACGAGTTTCGGGAGCAGTCCCAACGCTTGGAGTACCTGGACGCCCAGCACGCCGATGTGAGCGAGTCGCTCGACACGCTGGAAAACGCCATCCGCAAGATCGACCGCGAGACCCGCGCCCGCTTCAAAGAGGTGTTCGATAAGGTCAACAGCGGCCTGCAGGCCATGTTCCCGCGCCTGTTCGGCGGCGGCCACGCCTACCTGGAGCTGACCGGCGAGGACCTGCTCGATACCGGCGTCACCGTCATGGCGCGCCCGCCGGGAAAACGCAACAGCAGCATTCACCAACTCTCCGGCGGCGAGAAAGCACTGACCGCCGTGGCCCTGGTATTCTCCATCTTCGAACTCAACCCGGCGCCGTTCTGCATGCTCGACGAGGTCGATGCACCGCTTGACGACGCCAATGTTGGGCGCTTTTGCGAACTGGTAAAATCCATGTCCGAGCGGGTGCAGTTCATCTTCATTACCCACAATAAAGTGACGATGGAAATCGCCAATCAACTCACCGGCGTCACCATGCATGAGCCCGGGGTGTCCCGGCTGGTATCCGTAGACGTAGACGAGGCCGCCCAACTGGCGGCGATGTGAACGAGATATGGAAGCCGATATTCTCCGCCTGATTTTGCTAATCGCCGGCCTGGCCTTGGTGCTGGGGATCTTCCTGTGGGACCGCCACCAGCGCGGCGAACGGCGCGCCGAGCGGGAGCAACGCGAGCACTGGCGCGACCAGCTCGGCGACGACGACACCCTGGATATCGACCAGGAATTGCAGTCCCTGGACCAGTTGCTGCATGAAGGCGAGCAGGCCGGAGGCCAGCATGCGAGTCCGGCGGTTGCCGGCGCTGCGCCGCAGCAGGACGATCTATTCGGCTTTAGCGGCGGCACGGCCGCGGCGGGTCCCACCAAGGAACGCAAGCGCACCAAGCCGGCCCCCGCTTACCGGCCCCCGGACCCGGATCTGCCGGTCAAGATCGTGCAGATCAATCTGGTGGCCAAGGGTCATCGGTTCGAGGGCAACGACATCCTGCGCGCTGCCTACGACACCGGCCTGGAGGCTGGGGACATGAACATCTTCCACCGCTATCCGCCGGGCAAGCAGGCCGGCGAGGCGCCGGTGGTGTTCAGTCTGGCCAGCATGGTGGAGCCCGGCATCTTTCCGCTCGATGACATGAGCGATTTCTCCACCCCCGGGCTGACCCTGTTCGCCCGGCTGCCGGGGCCGATGGACGGCTTGGCGGTGTTCGCCGACATCCTATTCACTGCCGAGCGCCTTGCCTCCATCCTGGGCGGAGAACTGCAGGACGAGACCCACAGCCACCTGACCAAGCAAACCATCGAGCACCTGCGTGAAGAGATCCTGGAGCACCGGCGCCAGCTGCAACTCCAACAAAAGAAGAAATGAGCGAAGACCCGGGGCCGCAGGCCGAGGTCGAGCGCCTGCGCGCCGAGATCGACTACCACAACCATCAGTACTACGTCCTCGACGATCCGAAGATTCCGGACGCCGAGTACGACCGCCTGCTGCGCCGGCTGCAGGACCTCGAGGCCGCCTACCCGGACCTGATCACTTCCGATTCCCCGACCCAGCGGGTCGGCGCGGAGCCCCTGGAGGCTTTCGCCGAAGTCGAGCACCGGGTGCCCATGCTGTCGCTCGAAAACGCCTTCGACGACCAGGAGCTGGAAGAGTTCGACCGCCGGGCTCGGGAGCGCCTGGAGGTCGAGCAGGTGACCTATGCCGCCGAGCCCAAGCTCGACGGCCTGGCAATCAGCCTGCTCTACGAGCAGGGCCGCCTGCTGCGTGCAGCCACCCGCGGCGACGGCCGGCGCGGCGAGGACGTCACCCTGGGGGTGCGTACCATCGGCTCGGTGCCCCTGCGCCTCAGCGGCAATGGTTACCCGTCGCGGCTGGAGGTGCGCGGCGAGATCTATATGCCGCGGGCCGGCTTCGAGGAACTCAACCGGCGCGCCCGGGAGGCGGGCGACAAGACCTTCGCCAATCCCCGCAACGCCGCCGCCGGTTCGCTGCGCCAGCTCGACCCGCGCATCACCGCCAGCCGCCCCCTGGCCATGTTCTGCTACGGGTTTGGCGAAGCCGATGGGGGCAAACTGCCCGGGCGCCACAGCGAAGTCATGGCCCGCTTTGCGCAATGGGGCCTGCGCGTCTCGCCGGAGCTGCGGGTGGTGCAGGGCGCCGCCGGCTGCCTCGCCTATTACCGGGAGATCGCCGCCCGCCGCGATGCCCTCGACTACGACATCGACGGCGTGGTGTACAAGATCGACCACCTGGAGCAGCAGCAACACATGGGCTTCGTCTCCCGCGCCCCGCGCTGGGCGGTGGCCCACAAGTTCCCGCCCCAGGAAGAGCTGACCCGTATCCTCGACATCGACGTCCAGGTCGGTCGCACCGGCGCACTGACGCCGGTGGCCCGGCTGGAGCCGGTGCAGGTGGCCGGGGTGACCGTCACCAACGCCACCTTGCACAATGAAGACGAGATTCGGCGCAAGGACATCCGCATCGGCGACACCGTGATCGTACGCCGGGCCGGCGACGTGATTCCTCAGGTGGTGGGCGTGGTGGCGGCGCGGCGTCCGCGGGACGCCCGCGAGTTCATCATGCCGGCGCAATGCCCGGAGTGCGATTCCGAAGTGCTGCGTGCGGAGGGCGAGGCGGCAGCTCGCTGCAGTGGCGGCCTGTTCTGCCCGGCCCAGCGCAAGCAGGCGATTCGCCACTTCGCCAGCCGCCGGGCGATGGACATCGAGGGTCTCGGCGACAAGCTGGTGGACCAACTGGTGGAGCGCGACCTGGTTCATTCTCCGGCCGATCTTTACGGGCTCGAGGCGGAGACCCTGGCCGGGCTCGAGCGCATGGGCGAGAAGTCCGCCGCCAATCTGGTCCAGGCCCTGGAACACAGCAAGCAGACCAGCCTCGGCCGGTTTCTGTTCGCGCTCGGCATCCGCGAGGTGGGGGAGGCGACCGCTCAGGCGCTGGCCCGCCACTTCGGCGGTCTCGAGGGTCTGCAGACGGCGGAGGAGGAGGTCCTGCAGTCGGTGTCCGATGTCGGCCCGGTGGTGGCCGCCCATGTCGCCGGCTTCTTTCGGCAGCCGCACAACCGGGAAGTGATCGAAGAACTGATCAAAGCAGGCGTCCATTGGCCTGCAGAGACCCCGGCGAGCGCCGCCGCCCAGCCGTTGGCCGGGAGAACCTTCGTGCTCACCGGCAGCCTCAGTCGCCCCCGAGGCGTGGTCAAAGAGGAACTGGAAGCCCTTGGGGCCAAGGTCACCGGGAGCGTGTCGAAAAAGACCGACTACCTGGTGGCTGGAGCAGACCCAGGGTCCAAGCTGGCCAAGGCCGAAAAGCTGGAGGTAGCGGTGCTCGACGAGGCGGCATTGGAGCGGCTGCTGGCGGAGTCCCAGACCTGAGCCGGGTGCGAACCCGCATCTTTCACCAGGCCGCCATGGGGCTGCGCATAAGCGGCTGGAAAATCCAGACCTTGAATAGGACGCCGAAGGCGTCTGCAGCGAAACACCCGGCATAACGCCGCCTGGCTATCGCACCCCTGGCTGGTTCCTGCACGCCTTGGCTAGCTCCGGTAGCTACGGCTATCGATTTCGCTCCAGAGCGGCGCCCAGACGCACAGGCCCTGCGCCAGGGAAGCGATACTCGGTGAAATATCCGGATGACAGATTGGCGGTATGGGCAGACCGCGCTTGATAACCGGGCTGCTCTCCCCCAACATGGGGGCTTTGCGTACGTGCGATCGGAGCCCGGTCCCGTAGCCTTTCCCACTTCGTTGGCCCCGGCGCTTGGGGCGCTTCGGCGCTTCGAGCCCTGTCCAAGACCCATCATTCGGAGAGAACATGAGTTCCCAGAGCAAAGAACAGCAGATCCTGGTCGTCATGCGCAAGGTGCTGGCTTCCATCATCAAGGACACTACCCCGGCACCCGGCACCCGGCACACCCTGTCCGATCGCACCATCCAGGACATCCGCCAATGCCTGGGCCTGATCTCGACCCGCGAGCGCGAACTCGCCGACGATCAGGGTCTGGCGCAGGAGCGGCCCTACTACGCCGACGAAAAGCCGTCCGCGACCGTGGTACCGATGAGCCGCATCGGCAAATCCGAGAAGAAAGGGGAAGAGTAACACCGGGAAGCAGGCCCGAGGGCCGAGCTCGGAACGCGTCCGTCGCGGGG
Organism: uncultured Gammaproteobacteria bacterium; assembly: GCA_963753615.1. Taxonomy (GTDB): domain Bacteria; phylum Pseudomonadota; class Gammaproteobacteria; order Chromatiales; family Chromatiaceae; genus CAVWCW01. Next base: position 349,067 of record CAVWCW010000008.1, read on the forward strand.
AGCGCCTGAAAAAGCGAACGCCCGGACCCTTGCGGGTTCCGGGCGCGGCTTCCAAACACGTCTAGCAGGGCAGCGACTTATTCTTCCTTCTCTTCTTCTCCCCCTTCGTCGCTCTCCTCGGCCGCAGCCGCTTCGGGCTTCTTGGCGTACTTCTCGTTGACATCAATTTCAGAGCCTTGCACCAACTCGCCAATGTAAGCGGCCAGGGCTTGCTGCTTCAACTGGGTTTCGAGCTGAGCGCGCACCGAATCCAGGCTCGGCGGCTCCGGCTCGCGGCTGTCTTCGAGCAGGATCACATGCCAGCCGAACTGGGTCTGAACCGGTTCTTTGCTGTAGGTTCCTTTCTCCATGGCGGCGGTAGCTTCGGCAAACGGAGCCACCATCTGCTGGCTACCGAACCAGCCCAGGTCGCCGCCGCGGGGACCGCTCGGGCCGGTGGATTTTTCCTTGGCCAATTCGGCGAAGTCGGCACCACCGTCCAACTCCACGATCACGGCCTTGCCTTCGTCCTCGGATGCCACCAGGATGTGGCGGGCCTTGTATTCCACTTTCGGGGTATCGGCCAGCATTTTCTCGTATGCTGCCTGCAACTCGGCCTCGTCCAACTGGTACTCGTTTAGGAAGTTGAGCATGGTCATGCGGGCCAGGAACTGCTTTTTCTGAACCAGCAGTGCGTCCAGGACGTCCTCGCGTTTGTCCAGCTCCTGCTTTTCGGCTTCCTGGGCCAGGATATAGACCCGCAGTATCTCGCTGAAGGCGGCGCTCTGGGCCTGCGGAGAATTTTGCTGCATGCTCGGTTGACGCTTGCTCAAGTCTTGATAAAAGATTGAGAATTGCTGGTTGGTGATGTTTTCTCCGTTGATCTGGGCGACGACGTCTTCTCCGAATTCGACGGTGGACTGCTCCTCCTCCGCGAACAAGCTGTTTGCGGCCAGCAGCAGGGTACCGGCGGCGACGGGGAGGGCGAGCTTCAGTTTCAGATTCATGCAATGCTTCCTGTCAGTTGTTGAGGTGGTCGGTTGCAGTTCAGGGCAATACCTTTTTGAAAGGCTTTACCTCGACCTGGGCATAGACACCGGCGGCGCGATAAGGATCCGCATCGGCCCAGGAACGGGCCGCTTCCAGGTCGGGGAATTCGGCGACGATGAGGCTTCCGGAAAAACCGGCGTCTCCGGGATCTTCGCTATCGATGGCAGGATGCGGCCCCGCCAACAGCAGCCGACCCTCGTCACGCAGTAGTTGGAGTCGCTCGAGGTGGGCCGGTCGGGCCTGCAGCCGGGACTCCAGGCTGTCAGCGCGGTCGGTGGCAATGATGGCGTAAAACATGCGTCGGTCCGAATTATTGTGATTTAGCCGTTAACGCTGCGCGAGGCCAAAGGGCGGGCACTGCTCCGGCTGCAAAAAGGCGTAAGCATACTGCGAACCCCGGTTGGCGGCAAACGCCGGGCAGGGAAGCGAGCATACCCGAAAATCGAAAAGCCGGCACCGGCGAAAACCTGGGATATAATCCGGGAATCGTCGTTTTACCGTCATCGAGATTGCCGCAATCTCCGCAAGGCAGCCAAATATGTCCCCAAAAGCAAAGATTCCCCATCGGTTGTTCGCCGCGATCCTGCTGGCATTTGCCGGCGCGGTTCCGAGTCGGGCCGCCGAAGTGCCGCCCGCCGAGCCGGTCGACACGCCTTTTTCAAAGTACCCCGATCTGAGGATGATGGAAGACGTGTTCGACGTCGAACTGCCGGCCACCACCCCGAAACGCGGGGTGGAGCTTTCGATCAGCCCGCGCTTCGTCGACACGGTCAAGCAAGACTACCTCCGCATTCCGCTGCGTTTCAAATACGGCTTAACCAACAAGTGGGAATTCGCCGTGCGTCTGCAGCCCTATGTCAATAACCCGTCCCAGGGCGACCGCAAGAATGGGGTGGAGAATATTCGCTTCAGCACCAAGTACCATCTCGACCGGCCGCTGTTCGGTCAGGTGGAAAGCGCGCTCGGCATCGGGGTTACCCTGCCGTTGGAGGACGAAAAGGACGGCATCACCGACGGTTACAACCATTTCACGCCGTTCGTCACCGTCGCCCGCACCTACGATCTCAGCGGCGGCCGGCAGTGGCAGTGGTTCACGAGCGCGGAATACGACATCCTGGGCGGCAATCCCGACCGCGGCGACAAGCCCGAAAAAGACGACGAGCTGTCCTTGCTCCCCGGGCTGATGTACGGGCCTCCAGGCTTCTGGCGCTATGTGTTCTACGTTGAATGGGACACCACCCGCATCGCCGGGGGCGATCGCGACGACGTCTTTCTGGTGCCGGGGGTGCTCTACGATCCGCCTCGCGGCCGCTACCGCTGGCTGCCGGGGGACTGGGAGTTCGAACTGGCAGGAAAGTTGGGCCTGGCCGATGCCAGCGACGACCACGGCGTCATCCTCAAGATCAAGATCGATTTTGCCTCGGTGATGAAGAGCGTCGGCTACGACCCAGGCGAGTCCTGGTTCTGAGCCGGAACTGGCGCCCAGCACCTCATTGCTGGGCTTTCAGCCGATCGAGTGCCGCAGTCGAGCGTTGCGGATAGTCGTCGGGAAAGTACCAGACCCGGCTGCCCCCTGAATTGTCCTCTGCCTCAAGGCCGCGATCCGCTGGACGGGCTTCGAAGAGCAACTGGATCAACACGTCGGTGCTGACCCAGGGGTGGCTGTACCAGAAGTCGTGGGCGCCGCGCGCCATCCCCGGGAGGTGGCCGGCACTTATCCAGATGAAATCGACCGGGAGTTCCCGTGAGGCCTCTATCACCCATTGGGTTTCTTCCTCGCTTAATTCGCTCTTGTCGGGACGACCGGCCCGGGAGACACCATGTTGCATCGCGGCCAGTGCCAGCACCGTATCATCCGGGTTCACCGCCACTGTCACGTGATCCGGAATCCCCACGTAAGCGGCGAGATCGTCGAGAAAACCCCGAAACTCTACGTCCGGCGCAGCGAAATAGATCTCGCCCAGACGCAAGCGCTCCCGCACCTGGCCCATCGGTACGTCTCGGTATTTTTCCGCCAGGGCTGCCAGGGCCGGGCTAAGGACCTGAGATCCTGCGCTGTAGGCCAGCACGTCGATGCGGCGCGCGTCGGTGTGTTCCGCCAGTAATTCCAGCAAGCGCGCGAATACCGGTACCGTGCGGCGGGCGTTGTTGACGTCGACCGCGTAGCGAAACAGGCTTTCCGCCGAGGGCCAGGCGAAACTCATCACCACCGAGTTGCGGCCGGTGAAGTGCCGGTACTGGGCCGCCTGGGCGCTGGCCCGGTAGAAATTGTTGTTGGCCCCATGCACGTACAGCGTCAAGTCTTTGTCCCGACTGTCCGCCAGGGCACGATTCACTGCGTCGAAGAATGCCTGAGCCTCGGGTGACAGCGGGTCGGCGCCGGCGGCATCCACCCGCGCCAGTTCTTCGGCATGCTCGAGCCGTAGCGGGATATCGCCGTCGCGCTCGGCGCTGGTGGAGATCCGGTGCAGATCCTCCCAGGCGACCTCCTCGCCACCGATGCTCACCCAGGCTGCGCCGAGCCGCAGATCCTGGTCGAACAGTGTCAGATAGGCCCGGTCTTTCTTGGCCCCGGCGGGCAGGCGATTCGTGGCGTAGGCGACGATCAGCCGGTTGTCCCGATCGCGTTCGGGATCGAGGGCAAAAGGGTCGTACTTTCCGGTCTGCAGGGCCTCGGGGGTCGGCATGAGATAGACCGTCGGCTGGCAAGCGGTCAGGGCCGCCAGCGCCAACAGCAGTCCGCAACCGCCGGCGATCCGGTGCATGATGCTGGGGTTCATCTCGAGCCTCTCTCGTCACGGATTCTCTGGGCGATTCCGCAAGCCCAATGGCTTTTTGCCGGGGCCCGACCAATCGGGACAGAGCAGGAGCCAGGGGCAAGAAAACCTTGGCGTAGATTGTAACAGGGCTACCCGGCGCAGGATTACCGGATCCGAACCGAGAGCCTAACCCGTCGGTGTTTCGGCCTCATCAAGCACGCGCAGCAATTTCAATACCTGCTCCCGAGGCAACTTGCCGGTAGCAGTCCTGGGCAATCGGTCAACCAAATGCAGCGGTCGGGGCAGGAAAGACGCGTCGACAATGACGGCCAGGGCCTTCAACAGCTGTTGTTTCGTCAATCCGGGGGCTACCACCAAGGCCGCGAGATTTTGCTGATCCTCTTCGCGTTGCTCCGGCAACACGAAAACGCCGTCCACGACTCCGGGGATACTCAACAACTGATGGTTGAGGTCCATCAAAGAAGCGGGGGTTCCATCAACTTGCACTAGGTCGCCATCGGATCCCAACAGCCGAAAACGCTCCGGCGAGATGATCTCGACGCGGTCGTTGATCGGCGTGGGGTCCTGTAAATGTTTGCCCTGAACCCATGCCGCCTGCGCGTCGGCCGTAATCGACATGCCGCTGAATAGCTGCCAGTCGTCGTCTCGAACCCTACGCCGCCCAGCAATCGAACCGGTCTCGGTCGAACCGAAAATTTCGTACACTTCGGTCTTCATGCACTGCTCGGTTTCGGCGGCCAAACTCCGCTCCAAGGGCGCAGTGGCACAGACCACGAACGCCACCTCCGGCCAATCGAGTCCGGCAGACGCATAGTCCTCAAGGTGTCGGGGCGTGGTGATCAACACTCTAGGAGCCGGCAGACGCGCCAGGGCATCGCGCACATCCAACGCCAACAGTGGGGGGGCCGAGTGAACCCCAAGCCCTGCCTGCCAGGGCAGCACCACCGAGGCGGTGAGGCCATAAATCCCCCGGGGCGGGCCGGTGGCGACCAGGCTGCGCACCCCGCGAGCGCTGAACGGGAGATGACCCAGGATCCCCCGGGCCTCTTCCACCAACCCGCCCCAGGACTTGGCTACTGGTTTGGGCTGACCGGTAGAACCTGAAGTGCATACAATCGCCACCGTCTGGTTACTTGGAATATCGGGGATGCTCGGTACGGCGGAAAGACGCCCCTGAAGCAGATCGTCGACGCGGATCTTGGGCAGATCGACGCCGTCGAGGGGACTATCGACCAGGCAACAGCAGTCCGGATAAGCCTCCGCCATTCTCTTCACAACCTCCGGCCCCATATTCGGAGGCATCAGGGTAATCTGCCGACGGCGAATGGCGGCGCCGAAACCCAACATAAAAAAGTACCGGTTATTGCATAGATTGAACAGGTGACCGGCTTCCGGCAAGCCCATTGCGACCCGTTCCAGTTCGGCACGGAAGCGTTCAGCGTCTACATTCTCACCCTGACGCCAGGTCAAGGGCTGTTCGTCGGCGTGCACGAACAGGGCGGGCATCAGACTCGCCCCCTGAAAAGCGCCGGCCCGACAGCGCAGCCGAGAGTGGCCAGAAAACCCGATTGATCCCAGCGATCCAGGCACCGATTATCCATGCAGTCTCCAATACAATGAACCATAGGAAGCCGCCTGGTTCCCCGCTTTTCCCATCCGGCCAAGAGTTCGCCAGGGTCGGTTGTCCAAGTCTGGCGACCTCCTTGCTGAACGTCACAAACGCCGGTGTTAGCACCTAGGCGGACTCTGAAAGTATAGCCAGCCTTGCCGTTGACGTGGACAGGGTTCGCGAACGGCACTTGGCCGCGGGGGCTGAGGCGCTGTCGGGCTGTCGTCTTCACGCACCAAACGCTTCCTTATTGCCCAGGTGGCTCAGCTGTTGAGCCACCGGGTGTCGTATTCTGGCGTTGTCAGGAGATTTGAGGGTGAGCCGCAGAACGGGCTTTCAGCGAGGGCAACGAGTGCGTGTTTTGCGACGGCGTTGGTTTGTCCCGTTGGGCCTATTCCGCGGAGCCGTCCCCGCCTTCGCCGGTCTTTTCGATCAGCGGGCTCAGATCAAGGCATCTGATGGCCTGTGCGGCGAGTTCCCAACGGCCCTCGCAGCATAAGCCGCTGATTCCAGCCTCTTCGTATGCCCTCAAGGCGGCCTCAAGGCAGGCTGCTCGCAACGTTTCGGCGAATTGTAGTTGGTTCATCGGAATCCATGGAGCTCGGTCGGTCATTTCAGGGCGAGTTATCGAAAATACCGATGATAACATCTAATAAATTTCGTTATTCAAGATTAGTCGGGCCGAGTATATTGTCAACCGTACACCTTAACCTGATAGCAGCGAATGCGAACACGCGGGTCGGGCGTGGATTGATTTCAACGATGTTGGATCGAGAACTGGGAAAAACCGATGATTACCGTACACGTTGTAATGAAAGTCACCAACGAACCTTTGAAGCGCACGCCAGTGGCGCTTCGGATGGATGCGGATGACACCGAGACACCCCCTGTATTGACTGACCGCACCGGCGTTGCGCGCTTCGATCGGCAAGCTGGCAGCGGAAAGGTACTGGTGTCCGGGGTGGAACGTTTTCACGGTCGTCTGGATGGCGAAATCCGGGTGGGCTTGTGGTCCATCACCCAGTCCGCCAACGAATCGGCGGGGGTCCCCGGTGAGTTCCCGGCGGGCAGCAACGCCTATCCCGGCATGACGATCCGATCCATCGAAGTGAGTGGCCGCAGGGTGCTGACCGACAGCGAAGGTTATCTTGTCGACCCCGCTGACTGGTCCGAGGCATTCGTTAAGACCCAGGCGACGCTGGAGGGTCTGGAACTCAATCCGGAGCACTGGGAGGTGGTTCGGTTCCTGCGCGAGCAATACGCCGAACATGGCCACCAGGCGAGTGTCCGCGACATGATCCGACATTTCCGAAAAGTCTGGGGCCCGGTAAAGGGTTCCAACCGGTACCTGCACAAGCTGTTCCCCTCTGGAGGCCCGCAAAAACAGGGCAATCGCTTGGGAGGGCTGCTGCGAACGAAAGGCGAGCACTGAGGTCAAGGCCGCCGGTGTGATTGGCGCGGAATCAAGAACCTGCCGGCGACTTGCGCAACTCGCGCGAGTCGTGCGCGCAGGGATGCCCTGAACCCGGACCTGTTGGGCCAAGGAACTGGGGGCGAGCGAGGTACCGTGCCGGTGGTACGGCCATATCCCCGAGCGCCGGCCGGAATTACAGCGGCGTTATCACTCGGAACTCCCGAAGAACCCACGCCATTGGCATCCCTTGCTGGAATGGGCCCAAGGCCCCCCAACTCTGTTGTTCAGCGCACGCCGCGTGACCCGCAGCAATGCCATCGCGCTGCGGACTTTCTTGCTGGAGCAATTGGGCGCCGCTGGGGATTGAACGGGATCGTTGCAGTTCAGCGTTCGAGTGCCCGGAGAGAGGAAGCGAAGTGGGGGAGGGTGGTCCGCAGCGCGCCGCATGGAGCGCAGGGTCTCGCGTCGATCCTGGGATCATTCCTCCGAGCGTTCGTCACGCGCCAGTTGACGCAGTCCTTCTACCGCCCTCTGCAAGATCTCGCTGTCGGCTTCGCGGGGGAACACCATATACGCTGGGTGACGGAACTCGGGGGCCTCGGCGACTTTAAATAATCGCCCTTCCTGAATCAGCGATCGCGCCATGCGGATCGGTAGGAAGCAGGAGCCGCCGTTGGCCATAATTAGCTGAATACCCAGCCAGCCAATATTGACGACTTGCGGCGGCCGCTCGAGGTCGGGATAGCTTTCGCGGTGCTTGGCGTAGAATCCGGGACCCCATTCGACGTAGATGTAGTCTTCATTCGGCCACCGTGTATCGGGGCTTGAACTGACCATAACCAGGGTTTCGTCGAACAGGCGCTCCACGATCAGGCCCGGTGCGTGGCTCGGCGTGTACATCAATCCGATATCGAGTGTCCCTTCGATCAGCCGGCGCATCAGGTCTTCCTCGAACCCGATCTCACTGCGGATGGAAACGTCGGATGCCGTTCGCCGCATCCATCCGACCCAGTTCGGCAAGAAACCCTCCCACAGGGCGATACGTCCACCGACGCGAATGCTGGCGCGGTAGCGGCTGGGCAGACCCACGTCGTGACGCGCCTGCTCCTCGGTCAACACCAGCGTTTTGGCATGCTGCAGAAATCTTTGCCCAGCCTGGGTGAGGCTGGCCCCGGCGCGGTTTCGCACGAACAGCCTTACACCCAGTCCGGTCTCCAGATTCTGGATTCGGGCGCTGACGGTCGATTGCGTCACATGCAGCCGCTTGGCCGCCTGGAGGAAGCTGCCATGGGCGACGATGGCAAGGAAAGTTCGGGCTTGATCGATGTCCATTTTGGTGCAACCGGGACTATATATCGCAAAGTCCGATAATAACATCCGTTAAATATCGTTTGTCAAAATAAATACTGCTGAATATTATTCCGATAAGAAGATGCACGGGACAGGCCAATGACCCGATCAACTGCCGCGAGGATTCCGCCCAGACAGCACCTTGGGCCCTATGAAATGCGACGAGGCGGGGGTCTCGCTCGACGCAAACGACTGGCACCTCGGGTTGATCGAACCCTTGGGCGCGGAACCCGGGCTGCCTTTGACCAAGGCGGGTCATCAGCTCATCCGCTGCGTCCGCGAATGCTTTGAAAAGAATGCACAGCACGCCTGCACAATCAATCGCCAGGGTGAGTACCCCGCGCAAGCCATGCTCAACGTCCGAGGTATGTCGTAAATGCGAACAACTGTTTTATTCCTGCGGCGTTTTGCGGGTATTGGAACCGACCGCACCGGTGATCTCGAGAAGTGGCTGTCGGCCGCCGGTGGCCTTGTCGGGCTGACGGCTGTGATGCTGATTAGCCAGGTACCTATGGGCACAGCCGGAAGTGTCGGCCTGGTGGCCTCGATGGGCGCATCCGCCGTCTTGCTTTTTGCTGTCCCCCACGGTCCGCTTTCCCAGCCTTGGGCGGTAATGGGCGGGCACCTGGTGTCGGCCGTCGTTGGGGTTGCCTGCGCCAAGCTGATTACTCAACCGCTGTTCGCCGCCCCGTTGGCGGTCTCTGTCGCGATCGGTGCCATGCATTTCCTACGCTGCATCCATCCCCCCGGCGGCGCTACCGCATTGAGTGCAGTGGTGGGCGGTGAGACGGTACACCAACTCGGCTTTCATTTCGTGCTGACGCCCGTGCTGCTCAACGCCGTCACCATTTTGCTGATAGCCGTGTTGTTCAACTACCCCTTCGCATGGCGCCGTTATCCCATCGGGCTGGCGAATCGGAAATCCCGAAAGCCCCCGCCGTGGACAGAGTCAGCAGCCTCAACGGAGCAAACCGATGAGTGACGGCCATCCATCCCGAAGGCCGCGTCGCGAAGACTACCAACGTGCGATCGAAAGCATGGAGACCTTTATGGACATCGGAGTGAACGATTTGATGACGTTGGCCGAACGTGCCGAGCATTTCGCCAACCAACGGATCACCGAGTCACTGAGCATCAGCGGAATTATGACCAAACCGGTGCATTCCGTCCGGCCAGAGACACCCATGTCGGAGGCTGCCCACCTGATGGTTACCGAACGCATCAGCGGACTCGCCGTCTTGGACGATGCGGATCGGCTCGTCGGCATTATCACCGAAGCGGATTTTCTCTGTGCGCTCGGCGTACCGGCCCAGCATCCAACGCACAACCTCTGGCAGACGCTGGAATCCCTGTTCAGCCATTTGTCACATCACGCTGAACTCGAAAGTCCCGACGACCGCATATCCGATCACATGGTGCGGGAAGTGATTTGTGCGTCCCCAGCCCAGACTTTGCACGATGCCCTCGATCTGATGAAAAGGCACCGGGTCAAGCGGCTGCTGGTATGCGATGAGGAGCGCCGCGTGGTCGGGGTGGTGACCCGCTCGGACCTGGTTCGGATCTTCTTCGACCGATATACGCAGGGCGGAGACGAAGCGACACGGAAGGCCTAGCCTTCGGGCCCCTCAGCGAAAACCTGTGGGTGAAATCAGGCTCTGGCGGGGCGTTCCAAGGGCATGACATGAAGGTGGAGTAGTTCGGACCTGACCTGACAGTCACACTATCGAAACCGGTAACTGTCAGATCAAGTCGCTACTACCGCAGGGCCCCGCCGTTTCCAGGCCCCGTGCAAGGGTGCCGCTAACCTAGGTCACCACGATCCAACAATTGGCTGGTCAACCAAAGCGCCGAACCTGGAGGTCGCGTCCGTCGGCGTGCCGTCCCATACATCGTTCCCGTTCAAGTCCAAGTAGAATCGAGCAGCACCGGGCTGGTATACACCGATCTCATCGATGCCGTCCCCGTTCCAGTCTCCGATGATCGGCTCGTCCCCAACAGCGCCGAAGCTGGAGGCCACGTCCGTCGGCATGCCGTCCCATACATCGTTCCCGTTCAAGTCCAAGTAGAATCGAGCAACGCCGGGTCGGTATACACCGATCTCATCGGTGCCGTCACCATTCCAGTCTCCGATGATCGGCTTGTCCCCAACAACGCCAAACGTAGAGGTCGCGTCCGTCGGCGTGCCGTCCCATACATCGTTGCCGTTCAAGTCCAAGTAGAATCGAGCAGCGCCGGGCCGGTATACACCGATCTCATCGGTGCCGTCCCCGTTCCAGTCTCCGGTGATCGGCTCGTCCCCAACAGCGCCGAACCTCGCGGTTGCGTCCGTCGGCGTGCCGTCCCATACATCGTTCCCGTTCAAGTCCAAGAAGAATCGAGCAGCGCCGGGCCGGTATACGCCGATCTCATCGATGCCGTCCCCGTTCCAGTCACCGGTCACCGCGATATCCCCCGAAATACCGAAAGGCGCCGAGAGATAATCGCCCGCGTTCCAGCGGTTATTGCCGTCGACGTCCAGGTAAAAGCGGCGGTTGCCCGGGCGGTAGACGCCGATGTGGTCAGCCGGGCCGGTCGGGAAATCAGGCCCGATCGCCAGGGTTTCCGTCGCGCGGCGCAAGGAGCCTCCGTCTTCCGTGACCAGGGCGGACCAGTTGATCAAGGTGCCTGGGGCCGTCCCGGTCCAGACCACCGACGGAAGCGACATCTGCACCGTTTGCCCTGGGGCCAGGGTGCCCAGGGACCACTGGATAGTTTCCCTGGTACTGCATGTGCTTGCGCCGTTCTCTGCACAGGATGCGGCGGCGTCCAGCGGACCCGCGATCAGGCTTTCGGCGATGGATTGCATGCCGTCGGGATAGCGCATCCGCACCACAGCGCCGAGCACGTTCGATGCGCCCGGATTAGTGACCGACAAGGCCACCTGGACCTGCTGGCCCGGCAGCGCCGGCAGCGGCGTGACATCCAGCGCCAAGGCCAGCGGCGTGCTCGGTGCCACATAGGCTGTCCCGGTCGCCTCCCGCGCCGTGGGCAGCGCGCCGCTGATGCCGCCGATCTCGGCCTCGGAGCGCACCAGGTCGCCGTCGGCTGCGCCCGCATCGACCTGCACCCAGAGCGTCTGCTCGCCTACCGCGCTGGCGGGCAGGGTGCCCAGGTTCCAACTCAGGACATCGCCGCTCAGGGTGCCGCCGCCGGTGGTGGCCACGAGGCTGGCGTTCGCGGGCAGAGTGAATTCTAACTCGGTATCGGTGACGCTGGCCGCCGAGCGATTGCCGTAGCGCAGTGTATAGGCGAGGGTGCCGCCTGCCGGAACCGGGTCCTGGTCCTCGTCGATGGCCACCGTCAGTGCCGGCGCAGCGTCTACCGCCAGGGTCGACGACGCGCTGGCCAGGGAATCGATGTCGTCGGACAGTTCCGCCTCCCAGGGGATCAGGGTGCCGACCGCAGTGGCGTTCCAGACCACCGGCGGAAGCGACATCTGAACCGCCTGCCCCGGGGCCAGGGTGCCCAGGGACCACTGGATCGTCTCCCCGGCACTGCACGAGGTTGAGCCGCTCCCTACACAGGACGCGGCGGCATCCAGCGGACCAGAGATCAGGCTCTCGGGTATGGCGTTCACGCCGTCGGGATAGAGGAGGGTGACGGTGAGATCCGATGTGGACGTCACGCCCGAGTTGGTTACAACGATCTCTATCAGCGCCTGTTGGCCCGGTTGCACCGAGTCCGGATTGACATCGATTGCAAGATTGACAGCGGCCTTTGCCGCGCCGGTGATAAAGAGGAGGTAGACGGAAAGTAATCCCAAGAACACTCGACCCGGTTTCGACATACTCAAACTCCCTTAGATCAAACAAATTTGACGGTTGGCCGTTGGCGGGGCAAGCGAGCCCGCAAACCAGCAGTTGCTACGATCTCGGGCCTGAAGCGGAGGCCCGCGCGGCAGCGACCGTCTTAAACCATATAGGGGAATCCCCCGGCTTTGCCGGGGAGGCAGTCACAGTTTGCAGAGTTTGACATTCCTGTTTGCCCTAGAAAACGGAACGCCAGGAATCCAACGAAACCCGTTACCTCATTGCCGTCACCCAAGGAAGCGACGAGGAGCTGTATGGCCTCCTATACGAGCTGATTGCTAACGGACACATGGCAGCAGGCGATCCGCAGTGCTTTGTCGAAATTCCCGTTGCCGACCTGGCTGGCAAGTTACGGGGAAGACGTATTGCCAGCCCAGGGTAGCCGAGGCAGAGGGATACTTCCTATACCGGTCGTTTGGCATCGGTGCGCAACCGGCGCCTCTCAGCAAACCGTTGCTGTGTCGCTGCGCTACCTTCAGCAGGTGTTGCTCAAACGCCGGTTCGCAACTGGCCGAACGAACGGTTTGTAGTCACCGCTTCGACACCGTCTGTGGGCTCACCGAAAAATGCCCCGTGACGGCTTTGTTCTCAAGGCCTTTGACACAGGATGATGCGCGAACGCAGTGCCAAGGCCTAGACTCCTGCCTGCTCTTCAATGAAGTTCTCGATTTCATTGCGTCAAAACAAGTCGGTTTTCAGGCCTTTCTCGTTAGCTCGAAATGGGACAGCAGTGACCGGTCAATATACTCTTGGACCGAGGGGCGGCTCGACACTGCGTAAGAAGTAGGTACGACCCGGCGTTCGAGACACCAGAGGTCGTTCGAAGGCTCGCTTGGCCCGGCTTCTGAAGAAACTCGAAAATCTGTCTTGCCTTCTCCGGCCTGCATACCGGGCGCCGTCAGCCGCCCATTACGCCGTTCCGGGCGGGGTATAGGCCCTTTTCTCGTAAATTTCGGCAATCTTTTCGCCATCCCACATATAGCAAAAGTGTGCGCCTTGGCGCACCGGCGATAAGATCCGTGGCCGGAACACAGCCACGCACTCTCCTTCAGCATTGCGAACGCTGCTATAAGCGATTCCGTTCGAGCCAGTGTCTCGGAGTTCTCTGGCCAGGCACTGAGCGGCGCCGTAATGGGACGGATTCGGCGCGTAAATATCGGGGAGGCTCGCTTGCATACCCCGGATATCGTGCATCTCGGATTCCAGGTCGGATGCATAGCTGCGCATGTCGATCTCTATTGGCGGCTCTTCCGTGGCGGCCAAGAAACGTTCGGTGTGAAAACAGGTCTCGCGAATCGCCGTGTCGATATCTTTGGCTGCGTAGTAGACGCCATAGGTGCCGTCGGAAAACCGACTGCCCACGGGGTTGAGGTGGGTGAACGCGGCCATGATCGGGGTGGTACCCGGACCGGATACCCGTTCCTCTGGATGTACAAGAGCGATCTCTCCGGCTTCGTCCCGCAACCGGTCGTTGGTCATGCTCTCAATCGCGAGAACAATCTCCAGGTCTTCGGGTTCGGCAACCCGGTCGAACAAGCCTGCCGGCGGAAACCGGCTCGACGCCAAGCGCCAGCAGGGCCGCCAGTCGACATATCCCAACGGCGGGATCAAGACCACCCGCGTTGCGAATCCAGATACTGGCGCACCACATACAGATCGGCGACATGCCCGGACAGCATGCGCTCCAGCGCGGATCGTCCCTGGAACGGCGCTGCCTTGTTGGGGCGGTGAATCCATTGGTCCGCGGATTCCGGCTTTGGAAGCAGAACCTGCAAAGACTTGTAGATGCCGAAGATATAGGAAAGCCGTTCGAGTTTATCCTGGCCGAGTTTGGCGCTTTCCGGGTGCTTCTTCCACTTGAAATAGGTGCTCCTGGAACCGAGACCCAGCAGACGCATCGCCTGTTCCGTATCGAGTCGCCAGGCGCTGGCGATGTTGAAGAAAGTCCGCAGCGTGCCTCTGGCGATCTTAGCGCTATCGGACAACAGTGGGTTTGGAGTTTGTCTTGGCATGGTTCCTCCCTCAAGAGTCCAGATATGAACTTAATCGTATTATCGGATCGTATATGTACAATTTCAAGAAGAAATCCCGAAATTCACTGGCAGGAAAGCGCCGCCGAACTGAGCCCCATGGGACTTGGGGCGCCCCTCTAGATCACGATCTCTGCCGATAGAGGCAACCCGATGCACTTCCAAATAGGGCTCGATCGCGCAGAGAAGTCTTGGATGGGGCCAGTGGACGAGGTGAGCTTCGGTGGAGGCCGCGGCCTGCGCCGCCTGGCTCGCCCAGGAGACGGGCTAACCGTATCGCCCATAGAGCGGGGCGGAGTGGGAAGCCCATGTCGCCCGCGGCGGGACCACCTCACCGCTGATGAAGTTGGTCCTCCGGCAGGTCTTCATAGATCAAGGTAGTAGAGGGGCTCACATGGCCCGCGATCTTTTCTTTTGCGCCACTTTTACGGATTCGGGTAAGAAAGAGCGGGGCCGTCCGGCCTTGACAATCCGCAGTCACAGGTAATCGATCAACGCCTCACGGAGTTCCGGAGAGACGATGGGCAAGTCGCGGGATTTGCCTTTGTGCTGCTTCAGCGGCGGGTAGAAATCCTCCGGGTTGATAGCGGAGCCGGAGCCGGCCTTTGCGAGCGCTTCGATCTGGCGCACACGCACAGTCTGGTGGAAATTCTCGATATCGAAATGGATCGATTTCCTGCGGTATCGGCTGCGAGAGCGCTGCATCGCATCGGCGCCTTTGATCTGGAGCAGGGCGATCTCCTGCGCGCCCAGTCCCAGCTCTGCTCCGGGTGCCGATGCTGGCGAATCGCCGCGAACAGATGCAGCCGCTGATCGGCGGTCGGGGCGCGGGCCTGGCCGGATTTTGGCATTGGGCGTCCGTTGGTGGATACCTAATTTAACATAATATACATTATGCGCACTAGTGTTCCCGGTAGGCCTCGACGCATTCAGGGCCCGAGCACGGCCAACACTGCTTCATAGTCCGGTTCCTGAGCAATCTCGGGCACCAGTTCCCGATGGATTACGTTTCCGGTCTCGTCGACCACCAGGATGGCGCGCGCCAGCAATCCGCCCAGGCGGCCTTCCGCCATGTAGACACCGTAGTCTTGTCCGAACTCGGGCGCTCGGTAGACTGATGCCGTCTCAACTTGGTCGATGCCCTCGGCACCGCAGAAACGACTCAAGGCGAATGGCAAGTCCGCCGACACGCACAGCACCCGGGTGTTCGGCATGGCTCCGGCCTGCTGATTGAACTGCCGCACAGACTTGGCGCAAGTCGGCGTGTCGATGCTGGGGAAGATATTCAAGACCAGACGCATGCCCGCGTAGTCGGACAGCCCGATCGGCATCAGGTCGGCCTTGCGCAGCGAAAAATCCGGCGCGGGGCTTCCCAGCGCCGGTAATTCTCCGCTCGTTTCCACGATTTCGCCCCGGGACGAGATGGTTGCCATGGTTTTTCCCCCTATGGTTGGATCTTGGTTGGTCGATTTTTAGCCAGCGCCTTTCCAGCGAAGCCCGGCCCGAAATGTCAGCGCCTCGTATGTCGCCGGCAAGCTTTGCTATGCTTGGGTGGCTTAGCTGCGTACACCGCGACCGTCCTGACAAACCAAGAACAATAGCACGCATGCCCTCCGAGGACCGTTTGATGAGCAAGACCCTGCACCACTACCTGAACGGGCTCGCAACCGCCGGCACGAGCGGCCGTTTTGGCGACGTCTACAACCCGGCTACCGGCGAGGTAGAGGCCCAGGTGCCCCTGGCCTCGGCGCAAGAGACCGCGGGAGCGGTCGAGGCGGCTGCGGCGGCCTTTCCGGCCTGGCGCGACACCCCGCCGCTGCGCCGCGCGGCAGTGCTGTTCCGCTTCAAGGAGTTGCTGGATCGGCACCGGGAGGAGTTGGCGCAACTGGTATCTCAGGAGCATGGCAAGGTGCTGAACGATGCCTTGGGTTCGGTCACCCGCGGCATCGAGGTGGTGGAGTTCGCCTGCGGGGCGCCGCACCTGTTGAAAGGCAGTTTTTCGGAAAACGTGGGTACCAATGTCGACAGTCATTCCCTGCGCCAACCGCTGGGCGTGTGCGCGGGTATCACCCCGTTCAATTTCCCGGCCATGGTCCCGATGTGGATGTTTCCCATGGCCATCGCCTGCGGCAATACGTTCGTACTCAAGACCTCCGAGCGCGTGCCGTCGACCGCGCTGCGCCTGGCCGAGCTGTTCAGCGAGGCCGGCCTGCCCTTCGGTGTCTTCAACGTGCTAAACGGCGACAAGGAGGCGGTGGACGCCTTGCTCTCTCACCCGCAGGTGGCGGCGGTCAGTTTCGTCGGCTCGACCCCGGTGGCCGAGTACATCTATCGGACCGGCACCGAGCAGGGCAAACGGGTGCAGGCTCTGGGCGGGGCCAAGAACCATATGGTAGTGATGCCCGACGCCGATCTCGATCAGGCAGCGGACGCCCTGATGGGCGCGGCCTACGGCTCGGCCGGCGAACGCTGCATGGCGATCTCGGTGGCGGTGGCGGTGGGCGATGCCACTGCCGACGCCTTGGTGGAACGGCTCGCCCCCCGCGTCGCTGCGCTCAAGGTCGGACCGGCAACAAACCCCGAATCCGAGATGGGCCCCCTGGTCACGCAGGCCCACTATGAGCGGGTGCGCGGTTATGTCGACCTGGGTGTCTCCGAAGGCGCCGAGCTGGTGGTGGACGGCCGCGGCATCGTGGTGCCCGGGCACCCTGGCGGCTTTTATCTCGGCGGCTGCCTGTTCGACCGCGTCAGCTCCGATATGCGCATCTACCGGGAGGAGATCTTCGGCCCCGTCCTGGTGTTGGTGCGGGTGCCCGACTTCGAGCGGGCGCTGGAACTGGTGAATGCCCATGAATACGGCAATGGGACCGCGATTTTCACCCGCGACGGGGATACCGCGCGCACCTTTTCGTCGCGGGTGCAGGTCGGCATGGTCGGCATCAATGTGCCGATACCGGTGCCGATGGCGTTCCACAGTTTCGGCGGCTGGAAGCGCTCGCTGTTCGGCGATATCCACATGCACGGCATGGAAGGCGTGCACTTCTACACCCGGCTGAAGACCGTCACCTCGCGCTGGCCGACCGGCATCCGCGCCGGCGCGGACTTCCATATGCCGACCATGAAATGAACCAGGGGAGAAAAACAGAATCATGAGCAAGATCGGCTTTATCGGCACCGGAATCATGGGCCGGCACATGGCGCGTCACCTGCAGGCCGGGGGGCACGACCTGCTGCTGTACAAGCACCGTTCCGAGTTGCCGGCCGAGTTGCTGGACGGCGGTGCCCTGCCCTGCCCGACCCGGCGCGAGCTGGCGGAGCAGGCGGAGGTGATCATAACCATGGTGCCCGACACCCCGGATGTCGCCGACGCGCTGTTTGGGGAACACGGCGTTGCCGACGGCCTGCGACCGGGGAAGCTGGTGATCGACATGAGCTCGATTTCGCCGATTGAAACCCGGGAGTTCGCGACCCGGGTGCGTACGGCCGGCTGCGAGTATCTGGACGCACCGGTTTCCGGCGGCGAACTGGGGGCCAAGAACGCCGCGCTGACCATTATGGTGGGCGGCACCGAGGCGGCCTTCGAGCGCGGCCGCCCGCTATTCGATCTGATGGGTCAGAACATCACCCTGGTGGGTGAAAACGGTGCCGGCCAGACCTGCAAGGTGGCCAATCAGATCGTTGTCGCCCTCACCATCGAGGCGGTCGGCGAGGCCCTGTTGTTCGCTTCCAAGGCGGGCGTCGATCCGGCCCGGGTGCGCCAGGCACTGATGGGCGGGTTCGCCGGGTCGAAGATCCTGGAGGTACACGGGGAGCGAATGATCAAGCGCAGTTTCGACCCCGGCTTCCGTATCGAACTGCATCAGAAGGACCTCAATCTGGCGCTGGCCGGGGCCCGCGCACTGGGCGTCAGCCTGCCCAACACCGCCAGCACCCAGGAACTGTTCAATGCCTGCGCCGGGCAAGGTTGGTCGGGGCTGGACCACTCGGCCATGGCTCGGGCCCTGGAATTGCTGGCAAAACACGAGATCGCCTGAGTGTCCGCCGCGGCTATACTAAGCGCCAGCGGTATCGGCCGGTTTGACCGGCTATGATGTCGCTGATAACAATGAAAACATTGACGATCCGGATTCGTGAGACCCCGTTTCCGTTGCTTGCACCCAAATCCGAAAACCGGGTTTGGGTAGCAGATCGCTTGGGTCTATGTTGTCGGTTCAAACAGCGTGGACGCTGCAGCAGTAACCGGGGACCGGTCGCCGCAGGAGCGTAGATACGCCGCCCCTACCACCAATCTGGAGGAAAGATGATGAGCGAGAATAAGCAAGAAACGGCGATTTCTAACGAACCGGCCGCAGCTGCCACGGGCCGCCGCAAGTTTCTGAAGACCGGCTTGGCGGCCGCCGCCGGTGCTATAGCGGCACCCGCGGTGATCGCAAGCCCGGCCCCTAAAGTAATCAAGATGCAGACCTCCTGGCCCGCCTCCGACATCTGGATGGACTTCGCCCGCGAGTATGTGGAGCGGGTCGAGCGCATGTCCGGCGGTCGCCTGAAGATCGATCTGCTGCCGGCCGGCGCAGTGGTCAAGGCGTTCCAGGTCATGGACGCGGTCAGCGACGGCGTGCTGGACGCGGCCCACTCGGTGTGCGTGTACTGGTACGGCAAGAACAAGGCCGCCTCCCTGTTCGGTACCGGTCCCGTGTTCGGCGGCAGCGCCACCACCATGCTGGCCTGGTTCAATGGCGGCGGTGGCCGGGAACTTTACCGGGAACTGACCCAGGACAAAATGGGCCTGAACGTCGTGGGACTGCTTGGCTTTCCCATGCCCGCCCAGCCCTTCGGCTGGTTCAAGAAGCCGGTCAACAAGGCGGCGGAACTCAAGGGCTACAAGTACCGTACCGTGGGCCTGGCCGCCGATCTGATGCAGAAGATGGGGATGAGCGTCGCCCAGTTGCCCGGCGGTGAGATCGTGCCGGCCATGGAGCGCGGCGTGATCGACGCCTTCGAGTTCAACAACCCCTCCTCCGACATGCGCTTCGGCGCCCAGGACGTAGCCAAGTACTACTATCTCTCCTCTTACCACCAGGCCAGCGAGAGCTTCGAGTTCCTCTTTAACAAGGACTTCCTGGACGACCTGGACGACGACCTGCGCGCCATCCTGGAGTACGGCGTGGAGGCCGCCAGCACCGCCAACACAGCCACCGCCCTGGACAACTACTCCAAGGACCTGGAGACTCTGGAGAGCAAGGATGGCGTGAACGTGGAGCGCACCTCCCAGGACATCCTGGATGCCGAGCTCAAAGCTTGGGACGAGATCATCCCGGAACTGGAGAAGGACCCCTTCATGAAGAAGGTGCTGGACAGCCAGCGCGCCTGGGTCAAGCGGGTCGTGTTCTACGAACTGATGAACTCCCCCGACTACACCCTGGCCTACAATCACTACTTCCCGGGTAAGCTGAAACTCTGATCCCGATCGCCCGGGCGGCCGCAGTGCCGGCCGCTCGGGGGTTCCCTGCATACTACAGATCGCCGCTGAAGGGGCACGTCTATGCTCGCCTATATCGAGTTCGCCGACCGGCTCTCGGCCTGGTTCGGAAAGGCCTTCGCCTGGCTCATCCTGGTAATGGCCATCGGTGTCGGCTACGAGGTGTTGGTGCGCTACGGCTTCAACGCGCCCACCGACTGGGCCTTTGACCTGTCCTACATCACGTACGGCACCCTATTCATGATGGGCGGGGCCTACACCCTGTCCCGAGGCGGTCACGTGCGGGGCGATTTCGTCTACCGGCTGTGGAAGCCCCAGACCCAGGCCCGGGTCGAGCTGGTGCTGTATTTCCTGTTCTTCTTCCCCGGCATCCTGGCCCTGATCATTGCCGGCTGGAAATACGCTTCGCGCTCCTGGCGTTACCTGGAGGTCAGCGTCAACAGCCCGGCGGGCATCCCCATCTTCCAATTCAAGACCGTGATCGTAGTGGCCGGCGTGCTGTTGCTGATCCAGGGCATCGCTCAGGTATTTCGCTGTATCATCTGCATCCGCACCGGCGAATGGCTGGTCGCAGCCGAGGATGTCGAGGAGACCGAGACCCGACTGGCCCGCACCAAGGGCGTGGCGCCCGGCAATTTCGCGACGGGGGCGGCGCGCGAGGACGGGCGCGGCCTTAAAGAAGAATACCAAGACGAGCTGCGGAGCTAAGCCATGTCTGATCCCGTCATCGCCCTGTTCATGCTGGGCATGTTCCTGTTCATCATCCTGCTGGGCTTCCCGGTGGCCTTCACCCTCATGGCCATGGGCATCGGCTTCGGCTACTACGCCTATTTCGACGCCTCCCGCATGTGGCGCGCCTATGACAGGGCGGTGGCGGCGGACGCCGGTGACTGGACCCAGATCGAGCTCTGGGTCGAGGGCCTGTTCAACAACCGCATCTTCGATCTGTTCGTCAATCAGACCTACTCGGTGATGGCCAATGACGTACTGACCGCGGTGCCCTTGTTCCTGTTTATGGGCTATATCGTCGAGCGCGCCAATATCGTTGCCCGGCTTTTTCACACCCTGAATATCGCCGCCCGCAACGTGCCGGGGTCGATGGCGGTGGCCGCTTTGATCACCTGCACCCTGTTCGCCACCGCCACTGGCATCGTCGGCGCCGTGGTCACCCTGATGGGGCTGCTTGCCTTGCCGGCGATGCTCAAGGCCCGTTACAACACCAGCCTGGCGGCCGGCGTCATCTGCGCCGGCGGCACCCTCGGCATCCTGATCCCGCCGTCCATCATGCTGATCGTCTATGCGGCGGCCTCGGGCGTGTCGATTGTCAAGCTCTATGCCGGCGCCCTGTTGCCTGGCCTGGCCCTGGCAGGGCTTTACATTGTCTATGTGGTGGGGCGCTCGATGCTGCAACCGGAAATTGCGCCCAAGCCCACTAAAGAAGAGATCGGGGATGTCTCCTTCGGGAGCATCTTGTGGCAATTGCTGACGTCGTTCTTCCCCCTCGCCTTTTTGATCCTGGCGGTGCTGGGGGCCATCCTGTTCGGCTTGGCGACGCCCTCCGAGGCGGCAGCCGTCGGGGCCCTGGGCGGGTTGTTGCTCACCTTCGCCTACCGCGCCTTCACCTGGCAGCGCCTGCGCGAATCCGTGTACCTGACGGTGCGCACCACGTCCATGGTGTGCTGGCTGTTCGTCGGCTCCTGGACCTTCTCTTCGGTGTTTTCCTATCTGGGCGGCGAGCAAATCATCAGCGAATTCGTCACCGGACTCGACATCTCGCCGGTGATGTTCCTGATCATGGCTCAGATCATTATCTTCCTGCTCGGCTGGCCGCTGGAGTGGTCGGAAATCATCATCATCTTCGTGCCCATCTTCCTGCCGCTGCTGCCGCATTTCGGGATCGATCCGCTGTTTTTCGGCATTCTGGTAGCGCTGAATCTGCAGACTTCGTTCCTGACGCCGCCGATGGCCATGTCCGCCTACTACCTCAAGGGCATAGCGCCGCCCGAGGTGCGACTGGTCCAGATCTTCAACGGCAGCTACCCGTTCCTGGCGATGGTGTTGTTCGCCATGGTCATGATGTATACCTTCCCGAATCTGGTGTTTTGGCTGCCCGATCTGATCTACGGGCGTTGAGGAGAGGCGTCATGAATCCAGGAACTCCTGATCCGGCGGACCTAGGCGCACTGGCCCTGCGCGACGCCCTGGCCAGCGGCAGCTTGCGCGCGGTCGAAGTGACCCGCGCTTGCCTGGCCCGCATCGCCCGGCGTGAGCCCGAGGTCCAGGCCTGGGCCGCCCTCGATGAGGATCACGCCCTGGCCCAGGCCGAGTCCCTGGATGAAAAGCGTCTGGCGGGTCTGCCGCTCGGCCCTTTGCACGGGCTGCCGGTGGGTGTGAAGGACATCGTCGACACCCAGGACCTGCCGACCGAAAACGGCGCCGCTTTGGACGCCGGCCGGCAGCCGGAGGAGGATGCCTGGCTGGTGAGCCGGCTGCGGGCTGCCGGTGCCGTGATCCTGGGCAAGACGGTCACCACCGAGTTGGCCTACCTGGCGCCGGCCAAGACCCGGAACCCTTGGGCCCCGGACCGCACGCCCGGGGGCTCCTCGTCCGGCTCCGCAGCGGCGGTGGCGGCAGGGATGGTGCCCCTGGCCTTGGGAACCCAGACCGGGGGCTCGGTGATTCGCCCGGCGAGCTTCTGCGGCGTCGTCGGTTTCAAGCCCAGCTTCGGGCTCATCCCCCGCAGCGGCGTGCTGCGTACCTCGCGCCGGCTCGACACCCTGGGCACCTTCGGCCGCAGCCTGGAAGACGCGGCGCTGCTGGCAGACGTGTTGGCCGGCCATGACCCGGACGACCCGGACACCCGCCCGGCGGCCTCTCCGCAACTGCTGAGCATCGCCCTATCCGAGCCGCCGGTCCGGCCCCTGCTGGCCTTCGTCAAGACCCCTTCCTGGTCCGAGATCGAGCCCGACTGCGCCGAGGGATTCAATGAACTCGCCGCCGCCCTCGGGGAGCGTTGCGACGAGGTGGAACTGCCACCCCTGTTTGCCGAGGGGGCGATCGCCCACCGCCGCATCATGCTGGCCGAAATCGCCCACAACCTGCGCCACTACTACGACCGCGGAGCGGACCGGCTGGCGGAGCAGACTCGGGCCGCGGTCGAGGAAGGGCGTCAAATCGCCGCCGCCGACTATCTGGCCAGCCTGGACTGGCGTGAGACTCTTTACGCCGGACTGGAAGAGGTGTTCGACCGCTACGACGCCATTATTACCCCGTCGGCCCCGGGCCAAGCTCCGAAGGGTTTGCAAAGCACCGGTAGCGCGGCGTTCAATGTGCTCTGGTCGATGCTCGGCGTACCGGCCGTCACCCTGCCTTTGTTGGCCGGTGCCGACGGGTTGCCGGTGGGCGTGCAATTGATCGGGCCAAGGTATGATGACGGCCGTCTGCTGCGCACCGCGCGCTGGCTGGTCAAGACCTTGGCGGAGCAGGGCTGAAACGCCCCCTGGATACGGAGGAACCGAAGATGACCGACAAGATTATGGCGATCCTCGCCCTGGCGACGATGATTGCCTTCCTGGCGACCGTGGCGATCTTCGTCCCCGACATCGACCTGATCGTCGTGATCGCCTTTGTATCGCTGCTGGCGATCTATGACTTCTGGAGCAGCCTCCGCGCCAGACGCGACAAGGACTGACACAAGGGAGCCTTGCCGCACTCGCCGCAGAACGCTGCACCGATCCTCCTTGTGCGGCCTTCTTAGACGACGCTTCCCTGGTTACACCAAGCGGTCCAGCGGCTCCCGCCCGGCGATGATGGCGTCCAGATTGTCCAGGGCGCGGAAACCCATGGCGTCACGGGTCTCGCGGGTGGCGCTGCCGATGTGCGGCAGCAGGAAGGTATTGTCCAGTTCCCGGTACCTGGGATCGATGTTCGGCTCTCCGTTGTAGACGTCCAAGCCGGCGGCGAACAGCTTGCCTGATGACAGGGCCGCGATCAGGGCATCGTCATCCACTACCGCGCCGCGTGCGGTGTTGACTACCACGGCCCCATCCGGCAGCCGGGCGATGCGCTCGGCATTGAGAAGGTGATGGGTGTCCGGTGTGGCCGGGCAATGGATCGACAGGAACTGGCTTAGCGCCAGCAGCTCATCGAGGTCTTCGTGATACTGGGCGCCGGCCTCCAGCTCTGGGCTCAGGCGGTGGCGGTTGTAATAGTGAATGTCCATTTCGAAACCGCGGGCGCGCCGCGCTAACACCTGCCCTACCCGCCCCATGCCGACAATGCCGAGCCGCTTGCCCGTGACCTGGATGCCGAGCCGGTAGGTGGGACTCCACTCCAGCCAGGTTGCGGTGCGAATCAACTGCTCACCTTCGTGGGCGCGCCGGGCGGCGCCGAGCATCAACAGCAGCGCGATCTCGGCGGTGGCGTCGCTAAGCACATCGGGAGTGTTCGTGACTATGATCCCGCGGGCCTTCGCCGCCTGCAGGTCGATATGGTCGAAACCAACCGAAAAGCTGCAGATGGCCCGAATACTATCTGGCAAACGGCGGATCAGTTCCGCGTTCAGCCGCTCGGTGTGCGTGGGGACAATGGCATCGGCGCCTTGAGCCAGTTCCAGCAGCTCGTCCTGGGTGTACACGCGGTCGTCGGCGTTTAGGCGGGGATCGAACGAGCGGCGCAACCGATCTTCCACCGCGTCCGGGAGCTTTCTCGTGACCAGTACGACGGGTTTTTCGTTCATTCGGGTCTACTTTGTAGGCTATTCGTGATTAGGCAGTCGGACCGGGGCCATCAATTGGTCGCAAAGCGTCCCTAACGATAGATTCCAAGGGGGGTAAACGCAAGCTGCGCAGGGCCTGGGCCGCTGGCCCGGGAGTTGTCACGGCGCCCGCATTTCAGGGAACATCATCCTAGGACCACAAACTCGAGCCATCCAAAGGAGCCGCTGGCGTGCACCCCGAATTCCCCCTGCAAGACGACTTGATCTATCTCAACCATGCCGCAGTTGCGCCCTGGCCGCGACGCACCGCGGAAGCTGTCCAGCGCTTCGCTGCGGAAAACGCCAGCCGCGGAGCCCAGTACTATCCGCGCTGGATGCAGGTAGAGGAGGCCTTGCGCGAGCAGTTGGCGCTGCTGATCCATGCGCCGGCGGTGACCGACATCGCCCTGCTCAAGAGCACCTCCGAGGGGCTGTCAATGATCGCTGGCGGCCTGGATTGGGCGGCCGGCGACAATATCGTCAGCTTCGCCGGAGAGTTTCCCTCCAATCGCATCGCATGGGAGGCGTTAGCGCCTCGGGCGTCATCGCTAAGGCTGGCGCCCCTTGGCGGCGAATTCGACGACCCCGAGTCGCGTCTGTTCGCGCTGTGCGACGAACGCACCCGGCTGCTGAGCGTCAGTTCGGTGCAGTATGCGACCGGGCTGCAGGCTGGATCTGGAACGTAGTTGGCGCCTTCTGCCGGGAGCGCGGCATCTTGTTCTGCGTGGATGCGATTCAGAGCCTGGGAGCGTTGCCTTTCGACGTGCAGGCCTGCAGCGCCGACTTCGTGGCGGCGGACGGCCACAAATGGATGCTGGGGCCCGAGGGCCTGGCGCTGTTCTATTGCCGGGCCGAGTTGCGCGAACGGATTGCGGCTGCAGCAGTTCGGTTGGCATATGGTCGAACACCGGGGCGACTATGATCGTTTGGACTGGCAACCGGCGACGGACGCCCGCCGCTTCGAGTGCGGCAGCCCGAATATGCTGGGCATCCACGGGCTGCACGCCAGTCTCTCGCTGCTTGCTCGAGGTCGGCATCGAATCCGTATCGAGATACGTTCTGAAAAATACTAAATATCTATATGAATTATATGAATTAAATGGATTCGATATCCTCAGCCCCAAGGCGGCAGTCCAGCGCTCCGGGATCGCCAGCTTTCGCGTGCCCGGCCAGGACATGGAGCGGCTGCACGGGGCGTTGATGCAGCGGGGTGTCATCTGCGCCCTGCGCAGGGGCGGCATCCGCTTTTCTCCCCATTTCCACACCGGCACAATCAACTGGAGCGGGCGGTCTCTTTAGTTCGAGACTTGAGTAAAATAGCCCAACGATAAACAATTATAAAAAAACATATTTTTTGCCTATCAGCGCTTAGGGCGTGAAACCGCAGCCTGATGCGCCGAAAGTGGCGCTGCTGTGCCGACCCGATACCTGCTTCCAGGCAGTGGCTGGCGGGAAGCGACAAGTCGCTTGAATGGCCCGCGAGTTAGTTCGGAATGCGTTTTCTTCATCTATTAAGATAATCTAGAAACACCTAGTAGGTAATTGAAAAAATGCAAGTATAGATAGCCGGTTGCCGTGGGGCATCGGACTTCAAACCATCCGGCTGCGCTTTTATCACCTTGCGGCTAGGTCCGATGCGCCGAGTCGGCCAGGCTCCAGGAGAAACTATTCATGAATCGCTCGGGTCTATCTAATAACCGAGTCATTTGCTCAGGTTTGTTACTTGGAATGCGGATCATGAAAGACCTAGCCAATCGGCTGGGCAACTGGATCGCACACTGGATCCTGAAGGAGAGCCCTCAGCCGAATACGCCGCTTTGCGACTTCCGCCGGATCTCCTTCGAACTGCGCCCCGGCGACGTGCTGCTGGTGGAAGGCCGCAGCCGGGTCGCCGAAGTGATCAAACTGATCACCCAGAGTCCCTGGACCCATGCCGCCCTTTATTTGGGGCGCCTGAGCGATATACCTGACCCCAAGGTGCGCACTCGGGTGGAGGCCCAGCACCAAGGCGACTCGGAAGATCGCTTGGTGCTCGAGGCCCTGCTGGGCGAAGGCACGGTGATCAATCCGCTCGACAAGTACCGCCGCGACCACCTGCGCATCTGTCGCCCGAGCGGCTTGTCGCCGGGAGACGCCCAGCGGGTGATCGGCTACAGCGCGAGCCGATTGGGGGTCGGATACGATGTGCGCCACCTGCTGGATCTGGCCCGTTTCCTGTTCCCCTGGGGCGTGTTGCCGCGGCGCTGGCGCTCATCCCTGTTCCAGCACAACGCGGGCGCACCGACCCGAACCGTATGCTCCTGCCTGCTGGCGGAGGCCTTCAGCCAGGTGGACTTCCCGATCCTGCCGTTCATCGACCGCGGGGACGACGGCAGCATCCGCTTCTTCAAGCGCAATCCCCGGCTGTTCACGCCGCGGGATTTCGATTACTCCCCGTATTTCGAGATCATCAAGTACCCGTTCCTCGGCCTGGAGGACCTGGGCATCTACCGCCGCCTGCCCTGGCACCAGACCGACTTGCAGTACAACGACGAGGCGATCTTCACCCCGGACGCCCCGGAAACCGACCCGCCAAAGCCCAGCGACAAGGTATTAGGGTTCATTCAGCGCGCGCCCAGGAAAGGCTGAAGTGGCCAACCTGCTCGCCATCTCGCTCGTCGCCCTGGGAGTCGGGATACTCACCTATTTGCGCAGCGGCTCGGTGGTCTGGACCCTGACCGTCGGCCTCGGGCTGGCGGCGCTCGGACTGTTCGGTCTGCTTAGCGGGCTGCCGGCCCTGCTGCTGTGGACACTGGCACTGACGGCCGCCCTGCTCCGCCTGGCCCCTTACGGGCGCCGACGCTGGATCAGCGCGCCGCTGCTGGAGCGCTTCCGAGCGCTGGTGCCGCCGATGTCGTCCACCGAGCGCGAGGCCCTGGAGGCCGGCAGCATCTGGTGGGAGGGAGAACTGTTTAGCGGCCGGCCGGATTGGCGACGCCTGATGTCAGTGCCCGCTCCGGCCCTGAACCCTGAAGAGCAGGCATTCCTAGACGGCCCAGTTGAAGCATTATGCCGGCGCCTGGACGATTGGCGCATCACCCACGAGGATCTGGACCTGCCCGCGGAGATCTGGCGTTCGTTCAAGCGCGAGCGCCTGTTCGGGATGATTATCCCGAAGCATTACGGCGGTCTCGAATTTTCCGCCCAGGCCCATTCGGCGGTGGTAATGAAGCTGGCCAGCCGCAGTATTACCGCCGCGGTGACGGTGATGGTGCCCAACTCCCTGGGCCCGGCCGAGTTGCTGCTGCGCTACGGCACCCAGGCCCAACGCGACCACTACCTGCCGCGCCTGGCCCGGGGTGAAGAGGTGCCCTGCTTTGCCCTGACCGGTCCGCATTCGGGCAGCGACGCGGCGGCGATGCCAGACCGCGGTGTCGTCTGCCGAGGCGAGCTCGGCGGCAAGACCCTACTCGGTATTCGGCTGAACTGGGACAAGCGTTACATCACCCTGGCGCCGGTGGCGACTCTGCTCGGGCTGGCATTCAAGCTCTACGACCCGGAGCATTTGCTCGGCGAGCGCGAGGCGCTAGGCATCACCCTGGCACTGGTCCCCACGGATACGCCGGGGGTCGAGATCGGGCGCCGCCACTTCCCCGGCAATATCCCGTTCCAGAACGGCCCCACCAGTGGGCAAGACGTGTTCATCCCGCTGGATTGGATCATCGGCGGCCGGGAAAAGGTCGGCCACGGTTGGCGCATGCTGATGGAGTGCCTGGCCGAGGGGCGGGGAGTCTCACTGCCCGCCCTGGGCACCGCGGCAGCCAAGCTGGCTGCGCGCCACAGCGGCACCTATGCAGCGGTCCGGCGCCAGTTCGGTCAGCCAATCGGCCGCTTCGAAGGGGTGGAAGAGGCCTTGGCCCGCATCGCGGGCAATACCTACCGTATGGATGCCGCCCGGCGCCTCACCCTGAGCGCCCTGGATCTGGGGGAGCGCCCGGCGGTGGTCTCCGCTATCGTCAAATACCAGCTTACCGAGAGTTACCGGCAGGTAATCAACGATGCTATGGACATCCAGGGCGGCAGCGGCATCTGCCTCGGTCCGAGCAACCCGATAGGCCGGGTCTACCAGGCCATCCCGATCGCCATCACGGTGGAGGGGGCGAATATACTGACCCGCAATATGATTCTGTTCGGGCAGGGAGCGATTCGTTGTCACCCGTACTTGCGTGCCGAACTGGCGGCCCTGCGCGAGCCCGATCCGGATTTGGCCTTGGCGTCATTCGACCGCGCCCTGTTCGGCCACCTCGGCTTTATCGGCACCAATCTGGCCCGCAGCCTCTGGCTGGGGTTCAGCCGCGGGCGCTTTTCCGCCAGCCCGCTGGACGGCCCGGAGCGGCGCTATTTCCAGCAGGTCAACCGGCTCAGCGCGGCCTTCGCCCTGGCCGCGGACCTGAGCCTGCTCAGCCTGGGCCCGAGCCTAAAGCGTCGAGAGCGGCTTTCGGCGCGCCTGGGCGACCTGCTGAGCCACCTCTACCTACTGTCCGCGATGCTCAAGCAGTATGCGGACGGCGGGCGCCAAACCGCCGAGCTGCCTCTGCTGCGCTGGGCCTGCGAAGACAGCCTGGCGCGCTGCCGTGAGGCGATGCTCGGCCTGCTGCGCAATCTGCCCCTGCGGCCTTTGGCCTGGCTGCTGCGGCTGGCTGTGTTCCCGAGCGGCCTCGGCTACCGCGGCCCGGACGACCGCGCCGACCACTTGGCTGCGCGCCTTCTGCTGGCTCCGTCAGCCGTGCGCAATCGCTTGAGCGCGGGCATCTTCACGAGCCGCGACCCCGACAACCCGGTGGGGCGTCTGGAGCTGGCCTTGGAAGCGGCCCAGGCAGCCGAGCCTCTGGAACGACGGTTGCGCGTGGCCCGCCGTGGAGGGCGCATCGACGCCCGGGAGACGGAGGCGCTAATCGCTCAAGCCCTGCCCCTGGGGTTGCTCACGCCCGACGAGGCAGAGATCCTGCGCCGGTCCGAGGCCTTGCGCGAGCAGGTCATCCAGGTCGACAGCTTCGACGACCTGGGCGTGCATAACCGCCGCCCGATCGGCGCCCAATGGCGCCAACGGCTGCGGGTCATCACCGGGCGCATGGGCCGAAGCGATCTCGCCCAACCGCTGGCCCCAGCCCCCAGCAATCAGGAGACCGGCCCATGATCAGCAGCAACCTGCCCGGCCGGGCGGTATATATTGTCGACGGCAGCCGCACCCCGTTTCTCAAGGCCCGGGGCGGCCGGGGCCCTTTTTGGCCTCCGACTTGGCCCTGGCCGCCGGGCGGCCGCTGCTGGCGCGCCAGCCTTTCTCGCCGGCGCAGTTGGACGAGGTGATCCTCGGTTGCGTGGCCCCGGGCCCGGACGAGGCCAATATCGCCCGCGTCGTGAGCCTGCGCCTCGGGTGCGGCGAGCGGGTTCCGGCCTGGACCGTGCAGCGTAACTGCGGCTCCGGCATGCAAGCGGTCGACAGCGCCGCGCAGGGGATATCCAGCGGACGCAGCGAGCTGGTGCTGGCCGGCGGCGTCGAGGCCATGAGCCACCACCCGCTGCTGCTGGATACGGTCCTGGTGAGCTGGCTCGCGGCCTGGCGCCTGGCCCAGGGGCTGCCGGCCCGGACGCGCCATCTGGCGCGGCTGCGCCCGCAGATGCTGAAACCGGTGGTGGCCCTGCTGCGCGGGCTCACCGACCCGATCGTCGGACTCAACATGGGCCAGACCGCCGAACAGCTGGCCTGGCGCTTCGCCATCGCCCGGGCCCGCCATGGACCGCTTTGCGCTTGGAAGTCATCAGCGCCTGGGGCGGGCGCTGGAGTCGGAATGCTTGGACGAGATCGAACCCATTTACGACCGCGATGGCCAGGTCTACGCAAACGACGACGGCCTGCGCCCGGACAGCAGCCTGGAGCGGCTCGAGCGCCTGCGCCCGGTATTCGACCGCCCGGTGGGCCGGGTCAGCGCCGGCAACAGCGCCCAGGTGAGCGACGGCGCAGCCTGGCTGCTGCTGGCCTCGGAGGAAGCCCTGGCCCGCCATGACCTGGCGCCCCTGGCTCGCCTGATCGACAGTCAATGGGCGGCCCTGGACCCGGCCCAGATGGGCCTGGGCCCGGTGCACGCCATGGCCTCGCTGCTGCAGCGCCAGCAATTGGATGCAACCGATATCGATTACTGGGAGATCAACGAGGCCTTCGCCGCCCAGGTGCTCGCCTGCCTGGCGGCCTGGCAGGACCCGGACTACTGCCGCGCCGAACTGGGGTTGGAACAACCCCTCGCGCCCATCCCCCCGGAGCGCCTGAACGTCGATGGCGGGGCCATCGCCCTGGGCCATCCGGTAGGCGCCAGCGGGGCACGTATCCTGCTCCACCTGGTCAAGACACTGCAGCGCAACGGCGCCCGGCGCGGTATCGCCAGCCTGTGCGTCGGCGGCGGCCAGGGCGGGGCCATGCTGGTGCAACGAGAGGAACCGAGATGAGCGATCACTGGCGACTGGAAACCGACGCGGACAATATCGCCTGGCTGCATTTCGACCTGGCCGGCAGGGGTGCCAACGTGCTCTCCCGGGAAACTCTGGAAGGGTTCGAGCGTCAGCTCGACGGGCTCTTGGAAGCATCCCCGGCCGGGTTGGTGATTCTCTCTGACAAGCCGTCGGGCTTTATCGCCGGCGCAGACGTCAGAGCATTCGGCGCCATGATCGAGCGCGCCGACCTGGAGCGTCACATCCGCTGGGTGCATGGAATATTCGAGCGGCTGGAACAGGCGCCCTTCCCTACCCTCGCCCTGATCCACGGCTTCTGCCTGGGGGGCGGCTTGGAGCTGGCTCTGGCCTGCCGCTATCGGCTGGCTCGGGACGACGCGGACACCCGGCTCGGCTTCCCCGAGGTGCGCCTGGGAATCTTCCCGGGGTACGGAGGCAGTGTGCGCGCCAGCGCCCGGCTGGGCGCCCTGCCCGCGCTGGAGCTGATGCTCAGCGGCCGCAGCCTGAGCGCCCGAGCGGCCCGGCGCATCGGCCTGGTCGATCAAGTTGCCCCGGAGCGCCAGCTTCGGGCCACCGCCCGTCAGTGGCTGCAAAGCGCCCCGCCGCCGCGGCGCCCGGCCTGGTATCACCGGCTCCCGGCCCTGCCCGGAATCCGTCAGCTCACCGCCCGGGCCCTGGCCCGGCGGGTGCGCAGCCTCGCCGATCCGCGCCACTATCCGGCCCCCCATGCCTTGCTCCGCCACTGGAGTCGGCATGCGGGGTCAGCTTCCGCAATGTACGAAAGTGAGGCGGTCCAGGTGGCGGACCTGTTGCTTGGACCCACCGCCCGCAACCTGATTCGCGTATTCGAGCTGCGCGAGCGGCTCAAAGCCGAGGGCAAGCGGAGCGATTTCGCGCCGAACTGGGTGCACGTGGTCGGCGCCGGCACCATGGGTGGCGACATCGCTGCCTGGTGCGCCCTGCAAGGGCTGCGGGTTTCTCTGCAGGACCGAGCGCCAGAATCCATCGGGCAGGCCCTGGCCCGGGCCGGGAAGCTGTTCGAACGCGAGTTCAGGGAGTCGCGCCTGGTGCGCGCCGCCGCCGACCGCCTGATGCCCGACCACCGCGGCGCCGGCCTGGCCCGCGCCGACCTGGTGATCGAGGCGGTGTTCGAGGAGGTCCAGGTCAAGCGCGACCTGTTCCTAGCAGCTCGAGTCACGGGTGCGTCCGGATTGCCTGCTGGCCAGCAACACCTCCACCATCCCGCTACAGGAGATCGGTCGGGACCTCTCAGATCCAGGCCGCTTGGTGGGGCTGCATTTTTTCAATCCCGTGGCGCGAATGCAGTTGGTAGAAGTAGTCAGCGCCGAGGCCACCGACCCGCAGGCGGCGGCCCGAGCGGCGGCCTTCGCCCGCGGCATCGGGCGCCTGCCGCTGCCGGTACGCAGCGCGCCGGGGTTCCTGGTCAACCGGGTGCTCATGCCGTACCTGCTGGGGGCGGTGCGACGGCTCGAGGAAGGGGTGCCGGCGGACGCGATCGACCGTGCGGCCCGGGAATTCGGAATGCCCATGGGCCCGCTGGAACTGGCGGACCGGGTAGGCCTGGACGTCTGTCTGGCGGCGGCCCGGAATCTGGCTGCAGCATTTCCGGTGGAGGTGCCGACACTGTTGGCGGAACAGGTCCAAGCCGGCCGGCTCGGCCGCAAGGTCGGCCAGGGTTTTTACCGTTACCGCAACGGCCGGCCGCTGCCCGCGCGTCTGCCCTGGCGTTACGAATCGTCGCCGCAGCTGATGGAACAACTGCTGCAGCCCCTGCTCGACGAGGCCATCGCCTGCCTGCAGGAAGGCATAGTCGCGGATGCGGATCTGCTGGACGCGGGCCTGGTGTTCGGCACCGGGTTCGCCCCCTTCACCGGCGGACCCATGCACTACCTGGGTCACGGTGGGCGCTCGCAACTGCACCGGCACCAGGTAGGCCCCGCCACCGGCCTGGGCGAGCCGATGGGAGCGGCCATGGGCTGACCCGGGAAGCGGTCGACAGAGGCCCCCACATCGGGGCGGCAAAAGAGGTAATATTCGAATCATAACGACGACAAAAACCAGCCTTCGGTGAAGCGCTATGACGCAGCCCCAGTCAGACATCCTGCCCTTGTCCCAGACCCCGACCCTCGGCGCCTTGTTCCGCGAGCGCGTGCGGCACAATCCGGACAAGATCGCCTATACCGAGTTCGATTCGGCGAGCGACAAGTGGGTCGGCTGGAGCTGGCGCCAAACCGCCGAGCAGGTGGCACGTTGGCAGGCGGCGATGCTGAGCGCCGGGCTGCAGCCCGGCGAGCGCGTCGCGATCATGTTGCGCAACTGCCGGGCCTGGGTACTGTTCGACCAGGCGGCCCAAGGCCTGGGCCTGGTGACGGTGCCTATATACACCAACGACCGGGCGGAGAACATCGGCTACATTCTGCAGGACTCAGGCGCCCGCATGCTGCTGATCGAAAACCAGCAACAATGGCAGGACCTACAGGCGATAGAGGATCAGCTCGCCGGCATGCTCCGGGTGCTGACTTTGGAGCGGGTAGAGGGCGCCGGACTCCAGCCGCGGCTGACCTGGGTGGAGGAATGGTTGCAGGGGGCCGGCGGCGAGCTGCAGACCCGCGACATCGACCGCAACGCGATGGCGACCATCGTCTACACCTCCGGCACCACCGGCCGCCCCAAGGGCGTGATGCTGAGTCACCACAACATCTTGTTTAACGTGCAAGCGGCCTTCAAGGTCATCGAGATATTTCCCGACGACGAGTTCCTCTCGTTTCTGCCCCTGTCCCACGCCTTGGAACGCACCGTCGGCTATTATCTGCCGATGGCCGCAGGCTCCGCCGTGAGCTACGCCCGCTCGATCCCCTTGCTGGCCGAGGATCTGGTGCAGGTTCGACCCACAGTAATGATCTCGGTGCCGCGCATCTTCGAGCGGGTGTATGCCAAAATTCAGGCCAAACTGGAGCAGGACTCGGCAGTCGCCCGCAAGCTCTTCGCTCTGGCGGCCAATCTGGGTTGGCGCAACTTCGAAAACCAACAGGGGCGCGCCGGTTGGTCGCCCTCCCTGCTCCTTTGGCCGCTGCTCGAGAAGCTGGTGGCGGGCAAGGTGCAGGCCAAGCTGGGCGGGCGCTTGCGGGTGGCGGTGTCCGGCGGCGCGCCCCTGTCCCTG
The DNA here is from genome assembly GCA_963753615.1 of uncultured Gammaproteobacteria bacterium. GTDB lineage: Bacteria > Pseudomonadota > Gammaproteobacteria > Chromatiales > Chromatiaceae > CAVWCW01. The sequence goes on from CAVWCW010000008.1 coordinate 383,026, forward strand.
GAAGTGGCCAAGCTGTTCCTTGGACTCGGGGTGCCGGTGGTGCAGGGCTACGGGCTGACCGAGACCAGCCCGATTGTTACCGGCAATCCGCTGGAGAACAACATCCCCGAGAGCATCGGCGTGGCGCTGCCCGCGGTCGAAGTGCGCATTGGCGACAACGATGAGCTGTTGACCCGCAGCCCGAGCGTAATGCTCGGCTACTGGAACAACCCCGAAGCGACCCACAACAGCATCGACGCCGACGGCTGGCTGCACACCGGCGACCGCGCCCGCAGGCAGGGCGACCACTACTTCATTACCGGCCGCTTGAAGGAGATCATCGTACTGGCCAACGGCGAGAAGGTGCCGCCGGCGGATATGGAGATGGCCATAGTTCTTGACGGCCTGTTCGAGCAGGTGATGGTGATCGGCGAGGGCAAGCCCTTTCTCACCGCCCTGGTGGTGCTGAACCCGGAGAAGTACCAGGCACTGGCCGAGGCGCTGGGTCTCGACCCCCTGGCCGCCGCCAGCTTGCTGGACCCGCGCCTGCAGCAGGCCCTGGTGGAGCGCATCGGCCATCAGCTGCACAGCTTCCCAGGTTACGCGCAGATATACCGGGTGGCGGTGCTCAACGAGCCCTGGACGGTGGAAAACAGCCTGCTCACGCCGACACTGAAACTGCGCCGCAGCCGAATCCTCGACTGTTTCGGCGCACGGGTAGCTGAACTCTACAGCGGGCACTGACGACCAGCGGTCGCGACTGGCCCTAGACCAGACCAGTTGCTATGCTTTTGCGACGACCCGGACCGGAGCACAACCTCTGGCACCGGTACCGATATCTACCAAATCCTCTAACCCCCGGGAGCAGCTATGTTCGAAGGCGCGAAAGTAGGCCGAAAGGTCAGTAAAGTGCATTACAAAGAGCAGGTTCCGGAACTTCGCACTGAACTGCTGCAAATGCAGCGGCAGTTGCGCAAGCAGAACATCCCGGTGGTCGTCGTCATCTCCGGGGTCGAGGCCGCCGGCAAAGGGCAGGTGGTCAATCGGCTCAACGAATGGCTGGATACCCGCGGCGTCAGCACCCACGCCTTCTGGGACGAGTCGGAGCAAGAGCGCGAAAAGCCCCGCTATTGGCGTTTCTGGGGCGCCATGCCGGCAGCCGGCGATATTTCGGTGATGTTTGGATCCTGGTATATGGCGCCGATCAACAACCGGGTACGCGACCGCTGCAGCGATGTGGAGTTGGACCGGGAATTGCACCGCATACACGACTTCGAGCGCATGCTGGTAGACGACGGGGTCCTGATCGTAAAGTTCTGGTTCCACCTGTCCAAGGAAGAGCAGAAAAAGCGTCTCAAGGCACTCAAGCGCGACGACCGCAGCCGTTGGAAGATGGCCCCCAAGTTGTCCAAGCTGTCGGAGCACTACGATCACTTCGAACGCGTGGCCGAGCGAGTGATCCGCGAGACCGACTCTGGCTTTGCGCCCTGGTACATGATCGAAGCAACCGACATCCGCTACCGCGATCTCACCGTGGGCAAGACCCTGCTGCGCGCAATGCAGAACCGGCTGCAAGCCAGCGCGGCCTCGGTCCCGGCGCCCAGTTCCCATGCCCCCAGCCTGCCGGTAGCCCCCGAGGCCCAGGTCACCGTGCTCGATCAGCTCGATCTGGGCAAGAGTCTGGAACGCAGCGAATACAAGTCCGAGCTGGCCAAGCTGCAGGCTGAACTCAACGAGCTGACCTGGGCCGCCTACAATCGCAAGCGCTCCTGCGTGATGGTGTTCGAGGGGGTGGACGCGGGCGGCAAGGGCGGCGCCATACGCCGCATTACGAGCGCCATCGACGCCCGCCTCTACCGCACCATCCCCATCGCCGCCCCCACCGACGAGGAAAAGGCCCATCACTACCTGTGGCGGTTCTGGCGCCACATCCCGCGCTCCGGCCGCGTCACCATTTATGACCGCTCCTGGTACGGACGGGTCCTCGTGGAGCGGGTCGAAGGCTTCGCGAGCGAGTCCGAATGGCGTCGCGCCTACCTGGAGATCAACGACTTCGAAGAACAACTGACCGAAAGCGGCATTATTCTTCTCAAATTCTGGCTCCACATCGACCAGGACGAACAGCTCGCTCGGTTCAAGGCGCGCGAGGAGGTGCCCTACAAGCAGCATAAGATCACCGACGAAGACTGGCGCAACCGCGAAAAATGGCCAGAGTACAAAGGCGCCATCAACGAGATGGTGATTCGCACCAGCACCGAATATGCCCCCTGGCACCTGATCCCCGCCAACGACAAACCCTATGCCCGGGTGGCGGTGATCAAGACCGTCTGCGAGCGCCTGCGCGCGGCACTGAAGGAAGACCCCACCCTCTTCCAGAGTTGCGGCTGAGGCGGAGGCGAACTGCTCCGGACGGAACCGGCCAGGCCCCCCGAGATCACAGCCGCAACCCAGCAACACGCCGAAAGAGGCCGGTCTTGCGTCCCGTTCTGCACCGGAATCGCCGTGCTATTTCGATGTGTGATGAAAAGCGTGACCCGGACGTCTCTGAGGAAAAGCCGAATAAAATCCTTACCCGGCTTTTTACAGCACGGCATTGGAAACCGCGGCTTCGAAAAACTTTAGTTCTCAGGGGTTTTGGCGCCTGAAAATGCGGGGGCGTGCTGTGCCCCCCACACAGGAAACGCCGGGGGATAGCCATTTCCCTAAGTTGCAGTGGTTCTGTTTTCGGTAATTCGCCAATGTGCGAGTTCCTCACGTTTGTCCCGGTGCTTGTCAATCCAGTCTACGAGCTGGCGTTTGAGCATCGGCCGACCGATGAGGTAACCTTGTGCCTGGTCACATTGCTGCTTGCTTAGAAATTCGAGTTGATCCGGGGTTTCAACCCCTTCCGCGACAACCTTCATGTCGAGCTTGTGAGCAAGGGCCACGATCGCCGATGTGACCGCATCGTCATCCCTGTCCTTACTGATGTCTTTAATAAAGCTCTTGTCGATTTTCAGTACATCGACCGAATACTGTTTCAGGTAGTTCAGCGAGGAATAGCCGGTACCGAAATCGTCAATTGCAATTCGAACACCCAATCGCTCCAGGTTTTGCAGGTTTTGTTCACTGATTCTGGTGTCGATGAGGGTACTTTCGGTAAGTTCGATTTCCAGATATTCGGCTGACAGGCCGCTGGTTCGCAGTGCCTGTTTGACGTCTTCGGCGATATCTGCCTGCCTCAGTTGCCGCGCGGCAAGGTTTACGGCAATGCGGAAGTCTCTCAGACCGCTGTTCTGTATCTCTTTGGCTGCGCTACAGGCTTGTTCCAGCACCCACTTCCCTACCGGGATAATGAGGCCTGTTTCTTCCAACACCGGAATAAAGCGGGCGGGACTGACCGGATTTTGGTCGGGGACCCAGCGCAACAGCGCCTCTGCACCACTGATGCGGCCTGAAACGATTTCTACCTGTGGCTGGAAATGTAACTGGAATTGATCGCGTTCCAGTGCCATGCGAAGGCTGTTTTCCAGGTGCAAACGCTGCTGCGCTCTTCGATTTAGCTCTTCTGTAAAGAAATGATAGGCATTGCGGCCCCGATCCTTGGCGAGGTACATGGCTGAGTCCGCATTTCTCAGCATGGTGTCGACGTCTCCCCCGTCATTTGGGAAAATCGTTATGCCCATGCTGGCCGAAACGAATACCTCGTTATTGTCGATCATGTAGTTCTTGTTGAGCGCATCCAACACATGTTCGGCAACGATAGCGATCTGACCGTTATTTTGAGGCTGTTCGATCACGATGGTGAACTCGTCACCGCCTAGGCGTGCGACCGTGTCGCTTTCACGAATGCTTTCTCTAATTCGTTGAGCGGCTTCGACCAGCAACTCATCGCCGGCTTGATGCCCGAGGGCGTCATTTACAGCCTTGAAGTGGTCTAGGTCCAGATACAGCAACGCTACTAGGGTGTTCTTCCGCTCCGCCTGTGCCATGGCGTGTTTCAAGCGGTCCTGAAACAGGTTGCGGTTGGGTAGATTCGTTACCGGATCGTAATTGGCCAGGTAGGCGAGGCGGTTTTCAGATTCTTTACGCTCGGTTATATCGTAGACGATGCTGGTCATTCGCAACTGACCATCCTTGCTATTTTTTGTAACCTTCCCGCGTTGTTGAACAACCCTTTCCATGCCATCGGTTAGCCGAACCTTGGCCTCAATTTCGAAAGCTGTTTGCGTCTGCAGGGCATGCTCTAGCGCCAGCCGGACACGGTCGCGGTCATCTTCCTGCAAAGCGCAAAGAAATTGCCGCCGGGATGGTCTCTCGCCCTTGTTCACGCCCAATATTTCATACAGGCCCTCGGACCAGTAATGCCGGTTGTCTCGAGGCTCCCAGTCCCAGGTGCCGAACTTGGCTATGCGCTGGGCATTGTCGATGACTGCGGCAAGATGGGCTGCCCGTTCAGCCGGCTGAACAATACTTTTGTCCATGAGCCACAGAAATGTCGTATACGAGATGAATACGACGACAGCCATCAGCACAAACAAGATTTTTTCCTGATGGTTCCGCTCAGATATCGATTGTTCAAGCTGTTGGTTGCGGTTTCCCTCCAACAGATCGATAATCTCCCCCAAGACTGCCGCAGGAATATCCTCTATTCCCGCTACATACAGATCGGTCACCTGACCGCGATTGGCCGCAGTGTCGTTGAATACCCGCAGGGCGTTACGAAATTTCCGCCCCATTTCGCGATGTGCAGTATCCAGCTGTTCGACTAACTGGTGGGCATCTCCGATCTCGGAAACCTGGCGCTTGAGTTTCTTGATGAAGCTGCGGGCGTCTCGTTCATCGGAATAAAACTTCTGAAGGTAACGGTGGTAATCTCCCGCCTCGTTACCGCGCAGAAGCATATTCTTCCATGAACTGAGCTGCGAACGATAGGCGGATTCTGTCTGGTGGGCGTATTCAACCGACTGGTTGATGGATTCGGTCAGATTGCGTTCGTGCTCCAGCGTTCTTTGGTAAATCGCTACTGCATACAGACCTATGCCGAAAAGCATGATTAGTGTAAGTGTAAACAGGCTGAGAAGTTTGAAGCGAATCGACAATCTTGGGCCCTTTTTCGGGATATGGGTTCTACTTTATTGTGCCGTTAGCCGTGTTGGCCGGTAGAGTTGCACGCCATCATGAGTGTAAGAGGCGATTGCCTTTTGGCCTTCCTCAGATGTTATCCAGCGATTGAGCGTTCTGGCTCCTTCCAAATTAACGCCATCGTGAATTTTTGCATCGACGGTGATGGAACTATAGGGATTGGACAGGTGCTCGGGGTCCTGCACTATAATTCCGAATCCTTCAGTGCGGCGCACCAGGAATGTGGCGCGGTCAATCAAAATATAAGCATTGTTCTGCTGTGCAATCGCTAAGCTGGCGGCCATCCCGGTTCCAGTTTCGAGGTACCAATCCGACCCGTAGGGGTCGATACCCGCTTCCTTCCAGATCGACAGTTCTTTCTTGTTCGTACCCGAGTCGTCACCGCGTGATATGAAAGGTTGCCGCAGATTGAATAACGCCTGAAACGCCTCGAAGATATTGTCCGAGACGCCGATCTGGCCCGGGTCAGCTTTTGGCCCAGCGAGGATGAAATCATTCCGCATGAAGGTCTGGCGATCGAACGCATAACCCTCGTCAACGAATTTCTTTTCCGCTTCCGGGGAATGTACCCAGAGCACGTCGACAGCGCCGAATCGGCCCATGCGCAGAGCCGTGCCGCTGCCAACCACGGTCGGTTCAAGCTCATACGGGTACTGGTCAATAAATCGGGGTAACAGGTGGTAGAGCAGCCCGGAGTTTTCCACGGAAGTCGGAACGGCGAGCCGGATGACTTGGTCATCTGTTTGGCTACCAGCCGCAAAAGACAGCAAAGGTACAAGCATACAAAAATGCAACAAGATAACGCGCATTTCTTCTCAACCACTTTCATTCAGCGGACAGGCTGCCGACGGTTTATAGTAGATCTAGTTCGGCGACAACTGCTTGCTTATCTCGGGAATCGGCGATGTTTCGCGAATCCCGCTCCTGTGCGGTAAGATTCGCTGTAGTTTTCATTCACCCCAACCGACTCGAACTGACGGGTCTCGAAAAACTCTATTTATCAAAGCCGTGCAAACACTAGCTAGGGAAGGCCTAGTTTCGGCTCTCCCTAGCTTAATCAACGCCGGCGGGCGTCGAGGCTGCAGTCTATGCGCTATTGTTCAAACAACAGAGGCTGCTAGGTCCCTGTAGAACGCGTTGGTCGGAAAGCGTCCCTCGGACCCGACTGCGCACCGCCTTTTGGGTCTCGATCGCCGTTTGGTTCGGTACTTGCCGCTTGATGATATCCCAAACGGACCCATTCTAGCGAGGACGGGGCAAAGTCTGGCGACTCACCGTCTAACTCAGACAGTCACCCTGACAAATCGTTTCGGTCTCGCCCGTGAACCCGCTTCAGTTTCGTCGGGCACCGCCGACAACCCGGGCACAGACACTCCTGCCTCAATCCTCAGCGCGCATCCAGCCTGGGGTACTTGAGAAAGACGTTTTTTGCCGCCGAAATATTGGCATGGGCCAGTGTGGTTGTGGTCAGATCCACGTCCTGAAAATTGGTGCCGTTAAGCTGAGCCTTGCGCAGAATCGCCGCGGTAAGATCGGATTCGCTGAGGTCGGCGTCGGTGAGATTGGCGCCGGATAAATCGGAACGCAGCAGGGAGACTCCGCACAGTCGGGTGCCGACCAGGCTGGCCCTGATCAGAACCGCACGGTTCATGGTGGCGGGAATGCACTCCTCGCCGCCGAGTATCGCCCGGTCGAGCCGGGCCTCCGATAAGTTGGCCCCATTCAGGCGAACATTGCAGAGATAGGCCTCAGTGAGATCCGCGCCCCGCAGATCGACCTCCAGCATCAGGGCAGAGCCTACCACCGTGTTGCGCAGCTTGGCGTTTACCATGCGTGCGGCATGCAGGTCGGACCGAGCCAGGGACGCACCGGAGAGATCGGCGTCTCGCAGATCCACGTAAGGCATGTCGCAGGAAGTAACGCGGGCATCGCGCAGAGAACATCCGGACAAGACCGCCGCGTTGCTCTGGACGCCGTCGCCGAAGGTGGCGCCACTGAGATCGGCGCCACTGAGATCGGCTCCCCGCAGCATGGCGGCCTTGAAATTCGCGCCCTCCAGGTCGGCCTCGCGCAGGTCGGCCCCATCCAGGTCCGCTCCCTGGAGATTGGCGCCGGTGAGGTCGGCGCCCCGAAGATCGGCGCCGACCAGATACGAGTGGTCCAGATCTGCGCCGGCCAGGGAATCGGCCTCGACGCTGAACAATACCGCTCCACTCTCTTTGTGCTTAATTTCGATCATGCTCTTCCCTCTTGCAGATGCGATCCCGTTTCGAGCGCCTTTGAGGCATCGCGGCGGCCTCGCCTTGTCGCGGCCCGCTAGCTGCGCAAGCGGCTTCCCGGGAGTGGATTTATTGAAGCACCGGCGCCCCCTGACCGGGTATAGGACGCTGAATTCTCCCCACAATAATAGGTCAATTCCGGAAAATAGATTCAGGAGACCTCTCTGCCGGCCGCCATAGGAGCAGCTAGTCGGCTATTCGGCGATTACGAGGCGGACGCTTCAGACCGTATACTCTGCACCGCGCAATAAGGGTTTCTGCAGGTGCAGCCGTTTCTCGCAACATCCAGAGAGGTTCTGCCAGCGTGGAAAATTCGCCCGCCGGCTTATTCCAAGGCAAGTCCTGTCGGCGTATCTGTGTCGGCCGATTGACGGAGCTTGCGGCCGACGTATCCCGAATACCTCAGCCCCTCCTCGCCATCGACGGTTACCGCGCGCAGCGTTTCTCCGCGACTCCTGCCTATGCCGAGGACGATCGCTTCGGTATCGGAAATCGTCCGCAATGGGACCTGGATGGTTTTGCCGCTGAGCCGAGGCATTTTGTAGCTCATACAGAGTTGGCCGTCCCGCATTTTCAATCTCGGTTCGGTCACCGGGAAATCTCGATCGGGGTTTAAGACTTCGTAACGGCCGACCCGCCGCAACCAGCTTTGGGGTACCTCGGTGGCCGGTACCTTCTCCCCTAGCAGAATCTTCTTATCCTTATGCTGGCCGACGACGACTTCCCGGTCACCAATCCGCTCGCTGCGGAATCGCATCTGGCCCAAGGGTTTGAACGATCTGGGAAACTCCGCCAATGCATCCTGGGACGCGCCGAACCAGCCGTTGGGGTAAGGAATCAGGTCGAAGGTCTTCTCGACCATGCAGGCGCAGAGCTTCGCGTCCTTGGCTCGGATCGAGATCAATCCAAAGTCGGTGGCGTAGTTGCCCTCGATATCGACCGGGTCGACACTGGGCTCGAGTCTTTCCAGGCTTGTAAGGAAGAAGGGTTCGGTATCGGGGCTCGGTTGGGCGTCTAGCAGCTGTTCCAAAATGACCTCGCCCAAGCGGGAAACGATTTCCCTTGCACCCGAATCGTTTGCCAGCACGGCCACCCCCAACCCCTGCTGGGGCAGCAGGATCAACTCGCTGCTGAACGCCAGCGTGGTGCCGCCGTGCCTTACCACCCAGTCGCTGCCGGGAATGCTTTCCTGCTCGAGGAACCAGCCCAGGCCGTTGACGATATTGAGGTCTAAATCGACGTCGAGATTCTGGGGCTCGAACATCTCTTCGAGTGTCTCAACACAGATATTGGGCGGCCGATTGTTCGCCTCGGGCAGGGTCAGGACCTTGCTCATGAACCGGCCCAAGTCTGCGCTCGTGGTACTCAGTCCATGAGAGGGCAGGTCACGAATCGGCAGCAGTTCGGTCTCCTGCCCCTGCCGGTAACCTTTGGCGGCATGCTTCCCCCGCACCGGTTGCACGGCCACCAGGCTGGAACTCATTTCGAATGGGCGAAAGATCCGCTCCTGCATATACAGCGGATAAGGGACCCCGCTAACTTCACCAACCATGTGCCCCAGCAGGGTGTAACCAAGATTGGAGTATGAAAATACCAGGTTGGGGGGGAAGGCGGTGTATTCCTCCCGCAGCTGCGCCGCCACTTCGAGATAGGCTTGCTCCGACCACATCCCCTTACTCAGGTCGGTCGGGAGCCCGGCATGGTGCGATAGCACGGCGCGCACCGTGATCGGCTCGGCGGTAGTGTCGAAACGGCTTCGAATCGAGAAGTCCGGCAGGTAGGCGTCAAGAGGTTGATCGATGTCGATCTCGCCTGCCTCCGCCAACTGCATCACGGCCATTGCCGTAAACGGCTTGGCCAAAGAGCCTACCCGGTACACCGTGTCAGGCGTTGCCGGCCGGCGCTGGGCCAAGTCGGCGTAGCCGAAGCCTTCGCTCCAAAGCACCTCATGCCCGCGCACCAGGGTCAGGCTCAGACCCGGCACGCGGTATTTCTTCAGGGCGGCCTCGATTTGCGGTCCGAGCTTGTCTCGCAGCCATAGGATCTGTTTCCTAACAAATGGCTTGGCCGCAACTTGGTCGTCGAACACCAGCGCCCAGCCCGGGGTTGTTGCCGTCAAGCCGACCAAGAACAAGAGAATCGCCAGTTGTCGAATCATAGCCGCACGCTAGCTTGCAGATTCCTCGGTAAACCGGTTTCGCACGCCCGTGGAGCTATGCGGGGCCCGGAGCGCCGGTTTCAAGTCTAGGCATCAAACTTCATTTGCCAAGATGAGAAACCGGGGTTTGCATCGTCGATCGCCCTTATCGGGGCAAGGGAATTCCGGAACCTGCAACTCCGGTTCCGGAATTTTTGGTCTTGTTGGGCCGTTGGGGCATCGCGCTTTCCTCGGGTACTCGCTTTATCCGGATTGGGTGCTCACCCCTGCGAACCGATACCCGAGCCGACTGCCAACCATTGACCCTCGTGAACCCGATTGCCGAAGCTCGGGTAGTTCAGCCTCTCGATTCTAACCAGGCTGCTTGCCGGGACTGTCGTTGCCTGTTTCCGTCACTGAAGATCCGGGTTGCCCGACTCGAACCCGCTGTAGATCGCAGGATTACCGGAATACTGCCCGGTCTCTGAGCCCTCGGGGGAGGTAAACAGATCGGGGTTTCCCGAGAAACCCCGGTAGATATCCACGCTGCCGCCGATGGCGGGCTGAACCGCAGTCATGTCGTCGTTGGCCACGCCATCTTCGAAAAGATCCGGGTTGCCGGAGGCAAAGCCGTTATAAACGCCACTGGCCGCGGCGGAAGCCCCGAAAAACACTGCCATAGTTCCCATTATGATTCTGTTCATGTTGCGATCCTCGTCCGTTGATTCGTTATTGCCGGAACCAGCTTACTGCTGGCCGCTGGTTAGCTTCCCTACTGTTGAACGTCCCTTAGTAGTTAAGAATAGAGCAATTCCTGACTAATTCAATCAAGAATTATCGCTATTCGCGTTTTGGTGAAATTTCGGGTGTTTTAACTACATTTTCCGCCAAATTCCGCGTAAATGTGCAATCTTGCCGTGGATTGGTGAGCCGTTGCTGGAACAGTAGCCCTGGTCGAAGGTGGCATTGATCCCGGTCTGCAACGGCGGCGTCCAGGTGCGGGCTGAGCGACAGGCCCAGGGAGGTGGCCGCGTCCCGGGCACGCACTTCGGACTGTTGGAGGTAGCCGCGAATACTGTCCGCTCAGGTCCACTAATTCACCGCCAGGAACATTAGCGTGATCTGGATGAACCGCGGTTTCGAGAGTGACCTGGCAGGTTTCCTGCTGTGCCCCCCGGCCGGTGGCGGGTCGCGTTATTGATTCTCTACAGGGGCCGCAGGCTCAGGCACCAGCGCGCCGGCGGCCGCCTCGAGCAACGCCCGGGCGGATTTGGCTTCCACGCCGGCCACCGGCAGGTCCGGCTCCAGCCCCTGCTCCCGGCAGGGGATGCCGGCGGGGCCCCACAGACGACCGTTGCTGAAGCGCACTGCACTGCCATCGCCCAGGGGTGCGAGCGTCTGGGTCAGGCACTTCCCGTAGCTGGGCTCGCCCAGCAACCGGGCGGCACCGTTGGTCTGCAGGGCCAAGGCGAAAGACTCGGCGGCGCTGGCGGTGCCGGGGCCGATCAGCAGCAGCACCGGCTCCCGGAGCAGGCGCGGACCGTCCGGGGCGTTCAGCTCACGGCGCTGGCCTCCGGGGGTTTCGATGCCCGCCACCGGGGCCCCCGGCGGCAGAAACAGGCCGGTGCAATCCAGGGCCTCGTATAGGTCGCCACCGGTGGCCTGACGCAGGTCGATCAGCGGCCGCTTGCCGGCGGCCAGCGCGCGTTCCAGGCCGCGGCGCAGGTCGTGCTGTGTGTCCCGGGTGCGAAAGTCCCAGATGGTGAGCAGGGCGAGGCCTTCTTCTTCCCGATAGCTCACCGCCGGTGGGGCGAAGGCCTGGCGCGGCACCCGGCGCGCCAGCAGCTGGGACGAGCCGGTCTCCAGCACCAGGAGCACCGAGCTGCCGACGGGTCCGCGCAGGCGCTCGGCGACCCAATCCAGGGGTTGGCCACGCACCGACCGGCCCTCGATGCTGAGCAGCTCGGCGCGCACATGGATCCCAGCCTCCCAGGCCGGGCCGCCCGGGATGGGCACCAAAAACCAGCGCCCGTCGGCGCCGCTGAGCTGCATGCCGATCCCCACCCCGCCGATGTCACCGGCGCGAAACGCGGCATATTGCTCCGGCGACAGCAGCCGGGCATAGGGGTCACGGCTGCGCAGAAGGGATTGCAGTTCCGCCGCATCGGCCGCCAGCATTTCCTGGTGCGGTAGCGGGTCGAGCTGGTGCTGGCTCAGGATATCGGCGATCTCCGCCGCGCGCTCCTGCGGCGCAGCCGCCGCCAGCAGGGGCAGCAGAGCCGCCGGCCACAGGGCGCTACGCATGGGTTGCTACTGGCCCAGCTCCAAGTAGAGGTCGAGCAGGCTGCGGTACTCGTCTTCCAGGCGGTCCCGTTCGGCCTCCAATTCCTGCACCGATGTGCCGGAATCGGCCTGGCCCTCCACCAGGGCGATGTCCACCCGCAACTGCTCTAGGTCCTTTTCCAGCTGCGTCGCCTTGGCTCGCTGGCCGCCCAGCTCTGCGCTTTGCTCACGCAGCCGCTTGGTGAGCGTGGCGGTTTCGCGGTCCAACTGACCGAGGCTTGTGTCGAGCTGGTCCAGGCGCGCCTGCTTGTTTGCGCGTTGGGCATCGAGTTCGCTCTTCTCGCTGTCGAGCTCGCGCTGGACCTCGTCCAGGCGCTGTAGACCCTGCTCGCGCTCGTCGATGCGGCGGTCGTAGGCGCCTGAACTGAGGCCGTAGATGCCGCCGGCCAAGCCACCCTCGTGGGGGTCGTCGGTGGTGGCGCACCCGCCGAGCAGGGTGCCGGCGAGAAGCATTGCGGTCAGGAGTCGGGCCGGATCTGGAAACGGTAAGGGTTGCTTGGAATGCGGGAGCATTTACGGTCTCCTGTCGGCGTCAGAGCGTCAGCCGCTCGTCGATCTGGGCCAGCTGCACCGATTGAGACTGCAGCTCGTCCATGTTCTTTTTCAACTGGGCGATCTCCTGCTCCAGCGCCTTCACCTGGGGCGAATCTCCGTCTTGCTGCTGTTCCTCTTGCAGGATCGCGGTCTTGATCTCGTACTCCTTCTTCAAGTCGTCATACAGCTGGTTGGCACTGGCCAACTCCTGCTGCACGCTCTTTTGCTCCTTAGCCAGCTCATCGCGGCTGGCCAGGCCGGCCCGGTAGCGGGACTCCAGCAGCTTGGTATCGCGGTCGAGCTGGGCGATCTCGCCACGAAGCTTGTTGTTGTAGGCAACGGTGGTGGCATTGTATTCCTTGGCCGAGGCGATCTCGGCGTCCAGGAAATCCTCGTCGCTGGCGTACTGTTGCTTGCGCTTGGAGATCTCGTTGCCGACCAGGAAGCCGGTGCCGCCGCCGAGCGCGGCGCCGATCAGGGCGCCCTTGCTGTTGCCGCCGATTGCATAACCGAGCAAGGCGCCGATCGCAGCGCCAGCCACCGCGCCTTCGGTCTTGGTACGGGTCGCATCCGAGGTGCCCCCGCCGGTAGTCTCGTACTCGCTGCCGGTATCGCTCTGACTCGGGTTGCTCTGGCAACCGACGGCCAGGGTGCCAGCCACCAGGCAGGCGGCGAGAGGTTTATATGTGTTGCTGTTCATACTGTCCTCCAGTGCGGTGTTCCCGGGTCCGGGCCCGGTCAGTCCGCCAGGTTTTTGAAGGTTTCCCGAAATTCCTCGATCCAGATTTCTTTGTTCGGCCGCCGCAGCTCCCGGTATTCCGCCAACTGGCGCTGGATCACCTCCAGGGCGACTCGGGACCGTTTGGTGAGCTGGCTCTCCTCCAGCGCGGCCAGGGCCTGCTCGATATGCGCCGGACCGAACTCGCCGAACTTCTCCAAGTCTTCTACGTAGCGCTTGAACACCTGATCGATAGTTTGCCGTCTTTTTTCGATTTCCGCATCGATTTTCACCGCCAAGTCTTGATAGCGGGTGGACTGAGCCGCCAGCTTTTCGGCGTCCGCCAAGCGCTTGCTGAAACTCTCCAGCTTGAAGAAATCACGCCCCAGATCGCTGGCCGAGCGCAGCAGGTCTTGGGCGGTGGCGCGGGCGGACGCGCGCAGCGAGAAATCCAGGCGCTCGCGGGCCTTGTCGATATACTGTTGGACGCCTGCCAACTGGGTCTTGAGCGCCTCGTTCTGAGCCGCCACCTCGTCAAGTTGGGCGTTGGCGTCGCCCAACTGGTCGGAGGCCTGGGTCATCAGGTTGTCCAGCGTCTTACCCACCGGCATGGCTTGACGCAGCGATTGGCGATAGGCGGCATACTCCTCTTCGAGGTGGCGCCGGTTGTCGCTGCTGCGTACCACATTGGCGCCGATCGCCAGGCGCATGCCCGTGTTATAGGATTTCGACTCCCGCACCCGCTGCTCGTCTTCCACCCAGCGGTAGATCTCCACCTCCTCGCGGCGCGACGAGCGCAGTTCCCGGCCCTGGGTTCCCACATTGCCGCCGCGCGCCACCAGCCCCCCGGGCTGGCCCTGCCAGAGTTCGGGCAGGAACGGGCCCTCGCAAAGTTCCTGGGCGTTGCCCAGCATATCGTGCAGGCCCAGCGGGTTGGGCTTGCGCAGGCCGATCCGCCGCAGCTTGTGCTTGGCGTTGTCCAGGTACCAGGCGTACTTCGCGGCCTGGGTCTTGGGAAACGGCCGGCTGTCCTTGAAACTGCCGTCGGCCAGGGCCGGCTGCCCGCCGCGGGCGGCAAACTCCCACTCCAGTTCGGTGGGCAGGCGCAAAAAGCCGGGCGAGTCGCCGGCCTTCGGCAGCGCGGCCAGGCGCTCGGGGTTTTCTGGGTCGAACAGCCAAAGATTATAGCGGTGGATGAATTCGCGCATCTCCTGCCAGGGCATAAACACCAGGGGCCGGGCCAGGGCCTTTTCCAGTTTCTTGCCGCTCAGCCCCTTGAGTTCCCCGGCCAACCGGCTATCGCCGCTCGCCGCCAACAGCCGCTCCAGGCCCATGACCGCGGTGAACTGGGCGCGGCTTACCTCGTACTTGCCCATGTAGTAGCTACGCCCCCCTTCTCCCGGGAAGGAGCCGCTCACCTGCAGCCGCTGCAGGCCCTCGAAGATCCCGCCCTCGCCATCACCAAGCTGGACGATGCGGTCCGGGTCGCCCCAAAAGCCCTCTCCCGGCACCAGCACCTGGCGGAACACCATCTCCGCGCCCTCCGGCATCGGCAGCACCAGATCGCCGTCGGCCGGCTTCGGGTTGTACGCGGTCTTGGGTGGCGGTTCGGCCAACGCCCAAGGCGCCAGAACCAGCAACAGCAGCAGTGCCAACCGTCGGCGGTCATTCATAACGAAGGGCCTCGGCAGGATCGATGCGGGTCGATTTCCAGGCTGCGAACAGGGTGCTGGCCCAGGCCAGTAAGAGGGTGAGCCCCAACGCCAGCCCGAGGTGGCTATTGGGCAGGTAACAGATGCGCTGACCCATGGCCAGGTCGGAGGCGAACACCCGGTTGATCACCTCGGCCAGGGTAAAATAGCCGCTCCAGGCGGCGCCTAGGCTGAGCAGGGCGATCATCAGCCCCTGGTAGATGGGAAAGCGGAACAGATCCCGGCGCGAGAAGCCGAGCAGGCGCATCACCCCCAAGGGCTGCTTCTTGCGCTCCACCGCGGCGTACAGGCTGGCGATCAGGGCGGCGATACCGCCGGCGATTCCGACCAGGGCGACGAGCCAAAATATACGGCTCAGGCCCCGGTCGAGCACGCGGATGCGCTCGATGGCCTCGATCTCGGCAATCACCGGAATATCCTGAGCGCGCAGTTCGCGCGCGAGGGGCGGCACCTGATCGATGGTCTTGGTGAACAGGCGGAAGCCGCGAAAGCCCCCGCGCTGGAGCAGGAATTCGCCCTGGACCGGGTCGTAGCTTACCCCTCGCTGCTGGGCGGTGCGCAGGGCGCCCAGCAACTCCGCCGGCACCAGGGCCAGCCGGCCGGCGCTGGTGCCCGCCACTCGCAGGGGGAATTTCAGGCGGTCGCCGTGACCTTCGAATTCAGCGCTGAGCTCGCCACCGTCGGCCGGGAAGCCGGCCGGCAGCAGGACCTGGCGCCAGCGCTCACCCGGCGATCCCTGATCCAGTTTGCCCCAGGGCGGGGGCTCCAGCCCCAGCAGGTCGGCCTTGCCGGAACTGAGCGAGAGGCCGAACAGCGGCACCTCACCGCCGTCCAGAGTCAGGCCTGCGATTCGGGTATAGGGCAGCAACAGGGCGCCGCGCCCCCGCAGTTTGCCGCTCAGGGCGCGGTAGCTGGCGTAGCTCAGGGCGGTGCTGTGGGTGCCCAGATCGTAGGCGCTGCGACCGTCCGGCAGCGTCAGGCCGGTTCGGTGTTGGAAGGCCTCCGCGACCAGGGGGGCGACGCGGCTCAACCCGGTGTTGACGATCAGGCCGCTCTCCTGCACCGGAGTCAGCGGCTCGGGGAGCACGACCAGCACCCCATCCAGGCTCAGGTGCGGGCGCGGCAGGCTTCCCGGCCAGCCCCGAGCCGGCACCCCCATGCCCTCCTTGTAGGATTCCACGTCAAGCACAAAGGCCAGCGGCGCATACAGACGCTGCACGCTGCCGGCCCGGGGTTCCAGCACGGCGGCGATGCGCAGAGTCTGTTCTCCCGCTTCGCGCTTGCTCCCGCGAATGCGGGTGGCCTTGACCTTCAGCTCGTCACCGGCCGACAGGTCCAAGACCTCGGCGGCGCTGGCGCTGAGCACGCACTCGTCCGGGCCGGGGACTACCCCGCCGTTTTCAAGCAGCAGGGGGTCGCCGGGGCCCGTGGGTACCAGGTCCCAAAGCTGGCTGGGCCCGCCCTGGCGGTCCTCGACGGTGATAATGGAAGAGGCCGGAAGAACCGTTGGGATCAGGAACTCCAGGTCGGCGCGCCGACCCATGCGCTGGAACCAGTCCTCGGGATACTCCTGGGTCTGGGCAGGCTTGATCTCACGAAAGCGGGGATCCTGCACCAGACGGTCGCGCAGGGTGCTGATGGTGCCTTCTTTGAGCCCCATCAGCAGCATCAGGGGGGCGATCACCGCAGCCAGGGCCAGCACCATGCAAAGGGTCAGCACCCACTCGTGGCGCAGGTCGGCCAGGGCCAGCTCGAACACGAAGCGGCTACGCTTGGGCATCGGGTCGGCAGGTAGAAAGCGTGAGGTCGGCGCTCGGAGACTCCACTTGGAAGCCGTAGCTGCGGTCAGCGAAGTCCTGCACCAGTCGCTGGTCGTGGCTGACCATGGCGATGGCGCAGCCCTCCGCCTTGGCCAGGTCGCGGAAGTCGGAGACAATAGCCCGGGCCCGGGCGCGGTCCACCGCGGCGGTGGGTTCGTCGGCCAGAATCAAGGCCGGGCGATGGCCGATGGCGCGTAGGATCGCCACCCGCTGGCGCTGGCCGCCTGACAGGTAGCGGGGCTTTTTGTCCAGCAGCCCGCCCAGGCCCATGCGCTCGGCCAGGTCCTGGATGTCGCCGGGACGGCCGGTCTTGATCCGGCGCGGCAGGCCGATATTGCGCCGCACATTGAGAAACGGCAGCAGTCCGCCGCTCTGCAGCACATAGCCCAGCATCTCCCGCCGCACCCGGGCCAGGCCATCCTCGTCGTTGGCTTGCCAGAGGGCTTCGGCGTCCACCGAACGGTGGGTGCCGAGGTCGCGCAGCACGAAGCTGCCCACCGAACTCGGGCGCAGCACCAAGGCCAGGATGTCCAAAAGGGTGCTCTTGCCGCAGCCGCTCTCCCCCACCAGGGCCACGAACTCTCCGGCATGCAGATCGAAGGCGGGCACCCGCAACTCGAACGCCACTCCGCCCTGCTCACGGACCCGCACCAGGTCGCGCAGAACCACCACGGGGCGTTGGGCGCCGGCGGATTGCAGCGGAGCATTCGGCATGAAGTCGCTCTGTACGCGGCGGCGGGCATCCGGGGACGCCCGCCCGCCAGGCTTAAGGCAAGTAGCTCAGATGCAGCGGGTACACCTTGCTGGCGTCCGGGTCGCCCGGGTTGAGCTTGATCCAACCGTCCACCGTCTCATTGATGTCCCGGTACTGCTGCAGCTTGGCCGCCAGGCTGGCCTCAAGCGTGGCACGCTGGTCTGCGGTGAAGCTGGCGTAGCTGTCTTCGCTCAGCGACAGAATCTCGCTCTTGTAGGGCAGCGCCTCGATGAACTTGGGCAGCAGGCCGGTGTCGGCGAGTTTCTGCGCGCCGGCGATATCGTCCGGGTTCTTCATGGTGGCCGACGCCAGGCTTTGCAGGGCCTCGAACAGCTTGACCTGCTCCTGCTGCTGCGTGTAGATGGCCTGCATGACCCGGTCCAGGGCCTGGATCAGGCTGCTGAGCTGCTGCTTTGTGATCAGCACCCGCACCTCCAGGCTGCGGATGGCGGGGTTGGTGAGATCCCGGTCGACCGCCCATACCAGGATATCTTTCGGGGGTTCGGCGTCGCGTCCGAGATACTCGACCAGGGCGGCTTGGCGCAGGGCCGAAGCTGCCTGTTCCAACTGCTTGCGAGTCTCGAATTTAGGCTGGACATCGCCCCCGGAAGGCTCGGCGGGTTTGGTTACCAGATTGTGCGAGAGACCGACAATGCCGGAGCGGAACTCTTCGTAATCGGGTTGTTCACCCAGATCCACCGCAACCAGGGCGGACTCTTCGGAGCCTTTGATCCGCGATAGGGTCGAGAACTGGGCCTCGGCGATGGGATGGTCGTTGCCCATCCGATAGTCCCTGAGGTGCACCGCCGCCAGATACTGGCCGTCGTCGACCAAAGCCTGGTGCAGCACTGCGGCGTCCTTGTGGGTGGTGCTTTGCTTGTGGCCCGGTTCGTGGGCGCTCGCATCGCCGATCAGCACCAGAAAGCGCAGGGAGCCCTCGCGCCAGTTGCTGTCGATAGCCATGTCCACGCCCGCATAGACCTCTTCCGCGTAGTCGATGCTGCCGATGCGCGTGGCCTTTACCTGCTTGTCGATCAGCTCGATGAATTGATCGGCGGGCAGCAGCTCGGGGGTGAAATCCTTGGCGGTGAACTCCAACGCCTTGATCTGGCTGGCGTCGTCACGGAACCCTACCAAACCAAAACGGACCCCGCTGTCCATCCCCTCTTCGGCAATCACTTTTTCGGCCAACTCCTTTACGGCATTGCGCGTGTTGTCGATGAACGGCTGCATGCTGCGGGTCATGTCCATGACGAACACGATGTCTACATCAGTCTTGCGGACCGCTTCAGCGTCGAGATCGACTTCCTGCTCCGCTTGCTCCCGGTACTCTTTGTTCTCCAGGGTATCCGCGCCGCGCGCCTCGGGCACTGCCGCGCCCAAGCGCAGGTAGCGCACCTCGTCGCCATCGATGTCGGTCTCGGCGTAGTCGACGATGGGCAGCAAGTAGAAGTTCTCAGTGATGCTTACGTAGCGCTGGGGCTCCTTGCTCACGATCACCGCCGGGCTCTTGCCGTCATCGATCAAGCGGTAGATCGCCAGGGCCTGGGTCTCGCGCTCGTCGGAGTCGACCAGCATTTCCAGGTCCTCCTTGTACTCGAACATCAGCACCCGCTGGCGCTCTTCCTCGCCGACGCCGGGGTGGGTGTAGGCCACCACCAGGGCCTGGCGCCATTCCACCGCGTCTGCGGCGGGCAGCCAGCCGAACGGGGGGCCGGACTCGCGGTCCGCCACCTGATACCAGCCCTGGGGCGCGGCGGGGTCGCTGAGGTCGATATCCCGGCGCTCGAACACATACAGGGGCGACAGCGCAGGCAGGGCCTCCATCGCCACCCCGGCATCCGCCTTCGGGGCCTGGTAGGCCTTGCTGAAGGCGCGGGTCAGCACCCGCAGCGGCAGCCCGGTGCCGGGCTCGCGGCACACGCTCTCGCCATCGCACTCGATATCCGGCAGGGCCTCCGGCGGCTTGACCTCTGGTCCGGGGCCCGGGCCCGGCTCATCCGGTATCACCGGAACTATGGGCTGTGGCTCATCCGCCGGCGGATCGACGGGCGGCAGCGGGTCGGCCTCCGGATTATAAGGCTGGTCCATCGCCGCCGGCGGGTCCGCCTCCGGGTTGTAAGGCACCGGGTCCTGGGCCCAGACGGCACCGCTGATCAACAGCAGCGGCAGCAGGGTGGCAATTGGCTTCGGGGCTCGGCTGGCCATGGTCGGTCCTCCCGGTTGAGTGTTGGCGTTGTTGGGGTTCTGAGTCGGCATCAGGGCAGGTAATCCAGCTGCAGGGGGTAGACGCGGCGCCCGCCCTCGGCCTGGGGGTTGAGCGGGGTCCAGCCGTCCACCGTCTCGTTGATCTTGCGGTATTGACTGAGCTTGGCCAGCAGGCGCTGGTTCAGGTCGGCGCGCTGCTCGGCGGTGAGGCTGGCGTAACTGTCGCGGTTCAGGGCCAGCACCTCGCTCACATAGGGCAGGCTCTCGATAAAGCTGGGCACCAGCCCGGACTGACGCAGGCCATCGACCCGGGCGATATCATCCGGCCGTTTCAGGCTCTGAGCGGCCAATCCCTGCAGGGCGTCGAAGAAGTCCAGGTTGCTGATGCTCGCCTCCTGCATGGCGGCCAGAATCCGCTCCAGGGCCAGGATCAGGTCGCTAAGCTGCTCCCGGGTCAGCAGCACCCGTACCTCCAGGCTGCGGATGCTGGGGTTGGTGAGGTCGCGGTCGGCGGCCCAGATCAACAAGTCTCGGGGCGGTTTGGCGTCCTGGCCCAGGTATTCCACCATGGCCGAGCGGATCAGCCGCTGCATGACCTGGTCGGCCTGGGCGCCGATACTGTCGTCGTTCGGCTCGGCGGCAACCTCCGGCGGCAGGCCGTCCGCATAGGCCGTGCCGGCGGTTTCGATCAGCGCAACCAGGTTGGCGACGCTGCGCTCGACCGCTTGCCGGTAGTCGTCCTCCGCATCGGTACGCACCTGCAACAGCACCGCCTGGCCGCTGGCGCGCTCTTTGGCGAGTTCGCCGAATTGGGCCTCGGCCAGGGCCTGGTCTTCGGGGAACTTCGGATTCAGCAACTGGATCGCCAGAATGTGCACCTGCCGATCCTGGGCCGCCATGCGCAGGACCTTGGCGTCTTTTTTCGTAGTGCTCTGGGGGTGATCCGGCGGGTGGCCGCTGGCATCGCCCACCAGCACCAGCACCTTGAGGCTGTTGTCGCGCCAGGCGGAGTCCAGTCCCTCCTCGACCCCGGCGAACACCTCCTCCGAGTAGCCGGGGCTGCTTACGCTGGCGGCCTTGGCGTCGTCTTCCAGCAGCTTGGCGAAGGCCGGGCCGTCGACCAGGGCCGGGGTGAAGTTGCGGCGGGTGAACTCCAGGTCCGGGGCCTTTTCCACGTCGTCGCGGAAGCCCACCAGGCCGAAGCGCAGGCGTTCCTCGAGCCCGGCCTTGGCGACACCCTCGGCGATTGCGGCCACCGCCGCCTTAGTGCGATCCAGGTAGGGCTGCATGCTGCGGGTCATGTCCATGACGAACACCAGATCCACTCCGAGGCTGGCGATACGTTCGGGATCCGGCCGCTGCTGCGCGGCCTGTCGCCGGTAACCCGGGTTGTCGAGCCGGTCCGGGCGCTCCGGGTCGGCGCGCTCTCCCGGCAGGGCGGAGGCCAGACGCACTAGGCGCAACTCGTCACCGTCCAGGTCCAGCAGTCGGTAGTCCACCACCGGCAGCAGGTAGAAGTCCTGGCCGATATCGACGAAGGCCTCGGGTTCCTTGCTGGAGACTTCCGGCGGGATTTCACCGGAATCGATGCGGTCGTAGAGCTTGAGGCTGTTCAGCTCGCGCTCGTCTTCGTCCACCAGGGTTTCCAGATCCTCGAGGCGCGGGAACATCAACACCCGCTGGCGCGCCTCCTCGCCGCTACCCGGGTGGGTGAAGGCGGCGATCAGGGCCTGGCGCCACTCCAGCAGGTCGCCGGCGGCCATCCAACCCAAGGGTGGACCCTTCTCGGCAGTGCCGACCTGGTAGCGGCCCTGGACCAGAAGATCGCCCTGCCCTGCGGCAGGCAGTTCCCGGGCAAATACGAACAGGGGCTGGAACGCGGGCAGGTTCTCCTGCGCAACCTGCTTCAGCTCGCGGTCCGCATACAGGTGGCTGAACGAGCGCGGCAGCACCAGCAGCGCCAGCCCGGTGGCCTGCTCCCGACAGGCGGACTCGCCGTCACAGTTCACCTCAGGCAAGGCCGCCCAGAGGTTGGGAGCCAGCAGCAGGGGGATGAGGAAAAAGACTGGGCGTTTCATCACGGATCGGTTCTGATTGTTGTGCTCCGGACCTTGCTGACGTTAGCAGCTTCCCGCGGGTTCTGCATGGACTAGTACGCGTCTAACTGACTTGGGTCAGCCTGCCTGCGGCCGAACTCGCACGGCGGGCACCTTGGCCCGCTGCCGCGTCGAATCACTCGGGCAGGTCTGCCAGGATCTCGGTCGCTCGCCCGCTGCCCGCCCGCTGCAGCAGGCTGCGGGCGGCGTCGGCACGGCCCGACTCGACATACAGCAGCGCCAGCTCTTCCAGTGAGTGGGCGTAGCCCGGATCTCGGGCCAGGGCCTGACCAAAGGCGTCCTCCGCCCGCTCCGAGTGCCCCAGGCGCCGGTAGGCCACGCCCAAGTTATGGTGCACCACCGCCCGCTTGGGGTCGATGGCCAGGGCCCGGGCATACAGCCCCAGGGCCTCCTGGTAGCGGCCCTGGTCCTGCAATACATTGGCCCATTCGTTGAGCGCCGGTGCATACCGGGCGTCCAGCATCAGGGCCACGCGAAAACAACGTATCGCCGGCTCGAAGGCCCCTTGGTCGCGCAGGCAAAGACCGATATTGGACCAGTGCGAGGGGTCGTCGCTCGCGGCCTCGGCGGCCCGGGTGAAGGCCTCCTGGGCCTCGATAAAGCGACGCTGGTACCAATAGCCGTAACCGATCCCGCTCCAGGCCCGATCGCAGGCCGGGTCGGCTTCCAGGGCTCGGCCGAAGCAGGCCTGGGCCTGGGGCAGTTCGCCGGCGTTCCAGTGCTGTTCGCCTTGGTCGCAGTGCTGCTGCGCCGTTTCGGACGCCGGCTGCGCCGGTTCCAGGCAACGGCGCAGCAGCGCCGGCGCATAGCAGGCGGTCAGGGCCACCAGCCGCTCGCCGGCGGCGAGGGGCGGTCGGCGATGGGGAACCTGGGCACCTTTGCCCACCAGCAGCAGGTTGGGGCGAGTAGCGACGCGGCGGCTCGGCGGTTGGTCCGCTTCCGGCAGAGGCCCCGGTGGCCAAAACTCCAGGTCCAGGCCCGGTCCCGGCTCGGCGTCGGCGGGCCACTCCACCTCCAGGTAGAGAATCAGGGTGAAGCTGCAATCGATGGCCCGGTCCAGGTGGGTGGCCATGTGCCCGCCCGGGCCGTCGTAGTAGGTGTAGCAGGTGCCGGCCGGGCTCGGCAGCACCGGTTCGCCGACCAACGCTTGCAGCAGCGCCAACACCTCGGGGCTGTGCAAGAATGCCCGTCCCGCCTCGCCCGGCTCCGCTCGCCAGGCCTGGTGCTCCACGCTCGGCCGCTGCGGTTGGCCCCAACCCCCGGGGCGTTGCGCCCGTGCGTCCCGGCACAGGGCCTCGAACAGCTCGGGCGGCAAGGCCGGCGGGCCGAAGGCCGCGAAGCCGTCCGCCTCCAGTGCTGCGGCGAGGCGCTGCCGCTCGGCCGCCCCGAGCTTCAGCCCGGCATGGCTCAACGCAGGGCCTCCACGGCCGCCGCCAGGTCGTCCATCACGAACTGTCCGAGGGCGGTGGGCTGGGCCCGCGACTGCAGATAGTCCCAGGCCTGCAGGACCCGCTCGCGCTGCAACTCGCGGACCGCCTCGGCCGGGTCGGCCAGAGTCGGCTCGGTTACGGCCAGGCGGCGGTAGAATTCACAGACATTGACGAAGGCATGCACCCCGTTGAGCAGACCCTTCAGCGGGCGCGGGTCCTGGCGCCAGGGCGAGGGGTGAATGGCGGCGCCATCGTCCTGCAGCAAGGAATCCAAGTGCAGCAGAAGACCGAGCCTGGTGTGGCTGCCCTCGTGGCAGAGGGCGTCTGCCGCCTGCACCGGATCCCGCAGGGAGGCGATCAGGCTGCCCTGCAGACGGCCCAGGGTGACGCTGGTGACGTGACCCGCCTCGGGCAGCGGCTGCAGCACCACCGAATCCAGGTAACGGCGGGCCGCCGAGGCCGCCGCCGGCCACACCCGTCGCAGCAGTTCGGCGCCGTTGCTGAGGTTGTCCAGCTGAGCGGCATCGGCCTCCGGGCTGGGTGCTACCGGCAACTCAGGGATCGGCGCAGCCAGATCGGGGCAACCGTTGAGCACCCGCCAGCCGGCCACGCTAGGCAACCGCCACAGCCGCGGCCCGCTCTGGCCCGAGTCGTGCTGGGGCGGCTCCGCATCGAGGGTGGCGCCGGCACCGTCGGCCCAGGTCAGGCGCACCTGGCTGAAATCGCCCTCCAGAGCCAGGGGGCCGTTGCTCTCAATCAAAGCATGCAGATGGGGGAAATAGAGCTGTCCCTGGGAGCCAAAGGCCTGCGCCGGAATGACCAGCCCCAGCCTGCCCTGATTGGGACCGCCGGCCAGGAAACGGACCAGGCCCAGGGCAGTTTCCAGGGGTTCGGCGGTGCTGCGCTCGGGGCTGAGGGCCAACCCTGCCAGCGCCGGGCGAAAGGCCGCCAGGGCTTGCTCCGGGGCCAGCGCAGAGAGTTCGCCGTGCAATTGGCGCAGATAGCGCGCCGGCCAGCCGGAGCAGCCGCCGCCCACTTGCTCGCATAGGGTCAGGGCGCGCCGGTGCAGGCTCTGGGCCCAGAGGGCGGCGGCTCGGTCCAACGCCTGGCCGGGCGGGCCGGGCAGGCAGGTGCCGCCAGCATCCGGCAGCGGCGGCGCCGGCGGGAGCAGCGGAGCGACTTGGTTCTCTCGAAGCGACAATCCGGCGCCTCAGACCCGCAGATAGTCCTGATGAGCGATATGCAGTTGGCGCTCGCCGACGAAGTACTGGCTGCGGTTGAGATAGGCCACCGCCTCCGGCTGATGGGTGAGCCAGCGCATCAGATGCGGGTACATGGTCTTGTTGAAGGCGCACTCGGGGGTCTTGTGCTGGACCGTGCCGTAGCGTTCGAAGGCCTGCACCGAGCAGCCCCCTTGGCACAGCTCCCGGTAGTGGCAATCGACGCAGTCCTCCAGGGTCTTGGGACGGCGTTCTCGGATGCGCTGGATGTGCAGGTTGTGGCGACCCGGGCGGTTGAGGCTGTGGGGCTCCTGCAATACGTTACCCAGCTTGAGTTCCGGGCTCTGGGTGGCGCGACCGCAGGGATAGATGCTGCCGTCGGCGGCCACCGCGTTGAAGCTGTCGCCGGCCCCGCAATGGCCGCGCAGGCAGCGGCTCTGGCGCTGCTTGCTGACCAGGTGTCGCACCATGTCCATCAGATTGGCCTCGTAGATGTCCTGGTCGCATTCCACCAGCATCTGGCCCAAGCGCTGGAAGTAGTCGAGGATCTGTTCCTGGTCGAGGGCCAGGCGGTCCCAGTCGGACCTAGCGGTGCCCAGGAAGGCGATGGGATTGAGTTTGAACTGGTCGATGCCCTGCTCCTGCATAAAGCGGATCAGCGCCGTCGGCGAATGGATATTGGACCGGTTCAGCACCACCAGGATACCGAACGCCACCCCGGCCTCGCGCATCAGGTCGAGGCCCTTGAGCACCTTGGAAAACGACTCCTTGCCATTTACCTGGGGGCGGCTCAGGTTGTGGGACTCCGGATTGCCGTCCAGAGACAGGCCGACGAGGATGCGGTTTTCCGCCAGCCAGCGCGCCCGCTCGGGGTTGATTAGCGTCCCGTTGGTCTGCAGGCAGATGTAGACCTCCCGCCCCGCCCGCTGCGGGTGGTCACGGATGTGCTCGACCAGTTGCTGCATCAAGCCGAAGCGCAGAAACGGTTCCCCGCCGGAAAACTCGAAGGTGAAACTCGAGTGATTCACCGCATAGGCCAGATCCACCGTGCGCTTTGCGACCTCCGGGGCCATATGCGGCATCGACTGGTCGGTGCCGGCCAGGCAGTACTCGCAGGCCAGGTTGCACTTCTCGCTCAGCAGCAACTCCACCAGGTGTCCCTCATGGCAATTGGCAGAGTCGTGAAACAGCTCCGGGTGGATATTGGTATGGCCGTCGAGGCGCAGCAGGCCGCGACGGAACAGGTTGGCGACGAACTCCGCGGCGCTGCCTTCGGCATCCGCCGGCCATTGGTCGAGCAGCCAACCCAGGCTGCGCCCGCCCGCCAGTCCCTCCAGCATCTGCCCCTCGGCGGGGTTCAGGTAGCACCAGGATGCGGTATCCGGCTCCACTGCCAGCACCTCTTCGGCATCCGGGATCAAGGCGGTGGTGGGGGCATCCATCAGGGTATCGCGGCTCATGTTGACGTCGCCCTGGGGATAGTAGAATTTGCCGAAGTCCTGGAGCAGCAGATCGCTTTCGTAAGACTCCATGCCGGAACTGGCGAGGTAGCGCATAATTCGTTCCTCAGTGGAACCAGGCGAGCCGGCCGTCAAACGCCTGCTCGCCAATGGAAAAATGATCTTGGCCGGCGCGGCTGCGTACCGGGGCGCCCTGATTCAGGGCCTGCGCCAGGGGCGATGCCGGCTCGGTACAGAGCAGCGACTCGGTTGTATAGTCCAGCTCCAATTCTCCCTCCAGTTCCCGGACCCGTGCCCCGCGCAGCAGCACCACGCCCTGTTGCTCGGTATACAACAGGGGCGCCTGCAACAGGTTGCGGAAGGCCGCGAATTGCTCCGGTTCGAACTGCTCCAGGGCCCAGGCCGCCCGCGCCGCTGCGGCCGCCGACGCCCGGCACTGGAACCGGCAGGGAAAGTGCTGAATCAAGGCGGCGCCGAAATAACGGGCGAATATGTTGCTGCGCCAATCGAAGGGAGGCGCGCCCGAGGCGGCCAGGGTCAGCGGCGCCAAGTCCCCCTGGTGATCCCGCACCGCTCCCGGCCAGCGCTGGTCGAAGGCGTCGGCGCAGCAATCGGGATAGCCGAGCAACTGGCCCAGCAAGCGGTCCCAACCGAACTGCAGGCACAACCAACCGAGGATCGCCCGGTCTTCGTCCGCCGACACCAGCAGACTGCGCCAGGCCCCGGAACCGGCCTCCGCCGGTTGGCGGCCGCCGGTTAGGTTGGAGTAACCGCCCTTGCCCTGATCCTGGCGCGGCTGCCACTGGTAGCCGCACAGAATAGCCGTCAAGCCGCGCCGCTCGGCCCAGGCCAACCACCCCGTAAGCTCTCCCTCGCTCCCGTGCAGCAGCGCCAGGGACTTCACCCCGAAGCTCAGCAGGCGCAATTCCAGGGGCGCTTGCGGGCCCGGCACAGGCCGCCCGAAACCGAACAGCTGGCCCTCGGTGACCAGGGGTTGGGGCTGTGCCAAATCCACTGCAGGGGGGCGGATGGACAAGCCTTCAAGACACAAATGGCGGACCAGAGACGGGATGGTATCGGCGCCGCTGTAGAGTTCGTTGACCAAGCCCTGGATGCGCCTGGCGACCCGGCAACGCGCCGGCGTGAGCTGCAGATAGGGCTCCGAGCTCTCGGGCATAGAAGGCTTCGCGACGATAGAGAAAGACTGGGAGATACGCACCCCCTTGCGCGTCGGCGCAAGGGGGCGAGGCCTGCGATCAGCGTTTGATCGGTTGCTGCATCTGGATCTCGCCCGGCTGCATCTGTTTGGTGAAATCCGCATGGCCAGGAACATTTGTGTGGGTGGTCGGGCCTGAGTTGACGTGGGCCGCAGCCCCGCTCCCCGGACGCATCATTTCGGGCTTCATCTGGATCTGACCCGGCTGGGATCTGCATCTGCCCCGGTTTCATCTGGCTGGTGAAGTCCGCGTGCCCCGGCACATTCGTATGGGTGGTGGGGCCTGAGTTGACGTGGGCCGCAGCCCCGCTCCCCGGACGCATCATTTCGGGCTTCATCTGGATCTGACCCGGCTGGGATTGCATCTGCCCCGGTTTCATCTGGCTGGTGAAGTCCGCATGCCCCGGCACATTCGTATGGGTGGTGGGGCCGGAATTGACGTGGGCGGCCAGGCGCACCTCCCCGCCCCGCTGCACCTCGTCGACGGTGACACGGCGCCCGTCCGGGCCGGCTACCGGGCTGGTGTCGCCGGTCTGGGAACGGGCCGGGTCGTCCAGGTCCGTACCCTGGGTGCCCGCCTGCGGCGGATTGGCCGCCGCCTGGGTCTGGCCGCTGAGGGTCAATAAAAAGCTGCCGGCTGCTGCCAGTGCCTTACCGATGATGCCTTTTTTCAAAATCGACATGTTGCTGCCTCCCTTGGCGGATAGGATTGAGAATTGTTCTAGTTTGCATCTGCGCGTATAGCCGAATACTAGTTGATGATCCTCATACCCGCAACAAACGCGCTGTTATTTTTTTTCGCCCCATCCGCGCCCTGCAGCGCCTTCTCGCGGCGCCAAAACACCTGACCCGCAATCGGTGGAAAACCGCTTCCGAGCGCCCCGCCGAATTCGCCCGGCGGGCGAATCGAGACGCGCCGGTTGTGCTAGCCTTGGGCCGATTACCTCCCCACCCCGCCGTCCACGGAGTCCGCCCCATGATCAATCCCAACCTCGCCCAAGCCCTGGGCACCCGGCACTGTCCTCACTGCCATTTTCCGCTGTTTGCCAACCCCTATGCGCCGGTACCGAACCGGGCGCTGGGAGAGCAACAATGGCTGGGAGACTTTATCTTGCTGATTCGGGACGCCTTCCCCGCGCCCGGGCGGCTGCGGGAGTGCGCCGACGCCCTGCCCCTTTGGACCCCGGCCGCAGTGGTGGGAGACGGCGAGCGGGATACCTCCCCGGAACACGCGCCGCGCCGGGGCAACGACCGCATGAGCATCAACGGCCTGCTGCATCCGGCACTGGACGCGTTCGAGCAAGGGCTTCGGGACAGCATCCACAGCGGCGTGGCGCGCTATCTGACCAAGGCAGGCAATATCCGCCTCAGCAGCGACCTCGGCTTCGAGCTGCTGCGCTATGGTCCGGGCCAGCGCTACAGCGAGCATGTGGACAGCATGCCCGGATCGAGCAGCATCTACGGCCAGCGGCTGCTCTCGGCGGTACTCTATCTGAACGACGACTTCGAGGGCGGCGAACTGCATTTCCCCCGCCAGGGCCTTACCTATAACCCGGAGGCGGGCAGCCTGGTGGTGTTCCCGTCGAATTTCTGCTTTCCCCACGCCAGCCAGCCGGTGCTCAAGGGCAACAAGTATGCGGTGGTGACTTGGTTCGTGTGAAATTCCATGGGCCAACCGAAGAAGCAACTCCCGACTCGGCCCAGCGGTCGTGGGTTTTCGAATAGCCGCTGCTTGAGCCTCCCCGGCTCGGGTCCGGGTTTTCCTGAACTTGCCCCTGAGCGCCCTGACGCTCGATAAAGGGCTCAGCCACCCCGGCGCCAGCGATGGTAGCGCTCCACCCAGGCCAGCAGGGCTCGGGGGGCATGGGCACGCTTCCAGTTACCGGCGAGATATTTGTTGGCCTCGGACAGGGTCGGGTAGATGTGAATGGTGCCAAGGATGCTGATTAAGACCGATCTTGTGGCGCATGGCGCTGGTGAATTCGCCGATCAACTCGCCGGCCTGCTCGCCGACGATACAGGCGCCGAGGATGCGGTCCTTGCCCGGCACCGTGAGCACCTTGACCAGACCCCGGGCCTCGCCCTCGGCGATGGCCCGGTCCAGATCGGAGAGATCGTAGCGGGTCACTTCGTAGCGGATGCCTTGTTCCCGGGCCTCCTGCTCATTGAGGCCTACCCGGGCCACCTCGGGATCGGTGAAGGTCGCCGCGGGGATCACCGAGTAGTCGGCCCTGAACCGGCGCAAGCCGCCAAAAAGGGCATTCACCGCCGCGTACCAGGCCTGGTGGGCCGCGGTGTGGGTGAACTGGTAGGGTCCGGCCACATCGCCGCAGGCAGTAAATGTTGGGAATGCGGGTCTGTAGAAGCCCGTTGACCTCGATGGTGCCATTGGGCTTCAGGCCGATGCCCAGTTCTTCCAGGCCGAATCCCTTGGTGTTGGCAGGCCGGCCGACCGCCACCAGCACTTGGTCGAACGCCAGGATCCACTTCCCCGGCGGTCGCTCTCGCAGATCAGGTTGTTTCGCCTTCCGCCGGCTCGACGCACTTGCGCGCCTTGTGGCCGGTGAGCACCTGTCATGCCCTCGCTTCGGAATCGTCGACGAACCATGCCAGAAACATCCTCGTCTTCCCGGACCAGAAGCCGCGGGGCCATCTCCACCAGGGTCACCCGGCTGCCCAGCCGAGCAAAGCTCTGGGCCAGTTCACAGCCGATGGGGCCGCCGCCCAGCACCACCAGGCGCGGGGGCAGCTGCCCGCAGCTCCCAGAAGTTGTCCGAGGTCAGGTAGTCGAGCTGGTCCAGCCCGGGGATCGGCGGCACGAATGGCCGCGCCCCGCTGGCGACAACGATGTGCGCGGTGGTCAGGCGGCGTCCGTCAATCTCCACGGTAAAGGGCGAGGCGATGCGGGCCTCGCCCTGCATGACATTCCACTCCCAGGCCGGTGTAACGTTCCACCGAGTCATGGGGCTCGACCTGGCGTACCATGCCTGAACGCGTTCCATGACCTCGGGCAAAGTCCAAGTCGAGCTTGGCCGGGTCAAACCGAATTCTTCGGCCCGGCGTGCATGGGCCAGCAAACTGGCGGAGCGAATCAGGGCCTTGCAGGGCACGCAGCCGGTGTTGAGGCAGTCGCCGCCCATTTTGTGCGTTCGATCAGGGTCACTTTGGCCTTGACCGCGGCGGCGATGTAGCTGGCCACCAGACCGGCGGAGCCGGCGCCGATCACCACCAGGTTATGCTCGAAGCGCTTGGGCCGCGGCCAGCCGGTCAGGGCCCGGCGTGCCTGCGACAGCAGGCGAGCAGGTAGCTTGCGCGATAAGCGGAAACACCGCCAGCAGGGCGAAGGAGCCCAGCAGCTGGGGCGAGAGGATGCCGGCAAGGAGTCCAGGGCCGCCAGTTGGGTGCCGGCATTGACGATACACCATGGTGCCGGCCAGCATCCCGAGCTGGCTGACCCAGGTATAAGGTCCAGGTGCGCATCGGGGTCAGCCCCATCACCAGATTGATGATGAAGAAGGGAAAGATCGGCACCAGGCGCAGACCGAACAGGTAAAAGGCCCCGTCCTTGCGCACCCCCTCGTTGATCGCCCCCAGGCGGTCGCCGAAGCGCTCCTGCACCCAGTCCCGCAGCAGGAAGCGGGCCATCAGCATGGCCAGTGTAGCCCCCAGGGTGGAGGCGAAGGAAACGATCAGGGTGCCCTCGGCCCAGCCGAAAATGGCCCCGGCGGCAAGCCCCAGAATGGTGGCCCCGGGCAGGGACAGACCCGTGACCAGCACATAGACGGCAAAAAACCCAATGGCGGCGCGCCAGGGATTGGC
Organism: uncultured Gammaproteobacteria bacterium; assembly: GCA_963753615.1. Taxonomy (GTDB): domain Bacteria; phylum Pseudomonadota; class Gammaproteobacteria; order Chromatiales; family Chromatiaceae; genus CAVWCW01. The sequence continues at coordinate 413,896 of CAVWCW010000008.1, forward strand.
CTGCTCCCAACCGTGCAGCGCCTGCTGCTGAGCCTTGAGCCACTCCAGATTCAGGTACTGGCCAAGGTCGAACGCGAAGAAACCGCCGACGGCCAGGGTCAGCACCAGCAATAAGATGATTTTGCTCGCTTTCATGCTCGGGATCTCCCGTTGTTCGAAGCACCGACGAGATCCAATCCCGGGATCGTCCGGTATCGATCTCTTCCCCTGGTGCCGTATCGAAGTTCGCAGCCCGGAAAACTTTCATGGGCGTTCGCAAGACTAAAGACCGTCCCGGAGCTGGATCCATTGCCGCCGATCTTGCCCCCAGTCCCCACCCACTCGGGTATACTTGGCGGTTTTTACCACCCCAACCCGCCTGGCCGCCAAAGATGGAAAAAACCTACGACCCCAAACACTCGAACAACACTGGTACCAGACCTGGGAGGCGCGGGGCTATTTCGCCCGCCCGGCCGGCGGGGCAGCGACCCCTACTGCATCATGATTCCGCCGCCCAATGTCACCGGCAGCCTGCACATGGGGCACGCCTTTCAGGACACCATGATGGATGCCCTGACCCGTTTCCACCGCATGCGCGGCCGCAACACCCTGTGGCAGCCCGGCACCGACCACGCCGGCATCGCCACCCAGATGGTGGTGGAACGTCAGCTGGAGGCCGAGGGCAAGACCCGCCACGACCTCGGCCGCGACGCCTTCATCGAGCGGGTCTGGGAGTGGAAAAAAAACTCCGGCGGCACCATCACCCGCCAGCTGCGGCGCATGGGCGCCTCGCTGGACTGGGCCAACGAACGCTTCACCATGGACGACGGCCTGTCCGACGCGGTCAAGGAGGTCTTCGTGCGCCTGTACGAAGAAGGCCTGATCTACCGCGGCAAACGCCTGGTCAACTGGGACCCGGTGCTGCACACCGCCATCTCCGACCTGGAAGTGCTGTCGCAGGAGGAGAACGGCCACCTGTGGCACATGCGCTACCCGCTGACCAACGGCACGGGCGACCTGGTGGTGGCCACCACCCGCCCGGAAACCATGCTGGGCGACTGCGCCGTGGCGGTGCACCCGGGCGACGAGCGCTACAAGCACCTGCTCGGCGAGTTGGTCGAACTGCCGCTGACCGGGCGGCGCATCCCGATCATTGCCGACGACGAGTATGTCGATCCCGAATTCGGCACCGGCTGCGTCAAAATCACCCCGGCGCACGATTTCAACGACTATGCGGTCTGGCAGCGCCACCGGGACGAGACGCCGATCAGCGACCAGCCCCACGGCGGCCTGATCAATATCTTCACCATCGACGCGGCAGTGCGCGACAACGAAGCCGAGGAGGGCAGCTGATCCCCGCAGCCTACATCGGCATGGACCGCTTCAAGGCGCGCAAGCAGATCGTCGCCGACCTGGAGGCCCAGGGCCTGCTGGAGAAAATCGACGACCACAAGCTGATGGTGCCGCGCGGCGACCGCTCAGGCTCGGTGATCGAACCCTTCCTCACCGACCAGTGGTACGTGAAGATCGCAGCCGCTGGCCGAACCGGCCATCGAGGCGGTGGAGAACGGCGACATCCGCTTCGTGCCGGACAACTGGAAAAACACCTATTACGAGTGGATGCGCAATATCCAGGACTGGTGCATCTCCCGCCAGATCTGGTGGGGCCACCGCATCCCTGCCTGGTACGACGCCGAAGGCAATGTCTACGTCGGCCGCTCCGAAGCGGAGGTCCGCGCACAGCATGAACTGGGCGACGACTTCGCCCTGCAGCCAGGACGAAGACGTGCTGGATACCTGGTTCAGTTCCGCCCTGTGGCCGTTCTCCACCCTGGGCTGGCCGCAGCAGACCCGAGCGCCTGAAAACCTTCTACCCCACCAGCGTGCTGGTCACCGGCTTCGACATCATCTTCTTCTGGGTCGCCCGCATGATCATGATGGGCCTGAAGTTCATGGACGACGTACCGTTCCAGGAAGTCTATATCCACGGCCTGGTACGCGACTCCCACGGCCACAAGATGTCCAAGTCCAAGGGCAACGTGCTCGACCCCATCGACCTGATCGACGGCATCGAGCTGGAGGCGCTGGTGGAAAAGCGCACCAGCGGCATGATGCAGCCGCACCTGGCCGAAAAGATCGGCAAACAGACCCGCAAGGATTTCCCCGGACGGCATTCCCGCCTTCGGCACCGACGCCCTGCGCTTCACCTTTGCCGCGCTGGCCTCCACCGGCCGCGACATCAACTTCGACCTGAGCCGCATCGAGGGCTACCGCAACTTCTGCAACAAGCTCTGGAACGCCGCCCGTTACGTGCTGATGAACACCGAAGGCGAGGACTGCGGCCAGCACGGCGGCGAGGTCGAGCTCAGTGTCGCCGACCGCTGGATCCTCTCGCGTCTGCAGCAGACCACCCAAGCGGTGATCGACGCCTTCGACGGCTACCGCCTCGACCACGCCGCCCAGGCCATCTATGAATTCATCTGGAACGAGTACTGCGACTGGTACCTGGAGCTGTCCAAACCGGTTCTCACCGACGACGGAATGCCTCCGATGCCGCCAAGCGCGGCACCCGCCAGACGCTGGTGCAGGTGCTGGAAACCATGCTGCGCCTGGCCCACCCGATCATGCCCTTCATCACCGAAGAGATCTGGCAGCGGGTCGCCCCGCTGGCCGGCGCCGGCGGCGCCACCATCATGCACCAGGCCTATCCCGGCATCGGACGGAGCAGCCCTGATCGATGACGCAGGCCGAGGCCGAGCATGGACTGGGTGAAACAGTTCGTCCTCGGCGTCCGCAAGAATCAAGGGCGAGATGAACATCGACCCGCGCAAGGCACTGCCGGTCCTGCTTGCAGAACGGCAGCGAGCAGGACCAGGCTGCGCCTGGCCGGCAATCGCCACTACCTGGACTCTCTGGCGCCGCGTGGAATCCATCGAAGGTCTGGGCGAGGGCGAGGCGGCCCGGAATCCGCCACCGCCCTGGTGGGCGAGATGAAACTGCTGATCCCCATGGCCGGGCTGATCGACAAGGAAGCCGAACTGGCACGCCTGGAAAAGGAGACTCGGACAGCATGCGCAGCGACCTGGAACGCACCGAGAAGAAACTCGGCAACCCCAGCTTCGTCGACAAGGCCCCAGCGGCGGTGGTAGACAAAGAGCGAGACAAGCTGGGTCAGCTCGGGCCGGCCATCTCGAAGCTCCGGGAGCAGCGGGAGAAGATTCGCGCGTTGTAACGTAAAAACAGGTGGTTGGCCGATAAAGTCTGAGGGCGGCGTTATACTTGTCTGAGTCAGCGCATCCATGTAACGGGCAATCGGTAGCGAATCATCCCTACTAGGAGAATTCGAGATGGCGCACAAGAGAGCGGCCGGCGGCGTGGCGAGCATTCTGCCGGAAGCCCCCGGCGGCGCGGGTAATGTCGAACAGATTCGCGAGATCTTGTTCGGCGGCCAGATGCGCGAGTACGACAAACGTTTCGCCCGGTTGGAGGAGCGCCTCGATCAGGGTCTCGAACACGCTACCCAGGACCTGGCAGCGCGCATCGGGTCGGTAGAAAAATTCGCTCGCGGAGAATTGGCGCGCCTGGGCGAAAAGCTTCGGCAAGAACGCGAGGCCCGTTTGGCGACGGTGCAGGCGTTTGACGAACAGCTGACCCAGTTGAGCAAGAACCTAAGCGCCGGCATCGACCGCTTGAACGCCGACACCGTCGGCGCCCTGACTCGGCTGCGCCAGGAGCTTAGGGACGAAGTCGGACAATTCCAGACCCGGCTGCGGGACCAGCGGGCGGAGCTTCAGGGCAAGCTAGCCCAGCAGACCGAACAACTGCAACAAGACAAGGTCGACCAATCCGAACTGGCAGACCTGCTCAACGAACTCGGCATGCGTCTGAGGGGCAAGTTCCGCGTCCCGGACGCCGCGTCCGAATAGCGAGACCAGATGGCGAGCGTGGAAGACCCCCTGTCGGGCGTGAACCAAGCCTTCGCGGGTAACGAGCCCCCCGCTCCCGAAGCCGCCGGCGATGAACTGGCCCAGCTGCGGGGTTTACTCCGGCTGCCCGAGCAGGGTGCCCTGGAGGCGCTGCAGCAGCGGCTCGACGACCCCCAGCTCCGCGCCCAAGAACTGGCCCGGGTACTGCCTGCCGCCCTGCACCGGGGAGCCGAATCAGGTCCGGGGCTCAGCGAAGCACTGCAGCAGCCGGTGGAGTTGGCGATCCGCCGCACCGTCAAAAGGGACACCCAGATGTTCGCCGATGCGCTGTACCCCGTAATCGGTCCGGCCATCCGGCGATCGATCAGCGAGGCACTGCGCGCCTTGCTGCAGAACCTCAACCGAACCCTCGATCAGAGCTTCTCCCTGAAGGGCCTATCCTGGCGCTTCGAGGCCTGGCGCACTGGGGTGCCCTTCCACCAGATCGTGCTGCGAAACACCCTGATCTACCGGGTCGAGCAGGTGTTTCTGATCCACCGCGACAGCGGGCTGCTGATCCAGCATCTGGCACGGGCCGACGTCGAAACCCAGGACGCGGACGCAGTGTCCGCCATGCTCACCGCCATCGAGGACTTCGTCAAAGACTCCTTCACCGGACGCAATGGCGATAGCGGCGAAGGCCTGGACACCGTCGACCTTGGCGATTACACCCTGTGGCTGGTTCACGGCCCCAAGGCCTTGCTCGCCTGCGCCATTCGCGGGATGCCACCGACCCAGCTGCGTGGCGACTTCCAGGAGGTGCTGGAGCGGGTGCATCGACTCTACGGCGCCGAGCTGGAGGGCTTTGCGGATACTCAGGCTCCGCTGGATGCCGTGCGCCCGCCCCTGGAGGACTGCCTGGTGTCTCAAAGCAAGGACGATCGGCGCCGGCTTATTTCCTGGCCCCTGATCCTGGGTCTGTTGCTCCTGGCGGGTGGGCTTGCCTGGCTAGCCTATCAAGCCGGGCAGGAACGCGACCGGCAGGAACGTCTGGCTGCGGCCCTGGCGGCGGAGCCCGGGATTCGGACACTGCAAGTCGACCGCTCCGGCGGCCGGCTGCAGGTCCGCGGTTTGCGCGACCCCCTGAGCGCCGACCCCGTCGCCATCGCCCGGCGTCAGGGCTATCGCCCGGAGGAGCTGGAAATGTCCTGGGAACCGGTGCAACTGTTGCATCCCGCACTCAACTTGCGGCGCGCCCAACAGGCGCTGCAGCCGCCGGCCGAGGTAGCGCTTACGCTTACGGGCGGCATCCTGCACGCCAGCGGCAGCGCTCCGACCGACTGGATCGAGCGCGCCCGAACGCTGGCGCCGCTATTGCCGGGCATCGAAGGACTGGACACCGGCGGCCTGGTGTCTACCGACCAGCGCCTGCTGGAGCTTCTGCGGCGAAGACTTGAGCCACCGGACAGCCTGCAACTACAAGTAACCGATGGGGTTCTCCTCGTTTCGGGCAATGCCCGCCTGGCCTGGCTTGAACGCGCCCAGCGGCAGTTGGAGGAGGTTCCCGGGCTGCGCGGGCATTCTTTCGAGGCGGTCAGCTCGGACGAGGCCCTCGAATTGGCGGGCCTGCTCGGCCAGCTGCCCGGGCCGCTGGTCTACTTCGAGGCCAACGACGCGACCGTCGCGGAAGCCGGGGAACCGGCCCTGCATCGATTGGCGCAGCAGCTGCGCCGCCTGCAGGCGTTGGCCGACCAGCTCGGGCGCCGTTTCGAGTTTCACCTGATCGGTCGGGCCGACGGCACCGGCCCGGCGGACCGCAACCGAGAATTGGCGTTGCAGCGGGCACGCAGTTTGCGCATCTGGCTGGCCGACGCCGGCGTTGATGAAAACCGGCTGATGATCGGCGGAGCGGTGGGGCCGGACCCTGGAGACGGCCCCGGCGACAGCGGGACCTTGCGGCGGATCGACCTCCAGATCCGCCCGCGCCGTCCGATCCCGAATGAGCGTCCGGGAGACAAGAAGTGTGATCGAGTACCGTTTTGTTGCACAAGTTTACCGGGGGCTCCGCACCCTGCTTGGTAGACTGGAAAGGCTGGCGAATCGAGGCGCAGCGGGTGCGGATGCGAGGCCTCCGCGGACGCAGCGACATCTTCGCCGTCGGCCGTGGAACCTGCGCAAGACTGGAAAACACATGCTGGTGCGTAAAGTCTGCATGATCGGGGATTTCGGCGTCGGCAAGACCAGCTTGGTGCAACGCTATGTGCATTCGGTTTTTTCCGACCGTTACCTGACCACCGTGGGGGTGAAGATCTCCACCCGGGAGCAGACCCTGGCCGATGGCGGCCGGCTCAAGCTGGTGCTTTGGGACATCGCCGGCAGAGGCGTCCTTACCAGCGTCGAAGAGAAATATTTGCGGGGCGCCGCCGCCTATCTGTTGGTGGCCGACGGCACCCGCCGACCGACGCTGGACAGCGCCCGGGCCTTGGACGTCCGGGCCCAGGAACTGCTCGGCCCAGTGCCACGCCTGCTGGCGATCAACAAGCGAGACCTGTCCGGGGATTGGGAGATCGGCGATACTGAACTTGCGGCCCAGGATTCGCCCGGCAGGCCGCTGCTGCGCTGCTCCGCACGCACCGGCGAAAATGTCGACGCGGCCTTCGCACGGCTGGCACAGATGCTGGCGGAGTATCAAAGGTGACGGCGCTGCCCCCGGAACTCGGGTCCTACCTCAGGAACCAGCTCGACCATTCCCGCCACGCCCTGTGTCTGGCCCTGGATGCCGATCTTCGGCTGACCGATCATAGCGGCGACCCGGATTACTACGGCATCCCGGCCCTGGCCCCAGGCATGGCGATGGAAGCGATTCTGCCGTGGCTCACAGGTACCCTCGAGGGCGAATTCGACCGGCCCGAGGTGCTGCCTTTTGTGGAAACGGAGAACGGCCGGTCGGCCGAGGTGCACTTGGTCCCGCTGCCCCAGGGCTGGGGAGTGCTGCTCCTGGACGCCAGCGCCGAGCGGGATCGACAACGGGATCAACAACAGGCCTCCAACGAGCTGAAGCTGCTGCAACGCCGTCAGGCCCGCTTGCTCGACGAATTGCGCCAGGCCCATGCCGAGCTTCAGCGGCGAAACCGGGATTTGGACCGGGCCAACCAGTCGAAGAGCCGCTTCATCGCCAACATGTCCCACGAGTTCCGCACTCCGATCACCGCGGTGCTGGGCTACACCGACCTGCTGCGCGACTCGACCGGCGCCGACCCGGAGGCCGAGCGCTATCTAGATGCCATCGACCGCGGCACCCGGCACCTGCTTGCCCTGGTGGACAACCTCCTCGAGCAGGCAGGGATCGAGAACAGCAAGCTGGAGATCACCCCGGTACCCACAGACTTGTCCCATTTGTTCACCGAGGTGTTGGAGCTGTTTCAATCCCTGGTGCGCAGCAAGGGGCTGTACCTGCGCTTTGAAAGCGGCGATTTCCCACCTCTGACTTTGATCGACGAACTGCGCCTGCGCCAGATCCTGATCAACCTGGTGGGCAATGCCACCAAGTTCACTCAGCGGGGCGGCGTCGTATTGCGCGCTTACTGGCTACAGGGTGAGCTGGAGATCTCGGTTACCGACAGCGGCCCGGGCATCCCCCCGGAAGCTCGAGCACGCATCTTCCGCGCCTTCGAGCAGGCCAATCAAGGCCAGCGCTTGCAGGGCGCCGGCCTTGGCCTGTCGATCAGCAACAAGCTGGTCCAACGCATGGGCGGTACGCTGACGTTGGACCCGGAGGTACAAAGCGGCAGCCGCTTCTGGGTCCATCTGCCGGCGCCCCTGGCCGCAGGCGAGGCGGCACCCCAGGTCCCGTCGAAGCCGGAGCAGGCCGAAACCAGCATCCTGGTAGCCGAAGACGACCCGGACATCCGCGCCTTGATGGAGCTGACCCTGGCGCGTCCCCCCTACCAGGTGCGCTTCGTGGAAAACGGCAAGCAGGCCCTGGAGGCGATTCAAGAGAGCCCCCCGGATCTGGTGTTGCTGGACATGAACATGCCGGTGATGGACGGGCCTACCGCGGCCCGGGAGCTGCGTCACCAAGGCTACGTCATGCCCATCGTGGCGCTCACCGCCGCCGCCTCCGGCGCCCCCCGAGACGAGGCCCACGCCGCGGGCTGCGACCACTACCTGAGCAAGCCGTTGAACATCGACCGTTTACGTGAAATCGTCAGTGAATTGCTGGAATAGACACATACACCGCTGCAACCGTTGGGCCTGCCACTCGTTGGTCGGGCCTCGGCACGCTGCGGCCCGAGCCCAGGTCGAGGTCCCGCTATGAACTCGGAATCGAGCAACGAAACCACCCAGTTCGAGCACCTGCGAAGGCGCTACCTGGACTCTGTGCCGAACAAGCTGGAGAAATTGGACGGGGCTTGGCAAGCCATCGGCGCCGGCGATTGGACCAAACACGCGGTGGACGGCCTCAAACAGGAAGTCCATCGTATTGCCGGTTCCAGCGGCAGCTACGGCTTCCACGCCCTTAGCGAAACCGCTATCGCGTTGGAGAACGCGCTACTGCGGTGGCACGACAGCCCCAACGACCCCAAGTTGCGCCGCAGCATCGAACAGGGATACGCAAAATTCGTTGCCAACCTCGAACAGCTTGGGCAGGCCGGCGGCGCCGATATCAGCCCCCACCCGATCCTCGCAGGCTCGCGCCAGAAGACCAAGGGACTGGTATTTCTGGTCGAAGACGACCTGGAGCAGGTCGACAGCCTGCACGACCAGCTGGAGTCCAGGGGCTACCGCATCCGGGTCTTCACCGGAACCGGCGGGGTACACCTGGCGGTGGAGCAGGAACATCCCCTGGTGGTAATCCTGGACATCATGTTTCCGGAGGGCGAATTAGCGGGCCTCGAGCTGACAAGACGCCTGTCCGATCTGCCGGAACCGAGGCCAGAGGTCATCTTTCTCTCCACCCGCAGCGAGTACGAGGCGCGCCTGCAGGCTGTGCGTTCGGGCTCGGTGGCCTATATGGTCAAGCCGATCAGCCTGCCGGTGCTGTTGGGCGTTCTCGACCGCTTGCTAGAGCGCGGGGACGAGCCGCGTTCCCGGGTGCTGATCGCGGAAAGCGATGCCGACAGCGCCGAGTTTCACCAGCTGACACTCGAGGGCGCCGGCATAGACGCGGTCACGGTCGAAGATCCGAGCAGGATAATCGAGAACCTGGCGGACCTGAAGCCGGACTTGGTCCTCATGGACCTGCGCATGCCTGGTTGCAACAGCTTGGACCTGGTGCGAATGATTCGCCAGTATTGCTATTTCGCCCCGGTCCCTATTGTTATGCTGGCACCCGAGGCAGACGACGATGTGGTGACCCACGCTCTTCAGGCAGGAGCCGACGACTGCCTGACCCGCCACCCCACCCCTGCCCTGCTCACCTCCCTGGTTCGCAGCCGCCTTGGGCGATTCCGAGAAGTCCTGAGGGTGACCGACCGAGATCATCTCACCGGAGTGCTTACCCGAGCTGCTTTCCTGAACCGCCTCGGAAGCGAGGTAGTTCGCGCCAAGCGTTTGAGCATGCCCCTGGTGCTGGTGATGATCGATCTGGACGATTTCAAGCGGGTCAACGACGCCCACGGCCACCTCGCCGGCGACGCGGTGCTCCGCCAGGTAGCTGACCTGCTGGTGCGACGCCTGCGCAAGACCGATCTTATTGGCCGCTACAGCGGCGACGAGTTCATCCTGCTGCTGCCCGACACCCACGGCTCGAAGGCGTGGCAGATTCTCGATGCGATCCGCCGCAAGGCGGCTGAATTGACGACCGAGACCCAAGGCGGTTCCGTGCGGATCACTCTGAGTATCGGCGGAGCCGTATTCAACCCGGAAACCAGCGACGTCTTCTTCGTCGCCGCTAGCCTAACCGAGGAATTATTCGAAGCCGCCGATGCGGCCTTGTACCAGGCCAAGCGCGGCGGGCGCAATCAGGTGGTGCTGAAACGCTGATCAGCACGCTCAACCAGCGGCTGCGGAGGCCTCTTGCAAGCGTTCCAGACGGTAACCGTGCTGGTAGATGGCCTTGAGCTGCCAGCCTTGATCAGGCGTCAATCCCAGCTTCTGGCGCAGCCGGCTAACGTGCGTATCTACGGTACGGGTAGCCACCCCGCCGCTCATCCCCCATACGCTCTCAAGCAAATAGTCGCGGGATAACAGACGCCCGAGATTGCCGAACAGGGTCAACGCCAGGCGCCCCTCGCGCTCGGTCAGTTCCACCGCCTCGCCGTCGCGCAGAATCGTGGCGTTGGTAAAATCAACCCGCAGGGGGCCAAACTCCATGACCTTGGCCTCTTCCTTGACGACTCCGCTGCGCCGGGCCAAGGCCCGGACCCGGGCCAGAGTGACGGCTTTGGTCACTGGTTTGGCCATGTAATCGTCAGCCCCTTGCTCCAGCGCGTAAACGATGTCCTCCTCTTTCTCCCGGCGGGTGACGAACAGCACCGGGATCCGCCAATCGCAATTATCCCGCACCCAACGCAGCACCCGGATCCCGGAGGACTCGGGTAGCTCCCAATCGAATATTAGGAGATCGTAGGTCTCGCGCAGAAAGCTGCGCTGGAAGGCGGCGGCGGTATTGAACCCGCGGCACTGATACCCCGCTTCCTGCAACCACAGACATAGTAGATCGGACTGATCCGGATCGTCTTCAAGCACCGCAATATGTAGCATGGGCCCAACCATGGTCGTCTACTCAGCCTTAGGGAAACGCCGAGCTTAATCGCGTTTCCCGCGCGGGGCAGGATGCCCCGCTAGTTTCATCCGCAAAGGCGGCTGAATATGAAGATTTTCGGAAACCTCGTTCTCGAAAGCCGAGCTGAACAATGCCGGGAATGGCATTTTCAGCATTTTCTGAGGAAATAGCCGACCTGCGGCAACCGGAAATTTGCAATTGTTTATCGGCCTTCCCCTTGTAAACTCAAGAATAGAGGCATTGCCTTCGGGCTTCAATCGCTTTCGGCACAGATCGCGTCGACCTGCAAGCCGGCCAGAGACCTCCGTCCCGCCCCTTGCAAGCGGTGCATGCGCCGGCATAATGGGAGGTGCCAACAGCCTGAGCGGAAATCGCCCCATGCCCCAGATCGACCTCAGCCCCCTGTTTCGATCGGCCATCGGCTTCGATCGCCTGGCAGCGCTGATCGACGCCGCCTACCAAACCGACTCGGGCGGCTACCCCCCCTACAACATCGAACTCACGGCGGAACACCGCTACCGCATCACCATGGCGGTCGCCGGCTTCACCCTCGCGGACCTGGAACTACTGGTCGAACACAATATTCTGAGCGTGACCGGGGCGCGACCTCAGGACGACCAACAACGGCAGTTTCTGCACCGCGGCATCGCCAACCGCGGCTTCCGGCGTCAGTTCCAGCTCGCCGATTACGTGCGGGTGGCGGGTGCCGATCTGCAACACGGCCTGCTGCATATCGACCTGGTGCGCGAACTGCCCGAGGCCGCGAAGCCAACGCGGATCCCGATTCACAGCGACCCGGGCCCGGTCGAAGGCTGACCCATGGGCAACCCCTTTACCCCGAGGTTCGAAGACCTGCCGGCCGAGCTGCCGCTGTTCCCCCTGCCCGGAGCGCTGGTGATGCCCGGCATCCAGCTACCGCTGAATATTTTCGAACCCCGTTACCTGAGCATGGTGTTCGACAGCCTCGGAAGCCACCGCATGATCGGCATGATCCAGCCCCGACCTGGCAACGCCGAAAGCGACAGTTCTCTACTGACGCCGGTGGGTACCGCCGGGCGCATCACCGGTTTTAACGAAACCCACGACGGACGAATGCTGATCGTGCTTACGGGGGTTTGCCGTTTCGCGCTGGGCGAAGAACTTCCGCTGCGCAACGGCTATCGGCGCACCCGGCCGGATTGGTCCCCTTTCGCCGTGGATTACCGAGCCGGCGATGTGCAGCCTGAGGCCCAGCACAATCTGCTCGCCGCCCTGAAGGGCTATCTGGCGGCCCAGGACCTGGTAAAGGAGTGGGAGTCCGTGGAGCGGCTGTCCGGCGCCGAGTTGGTGAATTTCCTGATCTCCCATCTGCCCTTCAGTCCGGAAGAGAAACAATGCCTGGTGGAATCCCGCGGACTCGACGAACGCAGCCGGCTGGTGACCGCCCTGCTGGAAATGATGGTTACTGCCCCGGAGCACCCTGACTCCAGCAGCCGTCATTGAGCCTGAGCCCCATGCCGGAACCGCATTCGCTGCTGCCCAGTCGGCACCTCTGGCAGCGGCTGCTGGAGGTGACGAGCAACGCCCTGGCCTGCGGCGCTCTGGTCCCGGTCGAAACCGACTTCGACTGTGTCGAGCAGGACGGGGTGCGCTTTCTGTTGCGTGTCGCCTCCAACCTCGAGCGCAAGGCGGCCCTCCGACCCAAACCGCAACCGGCGTCCGAGACTGGCTGGTTCAACCCCTTTCTGCCGCCGGAGCCCGCGCTGCTGGTGGGCGATATCTCGCCGAGCCATCGTGCGGTGCTCAACAAGTTCAATGTGATTGCGCACCACCTGCTGCTCGTCACCCGCGACTTCGAACACCAGGAGCGCCTGCTCAACCCGGAGGACTTCGCCGCCCTCGGCGCCTGTCTGGCGGCCTTTCCCAGTCTCGGCTTCTACAACGGCGGCGCCATTGCGGGGGCCAGCCAGCCCCACAAACACCTGCAACTGGTGCCCCTTCCCCTGGGCGGCGGCGAACTTGCGACGCCTATTCAGCCACTTCTCGACGCCGCGACTTCGGGCGCCACCATAGGCCGGCTGCCCGGCCTCGGCTACGCACACGCCTTCTGCCGCCTCGAATCCGGGTTCTGGGAGCACTCGGAACGCCCCCCCCAGGCCGCCTGCGAGCGCTATCGGGCCCTGCTCGGCACCCTTGGCATCGAGGCAATGACCATCGGCGGCGAACCCCGTCAGTCGGCCCCCTACAATCTGCTGATGACTCGGGATTGGATGCTGCTGGTACCGCGCCTGCGCGAGCATGCGGAAGGCATCTCGATCAACGCGTTGGGATTTGCCGGCTCTCTGTTCGTCAAGGGGGTGGCGGACAAGCAGCGGCTGCTGGCGTTGGGGCCGATGCGGGCCCTGGAGCAGGTGGCGGGCGAGGCCGGGGAAATGCCGGCGCTGAGGGGATTGCCTCAGGGCGTGGCCTGATTCTCCGCGTAGTAGCGCAGCACCTTGCGTACGTAGCCCTGAGTCTCCGGATACGGCGGAATCTGGTTGCCGTAGCTGCGCACCGCGTTCTCGCCCGCATTGTAAGCGGCCAGAGCCAGCTCCAGATCCTGCTCGAACTCGGCGATCAGGTCGCGCAGATAACTGGCGCCGGCGTTCACATTCGCGTCCGGATCCCGGCGATCGACCACCCCGTAACGCCGCGCCGTGTCCGGCATCAGTTGCATCAGGCCGACCGCCCCGGCGGACGATACCGCGTCCGGATCATAGGCCGACTCGGCCCGCACCACCGCGTGCAGCAGTTCCGGCTCCAGGCTCAGACGCGCGGCCGCGCCGTCGACCGTGGGACTGTAACGAGCCCGGTTGGCCCGGTAGCGCTTGAGCGCCGCGGCGCCGGAACTCCCACCCAAACCCTTGTAGCGCTTGAGCAGCCGATAGCCCGGACCCATGGCCCGATCGGTGATGTAGATATGACCGCTGCCGTCTTGGTACTTGTAGAGGTCCGCCGACGTCGCTGCCGGCAGCAACAGGGCAGCCAGCAACAACCCCGGCGCAGTCGCCGGCCCCAGGAGGGCAAATCGGGCTTTCGCTTTGGCGTGCATAGGGATAGGCTGGGTTCCGGCTCGACGGTATAATTTCTTGTTTCCGAATTCTATGCCAAATCGCCCGGCGATGGGAAAATCTCGGTCACAAATCCCCGCCCCCTGGGGCCGATTATTGGCGGCTGCCCTGCTGCCGGGACTTCTCGGCGCTTGCGTCGCCTCGATCCCGGTGCGACCGGACGCTAGCACCGGCTTTGAGTTGGTGCTGCAGCGGCCGCTGCAAATCCCCGCTGCCAGCGCCCATCTGCGCTTCCAGGACGGCGGCCCGGTGGGGGCGAGCGACCGCTTCCGTCCCCATTGCGAGTTCGAGCTATCGACCCGCAGCGAGCAGCCCCAGCCGGTGGAACCGGACCGCTTTCAGGTCACCGCCATCCAACGCCGGACCCTGAGCGACGAACTCACCGGCATGCCCGCCTTACCCTTGATGCGGTGCAATCAAGACGTCTACTACGAGACCCGCCTTTGGCTCGCCTCCGAGCGCCAGCCCCAGGTGCGGGTGCTGATCTGCCGCGAGGTATTCGACGGCTGCGCGATCGGGCGCTACCCCGGGAAAGCGGAGATAGGCCAGGCCCTGGGGCCCTACTTCGAGCTGATGTCGACTACGCGGACTCCTTGAGCGATGAGGGCTAACCCGGATATTTCAGTGCGCTGTGAAAGGCCCCTGGCGCAGGGCCTTTGCGGCGGGGCGCCGCTCTGGGCCGAAATCCGTAGCCGCAGCTATCGATTGAGTGAAGAGCAAGTCTAGCCCGAATATTTCACCAGGCCGCCTGGCGGCCTGGCGGCCTGGTGAGATATGCGGGCTAAACCTCCGCCTCTACGGTGCTGGCTCGATGTAACCGGTCTCGAGCAGGGCCAGCAACTCGCTCTCGGGCACGGGCCTACTGTACAGGTAACCCTGAATCAGCTCGCAGCCACCGGCGCGGACGTGCTCCAGCTGACCCAGAGTCTCGACGCCCTCGGCGACGGTCGCCAGCTTGAGCGCCTTGGCCATGGCGAGGATGGCCGTGACGATGGCGCCGTCATCCGGGTCGGATTCGACTTCCTTCACGAAGCTTCGATCGATCTTGAGCTTGTCGATGGGGAACTGGCGCAGGTAGCTGAGCGACGAGTAGCCCGTGCCGAAGTCGTCCAGCGAGATCCCCGCACCCAACGCCTTGATTGCATCCAGCTTCTCGACCGCACCGGAAGCGGCCGTGGCGAGTGTACTCTCGGTGATTTCGATCTCCAGATAACGGGGATCCAGACCGCTAGCCTCGAGGGTTCTGGCCACAACCCGTTGGAATTCCTGACGCTGGAACTGGATCGGCGAGACATTCACCGACAGCACCAGGGGCGGTAGTCCGCACTGCTGCCAGTGCCTGGACCGACGACAGGCCTCCAGCAGTACCCATTCCCCGAGCGGCAAGATGAGTCCGGCCTCCTCCGCCACGGCGATGAACCTGCCCGGACTGACCACGCCAAGCTCCGGGTCGGTCCAGCGAAGCAGCGCCTCGGCGCCGACGATACGCCCGGTCAAAGCGTCGACCTGGGGCTGATAATGGATCTCCAGCTCCTGCTCCTCCACCGCTTTGCGCAACTTGCCTTCCAGCGACAGGCGTTCGATACTCGCCCGGTTTAGCGCCTCAGAGTAGAACTGGAAATTGTCGCGGCCCTGCTGCTTGGCTTGAAACATGGCGATATCCGCCCGCTGGACCAACTCCTCCACGTCCGCGCCGTCCTGGGGGTAGAGAGCGATGCCCAGGCTACCGGTAACGTAGAGTTCGTGGCCTCCAATGCTGTACGGCTGGTTGATCGTCGCGAGCACGCGCCGCGCCACCTTGCCGGCGGCCTCGCTCCGCGAGAGGTCCGGGAGGAGAATGAGGAACTCGTCGCCCCCGACCCGGGCCACCAGGTCGACCATCTGATTCGGACCTTTCCGGGCCATCATGTCGGCCTTCTCACCCGGGCCATCGCGGGCCACCAAGTCTCCGCCTCGAAGGCTTTCGATCAGCCTGCCGGCCACTTTCTTCAGCAGTTCGTCGCCGACCGGGTGGCCCAGCGTGTCGTTGACCCGCTTGAAATTGTCCAGATCCAGGAACAGCACCGCGATTGCCTCGTGCGAGCGCCGCGCGTGGGCCATGAGGTGCCCCAGGAACTCGCCCAGCAGGAGCCGGTTGGGCAACCCGGTGAGGCTGTCGTGGTAAGCTAGATAGCGAATCTGCTTGGCCGAGCGCTCGAGGTTTCTTCCCATCTCCGTGAACGCGATGGCGAGTTCGCCCAGTTCATCATTGCTGCGGATCAGCAGGGAAGGCTCGTGGTCGCCGCGGCCGATTTCGCGGCTGGCCTTACGCAACTCGTCGAGCGGAGTGACCACCAGGCGGCGCAGGGAGGCTATGAGGAGCACCGCGATGGCCAGCGTGGTGAGAAAGACTGTGCCGGCGACGACGACGCCGAGGCGCCGTCCCGCCGCGAGCAACTCGGACTCGGGCAGCACGCCGAGCACGTACAGGCCGGCGCCGATTTCCCGGATCCCCATGATCAGCGCCTTCCCTCGGTACACGCCGGGCGCGGCCTCGCCGTCGCTGACGCTTTGCCGATGCTTTTGCCAGAACTCGGCCGGCACGATGGTGCCGATCTGCGCCGGGTCCGGATGGAACAGCACGCGCCCCGCCTGGTTCGCAAAGAATATGAAGCCAGTCTGTCCGACGCGGCTGGTGCGGGCCTGTTCGGCGAGAAAATCCAGACTCATGGTCACCGCCAGATAACCGCGCAATTTAGGCTCGGAGAGGAAGGGATCCACGCTCAAGTCCACCAGCCGGAGCGGGACCCCGGCAAGCAGCGAAAAGCGGCCGTCGTCCTCATTGCGAAAGAGGTGCAGCAGCGCCCCCTCGTCGAGGTCCGCGAGCAGACGGAACCACTCACTGTCGGCTTCTTCCTCGCTCGCGTTGCGCAACGGCTCGCGGGTAGCGCGGGCGTCCTCGTAGCCGTCGGGAAGCAGCACCCGGATCTCGAAGTAGTCCGGATAGGCGTCCAGATGGAACTGGAAGAATTTGAGCAAGGGCGGCGCGAGCAAGGCGTATCGCTCCTCTTCATCCTCGGTAAGGACGTAGCGTTTGACCAGCGTGGCGCCGGCGAGGAGTTTGACGTTGGCTTCCAAGGTGTGCAGGCGAGCCCGAACGTTGTTCGAGAGCTGGTCCAACAGCGTTTCCAGTTGGTCCAACGAACGCTGTTCAGCGGTGGTTCTCAACTGTTCGTAGGCGACAAAGCCCAGAACCAGCAGAGGCGCCACCGCAAGCGGCAACAGCACCAGCAGCAACTTGCTCTGCAGTCGCACGCCGGGCGGGCTCAGCGGGTCAGTGGATGACCCTGGAGAACAAGGCGTTGCGCCGTTTTTCTCCGCGGGGCGGCAGGGGCTGATGGAATTCGGACTTCTCGAGGGCAGGTCCTGCAGGATAGATCACGGGATTGCTGAAATAGTCCTCGTCGAGGAATGCCTTGGCAGCATCATTGGGCGTTGCGTAATAGACGTGCTCGGCTAATCGTGCCGCGACGCTGGGTTCGTTGATGAAGTTGATAAACTGCTTGGCGAGATCCTTATTGCGCGAGTTGCTTGTCACGGTCATGTAGTCGACCCAGAGGAGGCCGCCTTCCTGGGGCAGGACATAGGCAATGTTCTCCTCGTGCTCCTGGAGCATCACGGCGTCGCCATTGAACATCATGCTGGCCACAACCTCCCCGCTTACCATCGAGGACGCCTCGGATACAGACACATAGGAGTAGGTTCTCACAAAGGGCCTCTGTGCGAGCAGCAGCGCCTCTGTGTCGGCGAGCGCGGCCTGGTCCACGCTGTTCACGGAGTACCCTCCCGCCTTGAGCGCCATGCCGACCAGATCCCGACTGTCATTGATCATCCCGATCTTTCCGTGCAGGGCCTCCGGAGGCTTGAACAGCTGGCTCCAGCTCGTGATGGGCTCCGGTACCAGGTCACGCCGGTAACCGATGCCCAGCGTGCCCCAGAAGTAGGGGACGCCGAAGCGCTCGCTCTCGGGCTGAGCCTTGCGCCAGCGCTCGCTCACGTGCTTGAGGTTGGGCACGTCCGACTCCGACAGGGGTTGCAGCCATCCCCGCTTGGCCAGGAGCCGGAGCGAGTTTCCGTCCACCAGAATCACGTCGTAGCCACGCCCCTCGGTTTCCAGCAACAGCTCGTTTCGGGCCGTGTCGGACTCGTAATAGACCTGTTTGACTTTGGCGTCGAATTGCCGTTCGAAGTCCTCGACGACCGCCGGATCCATATAGTCCGACCAGTTCAGGAGCACCAGCTCGGGTTTCGGCCCCTCCGCCGCCCCAGCGCCAAAGGCTGCCCACAGAAGCAGCACGCCACCCAAACCGTAGAAGCATGAAAGGACTTTTCTCATCGGATCCTCGTTCGAGTCTCGGGGCGAATTAACTGGTGTCCAGCAAAGTCGCCGAGAGTTTCGGTTGCTTGCGGGTGCAATATGGAATGGAAAGCGGGGTCGCGGCCACAAACGGTTAGTTACGTGCTCGTCTTCTCGCACAGCGCGACCGACAGGAAGACGGGAAAGGATAGAAAAACCAACCGCCTCTGTCCTTGATATCAACTCAGAATAGTATCCGGGACGTTGCTCCGCAAGGCTGGCGAGGCGGCGGAAAGATAGCCGTAGCTGACACACATTATCCTGCTTCGAAGCAAAGATTACGCTCACTCAATCCCGGGTTACTGCCGATCGCAGGCTATAGCGTTCCGCGAAATTGAATCCTTGTTCAGGCCGAACCCGATCTCTCGCTACCGGCAACGACCGTCCCCTCCTTATCGTCCATTGGACAAACCGGTCGGCCGGTGCGCCTTCGCCGCCCTAGCCGTCAAGCGGTCCAGGGCGGCATTGGGATACGGTCAGGAAGCGGGCTTCTGTTGAAACAGATGCACGTCTCGTTGCGGGAACGGAATCGAAATGCCCTCGGCGTCGAAACGCTCCTTGACCGCGCGGGTGATATCCCAGTAGACGTCCCAATAGTCACCGGTCTTGGTCCACGGGCGCACCACGAAGTCTACCGAGGACTCACCCAGGGTGTGCAGCTTAATCACCGGCTCCGGGTCCTTGAGGACCAGGTCGTGGCTTTCGAGGATCTCCCGCAGCACGCGCTCGGCGTGGGCGATGTCGTCCCCGTAGCCGATCCCGAAGGTCAGATCGACCCGCCGTGATACCTGAGCGGTGACGTTGCGGATTACTCCACCCCAGATCTTGTTGTTGGGCACCACCAGTTTCTGATTGTCCGGCGTCATGACGGTAGTCGACACCAGGCTCATCTGCCTGACCTTACCCATGACCCCTCCGGCCTCGATCACGTCTCCCACATCGTAGGGTCGGTAGACCAGGATCATCATGCCGGAGGCAAAATTGGACAGGCTGTCCTGCAGGGCGAAGCCGACGATAAAACCGACCACGCCCAGGCCGGCCAGCAGTGGTCCCACCTGGACCCCGAGCTGCGACAGAGCGACCAGCACGCCGATCGCCATTACCGCCTTGGCGGCGGCGCTGACGAAGAAATCCTGCAACAGTTGCGACAGGTCCAGCTTGGAGGTGGAAACGCCCTTGCGCACCATCCGAGCGATGATGCCCGAGAGCATCTTGAACAGCAGCAGGATCAGCAGGACCACGATCACCTTGACCAGTATTCCGGGACCGTTCTCCATCGCCCATTCCGCCGCAATCTCCATCCACTGCTGGGCCAACCCCATGGCGACCTCGGTGTCCAGGATGTCGCCGGTTATCTCGCCGGTGGCGCTGATCAGCAGCTGGCTGTACTCCGCCGTATTCAGCTCCCGCTTGGCCATCACATCGATGGTTGCGCGCAGGCTCGTGGCGCTGGTGGCCTTCTTCTCCTCCAAGGACTTGATCTTGGCCTCGATCGTTTTTTTCTCTTCTTCCGATGCCTTGGCCAGGAGGTCGGTCTCGGCCTTGATTTCGCTCGAAACCAGCTCGATCCTGCTCTTCAGGTTTTGCGCCCGAGTCTGCAGCAGTTCATCCAGATATTTGGTCTCGGCGGATGCGTCAAGCTCCAGCGCGCTCAGCCTTTCGATCTGTTCTTGGTGCTCCTGCAACAAATCGTCCACCATGGCGGCCAAACGAGCGATCCGTTCCCGCACCTCAAAGCCTTCCTCAGGGGTTGCCTGTTCACTCTGTGTGCGAAGTTCCTTGAGCTCGCTGCGAATCGCTTCGATGTCCTTCTGCACGACCTCGCTTTCGGCCTTCACGAGTTGTTCGACTCGACTCCGGTCGCTGGCAGCCCCGGAGTCCGCGGCGGGGTCGGCCGAATCCTCGACCAAGGTGCTCAGCTGCTTGCGATACTCCTTCTTGGTCCGCACCAATCGATCCAGCAGCAGGCTCTTATCTTCCCCTTCAGCGGAACGCACTTCCTTTCGTAAGCGCTCGATTTCTCCGGCCAGCCGGTCGGCTTCAGCGAGGTGCCCAGCGAAACCCTCCGGCGCAGCGGCAGGCACTTCTTCGGCTGCCCCCTCTCCTTCCTGGGCGGAGGGCGAAACCGTATCCGTCTGCGCGAATACCAGGGTGGAGCAAAACAGCAATAGCATTGCGGCAGGCAACGGTGTGGAGGTGAGTCTATTCATCATGGCCAGCATTTCTCTTTGAAATTTGAGTGTCAGGAAATTGTGGGGGAATTGGCGCGGGAAACGCGCTCGAATTATAACCGCCTAGAATGCTGGCGCATCAGAAACCCGGGGCCAACCCCCTCAATGGTTGAGACTTTCAATCGGAAAACCGTACAACACCGAGTTCTTCAAACGCTCCATCACCCATTGGCTCAGCCACCAAGAAATCTAAATGCCCTATCAGTTCGAACGAAACCGCTCTAATGTTCGGCTCGTGGGTAACCAGGACGAGATTCCCATTGTCCGAAAAAGAGCCGATGACTTGATTCAATGCTTCGGTCTGCTGAGTTGCTTGGTCCGAGTCCAGGATCTCGAGTAACGAAAGATATACCGCTGGGGATGCCTTGCCAAAAGCGACCTGGGCTGTGTCTCTTGTACGGCAAAAAGGGCTGTGCATGACGCTGGAAACCGGTATCTCGTGGTCTCTGAATCTACGTCCAACCGTTTCGGCATCTCGCTTACCTTGTTGTGATAGGTTCTTTTCGTTCTTGCAGGACGGGTCCCGCACCAACGAATTTCCACTTTCGGTACCCTGTTGCACAGGCGCGTGACGCAGCAGTACCACCTTCCCGCCTTCTCTGAGCAGACCCCACAACGCCTCGCTGGCGCCGGCACTATGGGCGGTCAAGATCATCGGCAAGAATGCAATGCATAGAATCGATATCGAGCTGCGATCGATCATTCGCAGGTTTCTCATCGTAATCACTATCCAGTCACATCACCCAGCCAACACCCGCCCGCACTGAGCTCAACCATACGGAAAATCTCGGCGGGCGAGCGTTCGGCTGGGGTGCCGACTTGGGCTTTAGTAGCTCAGCACCGTGGTGCCCTCGGCAAACAACGCGGGCCAGGTAACATCAGGACCGCCAACTTCTACCCCGGCGATCAGTTCGTCCTTGCTCAAGCCGCCTACGTTCCCCATGCACATGGGGCAGACGAGCACTCGACCACCCGCATTCATGAAATCAGCGAGCATTTCTTTCAGCGATTTTCCGCTCGCATGCTTGTTTTCGGGAATGTTCTTGTCGGCGATTCGAACACCTTCGACATTCAGAAAAATCGTGACCGGTATCTCCTTTTCGGTACGGACTTTGGTGCTGAAGCCGATGGCCATAGCCGCCCTGTTCAACTCGTCGCTGCTCAAGTTGACGAACAGCTTTTCGCCGTCATCACTGGCAAACAGCGTTGGTGAAAAGGCCATACAAAGGAATGTCAACAAGGCTACGACATTTTTGGTTCTTTTCATGGACTACCTCGATTTGCCCTTAGCTTGAATGAGTTAGGGCACAGGCGGGCCACCTGAGGCCTAACGTTCCGGATGGATGGCACAGCTTTCCACGCGCTTTGCTTGATGTCACTGTTAAAACGCATTGATCGATGTCTCGGCGTGGGTTTCGACAATCGGCCCTGCGTCGGCCATCGAAACCCCGAGCCGTAGCGGTGGTGGCCGTCAGGCGCCCTCTAGGCCGCACGTTCCAACTGTTCCTCGCCGCCGAAGGCATCGAGCACGGCGGGAATGAAGCGGCTGAGTTCCAGGCTCATGAGGGCGAAGTCGGCGTCGAAGCGGGCCACGGCGTCATCGGCGCCGGCATCGGCGGCGGCCTCTTGCAGAACGTCGCCGAAGCGCAGGCGCCGCACGATCAGGTCGTCGCCGAGCACGCAGCCGATGCGTTCGTTCCACTCCACGGCGAGTCGCACCACCTGTTTGCCGGCCCGCAGGTGGCCTTGGATTTCGTCGCTGCTCAGATCCTGGCGGCGGCAGCGCACGATACCGCCGTCATCACCCGTGTCGCGGAGCTCGCACTCGTCCTGCACCTCGAAGCCGTCGGCGCGGGCGCTACCGTCGACCCAGGCGGTCATCATAGCGGCGGGGCTGTGCTGCACGGCCAGCGGCCGCACCGGGAAGCTGCCCAGGGTTTCGCGTAGCAGGCTGATCAGCTCCTCGGCCTTGCTCGCGGTTGGATTGTCCACCAGAACCCAGCCCTGGCGCGGGTCGATATAGGCGTAGGTCAGCTTGGAGCGGGTGAAGGCGCGGGGCAGCAGATCCTGCAGCACCTCGTCGCGGATCGATTCTTTTTCCTTGCGGGCCACCCGGCGCATCTGTTCGGTCTCGATCTCCAGCACCTTGTCGTTGACAATCTCACGCACTACCGCCGCCGGGAGCACCTTCTCTTCCTTGCGCAGGCAGACCATGATGCAGCCGTTGGACTGGTGGGTCAGCTGCTCGCCCAGATGGCCGAGGGGGGCTACCCAGCCCAGGCTTGCCATGTCCATGCTGCCGCAGGGGCGGAAGGCCTTTTGCTCCAGTTGTTCGTGCAGGACCTCGGCGCTGAGGTCGAAGCTGCCGGCCAGTCGGTACAGATTGAGATTCTTAAACCACATGTAACGCCCCTTCAGTGTCGGAAAAGGAGCGATTATGCAGCATGCGCAGAGTAGGAACCAGCCTGAAATTTGATTTCTTCTAAAATCTTAAATTATTGATATATATAATTGATATTACTGTTTATTTATCCTTTCATTTCCGGAACGAACGAGAAACCTCACAGCCGAAAAGAGGTTTCTAAGCAGTTGATTCCGGTGGCGAATAGCCACCCGGTTCAGGCGGCGACGGGGGCCTCGGCCAGGCGCGCGGCCTGTGCCTTCATCTGGTCGACGATGGCGTAGACCCCGACGTGTCGGTTGGGGCTCAGGTGCTCGCCCAGGCTGATACGATCGAACAGTCGGTCCACATCCAATGCCACCACCTGTTTCGGGGTCAGGCCGGAAAACAACTGTACCAACAGACCCACCACGCCCTTGATGATGGCGGTGTCGCAGTCACCGTGGAAGCGAATGTGACCGGGGCCCCGGGGGTCGGGATAGGCCGCCACCCAGACCTTACTCATGCAGGCCTTGACCCGGTTTTCCTCGTTGTGGAGCGCCGCCGGCATTTCCGGAAGTCGCTCGCCCAGCTCCACCAGGTATTCATAGCGCTGATCCCAATCGCCGAGCAGCTCGAAGTCGCTGACGATGTAGTCGATGGCGTCCATGGCTGGCTCCTCAGAGACTGAAGGACTCGCCGCAACCGCAGCTGTCGCGCACGTTCGGATTGCGGAACTCGAAGCCCTTGTTCAGCGCGTTGCTGGTGACGAAGTCCACCTGGGTGCCGTCGAGTTGCGGCAGGCTGGCCGAGTCGACCACTACGCGCACGTCTTGGGTCTCGAACACCCGATCTTCGGGGCCGATCTCGTCTGCGTAGTCGACTACATAGGCAAAGCCGGTGCAGCCGCTCTTCTTGGTGCCCAGGCGCAGGCCCAGGGCTTGGTCGTTGCGCCCCAGCATCTTGCGTACATGCTCGCCGGCGCTTGGGGTCAGGGTAATAGCCATCTATACCTCCTCTATTCGTTTACAGCAGTCCAAGCTCCAGCTTGGCCGCATCTGAGAGCCGGTCCTGGGTCCAAGGCGGGTGCCAGACCAGCTCGACCTGGGCCGCATTGACCCCCGGCACTGCTTCCACCGCGGCTTGGACCTGGCCTGGCATGGACCCGGCTACCGGGCACGCCGGGGCGGTCAGGGTCATGTCGATCGCTACCTCGCCGCCGGGGTTGACGTCCAGGCGGTAAATCAGGCCCAGATCGTAGATGTTGAGGGGGATCTCCGGATCCTGCACGCCGCGGAGGGCCGCGATAACCGCGTCCTCCAGTTCCGCCACTGAAACCACAGGCGTCGGATCGGTATGCTCTCGTTTCCAGAACTTACTCAGGGACGGCAGGATCATGCTTCACCCCCCACCGAGCCGCCGAGGCGCCGTTGCAGCAGGCTTCGGGCATGTTCGCGCAGGGCAGAGTCGGCCAGGGCGTCGATCACCTCTACCGCGAAACCGAGACACAACATCTGCCGGGCCTGGGCCGCGCCGAGCCCTCTAGATTGCAGGTAGAACATCTGCTCAGGATCCAGCTGACCGACGCTGGTGCCGTGGCTGCACTGCACGTCGTCGGCATAGATCTCCAGTTGCGGCTTGGTGTCGACCTCGGCCTGCTCGGAGAGCATCAGGTTGTGGTTGCTGAGCTGGGCATCGCTCTTCTGGGCGTCCGTCCGCACCAGGACCCGGCCGTCGAACACTGCGCGGCCGCGGCCATCGATAATGCCCTTGAAGCGCTCCCGGCTGGAGCAGTGGGGCACCCCGTGGTCGATATCCAGGTGGACATCGCTAAGCTGGCCGTCCCCCGCCAGATACAGGCCGTCGAGTTGACAGTCGGCCCCCGGGCCAGCAAAGCCGACCTGCAGTTCGAGCCGAGACCAGGCCGCCCCCAGGGCCAGGCTGCTGCCGCGGTAGCGGCTGTCGCGCTCCTGGCGCAGGTGCAGCCCGTGCAGGTGCAGGGCTTGGCGCCCCTCCTGCTGCAGGCGCTCGTGGCGCAACTCGGCGTTGGCGCCGAGAAACACCTCGGTGACGCCGTTGTGGAAACAGACCCCCTCCCCCAGGGTGACAAAGCGCTCGCGAATGCTGGCCTCGGCACCGTCTCCCAGCAGGATCAGCTGGCGCGGCTGGGCCATCGGGCCAGGGTCTCCAGCGCGTCCGATGTGAAGCAATTCGATCGGCCGCTCCAGGCGCGCGCCGGCACCAACCCGCAGGTAAATCCCTTCCGCCGGCGCCGCCGCGTTCATCAGCGTAAAAAAGTGGGCATCTTCGCCGATCAGCGAGCCCAGCCGATCAAATCCTGGCGCATTGTTTTCAGCCAGCGCCTGGGCCAGGCCCAAGGCCTGCAACCCGGACTCCGGGTGCAACTTCGAAAGCTCGGGGGCAAAGCGGCCGTCCACCATTACCAGGAGTTGGCAGTCTCGGCTGTCGCTCAGCAGCAGGGGTTCCAGGGCCTCGAGATCGAGCTCGGGGGCCGGCGCCGCCGGGCGGAAGTCATGCTGCAGTATCGGCTCGAGGCTGGTATAGCGCCAGCTTTCATCGGCCCGTTCCGGCAGCTTGGCAGCCTGCAACCGCTGGGCGGCGCGGCTCCGGTTCTCCTGCAGCCACTCGGGCAGCGCCGAAACCGGAGTCTCCAAGGCCCGTTCGCGTAGCTGGCGGGCAGGATTTGCCGACGCGTTCATGCGGCCTCCTCGGCTTCCAGCAACCAGCCGTAGCCTTTTTGCTCCAGCTCCAGGGCCAGTTCCCGACCGCCCGAGCGCAGGATGCGTCCGCCTGCCAGCACATGCACCCGGTCTGGCTCGATGTAGTCGAGCAGCCGCTGGTAGTGAGTCACCAGCACCATCGCCCGATCCGGTCCGCGCAGGGCATTGACGCCGTCGGCCACCAGGCGCAGAGCGTCGATGTCGAGGCCGGAATCAGTCTCGTCCAGCAACGCCAGGCGCGGTTCCAGCAGGGCCATCTGCAGAATCTCGTTGCGCTTCTTCTCGCCGCCCGAGAAGCCGGCATTGACCGCCCGCTGCAACAGCTTTGGGTCCATCTTCATCAGGTCGAGCTTGTCGCGCGCCAGGCGCATGAAGCCGAGACCGTCCAAGGGCTCCTCGCCGCGGGCGACGCGCTGGGCATTTAGGGCTGCCTTTAGAAAGTAGCTGTTGTTCACGCCGGGCAACTCCACCGGGTACTGGAAGGCCAGGAACAGCCCCTGTTGGGCCCGCTCCTCGGGCTCCAGGGCCAGCAGGTCCTCGTCCAGATAACGCACCCGGCCGGCGGTCACTTCGTAGCCCGGCCGGCCGGCCAGGATGTGGGCCAGGGTGCTCTTGCCGGAGCCGTTGGGGCCCATAATGGCGTGCACTTCGCCGGCTCGTACCTCCAGGTCTACGCCCCGCAGGATCGGCTTGCCTTCCACTTCCGCATGTAGGCCTTGAATCGATAACATCGTTGTTCTCCTCGTCGAATATGCTCAATCAGCCCGCTGCCGGCTCAGCCCACCGCCCCTTCCAGGCTCAGGCTGAGCAGCTTCTGGGCCTCGACCGCAAACTCCATCGGCAGCTCCTTAAACACCTCTTTGCAGAAGCCGTTGACGATCATGGACACTGCGTCCTCCTCCGACAGCCCGCGCTGACGGCAGTAGAAGAGTTGGTCCTCGCCGATCTTGGAGGTGGTGGCCTCGTGTTCGGTCTTGGCGCTCGAATTCTTTACCTCGATGTAGGGGAAGGTGTGGGCCCCGCAGCGGTCGCCCAGCAGCAGCGAATCGCACTGGGTGTGGTTGCGCGCCCCGGCCGCCCTTTGGGCGATGCGCACCAAGCCGCGGTAGGTGTTCTGGCCCCGCTCCGCCGAAATGCCCTTCGCCACGATATTGCTGCGGGTGTTGCGGCCGAGATGAATCATCTTGGTACCCGTGTCCGCCTGCTGGCGCCCCTTGGTCAGGGCCACCGAGTGGAACTCGCCCACCGAATCGTCGCCGCGCAGGATGCAGCTCGGGTATTTCCAGGTAATCGCCGAGCCGGTTTCCACTTGGGTCCAAGAGATGTGAGAGCGATCGCCACGGCACTCCCCGCGCTTGGTCACGAAGTTGTAGATGCCCCCACGGCCTTCGGCGTCGCCCGGATACCAGTTCTGCACCGTGGAGTACTTTATGTGGGCGTCCTCCATGGCCACCAGCTCCACCACCGCTGCGTGCAGCTGGTTTTCGTCCCGCATCGGCGCGGTACAGCCCTCCAGATAGCTGACGCGGCTGCCCGCTTCGGCAACGATCAGGGTCCGTTCAAACTGCCCGGTGTTGGCGGCATTGATGCGGAAATAGGTTGAAAGCTCCATCGGGCACTGCACACCGGCCGGGATGTACACGAAGGTACCGTCGCTGAACACCGCCGCGTTCAAGGCCGCGAAATAGTTGTCTCGGTAGGGCACCACCGATCCCAGATAGGTCCGCACCAGTTCAGCGTGGTCGCGCAGGGCCTCGGAGATCGAGCTGAAGATGACTCCGGCCTCCGCCAGCTCGGCCTTGAAGGTGGTGGCCACCGAGACGCTGTCGAAAACGGCGTCCACGGCCACTCCGGCCAAGGCCTTCTGCTCCTCCAGCGGGATTCCCAACTTCTCGTAGGTACGCAGCAGTTCCGGGTCGACCTCGTCCAGGCTCTTTGGGGCGTCCGCCTTGCGCTTGGGGGCGGAATAGTAGGAGATGGCCTGGTAGTCGATCGGCGGCCGCTGCAGCTTCGCCCAGTCAGGCTCGCGCATGGTCAGCCAGTGCCGGTAGGCCTCGAGGCGCCATTCCAACATAAAGGCAGGCTCCTTCTTTTTCGCCGAAAGCGCCCGTATCGTTTCCTCGTTCAGCCCGGGCGGAAGGGTGTCGGCTTCGATATCGGTGACGAAGCCCTGCTGATAGCCCTGGTCGACCAGTTCCCGTACTGCTGCGTTGGTGGCGCTCATGCAGAATGCTCCTACTATTTTCCGAGTAATTTACTTGGTTAATAGCTTGGACGCAGTCGGGCCCGTATTCAATACCCCAGTTTTCAGGGTTTAGTAATCGATTGGTTCTTTCGAATACGCTGAATCTCTAATTTGACGCCCCCGGCGCGATCAATAAGAATTGCAGGACTTGGATCGCGAACCCCTGCCTAATCGCAAGCGAGGGAAGGGTCGCCCCGGTCCACACCCCAAGCGCCCGCTTTCGGAGGATCATTTGCAGTGAAAATAAAGATCGTCTCGTCCTGCGCCGTTGCGCTGGCCCTCGGCTTCAGCAGCTTGTCCTTGCCTATCCTGGCGACCGCCGGCGGCTTCAACCCCATGAATGCTATGAACCCGTCGAAATGGTTCGGCGGCAAAGACAGAGATCGTTATTACGACGACTATGACTACGGCCCGCCACCTCCCGGATACGGCGCCCCCTATGGACCCGGACCGGGCTGGGGCGGAGGCTATCCGGGCTATGGAGGTGCCCCGGGCTACGGCGCTCCGGGCTATGGTGCCCCGGGTTACGGCGCGGGTGCCTACGGGGCTCCCGGCTACGGCGCTCCGGGTTACGGCGCCCCGGGCTACGGCGCGACCGCACCCGGCTATGCGCCCGAGTCCGCTCCCTCGGCCCGCGAACTGCAGGAACGCATTGAAAAACTCGAGGTAGAACAGCAGCGCAAGGCCTATCAGCAGCCTCCGGCGGAAGCGCCGACGGGCAGCGGCGAGGCGGCGGCCGGAGGTTTCCGCCCGTTCACTCCGGAAAATCAGGACTATTCCGGCGGCTTCCAGCCCGCCTATGGCGATACGCAGTACCAGTCGCCGCAGCTCTGGCGCTGAACCCCTGCTCGAACCAATAACCCAACCCCGCTTCGGCGGGGTTTTTACTTTCTAGTTTTTCGTTCGATCGATGCCGGGGGACTGCCGCAAAACATGAGCGCCAGCGCAGCTCGCAATACCGATTATCTAGCACCGGGCAGGGTCCGAACACCGCCTCGGGCGACGGAAAGGGGGTGGACCCTGCGACTGGGCCTCCTCAGGGTGCCTCGAAACTCGCGCTCGCCTCCGCAAACCAGGCCCCGGTCGGCAGTTCGAAATCCAGCACCAGGGTGCAGCTTCCGTCTTTTTTGCAGTTTTTCGGGTTTAACTCGCCGCGTTGGCTCAAGACCTGGCCGCCGGCCTTGGCCTTCATGGTAACTTCCACCGTGGTACCGGCTGGGACGCCGCGGGTCTGAAGTTGGACCGGGGTCTTGCCGGGCTTGGGCAGCAGGATCTCTACCGCGCCTTCCTTGCCGGTGCGTTTCGGGGGCGCGGTCTGGCCGCCTACGGCGGTGATGCGGATATCGGCGGGAACCGGGTCGAACAGGGGACTGGGGACGCTGCTGCGTATCGGGGTCGGAACCAGCCGGTGGTTGCTCAGTGCCATTTCTTCTACCGATTCGAGGCGGATAATGCCCGGCTTCCAACTGCCGCTGCCACGGTTACCTCGGGCATAGAGATAACCGCCACCTTCGATCTTGGTGGCGATCAGACGAATCGCGCCGCCGGAGCCGGGACCGCCGCTGCGGGAACACTCGCCGTTGGAGTGACCCCCGCCGTGGCCTCCGTCAGCGACGATGGCGGCGTTATTGACGATCTTGCCATTGACCGCGATGAGAATGGCCCCGCCGCCACCACCGCCGCCACCTCCGGAGCAGTTGCCTGCCTGAGACGAAGAGCCACCGCCGCCGCCGGAGCCGCCGATCAGCGGCCGCAACTCCCGATTGCCGGGAAATTCCCCAGGCTGGCCGTGCTCGAGCGGCTCGGCGGTGCCGCCGACGCCTCCCTTGGGCCCCAGCCCCACCCCGCCCTGATTGGCGTCGTTGACCTCGAAGAAAGCGCCGTCGCCGCCGCGGAAACCCCCGGGGCCTGGGGCTCCGCCGATCCCGAACATGTGCTGGTTGCCGCCGCCACCGTTGGTCCCGTCCAGGTAGAGGTCTACGTAACCGGCGAGTTCGAAATCGCCGGCCACCAGGATGCTGACCGGGGTGTTCTCGGCGTTGCGGTCGAAGCGCAGATACCAGTGTCGGTTGTCGCCCTCTTTGCGCAGGCCCTTAAAGCCGTCAAACACCAGCACCCCGTCCGGTGGCAGGGCGAAGAACAAGGTGGTGCCGTCCAGGCGGCTGCCCTCCGGCCAGGTCTTCTCGTCGCGCAAGTCGAAGTCGCCGAGGGATTTGGGGTGGCCCTTGCAACCGCACAGGTTATCCAGGCTCTGGGCAGGGGCTGGGCCCGCGAGGAAGCTCAGTGCGATGGCCACAACGAGGGTCAGAGCGCAGTGGAGTTGGCGTTGATTCATAGGCTTGGCTCCGTATTCGTTGAACCGCAGAGAAGCAGAGGAGTCGTAAATTTTTTTGATCGAACGGATCATGGCCTTGGCTCCGGTTGGGGTTCCCGCGGTTCTGGGTTGGTGGATTCCTGATACGCGCTGGGGCGCGTCGGGCGAAAGTCATTGGGCATTACGGCCCTACCCGGCCGCTCGGTGTGCAGGATTTGGAAAATCATGGCCCCGCCTCGAATTCGATACCCACCGGCGCGGCCAGGACGCGCACCGGACCCGGCTCCGGTTGCACCGCCAGCAGACTGGGCTGCGCGACCCGCGCCGGCGACCGGGGCTCCGGGCTGCCAATGGCGACGGCCAGGGTGAATGCCTGCTCGCCGGCCTGGAGCAACAGCCGGGTCTCGCCGACCCGTTTGGGCAGCAGCTTGATGCGGGCCCCCTGCTCACCTTGCCGGATACTGGCCGGGGCTTCGACCGTGAGCAGGGCAGGATCAGCACTGGTAACGGCCAGTGTCAAGGCCGCGGCAACGGGTTCGGCAAACAGCTGCAGGGCGATCTCGCGCTGGTCATCCCCCGCGAGCCGAATCTGACCGAGGGCGGCGTGCGGGCTGGCGCCGAGCAGCAGCGGGGCACTGGCGACCCCGGAGGGACTGGCGCGCTGGATACCGACCGCCAGTGGCAGGCCCAAGCTGTGCTCGCCGGCGGCCAGGCGCAGCAGGGCCTCGCCCTCGGCCTTGGCCTCCAGTTCCAGGGCCCAGAGGCCCTGCTCCGCGACCTCGGGCGAACCGACAGCGGTGATGCGCTCCGGGGCGCTGCTGATCGGTTCGGCGCTCGCCGGTTCGGCTCCTTGCAGAGCGGGGAACAGCAACCGGTAGCGCCCGGACCGCGGCAGCTGGACCAGTCCCAAAGCCGGACCGGGCCCCACCGCCAGTAGACACTCCCGACTCCCCAGCCGCATGGCTGCGGAAGCGCTGGTAGGCACCGCCAGGGTCAGAGGCCGGCCGGTGGACAGAGACGCGGGCGGCGCGCCCGCAGCGTTGACGGCGACGCCAGGCCCCGCTCCGATCACTAGCCGGGGACCGGCACCTTCGTCTGCCACAGATACGGTCACCGTCGGGCTGCCCACCTCGGAGTCAACGCTCAGCCAGGTGCTGCCGGGCTGGCCGCCGCGCAGTTCGAGGGTGACCTCGCTCTGCCCCGCCTCCAGAGTCAACTGCTCCCGCTCCAGCCCGAAAATCGCCGGGTCGCCCACCCGCAACCGGATCTCCAGATCCTGCTCCGGAGGCGGTTGCAGGCGCAGGCGCAGTCGGCCGCTCTGTCCCGCCAGCAGGCCCAGGCGGCCGGGCTCTGCATACAGGGCCGGCGTCAGGGCCACTTGGGTCCGGCCGCGGGCAATTTCCTCGCCGTCGGCGTCCAAGGCCCGCATCTCGAAGTGCATGGCCTCGGCATCGACGAGACGGGGCGTCAGGCAGTGGGTCTCGAAGCCCGGGGCCCGAGCCGGCATCAAGGTCTTGCCGTTGAGTCTGACCTCGATACTGGCCGGTTCCATGCCCTCGCTGGGCCGGATCTTCAGGCGCAGGCGGCTGTTCTCCGACACTGCCTCGCCCGGGGGTGGCTGCACCAGGCTCAGCGCACCGGTGGTAAACTCCGCCTCCCAGTGCTCGAAAGGCTGGCCATCGGTGCCGGTTATCGGGTTGCCGGCGGCATCCCCGGCTACCGGCAGCAGGCGAATGCGATACCTGCGCCCGGGTTTGAGGCGCTGGTTGTATTCGAGCCGGATCTCCCGATAACTGTCGCGGAAAGAGGGCTGCACCTCCAGCATCTCGTCCTGGTCGTCGAGCAGGGCGATCAGCTCCGCCTGGTCGTAGGGCCGGTGCAAAGACTCATCGAAACGCACCCGCATCTCGGGCCGCAGAGAGACCCCTTCGCTGTTCGGAGACGGCATGACCTCGGTGACGCGCGGACCCTGGAGATCCGGGTCCTTGATCCGGAACTCGGCTTCGAAGGGTTGCGCCAGTCGGTTGCCGAAGCGGTCGCTGACCCCGGCCATGAGCACCTTGTAGCTGGCGCTCATTGCCAGGGGTTCCTTGGGCGTAAGCCGCGGTTGGCCGCTGTAGTAGTGGAAGCCGATGTCCGCCGCCACCGGCTCGCCCTCGGCGTCCAATAGCTGGAAGGTTTCGGCGTTGACCGTAGCCCGATCCAGCGGCTCGTCGATGTCGACCTGGATGCGCAGCCCCGGCTCCAGGTCGCGGCTGCCGTCCGCCGGGTCGATCGCCACCACCCGCGGCGGCACCAGATCCTTGACCCGCACCTGGCCGGACCAGTGTTCGCTGCGGTTGCCGGCGGCGTCGAAGGTTTCGGTGCGGAAGCGGAACTCGTGTCCCGGCGGGGCGTCGGCCGGAACCTCGAAATGGAACTCGGCCGCCTGCTCGGTAGCCGGCCGCTCGAAGCTGCGTTCCTGGCTGGCCTCGAAGGCGCCGCTAGTAGAGACCTTGATGCGGGCCACGCCGAACGGATCCTTGGCCTTGACCTGCACCGGCACGGTCTTGCCGTGCAGGTATTCGCCGCCGCGCTCCGGGGCCAGGTATTCCATCCCGGGGGGATTGAGGTCCGCAGCGCTAAGCTCTACCGTGGCCAAACCCTGGTTGCCCGCCTCATCCAGGGCAATGCCGGTGACCTTGAACACCTTGCCCAGGGGGATAGCGGCGGGAATCTTGACCGAATAGCCGCGCCGCACCTTCAGTTCGGGCTTGAAAGCCTCCCGCGGCAGGGTCTCGTCCCGCACCTGGATCTGGAACCCGCTCACTCCGATCTCGTCGCTGGCCTCCAGATAGACATAGATCTCCCGCCCCGGCTCGGCTTGGGTCTGGTCCCGATCCACCCGCAGGCTGACCTGGGGCGGCACCCGGTCGGCGACGCCGAGGTCGAGCTGGCGCAGATCGCCGTTGCCCTCGGCGTCCACGGCGCGGGCCGTGAGGCGCAGCATCTGGGTGCCCAGGGCGTCCGCCGGGACCTGTATCCGGAAGCGGCGCTGCACCTGCAGTTGGGCCGGCTCGATCGCCTCGCGCTCCTGCAGGCTCACCAGGCCGTCGGCGGCCAGGCTGATCAGGCCCACGCCCCCGGCGTCTCGGGCCAGCAGCACCAGCTCCAGCTCGGCGCCGGGCTCGACCAGTTGCCCGTGTTCCACCCCTTCGAGCCGGATGCGCGGCGGATAGCGGTCCACTACCTCCAGCTGCACCGGATCGGAGCTGGCCAGTTCGCCCAAGCGATCCTCCGCCAGGGCCTGGATTTGCACCCGAGAGCCGATGGGGTGGCCCTCGGGCAGGGTCAGAGGCAGGCCCTGCTCCACGCTGAGAGGATCATCCAGGCTGCGCGCCAGGCCTCCGGCCTTGCCGCCGTCCACGGTGTAGGCCAGGCGGCGGATACCGATGTCGTCCTCCGCTGCCAGTTCCAGGCTGATGGTCTGGCCGACGCTGATCTCGCCGCTACGGGGCGCGACGATACGCACCCGAGGCGGCCGATTGGCCTGCACCTTGAGCGGCAGCAGCTTTTGCGGGCTGCGGTTGCCGTTGCGGTCTACCGCCACCGCGGACAAGGTGATCGCGCTGCCCAGGGCCGGATCCAGGTAGACCTCATGCGCGAACGGCGCCTGCTCCAGGGTGCGGATCCACTGGCCGTTACGGTATAGCTCGACCTGGGCCAGGTCCTCGCTTGCCGCCACTTCCACCGCCAGCAGAACCCGCTTGCCGCTGACCGGCGTCAGGCCTTTGGGCAGGCGCAGGGCGCCGATCTTGGGAGCGCGGGTATCGAGAGTGCCAAAGCGCACCTCGATCTCCGGCTCGGCCATCGGGTTGCCGGCCAGGTCCCGCACCGGGCCCTGCAGGCGCAGCCGGTAGCTGCCGTTGGGCTTGAGCGGACGGGCGGGGCTGAACACCAGCACCTTGCCGCCCAGGATAGGCTGCTCATTAAGCCGTCCGGGCTCAGGCTTGCCGTCGCGGGTAAACACGACCTTGGCCACCGAGGCCGGGTCCACCGGCTCGCTGAACTCCAGCCGAACCTGGGTCTTAACCGGCAGGCCGCCGGCACCCTGGGCCGGGTACTGCTTGACCAAACTGGGCGGGGTGGCGTCGCTGGTAGTGAAATGGAACACCAGGTCCCGCGGCAGGCTGCGGCCGGCCAGGTCGGTGATGCCGGGGCTGCGCACCTCGCCGTCGTGGCCCAGCTGACGGCCCGCCAGCACCAGCTGCACCGTCTGCAGGTCCGGCAGGCCGCGCCTGGCCGAGAAGACCAGCTCGGTGCCGTCCTGCGACAGCCGGAACTCGCCGTCGATGGCACGCCCGCCGGCGCTCACCCTCAGGCTGCCGCGGTGAATGCTGGCCGGGTCGAGCGGCTCGCTGAAACGAGCCCGGATCGGGCTGCGCGGGCTGACGCCGGTGCTGCCATCCGCCGGTTCCAGATCCAGTAGTTGCGGGTCGGCGGCGTCCAGGGTGAGGGGATCGTAGTCGATAGTTTGGCCGTTCTCTTCGATCCTCGCTGTGCGGTGGGCCAGCGCATTGCTGGCGGTCTCGCGCAGGCTCAGCCGGTAGTCCCCCAGGGGCAGAGCCTGGAAGCGGAAACGGCCCTCGGCATCCGCCTGTTGGCCCACCCGCACGCGGCCGCCGCGCAGCGCGACCACGGCACCGGCCGCCGGTGTAACCCCGTCCGCCATCACCACCCGGCCGCCGATGTTGCCGGAGGGCTGCAGGCGCAAAGCCATCGGACTGCCCTCGGGACCGCCGTCGGCGAAGTCCAACGTCTGCCCCGGCACTGTCAGCTCGCCGCCCGCGCGGGCCCCCAGCTCCGGCTCGCGCAGGGTGCTGCGCACCCCCAGGGAGACCGGGCCGAGGGGCACCCGCTCGAAGCGGAAGCGGCCGTCGCGGCCGGTGAACTGGGTGCGCGGGTCGCCGAAGAAGGGGCTGTCGCCGCTCAGGCTGACCTGAGCCTTAGGTTCAGGTTTTTCGCCGGCGGAATCCAGGACCTGGCCCTCTACGGTGGCGAGCCCGGCCAGCGGGAGGTCGAGTTCCAGCAGCTGGCCGTCCTCGTTGAGGCTGGACTGGGCGCGGGCCCCGTCCTCGCGGGTGCGGGCGGTCACCCGGTAGTCCCCCAGCGGCAGGTGAGCTCCGCTGTCGAAGCCGCCGTCGCGGCGGCTGCGGGCGGAGCGGGTCTTGGGCCCGAGGATCTCGACCTGGGCATCGGCAACCGGCTGCTCGCCACCGGCGCTCAGCACCCGGCCGCGGATCTGGCCGCTGGGCTGCAGTCGCACATCGGTGGTGCGACGCTGGCCGTCGCGCTTTAGCAAGCCACGGGCCTGGCCGCGGAGCTCGGTCTCCGGGTCGTGCACGTCGACGGTGTAGCTGCCCAGCGGCACGCCGGGCAGATAGTAGCCGCCGCTTTTATCGCTGCGGGTGACCGTGCGCCCGGAATATTGGCCGGTGGGGGTGAGCACCAGGTCGGCGCCGTACACCGGCCGGTCCCCGGCGTAGTTGGTGACGCTGCCGCTGACGCTGCCCAGGCCCACCAGCTGCACCTCCAGGTCCTGCCGCTCGCCGTCCTCGCGGATCTCTCCCCGGGCCTCGCCGCGACGGGCTGTATAGGGTTCATATGCCCGCACCGCAAAGGGGCCTCCAGGCACGTCCTTGACCTCGAATCGTCCCTCCTCCAGCGTAGTGGCCAGCAGCTCAACGCCGCGGGCCTCCACGCTGACCTGGGCCGGATTGTCCAGGGGCTGGCCGTCAGCCTTTAGCACTTGGCCGCCGACGCTGCCGAAGAACTCGGCCTGGACCGTTCTGCCGCTGGCATCCGTGACCGCTCCCAGCATCAGCGTGATGGGGATCTCCAGGCCGTCCGCCGGATTCTCGGGCACCAGCCCCTGGGCCCGGCCCCGGGCCGGGGACTTGGGAGCCCGGGCGCCGATGGAGAAACGGCCCTCGGTGACTGGCAGGAAGGCAATCCGCCCCTGTTTGTCGGCGCGCTGGGCAACGAAGTCTTCGGCCTCCTGGTCCTGGTCCAGCAGGCTCTCGGTGCGCAGGTCCACCTGGGCGAATGGCACCGGTTTACCCTTGGCGTTGACCACCTGAAGCCGCACACCGGCTGCACCTTGCAGACGGATGTTAGTGGTCAGGGTCTCGCCCGCAGGGGCCACCCCGCCAGCCCTGCCGTAGAGGCGAACATTCAGGGCCTGAACACCCTCGCCCGCCGCCACCGGGGCATTGCGGATGTCGCCCGCCTGCTTGGCCCGGTATTCGCCGTCCGGGGCGCCCGTGTCCACGCTGAGCACGAAGCGCCCGCGCAGCATCAGCGGGAAGTGGAAGCGACCCTTGGGATCGGTGCGGGCCTCGATCTCCGGCAGGACCGGCTGGCGTACCGCGCCGCGGGCGGTCATGGCGCTGCCGGAGGAGTCCAGGGAGCGCAGCTTGACCACCAGGTCGGGGCCGGCCGGGGTCTTGCCGTCCGGCAGGTAGACGGTGCCCTTGACCTGCGCGGTGGCGGGCTCCAGCACCACGTCGCCCACGTCCACCAGGCGCTTTTCCGGCTCCGCTGTGCGCGGGATCTCGCCGCGCACTTCGGCCGGAGTCAGGAAGGCGCCGAAGGCGGCCACGGTATAGGGCCCGGCCAACACCCGCGGCAGCCGGAACGCGCCGGTGACTTCGCCCTTGGGACCGAGGATGTCGCTGCGCAGGGGCACCGCTTGGTCTACCAGCATGTAGAACTCGTTGATCGGGCGCGACAGCCCGGCCTCCTTCATCGCCTGCTCGATCTGTTCGGCGGTCTTCTCGTCCGCCTGTGCCTTCACCGACTCGATAAAGGCGCGGAACAGCTTGGTGCGCTGGTCGTCCGCCTCGGTGTAGATCTGCCAGGACTTGTGGGAGACGACTACGTCGCTCACCGCGGGGGTGCCGTTGGACTGGACCACCCGGCCGCGGATCTCGCCCAACCCCCGGAAACTGAGGTCGGCGTCCTGCACGTCGCCGGCAAAGCGGATGGAGACAAAGCGCATGCCGCCGTCGTCGCCGCTGCGGCGCACCGCCCGCAGGGAATAATCCCCCACCGGATAGTTCTCGAAGCGGAACTGGCCGTCGCTGAGACTGTGAGTTTCCGCCAGCACGCCGACGTCCGGCTCCTTCCACAACTGCACCTTCTGGTTCGGGATCGGGGTGATGCCATCGGCCTGGTACAGGGTGCCGGTAATCGAGCCCACCGGCTCCAAGGTAAGCACCAGCTCCTGCACCTCGCCCGGGCCCAGACTGTCGACTTCGAGCTTGCCCAGAGCGGGATAGTCCGGGCCCTGGGCCATCAGCGTGAAGCGGCCCAGGGGCAGGCCCTTGATCTCGAACTCGCCTTGGTCGTCGGTCTCGGTCAGCGTCGGACCCCCGGCCACCTTGGCCCCGGCCACCGGCTGTCCCAGGGCGTCGCGCACCAGGCCCCGCACCGCCCCGCCGCTGCCCGGGAACAGCAGGGTCAGCTCCCTGGCCTGCTCCGCCTCGACGAAGGCCTTGGCGTCCACCAGTTCATAGGTCGACTGGCGCAGGGCCCGCACCTGGATATCGCCGCTGGGGATGCGCTCGAAGGCGAAGCGACCCCCGGCGTCGGTCAGTATCGAGTCGATCACCCCTTGGCCGTAACTGCGCTGGTACAGATCGACCCCGGTCAGCACCCGGCCGGCGATCTGCACCTGTACATTGGCCGCCGGAGTCTGGCCGTCGGCCTCCAGCACCCGCCCGCTGACGCTGCCGTAGGCGGTGGGAGCCAACAGCACCAGGTCCTGCTCCAGTTCTGCGCCGGCCTTTTCCAGATTGACCGTGGTCACCGCGCTGTAACCATCCGCCGGGCGCACCAGGTGCAGAATCACATTGCCTACCGCCACCCGCGGCGCCTCGAAAACCCGGCCGTCTTCGCGGGTGTGGCTGAACGGGAAGGCATAGCTTCCCTCGGCGTCGAGCCAGGACAGGTAGGTCTCGCCGGTGCTGACATTGCGGGCGATCACCCGCAGGGCCTCGTCGCTGCCCGGCTCACCGCCGAGCACCGGCGTGCCGTCGGGCTCCAGCACCCGGCCGGCGATGGTGCCGTAGCCGCGGATGATCAGATCGAAGGCCATGCGCTGCTCGTCGTAGTGCACTCGGGCGGAGGCCTTGCCCAACTCTCCGGTCTCCGGGTCCGCCGCTTCCAGCTTGAAGTTCTGGGTCGCCCGGGGATTGTTTTGGTTCAGCCATTGATCCGGATTGGACGGGCAGCCCAAGGGCAGCTCGGCGCGCAGCACGTAATCGATGCCAAAGCGGCCGTCGGCGTCGGCCTGGTACTCGCTCACCACATGGTCAGCGGCGTCCTCCTGACCGGCGCAGCCCCCCTCCGGCACCGGGTACATCAGGGGCTGGATATAGCTGACCCGGGCAAACGGAATGGGCTCACCTGCGGCGGTCACCACCCGGCCCTGGAACCGGGCCCCCATGCCCCGTTCCGGATCCCCCGCTATCGGCGCGCTGACCGGACCCATCGGCGTGCCGGCCAGGTCCCGCACTCCCTCCAGCTCCAACTCCCGTTCGACAAAGGGGCCCACCGGGCGCTCCAGCAGCACGAACGCCAGGCGCCCGTCCGGTTGCAGGGAAACCGCGCTGACCCGGTTCTCCGCCACCCGGTAGTGTTGCACCTCGGCCGCGCTTTCCCGCTCCACCGGCTCGCTGAACAGCAGGCCGAGCATGCGCCCCAGGGGATCGCCGGTGAGGAAGGTCGGGGTCACCGCCGGCACCGACCCCTTGCCCCATTGGGCCACCCCGAGCAGGCGCGGCGGCGGGTCCTGCACCGCGATCCGCTGCTCCGGGGCCAGGCTGTGGCTGGGTTCGCCGGTGGGCAGTACCTGCAGGCTGTAGTCCGGGCGGCCGGCTTGCCACTCCAGATACGCGCTGCCGCCCGCAGGCAGGTCCAGCTCCGGGTAGACAACCTGCGTCATTCCGTCCGCCTCCGGCACCAGCAGCGACAGGCGCAGTCGGCTGTCGGGGCCGGCGCTCAGCTCGAATCGATAACGCTCTCCGCTCGGGGCCAACAACAGCTGCCCGCTGGGGCCGTCTTTTGCCGCCAGCGGCAGCCGGGCGGCGAAGGGGATATCGCGGCTCGTTTCGGCCTGAGGGTCCAATCGGCCTAGGCTGCGGCCGTCTCCATCGGTGAGGCGCAGTTCCGGGCTGCCGCTGGCGGCCTGGACCGCAAAGGAAACCTGCTCGCGCCGGCCAGCGTAGCGCTCGGCCCAGGCGAGCTGCAGCTCCGCCAGGGACTTGCCGCCCAGGTTTTGGGCCAGCACCCCCCCCAGGGCTTCCGAAAAGTCGTGCCCGGCGTCGGCCCGGCGCCGCAGCAGATCGAAGGCGAGCCGGTTCTTGTCCTCCAGGGATTCGCCCTCCGCGCTGGCGGCCGGCGTCAGGTAGTCCATGGCCACCGTCCCCAGGGCGCCCAGGGGCGTCTCGCCGAAACGCATGTGCAGCCCGGCCCGGGCCAGGGTCAGGGCGCGCTCGAACACGAAGCCCTTGCGCACCCGCGGCATGTCGACCGGCAGGCTGCCGCCGGGGGCGGTGGCGAGGCTGTAGGCCTGCCCCAGCAGCCGTATCGACTGGAACAGCAGCTGGGACTGCTGGGGCAGGTAGTCCACGGTATCCGGCAGCACCAGGGTATCCGGCGACAGGGGAATGCCGGTGTCCCCTACTCCGGTGGTGAGCAGGAAGTTGCCGTTGACCCCCTCGTCGGCCAGGAACACGGTGCCCCGCACCTCGCCGGTGGTCTCCGCCACCAGCCGGAACTCGAACGACTCGGCCTGGCCCGGATCCAGCCGCTCCAGCTCCCGGCGCCCGCTCTCGTCTTCGGCCGGGCGGGCCCCGGACAGGCTGCGGGTATTGAGCCCGAGCTGGAACAGGTTGGCGGGACTGCTGGAGGTATTGGTGACGGTGGCGAAAACCGCGTATTCCTCGCCCTCGCGCACCACCTTGGGATGGGCCAGACCGATGCTGAAGGTGGGGTTTTTGACCTGCACTACACCGGCGGCGGCGCCGGTCATGGCCACCGTTTTGCCCAGGGCCGGCACATAGAGATCGCCGGAGATGTCGAAGTCCACCCGGTGGGTGCCCTCGCGCCGCCCCTCCACCAGGAACTCGGCCTGGTTGGTCGCCTGGGGCGCGATATCGGCGCTGGGCTGACCGTCGGCCCCCGTTCCCTCCAGCGGCAACGCTTTTAGCCGGCCCTTGTTCGCGACCTTGGCCACCCGCAAGGGGTCGTCGCCGCTGTCCGCCAGCTCGTCCTTGCCCGCCGGCAGGCGGATCTTGGCCTTGGCCTGGCGCAGCACCAGATCCGAGCCCTCGGGCGCCACATTGGTCGCCTGCAGGATGACGCTGAAGAACTGGTTGAGAAAGCCGATATTGCCCGGGATCACGATCACACCGTTGATCGGCGGCAGTTCCAGACCCTCCTGCTCCTCGATTTCCGGCGGCGGCGTGAGCTGGAAGCCGGCCAGGCTGAAGTTGGGGATGTCGATCGCGTCGAACGAGCGCTGCACCGACGGCAGGCTCGGTGAGGGACGGCGGCTC
Organism: uncultured Gammaproteobacteria bacterium; assembly: GCA_963753615.1. Lineage (GTDB taxonomy): Bacteria > Pseudomonadota > Gammaproteobacteria > Chromatiales > Chromatiaceae > CAVWCW01. The sequence continues at coordinate 454,504 of CAVWCW010000008.1, forward strand.
CAGCCCGGCCATCGCCTGCTTGCTGCTGGGCAGGGCCACCGGCAGGTCGATCTTGACCTGCTTGCTGCCCAGGGTCAGGCCGACGGTGAAGTTGACGGCGGTGAAATTGCTCTCGTCGATGACGATGCCCTTCTCGCGAATCTCCTCCAGGGTAAGGGGCCGAGAGCTGACCTGGGTCACCAGCAACTTGTCGATTACCTTCACCGTCACCGGCGGCAGCGCCGGATCGCGACCCAGCAGGCGCCGCCCGGCGCCGTCCAGCAGCTGGATGTCGAGCAGTTCGTAGTCTCCCTCCACCGGGATATCGGCGATCTCGAACGGCTGGTTGGGCAGGGCCTCCAGCTCCAGACCCTCGGGTGCGAAGGCCGGGCCCTGGAGGATAGCGCGGACCCGCAAGGCTCCTGCCAGTTCCGGCGCCAGCGGGAAGCCGGGCGCCCCGACCCGGGTATGCACCGCGGTGGGGAAGCCCCGAACCGCAGTCATGGCGTATTGCAGCCCCTCCTGATCCGGGCGGGTATCCAGGTCCAGGCCGAGGCCGAACACCCGCAGGCTCACCGAGTTGCCGGGGTCGGAACTGAGCGGCGCCGGCAGCAGGAGCAACAGGGACAGGAGCCAGAGCCACGGATGGCGAAGGATCATGACCGCAACCTCCGAAGGGCGGGCGGAGCGACGCCTAAAGTGCCGCGACCTGGAACGCCGAGGCCCGTCTGCGGCTTAATGGAGCGCGGATACCCCATCCTAACCCCCCGCCCCGGCGGCGCCCGGCTTGACATAGACCCCAACCTTGGCGCGGGCACGGCCGCCGCGGCCATCTTCCGCCGTATACAGGAAACTGTCACTGCCGGTGAAGCCCGCCGCCGGGATATAGCGGATATAGTCACCCTGATTGACGATATCGCCATTGGCCGGGCGGGTGACCTCGGTGATCGAAAGCGGGTCGCCGTCCGGGTCCTGGTCGTTCTCCAGCACTGGAATGTCCACCGCCCGGCCGGCCGCCACGCTTGCGCCGTCATTGAGGGCGACCGGGGCATGGTTGTCCCGGCCCACCAGCACCCGCACCCGGCCCGCAGACCGGGCATGGTCATTGTCGCGGATCAGGTAATGGAACTCGAACTCGCCCAGGGCCTCAGGGTGGGGCTTGAAAAGGATCTGGGACCGGCGCTGGCCACTGTTGGGAACCGGTTCATTGAGCAGGATTTCCACCTCGGCCTCAGGCACTTGCTCCACCCCGACAATCGTCACCACGTAACCGTCGCGGTCGCCGTCATTTTCCAGGGCGTCGATCTTGACAGGCTGCCCCTGGTTAGTCGCCGCCAGATCCTCGCCGGCGAACGGCGGGCGGTTGACCCGGATGTCCACCTGGGCCTTGGCCTTGAGTCCGCCCTGGTCCTCGACTTGGTACTGGAAGCGATCCTTGCCGGCGTAGCCGGCTACCGGCGTGTAGTGGATCACCGCGCGCTGCGGGCCGTTGCGCAGCGGACTCGACAGCGTGCCCCAACTGCTCACTTCCGGCGCCTCGAACTCGAGCTGGCTGCCGGGCTCGTCGCTGGCTTGCAGCTGAATCGGGTAGTCTTTCACATTGCGCTGCACGACCAGGGAGCGGCCCTTGGCCTTTGGCGCCTGGTTGATCAGCAGGTTCAGCGCGCAATCGGCGGACTGATCGAGCCCGTCCGAGGCCCGGTAGCTGAAACTGTCGAGGCCCGGCTCGGCGTCCGCGGCAGCCTGGTAGGTTCGGGCCGCCGGGTCGAAGATGCCGCGTTTGGGCGCGCTGCGGGTCTCGATTTTCAACTGGGGCACGGGATCGTCCCGGTCGCTCAGGGCCAGCGCCAAGGGCCGCAGCTCGCCCGGATTGACCGGCTTGACCAGGGACTGGTTCCGGCACTCCGGCGGATGGTTGATCGTAACGCTCACCTCGCTGCTGTCGCCCTCAGCGTCGTCGGCCACGCTGAAGCCGATGCTGTCGGCCCCGGCCTGCTTGCCGTCGGGTTGATAGACGAAGCTCAGCTCGGTGCGCTTGCCCGCGTGGGTGAGGCTGCCGAGCCGGTAGCTGCCCTTGGTGGGCGCGCGGGTGACCCGGATCTTTAGCCGGTCGCCGTCGGCGTCGTTGCCGGCCATCACCCCGCTCACCGGTTGTTCGAAACCGCTCTTGGGATACGCCACCCCTTGCGCGGCCGGGGGCTCGTTCAGCTCTTCGATGCCGATCACGCAGGAGCGGCTGCTGCGCTCGCCGTCGCCGACCTGGAAGCTGAAAAAGTCCAGGCCGTCGTAACGCTGCAGGTCCGGGGTGTAGGTTACGCTCACTACCCCGAGCCGTGAGCTGGCGGGCAACCCTGTCAGGTCGCCTTTTTCCGGCGCCTGGTCCAGGCTGAAATCCAACGGCAGGCCGTCGGGAGAGTATCCGCTGAGGCTCAGGGTAAGCGGCCGGTTTCCATGGGTCGATACCGCATCGGTAGTACACTCCGGGTCCTTGCCGGTGCCGCCGGGGGCCTTGGCGCGCACCCGCACCACCGCGCCGCCGGTCTTGGACTTGGCGCTGAAGAGGTCATTGCGCTTACCCACCAGCGGGAAGCAGGCCTCGGCCCCCAGGTGCACCAGCCCAGGCCCTTCGCCGAGCACGCCCCGCGACAGGGTGACGAACTTCAGCAGATTGTTCTTTACCGTGGTTCCGAGGCCGGCCGCACTGGAGGCCTGTTGCAGGGCCTGGGCCACCGGGGCGCCGGCCTGCACCTGGCCGGCAACACCCAGGCGGTTGGCGATCAGCTCGGCGGTGGCCTGCTCCGGGCTTTCTCCTACCTCCAGCAGGCGGGCCACGCCTTTGCGCTCGCGCCCGCCCGGACCGAGCATGGGTTGATAGCCCGGCAGGATATTCGGGGACGCGAAGCCAATGTCGAAGCCGGCGATCTTGAGCTGGTCCTTGGCGGTCACCTCCAGGGTCATGCCCAGGCTCAGGTTGCGTACCCCCTGGCTGGGATCGTCGGCCAGCAGTTCGAAGCGCTTCTTGCCGTCGAACTTGCCGCCGCCCAACCGCGCCAGGCCGTCCAGCACCTCGCGCGTGCCCTTGGGCAGCTCGACCTGAGTGACCCCCTTCCACTCCCCGGGCCGGTAGCCCAGGCGCAGGAAGGTCAGGGCCCGGTCGACCTCGCCCTGGTCCAGGGGGATGACGTCCTCGGCCAGGGCCGCCACTCCCGGCTTGCTGAAGGCGATGGCAACCTGGGTGTCGGCCGCTGCCGGGGCCGCCAGGATCGGCAGCCGCAGCACCTTGTAGCCGCTGGGCGGCAGCACCAGGGGATCGCGCAGCCCCGGCGGCACCGGCCCCACCACCAAGGTCTTGCTCAGGGTTCGCGGGCCGACGCTGAGCCGCACCTCGGTAACCCCCTCGGCCTTGGCCTGCAGCGGCACCGCCACCTCGCGCGCGCCCTTGGGCACAATCAGCGCTCCGCGCCGGACCTGGGCCGAAAGCAGTTCGGGGCCGACGATGACCAGGAATTCGTCCTCGGCCTTGCCCCAGCCGCGGTTGGTGAAGTCCACCGTGCCCTTGACCTTGGCCCAGCCGGAGTGTTTGGCGCCGACCTTGCCGCTCAGCGGGCCACTGGTACTGAGTTCGATCGGCGAGTCTTTGCCCTGCTTATCGAAGTCCACCAGCAGGGCGTTGGCGGTCATCTGGAACAGCAGGGCGGCGCTGTTCTCGCCCACCCAGGCGCCGATTTTGCCGCCGATCTGCTGGCCGACCAGGGCCCCGGCGGGACTGGCTAGAGCCCCCAGCGCACCGCCCTTGGCCTTGCCGAAAGCGGTCCCGGCCAAGCGCCCACCCTGAGTGGCGAGCCAGCGCGCCGCGCCGAGGATTTCAACATCCTTGACTTGGTAGACGTCGCTGAGGCCGCTGAAGAAGGTGAACTTAACCGATTCCAGCTTGGCGTAGCCGTGGCTGAAGGCCCAATCCACCGGCGCCCAACACACAGGACCGGCCTGGGACAGCACCATGATGGGGTCGATGGTGCTCTTCTTCTCTTTCTCTTCCTTCTTCTTCAGCTTGGCCACCAGGCGTTCCGCCAGCCCGATTCCCATATTGGCCCCATAGCCGAGCGCGGACACCGGCTGTATGTCGATCGAGGACACCTCGGCGATCCCCACCATCACCAGCACCACCGAAGAGGCGTACTCCTTACCGTCGCGCACGTGGACCGCGCGGATCGCGTTGACCCCCTTGCTCTTGGCGATCAGCTTGCCCTCCGGGGTGATCTCGATATCGGCGACATGCACCAGCTTCTGGTCCTCGTTGCCGGACATCTTCTTGTACATCCAGTCGAAGGCCTCCTTGGCGTATTTCTTCCAATTCAGGGTGCCGCCGCTCAGGTAGGTTTCGTAGCGGGTGCCGGTGGAGGTGTTGGTGACATCCTCCTCGCGGCCGTTTTCGTGGTCGATATAGGTAACCTTGAGCTGCTTGCTGGCCTTTTGCTCGCGGGCCTTCTTCTCCTCCTCGGTCTCGTTATCTTTCTTCTTGTATTTCTCCGGGTCGTTGAGCAGTACGATCCAGGGCTCGAGCACCAGCCGGCCCACTAGCACCTCGGCCTGGCCCCTCGCCGGGCCCACCGGTGCGCCCGAACCGCGCGGCGTCTGGCCGTTCCAGGGGTCGCCGCCGCTGCCGGCAAAGCCCCAGGCCTCGGCGGTATTCACCAGGCGCCCGGGGGCGGTGTTCTTGGGCAGGGCGACCTGATAGTCGAATTTCTTGCGCTGGCCGGCGCCCAAGGCGAAGGGCGACGGTGCCTGGGGCATCTGCTCGTCGCGCAGGCTCAGGTTGAACAGCGGTTGGCTGAGGTCGTTGATGACCTCTACCTGGTAATACAGGGTCTCTCCGGGCTGGGCCCGGGTGCTCAGCTGCGGCGGTCGGCCGGCCTTGCGGTCGGCCTCGGACTGCACCTTCTTCACCACCCGCAGGGCGCCCGGGTCGCGTTTGCGCACTTGTGTCCAGTCTTTGCCGCTGTTGCCTTCCTTGTCCTTGGCCTCGACCTGAATCCGGTTCAGGCCCGGCTGTAGCGGAATGTTCTTGGTGCTCTCGAACAAGTACCACTTGCGGGCCCCGCCGTGCCGGGTGACTTTGGCGGTCTGACCCTGGATCTTGACCTCTGTCAGGTCGATGCTGCTGTAGACGAAGCCCCAGACCGGGAGATCGTCGGCGTCCGTTTCCAGCGGTGGTTCGGTGCGCCGGGGCGAGACGATGAGCACATAGGGGGCCCGAGCCGGTGCCCCGACATTAACCTTGACCAGGGACGAGGCCACGCCGATACCGTTGCCCTCGGGATCGCGGCCGCCGACGCTGCTGATGCCGAGCAGCGGCCCCTTCTCCTTGGGGGCCTGAAAGGCCTGCTCTAGAGCTCAGGGTCTGGCCCGGGGCCAGCTGATCGGCCTGGATCTCGCCCGCCAGGGAATCTTCGATCAGCAGTTGCTCCAGGGCGACATTGCCCTGATTGCGCAGCAGCCAACCCAGACGGCCCTGGCCTTCGGGCGGCAGGCTGGCCGAGTACTGGTCGTCAATGCTCGCCAGCAGATCCAGGCGCACGCTGGGAGGCGCCTTGCCCTCCACCAGGCAGGACGGCGAAGCCGGCGGGTCCACCAGTTCCTTCGGGGGCTCGGGCCGGTCGCCGGAGGTGGCCGGCGGATTGGGCGCTGCGCCGGGATTGAGCACGTAGTAGTAGAAACCGTCGAAATTGTTCGCCTTGTCGAATTCGGTGAGCTGGTCCTCGGGGTCGGCGAGAAACTGGATCTTGTGGGCGCCCTGGGACTTGGGTTCGACCTCGAACACATAGCGCTCCGGCTCCGGCCGCTCGCCTTCGGCCGGCTTTCCGGACTTCTTCTCCTTGGCGATGAACTGGCTCTCGCCGGGTGCCAGATCGGCGAAGATGCTGCGTTCGAGCTGGCTGTCGTGGTAGAAGGCCAGTTCCGCGCCGGCCAGACCGCGCAGGCCGTTGTTGTACAGGCGCACCGGCACCTGCAGCTTGAATTCCTTACCGCCTGGGGAGACCGCCGGCAGCCGCTCGCCGCGGCAGAATTCCAGATTGCTGCCGCGTTGACCACCGTCGGTGTAATCGGCGAGATTGTCCCGGTGACGGCGCTTGTGGTCGTCGTCCTTGCCCAGTTCCCCGATGTAGTCCATTACCCGCAGCAGGAACTCGTTGGCCGCCGTCTCGTCGGTGATCTGGCGCCCCACGTCTGCCTTGCGCCGGAACATCTCGTAGGCGAACAGGGCATTGCGCGCCTGCTCGTCCGCGCTGTCGCCGAGCAGTTTGAGGTCGCGGCTGGCGCTGAGCAGGGCCTGGGAGGCGACGTATTCGGTAAAGCTCTCGCAGGGCTTGTAGTCGAAATCATCCAGGGAAGAGACCTGGTCCGGGTCATCCACCGCGGTGAAACAACCGCGGCCGCTGTTGTAGTGCTCCCGTGTCACTTCGAGCAGCAAGCTGTTGCCCTCGGGGCTGCCGAGCAGGTGACCGTAGACGGCGCGGATTCCGGCCTTGGCGGCCTTCTGCACCTTTTTCAGGAACAGCGGGTCCTGTATCGGGACGTCGCCGATACCCGAGCCTTTGATGCGGAGGCGGGACTTGGCGGCATTGAGGGCATAGTCCTGCAGACAGGCCCACTCGCTGGTCTCCAGCAGCGGCACATGGCTGTCGCGCCGGGGGGCGCCGGCGTTGAGGATATTCACCCAGCTCTGGCTGGCCAGATCGAAGCGCCGGCTGCCGGGGGGCGCTGCGTCCCCCTGAGGCGGTTCCACCGGGTCGTTGAGCAGGTCCAGCGCGGCATCCAGGCTCAGGCCCCCGTCGTAGACCTTGCCCTGGCCGTCATTGACCCATTCCCCCTCCAGAAGCCACTTCAGCAGCAGACCGTTGCGGCCTAGGCAGAGGTCCGCATAGGGATCGTCTTCGCCCGCGCCACACTTGCCGCGGCGCGGGGCCACGTCCCGGTAGGCGCTCTGCAGGGCGCTGCGGGGTACCGGGAACAGACTGACGCCGCCGACCTTGAACAGGGGATCGGTGCGGATCTCCGCCTCCAGGGCGTCGGCGCACTGCTGCGCCTGGTCCAGTTCACCGTCGCCGACGACCAGCTCTATGTCGTAGTCGCTCAGCCCCGGCTGATAGGCGCTGGAGCAGGCCAGATCGGCGCGCCAGATGCAGGCGCTGCTGCCCTGGGCCAGCAGCCCCACCGAGCCCGCCTGGTCCGAATCGAGCGGGAAATCCGCGCACTCGCCGCTGCCGAGGTTGTCGGCCAGCAGCTGATGCAGACGGTCGCGGGTATCCTGGATGCTGGCGTAGTTGACCAGGCGCTCTTTGACGATAAAGCTGGCGTCGACCGCCAAGTCCTGCTGGCAGGGGGCCAGGCGCAGCAGCGTCAGACCCTGGCCCCACTGCAGCACGGTCACCAGGGCCTGGTCCCGGCTCAGGCGCAGGTCGCGAGCCCCGGGCAGGGGCACCCGCTCGAGGATGCGATCGTCCTGGCCGTCACCGTCCTCATCCAGCAGGCCGTCCTTGGCGGCGGCCCGGGCCAGGTCCACCAGCAGCACCGCATCGGCGGCAGCCACCAGGGCGATGCCCTGGTCGCGCAAATATTCGGCGCGGAACACCGGGCCGTCCACCGGCATGCGTCCGATCCGCTTCGCCTTGTGGGGCTCGGTGATGTCGATGAAGCTCAAGCCCCCGCCCCGCTCCCCCACCAGGGCCAGGTTCATCTGCTCGTGGAACTGGGTCAGCTCGTCGTCGTCTTCGGTCTCGTCCAGGCCGAGGCGGCCGTCGCCGTCCAAGTCCACGTGCACCCCCTGGGCCAGAGACACCCGATGGGCGCTGCCGATGGGCACGGTATGCATCAGTTGCACGCCGCTGGCGTCGAACAGGAAGAGGTCGTTCTTGACCGCAACGGCCAGCCCCTCCTGTACCCGCAGGTCGGCGTAGAAAAGGCTCTCCGGGAACTCCTCGTCGACGTCGATGGTGGTGGCGACGATGCTGTTGATGCCGGGCTTCAGCGGCACCGAGACCTCGCCCACCCCCTCCCAGCCGCAGCTACTGCGGGCCGGGTTGGCATAGGGGGAGCAGGCCTTGCGGCTGGCGATCTGGGCGTTGACCAGGATCTCGTCGAAGCGCAGCACGTCCTCGACCCGGGCGGTGACCCGGATGCTAGCCTCGCCGGTCACCTGCAGCGGCGGCAGATCGATGCGCACCTTGCCGCTGCCGGCCAGTGGATTGGCGGCGTATTCCCGCAGCAGCCAGATGCGGGCGCGGCCCAGGGAATTGCCGCCCTTGCCGAAGGCCTCGGCCAGCACCTGATTGGCGCCTTCGCGCATCGGCAACTCGACCTCGAAGGCGATGGGCCGGCCCTCGCCGTCGCGCTGCAGTTCGGCCCGGTAGCCGTTGATCAGCAGCTTGGCGAGCTTGTCGTCTCGGATGTTGCCGCTGACCCGCTGTTTTTCGCCGACGAAGGCCAGATGGGCCGGGCGCTCGATGCTGAAGGTCTCGCTGCGCTCCAGCAGCGAGGGATCGTCGCGGAACACCAGGGCCCCCGCCTTGTCCTTCGGCAGATAGGAGGGGCCGAAGCGGTGGCCGCGCTGGTTGGGCGGCGGCGGCGGGATGGAGCGGGCCAGATCGATGGTCATCACCCCCAGGCCCTGGTTGACGAAGTAGATCCAGCAGTGCTCGGCCGGCTCGGTCCCCTCGCCGTCTGCCTTGTTCGGGCCGCGGCACTGGTCATGGGTGTCGATGGTGCGCGGAATGGCGGTGGTTTGCGGGATGCCGGTGGTATTGGCGCCGTAGGCCTCGCGCACCTCCACAGACTGGATATTGGGGTCGAAGCTGGGTCCGCTGATGCCGGCGTTGACCCCGGCGCCGAAGCCGCCGGCGCCATAAGTGACGGTGGCATTGATATCGAGCGAGGGACCGGACCAACCGCCGAGGGTCGGCATTACGATCAGCTTGGCCTTTTCGTGGATTACGTCTAGCGGCAGCGAAACGATGGCATTGGTCAGGGCCTTGGGGCGTTCCGGCTTGCTCACATCCAGGGCCCGAACGGTGCTGAATACGCCGCCGTTGCCGAGGCTGAGGATCGCCAGGTCCCCTTCCACCGGCAGCCCGTTGCGGCCTTTGAAATTGACTTTCGGCAGCGCCTTGACCTCCCACAGGGGACCGGACTTATTGACGTTGAACGGCAGCTCGGCCAACACCTTGGGACGCGCCGGGTTCTCCAGGTCGGCGGTGACAAAGCGGTTGAGCCCGGCTGCGATATCGGTCTGGGCGATCAGGGCGGTGTCGCCCAGCAGGTCGAAGCTTCGCGCGCCGGGCAGCTCGAGCCGCCCCACCACCTGGGGCGGCGGGGCGGTGGTAAACGGCATCTCGAACGGCTTGCGCAGGGATTTGGCGCCCTGGTCATCGCCGGGCCGGCGGATGCCGCTGGTGGCCACCAGGGTATAGCGCCGGCCGGCCTTGAGCCGGTGCAGGGGCTTGATATGGGCCAGGTAATTAAGCTTGTCCTTGCGCTCCTGAAAGCGGATTCGAGCCGGCACCGGGCGGCCGTCGGGGTCCTTGATCATCAGGTTGCTCTGGTCGACGCTGGCGGTGTCGATCAGGTGGGAAAACGCCACCGCCATGCCCGCGTCCAGGGGCACCGAATGATTGTTCTGGGCGCTCGTGGCGGTGACCTGCAGCGGATTGGGATCGTCGCCCAGCACCACCACCGACGACATGGCGCCCGGCGGCAAGGCGTCGAATTGCATCCTATAGGTCTCGCGGTTGGTGCGGGCATCCTGAACCTGGATGGTGCCGGGCACCCCGGCCAGTACCGGGACCACCGAGAACTCGTAGAGGGAATGCTGCACCAGTTCCAGATTGTTCAGCTGCAGGCGCAGGTCCGCCCCCAGGGAGATCAGGGTGCCGAAGGGGGCGGCCTGTCCCGGGAGGTCCACGAAGGCGTCGATCACCGCCTGGGGGGAGTCGGCACTGACCGTGCTGTGCAGCACCTGCACGAATGACACCGAGGCCTGATAGAACATCACCATAATCAGCTGGCTGCGGTCCTTGCGGATGCCCCGGTAGGGGGGCGACGAGGTCTCCACCAGCGGCTTGCCGTCCGGGCCGGGCCTGACCTTGGCGATGTCGGCCAGGTTCCAGAATTGGCGCTGCCCTTCGTCGCGCACCTCGAAAAGCAGGAATTGTTCGTCGCCGGTGAGCGCTTCCTCCACCGGGAAGCCGAGCTTGAGGTAGGGCGGATCGGCGGCGGCGGCGAGTTCGACGGTCTGGCCCGGGGCCGCCCGCTCCGGCAGGGTCAGGCTCAGGCTGGGAGAGCCGGAGCGGGTCTCGGTCCGGGGCTGGGGCTTTCCCAGTTTCTTGCGGTTGACGATGGGAAGCTCCGCCAGCAGCTCGTTGCGGCCGCCGGCGGCGTCCAGACCTTGCAGGCGCAGCTTCAGCGGGGTACCGGGCGGCCAGTCCTCGGGGACTCGAATGCTCCGCTGGATACGGAACAGGGGCACCCGATCTTCGGCCGCGTACTCGGGCAGGCCCTCGACCGCCAGTTCCAAGCTCGCCACCGGCGGGATCTCCACCCCGCCCATATCCAGGTCCACCGCCCCCAGGACCTTGCCCGGCAGTTGCTCGGAGAAGGGATTCGGCACCTCAGAGGCGGGCCGGGTGCGCATCCGCACAATGCTGTCGTCAGGCATGACCGCACCGGGGAAGCGCAGCCGCACCCCCTCTTCGGTGCTCAGTACGCCGCCCTCCTCTCCCAGCACTGCGGTACCCGGCGGCGGCTCGGGTCGGCCCAGGGTCAGGGTCTGGGTATTGCCGGCGCGATCGCGCAGGGTCAGTTCCAGCTCGTCGAGCAGGCCGGCGGCGATGTCCAGTGCGAAGCTGCCGTCCTCCCCGGAGAGCTGGCTCTCGATCACGCCGCTGCGGAGGTTGGTGACGCTCACCAGGGTGTCCGGTTCGGTGGCCCCGAGGCCGCCGGTTACCGGGGCCCGGCCCTCAGCCAGCCGCCCGACCCGCATTTGACCGGGCTCGGGGGCCGCCGGCGGCGTGTTGTCCTCGGTTCGGTAATTGAGCACCAGCGGCGCGCCCTGGACCGGGTTGCCGTAATCGTCAAGCAGCGCGGCTACCGAGTTCCAGCCGGTAGTCCCGGGACTCCTCCAGGGCCTGCTCGGGACGCAGGTAGAGGCTGCGGCGGTCGGCGCTAAGACGGGCGACCAAGGCCAGATGCTGCTCTCCGCTCACCAGTTGCGCGGTTTTCGGGCTCAGGCCCTCGGCGGCCAGGGCGCGGTCGAAGTCGAGGCGAATTTGCGGCTGCAGGCCCAGTTCCACCGAGCCTTCCGGAGGATCGCTGGCCACCAGGGCCGGCCCCTTGGGAGCTAGCTTGAGGTCCCGACGCAGCAGTTGGTCCCGGGTGTCCGGCGCCAGTTCAAGGTCGGCGACGGCGCCGTCCGCCAGGTCCAGCGCCTGCAGCCGGGCAGGCCCCAAAGGGACGGCCAGCCGATAGTCCCGGCCCTCGGCCAGGTCTTCCAGGGGCCAGCCGTCCACTGCGACCGCTACCGGTGCGCCCTGCCCGGCCCGGTCGATGCGGCCATGCACCAGGGCCAGGGGCTGGTCGTACCGCAGCATCAGATAGTGGCCATCGCGGTCGATGCCGGGCCAGACCGGTGGTTGGTCCTGCACCAGTTGCAGCCGGGTGCCTGCCGGCCGGGCGATGCCAACCAGCCGGTAGCGGCTGCGCCCTCCGAGCTGGGTGATCCGCACCAGCAGGGCGCTGGCGCCGCGGGGGAATCCGGCCGGAAGCGGCAGCGACAGGCCCAGCGGGTTGGCGAAGGCCTGGCCGCCGCTGTCGAGACTGAATTCCGCCAGCAGGGGCAATTTCTCCAGCCCGGGCAAAGCCGGTGGCTCCGCAGGCCCCGGGATCAGACCCAGCAGCTGGGGCGCAGACAGGGCCTTGGGCGGCAGACTGAGCCTGATCCCGGCGGCCTCCAGGTTGCCGCCAGCGGGCGTCAACACCGCCCAAGCGGAGGTCCACCCGGGACCTTGCCGGGCGATCTCGATGCGGCCCTCACGCAACTGCTCCGGGGCGAAATCCAGGGTCGGGGCTCAGTTGGGCCTCGGCCGCCAGGCCTTCCGCCGCCCGGTACAGGGTCAGGGTCCGTCGGCGCGGGGTGGAGATCAGACGGCTGTCATCAGCAAAACGGTAGTGTTCCAGCAGGCGCAGCGCTACCCGGCTGCCGCTGGGCAGCGTCTGGGCGCTCGCCCGCACCTGCAGTCGGGCACCGCTTCCGCCCATAAGGAACAGGGCCTCCGGGGCCAGGCTCAGATCCAGCTCCACGGCTTGGCGCACTGGCCCGGCGGCGCTTCCAATCAGCGGTTGGCCGGGCTGTGGGATCGGCGGCGCTCCGCGGCCCGGATCGGGGCTGACCACCGCCAGGGTGCCCAATTCGGTCAGGGCCAGGACAATCCGATCGCCCTCGTCAACGCCCTCCAGGCGCAGCCACCGACCCTGCCCGGGGTCGAAGCGAACCACCATCGGGTCCCCTGCCTCGGGCCGGGGAAGGCGCAGGGTCAAAGGGGTCTGCGGATGCTGGTCGTCGGGCCCCAAGTGCAAGGCATAGCTTGGGCTCCAACCCAAAGGAAGCCCGGGCAAGGCCTGGGCGCTCAGAGGCGTCAGGTGCAGGGGGAAGTTGCCGGCGAAGGCGCCGGGGGGCAGATCCAGCCGCGTCCGGCCGTCTGGGCTGTGGAGATCCGCACCCGCCAGGCCGGTGAAGCGCTGACCCTCGGCCCGGGGCGTAAGCACAAGATCCGGAAATCGGCGCAGACCCTCCTTCTCCGGCTCCGGCAGCGCCCAGCCGGTGACATAACCCGGCTTGCGTACAGCGAGCGCCTGAAGATCTGCAGCGGCCGAGAACAGATAGGCCCCGGGCGCCGCTTGACGCAGCCCGGCCAAGGGTGAAACTGCCCCACCCGGAGCTAGGGGCACCAGTTCCAGCCCTTCGGCGGGTCGGCCGCTGTCGTCCAGATGGACCCGCACCAGGTACCAGGAGCTGGGCCCATCGGCGCAAAGCGCGAGATCGGTTGCCAGCCAGCCGGCCAGCAGGAGCAGGAGGATGCTGAGGGTTCGCACCAGTGCCACGGAAACGCCCCGGGTCAGTCATTATTGTGCCAACCGGATCGAGCGGTGGTAAGCGCTGGCAACCAAGGCTTCCCGCGGTGCGGCCGGTAAGGCAAGCGGCGATGCATGAGGTTTCCCACGCGGGGCGGGATGCCCCGCCATTCTCCATCGCCTTCCGCGATGGAGAATAAAGCCTCAGCTAAAGATTCTAGCAGCCGTCCCGGATGGGAAACTGACGCAGATCAAACAGGGTTGGATCGCTAAGCGGGATCAGGGGACATGCTCGGATTGATTGCGTGGCCCCGGATCAGCCGGCGGTTGTCGATAGGGTCAGCGGTTCGGCACCGTTTGCTGGCCCGGCGCAACGACCCGGTTGCGAGAGATGCAACCAGGCCCGCCCGGGTGGGGCTCGGTCAAGAGGCTTTGCGGGCGGATTCCTGGAGCGAGGGATGCTCGTCGATCTTCCAACGCCCGGGACTGTCGTACCCCTCCCGGTCGGTGTAGCGAAGGCGCGACCAAGCGGCGATCGTCACCACCGCCACCAGGATCAACACCATGGCCCATGGGCTTCGTTTCAGCATTTCAAGTCCATCGTCTATTCCCAGCAAACAAAGTCGGTGAGTATACCGCCTCGACGGGGGGACTCAAATTCCGACGCGGCAGCGCGCGCACAAAAAACCGTGGTCTGCCCCACTGCTGTCCCAATTACGCAGGAAAGAGAGAACTGCCAATTCCGTGGCGGGTAACGTACTGATTCCACGCGCAGTGCCCGGCGAGAATGCCCCGGCATCCTCCTGTTCGAACGATTCTTCCCCGTTAAAGTCGTGGTGATACAAGCCCCTTGCATGGTCATTCGAATTCAATCGGTTAGGGAACTGGGCGCGGGAATAAGTGGGACAGCAGTGGGTCTGTCTCCTACATATTTGACGTCGAAAGTCACCGGAAGCAGAAAGTCTACCGAAGTGACGCTTTTTTGTCGTCCCAGCGAAAGGATAAGCGGGCCAAGAAACATCAAATAGGGCCGACAAATAGGGCCAGGACCGAATTCCTTCATGGTCGAATCATTTCCAGAACGGTATGAAGCGTAAAAGAGCCGGGACCGAATTGATCGACAGGTAACGGGTAAAAAGCTGGGCTTTCTGAGCAAGAAAACCGTGTCCGACCCCATATTTTCTCCCCATTTTCTTTGGTGTCCGACCCCATATTTTCTCGATTTCTAGATCTGATCCCCGCCTTAGCAAATCAGTAAGATGGTTCCGTTTCATATTCCCAATCACGCAAGCCGCCTTCAAGCGACAATACATCCAAGTGATTTTGCGCCATCACTAACGTCGCAACGCCACTTCGGCTACCGCCGTGACAATAGGCAATATACTTTTTGGATTTATCCAACTCAGCCATGCGTGTTATCAATTCACCCAAGGGAACTAAAATGGCCCCCGGGATATGAGAGTCGTCGTATTCTTCTGGATAGCGCACATCAATGGGAATATACCCAGTATCGAGCAACGATTTAGCGACTTTCTGGTTGACGGTTTTTATCAATGGACTGCTGATGAGTTCATCGAAATCTTTTTTATCGAGAACAGAAAGCGTACTCTCCTCTTTCATGACGACTGTTTCACTTCTCGTGCTGCCTGATATTAGCGCGTCACAGCCGAAAGCATCGCCTTCTTTCAATTCGGCAATTTTCTGGGGAACATTATCATATAAACCAATCTGGTACACTTCAGCGGCACCCTTGGTGATAATGTAGTAAGAATTACCTTCTTCACCTTGTTTGATCGCGGTTTCACCGGCCTTAATATTAACCGTATGCATCCGAGAAAATGCCATTTCCACTAACGCAAGCGGCATACGTCTGAACACTAAGGAATTGCGTACCCGCTCTAACTGCTGGGCTAATTCTTCGTTAGTATTTTCTATCATGTGGGCGACTTCGCCCCATGAAATCAAGTCATCAATCATGCCTCGATCAACATGACAAATAATGCAGTCACTTCTCGCAACTACCGTGCTGGTTTGTGGTTTGGGCATAAGAACAATTGGTGAACTATGTGTTTCCTCAGGCCCAACAATACTGCGAACTTCGCCGTCCGTTATGACGTTCAACGCGCCTTCAATAACGTAAAGATAGTCATTACCAACCCCACCGGTGATCTGGAATATTTCCCCTTCTCTCATTTCAACGAAACGAACTATGTTGACTACCTCAGCAAGGCGCTCGGGGGAAAGCAACGTGAACGGCATATAATGAGAGGTCAGATTATCTAAAACCTTTTCCATTTTTTTGCTGATCATGGGTACGATTCTCATATTCCGGTAAGAGCGATTTATTCTGTTTGACGCAATTATATTTAGTATAAAATTCACCTATAAGCAAGCCGCTAAATCATCACTGACTGGGGACTTGCCGCGACAACAGAAGGGAGACCGCCTCCAACAGGAAATCCAGTCCTTCTTTCCGGAAGCGACCCTGGCTATGCGCCATGGAGAGCGAAGCGGGGGCGCGTAGGCCCCGGTGGGCGTAGGCGCGGGCGTATGGCCGCAGGTGCAGGTGTGGGCGGCAGCGAGCGCCGGAGGGCATATGCAAGCCCACGCGACACGCCGTTCAGCTATTTGAGGGAGTGCGTAGCCAGCGCCGAGCGAAGCGATGAGGGCGAACGGGTCTTTCCTTTGGACCTTCGCCTCTCCTGAGCTTCTGCTCGAACTATCTTGCTGACTCGTGAGTAGTGTGAACCAAAATAATCGCCAATCTCCTGCATCGTGTAGCCGCCGCTTGCGTAGGCCTCGGCAATCGCACCGTTTCGCTCCGGATTAGCCCTGACAGAAGCTGCTAGAGGCTGCGCTCGCGGCCGAGCCTTGGACTAAGGGACCGCGTAGGCCGCGCCCGGGACCTTGCGTATCATCCGCTCTACAATTGCCTCGGACCCAAGAAACACTTGATGTTTGAGTTGCGTCCAGGGAGGTGGTTCGATCTCAGAAAAACACTCGCGTGTGAAATGCGCAACTCGGGTCTAGCCGGCGGTCTCGGTTCGAGGCTCCAAACTAGGGCAGGTGCTCGACCCGCTGCGCCTGCGTCTCGACCCGGGCCTGCAAGCGGGTTGTCTGCGGCGCCTGCGGCGGCTCATTCAGGGCTTGCAGCAGCCTGGCATCGCGCTGGTAGAGATCCTCGCGGAAGTAGACCCGGCCGTCGTCGCCCACCTCGGCGGTCCAGTACAGCAGCAGCACGGGAAGCGGCCTGGCCAGGGACAGGGTGCGGGTGCGGCCGGTGCCGATCTCCCGTGTGATCCGGGCCCGGTCCCATTGGGGATCGTCCAGCACCAGCTCCGCCAGCGTCCGCGGGTCTTCTATACGGATACAGCCGGAGCTGAAAGCGCGCTGGGAGCGCTCGAACAGGGACTTGCTCGGGGTGTCGTGCAGGTAAACCGAATGGGGGTTGGGGAACATGAACTTGATCCTCCCCAGGGCATTGTTCGGCCCCGGATCCTGCCGCAGGAGGTAGGGAAAGCTGCGGGCCCTGACCGTAGACCAGTCTATCGCCCCCGGATCCAGGCTGGCGCCGCGTCGGTCCAGAACCCGGATATTGCGGGCGCTCAGATAGTCCGGATCCCGGCGCGTCTCGGGCAGGATGTCTTCTTCCAACACGGTAGGCGGCACGGTCCAGGTCGGATTCAGCTCCAGATAGGTCAGGTCAGCGCGAAACACCGGCGTCTCGCGGTAGGGCCGGCCTACCTGGGCCCGGGAATGCCAGACTTCCTCGCCGCCACGCACCAGGGAAGCGCGGAAGCCGGCGATGTCGACCAGCAGGAAATCGTCCGGCAGGTCGCGCTGGACCCAGCGGGCCCGTTCCATATTCACCCGGATCTGGCGGATGCGCGCGCTTACCGGCTGGTTCAGGGCGGCCAGTGTCCTGGGTCCCACCTTGCCGTCCGGCGCCAGGCCGTGGCGTTGCTGGAAGGCCTTGACCCCGGTCTCCAGCCTCGCATCGAACAGCGCCGGGTCGGCGCTCGGTTCCTTGCCCAGGTCGCCGCTGACCCGCAGTCGCTCACGCAGCAGGGCCGGCCGCTCGCCTCGATCGCCGAACTCCAGCGTGGGGCCCTCAGGTACCCGGGGCCATCCCCCCGCCGCCGCCAGCGCCCGGTAGTCCGCCAGCGCCTGCTGGAGACGGCGGTAGAAGCGCGGCGCCCGAGCCGTATCGGCGAAGGATTCCGCCAGCCCGCCCCGGCCGAGCAACTCATTGAAGTCGCGGGAGGGCGTCCGGCGGTCGAACCGACGGCCCAAGTTCCAGTCCCCGTCCAGGTCCGCCGGGTCCACCTTGCCGAAATCCGAGTGATAGGCCAGGCGCGCAAGGCTGTCGGTGAGCAACAGGTCCAGTTCCACCAGCCGCGTCGGGTCCGGGGTCGGGGAGTCCCGAACCTCGCGCAGTAACCCGAGCAGCAGGGGCAAGTGGTAGTCGCCGGGGTCCAGGCCGTGCTCGTAGCTGCGGCCGACGATGGTGATCAGATCATTGACGTCGGCGGGATCGCCCCAGGCCAGGCGGTAGCCGCGCTCCCGGTAGAAGGCGGCAATCAGCGGCGCCGCCTCCAGCTTCGCGCCGGCCACCCGCAGTGCACTGTTCGCGCGCAGGGCATCCAGTCGCTGGTGCAGCAGTGCCTCCGGAGACGCCGGCTCGGCCCGAGCCAGGCCGGCGAACGAGAGGGCCGAGAGAACCAATGCGCGTAGAAAGCGTCGAACCATCCTTATGCAGTTTCCTGATTGACCGGATGCGCCAGGCGTGACCGAAGTCCGGACAGCCCTTGGAAGGTCGGTTATACTGCGGCGGCGCGGCAAACCAGCCACTTGTTTGGCCATTACACCTCAAGTCTAGGCAAAGATGCGAAAAACCAGTAAAGCAATTCGACAGATCTCCACCAGCGACGTTCCCCCCCAGTGGTCCCGGCGGCGCTTTCTAGGCTCCCTGGCGCTGACCCTGCCGAGCGCCGTGCTGTTGCGACCGACGCTGGCCCAGGCCAAGGCCGAAGCGGCGCGCTCTCTGAGCTTCTATCACACCCACACCGGGGAGAAGCTGGCCTTAACCTATTACGAGCAGGGCGATTACCACCAGGATGCCCTGGCCGAGGCCAATCGGTTCCTGCGCGACTTCCGCACCGGCGAAGAGTATCCCATCGACCACGGGCTGCTGGATATCTTGCACGGCATCCGCCGGGCGACCGGGAGCAACGGCCGTTTTGAGGTCATTTCCGGCTATCGGTCCCCCAAAACCAATGCCGCCCTGCGGTCAAAGAGCAACGGCGTGGCCAAGCGCAGCCTGCACATGCAGGGCCGGGCCATCGACGTGCGCCTGACCGGGGTGGACACCGCCCATCTGCGCAAGGCCGCCCTGGCCCTGAAAGGCGGCGGCGTGGGCTATTACCCCAAGCCCCGCTTCGTGCACCTGGACACCGGCCGAGTGCGCCATTGGTGAGCGGTTAGACTTTCCGACTGCGCCGGGCGGCCTGCACCGCCCTGCCCGCCCGGCGGCACAATTCTTCCCCGAGTTCCAAGGCCTCGGCCGGGGCCTGGCGGAAGCTGCGGATCTTCACCGGCCGACCCTGGCGCAGGTAGCTGAAGCAGGCCAGTCCCAACTCCTGGTAATCCCCTTCGCTGTCCGCGTCGACCTTGAAATAGAGCGTATCGTCGGCGACCAGGCCAAACATCAGATCCCCCAGATACAATCCGTAGCCGCCGAACATGCGGCGGGCGCGCACCGCGCCCAGGGGCTGCAACAGATCCAGCAGATGGGGGATCAGCTCGGTCACGCTCAGACGAGCCCCCGCAGGCGGGCGGCGAGCCAGGGCGAGCAAAGGCTGCTGGCCAACACCAACAGCCAGAGGTTGCCGCCGCTGGGGTCGTAGGCGGCCAGTAACTGCTCCCAACCGTGACCCAGCCCATAGCGGCCATAGCCGAACTCGAACCCCAGGGTCAGGCCGAGCCAGAGCAGTCCCACCAGCCAGGCCCGGCGGGCTCCGTCCAGGCCCAGGGGGCGCGCGAGCAGCAGGCTCACCAAAAGGATCAGCAGCGCCAACAACAGGCCGCTCACGGGCAGTGCCGCTTGGGCGCCGAGCCAGGGTTGCAGCCAATACTCCCGCGCCAGGCCGTTGGCCACGGCCAGAGCCATCAGCACCAGCCAGGCGCCAACGGCCTTCAGCAGAAGACTGGGCACGGCTGTTCCAACCGATCGGTGCGCAGATCCACGTCGGCCAGGCAGCCGGGGTCATCGCAGGCGAAGCGGTGCAGTTGGGCCGCATGTCGGCGCAGCAACGGACGGGCACCGACATCGCCGCTCAGTGCCATCAACTCGGGGCCGAAGGCGGCACGAAAACCCACCGGGTGACCCCGTTGGCCCCGGAATTCGGGAGCGGCGATCGGCGCTCCGGTTTCCAGGCAGCGGGCTACCTGGGCGATGGTTGCGGGGCGCAACCAAGGCATATCGCCCAGGGCGACGACCCAGCCGTCGGCCCCGCCGCTGGCGCGCACCCCACAGGCCAGGCTGTGGCCCACGCCGAGCTCGGCCTGGGCGCAGATCAGGATCTCGACGCCTGGCTCGCTTGCCAGCAGGGCGGCCAATTGCTGGTCGTCCGGCCGCAGCACCGCCAGCACCTCGCCCAAAGCGAGGCGCAGGTTGCGGGCCGCGGCCAGGGCGATGGGGGTGCCGTCGGCCAGCGGCTGCAGCAGCTTGGGCCCGCCGAAACGGCGGCCGGCACCGGCGGCCAGCAGCAGCCCCTGCAGGGCCATCAGCTATCGGCCTGCACAAGCAGCCGCCCGTGGCGCACCGCAGTGAGTTCAGCAGCAATGGCCAGCGCGATCTCGGGTGGGGTCTTGCCGCCGATGGGCAGGCCCACCGGGCCGCGCAGGCGTGCCACCGCCTCGAGCGGCAATCCCAGCTGCAACAGGCGCTGGCGGCGGCGCCGATTATTGTCGCGGGAGCCCAGGGCGCCGACGTAGAAGGCGCGGCTTTCCAGCGCGGTCATCAGGGCCATGTCGTCGAGTTTGGGGTCGTGGGTCAGGGCCACCACCCCGGTGCGGGGGTCATCGCCGCGGGCGCTCACCAGGTCGTCGGGCATGTCCCGGGCCAGCTCCACCTCGGCCAGGTCCCAAGCGGCGTGATACTCGGCCCGGGGGTCACCGATCAGCACCCGGTAGTCCAGGCTCCGGGCGATCGGGGCCAGGTAGCGGGCCACCTGGCCGGCGCCGATGATCAGCAGCTGCCAGCTCGGGCCGAAGGGCTTGACCAGATTGTCGTCGTCGCAGCGGAATTCGGCCTCCGGCCCCGCCGGGTGCAGGCTGGCTTCGCCGGTGTTCAGGCACAGGCGCCGCTCCAACACCCGACGCTCGTGCATTGCCTGCAGCAGCAATTGGAGCTGGATCGGGGCCTCCAGGGGTTCGAGCACCAGCCTCAAGCGCCCGCCGCAGGGCAGACCGAAGCGCTCGCCCTGTTCCCTGGTCACCCCGTAATCGACCCGGCGGGGTCCGGGGCCGGCGAACTCGCCGGCGCGCACTCGCTCGGCCAAGTCCTCCTCCACGCAGCCGCCGGACACCGAACCGGCTTGACGCCCGTCATCGCCGATGGCCAGCAGGGAGCCCGGCGGACGCGGCGAAGAGCCCCAGGTGGCGGCCACGGTGACCAGCCATACCGGCTGGCCTTGCCCCAGCCAAGTCAGGGCTGCCTGCAGGACATCCTGGTCGGTAGACTGCATATTTTTCAGCTTGTTGCCTTATAATTCTAAGAATTCAGGTAAATAGTGGATCGGGTCCTTGGATGGCCCGATCTGCACGACCTGCACCGCCGCCACGGCCGTCCCTAGGGCCGGTCTCCCGGCAGGCGAGCGCGGTTCAGCCGAAATCCGGAAGCTCCCAGTCCTCAGTCCTCAGTCCTCGCCACTCATAATTGAATCGGCAGCCTCCGCACCGGCCTGCCGGTGGCGGCGAACACCGCGTTGGCCACCGCCGGCGCAATGGGCGGGGTGCCGGGCTCCCCGATGCCCCCGGGGGGCTGGTCGCTGGGCACAATGTGCACCTCGACCGCCGGCATCTCGTCCAACCGCAGCAGGGGGAAGTCGTGGAAATTGCTCTGGGCCACCCGCCCCTGCTCGATGCCGATCTCGCCCTTGAGGACGGCGCAAAGGCCGTAGACGATACCGCCCTCCATCTGCGCCTGGATGGTGTCCGGGTTGATCACCAGGCCACAGTCCACCACGCACACCACCCGGTGCACCCGCACCTGGCCGCCGTCGATGGAGACCTCGGCGACCTGGGCCACGTAGCTGCCGAAGGATTCGGCCACCGCGATACCTAGGTGGCGCCCGTCGCTCCGGGGTTGGCCCCAGCCGGCCTTTTCCGCCGCCAGGCGCAGCACGCCCTGGTGGCGCGGGGCATCGGCCAGCAGCCGCAGGCGCAGCTGGTAGGGGTCCTGCCCGCCGAGCCGGGCCAGTTCGTCGAAGAAGCACTCGGTGATATAGGCGTTCTGGGAACTGCCCACCGAGCGCCAGAAGCCCACCGGCACAGGGGTGTCGGCCTGGCTGTACTCGACCCGCAGGTTGGGCACCGCATAGGGCAGGTTGGCGGCGCCCTCCACCGACATGGGGTCGATGCCGTTGCGGATAGCCCCGGGGAAGACACGGGCGAAGATCGAGGGCCCGACGATCTGATGCTGCCAGGCGACGGGGAGGCCCTCGGCGTCCAGGCCGCCGTGCAGGCGATTGTAGGTAGCGGGGCGGTAGAAGTCGTGGCGGATGTCGTCCTCGCGGGTCCAGACCACCTGCACCGGCTTGCCCAGGCGCTTGGCCAGCTCCACCGCGTCGCTGACGAAGTCGGTCTCGCCACGGCGGCCGAAGCCGCCGCCCAGGTAGGTGGTGTGCACCCGCACCTGCTCGGCGGGCAGGCCGGTGATCCGCATCGCCGCCTGCTGGGTGCGGGTCTGGTTCTGGGTCGGAACCCAGACGTCGCAGCCGTCGGGCCCCAGTTCGGCGGTGCAGTTCATGGGCTCCATGCAGGCGTGGGCCTGGAAGGGCACCTGATACTCGGCCTCCAGGGTCTTGGCGGCCCCGGCCAGGGCCGGTTCCAGCTCGCCCCGGCCCGCGGCCAAGGCGGCACCGCCGGCATCCGCTCGTTCCCGGAAGGCCTTGCCGATGGCGGCGTTGTCGATCTGGGCATTGGGGCCCAGGTGCCATTCGATATCCAGGCGCTCCCGGGCCTGGAACGCCTGCCAGGTGCTGTCGGCGACCACCGCGACGCCAACGTCCAACGTCACCACCGCCCGCACCCCGGGGCTGGCCTCGGCCTTGGCGCTGTCGAGGCGGGCCAAGCGCCCGCCAAACACCGGGCAACGCTCGACGCTGGCGAACAGCATGCCGGGGCGGCGCACATCCATGCCGAATTGGGCGCTGCCGTCGACCTTGGCAGGGGTGTCAAGCCTTGGCTGTGGGGTCCCGATCAGTCGGAACTCTTCCGGCTCTTTCAGGAACACCAGATCCGGCACCGGCTGGCGGGCGGCCGCGGCGGCCAGCTCACCGTAACCGAGGGAGCGGCCGCTGGCCGGGTGCAGTACCCGGCCGGCCTCGGCCCGGCATTCGTCCGCGTCCACCCCCCAGGTCTCCGCGGCGGCGGCCAGCAGCATCTCCCGCGCCACCGCGCCGGCCTCCCGCAGCTTCCCCCAGGCGTCGCGGATCGAGGTGCTGCCGCCGGTGCCCTGGGAGTTGAGCAGGCGGTTGGTATAGGCCGGATCGGCGGGGGCGAAGCGGGCGGTGAGCTGGTTCAGTTCCACCTCCAGCTCCTCGGCGATCAACATGGCCAGCCCGGTCATGATGCCCTGCCCCATCTCGGAGCGGGCGATCTCGACCACGATGCGGCCGTCGCCGTGGATGCGGAGCCAGGCATTGGGGGCGAAAGGGGCGGCTTCGGGCACGGGAGTTTGCGCCGCCTGCAACCGGGCAACCGGCTGCAGATAGAGCCCCAGCACCAGTCCGCCGCCGGCCAGGGCGCCGGCCTGCAGGAAGCGGCGCCGGCTCAGGTCCGTGGGTCGGTTCATCTCAGGCCTCCTTGGCGGCGGTCGCCGCCCGTCGTACGGCGCGTCGAATGCGGTTGTAGGTGCCGCAGCGGCAGAGCACCCCGGACAAGGCGGCATCGATCTCCGCGTCGCTGGGTTGGGGAAGGCGGGCCAGCAGGGCGGCGGCGGTGAGCAGTTGGCCGGATTGGCAGTAGCCGCACTGGGGCACCTCCTCGGCGATCCACGCCTGTTGCAGACCCTCGCCGCCGGCGGCGGCCAAGCCCTCGATCGTCGTCACCGCCTTGCCCGAAGCCTCCTTCAGGCTGGTGACGCAGGACATCACTGGCTCGCCGTCCAGCAGCACGGTGCAGGCCCCGCACTGGGCCATGCCGCAGCCGTATTTGCTGCCGGTCAGTCCCAGGTGATCGCGCAGCACCCACAGCAGCGGCGTTTCCGGGTCGACGCCGATCTCGTGGCGAGTGCCGTTTACTTTCAACTCCAACATTTTTTCCTCCCCCGGCGAGGCCGGATCGACGGTGTTTGACGGCAAGTCTAGTCGGCATTTTTGGAAGGGTGAAGAATACCGCACCCACATCCGGCCAACCGACGCTTGGTCGGGACGAACCCGCCATCGGTCTACTGGGTTAGAATCGGGCCTTTCCCGGCTGCCTATCGAGGCAAGAACGAGTTGTCTGACAAACCGAAGCGCCGCGGCTGGCTGAGCTGGCTGCGGGATATCCTGATCCTGTTGCTGCTGCTGGCGGCCTTCCAATGGTGGCAGACCCGTGACCTTACCGGGGCCCCTGCCCCGCCCCTGAGCGGCGTGCTGACAGATGGCCGTGCTGCGGATCTGCGGGACTATCAAGGTCGCGCGGTGCTGGTTCATTTTTGGGCCGAGTGGTGCCCGATCTGCCGTGCCGAGGAAGGCGCCGTGGACGCGTTGGCCCAGGACTACCCGGTACTCACGGTGGCCACCCAGTCCGGCGATGCCGCCGCGGTTGCCGAGTATCTGCGCCGACAGGGACTGGGCTTCCCGACGTTGGTGGACCAATCCGGCGCGCTGGCCCGAGGTTGGGGCATCCGCGGGGTGCCCAGCAGCTATGTGATTGCCCCCGACGGGAGGATCGACGCCGTCAGCATCGGCTACACCACCGGCATCGGCCTGCGGCTGCGGCTTTGGTGGGCGAGCCGGGGGAACACGGAATGACCCCTTACAGACTGCCTGCTTCGGCGCTTCCCTGGGCAGCGTCGGCTTGCGGCAGCCGGAGGCGCCTGATCAAACGCCGAATGCGGGTGATAAGCTCCACCTGGGACAAGGGCAAGAACACGAAGTCCGAGACCCCCAGCGCCAACCCCTGCTCCATGGCCCCTTGGTGTTCCGCATCCGCCAGCATTAGCACCGGCAGGTTGCGGTAGGCCGGAAGGCGTTTGAGCCGGTCCAGCAGGGCCAGTCCGGTCATGTCAGACAGGTCCATTTCCATCAATAGCAGATCTGCGGCAAAGCCCGGCGCCGCCTCGAAGGCCGAAGCGGCGTCGGTTTTCAGCAGGGCGTCGAACCCCTCCTGCTGCAGCCGAAACTGGACCGAGGGCCCGAGCACCGGATCCCTAAGCACCAGGAGCAGGCGCGGGGACTCGGGCTCCTCGCCCAG
Source organism: uncultured Gammaproteobacteria bacterium (assembly GCA_963753615.1). Classification (GTDB taxonomy): domain Bacteria; phylum Pseudomonadota; class Gammaproteobacteria; order Chromatiales; family Chromatiaceae; genus CAVWCW01. Next base: position 479,290 of record CAVWCW010000008.1, read on the forward strand.
AGCCGCCGCGAGAATGCGGTTGCGCCCCGCCGCCTTGGCCGCATACATCAACCCATCGGCACGTCCTATCGCCTGCTCCAGCCCATCGCCGGGCTGAACCTCCACGACACCGCCGGAAAAGCTGACCGAAAAGGGAGCGCCCGCCGGCGCCTCGAAAATATGGGCACGAAAGATACCCAAGGTCTTTTCCAATGCCGCTGCGGCGCTAAGGTGCCCGGTACCGGGGAACAGCACCACGAACTCCTCCCCGCCCCAGCGTCCGATGACATCGCTATCGCGCAGGTGCCGGGTCAATACCTGGGCCAGGAACCTCAGTACCCCGTCGCCGGTGGCATGACCAAAGGCGTCGTTGACCCGTTTGAAACGATCCACGTCGAGAATCGCAAGAGACAGGGATGAGCCGCCCCGATCGACCAGGAACTCCAGACGCCTAAACGCCTCGATCACCGCGGTGCGGTTGCCCAGACCCGTCAGCCTGTCGGTCCTGGATTGGAGAAAGATCTCCCGCGCCCGCTGCAGCTTGGAGCTGACTGCGGCGCTAAGCACCGCGGGGCTGATCGGTTTGTGGAAGAACTCGTCCGCGCCCAGAGTGTAACACTCGACCCTGGTTTCAGCGCTGGTAACTGCCGAGTTGATAATCACCGGTACTCCGTCCAGTTCGGGGCGCCGGCGCAGCTCGACCAGGAAGTTGCGGCCGTCGGAGTCGGGCAGGAGAAGGTCCAGCAACACCAAACTGACTCCGTGATCGGCCAGGATTGATTCCGCCTCCCGCGTACTGCGGGCCAGAAATATTCGGCGCGTCGGCGCCTCCAGGTGATTGGCGAGGACTTGAGCGGCGATCGGGTCGTCTTCTACCACCAGTATGTTGGCCGGCGGCGTTTTGCAATTGTCGATTAGTCGCCCGAGTTCCTGCAGGACCAGCACCAACTGGTGGCTGAAGTCGCCAGCACCGGACTCGTCCAGCGAGGCGGCCAGTTCCGCGAGTCGCTCGGAGCCGCAGGCATCGGCGAACGCGCCAGTCAGGCGGGCGATGCGGCGGATCTCGGACGCTGCCGTCTGATGCCCTGCTCGCATGCGGTCCCGAGCCGACTCAATCGCGTGCATCCGGGCCACCAGCGCATCCTTGGAAAGCCGGGGAGAATGATGGTCAATACTCATACACCGGTTGCTCTCGAAACTTGGTACCCGCTCAACAGCCTGCAAACGCCAACGTGCAGGGGCCGGCCATATCCGTCGATTTTCCACGCTGTAGTGTAACATCGGAAAGAACCAAGTTGACCGCTTCGCCAAAACCGGACCCGCACCAAATGGCCGAACTCCCGGGGCTAACGTAAACTTCGTCTGAGACCTCGGACTGCCCCGGCGCCGCAGCCTGTTGTATCATCCCGCCATTCACGGGTGCCGCGGGACGCCCAGCCGCTTCGCGCTGTCGCAGAATCTGCTGCTCTCCGTTTTTTTGATGCCTGAGTGATTGGGGCTGAGGTCCTGCGTATACCGAATCTCCGATAGCAGATCCGGTGTCCGCCAGGGCGGGCAGTCGTCAGCATTTCCCCAGCCGGAGCTGGAGCACTATGATTGGACGTTCAACCCAAGCCCCTACCCCGGCTGCCGGGGCGAGCTGGATGCTCCACCCCCTGGGCCTGATCGTCCTCTGGGGCCTGCTGGTGCTGTCGGCCCTGTGGCTGCGTCCCCTGTTGCCGATCGACGAGACCCGCTACCTTTCGGTGGCCTGGGAGATGTGGCAACGGGGCGACTTTCTGGTGCCCTACAAGAACGGCGAGCCCTACAGCCATAAACCGCCGCTGCTGTTCTGGCTGATCCACGCCGGCTGGTGGGCGTTCGGGGTCAACGAATGGTGGCCGCGCCTGGTGGCGCCTACGATTGCGCTGGGCAACCTGTTCCTGGTGCGTTACCTGTATGGTCTGCTCTGGCCGGCCACACCCCAGGCCCGGAGCCTAGCACCGGTCGCTCTGCTGGCCAGCCTGCTCTGGGTCTACTTCAGCACCGCTCTCATGTTCGACATGTTGGTTGTGTTCTGCACCCTGGTCGCACTGGTCGGTCTGGTCCAGGTCCCGCGCCGTGGGAGCGGCTTCGGCTGGGGCCTGTTTGGCCTGGCGCTGGGTTTGGGTGTGCTGGCCAAAGGGCCGGTGGTGCTGGTCTATACCCTGCCCATGGCCCTGCTGCCCCAGCTGTGGCTCGGGGCGCGCCGGCCCGCGAGCTGGCTCGGCTGGTACCTGGGACTGGTGTCGGCGCTGGCGCTGGCGGTGGCAATCTCCCTGGGCTGGGCCCTGCCGGCGGCCAGCGCCGGCGGCCAGGCCTATGCCAATGCGATTCTCTGGAGCCAAACCACCGAACGGGTTGCCAGCAACCTGGCCCATCCGCGGCCGGTCTGGTGGTACCTGCTCGGCCTGCCTGTTTCGCTGCTGCCGCTTGCCCTCTGGCCGGGACTGGGGCGAGCCCTGGTCTCAGCCAGGCGGCGGCTGGGCGATACCGGCACCCGCTTCTGTCTGCTATGGCTGGGCTCAGGCTTTCTGCTGTTGTCTGCGGTCAGCAGCAAACAACCCCACTACCTGTTACCGATTTTCCCACCAGTGGCCCTGCTGCTGAGCCGTGGCATCTCGGACGCAAGGCCCGGCAGACCCTGGCCCCTGGGCGCGATGCTGTTGGTATTCGCCGTGCTGATCCTTGGCCTGCCCTATGTAGAGACCTTCTGGTATCGCCCGCTGCCAGGCCTCTGGTGGGCTGCCGCGGTGCCGAGCCTCGCGGGATGGGTTCTGCTCATCCTGGCCTTTGGGGCATTTGCCTGGCGCCGGGCCTGGTCGCCGCAGCAACAGGTCCTCGGGATGGCGCTCGGCGCTGGACTGATATTTCTCGGCATGCACCTGTCGGTGGCCCAAGCCGCGAGGCCGGCCTTCGATCTGAGACCAATGGCACAACATATCAACCAGTTGCAGCAACAGGGGGTGAGCGTCGCCCACTTCGGGACGTACCACGGTCAATACCACTTCCTAGGTCGCCTGAAACGCCCATTGCTCGAACTTTCTCGCAAAGAGGTCAAAGTGGCTCGCTGGTTGGCCGGGCGGCCGGGAGCGGCGGCCGTCCATTACGTCGATGCCTGGACCCCCGAATTGGCGGCAAAAGCGACAGCGGCCGGCGGTTATGCCCAGGCCTACCGGGGCGGCGCCGTTTTGCTCAGCCTGGGTTCGAAACTAACCGAGCCAGGGCCGGGTTAACCCGGATATCTCACCAGGTATCGCGTCCCTCGCGCAGGGCCCGTGCGGCTGGGCGCCGCTCTGGAGCGAAATCGATAGCCGTAGCTATCGCTTGAGTGAAGAGCAAGCCCAGGCGTGCAGGAACCAGCCAGGGGTGCGATAGCCAGGCAGCGTTATACCGGGTGTTTCGCTGCAGACGCCTCCGGAGTGCTATTCGAGGTCCCGTATTTCCGGTCGCTGATGCGCAGTCGCTTGGCGGCCTGGTGAAATATCCGGGTGAACGCCACGGCCACAATGGATACTGTCGAACAGCCGGTAAGCGGCTCCGCGATAATACCCTGCCAATACCCGCGTAACTGCACACAGCCCTCCGACGAGGGCTCTGTATTACGGTACTGGAGATCTCCGCCAACGAATTGAGCCTGTTCAGCAAGCATCCAATTCCCCGGTCTTGACGCCCCGTACCCAGACTGTGAGGGTTCTGCCGGAAATTGCCTGCGGCCGTGGGGGAGACCTTGGTGGTCGGCTTTGCCGCGGAAGTTGGCCATAGCCGCGGGCCGATGCTCCGAGCAATAGATGAGGGGCTGCGGAGTGTGTTCGGTTCCGCAAGGTCGGCTCACGAAAAAGGGGCCTTGCGGCCCCTTTCCGTGTTACCACCCGCTCGGGTGTTTGGGATCAGGCCTATTCAGCCACCACCGCTTTCATGCTGAGGCGGATTCGGCCCTGCTTGTCCACTTCCAGTACCTTGACCTTGATCACATCGCCCTCGGCCAGCTTATCGCTGACCTTCTCCACCCGCTCATCGGAGATCTGGGAGATATGCACCAGGCCATCGCGTCCGGGCAGGATGGTTACGAATGCGCCGAAGTCCATCAGGCGCGCCACCCGGCCTTCGTAGATGGTGCCTACTTCCACATCGGCGGTGATCTGCTCGATGCGGCGCTTGGCCTCTTCGCCGGCGGCCCGGTCTACCGAGAAGACCTTGATCGAGCCGTTGTCGCTGACGTCGACGGTGGCCCCGGTCTCTTCGGTAATGGATCGGATGGTGGCTCCGCCCTTGCCGATGACGTCGCGGATTTTCTCCGGGTTGATCTTGAACTCGATGATGCGGGGCGCGTGCTCGGACATCTCGGAGCGGTGGCTGGCGATGACCTTGTTCATCTCGCCCAGGATGTGCAGGCGACCGTCTTTGGCTTGGGCCAGTGCGGTCTCCATGATCTCCTTGGTGATGCCGTCGATCTTGATGTCCATTTGCAGGGCGTTGATACCGTTCTCGGTGCCCGCAACCTTGAAGTCCATGTCGCCGAGGTGGTCTTCGTCGCCCATGATATCGGTGAGCACGGCGAAGGCATCGGCCTCCTTGATCAGGCCCATGGCCACGCCGGCCACCGGGGCCTTGATCGGCACCCCGGCGTCCATCAACGACAGGCTGGTGCCGCATACCGAAGCCATGGAACTGGAGCCGTTGGACTCGGTGATCTCGGATACCACGCGGATCGAATAAGGAAAGGCTTCCAGGCCCGGCATGCTGGCCAGCACGCCGCGCTTGGCCAAGCGTCCGTGACCGATCTCGCGCCGCTTGGGGCTACCCACCCGACCGGTCTCGCCGACGCAGAAGGGGGGGAAGTTGTAGTGCAGCATGAACGGCTCGCGACGCTCGCCTTCCAGGGCATCGATGATCTGCGAGTCGCGCTCGGTGCCCAGGGTGGTGACCACCAGGGCCTGGGTCTCGCCACGGGTGAACAGGGCCGAGCCGTGGGTGCGCGGCAGCACGCCGGTGCGAATGGTGATCGGGCGCACGGTGGCGGTGTCGCGGCCGTCGATACGCGGCTCGCCGTCGATAATGCGCCCGCGCACGGTGCGCTTCTCCAGCTTCTCGATCGCGCCCATCACCTGCTGCTCGCCCCACTGGGATTCGTCGCCGCCGCACAACTGCTCGACGGCCTGTTTGCGGATCACCGACAGGGCGCCGTAGCGCTCCATCTTCTCCTTGATCCGGTAGGCCTCGCCCAGGGCCTCGCCGCAGGCGGCTTCCACCGCGCCGGCCAGGCTCTCGTCGGCCGGCGGGTCCGCCCATTCCATGGCCGGCTTGCCGACCTCGGCAGCCAGTTCTTTGATCGCCTGGATGGCCGTCTGCATCTGCTCGTGGCCAAACAGCACCGCGCCCAGCATCACCTCCTCGGACAGCTCATTGGCCTCGGATTCCACCATCAGCACCGCGTGCTCGGTGCCGGCCACTACCAGGTCCAGGTCCGAATAGGGGCTGACACCGGTGGGGCTGGGGTTGAGGATGTATTCGCCGTCCTTGTAGCCGACCCGCGCGGCGCCCACCGGGCCGTTGAACGGCAGGCCGGAGATCGCCAGGGCGGCGGAGGCGCCGAGCAGCGAGGGGATCTCCGGATCCACCGCAGGATTCAGCGACTTGACGGTGGCGATGACCTGGGTCTCGTGGTTGAAGCCCTTCGGAAACAGCGGGCGGATCGGCCGGTCCATCAGGCGAGAGGTGAGGATCTCCTTCTCGCTCGGGCGGCCTTCGCGGCGAAAGAAGCCTCCGGGGATGCGGCCGGCGGCGTAGGTCTTTTCCTGATAGTCGACGGTCAGGGGGAAAAAGTCCCGCCCTTCCATCGGGCTCTTGGCCGCTACCACGGTCACCAGGACGACGGTATCGCCCATGTTGACCAGCACCGCGCCGTCGGCCTGGCGAGCGATCTCGCCGGTCTCCAGGGTTACGGGAAAGCTGCCGTACTGAAATGTCTTTTTGATCGGTGTCACGATAATTCTTCCTTTCGGGAATCTGGGTTACGGCTTAGCGGCGTAGGCCGAGGCTGGAGATCAGCGCCCGGTAGCGTTCCACGTCTTTGCCCTTCAGGTAGTCCAGCAGCTTGCGGCGGGAGTTGACCATGCGCACCAGGCCCTGGCGAGAGTGGTGATCGTGCTTGTGCTCGGTGAAATGCCCGGTCAAATCCTTGATGCGGTGGGTCAATAGGGCCACCTGCACCTCGGGGGACCCGGTATCGCCGGGGCCGCGCTTGTATTCTTCGATAATGGTCTGCTTGTCGGCTGCGCTCATTGCCATGTCAAAAGCTCCTGTGGTTTCAGCTTTATCAAAAACGGGCCTTTGGACCCGGGCGTTGGAACCGCCCGCGCCTTGACCACCCGACAATGAGTTCAGGCGGTCCGGCCCATGGAATTGCCCGAAGGGGCGTGTTCTGCGCTCCGTACCGGCTAGTGACCGCCGGCGCGCGGGCGCACAGTATGGGCGTTTTGCCCGGCGCTGGCAAATCTCGCGCCGGCCGCAAACCTCCCGTAGATCAACCTTGCATCAGCCGCTTGGGCGCGACCTTGCCGTCGTCCTGGATCTCGCCGGCGCCGATGAAGCGGTGATCGCTGGTGTACAGGCGCACCCAGCCTTCGGTTGGAGCCTTGGGTACCAGCACCGCCTGGCCCTGCTGCAGGTAAAAGGCGGCGTCGCTCGACAGGCGCAGTTCGGGCCAGGCCGACAGGGCGCTGTCGACGGGCAGCAGCAACTGTTCCATCTGGCCGAACTCCCGCGCCTCGGTGAGGCCTTCCAGCGTCTCCAGATCGACCATGCCGGCGGCGTCGAAGGGCCCGACCAGGTTCCGGGTAAGGGCCACCACATGGCCGCCGCAGCCCAGTTCGTTGCCGATGTCCTCGGCCAGGGTGCGCACATAGGTGCCCTTGCTGCAATGCACGTCGAGCACCAGGTCCGGCAGCTCGCAGGCCAGCAGCTCCAACGCGTGGATACTGACCGGACGCGGCTCGCGCTCCACCTCGATGCCCCTGCGGGCCAGGCTGTAGAGGCGCTCCCCCTTGTGCTTGAGGGCCGAGTACATGGGCGGCAGCTGTAGGATATCGCCGCGGAACCGGGTCAGGGCCGCATGCACCGCGGCTTCGGTCACGTCCTCGGTGGGGCGCGTCTCCAGCACCTCGCCCTCGCTGTCGCCGGTGGCGGTGGTAACCCCCAGGCGCACCCGCACCCGGTAGCGCTTGTCGGCGTCCAGCAGGAAGGCCGAGATCTTGGTGGCACTGCCGAAGCAGATCGGCAGCAGGCCGTCGGCCAGCGGGTCCAGGCTGCCGGTATGGCCAGCCTTGCGCGCCCAGTACAGGCGTTTGACCCGCTGCAGGGCCTGATTCGAGGTCAAGCCTACCGGCTTGTTGAGAAGCAGTATGCCGTTGACATTACGGCCCTGCTGGCTGCGGCGTCCCATGATAATACTGATTCCGAAGGTGGCGACGATGGCTTCAGTCGCGGGGCTCGTCGCCGCCCGAGCCGACCGCCCGGTCGATCAGGGCGTCGAGGTGCATGCCGCGTTCGACCGATTCGTCGTAGACGAAGTGCAGTTGGGGGATGCTGCGCAGCGAGCGCAGGCTGGCCCCAAGCAAGTGGCGCAGGTAGGGGCCGGCCTCGTTGAGGTGGGCGGTCGCCTCGCGGTGGTCGAACTCGCTGCTAAGCAGGGTGAAATAGACCTTGGCATGGGCGAGGTCGCGGGTCACCCGCACCTCCTGGATGGTGATCATGCCCAGGCGCCGATCTTTGAGCTCGTCGCGCACCAACTGGGCCAGCTCACGCTGGAGCTGAGAGCCCAGCCGGTCGGTGCGTTTGAATTCCCTGGCCATTCGAGTCGCTCGCCAATCAGAGCACGCGGGCGTGCTCGGTGCGCTCGAACACCTCGATGTGATCGCCCGACTTGACGTCGTTGTAGTTCTTGACGCCGATACCGCACTCGGTGCCAGCCTTTACCTCGGGGGCGTCTTCCTTGAAGCGGCGCAGGGACTCCAGGGCGCCCTCGTAGATCACCACGTTGTCGCGCAGCACGCGAATCGGGCTATTGCGCTTGACCACGCCCTCGACCACCATGCAGCCGGCGATGGCGCCGAACTTCGAAGAGCGGAACACGTCGCGCACCTCGGCCAGGCCGATGATTTCTTCGCGGATCTCCGGCGACAGCAGGCCGCTGATGGCCTTCTTCACGTCGTCGATCACCTCGTAGATGATGCTGTAGTAGCGCAGATCGATCTCTTTGTCTTCGATCACCCTGCGCGCTGCGGCATCGGCGCGGACGTTGAAGCCGATGATGATGGCGTTCGAAGTCAGCGCCAGGTTGGCGTCGGACTCGTTGATGCCGCCCACCCCCGATGCCACCACCCGCACCTTGACCTCGTCGGTGGAGGTCTTGACCAGGGATTCCTTGAGTGCCTCCACGCTGCCCTGCACGTCGGCTTTGACGATCAGGTTGACGTACTGGACCTCGCCTTCGGCCATCTGCGAGAACAGATCGTCGAGCTTGGCCGCCTTCTGGGCCGCCAACTTGCTGTCGCGCTGCTTCTCGTGGCGCAGGGCGGCGACGTCGCGCGCCTGCTTTTCGTCCGGGACCACCAGCACGTCGTCGCCGGCAGCCGGGGTGCCGGACAGGCCCAGCACCACCACCGGCATCGAGGGGCCGGCCTCCCGCACCGACTTGCCGGTCTCGTCGAACATGGCCCGCACGCGCCCGAATTCCTGGCCGCTGACGATGATATCGCCGCGCCGCAGCGTGCCGCTCTGCACCAGCACCGTGGCCACCGGGCCGCGGCCCTTGTCCAGGCTGGATTCGATGATGCTGCCGCGTGCCGCGCCGTCCACCGCCGCCTGCAGTTCCAGCACCTCGGCCTGCAGCAGCACCGCATCCAGCAGCGCGTCGATGCCCTCGCCGGTCTTGGCCGAGACATTCACGAACATGGTGTCGCCGCCCCATTCCTCGGGTACCACCTCATGGGTGGTCAGCTCCTGCATCACCCGCTCCGGATTGGCCTCGGGCTTGTCGATCTTGTTGACCGCCACCACCATCGGCACCTGGGCCGCCTTGGCGTGATGCATCGCCTCGACGGTTTGGGGCATGACGCCGTCGTCGGCCGCCACCACCAGGATCACCATGTCGGTGACCTTGGCGCCGCGGGCCCGCATGGCGGTGAACGCGGCATGGCCCGGGGTATCGAGGAAGGTGATCATGCCCTTGTCGGTGTCGACGTGATAGGCGCCGATGTGCTGGGTGATGCCGCCGGCCTCGCCGGCCGCCACGCGGCTTTCGCGGATATGGTCGAGCAGCGAGGTCTTGCCGTGGTCGACATGGCCCATGATGGTGACCACCGGGGCCCGGGGTTTGACGTCAGCACCTTCGTCGACTGTGCTCAGCAATTCCGTCTCCACGTCTTCATTAAGCTGTTCCACCGCTTTGTGGCCCATCTCTTCAACCAGCAGCATGGCAGTGTCGCGGTCCAGGACCTGGTTGATGGTAACCATGGTACCCATGCGCATCAGCTGCTTGATTACCTCTGCGGCCTTGACCGACATCTTTTGGGCCAGCTCGCCCACCGTAACGGTCTCGGGCACCGGCACCTCGCGCACCACCGGAGCGGTGGGACGCTGGAAGCCGTGCTCGCCGCTGGCCGCGGACGAGGGTGACGACATCCGTCCCGCCGGCTTGCGCTTGCGCCGGCCGCGCTTGTCGGCGGCCACGTGCAGTTCCCGCCGCCCGAACAGGCTTTCTTCGCGCCCGCCGTCCTTGTCCTTCTTGCGTGCGGGCTTCTTTGCGGCTGCCTTCTTCGGCGCCTCGGGCGCGCGCGGCGGGGCCTGTTCGCGCGCCTCTTTCTGCTGCAGGCGCGCGGCTTCTTCGGCCTCGAGCCTAGCTGCTTCGGCCAGCTGGCGTTCGGCCTCCTCGCGCCGCTGGCGGTCTTCCTCTTCGGCCTTCTGACGCGCGGCCTCGGCCTCCTGGCGCTTGGCCTCTTCCGCCGCCTTGCGAGCCTGCTGTTCCGCCTCCTGGCGCTCGCGCTCCAGTTCCTGCTCGGCCAGCGCCTTGCGGGCGGCCTCCACTTCCGGGGTCTTGGACAGGTCGTCCGCCACCTCGCTGCGTTTGACGTAGGTGCGCTTGCGCCGCACTTCGACGCTCACCGTCTTGCGCCCGGCCGCCGTGGGCGCGCGCGCCGACTGGCGAGCGGTGCGGGTCTGGGCCACCGGCTGGCTCAGCTCGCTAACCGTCTTACGCTTGAGCGTAATCTTCCTCGGCGTGCCGGCCACCACTTCGTCGCGCTTGCCGTGGCTGCGCCGAAGGTGGCTCAGCAACTGCATCTTCTCGTCCTCGCTGATGCTGTCCTCGGCATCTGCCTTGGTCAGGCCTGCTTCCTGCAGTTGTACGAGCAGGCGTTCGATGGGAATACCCACGACGTCGGCGAGTTGTTTTACCGTGACTTCACTCATCTGGGGTCTCCTGGAGTACTAGCTCTGCTCTTCGTCCGCAAACCAGGGCGCCCGGGCAGTCATGATCAACTGGCCTGCCCGCTCTTCGTCCATATCCTCTATTTCCATTAGGTCGTCTACCGATTGCTCGGCCAAGTCTTCCATTGTCTTGATACCCCGCGCCGCCAACTGGTAGGCCAGATCCTGCTCCATGCCCTCCATGCTGAGCAGGTCTTGCGCCGGCTCGGCCCCATCGAGGGCTTCCTCACTGGCGATGGCACGGGTCAACAACACGTCTTTGGCTCGCTCGCGGAGTTCGGTCACCATTTCCTCGTCGAACTCCTCGATCCCGAGCATCTCGGTCAGGGGCACATAGGCTACCTCGTCAATGGTGGAGAAGCCCTCCTGCACCAGGATAACGGCGATCTCTTCGTCTACATCGAGCTGGCGCATGAACTCCTCGATCAGGGCCCGCGCCTCGGACTCGCTCTTTTCCGCTGCCTCGGCCTCGTTCATCACGTTGAGTTCCCAGCCCGTAAGCTGGCTCGCCAGACGCACGTTCTGGCCGCCCTTGCCGATCGCCTGGGAGAGGTTGTCTTCGTTTACCGCCACATCCATGCTGTGGGCGTCTTCATCTACGACGATGGAGACTACTTCCGCCGGGCTCATGGCGTTGATCACAAACTGGGCCGGGTTGTCATTCCACAGAATGATGTCGACCCGCTCGCCGCCCAGTTCGTTGGACACCGCCTGCACCCGCGAGCCGCGCATGCCGACGCAGGCGCCTACCGGATCGATGCGGGGATCGTTGGTCTTCACCGCGATCTTGGCCCGTAGCCCGGGGTCGCGGGCGGCACCCACGATCTCGATCAGTCCTTCGCCCACCTCCGGCACCTCCAGCTTGAACAGCTCGATCAGCAGTTCGGGGGCGGTGCGGCTGACGAACAACTGGGGTCCCCGGGGCTCGGAGCGCACATCGTACAAGTAGCCGCGCATGCGATCGCCGGTGCGCACCGATTCGCGCGGAATCAGATCATGTTTGCCGATAAAGGCCTCGGCGTAGTTGCCCAGATCGAGGATAAGGTTGCCGCGGTCGAGCCGCTTGACCAGCCCGGTGACCAGTTCGCCCTTGCGGTCCTGGAACGCCTCCACCACCTTGGCCCGTTCCGCCTCGCGCACCTTCTGCACGATCACTTGCTTGGCGGTCTGGGCGGCAATGCGGCCGAAGGCGATCGAGTCCATCGGCTCTTGGATGTACTCGCCGGCCTCTGATCTGCGGGTGCTCCTTGCGCGCCTCGGAAAGCAGGATCTGGGCCTCGGGCTCTTCCAGGCCCTCGGTTTCCCGGTCCTCCTCATCGAGTTCCGCATCGTCCACCACCAGCCAACGGCGGCAGGTTTCGTAGGCGCCGGTCTCGCGATCGATTCCGACGCGCACGTCGATTTCTCCGCCATGTTTTTTGCGGGTAGCGGAAGCCAGCGCCGCTTCGATGGCGTCGAAGATAACCTCCTTGTCGACACCCTTTTCGTTGGACACCACGTCGACAACCAACAAGATCTCTTTATTCATCTATCGCTATTCCCGATCAAAACTCCGGTACCAGACGAGCGCTCTCGATAAGCTCCAGGGGAATCCGGTAGCACTCGCCCTGCTCCAGGACCAGTACCTGCCGCTCCTCCAGCCCGCCCAGAACACCGACCAGCTTGCGCCTGCCGTCCACCTTTGCCCGCAACTTGAGGCGGGCCATGCTGCCCTTGAATTGCTCGAAGTGGGCGGCCTCGAACAACGGCCGGTCCAGACCCGGAGAAGAAACCTCCAGATCATAGTGACCGGGGATCGGATCCTCCACGTCCAGCACCCCACTCACCCGATGGCTCACCGCACCGCAGTCGTCCACCGTGATGCCCTGCTCCTGGTCGATATAGATTCGCAGCAGCCGGCCGTGGGGACCCTGTTCCAGTAGCTCGACTCCCACGAATTCGTAACCCAGGGACTCGACTACCGGGCGCAATAGCGCCGTCAGATTTTCGGGGGCAGAACGCATTATCTGGCACCGCAAATAAAAAATGGGCCCAAGGCCCACTTCGACCGCGACCCTTCCCCGCACGGCGAGCGAGGATGTCGCGCCACCTGGCGCCGCCCGAACGCTATCGGGCCGGCAACAAAAAAACCCCGTAAACGGGGTTTTGATCATCGCAGGCGAAACGTTACCGGATCGCTTGCCTCAACACTCTAGCAGGTGCCGGCCCTAGCGCCCGATTCCTGCGTAGGAGGCGCGCTGGACTGACTCCGCGCAGTCGGCGCAACCCCTGAAACGCCCGCTAATTTAACACGGAGCCGGGCCTTGCGCAACCGACAATAACCGGCGGTCTCGGCGCGGCGCCTGGGCAGTTCGATGGGCGTCGTCCCGAGCAGTCACTCGCGCGACAGCGGCAATCCGTTAGTTGGCTCCGGTAGCTGCCAAATCATCCGCAAAATCAGCTTCCAACCTACTCACCAAAATGGAGTTTTCCCCGCACCGTAAAAACCGCCGCCGCAGGCGCGTTTCCCTGGCGGCAACCCTTTCTAAGGGAAATCCCGAATGCCCGCTACCCCATTGGTTTTGATGCATATTTTTCAAACTGCGTAAATGCTGAACGATTTGACTCGAGGCCTTGTGTCAACACTGCTGAAAGCGAAACATCACGCGTTGTTCACAAGCTTATCCACAGGCATTGTGGAAAACATCAATTCGAGCATAGCCCCGTGGCGATGGCTATCGGAGGGCACCGGAACTCGCCGCTGCAACCGGGTGCAGCCGCGTCGCGGCTCGGTTACACTCGCAACCCAAATCTGCGCGTGGAGGGCTGCTCAATGGCCGAAATACTGATCGCGATCTCCCTGCTGTTGCTCGCCCTGCTCGGAGTTCTGGCCCTGTTCGGGGCCGGGCGAGACAGCAAATCGAGCAATGCGGACGATCCAGACGATTGACCCGCGAGCAAAGCGAGAGCCTAGATGAGTGAGCATCACATGGACCAATCCGGCATGCCGGGGCTGCTGGCGATTATGGCGCGTTTGCGCGATCCGGACAGCGGTTGCCCCTGGGACCGGGAACAGACGCTGGAGAGCATCGTACCCTACACCATCGAAGAAGCTTACGAAGTAGCGGACGCGATCCGTCGCGGCGACCTGGAGGAACTGCGCGAGGAACTCGGCGACCTGTTGTTCCAGGTGGTGTTCTACGCCCAGATCGCTCGCGAGCGTGGCGCCTTCGGTTTCGCCGAGGTGGTGACGGCGATCAGCGAAAAGATGCTGCGCCGCCACCCCCACGTGTTCGGCGACGCCGAGATCGGCAGCGCCGAGGAGCAGCGCCGGGCATGGGAACAGCATAAGGCCCGAGAACGGGCGCAACGCGCCGAGAAAGGACTGCTGGACGGCGTGGCCGGCTCCCTGCCCGCCCTGATTCGGGCGGAAAAGCTGCAGCGTCGGGCGGCCAAGGTGGGCTTCGATTGGCACGCCCCGGAGCCGGTACTGGACAAGATCGCCGAGGAGCTGGAGGAATTGCGCGGCGAGATCCGCGCCGGGTCCGACGCCGAACGGCTTGAAGACGAACTGGGAGACCTGCTGTTCAGTTGCGTCAACCTTGCACGCCACCTGGATCTGCACCCGGAACAGGCGATCGCCGGCGCCAACCGCAAGTTCGAGCGTCGCTTTGGCCTGATCGAGGCGGAATTGACGCGCCGCGGCCAGGCCTTGGAAGATACCCCGCCGGAGGTACTCGAACGGCTTTGGGAGAAGATCAAGCACGCGGAGGCAGAGAACGGCTGAGCTCCTCGCGCTGGCAGCGGCACCCGGGACGCGCGCCGAGGAACGGCTCGGCTCGGAGCCGCGGCACCCCGCGCGGGCCAGGGGAACAGAACACTTTTCTCGTGGCGGTTTACGGATATAATATTACTTATTGCTTACATACAAATTTTGAATGCGGAGGGTAACCATGCCTACCTATGACTACCGTTGTGAAGCGAACGGCCAGGTCCTGGAAGTGAAGCACAGCATGAGCGAACAGCTGCAGAACTGGGGCGAACTGTGCCAACGGCTCGGCATCGACCCCGGTACCACCTCCCCGGACAGCCCGGTCAAACGATTGGCCACCGGCGGCAACCTAGTGCACAGCTCGGCCCTGAGCAGCGGGGCGGAACCGGCCTGCAGCACGGGCAGTTGCTGCCCCGGCGGAATCTGTGGCTTGAACTGACGCCGAGACCGATCCCGACGCTGGCCTCTCGTTGTTAGTTGAGCGACAACACTGCAATTACGAGCACGCTGACGCCGGTTAACAGCGGGCGGTGTCCCTTGGCATCTATTTGCCGGCGTTTGCACCGCTGTGCGGTTGCGGGGCGGCGTCGCTCCGGGCAGCCAGGTGCCGCAGCAGGCTCCTGAGCTTGGCCGGGTGAGCGGGCTTGTGCAGCAGCCGATAGCCCTTTGACTCGACCTCCTGAAGGCACTCCGGGTCGGTATCACCGGTCACGATTAACGCCGGCACGGGTCGCCCGATGCGGGCCCGCAGAAGGTCGATCGCCTCGACCCCGTTACAGGGTCCCGGCAACCGGTAATCGACCAAGATCGCATCGGGCGGCGGGCCATGATCTAGCAGGGCCTCGGCATCCGCCACGCTGGCGGCCACCTGCACCTCGCAGCCCCAGCTGCGCAAAAGGTCGCCAACCGCGATCTGCACCAGGCTGTCGTCGTCCAGCAGCAGTGCCCGCAGGCCGTGCAGTTCCTCGCCCGGGGGCGGCCGACCAGAGGCGGCTGCCGGGGCCTGGTTTGCCGCCTCGACCAGGGGCAGCTCGATGGCGAATCGAGACCCGCGCCCCGGTGTGGAGCGGAGGCTCAATTCGTGACCCAGCAATTCGGTCAGGCGACGCACGATAGCCAGCCCGAGCCCCAGCCCCTGGCGCCGATCCCGCTGCGGATTGTTGAGCTGGTGGAACTCCTGAAAGATCTCTTCCCGGCTTTCCACCGGAATACCCGGGCCGGTGTCATAGACCTCGCAACGCAGTCGCTCGCCACGCACCCGAGCCGCCAACAGCACCCGCCCGTTCTGGGTAAACTTCAGGGCATTGGCCAGCAGGTTGCCAAGCATCCGCAACAGCATCGAGGCATCGCTGCGCACCCAGTAGCCGCAAGGCCGTATGCGCAGGCGATTGCCGCTCTCCCGGGCAATCGGGGCGAACTCCGCCTCGAGCTGCTTGAACAGCATGTTCAGCTCGACAGCTCCGAAGCTCGGCTGCACCACCCGGGCATCCAGCTTGGAAATGTCCAGCAGGTCCCCGAGCATTCCATCGATCAGTCGGATGGTCTCTTCGACCGCGTCGATCAAGGGCTGGGTGTCGGGATCGCGCACCCGCTCCGCCAGATTGTGGAAGAAAAGCCCGAGGGCATGGATAGGTTGGCGCAGGTCGTGGCTGGCAGCGGACAGGAAACGCGTTTTGTCCCGGTTGGCCTGTTCCGCACTCTGGCGGGCGGCCTCCAGAGAGCGCTCTCGCCGCTTGTGGTCTGTAATATCCGTGAGGGTCAGCACCCGCCCCCCGTTAGGCATCGGGCCTTCGGCCAACTCGATCACTCGACCGTCGGGGCGCTCGTATTCGGCCCCGATTTCCACGTTCCGGTGCAGCCCCGGGGCGAAGCGCGCCAGTAAGGCGTCGATGTCGTCCAGCGGCGGCGGTTCCATAACGCCGAGGAGTTCGAGAAAACGATGATTCCACAGCTGCAGCCGGCCCTGGGAATCCGTCATGCTCATACCCTGGCCCATGTGCTGCATAGCGGCCTCCAATTGCCGCGACTTTTCCTCTTGTTCCAGCCTTAAAGCGAGGTTTTCGAAACGCAATCGCAACGACTCGTAAACGAAGCGGTGCACCCGCAACCCATAAATGATGTAGGCGCTGAGCGCCGCCACGGCCACCAGCAGAACGGTCCACGACAAGGCGTCGCCGCGCATTCCCAAGTGCAGTATCAGCAGTCCCATGCTCGACAAAAGGTAGGTGAACAGCGACGGCAGGTCGGCCGATGCCACCACCATGGATCCGGCCCCCAGCCCTAGCAGGACGGTAACCACAATTATCAGATTGACGGGTTCGCTGGAGACCAGAAGCAGCGGCGCAATCGCTCCCCACACCAACCCATGATAGAGCGCGGAAAGCACGGCTCCGACCCGCCAGGGACCCATCTCCCGGTCGCTTGGGCTGGCGCGCGAGAAGCGCCAGTTCAACAGATAGCGGCCCGCCGTGCCGAGATGCACGGAGCCGACCCACAGCAGTAAAGTCTCGTGCGGGCTGGTGTCCCAGAGCACCAGGCAGACCAACCAACTTAGAATCAGGAAGATCAGGCCGGTGGTCGGCGCTTGGCTGTAGAGAATACGAATCAGCTCGCCGCCGATGGCGGGTTCGAAATCCCTGCGCTGAACCACGCTCAGCCCTTCCGGACGGACCGCCACAGTTCCCGGCGCTCCGTGCTCGTGGATAGGTCAGGACCTGCTTTCGTCCCTGCAGAGATTCTGACCCAGGTTGAAAAGAACGATTTATTTATCATTAAATCAGATAGTTATTGATATAATATAGAATTATTCTTGAGATTATGGCCGTGGGATCGCGGCGGCGTTCCGCTCAGCGCCTTACACCCACCACTTGCACTACCGCCGCGTGGCCCGTGTGGTAGCGGCCTTCGCGCACCTCGCGTTCCAACTCCTCGGCGTGGAACAGTTCCAGGCCGGTAAGCTCGCTGCGCAGGCCGGTAAGGTCCATGGTCATCTCCGCCACCGGCGGACCGCCGGTACCAAAGGCAAGCTGGCGCGGCGTGTAGGCCTCCAACAGCAGCATGCCGCCCTTGCGCAGTCCCTGCACTACCCGCTGGTGGACTTGGCGGCGCAGGGCCGGCGGCAAGTGACAGAAGATGGACACCACCGCGTCCCAAGCCTCGGGCTCTATCGGGAACTCCCCCAGGTCGGCGTGGCAGGTCTCGATCTGCACCCCCCGCTCGGCGGCCAAGCGCCGGGCCTTGTCCAGCCCCACCGCGGAGCTGTCCACCGCAGTGACCTCATAACCCAGCCCCGCCAGCCAAACCGCATTGCGGCCCTCGCCCTCGCCCAGGCTCAGCAGCCTGCCCGGCGGCAGGCGGGCGGCCATGGCGCGCAGGAAGTCGTTGGGCTCGGTGCCGAAGGCATAGTCGGGCTCGCTGTAGCGTTGGTCCCACATGGCGCTGCGCTCCTGGGGCTCAGTCGGCTCCGAGCTTTTGGGGTATCACTTTGGCGGCGGTTTGGTAGCCGACCTCGATCACCTCCTTGGCGCGGAAAAACTCGAACGAGGCGCAAGTATCGCGCGGGATCTCGAGAACGATATCCGGCTGGTAGGCCGCCAGCTTGTGGGCGGCAATGGCGTTCTGCATGGTCTCGAAGGAGCGGTTGAGCAGGTCGAAAACACCGACTTCATCGGCCTCGTCCTGGTCTCGCCCCGGGACCCCGGGCAGGGCGTCCAGGAACTGCTGGATGCGCTTGCGGTAGCCGCCCAAGGAGGCGGCTGGCATGGTCTCCGGTGTCTCATTGGTGGCGCCGCGCAGGCGCTGGCCGTTTAGGTTCACCGCGATGGTCAGATCGGTGCGGTCCTTGAAGGTGGGAGCGATGGGAACCGGGTTGAGCAGGCCGCCGTCCAGCAGCTTCATGCCCAGGTAGTCGTGGGGGGTAAAGATGCTGGGCACGGCAATCGAGGCGCGGATGGCGTCGAACAGGGGCCCCTGGGTGATCCACACCTCGCGCTGGCGCTCGATGTCGGTGGCCACCGCAGTGTAGCTGATGGGCAGGTCCTCGATGGCGTGCTCGCCCACCATTTCGCGCAGGTTGTCGATAATGCGGTCGCCCTTGATCAGGCCGCTGCTGTTGAACGACAGGTCGAGAAAGCGCAACACGTCGGTGCGCTCCAGCGCCGTGACCCAACGGCGGTAGGCGTCGAGTTCGCCGGCGGCGTAGATGCCGCCCACCAGCGAGCCCATCGAGGCGCCGGAGATGGAGGCGATCTCGAAGCCTTGCTCCTCTAGCCACTGGATGATGCCGATATGGGCCAGGCCCCGGGCTCCGCCGCTGCCCAGCACTAGGGAGACGGTCTTGCGATCGGCCCGGGCCGGCATCGCTGCAGCTATTCCGGCCGCATGTGCGGAAACAACAGCACGTCGCGGATCGAGGGCGAGTCGGTCAGCAGCATCACCAGGCGGTCGATGCCGATGCCTTCGCCGGCGGTGGGCGGCATGCCGTGCTCGAGGGCGCGGATGTAGTCGGCGTCGAAGTGCATCGCCTCTTCGTCGCCGGCGTCCTTCTCCTGCACCTGCTGGCGAAATCGCTCGGCCTGGTCTTCGGCATCGTTTAGCTCGGAGAAACCATTGGCAATCTCGCGCCCGCCGACAAAGAACTCGAAGCGGTCAGTGACGAAGGGGTCGTCGTCGTTGCGCCGGGCCAAGGGCGAGACCTCGGTGGGATAGGCGGTGATGAAAGTCGGGTCCATGAGGCGGGACTCCACCGTCTTTTCGAAAATCTCGATCTGCACCTTACCCAGTCCGTAGCTCTCCTTGAGCGGGATCTCGAGGCGCTCGGCCAGGGCGCGGGCGCGCTCGAGGTTCTCCAAATCTGCGGCCTGAATATCCGAATTGAAGTGCAGAATCGAGTCTGTGACCGTCATCCGGGCGAATGGCTTTTGGAAGTCGTAGCGCTCGCCCTGGTAGCTGACCTGAGTGGAACCGGTCACCTCGCGGGTCAGGGCGCGCAGCATGTCCTCGGTAAGGTCCATCAGGTCGTTGAAATCGGCGTAGGCCTGGTAAAACTCGAGCATGGTGAACTCGGGGTTGTGGCGCGTCGAAAGCCCCTCGTTGCGGAAGTTTCGGTTGATTTCATAGACCCGCTCGAAGCCTCCAACGACTAGGCGCTTGAGGTAGAGTTCCGGCGCAATACGCAGGAACAACTGCATGTCCAGCGCCTTGTGATGGGTGATGAACGGGCGCGCGGTGGCGCCACCCGGGATCACCTGCATCATCGGCGTCTCCACCTCCAGGAAGCTGCGACCGTTGAGGAAGTTGCGAATGAACTGCACCACCTGGGTACGGACGCGAAAGGTGTCCCGGGAGCATTCGTTCATGATCAGGTCCAGGTAGCGCTGGCGGTAGCGCGCTTCCTGGTCGGTGAGGCCGTGGAATTTCTCCGGCAGCGGGCGCAGAGACTTGGTGAGCAGGCGCACCTCTTCACACTTGACCGACAGTTCGCCGGTGCGGGTGCGGAACAGCACGCCCTCTGCGCCTACGATGTCCCCCACGTCCAGGTCGCGCTTGAAGCGCTGGTACTCGCCCTCTGCCAGGGCGTCGCGCTGCACGAACAGTTGAATCCGTCCCGACATGTCCTGCAGATGGGCGAAGCTGGCCTTACCCATCACCCGGCGGCTCATCAGGCGCCCGGCCACCCTTACCCGAATGCCTTCGGCCTCCAGCGCTTCGCCGTCTCGTTCGGCGTATTCCGCGTGCAGTTCGCCAGCCACCACATTGCGGCGAAAGTCGTTGGGAAAGGCCTGGCCCTGCTCGCGGAGTTCTGCCAGCTTGGCCCGGCGCTGCGCGATCAGCTTGTTTTCGTCTTGAATCTGGTCCGTCATCGGGAATGCCGCCACTGGGTTCAGGGCTGGACTCTCTGACGGTCCAGCTTGTAAAACAATTAGTTACAAGCCACTCTTGAGACTTGCTTCAATAAAAGGATCGAGCCCGCCGTCCAATACCGCCTGGGTGTTCCCCACCTCGACTCCGGTGCGCAGGTCCTTGATCCGGGACTGGTCAAGCACGTAGGAGCGGATCTGGCTGCCCCAGCCGATATCGGCCTTGGTGTCTTCCAGAGCCTGTTGGTCGGCATTGCGCTTCTGCACCTCCAGTTCGTAGAGCTTGGCCTTGAGCTGCTTCATCGCGGTGGCCTTGTTCTTGTGTTGCGAGCGGTCGTTCTGGCACTGCACCACAATGCCGCTGGGGTTGTGGGTGATGCGCACAGCCGACTCGGTGCGGTTGACGTGCTGGCCGCCGGCACCGCTGGCCCGGTAGACGTCGATGCGCAGATCCGAGGGATCGATATCGATCTCGATATCGTCGTCGATCTCGGGCGATACGAACACCGAGGCAAAGGACGTGTGGCGCCGATTGCCCGAGTCGAACGGCGACTTGCGCACCAGGCGATGCACCCCGATCTCGGTGCGCAGCCAGCCGAAAGCATACTCGCCCCCGAAGCGAATGGTGGCGCTTTTTATGCCCGCGACCTCGCCGGCGGAGACCTCGATCAACTCGGTCTTGAACTCGTGATGCTCGCCCCAGCGCAGATACATGCGCAGCAACATCTCCGCCCAATCCTGGGCCTCGGTGCCGCCGGAGCCAGCCTGTATATCCAGAAAGGCGTTCTTGGCATCCATCTCGCCCGAAAACATGCGGCGGAATTCCAGCTCGGCGATCTGGCGCTCGAAGACTTCCAGATCCGCGCTGACGGCCTCGACGGTATCCTCATCGCCCTCGTCGGCGGCCATCTCCAGCAGGTCGGCGGCGTCGTTGAGCCCGCCCTCCAACTGCTCGAGGGTCATAACCACTGCCTCCAGGGCGGCGCGTTCGCGCCCCAAGGCTTGGGCCCGCTCAGGGTCGTTCCAGATGTCCGGCTGTTCCAGCTCGCGCTGGACTTCGATCAGCTGTTCCTGCTTTTCAGCGAAGTCAAAGATACCCCCTAAGGGACTGGCTGCGCCCCCGAAGATCGCCGATCTTGTGAATGATGGGATTGAGATCCTGCATAGCGATATAGACCCAGAACCAAATCGGTTATTCTACTATAGATAACCCGTTCTCGGACAAGGCCGGACGGATGGGTTAGAGTGCTTAGATCGCGATGTGCTGTCGCCGCTTATTAATGAACCCGGTCGGGAAACCGCTCTGCACGGTTGCAGTCATTACGATTGGAGCGAATATTACGCATGGCCTTACTTGACGACCTGAAAGCCAAGAGTGAAGCCAGGAAGACCGAAGAGCTGGCCGAGCGGCTGCACGCCGATCAGTTGCAGGCGGCCTACGAGCGTTACTTGAATCCGAAGATGCGCCAGATCTTCAATTACCTCAGCCAGGTAGTGGAAGAAGTCAATTATATAAAGCCCAATACCCGGGTGGACTTCGAGCTGCCGGTCTACGGCAGAATGCTTGGGCTGCGCCAGGAAGAATACCGACTGACGGTAGACAGTCGCGGGAGCATGCGCACGATTGTGTTGCGCTTTCTCTGCACCGGCGGCCAAACGGCTCGGTTCAAGGTTACCCCGCCCTCGGTGGCCGCCGACCTGCGCGAACAACTGCTCGATCACGGCATGAAGTTCGACAGCCGTGACTACTTCGACGAGTACCGGGCCGTAATCGGCCAGCGTTTCGAGGTGGAGGGAGAGTTTCCGGTGCTGGTGCGGGTGAACGCAGACATCGAGCGCACCCTGATTCACATTCACATCACCAACTTCGACGCCCCCATCAGCCGCCACGCCAAATACCGCCCGGAACAGATCACCCCGGACTTTTTGGACGACCTGGGCCATTACATCCTGCGCAAGCATACCAAGCTGATCCAGCTGCCGATTTCCGAAGAGGAGCGGGAGGAGTTGCGGCTAAGAATGGAGCGCGAGGAGAAGCGGCGCCGCGGCGGCCTCTTGAACAGCCTGCGCGGGCGTGACGAGGGCTGAGGCCCGGAACGGCGCGGGCGAGAGCCCCGCGGGACGGTCCACTTGAGCCCTGAGCCGGAGACAGGGCTGACCCCGATCGAGCTGCGGCCGATCGGGGTCATCCATTCCTGCTTCCCGGACAAATTCGGCATTCCCCGTCAACCCGGGCTGGTGCCCGAAGCAGAGGCCCGGCTCGAGCTGCTGCCCCCGTACAACCGGGTCGAGGCGGTGCGGGGATTGGAAGACTGCTCGCACGTCTGGATACTGTTCCTCTTCCACCACTGTCTGCGCGACGATTGGCGACCTACCGTGAGGCCGCCACGCCTGGGCGGAGAGCGCCGGCTCGGCGTTTTCGCCACCCGGGCCCCCTACCGACCGAATCCCATCGGGCTATCCGCGGTGGCGCTGCTGGGGATAGACAACAGCGGCGGCCGAGTCGAGTTGCGCTTGGGCGGTATCGACCTGGCGGACGGCACCCCGGTGCTGGACATCAAGCCCTACCTACCCTACGCAGACAGCCTGCCCGAGGCCCGGGTCGGCTTCGGGGAGGCCGAGCCGGCGGACTTGGAACTGGCCTTTGCACCACAGCCCGAAGCCCTTCTCGCTGCCCTGCCCCAAGCCGAGGGGCGGCGCCTGCGGAGCCTGATCAGCGGTCTGCTGCGTCAGGACCCGCGCCCCGCCCACCAGACCGGCGACACCGCCGGGCGCGGTTTCGGCATGCGGCTGGAGGGGCTCGACATCCGCTGGGAGTGCCTTGGCAATCGCTTTCTGGTTACCCGAATCGAGCCTTGGGGGTCTCGCGATCGACCTTCCGAAGCGAAAACGAAACGCTAGAACTAGGATTGCGGAGCGCCGTTCGCAAACCCGTGCGCAGGCAGCGGACCGCCCACGACTTGCAGCGGAGTGGGGTCCTCGCCGAGCCCGACCCAGGCCGCCAAGGCGTAGCCCTCGGCACCGCTCTCCTCGGGCCTCGGCATCGGCAGTTGCCAACGCCCCTCGGCGCTGTCAGCAGTGACAAAATCCAGTACCACGAAATCGTGGCGGGCACTGCGGCCGCGGTTCTCCCCGGCGCTGATCTCGGTGCGGAGCCCCATCCCCAGCAGGGCCAGGTAGAGCCTGTAGGTCCCGGGGCTAGCGTCATAGTGCGCACTAACCTGGCCGTCCTCCAGCCGCAGGCGAAGCGCCCCGGCACCGGCTTGGGCGGGGGGCGGATCGCTGCGGAACCAACCCCGGCGCCACTCCCGGCCGTTGACCACGAAGCCTGGAGTGTACACGCTGCCCAGGTAGCCCAGCTTGGCATAGCGACGCTGGCGCTGACTGTAGGTGGGGCTGGAGAAGCGGTCCCGCCAGCCAAGGCGATCCCAATAGTCGACGTGAAAGGCCACCGGCACATAAGTGGTCCACAGATCCGAGCGTTCGCCCAGGCGATTGAGAAAGCGCTCTGCTGGGGGGCAGCTGCTGCATCCCTCCGATGTATAGAGTTCGATCAGCAGCTTGTCGCTGCCAACACTCGAAAGTTGCAGCGGTTCGGCCTGGGCTATGACGCCGAGACAAACCCACGGCAGCAGAAAAATCAGGGGCGAAAAGCGGGGCACGGGCGAGGCCTCCAACGGGGGTAGGGTAACGGAAGGTTTGGAGTTACATTAGTTGGGACCGGCCCGGCAAGCAGAATGTTTCGCCCGCGACCTTAACGAAGAGGCTGATCCACAGCCTTGCCCCAGCCGCCTATCGGCAATCAGCAGCAACCGCTGCCGGCCCGGCCTGCGAAGCCTGCGGCGATAATCGGGTTCGCCGAGAGACGCTGAAAAAAGCCGTCCCTGGCTTTTTGCAGCATGGTTTTCGAAAACGCGGTTTCCGAAAGCCTTCATTTCCAGGCGGTTGGACGCCCGAAAATGGCGGGGCATCCTGCCCCGCGCGGGAAACGCGATTAAATCAGCGTTTCCCTAGTCCGGCAGTGAAACCAAGTGCTGCGCCGCGGGCGAATGCCCCGAGCGCGGCCCGCGACCGAGAATCCGCACCAGGCGATCGCCCTCTTCAACCATCGGCTGCAGGCGCAAGGCGCTCACCAGGCCCGCAGCCGGGGCCTTGATCTCATCCAGCAGACGTCCGTCGAACGGGTCGTGCAGATAGCCCAGGGTCTCGCCCGACAGCACCCAACGGCCCACTTCCAGGTGACTGGCGAACAGGCCTACGCAGCGGGCCCGCAGAATCAAGGTATCGGCGCCGAAGAACAGGTGAGGATCCTCGTCTCCCTCCGGCACTTCGCCTTCGAGGATGCCGCGGTGGACGCAAAACCGCAGCAGCCCCTGGTAGAGGCTCTGACCGACTCCCAGGTCCAACTTGCCGGGCTCACCGCCGAGCAGCAGGAAGTCCTCGCCCAGGGCATGACCCCAGTCGGCGCTTAGAGAGGCTTCAGGTACCGCCTCCGGCGGCTGCTCGACGATCGCCGGAAGCCCGAACAGGAAGGCGCTCTCGCGCTCCTCTTGGGCAGCGCCGAAAAGGTGCAACTGGGGAAGTTCGCGGCAACCCGCGCGAGGTGGTAGCAGTTCGACGCGGCAACGCACCTCCGCGGTCGCAGCAGCCAGGCGGGCGCGAAACTCGGCAGCCGCTGCCCCTACTCCCGATTGGTCCACCGCTGGCACCAGGATCACCCGCTGGCTCAGCCGATACTTGTCGTGGCTACCCTGAGCGGCGCTTTGCAACAGGTCCGCCAGCCGCGACAACACGAAACGCCCGCTCGGATCGCTACCCTCAGCCCCGGCCAGCACCAAGGCCGCCGGCGTCTTCTCGCTCGGGCCCAAGTCGTGGTAGCGCAGCCCCAGGGCCTGCAAGGTATCGCCCAGGCTCGCGCCGGGTTTCGAATCGCTCATCGTTGGCTCCTGGTGGCAGGGAGCAACGTCGCCACCCCGCGTGTCTCGATCTACCAGCGCGGCCAGACTAAAAAATTTCCGCGCACCTGTATCAAGCTCGAACATAAGCAAGCTCCGAGCCAACCGCATTGGTTGGGGCTAGCGTGCGGTTCGGTAGGCGCAAGGTCTGCCGCACGGAAGGAGGCGCCCCATAACTGCACCTTTTTGGGGCATTCCGGTCACGGCAAATGAACAGTGACCTCGTGGTTGTACAATTTCTGGCGTCTGGCGAAGATTCCGCTTATACTCGGTGTACAACTTTGATCAGGCCGGCCCTATGAACGAGACTAGCCACGCCCTAGAGGGACTGTACCCGATTCGTACCGTTTCCAGCCTGACCGGCATCAACCCGGTCACCTTGCGCGCCTGGGAGCGCCGCTACGGTATTATCAAGCCGCAACGCACCCCGAAGGGCCACCGGCTATACACGGACCAGGATATCGCCCTGATCCGGCGTATCCTGCAACTGATGGATCAAGGCGTGGCCATCGGCCAAGTCAAGCAGATCTTGCGTCAAGGCAGCCCGCTGGCCAAGCCACTGCCGGCGAGCCGCGAGACCACCGGTCCCTGGGCGGAATACCAGGCGCGTATGCTGGATGCCGCTGCGGATTACAACCTGGCGGCCTTGGAGGCGGTTTACAATGATGCCCTAGCCCTATACCCGCTGGATCAGTTAGCTCGCGAACTCCTGCTTCCTTTGCTCGGAAAGCTTTATGAGCAACGCTTCGATGCCGCCGCAGCCGAGATCCATGGACACCTGATTCGAAGCTTCCTGCGTGCCAAGCTGGGCGCCCGGTATCAACACCAACTTCCGCAGAGCCCGGGCCCGATGCTCCTGCTGGCGGGCCTGCCTGGGGAACACGGCGAGGTGGAACTGCTGCTGTTCGCACTGCTAGGGCTGAGCCAGGGGTACCAGGTGCTTAGTCTGGGTCCAGACATGCCGCTGGAACCGCTGCCCGAGGCGGTGCGAGGCAGCGGTTGCGAGGGGTTGGTGCTGTTCGGCGAGGGCGACCCGGAGCCGGGGCTGGTACACACCCGGCTGCCTGCTCTGGTGGCGCGTTGCAGCGTACCCGTGTTCGTGTTCGGGCCTATGAGCGAGCGACTGGGAGACAGCCTGGCGCGGCGCGGCGCGATTAGATTGGCAGCGGACCCGAGCGAGGCACTGAGCGGCATCCGCGGCCGGCTGCCGACCGCGGAATGAGCGGCTTAGGCCAGGAGGCGACCTAAAACCTGGCTCGAATCACGGAGACTCGCTCCGAGTCGCCGCGCCCTAATTCACATCGACGGCTGTTCGCCCGCGCTAGCGCATGCGCTCACACCTGGTTGAGCAGGCTCAGATCCTCTGGGTGCGGGCGCAGGTATACCTGCCGTTCGATGTAGGGGTCCGGGTGGCGACGGAAATAGTGACGCAGCAACGTCAAAGGCACCACCAGGGGAACCTCGCCGCGTCGATAGGCCTCGATGCTGTCCCCTAGTTCCCGCTTGTCCCCGGTATCGATGTTCTTCTTGAGGTAGCCCATGATGTGCTGGAGTACGTTGACGTGGCGCTTACGGTTGACGCGCCGCTTCAGGGCCCCCATCAGCTCGGCCTCGTAGTCCGCCGCCATCGCCCGCAGGTCGATACCGGACAACTGTGACAGCATCCGCCCCATGCGCTGGTATGCGGCCTGGGAATGGGCCATGAGCAGATACTTGTGGCGGGCGTGAAAATCGGTCAGCGCGCCCGGCGTAAGACGCTCCGACAACAGGCGCTGCCAGCGATGGTAGACGAATACCCGAGTGACGAAATTTTCGCGCAGCACCGGGTCATTGAGCCGGCCTTCTTCCTCCACGGGCAGGTGCGGCAAGGCCTGCATCAGATGATGAGCGAACACCCCGACGCCGCGGTTGGCCGGCATCCCTTTTTCTTCGCTGTACACCCGCACCCGCTCC
Organism: uncultured Gammaproteobacteria bacterium; assembly: GCA_963753615.1. Lineage (GTDB taxonomy): Bacteria > Pseudomonadota > Gammaproteobacteria > Chromatiales > Chromatiaceae > CAVWCW01. The sequence goes on from CAVWCW010000008.1 coordinate 506,292, forward strand.
ATACCGCAACTGGGCGAATCCTTCTTAAGAATGAACCCGCTGAGACCGCCCAACTGCCCGGCCTGCCGGCGGGAGTATTCGTTGAGCGGCGCGGTAACATCGATGGACGGGTCTCTTACCCCCACGACTCTGGGGTTGTCCGGGTCCCCTACCAGACGAATTGGCGGGCGCGGAACACCCAAGCCGATGGCCACTTCGGGGCACATCGAGACAAACTCGAAGTGCCGCTCTAACATGTTGTTGATAAAGGCGTCGCGCTTGTGGCCGCCGTCGAATCGCACCTTCTCGCCCAATAGACAGCGACTGATACCGACTCGGATATGCTCGTCCGGCCGCAGCGGCGGCGACACCAACTCGAATTCGCTCATAAAAAGGACTCTATAGCTCTGATAAGGTTGCTGCTCTCGGGTGGTGTGAAGCTTGAGTAGCTTCCCACCACGCGCCCCTCACGGTCCAGCAGGTATTTGTGAAAATTCCAGCTTGGATATTCACCAGCCTGCTCCGCCAGGGCCCGATAGAGCGGATCGGCGCGGCCCTCGGCAGCGTGAGTCTTTTCGAACATGGGAAAACGCACACCATAGGTCAGGCGGCAGAAGTCTTTCACCTGCGCTTCGCTGCCCGGCTCCTGAGAGCCGAAATCATTGGACGGAAAACCCAAGACCACGAACCCGCGTTCCCGGTAGCGCTCGTATAGCGTTTCCAAACCTTCATATTGAGGCGTAAAGGCGCAGCGCGAGGCAGTGTTGACGATCAGCGCCACCTTGCCGCGATAACTTTCGCACAAATTCACGGTTTCGTCTCCTCCCAAGCTGCGCAACTCGAAATCCAGCGCCGCCGGACAGGCCTCTGACCAGGCCGCAGAGGCGGTGCCCAGCAGGGTAAGACCCAGGATTGTTCGATAAAGCCTGTTCATCTCCGTCTCCTCATAGGTTAACGTCTCTACAAGTATAGCTTGATTCACGAAGTATCTTATACAATAATTATACGCCTCGAGGCAACCGAGATTCGTGGAGAACCGACCGATGAACGACATCACCGAAGCCAAGCAAGTCAGCGCTCGCAACATCATTCAAGCCGCCTTTGAGCTCCAATGGGAGAGTCCGCTGGCCCGTCATACCGAGCGCTACCACTTCCCGAAGCTCAATGTCTGGCGCGACCTGGACCTGCTGCCGCAGGAGATTCAGAGTCAGGTTCTGGGCCGCCCCCAGGGACACAGCGGCCGCCATGCCTTCGCCGCCGGCACCTTGGTACCGGCCTGGAACGAGACCAACCTGGTACGGGTGAGACAGCGCCAGTTCAACCGCAACTGGCGCCCGCACATGCAGATCGAACCGCGCCTGGGGCGCTTTTACCCCCGCAGCGTCTTGCGAGACGTGGAACGCACGTTCAGCGGCGACCTGCGTCCGGCCCGGCTGCTCGAAATCGAAGGCGAGAACCTTTGTTTCGATTTCAACCACCCCCTGTCGCCCTATTCGGTCGAAATGGCGGTGGAAATCGGCGACATCCACCCCGCCGGCGACGAACACGGCGGGCGCTGCAACGATATCCTCGAAGAGATCTCCAACGGCCCGGGCATGCAGGTCCGACGCCAAGGCGAGGCACCCACCGATTTCCTGGCCGACGCCCCATTCCAGCGGGTGGACGGCTCGGACGATGCCTATTTCTATGCCATGGCGCGCATGACCAACCACTTGGACAGCGTCGCCCTGGACCAGGTGCAGAAACTTTATGGCCGACTGCTGGAGCCTGGGGCGGCGATACTGGATCTGATGTCGAGCATCAATTCCCACCTGCCGCCGTCCCTGCAGGCACGAGTCACGGGGCTCGGCATGAACCGAGAAGAACTGGAGGCCAACCAAATACTCGATCAGCGTTTGGTGCACGACCTCAACCAGACCCCCGGAATGCCCTTCCCGGACGCCAGTTTCGATGCCGTGGTCTGCACCGTCTCGATAGAGTATCTGACGCAGCCCTTCTCGGTGTTCCGGGAGGCGGCCCGGGTGCTTCGCCCCGGCGGACAGTTTATCGTCAGCTTTTCGAACCGCTGGTTCCCGCCCAAAGCGATCGACCTCTGGCACAACCTGCACGAGTTCGAGCGCCCGGCGTTGGTGCTCGAGTACTTCCTGGAATCCGGAGAGTTCGAGGCCCTGAAGACCTTGTCGGTGCGCGGCCTGCCGCGCCCGGAAGACGATGCCCACATCGGCACCAGCATCTACTCCGACCCGCTGCACGCGGTCTGGGGCCGGCGCCGCTGACATGCAGCCGCTCCAGATACTGCAGCAGATCTCCGGCCAACTCGATCGGATGGACCAGCCGGAGGCGGTGCATCGGGCTATGGACGAGGTGGAGTTCGTATTCGAACTGTTGCCCCCCGAACTGCAGGAGCTCGCCGAGCAACTCATACAGCGGCTGCGCCGCCGGCTGCAGGAACTGGAATCGGAGTAGCGCCATGAATCAGGATGCCCCGGCGCCCAAATTCGCCGCTACCGAGACCTATTGCCTGCGGCGGCTGCAGCCGTTTCAAGGCACCCTGCAGGTGCTCGAATGCGATGCCGGCCGGGCTCTGAGCCTGGACGGCGTGAGCTGGCAAATACAGATCGGCTTGCTGTGGAGCAGCAGCGGCTGGAGCAGCTTTGCGGATCCGGTGCAGGAGTCCGGGTTCGTCCCCTACTGCAACTGGAACGCCGAAGGACAGCGCCGGATGCTGCCCCTACCCCCACAGGCGGACCGGGCCCTGGCCAAGGAACAGGCGGAGCAGGTGCTGGAGGAACTCGACAGCCAGCGCAGTCTGTTGCCCTTCGCCGCCGGCGATCCGTTCGAACTCTGGTTGCTGGACGACCACGAGCAGCTACCTCTGGCCCTGCTGGATGCGGCGCGGCAGCGCCCCGCAGCGGGCGGCCGTCCGGCCGGCCGCTGGCGCCCCTTCCCCCTGCACGGCGCCGGTGGCGGCGAGTATCCGCACCCGTCCGAGGTCCCATTGGCCGAGCGTGCCGCCAGCCTGGTCAATCGACGCGGCGGTTCCAGTCCCAGTCTCCAGTGGTTTCGGCGCCGTCCCGACGGCAGCGGCCAAGGCCTCTGGGGCAGATATCTGCGTCCCGATCAAGGCCAGCGCGAACTGCCCGCCGACGCCTTTCCCCCCGCCCTGCTGCGGGCGCCGGAAGGATCTGCCGAACAGGAACTGGCGGCCTACCAGTCGGCGATGGCCCCCCGCTTGCTCTGCCTGCACGGCCTCCCAGATGCCCTGAGAACCCGGTTGGAACAAGCCGCCTGGCGGCAACCCGAGCAGGTCGCGACCCTCTACCGACTTTACCCGCAGGTGCTGGCCCGCGACGCGCTCAAGGTGTGCCTGGTCAAGGCGAGGCTGCTGGAAAGCGGACGTACAACCTGAACGCCCGCCCGGCTGTCCCAAGCAGGGGAAATCCGGCTACAATTGTGCTTCAGATTTCTCGTGACATTGGAGCAGCCCGAATGTTGAAAAAACGCCTAACCCTCATTGCCCTCAGCACTTGTTTCGTCCTCGGCCTTTCCGGCTGCGGGGGCGGCGGCGCCAAGGTCGAGGCAGTGAGTACCACCACTACCATGGGCCAGGAACTTCAGGACCTGGAGGCGGCCTATCAAAAAGGCATTATTACCGAGAGTGAATACAATTCTGGGAAAAAGAACATTATGGACCGCTACAAATAACCCCTGCAGGCGAACCCAGCGCCTCACCACAGTACCGAACGCGCGTAAAGGATGCGGCTCCGGAGGCGCTGGTCGACCAGAGGGCACCACAGCGAGCGTTAATGTCGAGGGCGGCGTCGCCTACCTGCGGCCGTGGTCGCTGAATTCCGCGCCGGCGCCGCTTAGGAAGTGCGGGAAAGCGCTGCCGCTACCCTCTGCGCCTCCGCCTCGCAACCGGAGGGAACGGGGAGATCGAGAGTGACGGACTGGCGGCCGGCGCGGCTCGGGTACGGAATACTCGATACGCAGGAATACCTCGTTCGCCCCTTTCTGCCCTACCTCCGCCCCTTCCAAGCGACTGCCGAAAACTCGGAAATCGTGGAATTCACCGGCCAGATAGACCCCGCTGGGGGCGATCAGCACCAGACCCGGCCGCGACTTGAGAAACTGGTGCCGCCGCGCGGGCGCGACTACCGCCACCAGGACCAGCAACAGAAATACCCCCAACAACACCCCCGCAACGATTAACGCTGCCTGGTCCCGCAGCGCCAATACAAAGCCGCCCCCAACCAGGAGCATGATCACCCCCACCACCAGCAAAAGGCCGCGCGACGCCGCCCGGCGCTCCCGGAACTGAGCCTCGAGGTGCCGGCGCCAATGCTCCGGCGGGTACTCCCAGCGCGCCAGCAAGGCCTGGCCCAGGAATATCCGGTCCTGGCGCAAGGCACTGCGCCAAAGCATGGCCGTAGTAATCACGGCTATCACTAGCGCAAAACCGCCAACGAATACCAGTGGCGGCAGATAGTCCGCCTGCGGGTCTTGCAGCAGGGCGCCGAGGATACCGGTCAGCATCGCCAGTGTGATCCCCAGGCTGATGCGAGCGCTGCGTTTGCGGAAGTTGACTAGGTTGGGGTCCACGATCTCGGGCCGATCCGCCAGGCTCGCCGCCGTCCGGCGCAGCGGCCCCCAAAACAAAGCCAGCAACCCGAGCCCGAGCAACCAGGGGACGAACCGGCGCCAAGGGTGGGCGAAGCGGGTCGGCAGTTGCCAATTATCGTAATACCAGCGACAGCCTTCGACCTTGCCCTCGCGCACCCCGGGCGGAACGCGCAACAACTGCAGCGGCTCCGCGTCCGGGTCGTCGCGCAGGTAGAGGTAGTCGGCGCCAGCTCCAGCACCCAGTTCCAGCCCGGAAAAGGGCGCCTCGTCCGGGGTATAGAACAATCCGTTTACCCATGCCTCCTCGCGCGGGCTGACCCGGCTGCAGAGGTCGCCCTCGAGTTCGGAACAGTCTCGCCCGATTACCGCCGGCGCCAGGGCGAACAGGTGCGCCCATTCCGACCCGGCAACCTCCAAGCGCCGACCGTATGTCACTTCGGCCTCCAGAGCCCGCTCGGGCGCGGCAGCCAGCGCCAAAAGTTCGGGCTGGTCGGCATAGAGCCCGGGCTGACTGCTCAGGCCATGGTGCCAGCAGGAAAAACCTGCCGGCGCCAGACGCAGCATCGCCTGGTCCTGGCTCCAGAAGAAGGCCGCCAGCGCCGCAAGCAACAGCAGGGCAGCGGTATACAGATTCGGGCGCTGGATACGCTCGGCCATCGTGGAAGCTCCTTGAGCATGAGGGCGCGGCGAACGCTGCATCGGGCCGGTGCAGCGGATGGCAGCGAACTCCGGCGACCCCGGGGGAGACTCGGCTCTCGGCCCCACGGCGCTGGGTCGCGACAACCGACGGCGCGCATCGGCCGGCGCAAGGCCCTGCCGCCGCCAACTGCGCGTCCTCAGGCCCTGGAGATGAACTTGCCGGCAGCGGTGTTGACCTTCACCAGCTCACCGGTCTCGAGGTACTCCGGGACCTGGATCTCCAGGCCGGTGGCCAGGGTGGCGGGCTTGGTGCGGCCAGTGGCGGTCGCGCCCTTGACCCCCGGGGCGGTCTCAACGATGGCGAGGGTCACCGATTGGGGCAGTTCGATACCGAGTATCGCGCCGTCCACCAGCAGGGCAAGGATGCCTTCCAGGCCCTCTGTCAGGTATTCCAGCTGGCCCTCCAGATCGCCCCGGTCGAGGCCGTATTGGCTGTAATCCTCACTGTTCATGAACATGTAGTGATCGCCATCCTGGTAGGAATACTGGACCGGCACCCGCTGGCAATCGATCTCCTTCAGGAAGTCATCGCCCTTGTAGGATTGGTCCAACTTCTGCCGGGTCTGCAGGTTGGTAAAGCGCACTTTGTACAATGTCGCGGCGCCGCGCGACGACGGACTCTTGGCCTCCACCTGCTTGACCCCGTGGGGGATACCGTCGATGTCCACGATCATGCCCCGTTTCAGCTCGCCGGCCTTCGGCACCATGTCCTCCTCGTCTGTGATAGCCTGAATGGGGTATTTTACCAGGAGCCAGACCCCATGTTTGACGCCTTGAACCGGTTATTCTCCCCCGAAGCCCCACTCGATCCCACCGAACACACCCATCGCTTGCACCTGGCCAGCGCAGTGCTGATGATCGAAATCGGCCGCGCCGATTTCCACATCGACACGGCGGAGTTGGCGACGATGGCCGATGCCCTGCAGCAGCGCTTCGAACTCAGCCCGGAAGAACTGGCGGAATTACTGGAGCTGGCCCGCCAGGAGAACCAGGACAGCCACTCCCTGCATCCTTTCCTGCGCCGCATTAACCAACACTTCGACCCCCAGCAGAAAGCCGAGATTCTGGAAGACCTGTGGCGCGTCGCCTTTGCCGACGGGCGGCTGGACAAGTACGAGGAATACCACATCCGGCGCATCACCGACCTGCTGCACCTGCCCCACTCGGCCTTCATCCGGGCTAAGCACCGGGCCGAGGCGGAGCGAGATTCCTGAGCAGACGGCGCAAAGCCTCGGGATTGCTGGTTTTTGCCGTGTCCTAACTCTCCTGCGAATAGGCCCGTACCAGCCGTCCGATGGTGAGACCCTGCACCAGGATTGAGAACACTACGACGATATAGGTTACGGCCACCAGGGTGTCGCGCACCTGGCCGGGGGGCAGCGAAAGGGCCAGGGCCACCGAGATGCCGCCGCGCAGTCCGCCCCAGGTGAGGATCTTGACCACCCCGGGCTGAAGGTGCGATAGCGGCGCATCAGCCCGACCGGCAGGCCGACGCTGACCAGCCGGGCCAGCAGCACGACGGGGATCGACCAGCAGGCCGGCCAGCAGGTACTCGTCGCGGAACGCCAGCACCAGCACCTCGAGTCCGATGAGCACGAACAGCACCGCGTTTAGCACCTCGTCCACCAGTTCCCAGAAGGTATCCAGGTGCTCCCGGGTCCGGTCCGACATGGCCAGCAGCCGGCCCTGATTGCCGATCAGCAGGCCGGCCACCACGATGGCGATGGGCGCCGACAGGTGCCAGGCTTCGGCCAGGGCGTAGCCGCCGGTGGTCAGGGCCAGGGTGATCAGGACCTCGACCTGGTAGTTGTCGACGCTGCGCAGCATCCAGAACGCCAGGGCGCCGATGGCAAGGCCGAACAGGGCGCCGCCCACCGCCTCCTGGGCGAACAGCCAGAGCACCTGCGCCGGCGCCCAGATCCGTGGCCGCCGAAGGCGATGCCCGCCAGCACCAGGAACACCACCACCGCGACGCCGTCGTTGAACAGGGACTCGCCGGTGATCTTGGTCTCCAGGGTCTTGCGGGCGCCGGCGCTCTTGAGGATGCCGAGCACCGCGATCGGGTCGGTGGGCGAGATCAGGGCGCCGAACACCAGGCAGTAGAGAAGCGGCATGTCGAGCCCGAGCAGGCCGAACAGCCACCAGCTCAGGACGCCGATGATCAGCGGTCGCCCCCAGCACCCCGAGGTGGCCAGGGTGGCGATGACCCAGCGCTGCTGGGCCAGGTCCGCCAGGTTGACGTGCAGCGCGCCGGCGAACAGCAGAAAACTGAGCATGCCGTGCAGCAGCGTCTGTTCGAAGTCGATGCCGCGCAACATCAGCCTCCACCTCGGCCTCGAAGCCGGCACCCAGGCGACCCAGAGACGATCAAGGCCAGGGACATCAGCAGCGCGATGAGCATCACGCCGATGGTGGTGGGCAGGCGCAGGAAGCGGTGGTTGAGGTAGCTGAACACTGCCGCAAGGCTGACCAGGATGGCGAGGATTTGGAACAGGGTCATGGCATTCAATTCCATCTTTGGCTGCGGGTTCCGGCCGAGTGGCACCCGAACGTAGCGCCAATTCTAACCCGATCGGCCGGCCTTTCAGGCCCGGGAAGGCGCTTGACAGCTCGGGCGCAGGGGTGACATAACCAAACGAAACCGTTGCGGCGCCAGGCGCGAGCGCGCCGGGAACCGACCTGTTGGGCCAACCGGATCGACCCAATCAGCCGACGAGAACGCCATGGGCCCCCTGGACCAGATTTCAGCCTCTCACCTGCGCCGCCTGGTCCAGGTGGCCCAACGCATTACCGCGGAGCATGACATTGCCAAGCTTTGCGAGACCATTCTCGAACAAGCAAGGGATTTGACCAATGCGGACGGCGGCACCCTGTACCTGGCCGAAGGCCACGGAGCCAGCCAGCGGTTGGAGTTCGCCATTGTGCGCAACCGCAGCCTCGATCTGACACTCGGCGGCTCCAGCGGCCGGGGTATTCACTACCCGGCTCTGCCGATGTATCTCGACGGCGAGCAAAACCACCGCCATGTGGCCACCCATGCCGGCCTCAGCGCAGAATTGGTGAACATCGCGGACATCTACGCTGCGGCCCAGTTCGACTTCTCCGGGGCTCGGGACTTCGACCGCCGCTTCGACTACTCCACCCGGTCCATTCTCACCGTGCCGCTGCTCACCGACTTCGGCGAACTGGTGGCGGTGATGCAGCTGATCAACGCCTGCGAGCAGGACAGCGGCCAGGTGGTGCCGTTCAGTCAGGACATGGAACCGCTGGTAAGCGTATTGGCGAGCTTCGCTGCGGTCGCCCTCCAGCAGCAGCGGGTGATGCACGACCAGAAAGAACTGCTGATCGCCCTGTCCGGCGAGCCCAATACCGGGCGTCTGGTGGAGCGCATCCTCACCGAGGCCCAGGCCATCACCCACGCCGACGGAGGCACCCTGTATCTGTACCGCGACGACGGCGGCCCGCCGCGGCTCGAGTTCGCATTGGTGCGCAACGATTCCCTGCGCTATAACCTCGGCGGCTCCAGCGGGGAAGAGATCGACCTGGCACCGGTCCCTCTCTATCTAGAGGATGGCAAAGAAAACCATCACCACGTCGCCGCCCACGCCGCGCTCACCGGGAAGATGATCAAAATTGCCGACGCCTACCAATCGGAGGCGTTCGACTTCTCGGGCACCAAGGCCTTCGACCGCGCCCACGGCTACCATTCGGTCTCCTTCCTGACCATTCCGCTGCTCAACCACCTGGACGAGGTGATCGGGGTGCTGCAGCTCGTCAACGCCATCCATCCCTACACCCGCCGCGTGACCCGTTTCTCGTCCTATGTGGAGCCCCTGGCCCGGGCCTTGGCCGGTTATGCCGCCATCGCGCTCAATAACCTGATCCTGGTGCAGGAACTCAAGGACCTGCTCGACGCCTTCATCAAGGTCATCGCCAAAGCTATCGATGCCAAGAGCCCGCATACCTCCCGGCACTGCCAGCGGGTGCCCCTGCTCACCGAGCTGATGGTGCGGGCCGCCTGCGATGACCGCGAGACCTTTCAGGACTTCCAGTTCGACGAAGACGGCTGGTACGAGCTGCGGGTGGCCGCCTGGCTGCACGATTGCGGCAAGCTCTCGACCCCGGATTCGGTGCTCGACAAGTCGACCAAGCTGCACACCCTGGACGACCGTATCGAATGGGTGGCGGCCCGTTTCGCTGCCCTGCGCCAGCACAAGGAGTTGGAGACCCTGCGCGCAATCGCCGCAGAACCCAAGCGCCGAGCCCAGCTGGAGGGGGAGCTGCGGCGGACGCTGGCACAACTGGAGGAGGATCTGGCGTTTCTGCGCCGGGTCAACGCTGGCGGTGAAGTCCATGGCAGCCGAGGACCAGGCGCGGGTGCGAGCCTTGGCCAAGCTGCAATGGCCCGATGCCGAGGGCCGGTTGCAGCCGTTGCTGAGCGCCGACGAGGCGAGACAATCTGTGCATCAACGCGGGACGCTGACGCCGGACGAGCGCCAGGTAATCAACAATCACGTACAGGTCACCATCGACATGCTGGAGTCTCTGCCGTTTCCGCGCAAGCTGCGGCGGGTGCCGGAGTACGCAGGCGGCCACCACGAGAAGATGGACGGAAGCGGTTTTCCCCGAGGCCTGCGGCAGGAGCAGATGTCGATCCCCGCGCGCATGCTGGCGATCGCGGACATCTTCGAGGCCCTGACCGCGCGCGACCGCCCCTACAAAAAGCCGATGAAACTCTCGCAGGCCCTCGAAATCCTGCGCCGCATGCGCGATGACCGTCACATCGATCCGGATCTTTTCGATCTGTTCCTACGGATGCGGGTCTGGGACCAGTATGCCCGCCAGGTGCTGGACCCGGAACAACTGGATGTCGAGGACCCCGCCCCGTTCGGTTAACCCGACTCTACCCGGGTATCGCGTCCCTGGCCCAGGGTCTGTGCGGCTGGACGCCGCTCTGGCGCGAAATCGATAGCCGTAGCAACCGGTCGAGCGAAGAGCAAGCCAAAAAGCCCGGCGCTGCCGAAGCGCCATTCAGGTGTTGCAGGCGGACACAGGCGGCACCTAGCCATCGGCTGGAACACGCAGGGCTATTCCGGGCGCCTCGGGGCTGACCCGGCCGGATCGGCGGTTGTCATTGATCGGGCCGTGACGCCTTGAGTTCCAGCAGTTGGCCGACGATCTCTGGATGGTCGAACTCGCGTCCGCCAACCGCTCGGTAGGCGACGCTTCCGTCGGGGGCGACGACGAGGGTGGTCGGCAAGCCCCTCACCCCCCAAGGTTCCAGGGTGGCGGCGTCCTTGTCGAACAACAGGGGAAAGGTCGGCGCCGGCTCGACCATGCCGATAAAAGGAAACACGGTATCCTCGTCCTCGCCGATGTTGACGGCGAGCACGGCCACCCCCTCGCCTTCCGTCGCCTGGCTCAACCGTTCCAGAGACGGCATTTCACGCCTGCACGGTGGACACCAGGTGGCCCAAAAGTTGATCAGCACTACCTGCCCGCGCAGGTCCGCCAGGTCGATCGTCGTCCCGTCCATGTCCGGCAACCGCAGGGGCGGTGCCGCAGTTCCCGAAGGGATGGGGGTCAAGCCTCGGGTCAGTGGCGGCAACTCCGCTGCCAACGCCGACAGCGAGAGGAGACAGACCAACAACGCCGCCAGGCCGGCCGGTTTACGGGGCACAACGAGCATTTTCGACCACCCCCTCAAAGTTTTCGCCGGCCACGTCCCAGCGTGCGATCAGGTCGAACTCCGCGCCGGCCGGAAGACCCATGGCCAGCATGCCTTGATTCCAATCACCGCCCGGTTCGTAGGCCTGCTCGGGCGGAAACTGCGCCCAGCGAAAGGCGATCAGTGCAGCCTTACCGAGTTCCAGCGGCCGCAGCCGCTGCATCCAGGCGTCGACGCCGACGGGCGGCCGACGCTCGGCATCTGAATCGACAGTCCAATCCGCCAGGCGGAAATGCACCACCCCGGGTGCGGCATCGTTGCGCAGCACGGTCATATAGACGCAGGACCGGGCATAGGGTTCGATCGCCTTGGCGGGGAAGCCGCGGTTGACGTAGAAGGCCCTGACCTGGTCGGGCAGGAGTTGGGTGATCGCCAGCGTCACGCCCGCGCTCCGGGTCTCCCAGGTTTCGGCCCCGGTGTCGGCATCGACGCGGTGGCTCTGCGCCGCCCACGCCGGCCCGAAGGCAAGCAGGAGGCCGAGCAGGCATAAGGGACGGCACAGGATCGGCGACTCAGCCCTTCTCATGGAATCCTCGCAGCACGAAAGAACAGTTTTCCAGCCGGTTGGGCCCGGTCCGCGACCGACCAGGAGAACGTTCCACGGCAGCCGGTACCAACCGGCTCGATGCGAGCCCATTCTCGGTGAATGGGCCCGGCGCGTCCAGTCAGGGCCGCTGCCGGGAATGCCTGCATTAGGCCGATCGATGCCCCACCGTGGCCCTGCCCCGATGCGTCAGGATTCCGTTGGCTGAAAACGGATGCAAGCGACAGCAGCGATTTGTTGTAAGCATAGGATTCATGAAGTATACAATTAGCTTACCCCGTACACCTGAGCATGTATTTCGGCGCGCATCGAGTCCAGGTATTTATGTATTGCTCTAATGGTATCGACCTGTGGCGCTAGAAAAGAATACTGCTGATCAAGCGCCGCTATTAGCTCCACGCAATTATCAGCGTTGTCCTCATCGTACTCCGCCAGCATCGTGTGAATCAGGCTGTTCCGTTCACTCACCAGCTCCGTTAGAACCACTCGGATCGAGTCAATAGCGTCTGCACTTAGCCCCTGTACAAACCTAATCCAAACCCATTCATCTTGCGGTCGACCTTCATTCCAATCGACCGGTCTAGTCGAAATTGTGTTTAGGTAAGGCTTGACAAGTTGCCCTAACGTCTTTCTCTTTACTTCCTGGATTTGGCGCTTATAGATATCAGTAATGCGATCCGTAGGTCCATCGATCTTGCTATGCGCTATGATGTCCTTAAGCATAAACTCGAGCTTCTGGTAGGCAAGAACGTTGCGCCCGATCTTTTGAAGAACCTCATTATGTAGTTGTTCCAAGATCACACCATCCCCTATGCGTCCAAAAGTCTGTTAACGGGCCCGCTGGTCCGCATATCAATACCTTTAAAAAATATCGCCGCACAAGAAAACTTTTCTCATACAATAAGCAGAATACCAATAGTCGACCTGGTAAACACGGTTTTGATATCTGGGTCCAGACCATAACGATCAGCGGCATTGTTCGTGGCGTAGCCCCAATGTCCGCTTCCGCGGCGATGCCGATGCTCGGCTCACGCATCCGAGTGTCCGCTTTGCAAAAGCTACCTTTCGGCACTCTGAGGACGGATGGCCGCTTCTTCTTGAAAGTGACCTTTTTCACAGCCGACTCTGTCTGTCAGATCGAGTCTGAACGGCTGCGGCTGAGAGCTTAGTACATCGAGTAGAGGTGGGGGGGCTCCCGGGAACTGGCCCGGTGGCGACTGAACGTCGATGCTTCGCTTCCTGTCTTCAGTCCTCCGGCAGTGCGATCTTCCAGGCTGGGGGCAACACCGGCCGATCGTCGCCCCGATCCAGTTCGGCCCACCCCGGATGGAAGCGCAGCGAAGGCAGCCGCATGCGCTGCTCGGCACCATCCTGGCGGTATTGGATACCGAGATGCTGGCGCGCCAGGCGCTGGACCAGCAAAACGTATTCTTCCCATAGCTCGTCGAAGCCGTTCGCGCCGGCCAGGGTCTGAACCTCCCCACCGAGGTCGATCAACTCCCGGGCATTGACGTCGGCGATATCGAGCGCCCGCTCCAGGGCCTGGAGAAAGCTCTGGGCCTTGATCTCCGCCAGTCGATAGGGCCGATACTCCCGCCCCCCCAGCAGATGCGGCCGCTCGTAGGAGACCACCCGCACCAACAGGCGCTGAAGCTCGTTCTGGCGGCGGTAACCCAGGTCGGTCGCTCGACCCTGCGCGGAATCCTGATCGCAGCCCCCTGGACGGCGGCGGATCTCGAAAGTGAATTGCATAGCATTGGAAGCGATGGGAGACAGGTCGGCGAAGGGCCTGTAACTCAGCGTCACCTGGCGGGCATCGGTGTCAAAGGACTCCGGTGCGAGGGAGACCTCGCGCTCGCTGAGCGGCAGCAGGGTATCGTCGGCGGTGTCCTTGTCCGGGTCGACCACCAGCATACGCAATGAGTAGCGCCGCTCCGGGTCGATGAGGTGACGAGGAATGTAGTAGAGCTGGCCCTGGACCTCGTTGCGGGCCCCGCCACCGGCATCCAAGGTGGCCATGCGGCGCGGCGCCAGCGGGTAGAAGCGGCCGGGCTCCAGGGCCAATAGGGGCGCCAGCTCCCCCCAAAACAGGACATCCGGATTCTTCTCGATGGCGAACCCGCGCAGGCCGATAAAGAAACAATCGGCCCGCACCGACTCGCAGGTGGCCAAGAGCCCCACCAACAGCAGGTAAGAGAGTCTACGTCTGGCGTGCTCCATACCGGTCGGTCCCAAACGATCCGCGAGGACCTCCAACATATCACGGCCGCCAAAGGCGCGCCAATCCAACGGCGGCTGGTCTTGCGGGACCCGGGCTCCGCCCCGGTCGCTGCCGGCCGGACGATCCTGGCCGCATCGGCTGTTCTTCACTGCGTGGCCGATCCGTTCGGCGGCACAGGACCTGCGGCGGGAGCACGAATCTGCAGTGATAGTCCGGGACTAGGATCGACGCCTGCGTTTCATCCGGCTGCCGGCTGGCCCGTTCCACCAGGTAAACGATCGAGCGGTAGTAGAGTCCGCTGTGCAGCGACAGGCCAATCTCGCAGGTTCGGCTGGTAGAGTAGCCGGCGCTGCAGTCCGCGGGTAGGGCTGCGCTCAGTTCCCGCAAGGCGCTGGCGTTCAATTCCGGCGTGGTGAACCCCTTGTCCCCTGCCCAACCGCAACAACCCACTGCTTCCGGCGCCACCACCTTGCGGGCACATGCCTGCGCGATGGCTAGGAGTTTTGTCTCCAATCCCATCTTCCGATTGCTGCAGGTGGCGTGGACCGCGACGGTCTCGGGCAGCGGCCGCAGTTGCAGACGCGGCAGCACCTGGTCGTGCAGAAAGTCCACCAGGTCGAGGAAGCGGAGACCCGCTTTCGAGTGCTCACGCAGGCGAAAACTGCAGGGGCTGGTATCCAACAGCACCGGGTCCTTGCCGTCTCGCGATGCTGCCAACAGCGCCTGCTCGGTCTCCAGCAACTTGGCGTCGGCCTGTCGGAAGGCGCCCTTGCTTTCGAATGGCATCCCGCAACAAAGCCCATCGCAGGCGTCCGGGTAGACTAGGCTGAACCCCGCTCTGCGCAACAGCTTTGCGGTTACCGCATACAGGGGCATGCGCTCGGGATCTCCCTTGGCAGGGCCCATGGTGCGGCTGGCGCAGCTCGGCAGGTACACTACCCGCGGCTCTCCCGCCCCCTCTTCCGCCGGTTGCGTGCCGGGTCGGAAGCGGACCCCCGACGGCATAAAGCGGTTCCATAGTGGAACGCGTCGTCCGGACAAGCGGTGGGCGGCACCGGTCAGGGTTCCCATCAGGGAATTGCCCAGCACCCTCTGGTTGAGACCGGCTGCCGTCAGCGACACCCGGGTGGCACTGGCCACGACGTCGAAATTATCGGCGAGAAAGCCGGCCAGCCGTTGTCCCGCCTGCCCGATGCGCTGACCGCGCAGTTGCTTGATCATCTTCCCGGTGTCTATGCCCACCGGACAGGCGAGAGAACACAAACCGTCACCCGCACAGGTGTCGATGCCCTGATAGTCGTACTGAGCGCGCAGTTCGCTCGCGAGCGCCGAGTCCTCCCCCGTAGCGGTCAGTCGAGTGATTTCCCGCAGGCAGGATATGCGTTGGCGCGGGGTCAGGGTAAGTGCCCGCGACGGGCAGTTGGGCTCGCAAAACCCGCACTCAATGCACTTGTCCACCAACGGATTCACCGCCGTCAGGGGCTTCAGGTTCTTGAGATGGACCAGAGGGTCCTGGTTGAGAATCACGCCGGGGTTGAGCAACCCCGCCGGATCGAACAGCTGCTTGATCTCCCGCATCAAGGCGTACGCTTCCGCGCCCCACTCGTACTCGACGAAGGGCGCCATGTTCCGCCCGGTGCTGTGCTCGGCCTTGAGCGAACCGTCATAGGTTTCCACCACCAGTTTGCAGACATCCTCCATAAACAACCGGTAGCGTTCGATTTCCCTTGGGTCTCCGAAATCCTGGGTAAACACGAAGTGCACGTTCCCCTCGAAGGCGTGCCCGAAGATGATGGCCTCGTGATAGCCGTGTTTGGCGAACAGCGCCTGCAAGTCCACCATCGCGTCGGCGAGTCTGGGCACCGCGACGGCGATGTCCTCGATGATCACCGTGGTCCCGGTTTTGCGCATGGCGCCCACGGACGGAAACAGGCCCTTGCGTATGTTCCAGAGTCGCGTCCCCTCGGTCGGGTCTTGGCTGAACGCGATCGGGAAAAGGGTTTCGATGTGGGCGACGGATGCGCTCACCTGGGTCATCTGCGCGGTCAGGGCGCGCACATCCGGTGCGCGGGTTTCCACCAACAGCGCGGCGGCGGTTTCGGGCAGCGTGGAAAAGTACTCCGGGATGCCGGCCTTGCCCTGCACCGAGCGCAGGGCGGCGCGGTCCATCAGTTCGGCCGCGGCCACCGGTTGCCCTTTGAGCACCTCTACGGCCTGGCAGGCGGTTTTGACGTCCGGGAACACGGCCAGGGCGCTGGCCTTGTGTTCGTGCTCCTCCACCGTCCGGTAGGTGATCTCGGCAATGAATCCCAGGGTGCCTTCGGACCCGATCATCAGGTGCTGCAGGATGTCAACCGGGTCTTCGAAGTCCACCAGGGCGTTGAGACTGTAGCCGGTGGTGTTTTTGATCCGAAACTTCTGCCGGATTCTAGCCGCCAGTGTGCTATTGTCCCTGGTTCGCCGCGACAGCTCGGCCAGCCCGCCGAGCAGTTCCCGGTGGCTTTCGGAAAAGCTCTTGCGGCTTTCGCCATCGGCCGTGTCCAGCATCACGCCATCCGCCAGCACCACCCGCATGGAGTGCAGGGTCTGGTAACTGTTCTGAGCGATTCCGCAACACATGCCGCTGGCGTTGTTGGCGGCGATTCCGCCCACTTTGGCCGCGTTAATGGAGGCCGGGTCGGGACCGATTTTTCGCCGGTGGGGGGCCAGGAGCCGGTTCGCGTGGCCGCCGATCACGCCGGGCTCGATGCTGATCAGCGAGGCGTCGTCGCTCAAGCGCATGCCTTGCCACCCGGCCCCGAGGCTCACCAGGACCGAGTCGGTCACCGCCTGCCCGGACAGACTGGTTCCGGCGGCGCGGAAAGTCACCGGCGTCGCGTATTTGTGGGCGAGCGCCAGAATCCGAGCGATCTCGGCCTGATTGTCCGCCATTACGACGATTTTCGGCACCAGGCGATAGAAACTCGCATCGTTGCCGTAGGCCAGGGTTCGCAGCGGGTCGATGACCAGCCGCTCCGACGGAATGGATTCTTTCAGGGCGCGGAACAGGGACGCATAGGGTTCGACAAGCATGAGATTTCGGGCGGCCTGGCTCGGGGAAGGTCTATCGCCAAGCTAAGTCGGTTCCGCGCCGCTGGTCAAGCCGACACCGCCGATTCATCCACCCGCCGATCAGTCGTCGTGACGACCGCCAGGCTTGTCCCGGACCTAGCAAGAAAACTGAGAAAGGTTTCGGGCCCTTCAATCCCAACAACCGTTGATCGCATGACCGCAAGGCTTGATCTCATGCACTTTTGCGGCCCGATTCCCTCTTGGTCTGTGCTGTGCCGACACCCAATGTTTCGGGCGACCCGGTCCGCAGCGAGAGGCCTATTCGCCCAACCGCCGCACCCCCTTCACTTCCGATGAAACTGTTTTCAATCTCGGGGGAATCTACCTATGCTGTGATCCTTTCTCGCCCCCATGAGCCGACGAGATGATCTGTTCCCACACCCCAGCCTTCTGGCGGGTCACCCTGGCCCTCTGCCTGGGCTCCGTGATGGTGTTCAGCAACCTCTACATCACCCAACCGTTGCTGCCGGTGCTGCGGGAGGCATTCGCGATCAGCCCGCTGCAGGCAAGCGCCACGCTCTCGGTCAGCACCCTCGCCCTCGGGGCCTGCCTGCTGCTGTTCGGGCCCATGTCCGACGCCATCGGGCGCCGGGCGATCATCCTGGCGACGCTGGGGTTGTTAACGATCACCACCTGGGTGACGGCGGTTGCCGCCGATTACGAGACGCTGCTGTTGCTGCGGGGGCTTCAGGGCGCCTTTATCGCCGGCCTGCCGGCCACCGCCATGGCCTATATGGGCGAAGAGTTCGAGCCGAAGGCGTTGCTGCTGGCGGTCGGACTCTACATCGGCGCCAATTCCCTGGGCGGGATTGCCGGGCGCCTGCTCAGCGGCTGGGCAGCCTCGCACTGGGGCTGGCAGAGCAGCTTCCTGGTTCTCGGGGCGCTGGACCTGGCGTGCCTGCTGCTGGTGGTCTGGCTGCTGCCCGCCTCCCGCCGCTTCGAGCCCCGGCCACTGCGGCCCCGGCAGATGCTGGCCGATCTGTCGCTGCACCTGGCAAACCCGCTGATTCTGGTCGCCTGCCTGATCAGCGGCTTCGAATTTCTTCGTGTTCGTCAACCAGTACAGCTATATCACCTTCCTGCTCGCCGACGCACCCTATGGTCGCGGGCCCGACTGGTTGGGGATGCTGTTTCTGACATACCTGACCGGAACCCTGGCGGCGGGCTTCTCCGGGCGTCTGGTGGCGGGGCGTTCGCAACCCCTGGCGATGGCGGTCGGCACCCTGATTCTGGCCGGGGGTACGCTGCTGACCTTGATTCCGTCCCTGTGGACTATAGTTCTGGGGTTTTTCGTCAACGCCCTGGGTTTCTTCTTCGCCCACAGTCAGGCCGCCGGCTGGGTGACCCGGCAGGCAGAAACCGCCCGGGCCAGCGCCACATCCCTCTACCTGGTGTTCTATTACGCCGGAGCGACCCTGGGCGGCTTCTACCTCGCTCCCTTCTGGCGCTGGTGGGCCTGGAGCGGGGTGGTGATCGGTTCGCTGGCGGTGCTGGGCGGCACCCTGATGCTCGCGCTTTGGCTGCGGGCCCGGGAGCGCCGGGAGATGGAACTCGAAGGCGGAACGGCATAATGAACGCTGCTCCGCCGCGAGCGGTCTGTAGGAAGCGCTGATTTAAAGCGTTTTCCGCGCGGGGCAGGATGCCCTGCCATTTTCAGCCGCGCAAGCGACTGGAAATGAAGGCTTTCGGAAACCACGTTTTCGAAAGCCGTGCTGAGAAATGCCAGGGAAGGCATTTTTCAACGGCTCCTGAAGGCGTTCGGAGTCCAGCTTGGACAGATAGATCGATCAACGGGAAGCCCGCTCCCGGCCCAGCCCTGAGCGGCGAATCATGCGCCTGGTTAACGACCCACGAACCCAGCTCGATCCAATTTATAGCCAATGGCATGCGGGAGATGGGACACGCGGTCTCGAGTTCCTGGGCCAACAGGACGGGAACCAAATGGGATGGGCTCACTTGATATTCCCAAGAAAACACAGCGCCTGGTCCGTTTTGCTGCTCAGATCCAGCCCCGGCTATTACCCCTGAGGTAAAGTTGAATCGCTCTTCGAGTCACGCAGCGAGTCCCGTTCTTGGCCAGGTAAACCGAAAAGTGCTGCCCTTGTCTTCTTCGGAATCCAGCGTAACCGAACCGCCCTGTTCCTCCACGATTTTCTTTACCAAAGCCAAGCCTATCCCGCTGTCGTTACCTACATCCCTGGGGGATAGGGTTTGAAACATCTTGAAAACCTTCTCGTGGTACTGCGGTGAAATCCCGCGACCGTCGTCCGCCACCGAAAACTCATAGAAATTTCCTGTCTCGCGCACAGTCACCCAAATGTGAGGCTGACTGCCCGAGTGGTGCTTGACGGCATTACCGACCAGATTAGCAAACACCTGCCCCAGCCGCAGCCGGTCGGTGCGCAGAGTAGGCATGTCGGGTGCGATCTCGACAACAACATCCGCCGGTAAAGACAGCATATCCAAAGTCTCCTCCAGCAATGTCCCGGTGTCGACCATTTGCTCAGTGCCGTAAATCCTTCCAACCCTCGAGTACTCCAGCAGCCCTTCAATCAGCGCCTGCATGCGCCCCACGCGATCCTTTAAGAGCACAAACTGTTCGGCAGTAGCTTCGCTCAGTTTCCCGTCCAGATCTTCTTGGAGCCAACCTGCCAGATTCGCGATTCCTCGAAGCGGAGCTTTGAGGTCGTGGGATGTCACGTATGCGAACTGTTCCAGTTCTTCGGCACGGCGTTTGGCCTCGGCGGTACGTTGCGCAACGCGCTCCTCCAGCGTCTCGTTGAGTTCCTTTAGCTCCCGCTCGGCTCGTCGGCGTTCAGAAACTTCTGTCGAAAGTTCGCGGTTGATGCTCACAAGTTCAGCGGTACGCTCCTGCACCCGCGTTTCCAGCTCGTCTCGCGTTTTTTGCAGCGCTTCCTCCCACTGTTTGCGCTCGGTGATGTCCTCGACAATCGACCAAATGAATTCCCCGCCATCGCGATCCCTCACCAGTACACCGTTGAGACGCAGAGGTACATGAGCGCCATCGCGGCGAACGTATTCTTTCTCGTAGGGACCATAGTGGCCAACGCTGGCGAGGGATTCCAACTGTCGCGCCTCTTCGGGTTCGTACTTCTTCGGCGTCAACGCCCAGTAGTCGATTGCCTTCAACTCTTCCTCAGAATAGCCGCAGATGCGCCGAAAGGATTCGTTGAATTCCACATAGCGCCCATTCATATCTGTCAACGCGATGCCGAGCGGAGACAGTTCATAGAGGCCACGCAGCTTCGCCTCGTTTTCTCTGAGCGCGTGTTCTAGCCGCTTACGTTCCGAGACCTCAATATTCAGTGACTCAATCGTGCCAGTTAGCTCGTCGGTCCGCTCCTTAACCCGAATCTCAAACTCATCGCGAGTCCTGAGTAACCTTTCACCCATTTCCTTCCGCTCGGAGAAATACTGGTTCATGGGCCGATAGGCCGTCAATATTATTATGATCGGAAGAACCGTAATAGAGAGGGTCATAGCGTCGGCCAGCTTCTCTATGGTCGGCGATTTCAGCGTTGGCATCTGCCATAGAATGGCCAAGGCAACAGCCTCAAAGATAAAGATCACCCCCAGGGAAATCGCCAGAATCGAAAGGAAAGGAGAACGAGAGGCTTTCAGGTTCATGGATTCCATGTTTTTGGGTCGCTCCGTAGGCGACCACTACTAAGACGTCCCAACGTCGGACCATTCACAATGCGAGTGAAGCTTAGGGAAACGCTGATTTAATCGCGTTTCCCGTGCAGGGCAGGATACCGCGGCATTTTCAGGCGTCCAACCGCGTGAAAATGAAGGCTTTCGGAAACCGCGTTTTCGAAACCCGTGCTGCAAAAAGCCACGGAAGGCTTTTTTCAGCGTCTCCTTAGGGTATTTAAGCACGAGAAACCGGCCAAGTCTTGCAATCGCATGTATCGCCGTGCGCAGGATTGCAAGACTTGACCTGATGCGCCTCGATGAGAAATGAGCCACTTTCTGAAAATAAACCGAGCCCGCCCGGTCGATTAAACTCCCGGAAACGCCAGCTTCCCGGTGATAAGCGATGAAAGCCGCGGCAGGAATCGGGCGCGAGAGGTAGAAACCCTGTACCGCCTGGACACCGGCCTCACGGAGCGCTACGAGTTGTTGTTCCGTTTCGACTCCCTCGGCAGTTACCACCAGTCCCGACGATCCCAGCAAGGCCGAAATGCTCTGGAGCCAGTCGGGGGTCGGGTTCTGCGGGCTGATCTGTGCTATCAACGACCTGTCAAGCTTGATGATGTCGAACTTGCAGCGCGCCAGGATTGCCAAATTGGCCCCGTTTACGAGAGTGACATCATCCAAGGCAACTCGGATTCCCATCTCATGGGCCCTATTCATGGCGGCAACCGCGATTGAGTCGGGCAGTCCTCGCTCGGTGAGTTCCAGGACTATTTGCGGGGCCAACGCGTTCAGCCCCGATTTCTCCCCGGCATACATCAATCCGCCACGTCCAACGATCTCTGGTGGAACGTTGATGCTGATGTGGGTGTCGGGATGTTCCCCCAGCCAGCCGCCCACTTCGACCGCCACGGTTTCAACCACCCAGTAGGTGAGCAAACCGGAAAACGGGGTGTTCTCCATGAGCGGGATGAAGTCCAAGGGCGATACGACGCCGTTCGGCCGCTTCCAGCGGGTGAGTGCTTCCGCGCCGATACATCGACCGTCGGTCAACGAGATGATCGGCAAGTATTCCAGGAAGAACTCCCTGCGGTGAAAGGCGGCCAAAAATTCGTCTGCGTTGATCATGCCTGTCCTTCGAAAATTGAATCAGGAACCAGTGCCCCGCAATCCGACCTGAATGTGACCTTTCTACCGCCAACGAAAGCCGGAATCGGCGTACTCGAAGCGCGCGTAACGAACGGAGAATGCATCCGCGGTGATCATTATAGCGGCCATGGCCGGCTTATATTCTCAGCTTCTTAAGGGATGCTTTTTCTTGGTTTCAGGGGCTCTTACCACGTTGACCAAGTTCCCGTCTCGGCCTAGAGAAGCGCGGGTTTCCACACCCGATTATACGAAAATTCGAGCAATTTTAGGCGAAGTGCCCGAGAATAGCCGCCATTACAGAGCTTCCGAGGCCCCTTGATGGAGAACCGGCCATTGATCTTTCTCGACTCGGCGTCGTCTCACCCTGACCGAAGTTTGATCACTCCCCCGCTTTGCCCGCCGGCGGCTATCCAGCAGGGATCGATCCGCCGCCCGGGCGTCCCCGCATTCTTGCTCTTGTTTTTGCTGTTCACCGCGCCCTTTCCGGTAAAGGGAGCGAACGTCGTTGTGCCAATCGAGCTCGACTACCAGCTGATGCGCCTGTTGCTCATCAGCCAGTTGTTCAACACGCCGGAGCAGAGCGCGGAAATCCTCAACGATCCGACCGGGTGCAGCCGGATTCTGCTGACCAACCCGCGCGTCGGCCCAAGACAGGCGGAGCTGGAAATCATCACCGACGTCCGGGCGACGCTCGGCGTCGGCTCGGGCGGCCGCTGCGCCGAGCTATTGCAGTGGCGGGGCAGCGCCGGATTTCTCGGCCGACCGATTGTTCAACCCGGAGCGACGGCTGTGCGGATAGAACCGACCGACACCTGGCTGGCCGCCGCGGACGGCAGCAAGATCACGTCCGGGAAGCTGTGGGATCTAGCCCGCCCTCGACTACAGCCTCTGCTCAACCGCTTTACGTTCGACCTCGCCCCCTCGATTCAAGCACTCGGAACCATGCTGCCGGAAGTTCTTCCGCATCGCTCCGCGCAGCAAGTGCAGACGATCGTCGACAGTTTGACTGTGAGCGATATACAGGTTTCGGCCTCCAGCCTCGATATATCGCTCCAGTTTCAAGTCGAAGAACTGGCAGAGCAGCCCCGGCCCGAGGCCGCTCTAACCGATCAGGAACTCCAGCAGTGGGAGTCGCGGTGGCAGATGATGGATGCGTTGTTCACCTTCGCCGTCAAACACTACGCGTCCGCAACCGGTCTCCAGGAACTGCGCGGCACGTTGCTGGACGTCCTCATCGATAGCCGTTATCGACTGCGGGACGCGCTGACTGCACCCGCCAGCCGCTCGGACGACCCGGTGCGACACTGGTTTGTCGACAGTTGGAAACAACTGAGCCCGGTTATCCGTCAGATCGGCCTGGAACAAACCGGGCAAGAGCCGCTCGTTTGGATCAGTCTGCTGACTGCCACCGATGCACTGTACGCGCTGGATCGGCTGGGGCCCTCTATCGGATTGGAGATTTCCGCCGATGGTCTGCGGCGTCTGGCTCGGCTGATCAACGCGAAGACCACTGCCGACCCGCTGCGCTACGACGAGGCGGTAGACCCTGACCTGCAACGGCTGTTTCTTGACCCCGCTCCGCTCGCGCCCGAGCAGCCCTCGGGGTTTCGATTCGACCTCTGGCCGGTAAGTTCTGCGTGGGCCGCGACATCGACCGAGCGACTCGATCTCTGGGCGCCGCGCAAAGACCAGCTGGGTGAATACCTGCCATTGGTAGCCCGCCTGTTAAATACGACGGTCGACGAGGCGTTAAAAAAAAGCGGACTCGAGCCGCAGGTCTCCAAGCTGTTCCGGCAACTGGTTCTGGCGACTGCCTGGCAGGAGAGCTGCTGGCGGCAATTCGTGGTCGTCAAGGGGAAAGTCGAACCCCTGCGCTCGGGCAGCGGCGATGTCGGGCTGATGCAGATTAACGAAAAGGTCTGGCGCGGATTCTACGACATCCAAAAGCTGCGCTGGGATGTCTCCTACAATAGCCAGGCCGGAGCAGGCGTCCTTCTCAACTACCTGGTTAAGTATGCGTTGAAACGGGCCGAAAACAAGCGGCCCGGCGGACTCGACAACCTGGCCCGAGCGAGCTACTCCGCCTACAACGGTGGACCCGGCCAGGTCTCCCGATACCGCAATTCCCGTGCGGCGTCGACCCACAAGAAAGTCGATGCCGCTTTCTGGAAGAAATATCAACAAGTGAAGGCAGGTAACGAACTGAACGTAATCCAATGCCTCGATGGAGGCGCAAAGATCCCGGCAAAGGGACAACCCGCGCCAACCCGGGCCAAGAACGACGCCAGCAACAACAAGAAGCGCCCTGCCGCAGCACCTGGCGCGGCCTCCCGCGATGACGGCGAACGCTGGGCGTCCACCCAGGACAACAAACACTTTACGCTGCAGTTGGCGGTGTTCAGCAAACGAGAGTCTGCCCGGAAGTTTATCGCACAACACAAGCTTACCGGGCAAGCCGGGATCTTTCCGACCCGAAAGGGCAAGACCACTCAGTTCACAGTACTCTACGGCAGCTACGCCAAACGCGCCGACGCAGATCGCGCCAAAAGCAGACTGAAACACCTCAAACCCTGGGTGCGGCAGTTTGGCGAGGTGCGAAAAACGGGTCGTTAGTGAACGCTTCACCGAGACGGTGGGCGGCCAATTTCGACCAGCAGGAAACCGCTTAGCCCGCATATTTCAGTGCGCCGCATCCCTGGCTGGTTCCTGCACGTCTGGGCTTGCTCTTCACTCAACCGATAGCTACGGCTATCGATTTCGCGCCAGAGACGCCTTACCTGGTGAAATATCCGGGCTGCAGCCGGGTGCCGCGGCGGGGTACCCAGTCGACCTCAAAAGGCCTTCGCAAGGCCATGGCGCTTGATCAGCCGGTAGACGTTGCGCTCGCTGACCTTGAGCACCTCCGCCACCTTCGCGCGATGGCCGGAGAATTTTTCCAGCTGCATTCTCAGATAGGCAGCCTCCAATTCATCCAGCGATGGATCCTTGTCGAAGTTCAATGAAATATTGCCGTTGCGCTTTTTGCTGCTGTTGCCGAACGCGAGGTGCTCTATGCGGATGGTGGTCTTATCGCGGGACAAGATAATGGCCCTTTCCACCACGTTCTTTAGCTCCCGCACGTTGCCAGGCCAGTCGTAGGCGATGAGCTGACGCATCGCTTCACCGTTGATCTTCTTGTCGATGCGCCGCGAGAAGTTGTGGTGCTGGATGAAGTGGTCCGCCAGGTAGGGTATGTCCTCCCGCCGGTCGCGCAGCGGCGGGGTCTCGATCGCGAAGCCGTTCAGGCGGTAGTACAGGTCCGAGCGGAATTCGCCCCGCTCGCTCATTTGCTCCAGGTTGCGGTTGGTGGCCGCCACCACCCGGGTGTTGGCGACCAGGTCCTTGTTACCGCCCAGTCTCCGGAACCGGCCTGTTTCCAATACCCGCAAGAGCTTGGCTTGGAGTGATGCGTCGATTTCACCGATCTCGTCGAGGAAAAGCGTCCCCCCATCGGCGCCTTCGATAAGCCCCTTTTTCTGTCGGTCCGCCCCGGTGAAGGCGCCTTTTTCGTGGCCGAAGAGCTCCGACTCGAACAGTTTTTCTTGCAGGGTGCAACAGTCCACGGCCACGAAGTTGCGTTTCGCCCGCTCGCTGCGCTCGTGAATGGCACGCGCCACCAGCTCCTTGCCGGTACCGCTGTCGCCCTGGACGAGCACGGTCATGTCGGTAGGGGCTACGGCATCTATCAGCTCCTGGACCTTGTCCAGGGGCTCACTCACACCGATCATAAAGCTACCGCTTCCCTCCTTGGCCTTGAGCCGCCGCATGCAGAACTGGTGCTCTTGGCGCAGTTCTGCATCATCCAGCGCCCGCTGCGAGAGCAGCATCAGCTCCTCCGGACTGACGGGCTTGACAAGGTAGTCGAAAGCGCCGGCCTTCATGGCTTGGACGGCGTCCCTCACCGACCCATAGGCTGTCAGATAAATTACCGGCTGGCTCTTTGCCAGTTCCGGCAGCCGTTTCAGGCTGCTTCCGTCCGGCAGCTTTCCGTCGGTGATGATCAAGTTGGGTTCGTTTGTCCCCAGAAACTGGTCGGCCTCCTGCCAGCTGCCGACGCCTGTTACCTCGTGATTTAGTTCACGCAGGTACTGGGCCATCAATCGCCTCAGGACCTGGTCGTCTTCGATGACTAGAATATGCTTTTGCAAGGCTCAAACCTCCGGCTCTGCATCCGCATCGGGAAACCGCACCAGAAACCGGCTTCCGCTGCCCGGAGCACTCTGTACCTCGATGTAGCCCTGATAGTTGTCCACGATGGCCTTGGTGATGGACAGGCCGAGACCTGTGCCGCGCACATTGTCTGCCCGCCGGCTGAAAAACGGTTCGAAGATACGCTCCAGATCCGCGGGCCGAATGCCCACGCCAGTATCGGCAAACTCGACCTCCACGCTGCCGTTGTCGCGAGAGCACCGCACCGTCAGCGCTCCGCCCTCTGGCATCGCGTGCAAAGCGTTCTGGGCCAGATTCAGAACTAGCATGCGCATCTCGCTGTCCGTAGCCATGATCCGCAAGGGTAGATCCGGCATTTCCAACCGAACCTTGACGGATCGGTTTTCCGCCTCCCAATGCAAAAGTTTGAGGGTGTCGTCCAACACTGAATCCAGGCTCACCAGCTCGGGTTGCGACGGCGCCGGGACGCTCAGCTTCAGCAGCCGCTCGGTCACCTTTATGCAGCGGTCCACTTCTTGACTCAACAGCTCCAGATACTCTTGCACCTGGCTGCGATCCGCCCGCTCGAGCTCGTTGGCGCGCTGGGCGCCATACAGCGCCAACCGGATCGACGAGAGAGGGTTGTGGATCTCGTGGGCGACGCCGGCAGCCAAGCGACCAAGCTCGGACAACTTCTGCTCATGGGAGAACCTCACTTGCTGCTCCAGGTCGCGAATGGACTCCACCACCAGCAGCTGGGGCACTCCGTCCACGACGACACTCATGGGCGCCGCGTAGACCTCCACATCCAGGGTCGAGCCGTCGCTGCGCTGGTGCCGGTGTACCACGCGCAGCGGTGACTCGGTGCGCGTCACTTCTTGCAACGGGCAGGTCACCAGGGTAGTTGGGCACGGGCTATCGCGGTCATGCGCCGCATAGCAGCGGTGCTCGGGAATCCCTGGTTGACTCTCGGGCCGCCCCAAGTGCATCTGCTGTCGGTAGGTATCATTGGCCAGAATCACTTGGTATTCCTGATCGATGATGCGCACGCCATCGGGAATGGCGTCCACCAGCCGTTGTAGGAACTGCTCTTTTTCCTGCAACTCACGCACTTTGCCTTGCAGACTGGCCGCCATTTCGTTGAAGGCCACGCCCAAGTTTGCCAGTTCGTCGGTTCCCCCGAGCGCTGAGCGGGCCGCGAGGTTGCCGCTGGACAGCTGGCTGCTGATCGCGGACAAGTGCTCTACCGGCGAGATTACGTAGCGCCGTATGAACCACCAGCCACCGGCCAGGTTTATCAGCACGATCAGGGCGCCGGAGCCCATCAGGAACAGAATCGTGTTGCGCGCGCGCTCCCGAATCGAGGTCGCCTCGAAATCCACGTACAGGATACCGTTCAACGGATGCTCGGCAATCGGACCGTGGCAGCCCTCGCACGGCTCTTTGTTGCGTACCGGGTTGACGCTCCGCAGCAAGTCGCGGCCGGTCGCATCGCGGAAAAAGTCGGTTGTCGGACCGCTGTCCTCCGGGACCGAGAGTGGAATCTGTAGGCCCTTCCGACCAGGGTCGCTGGAAAACCGCACGGTCCCCTCTGGATTGGTGATCATTACGGCCAGGACACCCGGCTGTCTGCCCAAATTCGCCACGATATCCGCGAGACCCTCCAGGTCGCGCTTGAGCATGGCGTTCTCCAGAGAGCTCTGGAGCAGACGGTTGACCTGGAGCGCCGTCCGGGTGCGCTCCTGCTCCAGCTCCGCGTGGTAAAGATTGATGAACAGGACCAGGAAAACCAGGGAACTGATCAGCAACCCGGCGGCGGTCCCCAGAGCGAACTTTCGGTTCAGATTGGAACTGAGCCAGTGCGGATACGAGTACATGAATTTCGGGTTTGGCGACATCTGTCTTATAGGTTCAGGCCGGTTGTGGAAGCCTGGCGCAAGGGCGACGGTTTCAATGCGCAGCGACGCGATTCCGCGAGGCTCTCCGATTACCCTATTCGGCGGGCCCGGCACTCGTCACCCCGTTTCCGGTTCGCCCGGACGCGCGCTCCCCGCCGACTAACCCCGCACCCGCCGTATCAACCGGCGAAACGCGATGGTTGCCTCGTGACGCTGTGAGCCTTAGGTGGGCGAAAGACCGACCCAAGAAAGGCGTGCCCTCGGTGTGATCCCAAAGCTCCTACGCTTTGCCTTGTAATCAACGACTCTCCCTTAATTGTAAACCACGCGGTTAGGAAATCCCTGACAATTTGTCAGCACCCTCACGCTTTTAGCGTTCCGGAAATGGCATACAGACCGCCAGGGCCCTGCCGGCGTTAGCCGGAGTACCCGGCGCACCAGCACCCGAACCCCACGGCGAGAATTTCGTCTCCAGATGGCATACAGCTTGCAGCCCTCAATTTCGACCTAGAGTTCAAGAACATTTCGGCGGAGGAACACATAGTCATGAACTGGAGCATCAAGTTGGTCTTGCCCGGGGCGATACTGGCCTTGGGACTCATAGGCGTCTGCGCAGAAACCGCGTCGGCGGAGCTATATCCGAACCAGTCGGCCCTGGATCAAGCGTTTCACAAGGCTGGCTGGGATGCGGAGTGGCTAGCGGACGGCAGTGTCAATCTTCGCCCGACTCCGACACCGGCTGATGCGCCGGTCGACTCTCTTCGCCCGACTCCGGCACTGGCTGACGCGCCGGGGGACTCAGCCGCGCAGTCGCCTGCGGCCAACGGGGAACAGCAGAAGTGGGATCGGTTGCGTGCAATGGGATGGCGGGTAGAGAAAAGCCCGGATGGCTCGACGTTGTTGTACCCGCCCGGCGAAGACGGACCCGCCCAGAAGCCGTCGCAAGCACGAGCGGCTACTGGGGCTCCCGCAACCGCTCCACAACCGAAGCTCGAGGATCTTCTACGGGCGCGTAATTGGCGGGTGGAAAGGGCAAAGGACGGTTCTTTGCTCCTCTATCCTCAAGCGCGGAAGGAGGGGGGAGAGTGGTCGGGCGCGGCTAAGGTAGAGCCTTGCCCCGGCGTTGTGCCGACGCCGGCCAATGACGTCAATATCGAGTTGCCGGTGGATCAATGGGCGGAAGCGAAGCTGATCGCCCAAGCGTGGATAGACAGGTTCGGTGGCCCCGGTTTAGCGGTGGGAAAGATACGCAAGGTCTTGCGTGTTTACGTGGTTAGCGTCGTGGAAACAGCGCCCCCGTTCCGGCTTCGTCATCAGATCGTTGTGAATGCACAAGATGCGCGAACGATCGTTTTGAATTGACAATGCCCTCGCCCGGATGTTCCACCAGGTATCCTGTCCCTGGGCGCAGGGCCTGTGCGGCTGGGCGCCGCTCTGGAGCGAAATCGGTAGCCGTAGCTACCCGGTTTAGTGAAGAGCAAGCCCAGCCGTGCGGAAACCAGCCAGGGGTGCGATAGCCAGGCGGCGTTATACAGGGTGTTTCGCTGCAAACGCCTCAGCAGTCCTACTTCAAGGTCTCGAATTTCCAGTCGCTGATGTGCAGCCGCCTGGCGACCTGGTGCAATATCCGGCCTAGCGTATTTACCCGGTATCTGCGCAGCGCCCCACCCGCTCTGCCAGTATGTCAGGATTGTAACCGAACTGTAACGCATGCCCAAGGACATCTCGCTTTTACCCAAGAGACCGAGGGTTTTCCCCATCCAGCCGGTAAAGTTCGGTCGTATGCAAGGGGCTAGTCCTAGGGCGAGCAGGGGATTCTTTACGGGGAGATTACAGCCCGTTCGACGCCGGCGATCTTCATTAGCTTTGGCTGCTGACAATTAGGCAGATTTTCCGTTTCCCCGAGATCCTGGTCAACCGCGCACCCAGCTCAAAAAAACATTTATTAACAGGAAAATGCAGCGGGTTCTCGAGGTATGGCACGGATGGTGCTACTAGCTTGAGCGGTGTCAACCCGTCTTTCTCCCAACACTCCGGGAGACACGGGACAGTCGGATCAACAACATGGAGTAGCAATGAAAGCGAATACCGTGACGTTAGTGGCTCTGATCTGTTGCGTCGGCTGTTCGCTGGGCCCGGTCCAAGCTGCGATGGCCGAGTACCCAATAGCCGGCGTCACTCCCTACCAACGGCCGGAAGGTGCTCCCACTATTGAGGTCGTTAACAAGGATGGTGAGTGGTATCGCAGGGCCTTGACCGGGATAGAACGGCCCTACCCCTACAGCCTGAAGTTCCTTGAAAACCAAGGAAACTGGCACACCCCGTTCAATCATCCTGGGATGCCGGGTCGCTACGACATTCGCGGTTGGTACCGGAACTAAGCAAGCACAAGCACACATCGTGTAATCCATCGGAGGAGTCCGTAAATGAAAAAATCGATTCATATGTTTAAGAAAGCCGCCATCGCCGCGGTTGTCAGCCTGATCCTGGCTGGACCCGGCACGGCAACGGCTGAAATGGGCGGCATGTCGGGTATGTCCGGCATGGGCGGCATGAGCGGTATGTCCGGCATGGGCGGATGTCCGGCATGGGCGGGATGTCCGGCATGGGCGGCATGAGCGGTATGTCCGGCATGGGCGGTATGTCCGGCATGGGCGGTATGTCCGGCATGGCCGGGCTACTTCCAGATCACGCCTCAGGGCCAGATCTACTTCTACCCCGCCACCGGCATGGGCGGCATGAGCGGTATGTCCGGCATGGGCGGCATGAGCGGTATGTCCGGCATGGGCGGTATGTCGCGGCATGGGCGGTATGTCCGGCATGGGCGGCATGAGCGGTATGTCCGGCATGGGCGGTATGAGCGGTATGTCCGGCATGGGCGGCATGAGCGGTATGTCCGGCATGGGCGGTATGTCCGGCATGGGCGGCATGGGCGGTATGTCCGGCATGGGCGGTATGTCCGGCATGGGCGGTATGTCCGGCATGGGCGGCATGGGCGGTATGTCCGGCATGGGCGGTATGTCCGGCATGGGCGGTATGTCCGGCATGGCCGGCTACTTCCAGATCACGCCTCAGGGCCAGATCTACTTCTACCCCGCCACCGGAATGTCCGGCATGGGCGGCATGAGCGGTATGTCCGGCATGGGCGGTATGTCCGGCATGGGCGGTATGTCCGGCATGGGCGGAATGTCCGGCATGGGCGGTATGGGCGGAATGTCCGGCATGGGCGGTATGTCCGGCATGGGCGGAATGTCCGGCATGGGCGGTATGGCGGCATGGGCGGTATGTCCGGCATGGGCGGTATGTCCGGCATGGGCGGCATGAGCGGTATGTCCGGCATGGGCGGATCATGAGCGGTATGTCCGGCATGGGCGGCATGAGCGGTATGTCCGGCATGGGCGGCATGAGCGGTATGTCCGGCATGGGCGGTATGTCCGGCATGGGCGGTATGTCCGGCATGGGCGGTATGTCCGGCATGGGCGGTATGTCCGGCATGTCCGGCTACTTCCAGATCACGCCTCAGGGCCAGATCTACTTCTACCCCGCCACCGGAATGTCCGGCATGGGCGGCATGAGCGGAATGTCCGGTATGGGCGGAATGTCCGGCATGGGCGGAATGTCCGGCATGGGCGGATGGATGTCCGGCATGGGCGGAATGTCCGGCATGGGCGGAATGTCCGGCATGGGCGGTATGTCCGGCATGGGCGGTATGTCCGGCATGGGCGGTATGTCCGGCATGGGCGGTATGTCCGGCATGGGCGGTATGTCCGGCATGGGCGGAATGTCCGGCATGGGCGGTATGTCCGGCATGGGCGGAATGTCCGGCATGGGCGGTATGTCCGGCATGGGCGGAATGTCCGGCATGGGCGGTATGTCCGGCATGGCCGGCTACTTCCAAATCACGCCTCAGGGCCAGATCTTCTTCTATCCCGCCACTGGCATGAGCGGAATGTCCGGCATGGGCGGCATGAGCGGAATGTCCGGCATGGGCGGTATTCCGGATGGGCGGAATGTCCGGTATGGGCGGTATGTCGGGGATGTCGGGAACAGAAGCCAAGGCCGACGCGAGCGGCTGGGAGCCCCCGAAAGAGTAAGACCCGGTCTTAATCGTCATCGTAGGCGGACGCCTACTTGTTCGGCACAGGGATGTGCCACTGATCCTGCCCCGGTTTTCGGCGCCAAAGGAGTCACCTCATGAGAAGAGGAAGAGTCCCGTTCGTCTCGCTGCTCCTGTTGAGCGGTAGTCTGAACTTGGCAACCGCGTTTGCTTCAGAAGATCCGGATTACAGTCAAGCGCGCTGGAATCCGATTCATTTCAAACCTGCCATCTCCAACGCCAGTAACGACGACTGTCTTGCCTGCCACAAAGAGATCCTCGATCGCAGGGTATTGCCGGAGTCCCCGGCGGGCGTCAAGACCTCTGACGCCTTGGCCTGGTACCAAACCCTGGATACTTACGCCGGCGAGCAGGAAACCTTGCATCGTCGTCACTTGGTTACCGATTACGCGAGACAACTGATGGACCTGAAGTGCAATACCTGCCATCAGGGTAACGACCCACGCGAAGAGGCGGCCGCTTCTTCGGCGACGGGTGATTCGACGCTTACCCTGCGTAAACAGGTAGACCCGAATCTCTGTCTGATGTGCCACGGCCAGTTTCCGGCCGAAACCATGGGTGTTCCGGGGGATTGGCGCGAGTTTGGCCATCTGTTCAACAATACCTGCCTAACCTGTCACGCGGCCATCCGTACGGTCAGGCATCAGGTGAGCTACCTCAAACCCCAGGCGATAGAAGCTGCAGCCAACGAAGACGCCGATGTCTGCTTCGGCTGTCACGGAGGCCGCTCCTGGTACCGTATCAGCTTCCCCTATCCGCGCCACCCCTGGCCCGGAGGACCCGAAGCGGTCCCCGATTGGGCCAAGGACCGACCCACAGCGTCCGATCCCCGTTTCCGGTTGGACCTGATTCAGGCCGACTCTGGCAAGCAACCGTAACCGCCGCACCCGGGGAGACTCCCATGAGCGATTCCAAGCCTTTCAACTTTCTCGAACGCAGCCTCAATATCTCGCGGCGTTCGTTTCTGAAATCCACCACCGCTGCAGCCGCCGCGCTTGGCGCCGGCGGATTGGTGAAATCCAAAGATGCCGAGGCCTTCGCCTACGAGCCCTATCCCGTCGACGACCAGTTGGAGACCGTGGTCACGAGTTGTGCCCACAACTGCGGTTCCCGCCACATGCTGGTAGCCCACAAAAAGGGGGACGTGATCGTTCGTCTATCCACTGACGATGGCAGCTACCAGCGGGGCGGCCATTTCGGCAAGGACACCGAGGCTGAACCCCAATTGCGCGGCTGCCTGCGCGGCCGTTCTTACCGGCAGCGCATCTACTCTCCGGAGCGCCTGCTCTATCCGATGGGACGAGTCGGCAAGCGCGGCGAGGGCAAGTTCAAGCGCATTAGCTGGGACGAGGCCCTGGACTATGTCGCCGGGAAGATGATCGAGATCAAGGAGCAGTACGGGCCAACCGCACTGCTCGATCAGAGCTATGCCGGAGCCTCCTACGGCGTGCTGCACAAGTCGGACCAGATCGAGGGGCTGCTGGGGCGCTTTCTCGGCATGTTCGCATGCCGCACCAGTTCCTGGTCGGTGCCTTCCTACCAGGGCACCACCTCCAGCTCGCGTTGGACCTTCGGAACCATCGAGGACGGCAACGAAGACGACGCCTTCGCCCATTCGAAACTGATGATCATGTGGGGCTGGAACCCGGCCTACACCTTCCACGGCGGCAACACCTTCTATTACATGCGCCTGGCAAAGCAGCGCGGCTGCAAGTTCGTGTTGATCGACCCGCAGTACACCGACTCCGCGTCCGCCTATGATGCTTGGTGGATACCGATCCGTCCCAACACCGACGCGGCAATGATGGCGGGCATGGCCCATTACATCTTCGCCAACAATCTGCAGGACCAGGAGTTCATCAACAAGTTCTGCCAGGGTATGGATGCAGGGACCATGCCCGGCTGGGCGGCCAATACCCCGAACGGCAAAGAGAACTTCAAAGACTACATCCTCGGGACCTACGACGGTACGCCGAAGACCCCTGAATGGGCGGCGCAGATCTGCGGCGTGTCGGCAGCGGACATTGAGAAGCTGGCGGACATGTACGCCAAGACCAAGCCTGCGGCCCTCAAGGCATCCTGGGCTCCCGGGCGCAATGCCTATGGCGAGCAATACAACCGCATGGCGGCTGCGCTACAAGCGATGACCGGCAATATCGGTGTGCTGGGCGGTTGCGCCGAGGGCGTCGGCAAGGCCTGGCACGCCGAGGCCGTCGCCTACCCCTACGACCAATTTTCGAACATCTGGTTCGCCTCGATCAAATCCGACCGTTGGGCCCATATCGTGCTCAACTATCCCAACGTCTCCCGCGAAGAGGCGGGCCTGTGGCCCCGTCAGGACAACCTCGACGGTGTCATCCCCAACATCAAGGGCATCTTCTGGCACGGCTCCGACTGGTTCAACCAGCTCACCAATATCAACAAAGAGCGGGAAGCCATGGAAAAGATGGAGATGGTGGTTTGCATGGATTCCACCATCACGCCTTCCGGGCTGTATGCCGACGTGCTGTTGCCGGTGGCCACCCATTTCGAGCGCCACGATGTGGCCTTGCCCTGGTACAAGGGTCACTACTACATCCATCGGCCCAAGGTGATCGAGCCAATGGGCGACGCCAAGACGGACTTCCAGATATTTACCGAACTGGCCTACCGCATCGGCCACAAAACCGGTATCGGAGACCAGTTCGGCAAGAGCTACAATCCCAAGGCGGACCGCAGCTATTGGGAAAATCCGGACCCGGTGGACGAGGCTTACCTGGTCGACTGGTGGCACAAGGTTCAGGAGCACCAGCACGTAGACATGTCCTGGGAGGAGTTCAAGAAGCGGGGGGTCTACAAGTTCACCTTCGACAAACCAAAGGTGGCCTTCCGCGAGCAAATCGAGAACGGAAAGCCGTTCCAGACGCTGTCCGGAAAGATCGAGATCCTGTCCGGAGAGCTGGCCCAGATCGGTGACTGGACCAGAACCATGTACGGTTACCACATCCCTTCCATTCCGAAGTGGATCGAGCCCTGGGAATCCCTGAACAGCCCGGCAACGTCCAAGTTCCCGTTCCACCTGATTTCGCCCCATCCGCGTTGGCGGACCCACTCCATCTTCAACAACTGCTCCTGGCTGCGGGAGACCTACGAGCAGGAGGTAACCCTGAACGCTTCGGATGCGCGAAAGATCGGTGTAGTAACTGGCGATACCGTCGAGGTGTGGAACGACCGCGGCAAGGTGGTAGTGCCGGTGTATGTCACCGAGCGGTGCATGCCGGGGGTCGCCGTATTGCACGAAGGGGCTTGGTTGGACCTGGACGAGGATGGGGTCGACCGCTCCGGCAATCCCGACATGCTGACCCTGGACGCGCCCAGCCCCGCCGGCGCCTTCGCTTACAACACCGTGCTTTGCGATATCCGCAAGACCGATCTGGAGCATCGGCCCGGCTGGGACAATCTGGCCTCCGCTCGCTCCCACGTCTTTCGACGTGACCTTTAAACGTTGCGGAGGATCAACCCATGGCTCAAAACACCGACAAGGCAACCATCAAGGCGGCCATCAAGCGCCGGAAGAAAGAAGTCTACACCCCGGTGAAGCCGGAGATGCAGCTTGGATTCGTCCACCACAATGTGGACTGCATCGGCTGCCGGGCTTGCGAGATGGCCTGCAAGGACAAGAACGGACTGCCGGCGGGACCACGTTTCCGACGGGTACTGTACGTGGAGGGAGGCACCTATCCTGATGTCTATGCCTACAAGGTCAATATCTCTTGCAATCACTGCGCGGAGCCGGCCTGCCTGCCCACTTGTCCCACCGGCGCTATCTGGAAGCGTAAGGACAACGGCATCGTAGACATCGACTCGACGCTGTGCATTGGCTGTCGCCGCTGCGAAGCTGCCTGCCCCTATGGTGCGCCCCAGTTTGACCCCGCAGATAACCTGGTGAAAAAATGCAACCTGTGCGTGGACGAGATCGAGGCAGGCCGCAAGCCCTACTGCGTAATGGCCTGCATGATGCGGGTGCTGGACGTAGGGCCCATAGACCAGTTGCGCGAGAACAAGTACCCGACCACCGCCATCGGCCCTAACGAGCAACCAGTCAGTGCGGTGAAAAACTTCGCCGATCCGGAGCTCACCAACCCCTCTATCGTCTTTGTAGCCCACAGCAAGGGCAAGGTTGACCGATGAGTCTGTCCACACAGCCAATGCAAGCAGCTTCCAATCCGCTGCAGCGCTTCAGGCAAGGCGCATCGGAGGACCTGTTGAGCCTGGCGGTGCTTCATTCCAAGGAGTTGGAGCGCGGTCTGGTGCAGCAACTCTTGGAGGCATCCTTTCCCGAAGGGATGAGCATCGCGCTGTGCGGCGACGCGGGAAAAGAGGCGGTAGGCCTCACCCGCCAGGGCCTGGCAGACCTGCCCGGAGAGCTTGACCTGGACACTCTGCAGATTCTGGCCACCGAATATGCCGATATCTACCTCAATTACAACTTCCGAGCGTCGCCCTGCGAGTCGGTCTGGCTGGATGAAGACCATTTGACCATGCAGGAGCCCATGTTCCGGATCCGCAAAGTCTACGAGCGGCACGGACTGGCGGCACAGGATTGGCGCCAGCGCCCTGACGACCATTTGGTGCACCAACTGCAGTTTCTGTCCCACCTCATGGGCCCGCAAGCCCCCGAGGATCATCTGAGAGAGGCTGCCCGGTTCATGGACGAGCACATCCTGCTCTGGATCGACGATTTTTCCGAGCGGGTTGCCCGGCGTGCCGCCACTCGGTTCTACGCCGGACTGGCCCTGCTCACCGCAGCTTATCTGGACGAGTTGCGTGATCTTCTCGCCCAGGTGCTCGATGAGCCCCGCCCCAGCGCCACCGAGACACAGGAACCTCAACAGTCGTCCGATGCGGTGGCGGTGGAGCCACCGGCACACTACGTGCCCGGTTCTGCCCCCTCCTGGTAGCCATGGGGCTGGATCCAGCGCGATCCATCTACGAAGCACTGCTCCCGGCGGTGACGGCGGAACGGTGCGTCCATTCGCTGTTGGAGCGGGCGAGTTGCAGATCCTGCGTAGAGGCCTGTCCCACCGGCGCCTGGGTGATCGACGACGAAGCAGTGGGCATTGATCCGGCACTGTGCGACGGCTGCGGACTCTGCGTTCCGGCCTGCCCCCAGGGCGTACTCGATCAGCCCGTTGCGCCGGCCTACTACCGGATCGACGGTATCCGGATCGCCTTCGCCGTTTGTGCAAAGGCAGGGCGCCTCGACTCGACTGAGGGCATAGTGCCCTGCCTTCATACCTTTGGACTGGACAAGCTGCTGCGGCTGTACGGCCAGGGTGTGCGCCGGCTGGTGCTGGGCAGCGGCGACTGCGACAGCTGTCCGCGCGGGACGGCACCCCGGATAGCCCATTATTTGCAGCAGGCCAACTGGCTACTTGAGGCTCGCGGGCTAGCTACCTTGGCAGTGGACCGCATCGAAGTTGAGGGCTGGCAACAGGCGCGGACCAAAGCGGCCGCAGGTGACGAGAAGCTGGCGCTGGGGCGGCGCGCCTTTTTCCGCCGGGCATTGGACGCCGCGGCACAGAAGGCGTTTGGGCAAGACCGGTCGGCGGAGCGGGAAACACCCGGCTTCAGCCCCGCAGGCCGGTTACTCCCCCGCACCGAAGCAACACAACCCTGTGTTCATGTCCCACATATCGAGGATCGGCGCTGCACCGGCTGCGATGTCTGCGCGCGCACCTGCCCGCACGCGGCGATCACCCTGGAGTTGGACAAGACCGGCGGGGCCTCCTATCGGCTCGACCCTGACCGCTGCAGCGATTGCGGCCTGTGTCGCGATGTCTGCGCGAGCGGCGCGGTAGAGATCCGACATTTCGCCGTGCCGGAACAGGAGAAAATTTCCCTTGGCACCCACCGCTGTCGCGCCTGCGGCGTTCCCTTTCACCGTCCCCTCGGTTCTGAAAACGCCAGCTCTATGTGTACGGTCTGTGCCCAGCAAAACCATTACCGCAATCTGTTTCAGACCCTGGACTGATTCGTTGACCCGCCCGGTCGCGTCGTTCAGAGCCCTGCTGTCGATCCTCCTGCTGGTTTGTCTGCTCACGCCCACTATGGCACTCCCCGAGGGGGTGCCTCTAACCGGCCAAAGGCCGATGTTGGATTTCCCGCCGCAACTGCAGTGGCTAAACGTCGAGCGCCCCTTGACCGCAGATGACCTGGAGGGGCGTGTAGTGCTCCTGGACTTCTGGACCTATGGTTGCATCAACTGCCTGCACGTAGCGGAGCAACTCCGACGCATGGAGGTGCGGTTCGGCGACGACTTGGTGGTAATCGGCGTGCACACCCCTAAGTTCGACAACGAGAAAAACCTGGAAACCCTGCGCAGCACGGTCGTGCGGCTGGACCGGCGCCACCCGATCGTCAACGACCCAGAGTGGCGGCTGGCCCGACGCTTTGGGGTAGTTGCCTGGCCGACCCTGGTGCTGATCACCCCGGACCTGCAGGTCTTGGGCAAGGTCGCCGGAGAGGGCAACGAAGAGCGGCTGACGAAGGCGATCGCGCGGCTCCTGGAGCTTTATCGAGACGAGCTTAATAAAGACAAGCTGCCCGTCGCTCTGGAGCAGGATCGCTTTGCCGCTGCCTTGCTGGCGGCCCCGGGGAAGATCGCCGTATCCGCGGACGGCCTTAGGGTAGCGATCAGCGACACCCTGCATCACCGGGTCATTGTGGCCCGGCCCGATGGCACGATCGACGCTAGCTTCGGTGGCCCGGAACCGGGGTTCGAGGACGGTCCCGCGCGGCAAGCGCGCTTCTACGCCCCCCAGGGATTGGCTTTCACGCGGGCCGGTCTGGCGGTAGCGGATACCGGCAATCACGCGATTCGGCTTATCGCGCTCGACGAGGGGCGAGTGAGCACCTTGGCCGGGACCGGTCAAATCGGAGACTTACACAAAGGGGAGTACGACGCCCTTCGCCTCGGACTTCGTTCACCTTGGGCCCTGGCATCGCAGGACTCATGGCTGTATATCGCCATGGCCGGCAGCCATCAGATCTGGAGATTGAATCTGCTGGATGGAAAGATCTCTCCCTATGCGGGCTCCCGACTCGAAGGGATCGACCAAGGGCCTCTCGCCGAAGCCAGCTTCAGCCAGCCAAGCGGGCTGGCTCTGACCGGGAAAGATCTCTATGTCGCCGACGCCGAGGCCTCCGCCATTCGGCGGATTCGCCTTACGCGAGGCACGGTGGAGAACCTGGCGGGCAAGGGCTTGTTCGAATTCGGTGATCGCGACGGCCCCCTCGACAAAGCACTATTGCAGCACGTATCAGACGTCGCCGTGGTGAACCCTCAACTGCTGGTGGTCGCCGACACCTACAATCACAAGATCAAGCTGATCGACCTGAAAAACAAGCGGGTGAGGACCCTGGTTGGAACCGGGGAACCAGGCGACAAGCTCGGGAAACCGACGCAGACCCAGCTCAATGAACCTGGTGGCGTAGCGGTGATGGACAATCGGGTGCTGGTGGCGGACACCAACAATCACCGGATTCTCATCGTGAACCCGCAGACACTGTCGGTCGCGGAATGGACCCTGGTACAGCGGTAATCCGGATTCCTGGGGGCATTCGCGGCGCAAGCGCCCATCAACCACTCGCAGAAATCGGCCAAAGCTTTCAACCTAGAAAGAGCAGGTGACCGCTCAAATCTTACAATTAGGGTACTGAAATGAAGGAACCAGCCTTCACTTCATCTCTTCATCGATTCGGTGATCCAGGCTACGGGGCGCATGGCACGCTTGCGGAGGCGTATGGTCCGGTCCTGTTCCAGACGGAACCTGACATTTCCCACATCCCTGTGGGTCGCTGCGTTGCAACTCCTCGGAATAGATTGACTATTCGGCGTCGTTGCGCCTCGCCCCGCGCCGCCGCAAGCACACCCTACACCCCGTCCAACGGCTCTTTCCAGCTTCAACCGATACTACGTTTGCTTCAGCTCGACCTGTTAGAGCACAGGGGGCTCCGCGGCCTGCTATGCGTCAATGCGCCTGAATCACAGGCCGACCGCTTAACCCGCACCGAGATTCCCATGAAAGTATATGGGACAGCAGTGGGGCGAAGTATTTGGGGACATTAGGTTCTGCCCGGACTTTCGGCACGGAGCCCGGCGGACTTCCGAGCTGACAAGCCAGTTCATGGCCGCTGCCGTCCACAGTCCGCCGGCGCCGCGCGAATCCCCAGATACCCGCAAACCCAGCAGAAAAGGGCAACGAAACGCCAGCTCTCTGGTGCGACGCAACACGGAAGTTACTCGCGCTGGCGCCTCGTCACCTGTGATCATTCTGAAGCGACTCCGCAAATCGCGATTAATCTATGCGCGCCAATCTTTTATCCCCGGACGTTCCAGGCGCAGGAAGCCCAGGCCGTGCAAATCCCGGTCGATCTCTGAACGGGCAGTCAGTCCGATGCGGGTGGTGCCATTACAACCCCAACTCCTTCCAGCGCCGTTCCAGCCGCTTGAGGGAGATGGGATAGGCGGTCTTAAGCTCTTGGGCGAACAGGGACACCCGCAGCTCTTCGAACATCCACCGAAGCTCTTCCAGCCTGGGGTCGTGGCGGCGGTCGCGCCGGGCCTGCTGGTCGCGGCGCTGCCATTCGCCGAACAGCGGCGTGAGTTCGGCCAGCTGCTTCTGGTCGCGGGCGGCGGCGTGGGCGAGCTTTTCAAGGCGTTTTTCCAGCGCCTGCAGATAGCGCGGATAGTGGCGCAACTCGGCGTAAGGGGTAACCGCTAAAAAGCCGCGGAACACCAGGCGGTCGAGCTGCTGGCGCATGTCGCTCAGGGAGACCAGCCAGTTGATCTGGGTGGCCCCCGAGAGGGCCTTGCGCAGGCGCTGGTAGCCGTCGAAGATCGCAGCGGCCAGGGCGCAGACCGCGGCGCCGATGGTCATCAGCTCGCCGCGACGCTGTTCGATGCGGGCCCGGAAGGCCTCGCCGTCGCGCAGTTCCGGCTGGTCCTGGATAAAGCAGAGATCAAGGATCAAGGCCACCAGTTCATCTTCCAGCTTGGCGCCGGCGCCGGCGTCCAGCCCCTCGGGTGGCTTGGGGGCCTTGGCGTATTGCAATTGCATGCGCTGCAGGCCGCCGAGGTTGCGCCGCAGGTAGCG
Source organism: uncultured Gammaproteobacteria bacterium (assembly GCA_963753615.1). Lineage (GTDB taxonomy): Bacteria > Pseudomonadota > Gammaproteobacteria > Chromatiales > Chromatiaceae > CAVWCW01. Next base: position 547,343 of record CAVWCW010000008.1, read on the forward strand.
TACATCCTGGGCCAGGCGCAACATCAGCAGCCGGCGCAGCCCCAGATGGCCCGCGGCCTCGGCGCTGGGCCGGGAATCGAGCACCCGGATCGAGACGCTGTCGCCTTCGTCCACCAGCGCGGGAAAGCCGCGCAGGCGCAGGCCGCCGCGCTGCAGCTCGACGCTCTCGGGCAGACGGCCGAAGTCCCAGTCGCGAATGCCGTCACGCTCCAGCTCAGAGGCCGGCAGCTGAGCGAAGCTGGCCTTGGCCTGGCCGCGATGGCGGCGTTTGAGTGCCTGCAGGTCGCGCCCGGCGTCCAGGGTGCGCCCGTTGGCGTCGACCAGGCGGAAGCGCATGCGCAGGTGCTCTGGCAGCTCGATGCCCTCCCAAGCGTCTTCCGGGACGTGCACGCCTGTGAGCTGCTTGAGCTGCTCGGCCAGGGCCTGGGTCAGGGGGCGGTCGCTCGGCTGCAGGGCGGCTAGGCAGCGGTCAGCGTAATCGGGGATCGGCACGAAGGACTTGCGCAGCGCCTTGGGCAGACCCCGCATCAGAGCGATCACCCGCTCCCTCAGCAGCCCGGGCACCAGCCATTGGCAGCGTTCTTCCGGCACTTGGTTCACCAGCTCGATCGGCAGCACCAGGGTTACGCCGTCGGCCTTTTGTCCGGGGTCGAAGGCGTATTCCAGGGGCAATTGCATGCCACCCAGCGGGAAGCCGTCCGGAAAGTCCTGGCCCAGCTCTCCGCTCGGTTGGCGCAGCAGGTCGCCGAGGCGCATGTGCAGCAGCTTGGGCTGCGTGCGGCTGGCGTGGCGCAGCCATTTCTCGAAGCTCGGGCCGTTGCACGCCTCGGGGGGGATGCGCTTGTCGTAGAACTCGTAGCGGCTCTGCTCGTCGGCCAGCAGATCGAGACGCCGGGTCTTGGCCTCCAGGTCGCGCACCTGGGCCACCAGTTCCCGGTTGTGGCGGAAAAAGGGCGCGCGGGTGTCGAAGTCCTCCTCCACCAGGGCGAAGCGGATAAAAATCTCGCGCGATTCCACCGGATTGATGGGGCTGTAGTTGACCCGGCGCCGGGCCACCAGAGTGAGGCCGAACAGGCTGACCTTCTCGTAAGCCCCGACCTGGCCGCGCTTGGGCTGCCAGTGGGGCTCGGAGTAGCTGCGCTGCACCAGATGGCCGGCAGCAGACTCGACCCACTCGGGTTGGGTGCGGGCTAGAGTGCGGGCGTAGACCTTCGCGGTCTCGACGATCTCGGCGGCCATCACCCACTTCGGCGGCTTGGCGTAAAGGCCGGAGCCGGGAAAGGCGAGAAAGCGCGAGCCGCGGGCGCCCTGGTACTCCTTCTCCTTGTCGCGAAAGCCGATATTGCTGAGCAGGCCGGTGAGCAGGGCGCGGTGGATCTCTTCGAAGCCGGCCGCCGCCTGGTTGTCCTTGAAGCCGAGGCCGTGCAGCTGGGCCCGCAGTTGCTGGTGGATGTCGTGCCACTCCTGGACCCGGGTCCAGGACAAAAAGTGCTGGCGGCACAGCTGCTGGAACTTGCGCCGGCTGAGGTGCGGGCGCTTTTCCTCCAGGTAGTCCCAGAGCGCCAGGTAGGCGAGGAAGTCCGAGTCCTCGTGCTTGAACAGGGCGTGGGCCTCGTCGGCCTCCTGCTGCTTGTCCATGGGGCGGTCGCGGGGGTCCTGCACGCTCAGCGCGGCGGCGATGATCAGCACCTCGCGCAGGCAGTGGCCGTGGGCGGCGGCCCAGAGCATGCGCCCGATGCGGGGGTCCACCGGCAGGCGCGCCAGCTCGCGGCCGATGCGGGTCACTCGGCGGTCGGCGCCGAGCGCACCGAGTTCCTCCAGGGTGCGGTAGCCGTCGCGGATCAGGCGTCCGTCCGGCGGGTCGAGAAAGGGGAATTCCTCGATCTCGCCAAAGCCCAGCACCTTCATCTGCAGGATCACCGACGCCAGGTTGGTGCGCTGGATCTCGGGCTCGGTGAATTCGCGCCGACCCTCGAAATCCTCCTCCTCGTACAAGCGGATGCAGATGCCAGCGGCCACTCGCCCGCAGCGGCCCTTGCGCTGGTTGGCGCTGGCCTGGGAAATGGGCTCCACCGGCAGGCGCTGGATCTTGCTGCGGTGGCTGTAGCGGCTGATGCGGGCATAGCCGGCATCAATCACATAGCGGATGCCCGGCACGGTCAGCGAGGTCTCGGCCACATTGGTGGCCAGCACGATGCGCCGCCCGCCGTGGGACTGGAACACCCTGCCCTGCTCCGCCGGGCTCAGGCGGGCGTACAGGGGCAGTACCTCGGTGAGCCGAAGCTTGTGCTTGCGCAGGTGCTCGGCGGTCTCGCGGATCTCCCGCTCGCCGCTCAGGAACACCAGGATGTCGCCGCGCCCCGGGCCCGAAAGCTCGTCCACCGCGTCGACGATGGCTTGCTGCAGGGACTCGTCACGCTCGCCCGCGCCGGCCTCCGCCGGGGGCCGGTAACGCAACGCCACCGGGTAGGTGCGACCGGAGACCTCGATGATCGGCGCCCCGCCGAAGTGCTCGGCGAAGCGCTGGGGGTCGATGGTGGCCGAGGTGACGATCAGCTTGAGGTCCGGGCGCTTGGGCAGGAGCTGCTTCAGGTAGCCGAGCAGGAAGTCGATATTGAGGCTGCGCTCGTGGGCCTCGTCGATGATCAGGGTATCGTACTCATTGAGCCAGCGGTCCTGCTGGATCTCCGCCAGCAGCATACCGTCGGTCAGTAGTTTGATCTGGGTCTCCGGGCGCACTCGGTCATGGAAGCGGACCTTGTAGCCCACTGTCGTGCTCAGATCGCGCCCGAGTTCGGCCGAGATGCGGCTGGCCAGGCTGCGGGCGGCAATGCGCCGGGGCTGGGTGTGGCCGATGCGCCCGAACACCCCGCGCCCGAGCCCGAGGCAGATCTTCGGCAGCTGGGTGGATTTGCCGGAGCCGGTTTCGCCGCAGAGCACGATCACCTGGTGCTCGGCGATGGCTTGCGCGATCTCCTCGTGGCGCTCGCTGACCGGCAGCTCGGGGGGGAATTCCGGCACCGGGGCCGAGTCGCGGCGGCGCGAGGCCAGGACCCGGGACTCCTCCAATGCCTGCCAAACCCGGCTCGGACCCTGATCGAAGGGCTCGCCCTGGTCACGCCGCCGCTTCAACCCGCGCACACGCTTGCCAAGCGGCAAGCGGTCCGCCAGCAGGCAGGCATCGAGATCGGCGCGGGTGGGGAAGTCGCTTCGGTTCACGGCGGGGTCGGGCAAAAGCGCTATTGTACCGAAATGAAACCCTGCCGCTTGACTATCGCGGCGGCTGTTTTCAGTATGCAGGAACGCCTTCTCCCCCGAACCGCCCAACCATGCCGAAGCCGACCCTTCAGTTTCTGTTCGCCGCGTTGGCGCTCTGGCTGACGCCGCTTGGGGCCGATCCCGTGCCTACCGAGATCCGGCTGCCCCGGGAAGCAGCGCTTGGACTGTTCGAACTAGCCGAGCAGGTAAGCGTCGGGGACGAAACCCAACAGCGCGATTTCGCCTGGCTTGCCCTGTCCGAACTGCTGGCCGCTTACGAGAGCGAAGCTGTGACCTCGCGCCAGGCCAGGGCGAGCGACCGCAAGGCCAGACGGAAGTTGAGCCGTTGGCGCTCGGCCACCTGGGCCTTTTCCGACCAGCTGCGCCGACGGCTGGACGCATTGGACATGGGAGCCGAGGTGCAAGTCTACGCTCGGCGTCCCAATCCGGTGATGATCGCGGTAGACGGCCAACCGACGGTGATCAGCGGCCCCCAGGCGAGCGACGACCGCCGGCTGGAACAGCAGATCGTGGTCAACTATTGTTGGCTGCATGCCTGCAAAGCCGACCCGACGACGAAGCCGCCCCGAAGCGGCATCGCCAAGCCCGAGGAGCCGCGCGGCCACTGGGAGTACCGCCAGAACCAGCGCCCGCAATACAGCACCGGTGCCGGCCTGGTGTTCGAATTCGACCGGCTCGACGGCGCCCAGGCAGCCGGCGCCGCTGCCGAGCGGCTGGCCATTGAACTGCGGGAACTCGCTGCACAGCTGCGTGGGGTGCGCAGCCTAGGCACCTTGGTGGACTGGGACAACCTGCAACTGCTGCCCCGCGACGCCCCGGACCAGCATTGGGTCCTGCTCAACCCGAACGGTGACTATCTGCGGGCCAGCCTGCCCCGGCTCTACCGCAATCAGGAGTTGCTGCGCGAGGCAGGCCCTTGGTTGTCAGCCCAGGCCGAGGGCGAGCAGGCGGTCCTGAAAATTCGCGAAGCGGAGCGTTTCACCCAACAAATCCGATCGGGCGCCGATCTTCCCTAACTGAAACCGGCAACTGCCGTGTGTGCCCGTCGATGCCGGCACGGAACTCGGGATGGGCCAACCGAGTTCACGACCAGGTTGGCCTGAGCAGCAACCCCCCGGCTTCGTAGCCGGGGTGAAAAGAATCATTCCCTGGCGTCCCTGCCCGAATGTCCTTGCTTACGCAAACGACGGTTAAGAGGATGAATCATTATCTCACGCCAGTTCCACGCTCGGATCTTTGGCTGGGACAAAATCAGCGCTTCCCCAATGCAAACATAGCCGATTTTTTCGGAAAAAAGATATCGATCATCGCGCAGCGCCATCAAAGAAAATTTTTCGGGGTGAATCGGAATCCTTATTGTTTAGGTTTCGGCCTCGATATAACCCTTTTGAGCTACATACGGATCGCGGAAAAACAACTACCATATAAAATGCAAGGTTTGGTTTTCCAAGCATGGATCGGATAGGGATATCCACCCGCTTTATTGGCGCGGGTTCTTCTGGTTATATATTCGTAACTGGTTGAAAAAAAGGATACTTAAGATCGTGGCGGAAGAAGCCTTGGACGGCTTTTTTCGGCGTCTTTCCTCAAGTGTTAAGCCGGCGCAAGGCAGCGGTAATCCAGCTTACTCACCGGTGCTATTTCCGGCACAGCAAATTTTGTAGGGGGTAAAAATTATAGCCGTCACTAGGCGCTGTTCCTAAGCGCGCGATAAATTCGGTTCAAGTGAGGTTGCTATGCATAAACATACGAGAGTGCGATTTTCCATCTTCGCAGCGGCGCTGGTATCGGCCAGCAGCGCCGTCGCGGGCCAGGCTGGGCAGGAAGCCTTGGAAGCAGAGATGCTCCAAAAGCCTACCTTGGTGTCCGTCGAGGTCCCGGCGTTGGATCCGAGACTCGCGTCAAAGTCGGCGGCGATGTCGCCGGACGAACTCGTCCGAGTTCTAATCTTCTTGAGACCTTCACCACCCCCGGCCGAGGCGCAGGGGTCGACTTTGTCCGCATTGCGGGCGGATGTTTCGGAAGTCAAGGGGCAGATCGACGACCTGCTGCAACAGGTAGGCGCATACCGCGACTGGCAGGACGAAAGCGCGCCCGACTCGGCGCAATACGAAGCCTATTTCCAGGCCATGACCCAGGGAGACAAGGAGACGCTTCGTCAATTGAACCAGCGCCATGAGGAACTCTCTCTGCTCGTGCAGCAAGAACAGTCGGCGCGATTGGCCAAGGCGGTGAGCGGCGTGCAGGATCGTGTGCAGGGGGCCTTGGAAGCACTGGGCGCGGTGCTGGACTTCACAACCATCGCCGGCAACGTCATCGTCGCGCAGGTGCCGGCGGGCACAGTGCAGGAGATCGCCGCCATGGACGATGTCGCGCGCGTGGCCGAAGACCGATTGGCGCATGGGCATCTCAACATTGCCGACGATGCGACTTTGGTAACCAGCACCCTGTCCGGTGGCGGGCTTTGGAACAACGGCTATGACGGGGGTCTCTACGATCCCGCGGTAGTCGACAGCGGCACCGACCTCAACCACCCGTTCCTCGATGCGAGCGCGGGCCGCGAAAATCACTATTCCTGGTACTTGACAGGGGGGATTTCCGATCCTACCTACAATGACGTTACTGCAGGCACCCAGGAGCAGTGGATCGACGATTTGCAGGGCCACGGCAGCCACGTCATGGGCATAGTCGCCAGCGAGGGGTCCACCACCTATCCGACCGTCAAGGGCATGTCGTTCGGCGTCGACAAGACAGTACACCTGAAGGCCGGGTGGTTGAACACGAGCGGCAGGGCGTCCATGCACTGGTCGGACAAGATGTGGCTGGTGGACCGCGCGCTCAACCACACGGACGAACTGCGGCCAACCTACCTGACTGACGAGTTCGCGGACGACGTGGATGGCTTCAACCTGAGCTACGGCGGCGCGACCACTGCCGACGACCCGGCAGGAGGTCAGTTCTGGGATGCGGTGATCGACGACTATAGCGACATGGTCGTTACGATTTCCGCGGGCAACAGCGGTCCCCTCAACACCGACTTCAGCGATCCGGCGACCTCCTACAACGCGATCGCGGTCGCCAATGTGGACGACAAGAACACCGCCGCGCGCACCGACGATACGATCAGGGCTTCGAGCACACGAGGCCCCACGGCATCGGGACGCAAAAAGCCGGACATCGCGGCCCCCGGGACCTTGATCGCATCGGCTGCCCACAATTGGGAAACCGCGACGGACTGGGTCGCCAAGACGGGCACCAGCATGGCGGCCCCCATGGTCCTTGGCGTGGCGATGGACCTCATGGACGCCGGCGTGATAGACGAGAAGGGGATCAAGGCCCTGTTGCTCAATACGGCGCAGAAGAACGAGCCCGGGATCAATTTCGAAAGCGATCTCGACGGCTGGAGCACCGCCTACGGTTGGGGCTACATGAATGCCTGGGCGGCCTACTACCACCGCAGCGACCTACACTACGGCAGCGTTACCCCGAGCGGTACGGCGACCGACTACCAACTGTGGAAAGGCGTGATGCGAGACGAAGGCGCCGCTGGCGAAGGCCGGGATCGGGCCACCATGGTGTGGAACCGGCATGCAGTCTACGTGGATCACGCCTATCCGAGCACGACCTATGGACTGAATGATCTGGACCTCAGGCTCTATAACGAAAGCAATAATCTCGTCATCGATACCGACGCCCCGGTCTTGGACAACGTGCAACAGGTGCGGGTGGCTTCGGGCGCAGGGGCAACCGACGTGGTGGTGAAAGTGTATGCTTATGACGGCAGTTTCACCGGCGTGTCTTCCGAACCCTATGCCTTAGCCACCGAGGAGGGGTTCGTACTCGCCGACCCGCCGGCTTTTACTCTAAGCTTCGCCAGTATGCCCAATGTGGCGCCCGGCGCGCAGTTCACCGTCAATGTCGATGTGGACAATACCGGAACCGTTGCCTCGCACAACAATGCGGTCGACCTGACGTTGCCTGCGGGATTCAGCATCGTTTCCGGTACGGACCCGCAAAACATCGGCGCTATCGCCGGCGCCGGCACGGGCACCGCGACCTGGACCGTACAGGCATCTACGGTGCTTGGCGGCCACCTGCTGTCGGCTACGACAAGTAGTTTCTCGTACGGGGAAAGCTATGCAGGGGGGCCGGCCAGGAGTCCGGTTACTGTCGCCTTGCCGACCGTGAGCGCCGACAAGGTGGGCGTTCACCGTAGCAGCAATTTCTTCCTCGACCTCAACGGCAACAATCTCTGGGATGCCGGGATAGACGGGGTGTTCAACTTCGGCGCCCCTACGGATCTGCCGGTCACCGGAGACTGGAATGGCGATGGCGTCGATGATGTCGGCGTCCGGCGCAACAACCTCTTCTTCCTAGACCTCAACGGCAACCGGGTCTGGGAACCCGGAGTCGACGGCGTGTTTGCCTTCGGCGCCGCTGCGGATCTGCCGGTCACCGGAGACTGGAATGGCGATGGCGTCGATGATATCGGCATCCGTCGCAACAACCTCTTCTACATCGACCTCAACGGCAACCGGGTCTGGGAACCCGGAGTCGACGGGGTGTTTGCCTTCGGTGCCGCTGCGGATCTGCCGGTCATCGGAGACTGGAATGGCGATGGCGTCGATGATTTCGGCATCCGGCGCAACAACCTCTTCTTCCTCGACCTCAACGGCAACCGGGTCTGGGAACCCGGAGTCGACGGGATATTTGCTTTCGGTAGCAGTACGGATCTCCCGATCATCGGCGACTGGAATGCCGATGGTATCGATGATTTCGGCATCCGGCAGGAACCACCTCTTCTTCCTCGACCTAAACGGCAACAAGGTCTGGGAGGCCGCGGTTGACGGGATATTCCCCTTCGGCGTGAGCAGCGATACGCCGCTAGCGGGGAAATGGTGACAGACAAGGGATATTCAGAACGCTAGCGTCTGAGATGCGCGCAGGGATGCTTCGATAGAGTGATTGAATCCCCCTGGCGGTTTCGCCAGGGGGATTTTTTTCTGCTGCGGCTTCCTCTCGTGGCCTTGGACTGCCATCGCTGACCGGTTTCGTTCCAGGAAACGGTTCGGCTGGCCGGTTTCAGCGTACCACCGACTATGGAGCGAGCGGCAAGCGACGACAGCTTCCAAGGCTTCTCGATCATCCAGACCGAATACGGGCACCAGGACAGCCGTTGCGTGCAGCAGGGCGTTTCCGTTACGGATCAGCTTGCCCCCGTCCGGCAAACCGATCCCGGTAAAGCTAACGAACTCGATAACCGTTGGTTTCAAGGCGGACTCGCCGCGCACCTGCGCGCGGCGCGCAGCTTGGGTACCGCGATGGACTGGGACAACCGCCACCTGCTGCCTCGCGGCGCCCCCTTGGTTGTCTGCCCAGGGCGAGGGGAAACAGGCAGTTCTGTGGATTCGCGCAGCGCAGCGTTTCATCCACCCGATGGGGTCGGGGGTCGATCGTATCTGCTGAAACAGGCACCTTCCGAATCTGCCCGTAGCTGGCGGCATGGAATCCGGCATGGGCCAAGCCATGTCGCGACCCGGTTTGGGCGGGCAGAAAAAACCCCGGCTTTGCAGCCGGGGTGAAATGAATCGTTTCCGGGCGTCCCTGCCCGAATCTCGGACCCTCCGGCCCTTAACCTTTCTCGGTCACCATTTTCCCGTCACCGGCGTATCGCTGCTCAGTCCGAAGGCAAATACCGTGTCAACGCCGGCATCCCAGATCCGGTTGCCGTTTAGGTCGAGGTAGAAGAGGTTTTGCGGCGCCGACACCGATATCATCGTCGCCATCGCCATCCCAGTCTCCGATGGCCGGCAGGTCCGTAGGGGCACCGAAGGCGAACACGCCGTCGATCCCGGATCCCAGAGCAAGTCGCCGTTGAGGTCGAGGAAGAAGAGGTTGTTGCGACGCACACCGAAATCGTCGAAACCATCGCCATTCCAGTCGCCGATGACCGGCAGATCCGTAGGCGCACCGAAGGCAAACACGCCGTCGACCCGGCATCCCAGACCCGGTTGCCGTTAAGGTCGATGAAGAAGGGTTGTTGCGACGCACACCGAAATCATCGACACCATCGCCGTTCCAGTCGCCGATGACCGGCACATCCGAAGCGCGCACCAAAGCATAACACGCCGTCGAGTGCGGGTGTCCCAGGCCCGGCTGCCGTTGAGGTCGATGAAGAACGCGTTGTTGCGCCGGACCCTATATCATCGACGCCATCGCCATTCCAGTCTCCGGTGATCGGGACGTCCGATAGCCGCGCCGAAGCTAAACACGCCGTCTGCCCCGGCCGATCCCACGCATTGTTGCCGTTGAGGTCGAGGAAAAACGAGGTTGTTGCGGCGAACACCCACCTTGTCGGCGGTCCTGCGGCGCCGTACATACCGTGGCCGCTGCCATATCGGCGTCGAGAAGTCCATAACCGCTGTCGAAGTCGCCCCCGGGAGTCCCCATGTCGATGGCAGTGCTGGTAAACGCATTGCGGATCTGGCTCGGGCGTCAGGCCCGGGGCGCACTCCAGCAGCAGGGCGGCCGCGCCAGCCGCATGGGGCGCCGCTGCCGAGGTTCCGAAGAAGTTCGGCCAGCCGTCAGGTTCGGCATCGGATCCGAAGAAGGTGTTGTTGCCGCCGTCCGGAGCCGTGATGTCGGGCTTGTTTCGAATGCTCGGGACCGGCAACCGGGTGCCTGCCGTGTCGAACAGGATCGGTGTGCCGCCGGCAGACGAAAAAGTCTCAAGCAGCGGCGGATTCACGCCGAATGGCGGCGTTTGCCAGTATGCCGCCGCTCCGGTACCGATCGCACCCAGCGCATTCGGATGACCGAAACTGGTGCTGCTTTGAGTGTGATACTCGTTGGCGGGACCTCCGCTCCAATTGATGTACTTGATCAAGCCCGGGTTAGCACCGGAGAATTTGTGGATTACGACATTGAAGAGCGTCCCTGGCCCGGGGTTTTGAAAGCTGAAGAACTCCAGCGCATCGCCGCCGACATTGGACTCGCGGAGCCCTCGTAAGTATGGTTGTACAGGTTGCATCCGCGATATAGATGTCTATATCGTTGCTTGCCCCGGGGGCGCCGCTCACCGAAAAGAACGGCTCGTCCCATTGGAAGAGGAAGGTTGCGGATCCTCCTGCGGGGACGCTGAAGGATTGGCAGATGTCCTCGCCGGGGCCGGGGTCAAAGTCGTGTAAACCCGTAGACCCCGAAGTAGGTACCGGCCGCAAGTCGAAAAGGACTTTCGTAACTGTTGCGGGCGGAGTTGCCCGCCGACGAAAAATAAGGGACACCGCTCGCCGCGACAAAATCGGCCGCCTGAGCAACGCTACCGTCCTGGAAGAACGGCTGGTCCGCATAGCCGATGTCATCCACAATGACATCGGCGGCGACCCCGGGCATGGGCGTGCAACCGGCTGACGATCCCGGCGGACACCCGGCCAATTCCTCGATGCCCAGTGCGAAATCGGCCGAACCGTTAAAGGCGGTATGGAACGCGAGTGCGGATCCGGGCGCCACGTCGTAGACGATTTGCGCCATGGCCCGCCCCTCGTCAGAACCACCGGACGCCAGATCGCTGAGCACGGCTACACCTGCAGGCAGGTCGCCCGTGCCGACGTCCGCCGCGGCGCCGGACAGATTGTCGTAGCTGTCGGAGATAACTCCGACGGTTATTCCCGATCCGTCTATCCCGTTATTGGTGCGTGCCACATCCGAGTACTGCGCAAGGTCCCCTTGACTGGTCACCGCCCCGGCGCGGGTTTGCATCAAGGCGGGGCGAACCAGCCGAAGCGAGGTCACGGCTTCGAGCTGTGGTATGTTGCTGATCGGAAACCGGCCGGACAGGGTGTGACCGTATACGGCCGCGTTCTGCAAACCGAGGTCGACCAATTCGCCACGCAGCGCCTCGGCGTCTTCTGCCGCCGCATGGATCACCACGAACCCGTCTTGCACTTGCGCCATCGGCACTTTCGAGGCGAATTCGACCCCTCGCGTGGGCGCGCCGCTCGCCAGATACGTCTGGTACTCCTGGTAGATTTCGTCCAGAAGCGGCATAACTTTCTGGCTTTGCGGCGATTTGCTCGTGGACAGGGTCGCGGTTGGAAAGGCACCACCGGAGCCTGCCGCAAAGGCGTTGCCGGGGCCGAACACCAGCAATGCCTGGCAACAGGCGACACCCACCGCAAGGGTTAATTGGCTCTTTCGCATACGTTTTTTCATCTATTCCGCCCTCAAAAAAATTGGCATCGAATCCCGCTGCCCGGTTTCCGGAGAACAATCCGGAGCAAAATACTCGAACAGCAGCTGCCATCAATTGGCTCAATTGTTTTGCGCCCAAGGCAGCCTTCCCACTCTGGGCGGCCACCGCTAGGGCCCGAACCGAACTTGCTCTCGCAGCCGGCGCAAGCGCAAGTTCGGGGCACTGACAAAAACCCCGACGCATGAAAGGCCGGGTGGTTCTTCCCCTCTCACTGCTTTTTCTAAGGGGACTTCTACACCAAATGACGTCGGCGAGGCAATGCCTTGACTCTTGCTCACCTTCAAAAGTAGTACATTTCGGCGCCAACGGCGAGAAAACACATCGTTCGGCCTGCAGCAAGCGGTAACGTCCATGTATCGGCCAGGGTTTAGTACTTAAGCGGTCGCGAAGTCCTGCTGGAAAGACTGGTGATCCGTTGCCTAGGCTCGGTCAGACCGTTGACTTGGAAGGGTTCCATGGCGCGTTGGAGAAGGTCCGGTCCCCTCCCCTAACACGCGATCGAAATCGCTCCCGGCGATTTCGTCGAACCCAGGCTTCTCATCACATCCTCCCCCGTCAACCAGCAATGAAAAAGGCCCCTGACGGGGCCCTTTTCATTGCTGGCGGAGACGACTGCAGGGAAGCAGGAGGTAGAGCAATGCAGGAGCAATTGCCGAGGGTGGGATTACTCGGGTTGTCCCTGCCCTCGCCCCTGCGGGGTCGCGCTGCGCGCGATCGAAATCGCTCCCGGCGATTTCGTCTAACCCAGGCTTGCCATCACATCCTCCCCCGTCAACCAGCAACGAAAAAGGCCCCTCACGGGGCCCCTTTCATTGCTGGCGGAGAGGGTGGGATTCGAACCCACGTGGGGCTTACGCCCCCAACGGATTTCGA